>NZ_JAJNMQ010000001.1:2552500-3384982 GCF_021368255.1 Plesiomonas sp. PI-19
TCGTTAGGCGATGCAGTGGATGTTGCCGCGTATCTGGATAGCCAAGCATGGTATGCGTTTTATCTGCTGGGCTGCTTTTGTGCATTCTATGTTTGGTTCTGGCATAAAGCCGGCCAAACGCTGGGCATGAAAGCGTGGCGTTTACGGGTACAACAGCTTGATGGCCATAATCTCACGGTGACTCAATGTCTGGTGCGTTTGACAACAGCAACGGTAGGGCTAGGAAATCTGCTGGTTATCTTTGATCGCGGTAATCTGCGCGCGTTTCAAGATTATATGTCTGATAGCGAGATGGTGGTGCTTCCTGTTCGCCCTAAAACGAATGTTGTCAACAAGAATGCCACCGAAGAATAAACGCAACTCATCTTCCCTCATTCTAAAAACAATAACGCCGGGCAAGCCCGGCGTTATTACTGACAGAGATAGATGCAATATCAGCGGCGGCGCGTCAGCAAATACCAACTCAAACCGAGGAACAAGACACTCGGGAATGCGGCGCCAATCACCGCCGGCACGTGGTACACCAAGCTGAGTGGGCCAAAAATCTGATCGGCAACATAAAAGACGAAACCAAAACAGATCCCGGTCAATACCCGCGCGCCCATGGTCACACTACGCAGTGGGCCGAAAATGAACGACAAGGCCAACAACATCATGACACCGACCGTCACCGGCTGCAGAACTTTGCGCCACAACGCCAGCTCATAACGCCCGGTTTCTTGCCCGGTTTGCTTCAGATAATGAATGTACTGCCACAGCCCACTAATAGACAGCGATTCAGGCTTAATGGTCACTACGCTCAGCTTGTCGGGACTCAGGCTGGTTTTCCAGTCGGCCGAGAAGCGCTGCTCACCGGTTACCGCTTTTTCACCAATCACCGCTTCATCAATCTGGTGCAGTTTCCAACCTGAATCGGTGTAGTTCGCGCTATTGGCATACAACACTGATTGCAGCTGGTGCTGCGGATTGAATTTGTAGATGTTTACGCCACTGAGCTCTTGCTGGCTGACAATCCGCTCAATATAGATAAAGTCATCGCCATCTTTGGCCCACAGGCCACCGGATTTAGCCAACATCGAGCCGCCGTAGATGGCTTGTGCGCGCAGATTACGCGCCAGTTGATCACCCCACGGCGCACCCCACTCGCCAAGCGCCATGGTCAGGATCACCAGCGGAATGGCCGTTTTCATCACCGCCATTGCAATCTGTAAGCGGGTAAAACCGGCCGCTTCCATCACCACCAGCTCACTGCGACTGGCCAGCATTCCCAACCCTAACAATGCGCCCAACAGCGCCGCCATCGGGAAAAAGACACTGATGTCTGCCGGAACTGTGAGTAAGGTGAATAGACCCGCATCCCAGACACCGTAGGTACCTTCACCAACTTTCTTGAGCTGTTCGACAAATTTGATGATCCCAGACAGGCCCACCAAGGTGGCCAAGGTCATCATGATGGTGCCAAAAATCGTCCGGCCAATGTACCAATCAAAAATCCGCATCATGCCTGCGCTCCTTTCAATTGAGCCCGCAGACGACGCATTGGGATGCTGTCCCACATGTTCAAGATAATCCCCAGCAGCAAGAAGCCACCATTGGTTACCCAGATCCAGACCGCCGAATCCATCCGCCCATTATCCAGCGCTGATTTCAGCGCACTTTGCAGCAAGAAGTAGATGAGATACAACAGCAGTGCTGGCACCACATTCGCAAACCGCCCTTGACGCGGATTCACCGCCGACAGCGGGATCACCAGCAGCGCCAAAATAGGTACCGCCACAATCAGGGTCAACCGCCAGTGCAACTCGGCACGGGCATGAGAGTTATTTTCCTTCCACAGCGCAGCCGTTGGCATTTGCTCCCAATCGCCACTGTCGGCTTCAACATCCTGATGACCAATCACGGCGTTGTAGGTATCAAAGTGCGTGATCCGAAAATCGCGCAAGAAAGCCGTGCCTTCATAACGTACGCCGTTATCCAGCGTCAGCATTTGATCGCCATTTTTGGCTTTCTCTACTTCACCGGAAGTAGACACCACGACCGACGGACGGCTGCTCTCACCGCGTGGACGCAGCTGGGCCACGAACACATCTTGCAGCTGGTTACCTTCCAAGCGATTGACAAAAATCACCGAACTGCCATCGGGCGAGCTTTGGAATTGACCAGCTACCAAAGCGGCAAGCCCAGGGTTGGCTTTCGCTTCGCTGATCACTTGCGCTTCGGTTTTCGCCGACAGAGGACTCAACCAAAGCACGTTACCCGCAGCTAAAATGGAAGTCAGCAATGCCAACCATGCGGCGGCGCGCAGCAAGGTGCGTTTGCCCATCCCGCAGGCGAACATAACGGTCATTTCACTTTCGGCGTATAAGCGACCGTAAGTAAACAGTAAACCAACAAATAGGCTCAATGGCAGCATCAACTGCGCCATGTAAGGCAGGCCTAAGCCCAACACCGACATCACGAGGTTGGCCGGCAAATCGCCTTCCACCGCGGAGGATAAAACTCGGACTAACTTCTGGCAGAAGAAGATCAGCATCAGGACAAACAAGATGGCGATCTGGCTTTTCAGCACTTCCCGTACCAGATATCTAATAATGATCACGCTCTTTACGCCTATGAAAACTTGTCTTTTTGAGTGAATATCTATAGTTTTTTGGCTAATAGGCCATTTTTCAGAGCTTTGGCTGGATAAAAGCGCGGAATATCGTTTGTTCCGCATCGGCCTGAGCGCTGTTAATAATTCTGTAAATAGATTAACGCATTCATCTGGTGAAGGCGATCTACCTCACTGAGTTTTCTCATGAACCCGCCATTATCCAGAAAAGCACATCCTTTGTCTTTAGGAGACTGCATGGAGTTTAGTGTAAAAAGCGGCAGCCCTGAAAAGCAGCGCAGCGCCTGCATTGTTGTTGGTGTCTTCGAGCCACGCCGTCTGTCACCGATCGCCGAGCAACTGGATAAGATCAGTGATGGTTATATTAGTTCATTATTGCGTCGCGGCGATCTGGAAGGCAAGCCAGGCCAGATGCTGCTTTTACATCAGGTTCCCAACATTCTCTCCGAGCGCGTCTTACTGGTCGGCTGCGGTAAAGAGCGCGAGCTGGATGAGCGCCAGTTTAAGCAAATCATTCAAAAAACCATCAACACCTTGAATGAAACCGGCTCGATGGAAGCGGTGTGTTTCCTGACCGAACTGCATGTGCGCGGACGCAACACCTACTGGAAAGTGCGCCAAGCGGTGGAATCGGCCAAAGAAGCGCTGTACACCTTTGATCAGATGAAGAGCATCAAGGTTGAACCGCGTCGCCCACTGCGCAAGCTGGTATTTAACGTGCCGACCCGCCGTGAGCTTTCGGTAGGCGAAAAGGCCATTCAACATGGTCTGGCCGTGGCCTCTGGCCTCAAAATTGCCAAAGATCTGGGCAATATGCCGCCGAATATTTGCAATCCGGCCTATCTGGCTTCTCATGCGCGCCAATTGGCCGATGAGTTCTCACCGGTCACCACCCGCGTGATTGGCGAGCAGCAGATGAAAGATCTGGGCATGAATGCCTATCTGGCGGTTGGTCAGGGCTCGCAAAATGAATCCCTGATGTCGGTTATCGAGTATAAGGGCGCCGCGAACCCAGACGACAAGCCGATTGTGCTGATCGGTAAAGGGCTGACCTTTGACTCCGGTGGTATTTCCATCAAGCCGTCTGACGGCATGGATGAGATGAAATACGACATGTGCGGCGCCGCGACCGTGTTCGGCGTGATGCGCGCCGTCGCTGAACTGCAATTGCCGCTCAACGTGGTGGGCATTCTGGCCGGCTGCGAAAACATGCCAGATGGCCGCGCTTATCGCCCGGGCGATATCCTGACCACCATGTCCGGCCAAACGGTCGAGGTGTTGAATACCGACGCCGAAGGCCGCTTGGTGTTATGTGATACACTTACCTATGCTGAACGCTTCGACCCTGAGCTGGTGATTGACGTGGCCACCTTAACCGGAGCCTGTGTGATTGCCCTTGGTCACCACATCAGTGGCTTGCTGTCGAACCATAACCCGCTGGCCAACGATCTGCTGAGCGCCTCCGAGCAAGCAGGCGATCGCGCTTGGCGTCTGCCACTGGGTGATGAGTATCAGGAGCAGTTGGAGTCCAACTTTGCTGATATGGCCAACATCGGAGGCCGTCCAGCGGGTGCGATCACTGCCGGTTGCTTCTTGTCGCGTTTCACCAAGAAGTATTACTGGGCGCACTTAGACATTGCCGGCACCGCATGGCGTTCCGGCAAGAGCAAAGGTGCAACTGGTCGTCCGGTACCGCTGCTGACGCAATTCCTGCTGAACCGCGCTGGCGTTAGCATCGAAGAGTAAGCAGCCCTGCGGCCACTACACGGATTACGAGTAACCATTACCGGGGGCGGCAGCCCCCGTTTATATTATGATGAAACAAGCCACTTTTTATCTTCTGCCCGCGAGCGCCGACGGCGAATTGCCGGCAGGATTAAGCGCCCAGGCCTATCATGCCTGTCGTTTAGCTGCGGATGCTTGGCGACGCGGACAACGGGTGTTGATCGCCTGCGCGTCACAGACAGAGGCCTTTGCGGTAGATGAGGCGTTGTGGCAATTCGATCCGCAGCAGTTTGTGCCGCATAATCTGGCCGGCGAAGGGCCGCACTATGGCTCACCGGTAGAAATTGCCTGGCCAGAAAAACGTAGCGCGTCACGGCGCGATTTACTGATATCCTTATTACCAGATGTTGCCGACTTTGCTTCTGCTTTCCTTCAGGTGATAGACTTCGTCCCCTGCGAAGAGACGCTGAAACAGCAGGCGCGTGAGCGCTATAAGGCTTACCGACAGGCCGGCTTCCAGCTGACAACCCAAGATCTCGGCATTACGCCATCAACGAATTAGCCTTAAGATGACCATGGAAAAAACCTACAACCCGAACGCCATCGAACAAGCTCTGTATCAGGCTTGGGAAGAAAATGGCTACTTTAAGCCGCATGGTGATACCCGTCAGGAAAGCTACTGCATCATGATCCCGCCGCCGAATGTCACCGGCAGCCTGCACATGGGCCACGCGTTCCAGCAGACCATGATGGATGCTCTGACCCGTTACCAGCGTATGCAGGGTAAAAACACCCTGTGGCAGGTGGGGACCGACCATGCGGGGATCGCGACTCAGATGGTGGTTGAGCGCAAGATTGCCGCTGAAGAAGGCAAGACCCGTCATGACTATGGCCGGGATGCCTTTATCGACAAGATCTGGGAATGGAAAGCCGAGTCCGGTGGCACTATCTGTAAGCAGATGCGCCGTCTGGGTAACTCTGTCGATTGGGATCGTGAACGTTTCACCATGGATGAAGGCCTGTCCAATGCGGTGAAGGAAGTGTTCGTGCGCCTGTACGAAGATGACCTGATCTACCGCGGCAAGCGTCTGGTGAACTGGGATCCAAAACTGCACACCGCGATCTCCGATCTGGAAGTGGAAAACAAAGAGAGCAAAGGCTCCATGTGGCACTTCCGCTATCCGCTGGCTGATGGCGTGAAAACCGCGGACGGTAAAGACTACATCGTGGTCGCGACTACCCGTCCAGAAACCATGCTGGGTGATACCGGTGTGGCGGTGAACCCAGAAGATCCTCGCTACAAAGATCTGATCGGCAAAGAGATTATTTTGCCAATCGTCGGCCGTCGTATCCCAATCGTGGGTGACGAGCACGCCGATATGGAAAAAGGCACCGGCTGCGTGAAGATCACTCCGGCGCACGACTTTAACGACTATGAAGTCGGTAAACGTCACAACCTGCCAATGATCAACATTTTGACCTTCAATGCGGATATCCGTGATGAAGCCGAAGTGTTCAATACCAATGGCGAGCCAAGCACCGCTTACAGCACCGAGCTGCCTGCCAAGTACCGTGGTATGGAGCGTTTCGCGGCGCGTAAAGCCGTGGTGGCCGAATTTGAAGAGCTGGGTCTGCTGGAAGAGATCAAGCCACACGATCTGACCATTCCATACGGTGACCGTGGCGGCGTGGTGATCGAGCCGATGCTGACTGACCAGTGGTATGTGCGTGTTGCACCACTGGCAAAAACCGCCATTGAAGCAGTTGAGAACGGCGATATCCAATTCGTGCCTAAGCAGTACGAAAACATGTACTTTGCGTGGATGCGTGATATCCAAGACTGGTGTATTTCGCGTCAACTGTGGTGGGGTCACCGCATTCCGGCCTGGTATGACAACGCCGGTAACGTGTATGTAGGCCGTACCGAAGAAGAAGTGCGCAGCAAGTACAAGCTGGACAACGTGATTGTTCTGCGCCAAGACGATGACGTGCTGGATACTTGGTTCTCGTCAGCACTGTGGACCTTCTCCACACTGGGCTGGCCAGAAAACACCGAAGCGCTGAAAACCTTCCATCCAACCGACGTGTTGATGACCGGTTTTGACATCATCTTCTTCTGGGTGGCGCGCATGATCATGATGACCATGCACTTCATCAAAGACGAAGATGGCAAGCCACAAGTGCCATTCAAGACTGTGTACGTCACCGGTTTGATCCGTGACGAGCAAGGTCAGAAGATGTCGAAATCCAAGGGTAACGTGATTGACCCGCTGGATATGATTGACGGCATCTCACTGGAAGATCTGCTGGAAAAACGCACCGGTAACATGATGCAGCCGCAGCTGGCTGAGAAAATTGGCAAGAGTACCCAGAAGCAGTTCCCGAACGGCATCGAAGCACACGGTACTGACGCCCTGCGTTTCACCTTGGCGGCACTGGCCTCTACTGGCCGTGACATCAACTGGGATATGAAGCGTCTGGAAGGTTACCGTAACTTCTGTAATAAGCTGTGGAACGCCAGCCGTTTCGTACTGATGAACACCGAAGATCAAGATTGCGGCCTAAACGGCGGCGAGATGGTTCTGTCACTGGCAGACCGCTGGATCTTGGGTGAATTCAACAACACCGTGAAAGCATTCCGTGAGGCTCTAGACAACTACCGCTTCGATATCGCGGCCGGTATTTTGTACGAGTTCACTTGGAACCAGTTCTGTGACTGGTATCTGGAGCTGACTAAGCCGGTGATGAACAGCGGTAGCGATGCTGAACTGCGTGGTACCCGCCACACCCTGATTCAGGTGCTGGAAGGTCTGCTGCGTCTGGCTCATCCAATCATTCCGTTTATCACGGAAGAGATTTGGCAGCGCGTGAAAGTACTGGCTGGCGTGCAGGGCGATACCATCATGCTGCAGCCATTCCCAGAATATCAGCCAGAAGCGACCGATGCTGCCGCGATGGAAGATCTGGAGTGGATCAAGCAATTGATCATTGCGGTACGTAACATCCGTGCTGAAATGAACATCGCACCAAGCAAGCCGCTGGAGATCCTGCTGCGTAATACCAACGCGCAAGAGCAGCGCCGCGTGGAAGAAAACCGCACCTTCATCCAGAGTCTGGCGCGTCTGGACAACATCACACTGCTGGCCGATGGCGACAAGGGCCCAGTATCCGTGACCAAACTGGTCGGTCAGGCTGAACTGCTGATCCCAATGGCCGGTCTGATTGATAAGGATGCTGAGCTGGCGCGTCTGGCTAAAGAGATCGAGAAAGTGAACGGCGAAGTTGCTCGCATCGAAAGCAAGCTGGGTAACGAAGGCTTTGTGGCACGTGCGCCAGAAGCGGTCATTGCCAAAGAGCGTGAGAAGCTGGCCGGTTATGCCGAAGCCAAGCGCAAGCTCGAAGAGCAGCAAGGTGTGATTGCCTCTCTGTAATTGCGGATCTGTAATCGCAATCTACACCTAAGTACTGCGCGTACTTAACTGTATTCAAGCCCGTCGCCCGCGACGGGCTTTTTTTATGCGCCACATGCCCGCGCCAATAATTCGGCCGTCAGCAGACATAAAAAAACCGGGCCGCAAGCCCGGTTTTTATCCTGTTAGTGGCTATGGCCGTTGGCCTTGCCCGCCTAACGACATCCATCAGAATCAGTGGCGCGTTGGCGCGTCTTCTTCTTCGTCATCCTCGTCGTCGAAGAATTCATCATCTTCCTCTTCTTCGCCGTCCGGATCTTCAAAGTAGGTGCCCCAACCGTCGTAGTTGATGCCAAATTTCTCTGCCAGCTTCACCAACTGCTCAACTTGCGCATCGATCAGCTCGGCTTTCAGCGGGATTTCGCTGACGACGTCACAGCATACCAGCACGGAGCCGTCTTCGACTTCCAGCTCTTCAGCATCCGTCACTTCATAGCTCAGCTTGAACGCTTCAACGGCCGCCTTTTCCAGCTCCTCAAAACGCTCTGCGGACAAATGGTGCTCAATGGTATACAGCGCATCAGGATCGCTACCATCTTCCAGCAGTTCATCAATGATCAGGCGAGTCTCTTCCTGCTGTGCTTCCAGAAATTCACGGTCTGCCATAAGGCCTCCAGAGAGTTAAGTAATTCGGTTTTCATTGTCCCACACCCTGCCGCGCCTCACCACCGATACTTCCATTGCTTATAAATTAAACACAACACTTGAAAACAAATAAAAACTCAAATAGATTGAATAAATAGTCGATATTAACCACAAACAAAAGATAGATATGCAAACAAGGACGGACATATGGCTTTTAACCTGCGTAACCGGAACGTATTAAAACTCACCGATTTCACCAGCAAAGAGATCCAGCACTTAATTGAGCTGGCCAGTGAGCTGAAAAAGGCCAAATACGGCGGTTATGAGCGACCTCGCTTACAGGGAAAAAACATTGCGCTGATCTTTGAAAAGACCTCTACCCGTACCCGCTGTGCCTTTGAAGTGGCGGCCCATGATCAGGGCGCACACGTTACCTACTTAGGCCCATCTGGTTCACAAATCGGCTGTAAAGAGTCAATGGCCGACACGGCGCGAGTTCTCGGACGGATGTATGACGGCATTCAATATCGGGGCTTTGGTCAAGCGCGGGTCGAAGAGTTGGCGCGCTATGCCGGTGTGCCGGTCTGGAATGGCCTAACTGATGAGTTTCACCCCACGCAGATCTTAGCCGATTTCCTGACCATGCTCGAGCATGGACAAGGCAAACCGTTAAACCAGATGAAGCTGGCGTATCTCGGCGATGCCCGTAATAACATGGGGAACTCGCTGTTAGAAGGCGCGGCGCTGATGGGATTAGATCTGCGTTTGGTCGGCCCGAAAGCCTTTTGGCCGGAAGAGTCACTGGTTGCACAGTGCCAAGCCATTGCCGCTACCACCGGTGCCAAGCTGACCTTAACCGATAACGTCGCCGAAGGCGTGCAGGGCGTGGATTTCCTGTATACCGATGTGTGGGTCTCCATGGGCGAGCCAGAAAGTGCGTGGGCCGAGCGGATTGCCCTGATGAAGCCATATCAGATTAACATGGACGTGATCCGCCAAACCGGTAATCCACAGGTGAAATTCATGCACTGCTTACCGGCCTACCATGACGATCAAACCGAAATCGGCCGCGAGGTAAGCGCCAAATACGGCATGCAAGGGTTGGAAGTCACCCATGAGGTGTTTGAATCCCCCTATTCGATTGTGTTTGATGAAGCAGAAAACCGGATGCACACCATCAAAGCTGTGATGGTGGCCACACTCGGCGCGTAATCGATTGTCGAGTGCGCACGGTCATTTACCACCGTGCGCACTGTTGGCGATCTCCGGCCGCAAGGTGAATATTGCAGCGACCGCGTTTTTGCGTATAATGCGCGACAATTTGTCTGTCAGCTGGTCAGGATCATTGCGAATGCGTCACGCAAACGTTACATTGCGCCGACATGCCGCCCACTTCGCGGCCGTTCGTGGTTTTTTGATCCGCCGTGAAGGTCCAGTACAGGCACTTTCGTTATTACAAGAAAAAGCCCCTCAATTGCAGGGGCTTTTTTTTCGTCCATACCCCGTCAGGCTGCAGAGGAGCGCACCATGGCCAATCCCTTATACCGCAAAAACATCATCTCCATTCCGGAGTTCAGCCGTGCCGAGTTGGAGCTGGTGGTGGATACCGCCGCTCGCCTGAAAGCCACGCCACAGCCAACGTTACTGCAACATAAGGTAGTCGCCAGCTGCTTTTTTGAAGCCTCGACCCGCACCCGTTTGTCGTTCGAAACCGCCATTCAGCGCTTGGGCGGTAAAGTGATTGGTTTTGCTGACGGCAGCAACACGTCGCTGGGTAAAAAAGGCGAGACGCTGGCCGACTCGATTCGCGTGATCAGCAACTATGTGGATGCCATTGTGATGCGCCATCCACAAGAAGGTGCCGCGCGCTTGGCTTCCGAGTTCTCCAACGGCGTTCCGGTTTTCAACGCCGGTGACGGCGCTAACCAGCACCCAAGCCAAACCTTACTGGATCTGTTCACCCTGCGTGAAACCCAAGGCCGCTTGGACAACATCAGCATTGCCATGGTCGGCGATCTGAAATATGGCCGCACCGTGCACTCACTGACTCAAGCCTTGGCCAAATTCAACGGCAACCGTTTCTATTTTATCGCCCCAGATGCCCTAGCGATGCCGGATTACATCCTCGAAGAGCTAGACAGCAAAGGCATCACCTACAGCCTGCATACTTCGATGGAAGAGGTGATCCCGCAGGTAGATATTCTGTACATGACGCGGGTACAGAAAGAGCGTTTTGACCCATCTGAATATGCCAACTTGAAATCGCAGTTTGTCCTCACCGCTGCGGCACTGAGCGATGCGCGCCCGAACTTGAAAATTTTGCACCCACTGCCACGTATCGATGAGATCACCGTGGACGTGGACACCACCCCCTACGCCTACTATTTCCAGCAAGCCGATAACGGCGTGTATGCCCGTCAGGCACTGCTGGCATTGGTACTGAATCCTGAACTGAATCTGGCCTAAGGAGCTGAGCATGGAACGTGAAAATAAACTGCAGGTTGAAGCCATCAAAAACGGCACCGTGATCGACCATATTCCGGCCACCATCGGCATCAAGATTTTGAGCCTGTTTAAGTTCAGCGAAACACGCCAGCGAATCACCGTGGGTTTAAACCTGCCCTCCGCCGCTCTGGGACAAAAAGATCTGATCAAGATTGAAAATGTGTTCTTAACTGGCGAGCAAGCTAACCAGTTGGCTATCTATGCGCCAGATGCCACCGTAAACCAGATTGAAAACTATCAGGTGGTGCAAAAACGGCATCTGGAGCTGCCGGAGTACATCGAGCATGTGCTGAACTGCCCGAACAGTAACTGTATCAGCCACAGCGAGCCGGTTAGCTCTGGTTTTTGGGTGCGCAAAAAAGCCCAACAGGTGCTATTAAAGTGCAAATACTGTGAAAAAGTGTTTGATAGTGAAGTGGTTACTGAGCAGCTGTAATCGACTCGCCATCAACTGACTCGATTTAGCTTACAATTGCCGTGTCAGCCTTTGGCACGGCTCACTGTGTTTCCTGTTGCACAGGCTTTATAATCCTAACGAACTCTTTTTAAACCGAATAAAAGGAAGCGTTATGAGTCATGTGATCAGCACCGCAAAAGCCCCTGCCGCCATCGGTCCTTATGTTCAAGGCGTCGATCTTGGCAGCATGGTGATCACCTCCGGTCAAATCCCAGTGAACCCGGCTACCGGTGAAATCGCAGAAGACGTGGTAGCTCAAGCCCGTCAATCTCTGGAAAACGTCCGTGCTATCGTTGAAGCCGCTAGCCTGCGTGTTGCCGATATCGTGAAAACTACCGTGTTTGTCAAAGATCTGAATGACTTCGCGGCCGTTAACGCCGAGTACGAAGCCTTCTTTACCGAACACAATGCACCATTCCCAGCACGCTCTTGCGTGGAAGTGGCGCGTCTGCCAAAAGACGTCAAAATCGAAATCGAAGCCATCGCTGTGCGTCGCGGTTGATTTCTTATACAGACAGGACCCTTGGTCCTGTCTGTGGCACACCAAATCCTTTCTAAAACTTGTTTCATCTCGCAAAACAAGCCACCTATCCTCTGTAGCAGACATGCGATAATAGCGATCTCTGTCATTGTCTTTGTCTGAGATCCAGCGCACATGAAATTAAAACACAAAGGATGGTTGTTGATTGGTGGACTTCTGATCGCCATGGTCGGTATTTCCCTGATCGGGTTATTAGCAATGCGGGCAGCCAGCGATCAGGATAATCGGGCTCGTATTCAACAATTGATGAAAAGCACGCTCTCCACAATTACTGAGCTTGAGCAGATGGCGGCCAGCGGCCAATTGCCTGAACAGCAAGCCAAGGCAATTGCCACGGACTTATTACGTGCCAACAAATATCATGACAGTGAATATGTCTATGTGGCCGATGAGAAGCTGAACTTCGTCGCGACACCGCTCGAACCACAGCTGCACGGCACCAGCTTCCACGATTTTAAAGACGCCAGTGGCAACAGCGTCGGCGCAATTTTGCAAAATGCCTTGCGCGCCAATCACGGCCAATATACCGAATACCACTGGACGTCGAAGCGTAACAATCAGGTGGTGGATTTGCTGTCGGTCGCCCAGCAAACCCCCCGCTGGAATTGGGTGGTCGGCACCGGGATCAGCGAGGCTGAAGTTAACCAGCGATTTTGGTCCAACGCCGGTTGGCAGTTGGGTATTTGTCTTCTGATTGCCACCCTTACCGGGCTGATTATCAGCCGCATGATCTGGGGTCTGCTGAATGACTTAGGCGGTGAGCCGGCTGATGTGAAACAGCTGGTGCAAGCGGTCGCCAATGGCGATCTGAGCCAACACCATACCCAACCAAATCGTGATGATGTCAGTATTCACGCCTCGGTGCTGCGCATGCGCCAATCGCTGCATGATGTGGTGCAACAGCTGCAGCAAAGTGTCGCGCACCTGCATGAGCACAGCCGCTCGATTGTCAGTAATACCGAGCACAGCACCCAGCTGATTGAGCAAGAGCGCGATGCCACCAACCGTATTGCCGCCACTGCGCATCAATTTAGCGAGCAAACCCGCTATGCCGCCGAGCAAACCCAACAAGCGCGCCAGCAAAGTGAGCAAGCCTGTCTGCAATCGGATAATGGCCACAAGACCATCTTCGCGGCAGTTGGTCGCCTGACCGATATTGAACGCGATGTGGGCGAGACGCAGCAACGGATCGATGAGCTGGCCGATCAGGTCAACAACATCTCGGCGATTGTGGCGGTGATCAGTGATGTAGCCGAGCAGACGAACTTGCTGGCGCTGAATGCGGCCATCGAAGCGGCGCGTGCCGGTGAACAGGGGCGCGGCTTTGCGGTGGTAGCCGATGAGGTGCGTAAGCTGGCCGAGCGCACCAGTGTCGCGACTCGCGAAATCCATGACACCATTAAGCAAGTTCAGGCCAGCAGCCTGAATGCCAAAGGGCGTATGGACACCATGGTCGACGATTTGCACCGCGGGATCGTACAAGCGCAAGACGGCGGCAGCTGCATCACCCAAATTCGCGCTGAAATCAGCACCGCTGCCGATATGGTGGAAAGCACCCGTCAAATCCTGCAAGAGCAAGTACAAGCCAGCCAGAGTATCCGCCAAGATATTCGTGCTGTGGCCGACTCCTCCGGGCAAATTCTGCAGGTCTCCGGCGAGACGGCAGTACAAGCCGAGGCGATTTATCATGAGTCCGACGTACTGTCTGGCCTGATCAAGCGCTTTCAGGTGTGATGCGACACGGCTCATGAATTACACAAGGAATTCATAGCGATACAAAAAAGCGACCGTCATGCCTCGCATGCGGTCGCTTTTTTATGCTTGTTGTATCGGTCGATGAGTGTGGATTATGGGTTAACGGTAAATTGCCCCATGGTGCCACGATCGGCCATTTCCAAAATGCCACTGTGATAACGGAACGGATGATCAGCGCCAGCTGTTTGATCAAAGCGCACGATCAGCTCCACTTCGCTGTCGACCCAGACGGTATCTTTCCAACCGGCATCTTCGGCTTTCGGTGGCTGACCGTTCACCGACTGGATCCGGAACATAGCGCCATGCAACGTAAATGGCTGCGGAGTTAACGCATGCACAATCCAACGCTCACTGGCCGCAAAACGAGTATCGATATCAACCCGACCTTCATTCCAGACCGCACCATTGATGCCAGGACTGGCCACATCGCCCAGACGCAGGGTTCGGGTACGCTCGATATTACTGACGCCCCCTTCCTCTGCCGGCAAGCGCGCCGGTAGCTTATCCGTCATCAGCGGCAACAAGCCTTCTGGGCGCAAGGTCAACACTTGTGAGGAGACCAAAATACTGGAGTCCTCAAACAAGCCCTTGATGCGATCCACCAACCCCGCCGACTCACCGGCTGTGAGGGTCACTTCATCGCCATTGCTCATGTCGATCAGAATCTCACGGCGCTCACCGGGAGCCAGGCTGAACTGCTTGACCTCCACCGGCGCATTGAGCAAACCCACGTCACCGGCAATTACATACATCGAACGCGCATCACTCATCTGTAGCAGCAGACGACGGGCATTCGAGGCATTCACCAGACGCAAACGCACCCAGCCACGTGACACATTGATGAACGGATCTTGCACGCCATTGATCAGCAAGGTGTTACCGATAAAACCGCCCGGCGCCGCTTCATACTTCGGCTCACCAAACGGATTAAAGCGCTTATCTTGTAAAATCAGCGGAATATCATCAACGCCATAGTGCTTCGGCAAACGCAAGTCGCGGGTGTTTTCATCATCAACCAGCCACAGGCCCGCCAAGCCCCGATACACATGCTCGGCCATCTTGCCTTGGGTATCCGCATGGTACCAACAGGTAGAGGCAGCTTGGCGCACCGGTAAAATCGGCGCCCACTCTTTGCGCGGCTTCATCAACCACGCCGGTCCACCATCCAACACCCCCGGCACCCGCAGCCCCTGCACTCGCATGGAAACCGCTTCATCCAGACGGTTGCTGTAAATCAGCTTCACGTTGTCACCGCGCTTCACCCGCACGGTCGGCCCCAAATAGCGGCCGTTTACTCCCCACACCGACACCGGCGCCGCATTTTGACTAAACGCCCAATGCGTTCCCTGTAGGGTCAGAAATAATGGCCGCCCATGCCGATACTCCAACAAAGGAGGGATGGGTAATGGCTGAGACGGCCCGGTTGCCGCCTCCAGTTTCAGTGCCGGATAGACAGCCCCGGCACATACAGATGCTCCGGTCAGCTGTAAAAAACGTCGACGACTGAGAGCCATGATATCTCCGAAAACAAAATGATCCCGCGCCAGCCCTCAGCGGTCCCATCACCAGCCCGCGCTAGCGACGAACCGAGGAGCCGGCGCGCATGAACAAACCACGATAGCCTGCCAAGGCCGGCTGGATACGACTTATGCCGCGCGATCTTGACGTTCGCGCTCGGCCACTTCGACATTCAACTGCGCAATTTTATCGGCCGCCATCTGATGACACAGCGCCGCCAGCTCACGCACATTTTCACGGGTGTAACCGGTGGTATCGATTGGAGGCAACATCTCAACGATCACATGCCCGTTATTCCAACGGTTCAGATTCACTTTGTTGTGCTGCTCAGAGGCACACACAATCACCACCGGCACACCGGCAGCAATCGCCGCATGGAAAGCCCCGGTTTTAAATGGCAACAAACCACGGCCACGGCTACGGGTTCCTTCTGGGAACATCCATACCGAAATATTGCGCTCTTTGATTTTGTCCACCACCTGAGAAATGGTGTCATGCGCCTTACTACGGTTATTTCGATCAATCAGAATATTACCGGTGAGCCAGTACAGTTGACCAAAGAACGGGATCCACAGCAGGCTCTTTTTACCCACAGTCACCGTACGCGGCAACACCATGCCCGAGACAGTCACCATGTCGTAATTATTCTGGTGATTGGCGATATACACGCTGTCACCGAACTGCTCGAACCCTTGCGGGAAACGACGCTCAACTTTCAGCCCCATGACCCGATCTAATTTGCTAAACAGATGGGCGAACGTATACACATGACGTGGATTACGTGGGCTAAACAAACAATATAGACTGCCACCGATACACAGCAGCAACGCATACAGCAATACAATAATGGCGCGAACTACAACTAGCATAATCACCTCAGGCTTACAGCTGTGCGCTAGTATAACCACTTCAGCAAAAAACTCATCGCTCAACTGCAGAGTTTTGCTTGCGCGCCCGCGCTTTATGCTCTACCGAAGTGACAGATAAACCGTGGTCACCCTCGCCACGCAGCCCGCTAATACATGAGTCAAAGTTCGTGACATAGAGTTCGCAATACAACGCAGTGAACATCGCCGAGATCTAAGCATTGAGAACCGAATCATCCATCCGCGCACCATCAGGCTCGTTATCTCGATTCTCTCGCTCAGCCTCGCTGCCTTAATTCGGCGCCCCAGTCTTTGCCATTATTTCGATACCAGACGATAGCGTAGGTGTATTTATATTCAGCGTGAATGCGTAATAAAATAGTTAACCTGCTCAGCGCAATGATTAAATTATTCCCTCGGCATACTGGGAGATAAATCGAGAAAATTCATAATCACCCAGCAAAACTGCATATTTTTACTGGGTGACAATATTTACACGGCAACACCCTATTTTGTTAGCATTTTCGCCATTTATTTCATATTTAGCGAAGTTCATCTGTAAGCTGTGGGTGAATTTTTCTTTGTTAACAAGATGGTTCACTGGGAGTCCATATTTTATCTTTGATTACACTGTGATGTGCTTTTTATGCGCCGTTATACCCTTTTGAGCCCGATATTTGTGTTATAGACTGAGTCAGGATTTTATCTCATCCAGATTCATGTTACTCCGAGGGATGTATGCGGCTAACTGATTTAAAGCAACTGTATTATTTTAGTCTGGTGTATCAAGAACAAAATCTCAGTAAAGCCGCGAATAAAGCGTTTATTACCCAATCGGCATTATCTCAACAATTGATTAAACTGGAGCAGCATTACGGCATCGCATTATTTGAGCGACGTCAATCACATATGTTGCCCACCGAATTTGCCGAACATATCTACCCACAAGTCAGCCAATTAATCCGCGATGCCGACGCGCTGGAAAAAAGCGTTCGTCATTATCACGGAGGCAATCAGCAACAAATTCGTATCGGCATGGTTCAATCGGTTGAACCGGTGATCAATAACCTGCTGCGTTATACCCTCAGCCAACCAGCGCTCAGCATGACCATTACCGAAGCGCCGGTCGCTCATCTGTTGGCTGAACTGACCGAACATAAGCTGGATATGGTGATTGGGCAGGCCGATCCGGCGCTACCACCGAATATTGAAAAACAACCGTTTTGCGATGATGAACTGATGGTGGTGCTGCCTCCCTCACACCCACTGGCTACCCACAAAGAAATTTGTGTGCAGCAGCTGCGCGACCAGCACCTGATTTTATTGCCAGAACCGCACATTACCCACAGTACGTTACTGAATCTGGCCAGTGAGCAAGATATCGCACTGAAAATTACCGCCACCTTAAGCCAAATCACCGCTATCTTGGCGGCGGTCAACAGCCGTCTAGGACTAACGGTCTTACCGGCCACCGCCATGCAGCTGCAACCGGACACTCCGCTCATTTGGCGACGCTTAGCCGATGTGTATGAACGGCAACCGATTTGGATTTATTACCACGGCGGACAGAGCCAAGATATCGTGCTGCAAAATCTGATTAATTCCCTGCTGACACCTTGCTGCTGCTAAATTCATCGCACACCGATGCGGCTCGATAGCCGCATCATTTAAGCGACTAACAGGCCGGTTAACCGGCCTGTATCAGTGAGCGTTCACTTCGGCGCTGGCAATAGCACGCCAAGGCATATAACAGCGCCAACATCGCTAAGGCATAACCACTGTGCCAACCGATAGCCAGCAGCATCAGCACGCACAGTCCCGCGCCCAGCAACGCAGCCCAACGCACCCAACCTTGCAATAACACCACGCCAGCCAGCATGGATAGCAAGTAAATCAGTACGAAAATCCCGTTGGCATAGATGATCAGCTCAGATAATGACACCCCAAGCCCCTGCAATGCCAATGCCGATAGCGCACATAAGCCCACCACCAAGGTTAGCGCATTGGCCGGTACCTGACGGCGCGATAAGCGCGCTAAACGGCTACTCGGACGCCACTGTGCTGCTTGTGCCCAAATCAGGCGAGCAAAGCTTTGCAGATAGATATTGATACTGGCAAAACAGGCCAGATAACCAATCAAGCAAGCAATCCGCTGCGCTCGTGGGCCAAACAGCCCACCCACAATCGACGGAATCGAGGCGGACGCTGGCAACTGGCTACCATAGGCAGAAAAGTGCAGCACCGCCAAGGTACACAGCCAATAGATGCTGCCCGCCACCAGCAAACCACACAACAAGGCACGCGGAAAATCGCGCTCCGGCAGGCGAAACTCCGAGCCCAAATGGGCAAACGCTTCGATCCCGACAAAACACCAGAACATCACTGCCAGTGCCTGTCCCAAGGTCAAGGCCGCCGGCCATTGCGGCAGGCTCGGGGCCTGCCATAAGCGCCCCGCATAAGCGATCACCAGCACCAAACAGATGATCAGCAACGCTATCAGGGTTTGCACATTGGCCGATGAGCCCGCACTGCGCAACCCAAGGCCAAGGATCAGCAGCAACGTCGCCAGCTGCACGAGCATGGCCAAGCCAGAGCCCCAACCAAAGGCCGCCTGCCAAAAACCGGCCGCAATCTGCAGCGCCGCGGGTAAACCTGCGGGGATCACAGATAAGAAGAGCCACGCCGTGGCTCGCCCCATGCGCTTGCCAAAGGCTTGTTCCACAAAATGCGCAGCGCCGCCAGCATGAGGATAATGACGGCCTAAGGCCGCAAAACCGATCGCCACCGGAAACACTAACGCAATCAGCAGTGGCCACACCCACAAAGCGCTTTGACCAGCAATCACCGCCGCCAAGGCCGGAATAGCGAAAATGCCGGTTCCCAGCAACGACGTGGATAACAGTCCTATCCCCTGTAATAACCCGAGTTCTTGTTTTAACCCTGACATTGCGGCCCTTCCTTGCCCGACAGCCCTAAATACGCTTGGAATAAGCTAGCATGGGGCAAAAAAAAACAGGCGAAATAATCGCCTGTTTTCATCGTCTTTTTGGCATAACATCAAGACATAGTCAGGCTCAGAACCTGCCTAGCTACAGTGATGCTTGTACGCCTCAGCCGCGTCCGTCGCGGATCGCCGCAATAATGTTGCTGGTCGAGCAACCATCTTCAAAGTTCAACACTTTGACCTGACCACCCGCGGCAATCACTTCTGCGCCACCGGCAATCTCATGCACCTGATAATCACCGCCTTTCACCAGCAAATCCGGTAATAAAGACGCAATCAGACGCTGCGGCGTGTCTTCTTCAAACGGTACCACCCAGTCAACTGCGCCGAGACCGGCCAACACCGCCATACGCTGCGACAACGGATTCACCGGACGGCTTTCGCCTTTCAAGCGTTTCACTGACTCATCGCTGTTCACCGCAACAATCAGCCGATCACCCAGCTTACGGGCATTTTCCAGATACGAGACATGGCCGGCATGCAGAATGTCAAAGCAGCCATTGGTCATCACCACTTTCTCGCCGCGGCGACGCGCTTGCTGCATCATCAGCTTAAGCTCAGCTTCGCTCATCACGCCAAAACCGGTATTGCTACGGCCACGCACTGCGTTTTCCAGCTCCAGCGGTGACACTGTCGAGGTACCCAGTTTGCCCACCACCACACCTGCGGCAGCATTGGCCAAGAAACAGGCTTCGTCCAATGACTTGCCTGCCGCCAACGTGGCGGCCAAGGTACCAATCACGGTATCGCCGGCACCGGTCACGTCATACACTTCCTGCGCCTGCGTTGGCAGATGCAGTGGCGCATGACCTTCACGCAGCAACGTCATGCCGTTTTCAGAGCGGGTGACTAATAAGGCATCTAAATCAAAGCGATGTAGCAGCGCCATGCCGCGCTCCACCAGCTCTTCTTCAGACTTACAGCGCCCGACCACCGCTTCAAACTCGGACAGATTTGGCGTCAATAAGGTCGCACCACGATAGCGCTCGAAATCATTACCTTTCGGATCAATCAGTACCGGTACACCGGCGCTACGTGCCAGCTGGATCATCGCCTGTACTGCGCTCAGCGCACCCTTGGCATAATCCGATAACACCAGCGCGCCAACGCGTGGCAATGCGTGGGTAATACGGTCTAACAATGGCTGCGGCGCCACGTTGTCGAACCCTTCTTCGAAGTCCAGACGCAGCAGTTGCTGATTGCGTGACAACACGCGCAGCTTGGTGATCGTCGGATGGGTAGGCACTGAGACGAAATCACACTCCACCTCCACCGCCTGTAGGGCCTGTGTCAGCGCTTGCGCCGCATCATCTTGGCCCGTCAGACCAACCAGACACGAGCGCGCACCGAGTGAGGCAATGTTCATCGCCACGTTAGCCGCACCGCCCGGACGTTCTTCAATCTGTTCGACCTTGACCACCGGTACCGGCGCTTCCGGTGAAATCCGGCTGGTCGGTCCGTGCCAGTAACGATCCAGCATGATATCCCCAACCACCAGAACCCCAGCGCGGGAATAATCAGGCAGAGTCACATTCATGGTTTGCTCCACACACAGCAAAAAAAGAAATTCTGGCAGAGTGTACCACAGGGCGGCATAACACACATGCAAGGCGGCGCTGTTGCAGGTAAACTAAGACGTCTGCCCAGCTAATGTGAAGTTCATCATGGTTCAAGCTCAATTTCGTACAGCATATTTTCATCCGCGCTACTGGCTGACTTGGCTAGGGATCGCGGCTTTATATCTGGTCACGCTGCTGCCTTATCCTTTGATTCGTCGGATCGGGTTCACACTGGGGCGGCTGTTTATGCGCATTGGTAAGCGTCGGGTAAAAATTGCCGAACGTAATCTTGAGCTGTGCTTTCCAGATATGAGCCGAGAGGCGCGCGCCCAAATTCTGCAAGAAAACTTTGAATCCACAGGGATGGCGGTGATGGAAACCGGCATGGCTTGGTTTTGGCCAGACTGGCGGGTGAAAAAAATCTTCCAAGTGGAAGGCTTGGAGCACATGCGTCAAGCACAAGCGGAACAACGCGGTGTGCTGCTCATTGGCGTGCACTTCCTAACCCTAGAGCTCGGAGCGCGCGTTTTTGGTATGTATAACCCTGGTGTGGGCGTCTACCGACCAAACGATAATCCGCTGATGGACTGGCTGCAAACCTGGGGCCGTCTGCGCTCCAACAAGTACATGATTGATCGTAAAGACGTAAAAGGGATGATCCGCGCCCTGCGTGCCGGTGAGATTATTTGGTATGCCCCCGATCATGACTACGGCCCACGCCGCAGCGTCTTTGTCCCGCTCTTTGCGGTCGATAAAGCGGCGACCACCACCGGCACCAGTATTCTGATGCAAGCCGCCGATCCAGCATTAGTGGCCTTTGCACCGATCCGCAATAAAGATGGCAGTGGTTACCGCTTAGTGATCTCCCCAGCTATCCAAGGCTTCCCGATGGATGATGAGGTTGCCGCGGCGGCCTTTATGAATCGGGTGGTCGAAAAAGAGATCTTGCGCGCACCAGGGCAATACATGTGGCTGCATCGCCGCTTTAAGACCCGCCCAGAAGGCGAATCCTCTTTGTATTGAAAAGTCTCTTAGTGTCTTATTACCTGAGTCTCACGATACGCTTTGCTCTTCGTGAGACTCAGGTAAACAGCGCCGCAGTGCGGCGCTTTGGTTATTTTGAAGATGCACTTTTATGTGCGCATCAATTTACTCGTTGATTCATCAACCTGCGAACAAAAACTCAATCAGCCAGCACGCTAACCGGTGTTTCCAACCAGACATGCCAGCTGCGCATCACCTGCTCACGCTCTTCGGTAAACTGGGTCGCACTCACCTTCCCTGGCAATTGCTGTAATGCCAAGCGATGGTTTTCATCGCGCAGCAAACAATAACAGGCGGTTAATTGCTGCGCTTCCGCTGCCGACATCAGCTCATAACGTTGCAGCAATTCAAAAATACGCACATTATCCGACCACTCGGTGATCGCCGGCTGCAATGCGGCAAAACGCAGCACCAGATACTGAGCGATAAACTCAATATCGGTGATTCCCCCCGCATCGGCTTTCAAATCAAACGAGTTTTCACTGTGCGAACGCTCACCGTGAGTGTGATGCGCCTGCATCTTCTGGCGCATCGCCAACACCTCTTGGCGCAATGCTTCGGCGGGGCGCTCTTTGCACAAAATGCCGTGCCGGATCTCGGCAAAGGCCGCTTGCAACATCGGGTCGCCATACACCATACGCGCCCGTACCAACGCTTGATGCTCCCACGTCCAGGCTTCTTGCGCCTGATAATCGGCAAAGGCTTCTAACGAGCTGACCAACAATCCGGCCGCCCCCGAAGGGCGCAAACGGGTATCCACCTCATACAGCACGCCACTGCTGGTACGCGTGGCAAACAGATGCATGATGCGCTGTGCAAGACGCAGATAGAATTGGCGGCCATCAATACTGCGCTCACCACTGGTGACCACCTCCGGTGGGCAATCAATCAAAAACACCAGATCCAAATCCGAGCCGTAGCCAAGCTCCCAGCCGCCTAACTTGCCATATCCCAGAACGGCAAAGCCCTGACCGCCACGCTCAGCCAGATGCTGCGGCTCACCATAGCGCGCCGTCATTTGTCGCCACGCCTGACGCACTACCGCATCAATAATGGCCTCAGCCAGATAAGTGAGGTGATCGCTGACTTTCATCAGCGGCAATGCCCCCACAATATCAGCGGCAGCAATACGCAGCAGATGTGCCTGCTTAAATTGACGCAGCGCCTCCATCTGTTGCTCTTCATCCTCTTCCGGTACACGCAACAGATACTGACGCAGCTCATCACGGTATTGTGTCAACGGTAAGGGATGGTAAAGCGTCTGCGGGTCGAGCAATTCATCCAGCAACAATGGATACAGCGCTAACTGCTCAGCCACCCACGGTGACGCGGTGCACAGGGTCAGCAGGTGCGTTAACACCGTTGGGTGCTCCGCCAGCAACTCCAGATAAGTGGTGCGAGTAACAATGCGACTCATCAAGTGAATGATACGCGGCAATAACAGTGCCGCGTGTGGATGGCTAAGGCAGGCCGATAACAAACGTGGCATCAAGCGGTTCAACACCTCGCGACCACGCGGCCCCAACGTGCGTTTATCCACTTCGCGGTGAAAATCTTCCACCACTCGCAGCAATTTTGCGCCCGCCACCTCTTCATCAGGACTGGCCGGACAAAGCCGTAAACTCTCTTCCGCCGATAAGCGCCCTAACCACAAATCTTGATATAGCTGAAGCTGTGGCTCTTCGCTGGCACTGTCTTCCTCTTCCCCAATCAGGTGAGCAAAGACTGCTCGCACCGCCTGCATATGGTGCTCAAGCGTATCTTGTAACGCCGACCACTGTGCAGCCTGCATCAGGTCGCACAAGCGCGCTTGATCCAGCGCCGCAGACGGCAAGGTTTGGGTTTGCTCATCGCGGATCGCCTGCAAGCCATTTTCCAGCCGGCGCAAATAGAGATACGCCTGACACAGCCCATCGACCTCACTCGGTTGTAACAGCCCCAACTGACCGATGGCCTGTAAGGTTGGCAGCAACGAGCGGCCCTGTAAGCTCGGCTCACGTCCGCCGCGGATCAACTGAAACACCTGCGCAATAAACTCGATCTCACGGATCCCGCCGGCACCGAGCTTGATGTTATCCACCAGCCCACGACGGCGTACCTCGCGGGCAATCATCCCCTTCATGGTGCGCAGTGATTGGATCACGCTAAAATCGATATACCGGCGAAACACAAACGGGCGCAGCATCTGCTTAAGCTCTGCGGCATATTCGCCACTGTCATCGCCCATCACCCGCGCTTTGATCATGGCGTAGCGCTCCCAGTCGCGCCCCTGCTCCTGATAATAATCTTCCAGCGCCGGATAGCTCATCACCAGCGGCCCACTCTCGCCAAACGGGCGCAAACGCATATCAACCCGATAGACAAAGCCGTCAACCGTAGGTTGGTCCAAGGCTTTAATCAGCCTTTGCCCGAGACGAGTAAAAAACTGCGCGTTATCCAATGCCCGCCGCCCACCACTGGTCTGCCCGTTTTCTGGATAAGCCAAAATCAGATCAATGTCGGAGGAGAAATTAAGCTCCGCGCCGCCTAACTTCCCCATCCCTAAAATCAGCAGCGGCTGCGCTTTCCCGTCGGCATTCACGGGCGTGCCCCATTCACGACAGCAAGACTGATACAACCAATCGCGCGCGCCCACGATCAAACTCTCCGCTAACGCACTGAGCTGGCGCAAGGTCTGCTCTGTCAGCGCAGCATCCTCAGGTGGCATCAGATCCGGCTGACCGTGGATTTGCAACCAAGCAATACGCACCAACTCGGCATGACGAAAACGGCGCAGAGCCTGCATCAACCCCGCCTCATCACTGACTGCTTGCAACTGCTGTTGCAGCAAGGCCGCATACTCCTGCTCGCGGCCATAGGCCGGCGGCTGATGATACAGCTCATGTAACAGCGTTGGCTGGCGCAATAAGGTATCGGCGATAAACTCTGATAGCGCCAAGGCGCGGCGCAGCAGCGGGCGATGCGAAGCGGTCTGCCACAGTTGCAACGCGTCAGGCGCTTGCTCGGCTAAGCGCTGCCACGCCTGATCGGCGGCGGCATTCAGGGAGGGAGAAAGATGATCAGTCATGACGGCATCCGGTCCGTTAAAAATCAGCCACAGTGAACCGTTAAGATATCGGGGTTACTCACCTGCTGCCAATCAAAAAGTACCAATAAAAATGGCATGCATAAAAAAAGCCCCGTCGTTAACGGGGCTCCTTGTGTTGCTGGGATGTCGTACCGGTATGGCTAAACGCGACCTCACACACTACCTCACACGAGCGCAACATCAACCGGCTTCGAGACGGAACTCTCCAATTTCGGCCTGCAGCTTGCTGGCTTGCTGCTGCATCGCTTCGGCTGTTTCAGTCAACTCCCCAATCACGGTCACCGAGGCCGAAATCAGCTCACGGACATTGGTCAGGTTGTGGCTCATCTCCTGCGCCACCGAGCTTTGCTGCTGTGCTGCCGATGCAATTTGGAAATTCATCTCATTAATGCGCAGAACACTGGACTCAATACGGGTAAATTCGCTACCGGCACGCTCAATTTGTTCCGTACCTTCGGCAGCTTCCAGCACGCTTTGCTCCATCAAGGTCACCGCTTGTTGCGCGCTATTTTGCAATTGCGAGATCATCTCTTGAATTTCGACCGTGGCATTTTGCGTGCGCTGCGCCAGTTGACGCACTTCATCGGCGACTACCGCAAAACCACGCCCTTGCTCACCGGCGCGTGCCGCTTCAATGGCCGCATTCAGCGCCAGCAAGTTCGTCTGCTCGGAAATACCGCGAATAGTCGAAACAACCGAACCAATCGAGCCCACTTGCTCTTCCACTTGGTTCACTGCCAAGGCCGACTCACGAATATCAGACGACAGCTGACGGATAACCTCGGTGGTCTTGCCGACAAACACCGCGCCTTGCTTGGCCTGCTCGGCACTTTCAGCGGTCGATTGCGACGCCAGTTCGGTATTTTGCGCCACATCCTGCACAGTTGAGCTCATTTCACTCATGGCTGAAGCCAGCTGATCGATTTCGGCAAACTCTTCTTGTGTCGACTCACCGGTTTCACGCATGGCCAGCGACATCACTTCCGCCACCGCCGACAGCTCTTGCGCGGTATTATTTTGTACCGTCACGATGCCACGCAGATTTTGCCGCGTCTGCTCCAGCGCCCGCGCCATATCGCCAAATTCATCTTTGCACGGCATCAGTACTGGCACCGCTAAGTTTTTGGCCGCCAGCGCTTCAATGCCGTTTTTCAGATAACTTAACTGACGATGCATCATACGGACCGCGCCCACCAGCAGGACGATAAACATCACGATCATCACCACCGTTTGCCACACGCTACGCCAGATAAAATCCTGATAGGCCTGATCCGCGCTGTTTCTATCTAACGCTACCGCCGCCAACCAATCCCCGGAGTGTGCGCGAAAATAGCGCTGCTCGCCTTCATCACTCCAGCCCGACATGCCCGCGCCGCTATTCCACTCTTCATAACGCTTGAGCTGCGGATGCCCTAGCAGCTGCTTATCCGGCGATACCGCATACACAGAGACTCCCGCTTGCTGCAACTGCTGCACCAAGGTCGCTTGCGAGCCAGTCGCCGCTTGAGTGAGCAAGCTGGCCACCGACTGCGCCTGCTGCTCGGCCTGCGTTTGCGCCGTACTCAACAGATGCTGACGCAACGTATCGGCATCCCACCACTGCTTACCGGTCAGGAGCACCGTACTGAATACCATTAGCAACACGGCTTTTGGTAATAACCGTACATTGACCAGCCATTTCTCCCAGAAATGAAATTGCATTGCGTCCATAGCATCCCTTTTTGATATCAATCAATCACGGCAATGGTGATCGTCTGTTAGGGGTATCGGCATCCATTGCGATCCCCCGATCAGCAATCCCGTAAAATCGGTGACAGATCACAAAACCCCTGCGCAAAGCGCTGCAGTGCGTTCGGTGTATCTACCTGCATCACAAAAGCAACAGTAACTTTACTTCAGCGCAAACACTACCACCAGTTTTGTCAGCATAAAAACCAGACGTATAACACATTTTGCCTGATAAGGCAGCTCCACTTATCCCACTAAGCAGTCGGGAACACCACCAAGTACCGGTGCAGCAGCGCCATCGTCGATTTCACCCATACCCCTTGCGTTTGCCGGTGGGCATTTACAAAATCGAAACAATTCCCGTTCCCCATTACCGCGGCGCGCCTCATCACCAACGAACGCGGGAGCGGTTTTCCCAGACACAAGGATGAAATCATGCGCACACTCAAGGAATGGGGGCTGTGGCTCCTGATCGCACTGGCCGGTGCCGCCGCTTTTGGCACCTTAGCCCTGCACCGCGGGGAAAGTATCAATGCGATTTGGCTGATCACCGCAGCGGTCTCTTGCTACCTGATTGCCTACCGCTTTTACAGCCGCTTTATTGCCAATAAGGTGTTGGAGTTAAATGGCCAGCGCCTGACGCCCGCTGCGCGACACAATGATGGGTTGGATTATGTCCCGACCAACAAATGGGTGCTGTTCGGCCACCACTTTGCCGCCATTGCCGGCGCCGGCCCGTTAGTCGGACCGGTCCTGGCCGCGCAAATGGGCTATTTACCCGGTACTTTGTGGATTTTGGTCGGCGTAATGTTTGCTGGCGCAGTACAAGATTTTATCGTGCTGTTTATCTCCACCCGGCGCGACGGTAAATCGCTTGGAGAGATCATCAAAGCCGAATTAGGCCCAGTGGGCGGGGTCATTGCCTCGATTGGGATCTTAATGATCATGGTGATTTTGCTGGCGGTACTGGCGCTGGTGGTGGTGAAAGCGCTGGTTGGCAGCCCGTGGGGCAGCTTCACCATTGCTGCAACCATCCCACTGGCGGTCTTCATGGGCGTTTACATGCGTTATATTCGCCCCGGGAAAATTGCCGAAATCTCACTGATTGGTTTTGTGCTGTTAATGCTGGCGATTGTGTACGGTGAAGATGTCGCCCAAAGCAGCTTTGCCAGCTGGTTTACCCTAGATGGTAAGGCCCTGGCTTGGTCATTGATCATCTACGGTTTTATCGCCTCGGTATTGCCGGTGTGGTTGCTGTTGGCGCCGCGTGATTACCTGTCTACCTTCCTCAAAATCGGCACCATTGTCGGGCTGGCATTAGGCATCATAGTGGTGGCACCCGACATGCAAATGCCGTCCGTCACCCGTTTTATTGACGGCAGCGGGCCAGTATTTGCCGGTAACCTATTCCCGTTCCTGTTTATCACCATCGCCTGTGGTGCAATCTCCGGTTTCCACTCGCTGGTCTCCTCCGGCACAACACCGAAAATGCTGGAAAATGAAACCCATGCGCGCGCCATTGGCTATGGTGCGATGTTGATGGAATCCTTTGTCGCCATGATGGCGCTGATTGCAGCCTGTGTGCTGGAGCCGGGCGTCTATTTTGCCATGAACTCACCTGCGGCGCTGATTGGTACCACACCGCAAGAAGCGGCGGCGGCGATCAGTCAGTGGGGCTTTGTGGTCACGCCAGAAATGCTGAGCCAAATGGCGAAGGATGTGGGTGAGCAGACTATTTTGTCGCGCACCGGTGGCGCACCTACGCTGGCGGTGGGCATGGCGCATATTCTGTCGCAGGTGTTTGGTGGCGCGGGCATGATGGCGTTCTGGTATCACTTTGCCATCTTGTTCGAAGCGCTGTTTATTCTGACCACCATTGATGCCGGTACCCGCGTTTGCCGTTTTATGATCCAAGATTTGCTGGGCACCTTTTTCAAACCGCTGGGAAATACCGATTCTCTGCCGGCCAACCTGCTAGCCACTACGCTGGCGGTGAGCGGCTGGGGTTACTTCTTGTATCAAGGCGTGATTGATCCGCTGGGTGGCATCAATACCCTGTGGCCACTGTTTGGCATCGCCAACCAGATGCTGGCGGGCATGGCGTTAATTTTGTGTACCACCGTCTTGATCAAGATGAAAAAACTGCGTTTTGCGTGGATCACGGCCCTGCCTTGCGTGTGGGTACTGACCACGACCTTGTACGCCGGCTGGCTGAAGATCTTCAGTGAGAATCCAAAAATTGGTTTTCTGGCCCATGCTGAGAAATTCAATCAAGCCGCCGCCAGTGGCACCGTACTGGCCCCGGCCAAAACGTTAGAGCAGATGCAACAGGTCATTTTCAATGATTACGTGAACAGCGCCCTGAGCGCGCTCTTTATCAGTGTGGTACTGGCGATGCTGTTCTTCGGCGTACGCGCATCATTGCAAGCCATGCGCCTGCCCCACCCGAGCGCCAAAGAAACGCCGGCTCAATTTCAACATGATGCGTCATAAAAAAGCGCATTCTGAGTGATGCGAAAACGAGAGTGAGCAGCGACTCAGAATCAGAGGTGGGCGTGTTCAGCCCATCTCTGATTCACGTTACAAGAGCGATGCAAGTTAAGGAGAACACGATGCGCCAGATATCCATACCGCGGGTAAAAATACAGGCGATTTACCAACGGATGGCCGAAACGGCTCGCTTAATGGTCGGCATTCCTGACTATGCCCGTTATGCCGCCCACATGCGTGAGCAGCATCCGGAGCTACCGGTATTGAGCGAGGCGGATTTTCATCGCGCCTGCATTGATGCTCGTTATCCGGGTAAAAAAGGCAAGCTCAGTAAATGCCCGTGCTAACTCAGCATCGGACCTAGTAGCGATCAGAACCAATAACCGGCGGCGCTGAGCAGCGTGGGTCGCGCAGCTTCCAATGTCGCGGCCAATTCGGCTTGCTCTTGCTCCAACGCCGTCACACTGTTTGCCAACCACACCGGCGAGGTTTCCGCTTCATCGACTGTCGCCATGCTCACCGCCAGTAAACGGCGCTCGGTTTCCCGTGCCTGTAGGCTGGCGAGCTGCGCGCCAAAGCGTTGCACCTCGGCCATAAAAAACTGGGCCTCATCCTGCGGATAGAGCGCCGCAAAAGCCAGTGCCACTTCGTTAAAACGCTGCACTACCGGCGCCTGATCCAGATATTGGCGTACGCTCAGTGGATGTCGGCCTCCCAATCGGCTCTTCATCTCTGACCAATGTCGTCCCAGCTGGGTATCGGCAAAACGCTTCACTGGCGCGGCCAGCGCTTTTTGCCCAGCATCATCGGTAAAGCGCTGCCAAGCCCTGAACGCCAACCAGTGGTTAAAGGCCAGCAACAGCGCAGCATAACGCGGGCTCAACAGTAACTGCTGATAATGCGCCAGTGGGAACGGGCCAGTTTGCGCCTGCAACTGCTCGCGACGCCCCTCCGGCACGCTCTGATCCAACCACAACCAACGAGCACTGCCGGCCAATTGCTCTTCCAGCCACTGCATCTCTTGGCGTAAACCGGCGCTGGCTTTGCGTGGAATATAACGGCCAAACAACGTCAGCCACTGACGGATAAAGGTCAGATCATCACGCATGGCCTGTAATGCCCGCACCGCCAAAGCAGCACCCAGCTCATCAAGACGCGCGATATCCGCTTCGGCACGCTGCCAGTGGCCAAGTAAGCCAGATAGCACTTGCACAAATGCCTGCTCCAGCGTCATTTTGCGCTGCAAGGTAAACGCCGGCAGACGTGGGCAGCGCGGCTCTGACTCACCGGCAGCCAAGCGATAGCCACGCGCGGCTTTACTGTCTTGCCCTTGCCGCAGGCCGCCGAGCGCACACAGAGCCTGTGCTAGGGTAAACAAGGCGTTCGCATCGCCGCTCACCAGCTCCAGTTCAATTTCACTAATGGGGGTTTGACGCTCGCCAGCAGTAATGCTGCCCTGATCCCAAGCCAGCTCAATTTGGCTGCCATCTGCGGCAGTAACCAGCCACTGCTCACGCTCAAAATCCGTGTTAAACAGCGGCTGTAAGCTGTCTTGGATCGCCGTCAGATCCCACTGTGTCGGCCAACTGATGTCATGGCCAGCCTCACTAAAACGGGCTAACTCTGGGCTCGGCGCAGTCAACGGGACATTAAACTCTGGGCGCTGATGTAAACCGGCAACTACAGTGCCATCGGTTTTCAGGGTCTGGACATGTTGCTCGCCAATGGTGCGCACCCGTAATCCCATTCTTGCCTGACGCAAATTTTGCGCTGGCGTATCATAATAGGTATTGATCAGGTGGCGGGTACGGTGCTCGCTGGTCTGCCAATCCTGCAACAGGCGATACAGTGCCGGTTTCATCGCTGGGTCGACAATAAACTTTAACTCAATCTCAGTATTCATAACGAAAAACCAGAATTTGTCACACTTAACGGGCTATTTTTTGCAGCCGGAGCAGCAGAAATGTGCGGTTATTTGACTTCAAGCGGGTGAAGTCTGCGGTCACATACGATAACATGCGCATCCTCTGACAACTGTTGCGCAAATTAATCGCCAACAATAGGTACATTGGTTATGCCAGTTAATACTATTTTAGGTCTCTTTGCCAAGTCACCCATCAAACCTTTGGGTAAGCACTCGGATAAGGTGCACGAATGCTGTTTACAGCTGGTGCCTTTTTTTGAAGCTACTGCCCGAAATGATTGGGAACAGGCCAATAAGATCCGGGAAGAAATCTCCCAGTTGGAAAAACAGGCGGATACATTAAAACGTGAGATCCGACTGAAGCTCCCACGCGGGTTATTCTTACCGGTTGACCGTACTGACATGCTGGAATTGCTGACTCAGCAAGACAAGCTTGCCAACCGTGCTAAAGATATTTCCGGACGCGTCATCGGCCGCCATCTGCGCATCCCCGATGAAATGCACCCGGCTTTCATGAACTATCTGCAACGCTGCTTGGATGCAACCGCGCAATCCAATCGGGTCATCAATGAAATGGATGGTCTGTTGGAAACTGGCTTTAAAGGCCGTGAAGTTGCGCTGGTGGAAAACATGATCACGGAGTTGGATCACATCGAAGATGATACAGACCACCTCCAGATCCTGCTACGTCAGACGCTTTTGACGCTGGAAGATCAATTCAATCCGATTGATGTGGTGTTCCTGTACAAAACTCTGGAATGGGTGGGTGATTTGGCTGATCAGGCACTGCGCGTGGGCGCTCGCCTGGAACTGATGCTGGCTCGCTCATAACGTAGCAAAAAATAGGTACTTCAATGGAAATTTTGGCACAACACGGCTCGCTCATTGTGCTGGTCGCGGTTTTTCTTGGTCTGTTAATGGCCATCGGGATCGGCGCCAATGACGTAGCAAATGCCATGGGCACCTCAGTAGGTGCCAAGGCCGTCACCGTCAAGCAGGCTATTTTAATAGCCATGGTCTTTGAGTTTGCCGGCGCCTATCTGGCCGGTGGTGAAGTGACCCAGACTATCCGTAACGGGATCATCGAAACCTCACTGTTTACCCATGAACCACAAACCTTGGTGTTCGGGATGATGTCAGCCTTGCTGGCCGCCGGAACCTGGCTGATTGTGGCATCCGTCATGGGTTGGCCGGTCTCCACCACCCACTCGATTATCGGTGCTATCATCGGTTTTGCCTGCGTTTCAGTCGGTCCACACTCTGTGGATTGGGGCAGTGTAAAAGGGATCGTCGGCAGCTGGCTGATCACGCCACTGATTGCCGGTATTCTGGCCTACGGTATTTTTATCAGCGCCCAGCGCCTGATTTTTGATACCGAAACCCCAATGAAAAACGCTAAGCGCTATGGTCCGGTCTACATGTTCCTGACTGCGCTGGTAATTTTCTTGGTTACCATCAAAAAAGGTCTGAAGCACGTTGGTCTGGATCTGACCGATGCCGAAACCCTGCAGCTGTCGGTAATTGGCGGGCTGGTGGTAATGATTGGTGGCTACCTGTACATCAGCAGCAAAAAATTCGCCGCCAAAGCCGAATCTGAAAATGGTTTTGCCGGTGTTGAGCGCGTGTTTAGCGTGCTGATGGTGATCACCGCGTGTGCGATGGCTTTTGCCCACGGCTCCAACGATGTGGCAAACGCGATTGGCCCATTGTCGGCGATCGTGGCCGTGGTCAGCAGCGGTGGTGAACTGCACAACTCCTCACCTATTGCTTGGTGGATCTTGCCATTGGGCGCGGTAGGTATCGTGATTGGTCTGGCGCTGCTGGGGCATAAAGTAATGGCCACCGTAGGTACCGGTATTACTGACCTGACCCCAAGCCGTGGTTTTGCGGCGCAGTTTGCAACCGCCACCACCGTGGTTATCGCTTCCGGTACTGGCCTGCCTATCTCCACCACACAAACGCTGGTGGGCGCGGTATTGGGTGTCGGTTTTGCCCGTGGTATCGCGGCGTTGAACCTGGGTGTCGTGCGTAATATCGTGGCATCGTGGATCATCACACTGCCAGCCGGTGCTTTCCTGTCGATTATCTTCTTCTATCTGTTCCGCGCTATTTTCGCCTAATCGCATTTTTTGCGAGGCACTGCGCGTGTAACGATTTCGCATAATTGTCGTCAGACGCACAAAAGTCTGCTGCGGCACCCGATACGGGTGCCGCTTATTTGCGTCCGGTGCGCAAACCTTCTACTATGCACCCTTCCCGAACATGAACCAGAATGCGCAGAAATACCGACATTATGTCCAAATTAAGCACCAAAATTGCCGCCCTGCTGGTTGCAGCATTAACACTTCCCGCCTATGCCAATCAGACCCGTTATGTCTCTGATGAGCTGCAGGCGTATGTGCACTCCGGCCCGAGCACGCAATACCGAATTTTGGGCACCCTGAATGCAGGCGATGCCGTCACGCTCGATAGCGTGAATTCCGCCACTGGCTTTGCGCAGGTGACTGACAGCAAAGGCCGCCAGGTGTGGCTACCAGAAAATCAGCTCAGCGCCACGCCAAGTTTGCGTGTTCGCGTCCCTGAGCTGGAAGCGCAAGTTAAAGAGCTGACCGCGAAGCTCAGCACTATTGATGCCGATTGGCAGCAACGTACCCGTGATATGCAAGCCAAAGTCAGTCGCAGTGATAGCGATATGGCTACGCTGCAAGGGGAAAACGAACGTCTGAAAGCCGAGCTGCAACAGGCCAAAGACAAGATGCAGACCCTGAATAATCATCTGGATGCGGAAAAGCGTGAGATCCTGATGCGCTGGTTTATCTATGGTGGCGGCGTTGCCGGTGCCGGTCTGCTGCTGGGGCTGCTGCTACCGCATCTGATCCCAACTCGGCGTCGTAAAGACCGCTGGATGCGCTAATTTGCGCCGATGCCAACGTGCGCGCTAGCCGCAAACACGCTGAAGCAGATAAACGCAATAGCAACGCCGGCACATAACAATATGCGCCGGCGTTGTTCATTTTTGCGCTCATCACACCAGACTATCTGCAGCACCACCAGCTCTACGCCTCTCATCGCGGCATACAACAGTCGTTCCCTCAGCCGCGACTACCCGGCCAATCCTGCAAGGCCGGCAACGCAGCCTGCTGCCCTTTCACCGCCAACACAATTTGCTCAGGCTCAATGCGCAGCAACTGCACGCCTTTAGCTAACTGCGCGCCACTGCGATAGACCTGTCCGTTAATCCGCACCCAGCGTTTGTCCGGTGCCGACACATAATTGTGCACTTCAAAACGCAGTGATGGGATCAACGCACGCCGCGCCGCCGGCAAATGACGTAACTGCGGCAATGTCTTGGCGCTAACATCCTTCTTGGTCGAGGCGGTTGGTGACGTCGGTGCGGTTATTTCTGGCCGAGTGACCGGCATGGCGATACCCGATCTACCTGCGAACGAAGTAACAGAGCTGGATTTATCCTGTAAGGCGGCGCGAAACGCTTGCGCCAACTCCGGTGACACGCCACGCAAATCCAGTTTGTCCGGTGGCGTCAGCGCAGTATCGGTATCCGCTAGCCCACGGCTTGCCTCCTCCGATACCGCTAACGCAGAGGCGTCACTATTGGCTGCAGGCGGTCGGCGCACCGGATCGGTCGGTAACGGTGGCGTCGGTAAAATATCGGCGGCCGTGATCAAGTTATCATCCAGTGCGATACCGGCAATCGGCGGTGGTAATGCCCAGCTCTCGCGTTCTGGCGATAACGCCGACGCTAACTGCTCAGCGCTAATACGCTCCGTTTCCAGACGCGGAAAGCTTAATACCTGCGGCTGAACTAGATGATCCTCGGCCTTCGGTAATGTGGATACTGTTGGCGCTGATGCGGGCTGCGCATGGGTATTTTCAATCGTCGGTATTCGCGGCTCAATGCTAGACACCGATGAGGTTGATACCTGCGGCGTGCGAATATCTGGCCCGATACCATAACGTAAGCCAAGCCACATCCCGCTCGCCCCAAGCAGTAACAGCAATAACCGCAAGCTAAGGCGCTGATAATGGCGCTGTCGCTGCGCCAATGCGGCGGATGCGGCGGAATCCGCGGTTAATAGCGGACCGCCGGGGAGGGTCGGTAACAACGGTTCACCGGTCGGTTGGCGTCGCCGCTCTTGCTCGGCGCGGCGCAACGCCGTCAAAATGGTCGACATTATCCGTTCTCCTTCACAAGCGGCGCACGCGGCGGTTCACTGACATTCTCATTAAGTGGGCCACTCGCCACCTGCGCTAACAAGGGGCCACCATTACCCGCACTGAGCGCGATCTGCGTCAGCGGGCCAGCCATCGCATCGGCCGGTAAGCCTTGCAGTTGCTGGAACTGACGCAACCGTTGCTCGAGCTCAGCATCAAAGCGGATATTCTGTGCTACCGAAGCGGTACTTTGGTTCGCCGCCACATCACTATGACTATCCGGTGGCGGTAAGCGGCTCGCTAACCACTGCACTAAGGCGCCTTGGTCGCCACGACGGATCACACGCTGGCTCGAGGGCTCCGGCGGTCGCCACAACAGGGTAAACTCCCCATTCCAGTGCGCTTCCAGCCATGAGCGAGACACCCGCCATCGGCTCTCTCCCACCAATAGCTCCGCATCTTGGGCGGTCAAACGGTATAGCACCGCGGCATAATTTTGTTGCTGCTCTTGCAGCGATAACACCGCCGGATGATTCAACGCCGCCAGACGCGCTAAGCTGGCCGTTCCCTGATAGCAACGCAGCGCTAACGCGCTAGCGGCATGGCAATCAGCCTGCCCACTAGGTAGCTGATAGCCCCACACCTGAAACAGCACCGCCAACGCCTGCTGCGGCGTCGACGCAATGGTGCGCACACCCGAAAGAGTCTCCGACGACTCGCCGACCGCAGCGCTTGGTAGGCTTGATACGCTAGGCGCACTAAGCTCTGAAGCCGGAGGCAATGCGCTCAGATTCGGTACGCTCGCTACAGGCGCCGCAGTGGATAATGCTGTAGCCGTTACCTGCGGTGTGGATGTTGGCATTGGGGTAAGCCCAAACCAGCTGGGCTGCCATACTGCCAGCAGATAAATCGCCCCCGCACCGAGCGCTATTGTGATGGGCGCCGACAGCATCGCATTCCCAGTATTCGCTGAAGAATGACGGGTAGACAGCCAAGAGGAAAACCACAACCGTGGCAACCGAAGTGTATGCTGCCCCCGCAACTCGCGCCACGCACCGAGTACGCAGCGCCAGCCAATTTGCTGTTGCTGGTGGCCGTAAGCGCGCATCAAGCAGCGCTCCGCCAGCAAATTCAGGCAACGCGGGATCCCGCCACTGCAACGGTACAAGGCATAACCTGCTGCGCGACTAAAGGGCCAACCTTGGCCAGCCGCCACCTGCCAGCGATGCTGCAAATAGTGCAGACTTTCGTCATAACCCAGCGACGTCAGGTGATAGCGCGCCGTGATGCGCTGCGCCAATTGACGCAACACCGGTAAATCCAACATCGTAGCCAACTCGGGCTGACCGATTAAAATCACCTGTAGCAGCTTGGTTTGGCCAGTTTCCAAATTGGTCAGTAGCCGCAATTGCTCCAGCGCCGCCGGCGACAAATGCTGCGCCTCATCCACCAACACGATGGTTTTGCGCCCAGCGGCATGATTGTGCAAAAAATGGTGATGCAGTACTTCGGTAAGCTGGGCTAAGGATGCCATCGCCGGCACATGGGCGCCGAGCTCAGTGGCAATCGCCAGTAGCAGCTCTTGTGGGGTTAACAGCGGATTGAGGATCAAAGCCAACTGACACTGCGGATCGGTATGCTCCAGCATGGTACGCGCCGCCAACGTTTTACCGGTGCCCACCTCACCGGAGAGCAACACAAAGCCACCGCCATCACGCAAACCGTAAAACAGATGCACCAAGGCTTCACGATAACGCTCGCTCAGGTACAAAAAACGCGGATCGGGCACCAACGCAAACGGAGCTTCACGAAGCCCGAAAAAAGCCTGATACATGGCCTACTCCTTGTGCTGCGGCCGGTTGTCACATCCTGTCAACACAGCTTACCGGAAAGCGCTGCGATTACCATCCTCTGCGCGGATCTGGCCCGCAAACCGCGCACTGACCGGCATGTTGGCGCATAATCCGGTATACTGCACAGCAATAATCTCATCGACGCGGTGTTAAGGAGACAGGGTGCAGACATATCTGGTGGGTGGCGCAGTACGGGATCAATTGTTAGGGCTGAACGTCACCGAGCGCGACTGGGTAGTGGTTGGCGCAACGCCTGAGCAGCTGCTCGCGCAGGGCTATCAGCAAGTCGGCCGTGATTTTCCGGTATTTTTACATCCGCGCACCCATGAGGAGTATGCGCTCGCACGTACCGAACGCAAGCAAGGCCAAGGCTATACCGGCTTTGTCTGCCACGCCGCGCCCGATGTGACGCTCGAACAAGATTTACTGCGCCGCGATCTGACCATCAACGCGATCGCACAAGCAGAAGATGGCTCGCTCACTGATCCTTACGGTGGCCAACAGGATCTGCGCGATCGCTGGCTGCGTCATGTCTCCCCCGCTTTCAGTGAAGATCCGCTACGCGTATTGCGGGTGGCGCGTTTTGCCGCTCGGTTTGCCCACCTTGGCTTTCGTGTCGCACCAGAAACACTGGCGCTGATGCAGCAAATCAGTGCCAGTGGCGAGCTGACGCATCTCACCGCCGAGCGAGTGTGGAAAGAGACCGAGAAAGCCCTGAATAGCGCCGCGCCGGATGTCTACTTTGCCGTATTACGTGCTTGCGGCGCGCTGACGGTGTTATTCCCGGAGCTGGATAATCTGTTTGGGGTTCCGGCGCCCGAGAAGTGGCACCCAGAAATTGACAGCGGCATCCACACCCTGATGGCTTTACAGCAAGCCGCTCAGCGCGCTTATGGCCCCGAAGTGCGTTTTTCCGTGCTGTGCCATGACTTTGGCAAAGCCTTAACGCCGCCACAATTCTGGCCAAGCCATCACGGGCATGGCGAAAAAGGGGTACCGCTGATCCGCGAATTTTGCCGCCGTTTAAAAGTGCCGGCCAGCCATCAAGAGGCGGCCATTTTAGTCGCGCAAACCCACGGCAACCTACACAATGCCTTTGACTTGCGACCGGAAACAGTGTTGAAAATCTTTGACCAGTTGGATGTCTGGCGTCGGCCCGAACGCCTACAGTGGGCTTTAGAGGCCGCCCAAGCCGACTTTTGTGGCCGCTTGGGCTTTGAACAGCGTGCCTATCCACAAGCCGCTTACCTGCAAACGCTGTATCAAGCGGCCTTGAGCGTGGATGTCAAAGCCATCGTCGCGCAAGGGCTACGTGGGCCGGAAATCAAACATGCGGTGCAGCAACAGCGCCAACAATTGATCGCTGCCGCCAAAGAGGTCTATCCGCAGCCAGAATAATGCGTTGGCTCACCACCGACCTTTCTAGGGCTCCGCAATAAAAAAACCGGCACAAGGCCGGTTTTTTTCGTTATCTATCGAGCATCTGATTAGAATTAACCAATCACGACCCAATACACCATCGCGGCCAAAATAAAGCGATAGATGGCAAACGGCACGAACGAAATACGCTTAATCGCCGCCAAAAAGGTTTTGATCGCAATCATCGCCACCACAAATGCGGTGATAAAGCCAACCGCGAACATCGGCAAGTCAGACAGACTCAGAATGCTCCAGCTTTTCAGCAGATCTAAACCACTGGCGCCCAGCATCATCGGTACTGCCAGAATAAAGGAGTATTCCGCCGCCGCATGACGGCCCACCCCCAACAGCAAACCACCCGAGATGGTAGAGCCGGAGCGTGAGAAGCCCGGCCACAGCGCCAGACACTGGAACAGACCGATGCCAAAAGCCTGCTTGTAGCTGATCTCATCAATATTGTGCGCAGTAGTTTTCGGCTTAAAGTACTCCGCTACCAACAGCAGAACACCGCCGACCACCAAGGCATACATCACGGTTTGCGGGCCAAACAGATTGGCTTTAATCCAATCATGCACCAGCAAACCAATCACCACCGCCGGCAACATCCCCAGAATGATGTGCAATAACGTCAGGTGGCCACCGCTTTGCTGTGGCTTTTCACCAAAGTGGATCCCGATCAGGCCAAACATCCGCCGCCAGAACACCACCACCACCGCTAAAATAGAGCCGAGCTGGATAATGATCTCAAAGGTCGCCGCTTTCGGGCCTTCAAAGCCCAATAAGTGACCGACTAAGATCAAATGGCCGGTGGAAGATACGGGTAAAAATTCGGTCAAGCCTTCAACCACACCTAGGATGAAAGCAATCAGCAACTCGGTCATGAACACGCCTACCTGCGAAAATAAACAACAAAAATCAATGTATAAACATGAAAACCGATCACCTAAGCCGAGCAAAGTCATCCTCAGCAGGCCGTCAGTGACCCTTACGCGATATTACAAATCGGTGTTACGCATCGGTATGGCAGCAAACGCTGACATCCACTACCGCACAAGTATGCAAACTAGCGCGGTTCACGTCTTGCCACGCAAAGCTCACCGGCCATAAACGCTGTGCCGGATCATTAAAACGCTGCCACAAGGTCGCGAAGGAGAGCCCGTTTTGCGGATGAGTCACGTCCGGGGCCAAATCGGCCAGCGGGCGTAACACAAAGGCATACTGCAGGATATCCGGACGCGGCAAATGTGGCTTATCGCTCTGACAGAGTCGGCCATACAGCAACAAGTCCAAGTCCAGCGTGCAGCAGCCAGCATACTGTGGATCGCGTCGTCCCCAACGCTGCTCAATCGCCTGCAATGCAGCACTCACTTCACACACTGTGCGCGCCGTTTTACAACGGGCGACCAGATTGTAATAGTTTCCGCTACAAACACCCACAGCTTCGGCTTCATAAACGGGGGAAAGTTCCACCTCGGCAAAGATTTGCTGTAACTCTGCCACCCCAGCGTTGAGGTGTTTTTCGCGCTCGGTGTTACTGCCAATCCCGATGAACAGCTCCACCATCAGGCTCGCTCTCCGCGCTCGATAATCACCCCGACTTGGCGGGCATTGGCCACCGCCCCCGGTTTCGCCACTCGTAGACGTAACCAGCGGATCCCAAACCGAGACATCAGCATCGCCGCGACCTCTTCGGCCACCCGCTCAACCAGCGCAAAGCGCCCTTGTTCGATAAAGGTGGTGACCGCTTCACTGACCGCAGCATAATCCAGACAGAACGCAACGTCATCGCTTTCACCGGCCGGACGGTTATTCCATGCCATTTCGATATCGAGCACTAATTTCTGCTTAATGGTCTGTTCCCAGTCATACACCCCGATGGTAGTGATGACGTTCAACTGGTCGATAAATACGATATCCATCACGTTGCTATCCATAAAAAAGAGAGGTCGGATACCCCAAACAGCCTAATTTGCGTATTATCAATGGAATCGGCACGCTCCGATAGCCACTGCGTCAATAATTCCGGATTCTGAGGAGGCCGCCATGAGCGCTATCGCACTTGGCATGATCATTTGCGCGTATCTGCTTGGCTCCATTTCCAGCGCAATTCTGATTTGCCGGCTGGCAGGCCTGCCTGACCCACGCGAAACCGGCTCCGGTAATCCGGGCGCCACTAACGTATTGCGCCTCGGTGGCCGCTTTGCCGCCCTCGCCGTTCTGATTGCTGATGTCGCCAAAGGCGGCTTACCGGTGTGGCTGGCCTATAAACTGGATCTCGCCCCACCGGTACTGGGGATCATCGCGATCGCCGCCTGTCTCGGACACATCTACCCGATCTTCTTTCACTTTCAAGGCGGCAAAGGCGTCGCTACGGCGTTTGGGGCAATTGCCCCCATCAGTTGGGATATCACCGGCTTACTCAGCGGCACTTGGCTGATCACCTTGCTGCTGACCGGCTATTCATCCCTGGCCGCAGTGATTACCGCGCTGCTCGCGCCGTTGTACGTATGGTGGTTCCGCCCTGAGTTCACCTTTCCTGTGGCCATGCTCTCGTGCCTGATTTTGCTGCGCCACCACGAAAATCTAGAGCGCTTATGGCGCGGCCAAGAGCCGAAAATCTGGCAAAAGTTTCGTCGCCCTCGGGAGCGCGAAGAGTAATCGTCAGTGAACAGTAACCCGCCACGCAGACATCAGCGCAATAAACTATCACCGCAATAAACAGCGGTTTTCAGGCCGCTTATGCCGCGCCACTTTGGCCATCCGTCTCGCGGCTAATTACGGACCAATACGCATGAAATGCACATTGGTCCGCTGTCGCGAACATCGGCAGATCGTCGTTTAACGACCACGAACATGCCGACATTGGCGATAAAATAAAGCCCGTGACTGATTGATGCCTAACTCGCCGATCACTCGGCTAACGGCTTTAACTCATTCATCGGCCAGCGCGGACGCGCGGAGACCGACAAGTCCTGAAACTCTTTGTTTTTCAAGCGCAGCATACCGGCATAAGCAATCATGGCACCGTTATCGGTACAAAACGCGGTACGCGGGTAATACACCTCACCACCGATGCTCTGCATCATCTCCGCCAGCTGACGGCGCAACTCTTGGTTGGCGCTCACGCCACCGGCAATCACCAGACGTTTAAAGCCGGTCTCTTTCAGCGCGCGTCGACACTTAATCGCCAGAGTATCCACCACCGCTTGTTGGAACGCATGGGCAATATCGGCGCGGGTTTGCGGATCATTGCCCTCTTTGTGGATGGTGTTCGCGGCGAAAGTTTTCAGACCAGAAAAACTAAAATCCAACCCCGGACGATCGGTCATCGGGCGCGGGAACACAAAACGTCCCGGCGTGCCTTGCTCAGCCAGCTTGGCCAACAGCGGACCGCCCGGATAATCCAGTCCCATCAATTTGGCTGTTTTATCAAACGCCTCCCCAGCCGCATCGTCAATCGACTCGCCTAAAAGCTGATACCGGCCAACGCCATCAACGCGGATCAACTGGGTGTGACCACCGGAAACCAGCAGTGCCACGAACGGGAACGGTGGCGGATTGTCTTCCAGCATCGGTGCCAGCAGATGGCCTTCCATGTGGTGTACCGCCACTGCTGGTACGCCCCACGCCATGGCCAACGAGCGGCCGACGGTCGCGCCGACTAACAGCGCGCCGACCAGCCCAGGACCGGCGGTATAGGCGACGCCATCAATATCACTCGGCGTCAATCCGGCCTCTTTCAGTGCGGCCTGAATCAGGGGAACGGTTTTTTTTACGTGATCGCGTGAGGCCAGCTCCGGAACCACCCCGCCGTAATCAGCATGTAATTTTATCTGGCTATACAATTGGTTAGCCAACAGCCCGGCATTGTCGTCGTAAATTGCAACACCGGTCTCGTCACAGGAGGTTTCAATTCCTAGAATGCGCATAAGTGGCCTCAGGCTGACGTGGAAAGCCTGATATGTTATCCTGCACACTAAAATCACGCCAGCAGAACACGGTAGCGCTTTACAATCCCTATATCTTCGGATTAAAATTCCGCACCATTTTTAGTCAAGCTGGCGAATTGATAGTCAGCAGATTAACCCAATTTCCTTTGAGGTGAGAGGCATATGCCGGTAATCAAAGTACGTGAAAACGAGCCGTTCGACGTAGCTCTGCGTCGTTTCAAGCGTTCATGCGAAAAGGCAGGTATCCTGTCTGAAGTTCGCCGTCGCGAGTTCTACGAAAAACCAACTACTGAGCGTAAGCGCGCTAAAGCATCTGCTGTTAAGCGTCACGCGAAGAAGCTGGCTCGTGAAAACGCACGCCGCACTCGTCTGTACTGATGCTTTTGTGTGCTGAAACTCACGTTTCAGTACACCGCCTTCGGGCACGTCAGCGGAGTTCGGTACTGATTTATCAGAGGCGAATTTCTCACTGACAACCAGCTGTCTGCTGCAGTTCCTGCCGTTCGCGCGGAGTTTTCTCCGGACAGACAGCCGCTAACAGACTTCTGTTACAGCACAGGCCGTGCATTCCGCAAGGAACGCGCGGCTTTTGCTCGTTTATGAACTTGCTTCGTCTGACTAACCAATCATGAGGTGTCATGGCAGGTCAAATCCCCCGCGCATTTATTGATGATCTCCTGGCCCGGACTGACATTGTCGATCTGGTTGATGCCCGTGTGAAACTCAAAAAGCAGGGTAAGAACTACCATGCCTGCTGTCCGTTCCATAACGAGAAAACGCCATCGTTTACCGTCAGTGCCGAGAAACAGTTTTATCACTGCTTCGGTTGTGGCGCGCATGGCAACGCCATCGGATTTCTGATGGACTTTGATCGTCTGGAATTTGTGGAAGCGGTAGAAGAGCTCGCCAGTCAGCACGGATTAGAAATCCCGCGCGAAACCGGTAGCCATAGTCAACCGACGCAAGATCGTAAAGAGCGCCGCAGCCTGCATGAATTAATGGGGCAAGTGGCGGCCTATTACCGTGAACAACTGGTACAGCCGAAATCGGCCAAAGCCCAGCAATACCTGACCCAACGCGGCCTGTCGGCCGAAGTGATTCATCGCTTCGGTATCGGCTTTGCGCCAGATGGCTGGGATAACGTGTTGCGCCGTTTTGGTGGCAACAATCCGGCGCAACAACAAATGTTGTCGGATGCAGGTCTCTTGGTTCACAATGAAGAGAGCCAACGCACCTATGACCGCTTTCGCGAGCGGGTGATGTTTCCCATCCGTGACCGGCGTGGGCGGGTCATCGGGTTTGGTGGCCGCATCATCGGCAATGGCACACCGAAATACCTCAACTCACCGGAAACGGTGATTTTCCATAAAGGTCGCGAACTGTATGGCCTTTATGAAGCGCAGCAAACCAATCCGAAACCAGATCACTTATTGGTGGTCGAAGGGTATATGGATGTGGTGGCGCTGGCGCAGTTTGATATTAACTACGCCGTCGCCTCACTTGGCACCTCCACCACAGCAGAACATATTCAATTATTGCTGCGCAGTACCGATAACGTTATCTGCTGCTATGATGGAGATAATGCCGGTCGTGATGCGGCATGGCGAGCACTGGAAACTGCCCTGCCTTTCCTCAATGATGGCAAGCAGCTCAAATTTATGTTCCTGCCGGACGGGGAAGATCCTGATACACTGATTCGTCAGGAAGGTAAACAGGCCTTCGAACAGCGTATCGGACACGCGCTGCCGCTGTCTGAGTTTTTATTTGAAACCCTGCTGCAACAGGTGGACTTGAGCAGCCGTGACGGGAAAGCCAAACTCAGCACACTGGCCATTCCGCTGATTGATAAAGTGCCCGGCGATACCTTGCGCTTGTATCTGCGCAATATTTTGGGCCAAAAGCTCGGCATTTTGGATGAAAACCAGTTAGAGCGGTTGCTGCCCAAAGCGCAGCAAGAGCGAGTAACCCCAGCCCCACAGATTAAACGTACACCGATGCGCGTGTTAATTGGTTTACTGGTGCAAAACCCAGCGCTGGCCAGCCAAGTGCCTTCGCTAGCCGGGTTAGAGCAGCTGGATATTCCTGGCTTACCGCTGTTTATTCGGCTGGTACAAGCCTGTCAGGCGCAGCCTGGGCTGACCACGGGCCAGTTATTAGAACATTGGCGCGGAACAAAAGAAGGTCAACAACTTGAAATGTTGGCCATGTGGAACCACATGATCACTGATGAGAATGTGGCCGACGAATTTTTGAACACGCTGGATCACCTCTACAGCCAATTAGTGGAGCAACGTATGAACCAGCTGATCGCAAAAGACCGAACACACGGCTTAAGTGCCGACGAGCGCAGGGAACTTGCCCTGCTAATCACTACAGCCAAACCGGGCAATGGCTAGTAGCTAGTAGAAAAAACGCCCAACTGTTATACTTGGCGGTTTACGCCGCAGCGTACTAGTTTCTTCTTTCAGACCTTGAAGTGTGGATATCGTCTTATGGAGCAAAACCCGCAGTCGCAGCTTAAGCTTCTTGTTACCAAGGGTAAAGAGCAAGGCTACCTGACCTATGCCGAGGTCAATGACCACCTGCCGGAAGATATGGTCGACTCCGATCAAATCGAAGACATTATCCAGATGATCAACGACATGGGTATTCAGGTGCTGGAAGAAGCACCCGATGCCGATGACCTGATGCTGGCAGAAAACCTCGCGGATGACGACGCAGCAGAAGCTGCTGCGCAAGTGCTGTCCAGCGTGGAATCTGAGATCGGACGAACCACGGACCCGGTGCGCATGTACATGCGCGAAATGGGCACCGTAGAACTGCTTACCCGTGAGGGTGAGATCGATATCGCCAAACGTATTGAAGACGGTATCAACCAAGTACAGTGCTCTGTTGCAGAGTATCCAGAAGCGATTACCTATCTTCTGGAGCAATATGATCGCGTCGAAGCGGGCACCTCCCGTTTGTCTGACCTGATCACCGGCTTTGTCGACCCGAATGCCGAAGAAGATATGGCACCTACGGCGACCCACGTCGGCTCTGAGCTGTCTGAAGAGCATCTGGCGGATGAGGATCTGGATGACGACGAAGAGGAAGAAGAGAGTGATGATTCTTCCGACGACGACGGCACCATCGATCCGGAGCTGGCGCGCGAGAAGTTCACTGAACTGCGCGATCAGTATGAAGTTACCCGTTTAGCGATCAAAGCTAACGGTCGTAACCATCCGGTTACCAACGAAGAAATTCAGAAGCTGTCTGAAGTCTTCAAGCAGTTCCGTCTGGTTCCAAAGCAATTTGACCATCTGGTAAACGCAATGCGTTCCATGATGGAGCGTGTCCGTACTCAGGAACGCATCATCATGAAACTGTGTGTGGAACAGTGCAAAATGCCGAAGAAAAACTTCGTCACTTTGTTCTCAGGTAATGAAACCAATCCACAGTGGATGGAAAAAGCACTGGCCGCCGGTAAACCGTGGTCAATGCGTTTAAGTGAAGTTAATGAAGAAGTGCAGCGTTGCCTGCAAAAGATGCGTCAGATCGAAGAAGAAACCGGTCTGACTATCGAGCAGGTAAAAGATATCAACCGTCGGATGTCTATCGGTGAAGCGAAAGCGCGCCGTGCGAAGAAAGAGATGGTTGAAGCGAACCTGCGTCTGGTTATTTCGATTGCCAAGAAATACACCAACCGCGGCCTGCAGTTCTTGGATCTGATCCAAGAAGGTAACATCGGTCTGATGAAAGCGGTGGATAAGTTTGAATACCGCCGTGGTTATAAGTTCTCGACCTATGCGACTTGGTGGATCCGTCAGGCTATCACCCGCTCTATCGCGGATCAGGCGCGCACCATCCGTATTCCGGTGCACATGATCGAAACCATCAACAAGCTGAACCGTATTTCACGGCAGATGCTGCAAGAGATGGGTCGTGAGCCGAGCCCTGAAGAGCTGGCTGAGCGCATGATGATGCCAGAAGACAAGATCCGCAAAGTGCTGAAGATTGCCAAAGAGCCAATCTCCATGGAAACCCCAATCGGGGATGATGAAGATTCGCATCTGGGTGATTTCATCGAGGATACTACCCTCGAGCTGCCATTGGATTCGGCCACCTCAGAAAGCCTGCGCAACGCCACTCGCGATGTGCTGGAAGGTCTGACGGCGCGTGAAGCCAAAGTGCTGCGTATGCGTTTCGGTATCGATATGAACACCGACCACACGCTGGAAGAGGTAGGTAAGCAGTTTGACGTAACGCGTGAGCGTATCCGTCAGATTGAAGCCAAGGCACTGCGCAAACTGCGCCATCCGAGCCGCTCGGAAGTGCTGCGTAGCTTCCTCGACGAATAACATCGTCAGTCGCGTCACGCAAAGCAATAAAAAAGCCCGTCAATGACGGGCTTTTTCTTTAATCAACGTCTTTATCGGCGTCGTTCTATTTGTGCTGTTTCGGTATCCGCAACAAAGAGCTGCACCTCAACAGCACCAACGCCAATAGCGAGCTTATTTGAGCGTCACGCGCGCAAACTTACGCTTACCCACCTGATACACGGCAGTGCTGCCTGCGCTCAGGGTCAGTTTGGCGTCGTCGACTTTCTCGCCATCAATCTTCACGCCACCTTGCTTGATCATACGCAGCGCTTCGGACGTTGAGGCCACCAGATCCGCGTCTTTCAGCAGGTTCGCAATGGCAATGCCTTCGCTACCGGCATCCAAAGTCAGCTCTGGCATTTCATCTGGCATCGCGCCTTTTTGGAAGCGATTGATGAACTCTTGCTCCGCCGCATCCGCATCCGCTTGTGAGTGGAAACGAGCGATGATCTCTTTGGCCAGCCACACTTTCACGTCACGCGGGTTCAGTGTGCCTGCCGCCACGCGGGCTTTGAAATCTTCGATTTCAGCCAGTGGGCGGAAAGAGAGCAGCACATACCAATCCCACATCAGATCATCAGAGATAGACATCACTTTACCGAACATTTCGGACGGTGCTTCGCTGATCCCGATGTAGTTGTGTGCCGACTTGGACATCTTCTTCTCGCCGTCCAGACCCACCAGCAGTGGCATGGTGATGACGATTTGCGGCTTTTGTCCGTACTCTTTTTGCAGCTCACGGCCCATCAGCAGGTTGAAACGCTGGTCAGTACCACCGAGCTCAACGTCCGCTTCCAGCGCGACTGAGTCATAACCTTGCAGCAGCGGGTACATGAACTCGTGAATGGCGATAGACTGGTGATCATGGAAACGCTTTTTAAAGTCGTCACGCTCCAGCATCCGCGCCACGGTCTGACGAGAAGCCAAACGGATCATGCCTTCGGCACCCATCTCGCCCAACCAGCTGGAGTTAAATTCGATACGAGTCTTGGCGGGGTCCAGAACTTTGAACACCTGCTCTTTATAGGTCTCGGCGTTAGCCATGACCTGCTCTTTGGTCAGTGGCGGACGGGTGGTATTTTTACCTGACGGATCCCCCACCATACCGGTAAAGTCACCAATCAGGAAAATAACCTCATGGCCCAAGTCCTGGAACTGACGCAGCTTGGTCAGGATCACGGTGTGACCCAGATGGATATCCGGCGCAGTCGGGTCAGCACCCAGTTTTACACGCAGCGGACGCCCTTCTTTTAATTTGGCGATGAGTTCATCTTCCGGCAACAGGTCTTCCACACCGCGTTTAATTACCGCCAGTGCTTCTTCAATACGCACCATTGCGCTCTCCTAGATACGCGAAAATATTAATCATGAATTTGCCATACTACTGGATTCAATCGGCAAGGCAAACCGCTTAGGCCGCAATCTTGCCGATTATTCTGCCGCCGCAGGTTTACACCGGCATCGGGTGTAAACAAGCTGCAGACAAGATGTGAACCGCAGGCAAAAAAATCCCCGCCAGCGGCGGGGACATCAGAGATTCAGTGGGTCACTTAGATACTGAATGAGGAGCCGCAGCCGCAGGTGCTCTTGGCATTCGGGTTTTGCACCACGAAACGCGAACCTTCTAGGCCTTCGGTATAATCGACTTCACCACCGACCAGATATTGCAGGCTCATTGGGTCAACCACCAGCGCCACACCGCTTTTTTCGATCAGCATGTCGCCGTCATTCACGGTTTCATCAAAGGTAAAACCATACTGGAAACCGCTGCAACCCCCACCGGTGATATACACCCGCAGTTTCAGGTTCGGGTTTTCTTCCTCGGCAATCAGTGCCTTCACTTTGTTTGCCGCGGCATCAGTAAATTCCAACGGCAACGCCGGTACTTCGCTCATTCTTTGGTCTCCGCAATCAGAAGCGGGGCTATTATCCAATACCTGACTAAATCGTTCAAGTATTGAACGCTCTGCCCGGTGAATAGCCCCGACCGATTGTCTGTATCAAACGGACTGGCTTGGGGACGCCGCAGCTTGGGCAGCGGCAGCTTGTTGCTGCGCCTGCTTTTGCAAGGTGCGCTCCAAAAGCACAGTATACAGCGGACGACCACCCAATGCTTGTGCTAACAGTGTGGCCCCCAGCACGGTGATCAGCATCGGTAAAATTAACTGGTAGTTTTCGGTCATCTCCAGCACCAATACCAGCCCCGTCAGTGGTGCCCGCACGGTAGCGGCAAACAGTGCGCCCATCCCTGCAATCGAGAAAGTGGCAATCTCCAAGTTATATTGCGGGAACAACATTGTGGCCAGCGTACCGAACGCGGTACCAAACAAGGTGCCGATAGCCAGACTTGGGGCAAAAATACCGCCCGGCGCGCCAGAGCAGAAACACATTAAGGTGGTGATCACCCGTGCAAAGAAAATCAGCAGCAAGGCGGTGATAGTGAAGTTGCCCTTAGCGGCAATCAGCACCAGTGACATGCCATCCCCTGACACTTCCGGTACCAGCAGTGCCAACAGACCACAGATCCCCCCAATCACCGCACCAATCAGCACAAACTTCTTGCGCTGGCCGCCGTGCAAGGCAGCGAATCTATCTTGGCTCCAGAACACCATGCGGTTGAACAGCACGCCAAATACGCCGAACAGCATGCCGAGAACCAGATACAGCCACAGGGAGTTGAGCGGCGCAAACCCGAGCGATCCGACCGGCAGCTCCGGTACCTGACCGGTGAAAAAGCGCACCATCAAGCAGGCCATGATAACGCTCAGGAAAATGCCTTTAATCGAGATCAGGCTGTAACGAAACTGCGGGCGCATCTCTTCAATCACGAACAGTACGCCAGCCAGCGGGGCGTTAAACGCGGCGGTCAAACCGCCCGCAGCACCGGCCGCCAGTAAAGTATTGCGAATTTCGGGGTTTTTACCGAGACGGAACAGATCGGCAATCATCTGCGCGACCGCACCGCCCATCTGCACGGTCGGGCCTTCACGACCCAGCACCATCCCAGAGCCGAGGGTGCCGAGGCCACCGAAGAATTTGACCGGCAATACCCGCCACCAGCGTACCGGACGCAGGCCATCCATCGCCCCTTCAATCTCTTGAATACCGGAGCCTGCTGCTTCTGGCGCAAAGCGGTGCACAAGAAAATAACCGAAGGCCGCCAGCAGAGCCGACAGTAAAAAGACCCCGATCCACACCAACACCTGATAATCGGCCATAAAGGTCAGCGCATCGACCCGCTCAAATTTGACTCGGCTCACCATCCGATCGAAAGCGACCCCGACCCCGCCGGCCAACAGGCCGACCAAGGCACACAGGATCAGCACCAACACCGGGGTTTTATCCTGCTCGGCCAGACGACGAATTAACCCGCCGTGACCGGCAGAGGAAAGAGGCGTGGAAGGCTGCTGCGCAGCGGGCTGATTTGTGCTCTCCGCTGCAGATGACGTCTCGTTACTTGAAGCACTCATAGAACAAACGATCCTAATTCGCTTAATATGAAGAGAATTCACAACACCGCAGCCGTCTGTCAGGCAGATCGCTGCGTACTTACATTTCGATTACTATAGCTGTTTTATGCACCTGTCTCTGTGTCATCACAGACGATTGTGCTCACCAAGTGCGCTGCCTCCAAGTTGGCCGGCTCAGCAACGTGGTACGGGCCCAGATCATAGACACGGTGCGGTCACAGACATTCAGGATAGCCGTATGACCAAATCTGCAACCTTGTTTGCCCAAGCGCAAAAAACCATCCCCGGCGGCGTCAACTCACCGGTCCGCGCCTTCAATGGTGTCGGCGGCAGCCCGCTGTTTATTGCCCGCGCTGATGGCGCGTATCTGTTTGATGTGGATGGCAAACAGTACACTGACTACGTCGGCTCTTGGGGGCCGATGGTGCTGGGACATAACCATCCTGCTATCCGTCAGGCGGTGATTGAAGCCGCTGAGCGCGGATTAAGCTTCGGCGCACCGACCGAGATGGAAGTGGTAATGGCCGAACTGGTGACCCGACTGGTGCCGTCCATGGAAATGATCCGCATGGTCAGCTCAGGCACAGAGGCTACCATGAGTGCTATCCGCTTAGCGCGCGGTTTCACAAATCGTGACAAAATAATTAAGTTCGAAGGCTGCTATCACGGTCATGCCGACTCCCTGCTGGTGAAAGCCGGCTCCGGCGCACTGACACTGGGCCAGCCTAACTCACCGGGTGTACCGGCGGATTTTGCCAAACATACCCTGACCTGCACGTATAACGATCTGAGCTCCGTCGAAGAAGCGTTCCGCGCTTATCCGAATGACATCGCCTGTATCATCGTCGAGCCGGTAGCGGGCAACATGAACTGTATCCCGCCACAACCGGATTTCCTGCCGGGGCTGCGTCGCCTGTGTGATCAGTATGGCGCATTGCTGATTATTGACGAGGTGATGACCGGTTTTCGTGTCGCCCTCGGCGGCGCACAGGCGCACTATGGCGTGACGCCGGATCTGACCTGTCTGGGCAAGATCATCGGCGGCGGCATGCCAGTCGGTGCCTTTGGTGGCCGTCGTGATGTCATGGCGCACATCGCACCAACCGGTCCGGTGTATCAGGCCGGTACGCTGTCCGGTAACCCAATTGCGATGGCCGCCGGTTATGCCTGCCTGACTACACTGGCAGAATCTGGCCAATCAGCGCGTTTGACCGCCCTGACCGAGCGTCTGGCCGATGGCCTGCGCGCCGCGGCTAAGCGCCAGAATATCGGCCTGGTGGTGAATCAGGTTGGCGGCATGTTTGGCCTGTTCTTCACCGATGCGCCGCAGGTCACCTGCTATCAAGAAGTAGTTGCCTGTGATGCCGAGCGCTTCAAGCGCTTCTTCCACCTGATGCTGGATGAAGGCCAGTATCTGGCACCATCGGCCTTTGAAGCCGGCTTTATGTCGCTGGCACACAGCGAAGCGGATATCGATGCCACCGTGGCCGCCGCCGAGCGCTGCTTTGCGCGTCTGCAAGACTGAAGAGACTCCAGCCGAAGCTAAAATGCTGGCGGTTTTGAAGTCGTTTCGCCATAGCAATAAAAAGCCCCGTCGATGACGGGGCTTTTTTTACCGCAGACAGTTAACTGCCCAACTGTTGTGCGGCTTACAAGCCCAACACGTTCTGCAGCCAGCTTCCCATTTGATCCACCGGATTCGGTGGCGCACAGAACTGATCCGGATCGCTCGTCCACACCGGCAGTTTTTGCGGCGCGCCGCAATCGAACTGACCGGACGGTGTCACGCCAATCCACGCGATCCCCGGTGGCATTTTCAGCACCAGAGGCATCGGCGGCAACGCTTCCAGATAGCGGCGATACAAGGTCAAGGCACCATTAGCACCGGTAAGCTTAGCTTCGCCGTTATCATCTCGGCCAACCCACACCGTCACCACGTTCTTACCATCTACCCCAACATACCAGCTGTCACGCAGCTCATTGGTAGTACCGGTTTTACCGGCCAATCCGGCGTTAAAACTCTTATTCAGTGAGCGCGCAGTACCCGACGCCACCACCTGCTGCATACCGTACAGCGCCAAATCAGCAGCCTGTGTTGGCACTACGCTTTGCGCCTGCGGCAGACTTTCGTACAGCGGCTGACCGTTCTCATCCAGCACGGTTCGCAAGGTCGACATCGGCACATACTGACCGCCACTGGCCAGTGTCTGGTACATCTGGGTCACTTCCATCGGCGTTAAGCTGATAGCGCCCAGCAACATCGCCGGTAAACGCGGGATGTACTGATTATCGATGCCCATCTTGGTCAGCTCAGTGGCGATGGTATCTAAGCCCACTTGCATGCCTAGGTTCACCGTTGGCACGTTGAGGGAGTTACTGAGCGCCGTCAGCAAAGTTACTGATCCACGGTATTTACGATCGTAGTTTTTCGGCTGCCACAGCTGGCCATTTGGCATACGCATCGACAATGGATTATCCGACAGCGGCGTATTCAGGCGGAAGCGATCTGGCATGGTCAGCGCGGTCATGTACACCGGCGGCTTGATCAACGAACCAATCGGACGCCGCGCTTGTAAAGCACGGTTAAAGCCGGCATAGCGGGTTTGCGCGCCGCCAATCATGGCGCGGATCTCCCCGCTGTAGCGGTCAGTAACCACCATGGCCGTTTCCAACTGCTTCAGATGACGCTGACTGAGCAGCGCTGGAATGCCGTCTTGCACCGCTTTTTCCGCCGCGTTTTGCACTGCCGGATCTAGCGTGGTGAAAATGCGCATGCCAGAGAGTTTCTCTGACTTATCGCCGAGCGCCTGACGCAGCTCTTGGCGCATCACCTGCATATACGCCGGCTGGCTAGCCGTTACCACCCCACGCGCTTGGATCCCCAGCGGACGCTTACTCAACAGGTCATACAGCTCTTGGTCAATGACCTGCTGCTCCTGCATCACTTTCAGCACCACATTGCGGCGCTCAATGGCGCGCTCAGGGTAGCGCCACGGGTTGTAATAGGACGGCCCTTTGACCATCCCCACCAACAGCGCCTGCTGATCGGTGGTCAGTTCATTCACCGGCCGACCAAAATAGAACAGGCTAGCCAGCGCAAATCCGTGAATTTGATCGTTGCCGTTTTGCCCCAGATAGACCTCATTCAGGTAGGTTTCCAGAATGCGCTCTTTGCTGTAGCGATAGTCAATCAGCACCGCCATATAGGCTTCACGCGCCTTACGGATTAACGAGCGCTGATTGGTCAAAAACAGGTTTTTCGCCAACTGCTGGGTAATGGTACTGCCGCCCTGCACGGTGCGACCGGCCAGCAAGTTGACCCAAATCGCGCGGCCAATGGCGAGTGGATTGATGCCATCGTGCTGATAAAAGTCGCGATCTTCGGTTAACAGCAAGGTTTCGATGAGCAAATCAGGGAAACCTTCGCGCGGCGTAAACAGACGCTGCTCGTTATGCGGCGACTGCAACATGGCGATCAGCTTCGGATCGATCCGCAGCATTTGCATCTGCTCGTTGCTGTCCAGATCGCGCATGCTCACCAATTGATTATTGGCAAAGCTCAAACGCAAGCGCATCTGCGGCTCAGGGCCATCCGGAAAATCAAACGGACGACGGAAAATGTCGATGCTGCTCTTACCCACCACCATGTCACCAGGACGGCGCAACGCATTCACTGGACGGTATTGCATCCCTTCCAGCGCTTCGCTCATCATCTTGAGCGAATACGGCTCACCCGGTTGCAAGTTGATGATCCGGCTATACACCGAGGCCGGTAGCTGCCACACCTGACCATCCATCCGATCGCGAATTTTGCCATCCAGATAGATGCCCCACAGCGCCATCACCGCAATCCCGACCAGCGCCAGCTTCAGCCCAAGGCTCAACAAGCGCCGTTTCCACGACGGACGACGCGCCATCAGTTGCTCCTCCGCATCATCATCGGCGAGCTCATCATGATCGTCGTCATAGTCGTCGTCATACGCCTCCTCGTCCTGCTCATCATCGGGCAAGTCGCGGTCAGGATCGTCATACCACTCATCATCATCCTGTTCATTCTTCCGGTTATGTGCGGGCGAACGCCGTGCCGGCGCGCGGTTATTGCGCGCCGGTTTCTGGCGGCGTCCAATCGGAGCACGATCTTCATCCTGGTCGTCGTAACGCATGATCCCTGCCGGTTTCTCCTGCTTGCACGAGTCATCTCTAACAGGCCGGCAAACGCGGCCTGAACAAATGCGGTGTCACACCGATACAGCCATTAACGACTAACGGCATTAAAAGGCGCGATTATAACGTTGAATCAGGCAGCAGTGCTCGCTCTTTCACCCCATGCAGAGGACGAGGTCACAGCATGCATGCGCCCTTGCTAAGGCGGCGTACTGAAAGCGTGAAGGTCGCCTTCCTTGCTTGCACACGCTCGCCTTCTCCAGCCGCGCCCTTATTAGCCCTGCCAGTGCCGTTTCGTGGCACGAGTAGCTTGGGTATTGGCTGGATCGTCCGGCCACACATGCTTGGGATAACGCCCCTTCATCTCTTTTTGTACTTCTTTATACGCCCCTTGCCAGAAAGCCTGCAGATCGCGGGTGATCTGCAGCGGGCGACGCGCCGGTGACAATAACTCCAACACCAACGCCACACGGCCATCGGCAATACGCGGAGATGCCGACTCGCCAAACACCTCTTGCAGACGCACCGCCAGCACCGGATCGGCATCCGGCGCATAGCGGATCGCGATGCGCGAGCCAGTCGGCACGGTATAACACACCGGTAGCAGTTGCTCTAAACGCTGGCGCTGCTGCCAATCGAGCAGATTATTCAGCGCCGCGCTCAGATCCAACTGGCGTAAACCGCGCACATCACGCACGCCCTCAAGCTGTGGCCCTAACCAGCTATCCAGGGACGCGAGCAGCGCCTCATCCTCCACCGACGGCCACGGCAGCTCCGGTAACCAGCGTGCGGCGCACTGTAAGCGCGCACGTAACTGCACCGCGGATTCATCCCAATTCAGCACCGCTAAGCCTTGCTCGGCGACCCAATCCAGCAGCGCTTGGCGCATTTGCGCCGGCTCAGGCGCGCTCATCGGCTGCTCGCTCAAGGTCAGTGCCCCTAAACGGCGACGGCGCAAAGCGCGCAAGGTACCGCGCGCCTCATCCCACTCCAGCGCCATCTGCTCACTGACCAACTGAGGCAATTGCGCCGCCAGTGCCTCCAATGAGCTTACCGGCCAAGCGAGCAAGATCCGCGCCTCACGACTCGACGCGCCCAAAATCAGACTCGGTACGACCAACGCACGCTGAGCGGCCAGTGGGCTGTCGGCCTCAATAAAGGCGCCGTTACCGCCAGATAACTGAAAACGGCCATCATGGCTGCGCGCCACGCCAATGCGATCCGGATACGCGCTGGCCAACAGCTCGGCAATCAAATCCGGTGCGCTGTACGTGTTGTTTTCGGTAGCGCGCGCCGCATTCGGCGTTAAGCGCCCCAACAGCGTTTCGGCGCGCTGGCGCTGACGTGCGGTGAGGCGATCCGGATCGGGCGTCACTTGAGTGCGCGGCGGCTCTTCCAATAGCGCCACCAAACGCGCCGCTAATGCCGCTTCGCCGCGCTCCCGACCGCTGAGCAGCAGCACTCCGTGGCGGGGATCGCAGCCTAACGCCGCCAGCTCGCGGCCACGGGCGGTGAGGCGCCCTGACTCATCGGTGGCCTGTAAACGGCGCAGCAAGGTTTCTGCGGCGGCCTGATGGGCAACCGGAGGGTAATCAATAAAGCGTAGCGACTGCCATGAGCTGCAGCCCCACTGCAGCAATTCCAGCCAAATGGCGCTTAAATCGCTGCGGCACAGCTCCGGCGGCGTAAACTCGGCGGCGCGTTCGGCTTGTTCGCTGCTGTACAGGCGCAGACACACGCCCGGCTCGGTACGCCCTGCACGCCCTGCGCGCTGGGTCATCGATGCCTTGGCGATTCGCGTGGTTTGCAAACGGGTCAGACCGCTACGCGGGTCAAAACTGGCCAGTCGCTCGGTGCCGCTATCGATCACCAAGCGCACACCTTCGATAGTCAAACTGGTTTCTGCCAAATTGGTCGCCAGCACCACTTTGCGCTGCCCACTGGGTGCGGGCGCAATTGCCCGTTGCTGCTCGGCCAAGGTGAGTGCACCATACAGCGGACACACCTGTGTATCCGGCGGCAAGCGCCCCTCGAGACGGCGACTGACGCGCTCTATCTCGCCCATGCCGGGTAAAAACACCAACGCCGAGCCCGATTCCTGCGCTAACAGCTGACACACCGCCAGGCTGACCGCCTCTTCCAGCGCTTGATGCGGCGGATAAGGTTGATGCAACACCGTGACCGGATGGGCGCGCCCCGCAGAGCTGACCAACGGCGCATCAGGCAGCAAATTGCGCAGCCCCTGATCATCTAAGGTGGCCGACATCACCAGCAGGCGCAGGTCATCACGCAGCCCTTCTTGCACATCCAGCGCCAAGGCCAACGCCAGCTCAGCTTGCACACTGCGCTCATGAAATTCATCAAAAATAATCAGGCTCACCCCGTTCAACTCGGGGTCTTGCTGCAAGCGGCGAGTTAATACGCCTTCTGTCACCACTTCCAAGCGCGTCATGGCACTGACCTTGGCTTCGGCACGCATCCGATAGCCCACGGTTTGTCCGCAGCGCTCACCGAGCTGACTGCTCAAACGCTCGGCGATACTGCGCGCAGCTAAGCGGCGCGGCTCCAGCAGTAAAATCGTTCCGCTCAGCCACGGCTGCTCCAGCAGCGTCAGCGGCAAATAGGTCGACTTGCCCGCGCCAGGCGGCGCGCTAAGCAATACCGCCGGATGCTGCTGCAATGCAGCCAGTACGTCAGGGATCACAACGCAGATCGGTAAATCAGGAGCAGTCATGGTCATAACTCATACACCAGGCAAACCAGCTCAACACACAAAGCCAAGCTGTCGTCGTAAAAATCAGGCCGGCGCATTGTAGCAAACCCCTTGCAACCTGTACTCTGATGCGCAAAATGCGAGACAGGTAGACCTGCGCGTAAATAACCTGAAATGACCGTCAACCGAGACTATTTTGTTATATAAAGAGATGCCCGTGAGCAGCACCCAGCGCCTTTTCTTTACGTTGACCCTACAGCCGACGTTGGCGCGCAATATTGTGCATTGGCGCAACCAGACCTTTGATGTTCAGCGTCCGGCGCGCCCTACGCCGGCCACCCAGCTGCATCTGACACTGGCCTTTCTCGGCGATACCCGACCGGCACAGCGCGATAGTGTGTGCCGCATTGCCGAGCGGCTGCAAAATCAGCCCTTTAGTCTGACGCTGGATAACCTCGGTCACTGGCCGAAAGCCGGCATTATCTGGCTCGGCCCTCGGTATAGCCCACGGCCGCTATTGGCGCTGGCCTCGGCACTGCGCGCCGCCGCGGTGCGCTGCGGTTTGCCGCAACCGGCGACCCCGTTTAGCCCACATATCACCTTGTTTCGACGCGCCCATCATCCGCTGATCCTGCCGTCACAAACGCCGGGCTGGTCAGTCAGCTTTAGCCATTTTTCTCTGTATTGTTCAGAACTTACACCGCGTGGTAGCCGTTATACAGAACTGCAACGCTGGTCATTGGGTGCTCCCCATGCAGTTTGATCCCCCTTTGGAATGCGGCCGCTTAATTCGCCGTTACAAACGCTTTCTGGCTGACATTGAAATGTCGGACGGAAACACAATGACGTTGCATTGCGCCAATACCGGTGCAATGACAGGGTGCGCAACGCCCGGAGATCGGGTATGGTACTCCGCCTCCGAAAATCCGAAGCGTAAATACCGGCATAGCTGGGAGCTCACCGAAACCGCCGCGGGCGACTGGATCTGCGTAAATACACTGCGCGCCAACGCCTTGGTGGAAGAAGCCTTGCGCGCCAATCGTATTTCGGAGCTGGCGGGCTATACACAAATTGCACGGGAAGTGCGTTACGGTGAGGAAAACAGCAGAATAGATCTGCTGCTAAGCGATCCAAAACGCGCTGACTGCTATATTGAAGTGAAGTCTGTCACCTTACTGCAACAACAGTGTGGATACTTTCCCGATGCCGTTACGGTTCGCGGACAAAAGCACCTTCGCGAACTGACGCAAATGGCTCAACAGGGAAAACGGGCTGTGCTGTTCTTCGCCGTCTTGCACAGCGGGATCACACAGGTACGTGCTGCCCGGCATATTGACCCGGATTATGCTCGGATGTTGACCGCGGCAGTACAGCAGGGCGTCGAGGTGATTTGCTATCAAGCAACCCTCTCGGCGCAAGGCATGGTGCTTAATACGCCGCTATCGTGGGCGGAATGAGCCGGTAAATTGCGCTTATCTTCACAGCATGGATGCGAAGAATTGCCATACCGGTATCCTTCTGCTATTTATAGCGGCCTAATTTTTACCCCCCACAGGGGGTGGGTAGCGCGAATTTAGGAGAAGCAGCATGCCAGAAGGCCAAATCAGGAAATCGTCTCTGGGCATTCTTGCCATCGCCGGTGTCGATCCTTACCAGGAAAAACCGGGCGAGGAGTACATGAATGACGCTCAGCTTGCGCATTTCAGAAAGATTCTTGAGGCATGGCGTAATCAGCTCAGGGTTGAGGTCGATCGCACAGTTACCCATATGCAGGATGAAGCAGCTAACTTCCCAGACCCGGTTGACCGGGCGGCACAGGAAGAAGAGTTCAGCCTGGAACTGCGTAACCGTGATCGTGAGCGTAAGCTGATCAAGAAGATCGAGAAGACTCTGCTGAAGATCGAAGAAGATGATTTCGGTTTCTGCGAGTCCTGCGGCGTTGAAATCGGGATCCGCCGCCTTGAAGCTCGTCCGACCGCTGATCTGTGCATCGACTGTAAGACACTGGCCGAGATCCGCGAAAAGCAGATGGCCGGTTAATTACCGTCAATACGCCAAACCAGAAGGGAGCCAAGGCTCCCTTTTGTCTTTTATTGCGCTGTCTTTATTGCGCAGTCTTTATTGCGCGTAGCCTTTATTGCGATCGGTGCCGTTATAGCGCCATGCCGGCGACCATCCGCCATACTCAGCCGCGCAGAATTGTATTAGGATAATGCGCATACCGACTGCCTTATCTGTCATCACGACCACCATGAATGAACTGCGTTATGTCGGCCGCTTTGCTCCGTCGCCGTCCGGTGATCTGCATTTCGGCTCTTTAGTTGCCGCCCTCGGCAGCTTCTTACAGGCCCGCCACCGCCAAGGGGTGTGGCAACTGCGTATCGAAGATATCGATCCGCCGCGCGAAGTCGCTGGCGCCAGTGAGCGCATTATCCGCACCCTCGAAGCCTATCACCTGTATTGGGATGGCCCGATTGTCTACCAATCGCAGCGCCATGTCGCCTATCAAGCGGTGATCGACACCCTACTGCAGCAAGGGGATGCCTATTACTGTCGCTGCTCACGCCAGCAACGCCAAGCGATGGGTGACGGCTACAACGGCCACTGCCGTGATTTAGGTTATGACGCCAAGGATGCGGCTCTACGCCTCTACCAGCATCAACCGGTGTACCGATTTACCGACCAGCTCTTTGGTGAGGTTAGCGTGCCCACCGCACTGGCCGAAGAGGACTTTATTATCCGCCGCCGCGATGGGCTGTTCGCCTATAATCTGGCGGTGGTGATTGATGATATTCACCAAGGTATGACCGAAATTGTGCGCGGTGCCGATTTACTGGAGCCAACGGTACGCCAAATCGCCCTGTATCAGCGTTTAAACGCACCGGTGCCGGATTTTCTGCATCTGCCGTTAGTAGTCAATGCCGATGGCAGCAAGCTGTCCAAGCAAAACCACGCGACCGCTATCGATCCGGCGAATCCTTTGCCACATCTGGCACGGGCGCTGCAATTTTTAGGTCAAGTCGTGCCGACGGATTGGCAGCAAGGCAACATCGATGAACTGCTGCAATGGGCCATCACGCATTGGGATTTGCAGCGCATCCCGCGTCGCCATAGCGAGATCCCGCCACTGCATCCCTAAAAAGAGCGCCAGAAAAGACCTAAATCGTGGCCATTTTGCCTCATCATCCCGACCGGTGCGGTAAAAGCCGCGCTCTCCGCCATTCTCAATTGGCGGGGGCTGCGTTATTATTAGCCACAATTACTGACCGTAGCCGCCATGATCGCGGCCTGTACGGTTTTTTGCGTTGCCGCAGCACGGAGAGATCAGTTGCTCCCACCAGAGCGTGGAGCCGATCCGGTGCGCGGTATAACCCTTGTGAGGTGTACCATTTTTACACGCGTAGCCAATTTCTGTCGTAAAGTGCTCGGACAGTCAGACACTCCGACGGCTGAGACCCCAGCCACCCAGACAGGTCCTATCATTATTCCGCGCGAGCACCACGGAATCTCCCGCAAAGACATCAGTGAAAATGCGCTGAAGGTATTGTATCGCCTGCATAAAGCCGGTTATGAAGCCTATCTGGTTGGCGGCGGGGTGCGCGATCTGCTGCTCGGCAAACATCCGAAGGATTTTGACGTTTCCACCAATGCCACCCCTGAACAAGTCCGTCGCCTGTTCCGAAACTGCCGACTGGTTGGCCGCCGTTTCCGGCTAGCTCACGTGCTGTTTGGCGAAGAGGTGATCGAAGTGGCGACCTTCCGCGGCCATCATAGCCACGAAGAAGCGGAAGACGATCTGCAACCGCAGCAATCCACCCAATCCGATGGCGGCATGCTGCTGCGCGACAACGTGTACGGCAACATTGATGAAGATGCGCAGCGCCGCGACTTTACTGTCAATGGCCTGTACTACAACATCGCCGATTTCAGCATTCGTGACTACGCCAATGGCGTGGAAGACTTGCACAACCGCGTCCTGCGCTTGATTGGCGATCCGCAAACTCGCTACCGCGAAGATCCGGTGCGGATGCTGCGCGCGATCCGCTTTGCGGTCAAACTCGAGATGACGCTGACTCCAGAAACGGCCGATCCGATTCCAGAACTGGCCTACCTGCTGCACAGCATTCCGCCGGCGCGCCTGTTTGAAGAATCCCTCAAACTGCTGCAAGCCGGTTATGGTCTGCAAACCTATAAATTGCTGCGCCAATATAACCTGTTCCAGCAACTGTTCCCGACCATCGCCGCCGGTTTCACCCAGCACGAAGACAGCCAGCTAGAGCGAATGCTGGAGCGCGTGCTGCACAATACCGATGTGCGCATTCAAGAAGGTAAGCGTGTTAACCCTGCCTTCTTATTCGCGACCATGCTGTGGTACCCACTGGCTGAGCGCGCGCACGAAATTGCGCACGAAAGCGGCCTGACTTACTACGATGCCTTCATGCTGGCCATGAATGACATTTTGGATGAGCAGTGCAAAACACTGGCCATTCCGCGCCGTTTGACCACCTTGATCCGTGATATCTGGATGCTGCAACTGCGTCTGCCACGCCGTCAGGGTAAAAAAGCGCTGCGCTTGCTGGAGCATCCGAAATTCCGCGCCGGTTTTGATCTGCTGGAGCTGCGCGCCGGTCTGGAAGGTCGCGAATTGCAAACCCTGGTGCAGTGGTGGGCCGATTTCCAAGCCAGCAACGGCGATCAGCGCAATGATCTGATGCGCGATCTGGGCCGTGAAGGCGGTAACAGCAGCGATAAACCGCGTCGTCCACGTCGTCCGCATTTCCGTCGCCGTCGTCCGGCCGCGAAAAAGGCCGTCGAATGATCCGTACCTACATCGCGATCGGCAGTAATTTAGTCGAGCCGGTGCAACAAGCGCGCGCGGCGATCCGCGCGTTAGCTGCGCTACCAGACAGTCGTCTGGTAGCGGTCTCTGGGTTGTATCGCAGCAAACCGATGGGGCCGCAAGATCAGCCGGATTACATCAATGCCGTGGCGGCGCTGGATACCACGCTGACGCCACTGGCACTGCTGGACGCCACGCAGCAAATTGAGTTACAACAAGGCCGAGTACGCAAAGCCGAACGTTGGGGCCCGCGTACCTTGGATCTGGATATTTTACTGTACGGTGATCAGCAGATAGATCACCCCAACTTGATCATTCCCCATTACGGCATGCGCACGCGTGAGTTTGTGCTCTATCCGTTGGCGGAAATCGCCCCCGCGTTGGTGTTGCCAGATGGCAGCACGCTGCAACACTGGGTCAGTCAGGTGGCAAGCAATAATCTGGAGCGCTGGCAGGACGCCTAATTTGACGCCGCCAGCGTCAACCCCATGCCCATACACATGCGCATGAGAAACTTGAACAATGATGTTCACACAACAGAAGAAGGGTCTGCATGAGTAAGATCACACTCACCCACCTGCGTCAGTGGAAGCAGGAAGGGCGCAAGTTCGCTTCCATTACCGCTTATGATGCCAGCTTTGCCAAACTGTTCACCGAGCAAGGCGTCCCCGTGATGCTGGTCGGCGATTCACTCGGTATGGTGCTGCAAGGACAGGACGACACCCTGCCGGTCACCGTTGATGAAATTGCCTACCACACCCGCTGCGTACGGCGCGGCGCGCCAGAGTGTCTGCTGCTGGCCGACATGCCATTCATGAGTTATGCCACCCCCGAACAAGCCTGTCACAATGCTGCACGCCTGATGCAAGCCGGCGCTAACATGGTCAAACTGGAAGGTGGTAGCTGGTTAAGTGACACCATTCGGATGTTAACCGAGCGCGCCGTACCGGTTTGTGCCCATTTAGGCCTCACCCCACAATCGGTCAACCTGATTGGTGGCTACAAGGTGCAAGGGCGCAATGCCGAAGCTGCCGAGCAAATCCTGCACGATGCATTAACCTTGCAACAAGCCGGTGCCCAAATGCTGGTACTGGAGTGCGTTCCGGCCGCCTTGGCCGAAGAGATCACCCGCCGTTTGCTGATTCCGGTGATTGGCATCGGGGCCGGTGTCAGTACCGATGGCCAAATCCTAGTAATGCACGATGCACTGGGAATTTCCGCCAACTACATGCCGAAATTCTCCAAAAACTATCTGGCTGAAACCGGTGATATCCGCCAAGCGATCCGCCAGTACGTCAGTGAAGTCGAGCAAAGTTTATTCCCTGCCGCCGAACACACCTTCAACTAAGATTTCCCCGTTCGGACACATCGGGCTTAACACGCAAAGGCTTCGGGGAGCATCAGGTTTCACGCCGCTCCCCGAGGTGAAGGAGTACAGCATGCTGATCATTGAAACGCCCCTGATTTTACGTCGTGAAATTCGCCGCCTAAAAAGTAGCGGCCAGCGCATTGCCTTCGTTCCGACCATGGGCAACTTGCACGACGGTCACCTGACCTTGATGCGCGAAGCGGCAGCGCGCGCCGATGTGGTGATTGCCAGCATCTTCGTCAATCCACTGCAATTTGATAATGCCAACGATCTGGCCAACTACCCACGCACCCTCGAGCAAGACTGCGCCAAACTGCGCGCGGTTGGGGTTCACGCGGTGTTTACCCCCGATGCCAATGCCATTTACCCACGCGGAATGCACAATCAGGCGATTGTCGATGTCCCGGCCATTTCCAGCATTCTGGAAGGCGCTTGCCGTCCGGGACACTTTCGCGGTGTCGCAACCGTCGTCAGCACCCTGTTCCACTTAGTGCAACCGGATGTGGCCTGCTTCGGGCAAAAAGATTACCAACAGCTGGCGCTGATCCGGCAAATGGTGGCTGATCTGGCCTTTGATATTGAGATTGTCGGTGTACCGACTGTGCGTGCTGCCGATGGCCTGGCCTTAAGTTCACGCAATGGCTACCTGAGCGCAGAAGAGCGAGCACAAGCTCCCGCGTTGTATCGCGTGATGCAACAAATGGCCAGCGCACTGCAACAGCAGCCGATGGCCTATGAGCAAATCATCGCGGACGGCAAAGAAGCGCTGGCCGCAGCCGGATTACGCGCCGATGAACTCTTTATCCGCGATGCACACAGCTTGCAACCGCTGGATGCGACTAGCCAACAGGCCGTATTACTGATGGCGGCATGGCTGGGCAAAGCGCGCCTGATCGACAATATGGTAGTAGACATTCACCCCTGATTAGGGAATAGTGTGCTGGTTAAAAGCTGTACGATACCGCGCCCTTTGCCGTCTCGTACAGTGCGGTACAGGAGCTGGCAAATGCTGCCGTCACCTGTACTTCAACAAATTCAGTACAGCGAGTCAGTCGTACAAAGGATTGAAAGTTATGCAACGAACCATGCTGCGCGGCAAACTTCACCGGGTCACCGTAACCCAAGCCGATCTGCATTATGAAGGCTCCTGCGCCATCGATGTGGATTTTCTGGAGGCGGCCGGAATTTTAGAATATGAAGCCATTGATCTGTACAACGTGACCAATGGTGAGCGTTTCTCAACGTACGCGATTGCCGCCGAACGCGGCTCGAAAATTATCTCGGTCAACGGCGCGGCAGCGCACAAAGCCAGTGTCGGTGATTTGCTGATCATCTGCGCTTATGTGCAAGTCAGCGATGAAGAAGCACGTCGGCATAAGCCGATGGTCGCCTACTTCGATGAACACAATAATCTGAAACGCCAAGCTCGCGCTATCCCCGTTCAGGTAGCCTAAGCGCCGCACTAAGCCCGATCTCCTACGCGTATCCGGTATTCCGGATGCGCGTCATCAATCTTGATACCGCACCATCTTCCCTTATTACTGCACTGCATATAATTTCTTAATCACCGGTTAACTATTCACAACCATTTTATTACCGCTCGTGATCATCACCAACAAAAACCACAAAATAAAAACCTGTAAAATCACCACCATAAAGCGTTAATAGCCAGAATATAATCAATTAACACAATGAAACTATAAATAAGTGATATAAATTAAAGCAAAACTCTGAAACGGACGCCCTGTAATGTAAAATACTCCTTTTGGGTTATCACCTTTATTATTTATGCACCGTCTAGCACGTTCTTCATGTCTGGCTCTGCTTGCCTGGGCGATCAGTTATATTGGCTTTGGCTACTTGAGCATACAGTTAACGGAGCTGGCACCCAAAAGCTTGGCACTGTTGTGGTTACCAGCCGGTATCGGTCTATTGATGTATTGCCGCTACGGCAAGCGAGCCTTACCTTGGATTTTTTGCGCCTCATTTGCCGTCAACGGGTATTACTCGCTACTGAGCACCGATCAACAAATCCTGTATCTGCAATTTAATGTGCAAGATATTGGCTCATTGAGTGAAGGGCTGACCGAACTTGGCAATAGTCTCGTATCCAGCATACTGGCCAGTCTGATTGACTGTTTCGAAGCGTGGCTTGGCTTTCGGATCTGGCGCATCCCAGGCAAAATCTGGGCGCGTTGGAGCCAACCGATGTTGCTGCGTTTTACGTGGATGTGCTGCACCGTGCCTTTTATCGGTGCCGCGTTACAAGGCGTAGTGTTCATCGCTCAACGCCGTCAACTGACCGCCTCTGATAGCGAGCTTAACTGGCTATGCTATATCTTGACCCAAGGATTAAATAACACGCTAGGGATGTTCTTATTAGTTCCCTTGCTGTATACCCTGATGCTGCAACAATACCGAGGACTGCAGGTAAAATGGGTGCACTACAGCGCTTGGCTGCTGCTACCTTTCCCACTCTTACTGGCTATTTATCACCCTATTTTCAGTGTGCTGATCTTTGTTTGTTCAGTGTGGCTGGTCCTGCAGTTTCGCTATCTAGGTGCTACCGCCTGCGTCTTTCTGCTCGGTTTGCAAGGGCTCACCCTGTCTTCACACAATCTGCTGTTTCATGCGCTATCCGTTGATAGTCACCGCTTAGCCTACTGGGCGATTTTGATTATCTCGATTGGTTTGCCTCTGCTGATGCTCGGCCAGATGCAAGAAGAGAACTTGGCTAACCGTACCTTGATGCAATGGCGCATCAACCACAAAACCCAAGCACTCAAACATGCGCTGCGCCGCACCGCCAAGCTGGCCAGTGAAGATCCGCTCACCCAACTCTATAACCGTGGTTGGGCACAAAAGCATCTCGAAACGCTCTGGCCGCAATATCACGCGACGGCTGGGAAGTTATGCTTGCTGTTTATCGATATCGATCATTTCAAGAAAATAAATGATCACTTTGGTCATCATAGCGGCGATCAGGTGCTAGCCACTATTGCCACGTTATTGCGTAAACATATGCCTGATATCGCAATGATTGCTCGCTGGGGTGGGGAAGAATTTATTATCGCATTGCACAGTTACCCGTTGCAGCACATTGAGCAGCAAGCTAAACGGTTATGCCAGCAGATCGCTTTACATCCCTTTGCCCACGGCGAGCCGGTAACCGTCAGTATCGGGATTGTCGCTAATCACACAGCAGAGAGCCTGTCATCGGCATTGAATCGCGCCGATCAGGCGATGTATCGCGCCAAACAGCAAGGGCGCAATCAGGTCGTCAGTTGTCCGATGCTGGCTTAACGCAGCATCAGATACACCATCGCTGAGCACAAAAAATCCCGCCGCAGGCATGCCTGTCGGGCGGGATTGAAAAGGAAATATCCCCATCTTGGCAAGTTAAGCGCGTACGGCTCAAAGCTCGCCATGCATTGCGCTAAATTAGTTACATTAGCGACATTAGCTGCGCAACCCCACGCCACGGGAAATCAGATGCCACGCAAAGGCATACAGCCCCAGCACGAACATCAGCAGCACGCCGAAGGTCATCGGTAAACCGACGTCGGAAATGCCGAGAAAGCCCTCACGAAAACCACTGATCATGTACACAATCGGGTTTAAGCGCGATACCCCTTGCCAGAACGGTGGCAGCAAGGTCAGGGAGTAAAAGACGCCGCCCAGATAGGTCAATGGGGTCAGTACAAAGGTCGGAATGATGCTGATGTCATCAAAGGTACGAGCGTACACCGCGTTAATCAGACCACCAAGGGCAAACACGATAGACGTCAGCAGTAACGTAGTTACCACCACCCACCAATGCTGCACTTCCAGCGGAATGAAGAACAGTGACACCGCAGTCACCATCGCACCGACACACAAACCGCGCGCCACACCACCACCGACATAACCCCAGATAATCACATGGGTCGGCACAGGTGCCACCAGCAGCTCTTCCACGTTGCGCTGAAACTTGGAGCTAAAAAACGACGAGGCTACGTTGGAGTACGAGTTGGTGATCACCGACATCATGATCAGCCCCGGCACGATAAACTGCATGTAGGTGAACCCATGCATGTCGCCAATGCGCGAGCCAATCAAGTTGCCGAAAATCACAAAATAGAGCGACATAGTGATTACTGGCGGCACCAGCGTCTGCACCCAAATCCGCATAAAGCGGGTGATCTCTTTAATCCAGATACTTTGCAGCGCAACCCAATATAAACGCATCATGCCTGCTCTTCCTCTTGTGTAGCCGCCGCGTCAGATACCGCCGTCTCTCCCTCTTGCTCACCGCGAACCAGCGTGACAAACAGCTCTTCCAAGCGGTTGGCTTTGTTACGCATACTCAGTACACGGATACCTTGCTGACTTAGCTGAGAGAAAATGCCGTTTAGCCCTTGCTCGCGCGCGACCACCACTTCCAAGGTATTGGTATCCAAGAGCGTTGCCTGATAACCGGTCAGATTAGGGAGTGGGCTGTGCGGCGCCAGATCCAAGATAAAGGTCTCGTTCTCCAGCTTCGCCAGCAGCGATTTCATCGACGTGTTTTCAATCAGCTCGCCACCTTGAATAATGCCGATATTACGGCACAGCATCTCGGCTTCTTCCAGATAGTGAGTCGTCAAAATGATGGTAGTGCCCTGCGCATTAAGCTCTTGCAGAAAACTCCACATCGAACGACGCAACTCGATGTCCACCCCCGCCGTCGGTTCATCCAGAATCAACAGTTTCGGCTCATGCATCAAAGCGCGCGCAATCATCAAGCGGCGCTTCATCCCGCCAGAGAGCATCCGTGCGCGGCTATCGCGCTTTTCCCATAAATCCAGTTGGGTCAGGTATTTTTCGGCGCGTACCAATGCCTCTTGGCGCGTGATGCCGTAATAACCGGCCTGATTCACCACTATCTGCAACACCGTTTCAAACGGGTTGAAATTAAACTCCTGCGGCACCAAACCTTGTTGGCGTTTGGCATTAACCAGATCGGTATCGATATCATGACCAAACACACTCACCTTACCGGCCGTTTTGTTCACCAGAGAACTGATGATGCCGATGGTGGTCGATTTACCCGCGCCATTAGGGCCGAGTAAGGCATAAAAATCCCCAGCTTGCACTTGTAAATCAATGCCACGCAGTGCCTGCACCCCGTTGCTGTAGGTTTTGGTTAAGCCTTTTATTTCCAGCGCATACATATGCTCTGTGCTCCTGATTCACCGTGCGGTATTTGGTAACAGTTAACGTTTGTTTTTCCCGTCAGTTACCTTATATTGGCAAAGCTTTATTATACGCAAGACACGCTGACTTAACAGGGACGCCACCAATGCACAACATCGAACGCCTGATGCACAATAACCGGATCTGGTCCGAAAATATCAGCAACGAAGACCCGTCCTACTTTGAACGGTTGGCCCAGACCCAAAAGCCGCGTTATTTGTGGATTGGTTGCTCCGATAGCCGCGTGCCGGCCGAACGCTTAACCGGAATGGCTCCGGGTGAACTGTTTGTGCACCGTAACGTGGCCAATCTGGTGATCCATACCGATCTTAACTGCCTGTCGGTCGTGCAATACGCCGTAGACGTGCTGCAAGTTGAGCACATCATCATCTGCGGTCACTACAGCTGTGGTGGGGTACAAGCGGCGATCGATAACCCTGAACTGGGCCTTATCAACAACTGGCTGCTGCATATCCGCGATATTTGGTACAAGCATAGCCATCTGCTGGGCAAGATCCCGCATGATCAGCGCGGTGATATGTTAAGTGAACTGAACGTGATTGAGCAGGTGTATAACCTCGGTAACTCCACCATCATCCAATCGGCGTGGAAGCGCGACCAGAACGTGATGCTGCATGGCTGGGTTTACGGGATGCAAGACGGTCTGCTGCGCGATCTGAAAGTCAGCGCTACCAGCCGTGAGACGTTAGAGATGAATTATCGCAGCGCGATGGCGACCTTTATTCAGCAACACCAAGTGCTGCCGACCGAGCAAGAATAAAGCGCGCTTAAATCTAAGAGTAATAATCAATCAGCGCCCGTAGGCGCTGATTAGCAAGCTGACATTAACAAACGAACATCAGCAAGCTGAAATTTCTGGCATTCGCAGGCTTACTCTTGCGGAACCACTTTGCCGATGTACGACAGATTACGGTATTTTTGCGCATAATCGATGCCGTAACCCACCACAAACTCATCAGGGATGGTAAAGCCAACCCACTCCACCGGCACCTCAACTTCGCGGCGCTCTGGTTTATCCAGCAGCGTACAGATAGCCAAGGATTTCGGGCTACGCAGACTTAAAATCTCACGCACCTTGCTCAGGGTATAACCGGTATCAATGATATCTTCGACAATCAGCACATCTTTACCGTTGATGTCATCATCCAGATCTTTCAGGATCCGCACATCACGGTTGCTGTTCATGCTGTTGCCATAGCTGGATGCAGTCATGAAGTCGACTTCTTGCGGCAGATCGATACTGCGCGCCAGATCCGCCATGAACATGAATGAGCCGCGCAGCAGGCCGATTAACACCAAGTCATTGCTACCCTGATAATGTGCCGTGATTTGGGCACCCAGTTCAGCAATCCGGTTTTTGACTTCCTGCTCGGAGATCATGACTTCAACGGTATGTTTCATTGATTTTATCCAGTTGATTTTCAATAACGTTATTGAGGTTGCCGCGCATGGTTCCACCGCGAGCAGTTCCACCGCAAGACAGTTCCGCCGCACGCCAACCGGTTTAAGAGCGTGACCGGGCTGACTGACGCCCCGTGCGGACACACAGCACGCCACTCCGGACCGCGCAAGTATACCAGAGACTCCGGTCGACTGCCGCTCTCGCACCTACCTCCCGTCCGGCACCATCAAAAAATCCCCGTCGGCCAAGGCCAGACGAGGATTTTTAGATTGATGATAACTGGTGTTACACAGAGAGTTTCAACGTACGCTTATTGCGCCTGTTGTACGTCAACCACTTGCGCTTTAGTACCTTGAACTTCGATGTCTACACGACGATCGGGAGCCAAGCAAGCAATCAGCGCGTTACGGTTATGGATCCCGTCACATTTAGTGCCGGTTACTGGATCCGCTTTACCGCGGCCTTCCACGCTAATCATGTTCGCTGGTGCGCCCAGTTGTTCCAGATAGTCGGCTACAGACTGCGCACGCTCTTTAGACAGCTTCATGTTGTAAGCGTCAGAGCCGATACGGTCAGTATAACCAATCACAATCATGCTCTGATTAGTCAGACCCATGTCACCGATTTGGCTATACAGTTTTTGCAGTGCTTGCTGACCTTCGGCTTTCAAAGTGGCTTTGTTGAAGTTGAACAGCACGTCAGAAGTCAGTGTGAAATGCTTGGTTTCCACTTCTGGCGCCGGAGCTGGGATTGGGGCTGGCACTGGCGCAGCTTCACCGAAGTGATACGCAACACCCAGGCTCAGCATGCCGTTATCGGCTTTCATACCGGTATCGGACTCTTTACCCATTTTACCTACCCACTGGTATTCCATACGGCCAGACCAGTGATCGTTAAAGGCGTATTCGGCACCCAATGCCGCCACTGGCGCTACACCGTACTTGTCACCGTTGTGATCAAAGTGGGTGTTATCCAGATTACGCATATCAGCACGATAGCCCATGATCCCCAGACGGGTATAGATATCCATGCTGTTGTTCCAAATTGGCAGCGGATAGCTCAGTTTACCGGTCAGTTGAATACCTTGGCTGCTGAAGCGGCCGTCGCCGTCATGCAGGGTATGCACACGCATGTTACCCATGTAGTCATAACCCAATTCAGCAGCTAACCATGGATTAAACTGGTAGCCCCCGAAGATACCGCCACCCACGTTGTTTTTCTTGGTGTCGGTTACGGTCATGTTGCTGTCGTCAGACAGGCTGTAGTACTGAGTCCAACCCAGTTTGGCACCAGTGTACCAAGTACCAGATTGAGGAGCTGCTTGTGTAGATGCGGCGAATGCCATGCCGGCCAGAGCCAGAGCGATTACTGTTTTTTTCATTGCGCGCCTCGTTATCATTCTGAAGGCAAAAAATTGATTTATCAGGCCTGTTTTGCAGTTACACACATCACGCTAGTCACGTGACTCTGCCTGCCAAATAAACAATGCTTGCCTGAGTCTAAGTTCGCGGCGTGACCGACATAAAACACCACTCGCATCCCAAATACGATGGCTGTTTTAGGCAGCACGTCTTGATTAGGCAGTCTACTCAGCGCACTGGCTGATGCTAGCCTGACGCTGGCGCATTGCGTAAAAAAGTGTTTATCGCTCAATCAGTTCTACCCAGCTTAAAACCTCATTGGGATGAAAAAACTGATCACAGAAAGATACCGTTACCCGCTAGAAACAGCGCCACCGATGACGTACTGCGTAAGCCAATTGCACCGCCACCTTACAACCGGTTACCGCTGTTCATGTTCGCTCACGGTTAGTTGCATCCCTAGATGTAAATGGCAGTGAAAGCGGTAACAGAATATGTCGAACATCACCGGTCAAATCTGCCGATTAAGCGCCTATATTTGGTTACGTTCGCGCATAAATAATCATCAATTTTCTTGGCTAAAAACGGTCTAACTTAATCGCCAGAGTTATGCTTTTTTCCCTGCGATCTCCTCAAGAGAACCAAGGCCAAGAGAACGGCCAGCAGGAAAAGCTCAGAAGGGAAAAGCAAAGAAGAGAAGAGAAGAGAAGAAAAAACAAACCAGCACATGGCAACACAACAAGCCTCTTCCCGATTAACCGTAGCTAACCGAAAAGAGACTCTCTCTTGCGCCTACTGACTGACGGGCACCTTAACGAGCAAACAACACCGGCACTTGGCAATCCACCGCCAGATGCACACGCTCACCCGGCAGCAATGGCGTATTGGCGTGGATCATCAAACACACCCCCGCCAGCTCGACATGATAACAGCTGATGCTACCGAGGAACTGGCGACTGATCACCACCGCTTCACCCTTCGGATCTGCACGCAGCTGCATCTGCTGCGGACGCAGCATCCACTCCACCTCACTACCGGCGGCAAACGGCAATACTTCAGGGAAGGTAAAGCGCCCCAGCAGGGTATCCAGCGTCTGCTTATCCTCGCCCACCGTGGCAACCAGATAATTGGCCGAGCCGAGGAAATCAGCCACAAAGCGACTGTGCGGCTGATGGTACAGAGCCGATGGCTCACCAATTTGCGCAATGCGCCCTTCGTTCATCACCGCCATGCGATCGGAAAAGGCAAAGGCCTCTTCTTTGCTGTGGGTAACGAAAATGGCCGCCACTCCACGATTTTTTAAGATCCGGCGGATCTCCTCAATCATGGCAAAACGTACCTGCGTATCGATGTTGGAAAACGGCTCATCCAGCAACAGCAACGCCGGCTTGCAGGCCAGCGCCCGCGCGATTGCCACCCGCTGCTGTTGGCCACCGGAGAGCTCGTGCGGAAAACGCTTTTCCAGCCCATCTAGCCGCACCAACGCCAGCATCTCCGCGACCGCCGCGCGGATCTGCGCTTTCGGTTGCCCATGCAAACCAAAGCCAACATTTTGCTCCACGGTTAAGTGCGGAAACAGCGCGTAGTCTTGAAAGATCATGCCCAGATGGCGGTGCTCTGGCGCAACCGTCATCCCCGCACGGCTCATACTGTCACCGGCAATCAAGATCTCGCCATCACTGAGCGGCAACAAGCCAGCAATCGCTTTAAGCAAAGTGGTTTTACCGCAACCACTGCTGCCAAGCAGACAGAGAATTTCATTCGGTGCCACATGCAGTGACAGATTTTGCAACACCGCCTTGCCTTCATAACGGCAGGTCAGGTCGGTAGCAGATAACGCATACATATCAGGACTTCCGCTGTAACGACAAGTTCAACCAAATCACCGGCAACAGACCCACCAGCACCAGTACCAGCGCCGGCAACGCCGCCAGCTCCAGCTGTTCATCGGAGGTAAAGGTAAAGACATGGGTGGCCAGCGTATCAAAGTTAAATGGCCGCAGCAGTAAAGAGGCATTCAGCTCTTTCATGCTTTCGATAAACACCATCATCGCCGCGGTCAATAACCCGCGACGCAGCAACGGCAGATGCACCCGCCGCAACATCGACAGCGGACGGCTGCCCAGCGTACGACTCACCATATCCAGCGACGGCGACACCTTGGCCAAGGTGCTCTCCACTCCACCGACCGCCATCGCCGAGAAACGCACACTGTAGGCAAACACCAGTGCCAGTAACGAGCCACTGAACACCAACCCCGGCAGCGGCAACCCCAACGACTTAGCCAGCGCATTCAACCCGTGATCGGCGCCAGTCAGCGGGATCAACAAACCAATCGCCAGCACGGTGCCCGGCACCGCATAACCCAAAGAGGCCAAACGCATCGGCACGCTGCTGTAATTGCGCGGCTGTAAACGGTGATAGAAATTCAGTAGCAGCGCCACCAACAAGGTCAGGCCGGATGCCAACAAAGACACACTCAGACTGTGCCAACTGTACGTTAAAAACTGCGCCGTCCACGACTGCTCAAAATAGAGCATCACCCAATACAGTAATTTACCGACCGGCAGACCAAACGCCAACAGTACCAGCGTCCAGCAATACAGCTGCGCACCGGCAGAGCGCCAACCTTGCAGCGGCGTCAATTCATGCGCTTCACGCCCCATATGCTTTTGATAGACGCGCTGACGCCGCCGGCTGTAACGCTCTAAACTGACCAGCACAAACACTGCTAGCAGCATCAGCGCCGCGATTTTAGACGCCGCACTGAGATCGCCATAGCCCAGCCAAGTGTCATACACCGCGGTGGTTAAGGTCGGCACCGCAAAATAGGCCACGGTACCAAAATCGCCCAAGGTCTCCATCGCCACCAGCGATGCCCCCACGGCGATCGCCGGACGCGCCAGCGGCAAACACACCCGCCACAATACCTGCCACGGCGAGGCTCGCAGCAAACGCGCCGATTGCAGCAATGTCGATGATTGCTCCATTAAGGCAGTGCGGGTCAGCAGATAAATATACGGATAGAGCACCAGCGCCAAAATCAGGCAGGCGCCGCCTAAGGTGCGGATCGGAGGAAACCAGTAATCTTGCAGCGTCTGCCAGCCAAACAAGGCGCGTAAACTGCCCTGCACCGGCCCGGAAAAGTCCAGCAAATCGGTATACAGATAGGCCACCAAATAACCGGGTAGCGCCAGCGGCAAACAGAGCGCCCACTGCAACACTTTTTGGCCCGGAAAGCGGTACATCGCCATCAGCCAAGCCGCCGGTAAGCCGAGCAATAAGCTCAAGCCCACCGTGCCTGCCACCAGTAGCAGCGAGTTGGTCAAATAACTGCTCAGTACGCTGTCCCACAGGTGACCAAACAGCTCACCGGAAGGCGACGACGCCTCAAAGAAAATGGCCGCAATCGGAACGACCAGCAAGAGCCCGCACAGCCATGCGGCAAGGCTCCAGCCCAGATTTTTCGGTTTACGCATGATACAACTTCATCATCAGGTCTGTGCCGGCGCAGCAACGACAACAGGGACAGCGGAGAAACTCTCCCTGTCCCTGTGCATCAATGTCTGCCTGTCGGTGTACAACACCGTCAATCGACTTACAGATCGAACTTCACTTCATCAATCAGCTGCAGAGCCTGATTGTAGTTATTGGCGATGGTCTCCAGTGGCAGCTTATCTGCCTTGAAGGTGCCCCATGACGCCACCAGCTCCGATGGTGCTACATCAGCTTTCACAGGGTATTCATAGTTCACTTCCGCGTACATGTGCTGCGCAGTATCGCCGCTCAGGAACTCCATCAGTTTGATTGCGTTATCTTTGTTTGGTGCATACTTGGTCAGCACCACACCACTGATATTCACGTGCGTACCATCAGCCTGCTGGTTCGGGAAGTTAATGATCGCCGATTCAGCCCACGCCTTTTGCTTGTCATCTTCCAGCATCTTACCTAAGTAATAGCTGTTACCCAGCGCCAGATCGCACACGCCTTCTTTAATGGCTTTCACCTGATCGCGATCGCCACCTTGTGGTTTTTGCGCCAAGTTAGCCTTCACGCCTTCCAGCCACGCACGGGTTTTCTCTACCCCTTGATGGGCAATCATCGAGGCCACCAGAGAAACATTGTAGGCGTTTTTACCGGAGCGCACACACACTTTACCCTTGTACTTCGGATCGGCCAGATCCGCATAGGTAAAGCTCAGCGGCAAAGGACCTACGCGATCTTTCGAGGAGTAAATGGCTCGCGCACGCAGGGTCAGCGCAAACCAGCGGCCATCAGAGTCACGGTATTGCGCGGGGATATTTTTCTCCAGCACCGCATCTTGCAGTGGCTGCGCCAAACCAGCACTCACCACTTCCATCACGCGGCTGATATCCACGGTCAGCACCACATCCGCAGGGCTCAACTCACCTTCACGCTTAAGACGCTCCACCAAGCCTTTTTCGGCGTACACCATGTTGACCTTGATGCCGGTCTCTTTGGTGAATTCTTTGAGCATCGGCTCAATCAGATACGGTTGACGATAAGAATACACATTCACTTCATTGTCAGCGGCCAGCGTAGTGCCGGAAACCAAGGTGGCAGCCAGTAATGCCAGAGAGCTAAACGTACGCTTCATCTGTTCTTTTATCCCTATCGTTATGTGAGCTATCGTTGGAGTATGCTGATGCCGAAGGCGGGTATGCCGTCTGACAGTCCGTTCAATTCAAGTAACACGAGTGATAACAACTATCATTTCGATTGATTATACGGATTCGCCGTCGCCTGTCATCCCCCTTTCCGACTCTGCACATAAAAAAAACAGCCGGTCAGAAAACTACCGGCTGTTTCTCTCGCATTTATCACACTCACATCGCAGAGTTACTGGCTCATTGAGGCGTTAACCCACGGTAAAAGACAGCATCATGCCGGTATCTTCGTGCTCCAGCAGATGACAATGCGCCATGTAAGGATGAGCTTGACCCGCCGGGAAACGAAACTGCACCAAAATTTCGCTCTCATCGCCCTCGACACGCACGATATCCTTCCAGCCCTGACGATGCAGCGGTGGCGTCTGCCCATTTTCGCGCAGAATGCGAAAACGACAGCCATGCACATGGAACGGATGCAGCATCATGTCGCCTTTACCGGAGATGATCCAGCGCTGCCACTGCCCCTGCGGGACATGAAATGCCGGAGTCGTCATCGAGAAAGTCTGGCCGTTGATCCGATTACCGTGCAGGATATCTGGCTTTGAGCTGGCCGCGTTCATATCATGCTGCCCAGCGGCCATATCATGGCCGGCATGTCCACCATGCGCCATGGCCGGCATACTCATCGCGCCCTCATCACTGACACTCTCACCCGCCGCCTTGCTAGGGGCAGCGTGAGCAGGGCTAGCGCCGTGACCGGCATGCGGATCACTGACCGTTTTCGCGGCGCTGGCCGCCGGTGCACTCGGCATGCCGTGCATGGCATGCATAGCATGCCCGCCAGTCATCGAGCCCATCGCCGCCGAGCCGTATTTATCCATCAGCGCCTGCATCCCTAACCGGTCGAGCTCCGGATCCATACTCAGGTGCAAGGTTTGTGTCACCGCTGGCAATGGCGTCACTAACGCCGGTAATGCCACTAAGCTGGCCGGTAAATCGGTCACGCCCGTTTGTTCGCTCGGCTGGATTTGCAGTACCGGTAGCGGCTTATCAAACGGCGCTAAGGTCATCCCCATCTGACCGACGGGCAACAGCAACAAGTCGAACGGCTTGCCGTTGTGGGTCGATACCAGCACTTCAAAACGCTCACCGGGTAGCAACTCCAGCTCTGGTACAGCAACCGGTGCAGCCAAAAAGCCGCCGTCGCTGGCAATCACCTGTAACGGTTGACCGTCACTGCAGGCTAATTTCATGCTGCGCGCATTGGCACCGTTTAACAGCCGCAAACGCAGCCATCCCTTCGGTGCTCGATGCTGTGGGTACACCGCGCCATTGGTCAGCATCACGTCACCAAACCACCCGACCGCCGCACTCATCACATCCAGCTGATAATCTATCTGCCCATCGGCCTGCAAACGGCGATCTTGCAAGATCAGCGGAATGTCATCCACACCCCACTGTTTAGGGAGCGCCAACCGGCGGCTCTCGTCATCTTCCAGCAGTAATAAACCGGCCAGCCCCATGGCGACATGACGTCCGGTCACTTGATGCGGATGCGGGTGGAACCAACAGGTCGCTGCAGGTTGATCCAGCGTCAGCTGCGCCGTCCAGCTCGCTCCCGGAGCGATCATCTTATGTGGGCCGCCATCTTGATCGCCGGGGATCTCCAGCCCGTGCCAGTGAATGGTGGTCGCTTCCGGTAGCTGATTAATCACCTTGATGGCGGTGCGCTGACCGCGCTGTAACTGCAGTGCTGGCCCCAGAAACGGGCCATTGATGCCCCACGTCGGGGTCGGTAATCCGGCATGCCAATAACTGGTGCCGGTTTGTAAGTTCAGCGCCACCGGCTGCTCTGCATCGGCCACGACCAGCGGGGGGACAGGTAAAGCACGCGAGGGAATGCCCAATTTGGCCCACACCATGCCACTCCAACTGCTGCTGAGGCCCACGATAGAGGCCAGTTTTAGAAAGTCTCTGCGCTGCATAGCCGCTCCTGTTGTTTATCCACGGTTCACTCCGCGTTGCGTACATGCAGGCTAAAGCTTCCAGCAGGCGGAAGGTCAAGCACTATTTACATCAACGCCACAACTATGCCACAACTTGCTTATACTGTGGTTACGCGCCCAAGCGAAAGCTCACCAAGAAAAAGACAGAAGACAGAAGACAGAAGACAGAAGACAGAAGACAGAAGACAGAAGACAGAAGACAGAAGACAGAAGACAGCCTATTGAGGCCGAAAAAAGCCGCAAGGGAAAACGGTCAATTCCGTTCACCTTTGCGGCATCATATATCTCGTTCGGCTATACCCAAACGACTTGGAGTTGCAGGTAGGCGGCAAGTGATTGAATCCCCATGAACATAGGCAAGCTATGTGATTGGGGTGAACGAACGTAGCCAACACCGCTGCAGCTTCAAGTAGAAAGGGTATAAACTGGGCGCGTGCAGCGCCAGCCTAATTAGCGCTCCGTTAAAAACTGACGATAGGCCAGCAGCGCTTGCTCGAAATCCTCCAAACCGCACAGGCTCAGGCTCTCTTCATCGTAGTACTGCAAATCATCTTCCAGCTGGTCACTGGAAAAATTCATCACATTGGCGCGCACCATCACCTCTTCGCCGTCCATCAGCAACGTAAACTCACGTCCGACTAACTGCCATTGCCGCTCCGAGCCACGCACACTGTCGATACCGGCCAGCACAGTGGCTATTTTGTCTTGATCACCGGCCACTTCATCGTTCAACCAACGCCCGACCGCTTCGTGCCCCATGGAAAACTCGGCTTTCACCGCGCCCATCAAATCACGTCGAAATTCATAATCCATACCGCCTCCGCACTTTGCTACTACTGCCGCGGTTGTTGCGGCGTTACCTCATGTCATATGCACTATCCTACCGCGCCCCACTGGCTGCGCCAACGCATCTCATAAAAAACCCGATATCACAAAACCCGTCATCGCCAAACCGGTGATAGCCAAGCCGTAGCGAAAAACCCGAGCCCTAAAAGACACGCCGAAAAAAGCCAAGCATAAAAAAACGGGAGACCGTATGGCCTCCCGTTATTAACGCGCTAAATTCACTGGCTACATTAACCTTATTAACCTCGGTGAACGCTGATTAATCCAGATTCACCTTGGCTAACGGCAGCATCCGCTCACTTACACCGCCGTCTGGAAAATCACCGCATTAGCTTTTGCGGTATATTCCGGCAAGTGGTTAAAGTTCAGGTAGCGATAGGTGTCTGCGGCAGTCGCATCCACTTCACGCATGGCCGCCAGATACTCATCGACACTCGGGATCCGCCCCAGTACCGCTGACAGCGCCGCCAGCTCGGCAGAGGCCAAGTAAACGTTCGCGCCGGTCCCCAAACGGTTCGGGAAGTTACGGGTTGAAGTCGACACCACGGTTGCCCCATCACGCACGCGCGCTTGGTTACCCATGCACAGCGAGCAACCTGGGATCTCAATGCGCGCCCCAGAGCGGCCATACACGCCGTAGTAGCCCTCTTCGGTCAGCTGCGCAGCATCCATCTTGGTCGGCGGCGCAATCCACAAACGGGTCGGGATCTGGCCTTTGAACTTGTCTAGCATCTTACCGGCGGCGCGGAAGTGACCGATGTTGGTCATGCACGAGCCAATGAACACCTCATCAATCTTGTCACCGGCTACGCTCGACAGCAGACGCGCATCATCCGGATCGTTCGGCGCGCACAAAATCGGCTCACGAATCGCGTTCAGATCGATGTCGATCACCGCGCTGTACTCCGCATCGGCATCCGCTGACATCAGTTTCGGATCGGCCAACCACTCTTCCATGCCCTGAATACGGCGCTCCAGCGTACGACGATCGCCATAACCTTCAGCAATCATCCACTTCAGCAGCACGATATTGGAGTTCAGGTACTCGATGATCGGCTCTTTATCCAGCTTGATGGTACAACCGGCAGCAGAGCGCTCGGCAGAGGCATCGGCCAGCTCAAAGGCTTGCTCCACTTTCAGCTGCGACAGCCCTTCGATCTCCAAAATCCGGCCCGAGAAGATGTTCTTCTTGCCCTGTTTCTCCACCGTCAGCAGACCTTGCTGAATGGCATAGTACGGGATGGCATGCACCAGATCGCGCAAGGTGATCCCCGGTTGCATCTCACCGCGAAAACGCACCAGTACTGATTCAGGCATATCCAGCGGCATCACACCGGTGGCCGCAGCAAACGCCACCAGACCAGAGCCAGCAGGGAAAGAAATACCAATAGGGAAGCGGGTGTGCGAGTCACCGCCAGTCCCCACGGTATCCGGCAGCAACATGCGGTTCAGCCAAGAGTGAATCACGCCATCACCAGGACGCAGCGCCACACCGCCCCGATTCATGATGAAATCAGGCAGCGTATGATGCGTTTGCACATCCACCGGCTTTGGATAGGCGGCGGTATGGCAGAATGACTGCATAGTCAGATCGGCGGAAAAACCCAAGCAAGCCAAGTCTTTCAGCTCATCGCGGGTCATCGGGCCGGTGGTATCTTGTGAACCCACCGAGGTCATCTTCGGCTCACAATAGGTCCCTGGACGCACGCCCGCCACGCCGCAGGCTTTACCCACCATCTTTTGCGCCAGCGTATAACCTTTGCCGGTATCCGGCGCCGCCGCTGGGGTTTTAAACACGTCACTGGCCGGCAGACCTAGCGATTCGCGGGCTTTGGCAGTCAGGCCACGGCCGATAATCAGCGGAATACGGCCACCGGCACGCACTTCATCCAACAGCACATCGGTTTTCAGACTAAAACGCGCCACCAGCTCGCCACTGTCGTGACGGCGGATCTCACCCAAATACGGGAAAATGTCGATCACATCGCCCATCTTGAGCAAGCTCACATCCACTTCGATCGGCAGTGCGCCCGCATCTTCCATGGTGTTAAAGAAAATCGGGGCAATTTTGCTGCCCAGCACCACACCGCCGCCCCGCTTGTTCGGTACAAACGGAATATCATCGCCCATGAACCACAGCACAGAGTTAGTGGCCGATTTACGTGAAGAGCCGGTACCGACCACATCGCCCACATAGGCCAGAGGGAAACCTTTTTGTTTTAACGCGTCCAGCTGCTTGATCGGGCCAATGCTGCCGGGCTGATCAGGGTCAATTCCATCACGTGGGTTTTTCAGCATCGCCAAGGCATGCAGAGGGATATCTGGGCGCGACCATGCATCAGGCGCAGGGGATAAATCATCGGTATTGGTTTCACCGCTGACTTTAAATACGGTAACGGTCATCTTGTCGGCCACCGCCGGGCGTGACAGATACCACTCGGCCTCAGCCCATGAACGGATCACCTGACGCGCGAAATCATTGCCAGCTTTGGCTTTGTCTTCCACATCATAGAAGCTGTCGAACATCAGCAGGGTTTGCGACAGGGCTTTGGCCGCAATCGGCGCCAAACGCGCATCATCGAGCAGATCAATCAATGGCTGGATGTTGTAACCACCTTGCATGGTACCCAGCAGTTCCGTGGCATATTCTGCGCTGACAATCGGGGAATGCGCGTCACCACGCGCCACTGCCGCCAGAAAACCGGCCTTCACATAGGCCGCTTCATCCACACCCGGCGGAATACGATTGGCCAGCAGATCAAGCAAAAATGCTTCCTCACCCACTGGCGGGGCTTTCAGCAATTCGACCAAAGCCGCAGCCTGTGCGGCATCCAGGGGTTTGGCTACCACACCTTCGGCAGCGCGCTCAGCTACGTGTTGACGGTACGCTTCTAGCACGACGAATTCCTCTTCTTTGTATGTCCTGATTGTCGGAGCTTGCCGGATTGCCGACGCCCCTGTCCTTGTCTGTTCGCGTATCACTTTTTGGGTTACAGAAAGTCCCTTCTCGGAGCCTCAGACTAGCAGAATTCCGCCTGAACTTAAAACAAATGTTACACAGTTGTTGTGTTCAATAACGGCATAGCCGATTGCCTCCTTTCAGCTCACATTTACCGGTAAAACCGCAACCTCAGTGAGACTTACAATGAGCGACCAATCGTGAAATAGACCGCATGGTGTCCGCCTTCGGCCTGCCCATAGGCAAAATAAATCGGCCCAATCGGGGAGTCGATCCCGGTGAACACGCTACTGGCCCACACCGGCTCCTGATAGGCCCGATCAAACAGCGAGCTGGACTTATCCCACACCCGACCATGCTCCACCGACATACCAAAGTAGAGCGGCGCGCGGAACAAACCAAAATCGTTATCACGCCAGCGATACTGATAAATCAGCGCGCCAAATGTGGCGTATTGGCCAGAGAGCTGATTGTGTTCAAAGCCGGATAAGCGTAAGAAGCCGCCCATGTCTTTTGGTCGCAACAAACCGGCTAACGGATCGTCGGAGATCAACGCGCCACCAGAGAACTTGCCGATCAAGGCATGTCGTCCCCACCCAGTGGCAGTCACCAGATCCATATTGACGTCGGTAAACGCGGTGCGTGAATAGAAGGTCTCATCGCCGCCTTGGGTATGCAAACGTGATTGCAGGTAGGCCAGATCCAAGTCCATCTTCACCCCACTGCGCGGGAAGGCGATGTTATCCAAGGTATCGTAGTTCACGCCCAGATACGGACCGACGTTTTGCCCTTCCAATCCCGCTTGTTTGAAGATTTGCGGGGTGATCTTGCCATCGACGTAACGCATCCCCAGCAGTGTCTGTTGCCACGGTAATGGCTGCCAGCCGAACGCCACTTCGCCCCAGTTCACCACATAACGGTTCACCAGCACATTGTTACTGTCAGAGGCAAAATAGAGATTGCGATCAAAGCGGTCGACTTGCGCGCGCCAATAGGTGAAATAGCGCTGATTCGGCACGATAGGCGCATATAGTTCGGCCTTGAACCACTTATCTGAACCGAGTACCCCCTCCAAGCGCGCTTCCGCACCATAACGGCTCAGGCCAGTAAAGGTGGCTCCGCCGCCTAGCTGAATACTGGTATTGCCCGACAGGGTGTCTTCCAAGGCAAAACGAAAATCTAAGTAGTTCGGCCCCCACGTTTTCTCGCGCACCTTCACCACCAGCACCTGACGCACCCCGCGTTTTTCCAGCTGGTAATCCACCCGTTCAAAATTTCCCAGCGCATGCAGACGCCGCACCCGAGCTTCCATCTCGGCATCGCTTAGGCTCATGCCTGGGGTTAAAGCCAGTTTGCTGCGGATCAGGTGTTCATCAAAGCGGCTTTGGTTGACGATGACGATATCATCAATCTTGGTACCCGATTGCAGATACGTCAGGTGTTTTCGCAGTGCTTGCTTGCGTTTCTGGTACGCGGCGTACACTTCCGGGCTGGCACTGTAACGGGCCAGATCGCGCTCGGCGCCGCGCGCTGAATTCTCACCGCGCGCGATAATCTCCGGCATGCGATCGAAGGCGGCCATCGACATATCACTGACATTCGGGCGCAGCAACACATCGCGTTTACCCAGCAGCGCTGCCTGCTCGGCGGTATTCTTGCGCACCATAAAGGTCGACAACTGGTTCATGATCGACAAGGCATTATCCAGCTGCTCGGCTTTTGCCAAATCGGCACCGATATCAACGGCAATCACCACATCGGCGCCCATCGCCCGTGCCACGCTGACCGGCAGGTTATTGACCACCCCACCATCCACCAGCAGATGCCCTTCATAGCGCACCGGTGGCAATGCTCCCGGCACCGACATACTGGCTTGCATCACGGTCGGCAGGTGACCGTGCGCCATCACCACTTCGGTCACCGACTCGATATCGGTCGCCACCGCGCGATACGGGATAGGCAAGCGGTCAAAGTCATTGATCACTGGCAGATTTTTTACCGAATCGCGTAGCAAAACCGCCATCGACTGGCCTTGCACCAAGCCTTTAGGCGATTTCAGGGTTAGCCCATCAAAACCGATATTTGGCCGCAGCTGAAACACATCTTCGCGCTGCTTGCTACGAATCGGGCGCTCCGAGCGATCCACCTTATCGACAAAGCCTTGCCGCCAGTCAATGCGCTGCACCAGCACTTCAATTTCATCCGCGCTCATGCCCATGGCATAGAGGCCAGCGATATAAGCGCCAAAGCTGGTACCGGCAATGTAATCGATGGGGATCTGCAGCCGTTCTAGCTCACGCAGCACGCCAATATGCGCCGCGCCGCGAGCCCCGCCGCCGGATAACACCACGCCAATGGTTTCCCGAGCCAATAAAGGTGCCGACCACACCCACAGCAGCCCCAGCACCGCCACAAAACCGGTAACACGCCTTAACGCTTGTAACATGAGAAAATCCGTTTCCAATCTAAAAGTGAGCACTGCTTCGCCTCTCATCAGCGCAGTAAAAACTCAGCAAAGCGCTCACCAAGAGATGCGAGAGAGATAAAGTGCCATTAACGGTTCGTTCAAAGCCGTAACACGCCGCAGGTCACCGACGACCCCAGCATGACGGCCGAGCACTAGCATAACTTAGCTATACCATAACTTGGCGTAAGCATAACCACACTGTATAAAAATCATCCATTTCCAACGAAAAATGCCAATAAAAAATGCCAGCCTGCTAGCAATAACAGACTGGCACTCATTTACCGAGAATGTACCGAGAAGTATCCGGTTAACGTCAGTACACCGGCCTGTAAACACGCCGGCTAACGCTCACTTACTGGATAGACTCTTCTGGGATAATTGGTGATGGCGTGTTCAGTACCTTGTTCAGTACCAGAATGTTGTTTTCATTCAACACACCGACCGCGCCCTGCAGATTCAGGGTGTTAATCAGGTAATCGTAACGGGCATTCGCCAGCTGACGGTTGGTGTTATACAGGCTACGGGTGCTGTTCAACACATCAACGATGGTACGGGTACCCACTTCATAGCCCGCTTCGGTGGCATCCAAGGCGCTCTTGGCAGAGACCACGGCTTGCTCGTTCGCTTTAATGGAGCTGATGGACGCCACAATGTTGTTGTGCGCCGCACGGACGTTTTTCTGGATCTCACGGTACGCTTGCTCCAGCGCTTCGCTCGAGCTGATAAAGCCGTATTCGGCCTGACGTACTTCAGAGCTGGTGCGGCCACCGCTGTAGATAGGGATAGACAGCACCACGCCCACCGAGGTCGAATCACCGTTGGTGGATGGCGTTGGGCCTGATGTCACGTTGGTATCGGACACGCCCACGGAGCCTTGTAATCCTAAGGTCGGCAGGTGACCGGAGGAAGCCAAACGCACACCTTCACGTGACAGCTCTTGACCCAAACGGGCAGACATCAAGTTCAAGTTCTTGGCATCGGCTTCTTTCATCAGCTGATCAATTTTCAGCGGCATATCGGTGCTGAACTGCTTGGTATCCAGAATGTTGATCTGGCTTGGCAGGTTACCGGTGATTTCACGCAGGTTTTCCAGACTGTTGTCCAGATCGTTTTGCGCGGTGATCTGGCTCGCACGCACTTGGTCGTACTGAGCCTGTGCATCTTGCACGTCAGTGATCGCTACCAAACCCACGTCGAAACGCTGTTTAGTCTGCTCTAACTGGCGGAATACGGCTTTTTTCTCGGCCAGAATTACGGTCAGATTATCCTGCGCACGCAGCACACCGAAATAGGCATTCGCCACACGTAAAATCAGATTCTGCTGTGCTGCAGAGTAATTCACTTCGGCTTGGCTAGCACGTTTCTCAGACTGAGTCAGACGTACCCAATTGGCGCGGTCATATAAAGACTGAGTCAGGTTCAATTTAGCGGCGGTCTGATTCTGCTCATTCACCGTGTTGAAATTGCTGCGGCTGTAATCAGCAGTACCGGTAGCATTCAATTGTGGTAACAGACTGGCACGCGCCTGATTAATCTGCTCGACCACGCCATCACGGTCTGCCGCTGCTTTACGCAGCACCGGATCATTCGTTTTGGCTTGCTGGTAGATATCCAGTAAGGAATCTGCATAACTTGACATGCTGATACTACCGATGCTCAATCCGATCAGGATGGGCAGAATCTTCTTCATAGCTATTCCTTGTTCCAATAATTTTCTCTGACGCATTGTTGTATGATCAGTAACCGTCAAACTGCGCACTAGTGTATCAAAGTCTCTGCCGAGGAATAGGTTTTCCGTGCCATATTGATTAAAGATTTAGCGAAAAAAAAAGGAAAACCATCCACGCATCCCTTTAGTTTCAGTACGTTACTTTAACCGTACGACATAGCTGCAGTGTTTAAGGACAATTTTTGACCATGGTATCTTTGAAGCGTAACACCCCGTCTGACTTGCTGCCAACTGACTTTACCGAAGCTGACATTCAGATGGTGGACAAGCAACCGCTGTATAACGGTTTTTTCCGCCTCACCCGTTACCGTTTTCGCCATCGCTTATTTGCTGGTGGGATGAGCGGCGAAGTGAGCCGAGAAATTTTTGAACGCGGACATGCTGCCGCCTTATTAGCGTATGACCCGAAACAAGATAAAATCGTGTTGGTCGAACAGTTGCGGATTGCCGCGCTGGAAACCAGCGCTAGCCCGTGGTTACTGGAGTTAGTGGCGGGGATTATCGATCCGGGAGAAAGCCCGGAGCAAGTGGTGCGCCGTGAAGCGCAAGAAGAGGCTGGACTGACCGTACAACGCTGCGAGCCAATGCTAAGCTATCTGGCCAGCCCCGGTGGCAGCAGTGAGCGCTTATCGTTGTTTGTCGGCGAAGTGGTCGCGCCCGAATCCGGCACGCTGCATGGGCTGGCAGACGAGCACGAAGATATCAAAGTGCACGTGGTTGACCGCCAAACGGCCATGATGCTGATGGAGCGCGGACGCATTGATAACGCCGCCACCATTATTGCTCTGCAATGGCTGGCGTTGCATGGTGATGCACTACGAAAACGCTGGTTAAACGTGAAGTAACCCCGGTAGACAGCGCACAAAGCGGCAAAACGCAGCGCCGAAAACATGACAAAGAAGAAATGTGTGCCGTGCAGCAATTCTGATAATTTCATTTGGGGATCCATCACTGATCCATAAAATGCACCGAAATAATTCAAATTATCAGATAAACTGCATATCACCATTCACGGTGCCTATTGCCTATGCGTATCCCGATGCTCGGCCAGTAACGTCCAGCATCCAAGGCGCATCAGACGCCGAATAGATCAGGCACCGCATAAATAAGTGACTACAACACCCACAATACGAAGGAAAGCACTTGGAAAGCCTGTTTCAACCGCCGGTTGCAACTGAGCGGGTTCGACTCTTGCAAATCACAGATACGCATCTGTTTGCCGACGAAGAGGGAGCCCTGCTGGGGATTAACACCCTGCAAAGCTACCATGCGGTACTGGATGCCATTGTTGCCGAGCAGCAAATTGCCGAACAGCAACCGGTCGATCTGATTGTCGCGACTGGCGATTTGGCGCAAGACCATTCGCTGGAAGCCTATGACCGCTTTGCCGATGGCATCAGCCGTCTGGGCAGTCCGTGCGTCTGGCTGCCCGGAAACCACGATTTTCAGCCAGCAATGGTCGATGGCCTGCGCGGTAAAGGGATCCAGCCTTCCAAACAGGTGCTGCTTGGCGATCACTGGCAACTGATTCTGCTCGACAGTCAGGTGCTGGGTGTCCCGCATGGCGAGCTGAGTGATTACCAGCTGAACTGGCTAGCTGCGCGCCTTGATGCGCATCCTGAGCGCCATGCCGCCATCTTGCTGCACCACCATCCACTGCCTTCGGGTTGTACGTGGTTGGATCAGCACAGCCTACGTAACAGCCACGTGCTGGATGAGGTGCTCAGCAGCCGTCCTCAGGCCAAAGTGGTGTTGTGTGGTCACATCCACCAAGAGATGGATCTGAACTGGAATGGCCGCCGCTTGCTGGCAACGCCGTCCACCTGCATTCAGTTCAAGGCACACTGCACCAATTTTACCCTCGATCAGCTCACACCGGGCTGGCGTTATCTAGATCTGTTGCCGGATGGCCGCGTCGAAACGCAAGTCCACCGTCTAACCGACCAACGCTTTAGCCCAGATATGGAATCGGAGGGGTATTGATGGCGACCCTGATTTACCTGCACGGCTTTAATGGCTCGAGCGGCTCGGCCAAAGCCACCGAATTGCGAGACTGGCTGGCCGACGCGCATCCGCAGGTACAGATGCACATCCCCGCCCTGCCGTATTCCCCGCAAGCCGCGATGGCCAAGGTGTGTGCGCTGATTGAAGACTGTCAGGCTGCGGGAGAAACGCCGGCCTTGATTGGCTCGTCACTCGGCGGTTATTACGTCACTTACTTGTCGCAGCGCTATGGCCTGCGTGGGGTCGTGATTAACCCTGCGGTACGCCCGTTTGAGCTATTACAAAACTTTCTCGGCCCGAACCACAACCCGTACACCGGCGAAGACTACATTCTGGGGCCGGAGCACATGCAGCAGCTGCTGGATTTGCACCTTCCGACCCTAGCACAGCCACAATTACTCTGGCTGTTACAGCAAACTGGCGATGAAGTACTGGATTACCGACAAGCGGTCGATTACTTCGCGCACAGCCGCGCAACCGTAGAGCCGGGTGGCAATCACGCCTTTACTGGTTTTTCACGCCATTTTGCTGCCATAATTGCCTTTCTCGGGCTAACCACGCCTTGACTTTTTATGGCCGCCTGACGACCATAATGCCCAAATACCTGTAAATATATACATACCATGACCCAGTCCAGTTATAACGCCGATGCCATTGAAGTTCTCAGTGGCCTTGAGCCGGTGCGTCGCCGGCCCGGTATGTACACCGATACGACGCGTCCGAACCACCTCGGGCAGGAAGTGATCGACAACAGCGTGGATGAAGCGCTGGCCGGGCATGCCACCCGTATCGATGTCATTTTGCACGCCGATCAGTCACTTGAAGTCATTGATAACGGTCGCGGTATGCCGGTAGATATCCACCCGGAAGAAGGTGTCTCAGGGGTCGAATTGATCCTATGTCGCCTGCACGCCGGCGGGAAATTCTCCAACAAAAACTACCAGTTCTCCGGCGGTCTGCACGGGGTGGGGATCTCTGTGGTCAACGCCTTGTCGAGCCGGGTTGAAGTTACCGTTAAGCGCGATGGCCAGATCTATTCGATCGTCTTTGCGGACGGCGAAAAAATCCAAGATCTGACCGTGATCGGCACCTGTGGCCGCCGTACCAGTGGTACGAGTGTGCACTTCTGGCCGACTGCCAGCTATTTTGATTCGGCCAAGTTCTCGGTCAGTCGTCTGACCCACCTGCTGAAAGCCAAAGCCGTGCTCTGTCCGGGGCTGGAAATCGTCTTTACCGATAAGGTCAACAACACCGAACAGCGCTGGCTGTATCAAGACGGCCTGAATGATTACCTGATTGATGCGGTCAAAGAGTTTGTCACCCTGCCCGAAGCGCCGTTTACCGGTGCGGTGTCGACCGATACCGAAGCCGCCGATTGGGCGGTAGTCTGGCTGCCTGAAGGCGGCGAGCTGATTGGCGAAAGTTACGTTAACTTGATCCCCACCGCCCAAGGCGGCACCCACGTTAACGGCCTGCGCCAAGGTCTGCTGGATGCGATGCGCGAGTTTTGCGAATTCCGTAATCTGCTGCCGCGCGGCGTGAAGCTGTCCCCTGAAGATATCTGGGATCGCTGCGCCTATGTCTTGTCACTGAAAATGCAAGATCCGCAGTTTGCCGGCCAAACCAAAGAGCGCCTGTCGTCACGCCAAAGCGCGGCCTTTGTCTCTGGGGTGGTTAAAGATGCATTTAGCCTGTGGCTGAACCAGAACGTGCAATACGCCGAGCAACTGGCCGAGCTAGCGATTAACAGCGCCCAGCGCCGGATGCGCGCCGCCAAGAAAGTGGTGCGTAAAAAGCTCACCTCCGGCCCAGCGCTGCCCGGTAAACTGGCCGACTGCTCGTCACAAGATTTGAGTAAGACCGAACTCTTTTTGGTCGAGGGTGACTCCGCGGGCGGCTCAACCAAACAGGCGCGCGATCGCGAATTTCAGGCAGTGATGCCGCTACGCGGTAAGATCCTCAATACCTGGGAAGTCTCCTCCGATGAAGTGCTGGCCTCGCAAGAAGTGCACGACATTTCAGTGGCGATTGGTATCGATCCAGACAGCGATGATTTAAGCCAGCTGCGCTACGGGAAAGTCTGTATCCTCGCCGATGCCGACTCCGACGGCCTGCACATCGCCACCTTGCTGTGCGCGTTGTTCGTGCGCCATTTCCGCACCTTGGTCGAGCAAGGACACGTGTATGTGGCAATGCCACCGCTGTTTCGTATCGATCTAGGCAAAGAAGTGCACTACGCCCTCGACGAAGACGAGAAGAACGGCATTCTTGAGCGCCTGAAAAAGAAAAAAGGTAAACCCAACGTACAGCGCTTCAAAGGTCTGGGTGAGATGAACCCGCTGCAGCTGCGCGAAACCACCATGGATCCGAACACCCGCCGCTTGGTGCAACTGACCATCGATGATCTGCAGCAAACGCTCGACATCATGGACATGCTGCTGGCGAAAAAACGTTCGGAAGACCGCCGCCACTGGCTGCAAAGCAAGGGCGATCTGGCGGACATTGAAGCCTGATTAACGTACACAGGAACACCCGATGACAGATTTGACTCAGGGCGGCATCGAGCGCGATGACAACGACGGCACCGAACGCCAGTCGCTGCGCGTGTTTACCGAAAATGCCTACCTCAACTACTCCATGTACGTGATCATGGATCGTGCCTTGCCGTTTATCGGCGATGGCCTCAAGCCGGTACAGCGCCGGATTGTGTACTCCATGTCCGAACTGGGGCTGAATGCGGCTGCCAAGTACAAAAAATCCGCCCGTACCGTGGGTGACGTGCTGGGTAAATACCACCCGCACGGTGACAGCGCCTGCTATGAAGCCATGGTGCTAATGGCGCAGCCGTTCTCCTACCGCTACCCGCTGATCGACGGTCAGGGCAACTGGGGGGCGCCGGATGATCCTAAATCCTTCGCCGCCATGCGTTACACCGAATCACGCCTGTCTAAAATGGCCGACGTGCTGCTCGGCGAACTTGGCCAAGGCACGGTCGACTTCCAGCCGAACTTCGATGGCACCTTGCCAGAGCCTAAATGGCTGCCAGCTCGTCTGCCGCACATTTTGCTGAACGGCACTACCGGTATTGCGGTGGGGATGGCCACCGATATTCCGCCACACAACGTGCGCGAAATTGTCGGCGCAGTCTCGTTACTGATTGATAAGCCGGATGCCACGCTCGAAGAACTGATGACGCACGTCCAAGGTCCGGATTACCCGACCGAAGCGGAAATCATCACCCCACAAAGTGACATCAAAAAAATCTACCAGACCGGTCGCGGCTCGATTCGCATGCGCGCACTGTGGAAAAAAGAGGACGGCGAAATCATCATCACCGCCCTGCCACATCAGTGCTCTGGGGCGAAAGTGCTGGAGCAGATCGCCGCGCAAATGCGCGCCAAGAAGCTGCCGATGGTCGATGACCTGCGCGATGAGTCGGATCACGAAAACCCAACCCGTTTGGTGATTGTGCCGAAATCCAGCCGCGTTGATGTCGACATGCTGATGAACCACCTGTTTGCCTCTACCGATCTGGAAAAGAGCTACCGGGTGAACCTCAACATGCTGGGCCTCGATGGCCGTCCGGCGGTTAAAGGCTTAGTCACTATTTTGAACGAGTGGCTGACTTTCCGTCGCGATACCATTCGTCGCCGTCTGCAGCACCGTCTGGAAAAAGTGCTCAAGCGTTTGCACATTCTGGAAGGCTTGCTGGTCGCGTTCCTCAATATCGATGAAGTGATCGATATCATCCGTACGCAAGACGAACCGAAAGCGGTATTGGTGGCGCGCTTTGGCATCACCGAAACCCAAGCCGAAGCCATTTTAGAGCTGAAACTGCGTCACTTGGCCAAGCTGGAAGAAGTGCGTATTCGCGCTGAACAAGCTGAGTTGGAAAAAGAGCGTCAGCAACTGGAAGCTCTGCTGGGCTCCGAGCGTCGTCTGAACACCTTGATGAAAAAAGAGCTGCAGGCCGATGCCGACAGCTTTGGCGATACACGTCGCTCGCCGCTGGTTGAGCGTAGCGAAGCCAAAGCACTGACCGAGCGTGACCTGACCCCAGCCGAGCCAGTGACCGTGGTGTTGTCCGAAATGGGCTGGGTGCGCTGCGCCAAAGGCCATGATGTGGATGCCGCGGGCTTAAGCTACAAAGCTGGCGATGCCTACCGCGGGTTTGCCCGTGGTAAGAGCAACCAACCGGTGGTCTTTATCGACTCCACCGGACGCAGTTATGCACTCGATCCGATCACCTTGCCATCGGCCCGTGGTCAGGGCGAGCCGCTGACCGGCAAATTGACGCCGCCTCCTGGCGCGGTCATCGAGCAGGTGTTGATGGAAGAGGACAACCAGAAACTGCTGCTGGCCTCTGACGCCGGTTACGGTTTCATCTGTACCTTCGCCGATCTGGTGGCGCGTAACCGCGCCGGTAAGGCACTGCTCAATCTGCCGGATAACGCCAAGGTGCTGCCGCCACTGAACGTCACCCGTGACGATGACCTGCTGATGGCCATCACCTCGGAAGGGCGCATGCTGCTGTTTCCGGTCGCGGATCTGCCACAGCTGTCCAAAGGTAAAGGCAACAAGATAGTCACCATTCCATCTGCGCGCGCGGCGGCACGCGAAGAGTTGCTGCTGCATCTGCGCTTGATTTCAGCCCAAGCCAGTGTGACCTTGCATGTGGGTAAACGTAAGCTGACCATCAAGCCTGATGATTTGAGCAAATTCCGCGCCGAGCGCGGCCGTAAAGGCACCTTGCTGCCACGCGGTCTGCAAAAAGTCGACCTGATTGAAGTGCAAGAGCCGGTGACCTTAACCAGCACTGGTGACAGCGAAGAGTAAATCACGGGTACGGCGGTTAACACTCACCGTCGATATCCCCTGATGGCGCTCGCTAAAGAGACACCGCCCCGTTGCGATTTTTTCGTGATGGGGCTTTTTTATAGTTGCGACCGCGCGCTTTTCATCGCGCATACCATTTACAAAAGAGTGACATTCACTGCATTTGTATGTGTAATCACTGCAAGATTGTGATGGATATTCAATTTACATCACATTCTACTACAGTCATATCCACACTTGCCGATAGGCATGGCTGAGCCCCTCTCGCCTTGCAAGGATCGGATAGATGATGTCGATTACTGCCTTTTTACGCCGCTTTACTCTCAGACAAAAAATTCTCCTCAGCGTCAGCCTGTTCATTTTACTGAGCAACTTGATTGCCGGTACGCTCGGCTATCGTTCCGCGGAGGCTTTGATCCGCCACCAGCAGTTAGACGAGTATCTCCCGGCCTTGCTCGAAGGCGAGCGTAATGCCTTAAACGGCGAATTTGAAACCCTGAAACAGGCCACTCGCCAAATCGCGGAAAACCCGTTCTTACTCAATTTTGCCGCCCAAGGTTTTCCTGCCGAGCAAGAGCCACAACTGATTGCCCTGCTCAATCAGGTCAAACAGCAGTTCAACCTGACCACCACCACCTTTGTCGACCGGCAAAGTAATCGCTTCTGGAATCAAGATGGTTTCCTGCGCGTGCTCAACCCACAGCAAGATGGTTGGTACTTCCCGTATCGCGACAGTGGCCGCACTTGGGATAACAGCATCTATCGCGAGGCCAACGGCAATCTAAAACTGTTCGTCAACTACCAACAAACCAATGGCCGCGGAATGTCCGGTCTGGCGCAACCGTTGGATGCCGTGATTGCCCGTCTGCGCGCCATCAAAATCAAAGACAGCGGCTTTGTGTTCCTGACCGATGGCAGCGGTAATGTTCGCCTGCATCCGGATAACAGCGTAAAAGACATGACGCCGCTGACTCAGCTGTATCAGGGCAACAGCGCCACGCTGCTTAATCCACAGCACACCAGCGTGCAGGAATCGAGCCGTAACGGAGTTCCGGTACTGGTGGTCAGTACCCTGATCCCAGCACTGAACTGGTATCTGGTGGCCGAAGTGCCACAGGCCGAAGTGTTCGCCTCGCTACAGCAATTATTATGGCAACTGCTGAGTTGGGGCATTGGCGGCGGGATTGTGATGCTGCTGATTGCCGCCTTGGTCACTCACCGTTTGCTACAACCGCTCAGTGAATCGGCGCGTCTGTTTACCGAGCTCGGCGATGGCAGCGGCGATCTGCAACGTCGCTTACCGGCGCAAGGCCAAGATGAGCTGGCGCAGCTGGCGCGTGGCTTTAACCGTTTTGCCGATAAAATCCAGCACTCACTACAAGCGGTGGCCGATACCGCCAATGCGCTGCGTACCAGCGCCGAAAAAGTCGCCGAAGAGTCTGAACGTTCGCGTCTCGACAGCCATGCCCAGCGCGATAAAACCCTGATGGTGGTCACCGCCATTAATCAGATGGGTGCCACCGTACAAGAGATTGCCGGTAATGCCTCAGTGGCTGCCGATGCCACCCAAGGTGCGGAGCACGCCTCGGAGCAAGGCTTAACCATAGTCGGCAATACCAAGCAGACTATCCAGAATCTGGCCGACGACATGCAAAACATGGGCAGCGTGATCACCACCTTGGCCGGTCAGACCGAAAGTATCGGCACCATTTTGGACACCATTCGCGGCATCTCCGATCAAACCAACTTGCTGGCGCTGAATGCCGCTATTGAAGCGGCGCGCGCCGGTGAACAAGGGCGCGGCTTTGCGGTAGTGGCCGAAGAGGTGCGCAAACTGGCCAGCCGCACATCGGATTCGACCGCCGAGATCCAAAGCATGATCGACCGACTGCAACAAGAAGCCCAGCACGCGGTACAGGCCAGCAGTCGCAGCCATGAGCGCAGTTTGCATGGCGTACAATCAGCCGAAGAGGTGCAGCACAGCTTAAATGACATCGCGGCACGCATTGCCCAGCTCAGTGACATGAACACGCAAGTGGCCGCCGCCACCGAAGAGCAGTCAACGGTAGTACAAGATATCAACCAGAATCTGGATAGCATCAATCAGTTGACCGAGCAAAATGCCGGAACAGCCGAACTGCTGTCAGAGCAAGCGGCCGGCTTACGCAGTCTGTCACAACAACTGGAGCAGCTGGTCAGCGCGTTTCGCGTATAACAGCATGCACAAAAAAGCCGGCCCTGAAAATTCAGGACCGGCTTTTTATTGGCTCTCATGTTCACGGCACCCAGTGAGCATTGCTTAGTGCTTAGTGCTTAGTGCTTATTTCTTTGTAGCGTGCATTTCTTGCTTTGCGACTTTCTTACGTACAGTTTGCTTGCAGGCGTCTTAACTGCTGAACCGGTGGCTATGCTGCCGCCTGATCCCTTCCTTTTCTCGCATCACAACCGATGTAGCATCACTTACACACTAAGCTAGCCACACCGAGCACATCAATCACACCAAGCATACCTATCACACTAACACTGCTCACTCAGCACCGCCGATAACCACATTGACTTTGTGTTGGCTTACTTTTTCTTGGCTTTCGGGTTTGGCAGGTCGGTAATCGAGCCTTCAAACACTTCTGCCGCCAGACCAACAGATTCATGCAGCGTCGGGTGCGCGTGGATGGTCAGCGCGATATCTTCGGCATCACAACCCATCTCGATAGCCAGACCGATTTCACCCAACAGTTCACCACCGTTAGTCCCGACAATTGCGCCACCCAGAATACGGTGCGTTTCTTTGTCGAAAATCAGCTTAGTCATACCGTCAGCGCAGTCAGAGGCGATCGCACGACCGGACGCAGCCCATGGGAAGGTCGCGGTTTCGTACTTCAGACCTTCGGCCTGACACTCTTTCTCAGTCTTACCTACCCACGCCACTTCCGGATCGGTATAGGCGATAGATGGGATCACTTTCGGATCGAAGTAATGTTTCTTACCGGCAATCACTTCGGCTGCGACGTGACCTTCGTGTACCCCTTTGTGTGCCAGCATTGGCTGACCCACGATGTCACCGATCGCATAAATGTGCGGAACGTTGGTGCGCATCTGCTTATCGGTACGGATAAAGCCACGCTCATCGACTTCAACGCCTGCCAGACCGGCATCCAGTTGCTTACCGTTAGGCACACGACCGATGGCCACCAGCACGGCGTCATAACGCTGCGCTTCGGCAGGCGCTTTCTTGCCTTCCATGCTTACGTAAATACCGTCTTCACGGGCTTCCACCGCAGTCACCTTGGTTTCCAGCATCAAGTTAAACTTCTTGCTGATCTTCTTGGTGAACACTTTCACGATGTCTTTATCGGCAGCCGGGATCACCTGATCGAACATCTCGACCACGTCAATCTCTGAACCCAGCGCATGGTACACGGTACCCATTTCCAGACCGATAATACCGCCGCCCATCACCAGCAGGCGCTTAGGTACTTCTTTCAGCTCCAGCGCATCGGTTGAGTCCCAAATACGTGGATCTTCGTGCGGAATAAATGGCAGCTGAATTGGACGCGAACCGGCAGCAATGATGGCATTGTCGAAGTTCACGGTGGTCACGCCATCGGCGCCTTCCACGGCAATGCTGTTTGGACCGGTAAATTTACCCAGACCATTCACCACCTGCACTTTACGCATCTTCGCCATACCGGCCAGACCGCCAGTCAGTTGGCTGATAACTTTTTCTTTCCACAGACGGATCTTGTTGATGTCGGTGCTTGGCTCACCAAACACGATCCCGTGCTCGGCCAGTGATTTGGCCTCTTCAATCACCTTGGCAACGTGCAGCAGTGCCTTGGATGGGATACAACCCACGTTCAGACAGACACCACCCAGTGTGGAATAACGCTCGACGATCACTGTGTCCAGACCCAGATCCGCGCAGCGGAATGCTGCGGAATAACCTGCCGGGCCGGCACCCAGAACCACTACCTGGGCTTTGATTTCTTTGCTCATCATGACCTCGTTATAATCTTTTTCTTCCTGAACCGGGTACAGCGCGCACAACCGGAGGTTCACCGCGCCACGATTTTACAACCTTGTTAAAATCTCGCAAACAATGTTGCACCCGTTGTGCCTTATTCGTCGGTGCGGTCACAGCTTAAGCCGAAACCGCACCGGATCTGTCTTACATCACCAGACGGCGGATGTCAGACAGCGCGTTGTTCAGGAATGTGATGAAGCGGGCACCGTCAGCGCCATCGATCACGCGGTGATCGTAAGACAGTGACAGAGGCAGCATCAGACGTGGTGCGAACTCTTTGCCGTTCCACTTCGGCTTCATCTCAGACTTGGACACACCCAGAATGGCCACTTCCGGCGCATTCACAATTGGGGTGAAGGCTGTACCGCCAATACCGCCCAGGCTAGAGATAGTGAAGCAACCGCCCTGCATATCAGATGCAGTCAGCTTGCCAGCACGCGCCTTCTTGGAGATTTCCATCAGGTCACGTGACAACTCGGTGATGCTCTTCTTGTTCACATCACGTACCACTGGCACTACCAGACCGTTTGGCGTATCCACCGCAACACCGATGTTGATGTATTTCTTCAGCGTCAGCTTCTGACCATCTTCAGACAGTGAGCTGTTAAAGCGCGGCATCACTTCTAAGGCTTTGCCTACTGCTTTGAGGATAAACACCAGCGGGGTGATCTTCAGATCAGCCTTAGCGCGCTCCAGTTCAGCATTTTGCTGCTTACGGAAAGCTTCCAGTTCGGTGATATCCGCGTCGTCCCACTGCGTTACGTGCGGGATCATCACCCAGTTACGGTGCAGGTTAGCGCCGGAGATCTTCTGGATCCGACCCAGCTCAACTTCTTCCACTTCACCGAACTTGCTGAAGTCCACTTTCGGCCATGGCAGCAGACCCAGACCCGCGCCACCGCTCATCGCCGCCGACGAGGCAGCCTGACCGGATTCCAGACGCTTAAGCGCATCTTTCACGTAGTCTTGTACGTCTTCTTTCAGGATCCGACCCTTACGGCCAGTCCCTTTCACTTTGCCCAGGTTAACCCCGAACTCACGCGCCAAACGGCGTACCACTGGGGTTGCGTGAGCATAAGCATCGTTTTCTGCAAACTCAGCCGCAGCGGCTGGCTTAGCAGCGGCAGCTGGCGCTTCGGCTTTCACCGCGGCTGGCGCAGGTGCTGCACTGGCGACTGGCGCGCTGGCTACTGCTACAGCCGGAGCAGCACCGGCCACTTCAAACACCATGATCAGAGAGCCGGTAGACACTTTGCTACCCGCTTGAACTTTGATCTCTTTAACCACTCCGGCAAACGGCGCAGGCACTTCCATCGAAGCCTTGTCACCTTCTACGGTGATCAGCGATTGCTCAGCTTCAACTTTATCGCCAACCGCAACCATGATCTCGGTGACTTCCACTTCGTCACCACCGATATCCGGCACGTTAACGTCTTTCGCCGCGCTGGCCGCAGGAGCGGCAACTGGCGCAGCAGCAGCTACTGGAGCCGCCGCTTGTGCTGGAGCGGCACCCGCCACTTCAAACACCATGATCAGGGAGCCAGTAGAGACTTTGCTACCCGCTTGCACTTTGATCTCTTTAACCACACCGGCAAACGGTGCAGGCACTTCCATGGACGCTTTATCGCCTTCCACGGTCAGCAGAGATTGCTCTTCGCTCACGCTGTCGCCCACGGCAACCATGATTTCAGTCACTTCGACTTCATCACTACCGATATCCGGTACGCACACTTCTTTCAGTGCTGCCGCCGCCGGTGCAGCAGCTGGAGCTGGCGCTGGCGCCGCTTGCGCGGCAACCGGGGCGGCTGCCGCCCCTTCTTGCTCGAATACCATAATCAGTGAGCCAGTAGACACTTTGCTGCCTACCTGCACTTTAATTTCTTTCACAATACCGCCCGCTGAGGCTGGTACTTCCATGGAGGCCTTATCGCCCTCCACGGTGATCAGGGATTGCTCGGCTTCCACTTTATCGCCGACGCTCACCAGAATTTCGGTAACTTCAACTTCATCCGCACCGATATCCGGAACAAAAATCTCAATACTCATGACAGGTGCCTCTTATGCGTACAGCGGGTTAACTTTATCGGCATCGATACCGAACTTAGCGATAGCCTCGGCGACCACTGACTTAGCGATTTCGCCACGGTTAGCCAGTTCAGTCAGCGCTGCAACCACCACGTAGTGGGCATCCACTTCGAAGTGACGGCGCAGGTTTTCGCGGCTGTCAGAGCGGCCGAAACCGTCAGTACCCAGTACGCGGTAGCTGCTAGCTGGCACGAACGCACGGATCTGCTCAGCAAACAGCTTCATGTAGTCAGTTGCAGCAATCGCTGGTGCATCGTTCATCACAGCAGTCACGAACGGTACGCGCGGCTGCGCTTCTGGATGCAGCATGTTCCAACGGTCACAATCTTGGCCTTCACGTGCCACTTCGGTGAACGAGGTCACGCTGTACACGTCAGAGCCCACGCCGTAGTCGGCAGACAGGATCTGCGCCGCTTCACGCACATGACGCAGGATAGCGCCAGAGCCCATCAGCTGAACCTTCGCCTTATTACCGGCCACGGTTTCCAGCTTGTAGATACCCTTACGGATCCCTTCTTCAGCACCTTCTGGCATGGCTGGCTGATGGTAGTTTTCGTTCATGGTAGTCAGGTAGTAGAACACGTTCTCCTGCTCACCATACATGCGGCGCACGCCGTCTTGCATGATCACGGCCAGCTCGTAAGCGTAGGCAGGGTCATAAGCCACACAGTTAGGGATAGTCAGTGCTTGAATATGGCTGTGACCATCTTCGTGCTGCAGACCTTCACCGTTCAGAGTGGTGCGGCCTGAGGTACCGCCGACCAAGAAACCACGCGCTTGTTGGTCACCCGCCGCCCAGCACAGATCGCCGATACGTTGGAAACCAAACATGGAGTAGTAGATGTAGAACGGGATCATTGGCACATCGTTGGTGCTGTAAGACGTTGCCGCCGCCAGCCAAGAAGAGCCTGCGCCCAGTTCGTTAATACCTTCTTGCAGAACCTGACCGGCTTTGTCTTCTTTGTAGTAAGAAACAACTTCGCGATCCTGCGGGGTGTAGTTCTGACCCTGCGGGTTGTAGATACCCACTTGACGGAACAGACCTTCCATACCGAAAGTACGTGCTTCGTCGGCAATGATTGGCACGATATGCTGGCCAATCCCTTTGTCTTTCAGCAGCACATTCAGTGCACGCACAAACGCCATGGTGGTAGAGATATCACGCGCCTGCTCGCCCAGCAGTGCTTTGAATTCATCCAGAGCTGGAATAGCCAGCTCTTGGGTGAACTTCGGCAGACGGGTTGGTACATAACCTTTCAGCGCCTGACGACGGCCGTGCAGGTAGTTGTACTCTTCCGAGCCTTCTGGGAACTTGATGTATGGCAGCTTCTCGGTTTCTTCATCGCTCAGGTTGATGTTGAAACGGTCACGGAACTGCTTCACGCTGTCCATATCCAGTTTCTTCACGGAGTGAGCAATGTTCTTGCCTTCTGCCGCATCGCCCATGCCGTAACCTTTGATGGTCTTGGCCAGAATAACCACTGGCTTACCTTTGGTCTGCTTGGCTTTCTGGAATGCTGCGAAGACTTTCTCTGGATCGTGACCACCACGGTTCAGCGCCCAGATTTCGTCGTCGGTCATGTCTTTAACCAGTGCCGCCGTTTCTGGGTACTTGTTAAAGAAGTGCTCACGCACATAAGCACCGTCTTTGGACTTCAGGGTCTGATAGTCACCGTCAACAGTTTCGTTCATCAGCTGCAGCAGTTTACCGGAGGTATCTTTCTTCAGCAGTTCATCCCACTTGCTACCCCAGATAACCTTGATCACTTCCCAGCCAGCGCCGCGGAACAGACCTTCCAGCTCTTGTACGATCTTACCGTTACCGACCACTGGGCCATCCAGACGCTGCAGGTTACAGTTGATCACGTAGCACAGGTTGTCCAACTTCTCACGGGCCGCGAAAGTCAGTGCACCTTTGGATTCTGGCTCATCCATCTCACCGTCGCCCAAGAAGGCATATACGGTTTGCTCAGTGGTATTCTTCAGACCGCGATCGTTCAGATACTTCAGGAAGCGCGCCTGATAAATCGCATTGATTGGACCCAAGCCCATTGATACGGTCGGGAACTGCCAGAACTCAGGCATCAGTTTCGGGTGCGGATAAGAAGAAACGCCTTTGCCATCCACTTCCTGACGGAAGTTGTTCAGCTGCTCTTCAGTCAAGCGGCCTTCAATGAACGCACGGGCGTAGATCCCCGGAGAGATGTGACCCTGGAAGAACACCAGATCGCCGCCATCTTGCTCGTTACGCGCACGGAAGAAATGGTTGAATGCCACATCATAGATGGTGGCAGAAGACTGGAAGGACGCCATGTGGCCACCCAGATCCAGGTCTTTTTTGGAGGCACGCAGTACAGTCATGATGGCGTTCCAGCGGATCGCGGAACGGATACGACGCTCCAGCTCATGATTGCCCGGATAAGCCGGTTGTTCAGACGCCGGAATGGTATTGATGTAATCAGTGTGGATACCACTTGGCAGTGACACACCGTTTACACGTGCTTTATCCATGATCTGATCGATCAGGAACTGGGCACGCTCAACACCTTCTTCGCGAATTACCGATTCGAGAGCCTGCAACCAGTCGCTGGTTTCGATCGGATCCACGTCATTTTTCATCATGTCTGACATGGTGTTCTTCCTTATCTGCTTGTTCGGTCAATTTTGTTCAATCTGGAAGCCTTTCCGCGACCCTGTATGGGTTACCTGACGGAAAAACGCCTTCTTCTCGGTCTGCTTTCGCCGGCATATGTTTACCGGTCAATCCCTGCGTTGCTGCAGCCGCCGCAACGACCGTTCTTGACGGCTGTGTTCACGGCTAAGTTCCAGCAAAGTTTCCTCAATAAAGGCCAAATGACGGTGCGATGCTTCGCGTGCCGCCTCCGGCTGACGAGCCAAAATTGCGTCCACAATTTCAGCTCGGTGGCTGCTGACCTGCGCCAGCTTTTCACGCCGGGCATACAGCAGCTCAAAATTCTGTTTTACATTCTGCTCCAGCAGCGGAGCTAAGCAGCGCACCAGGTGTAATAACACCACGTTATGGGACGCCTCACTCACCACCACCAGATACTGCATCACCGCATCGGCTTCGGCCGCCGGATCATCTTTGGCTTGCGCCGCCACAATCGCCTGCTGACTCTCGCGTACGCGCGCAAAATCCGCATCCGTACCACGCAGTGCCGCGTAATAGGCCGACACGCCTTCGAGCGCATGACGCGTCTCTAACAAATCGAACTGTGACTCCGGGTGGGAAGATAACAACTCACTGAGCGGATCACTGAAACTGTGCCAGAGTTGTTGCTGCACAAAAGTGCCGCCGCCCTGACGGCGCAGGAGTAACCCTTTTGCCTCAAGGCGCTGAATAGCTTCACGTAATGACGGGCGCGAAACATCAAACTGAACCGCCAGTTCTCGCTCCGGTGGCAGCTTCTGCCCCGGGCGTAATGTTCCTTCCAATATCAGGCGTTCCAGCTGCTGTTCAATCACATCAGACAGCTTTGGCTGACGAATTTTGCTGTAGGCCATGCAAACATCCATTTGAATTGAACTGCCTGCTACGTTGGGATCAATTTCGCCGACTGTCAATTGGTATTACCAATTTTACGGTGCGATAAAAATTACCAGAATCCCCAAAATGTGTCCAGACGAAAATTGATCTGAATCATATTATGCCGCCAATGGTAACAAAAACGCTTCAGCTAACATAACATTTGTCATACTTAAATTGGTCAGACCATTTAACGTTTGTCGTTTTAAACGCTTTGCCAAAGCTGTAACGAGTCAGCTTTATAACTGACGGGAATAATCGGCCTTATTAGCGAAAAATACGTGTTTTGAGCTTATCGCTCTCAGGGAATTGACCTCTCGAGCACGTACATAACCGCAGCACAAACCGTACACTCGCTGCTCAAATGTCACCTTTAGCGGGGAAGAGATAGGAATAAATAAAAATGCCGTCTTTTTGCATCCAGAAAAACGCATTAACAAAAAGACAGACAGAAGACAGAAGACAGAAGACAGAAGACAGAAGACAGAAGACAGAAGACAGAAGACAGAAGACAGAAGACAGAAAGCCTGCCACACAGGCTTGACCACTATAGGCTTGACCAAAAGAAACAGGCCGCCCATCACTGGACGGCCTATCAACTCAATGCATCGCGTATGCCCGATGGCACTTCACACTAAAACGCAGCATGACAGCATGTGAGCCTCGTTACAGCAACAGGCCATAAATGGTCAGTACTGCCAGCGCAATCACCAGCCACAACGCCGCCTTACGCGCCAGCGCAACCGCATTTTGCGCCATCAACTCCCACGAATCACAATCTTGTGGACTCAAAGCAAAGCGACCAATCTCGGCGAGCACCCGATGCGCCGGAGTATGCCAATCCATCACCGACACCATCCACGCCGGCAGCGCCTTCTCGCCACTGCCCGCAAACACATAGGCCAGCGAACAAAGTCGCACCGGGATCCAATCCAGCCAGCCCAACAGATGATCTACCCCAGACTGCGCTCGCAGCAACGGATCTTCATGCTCCGCCAACCAGCTTTGATAGGCCCGCAGCGCGGTATACCCGAGCATAATGGCCGGCCCGCCGACCACAAACCAGAACGCAGGCGCCATGTAGTAGCGAAAGTTGGTCCACAGCAGTGCACTTTGCACCCCAATCAGCAGCGATTTCTCATCCTGCCCCGGTAAACCGTGAATACGCGCCAATTGCTCGGCGGCTAAACTGGCCGCTTCGTTATCACCACGGCGTGCCGCCGTCAAAAAAGCATGATAACGACGCCGTTTATATCCCGCCCCAATGCACAATAACCCCAGCGCAATCCAGCTCAGTAGCGTCAGTAAGCCAAACAGATGCCCACGGATCAGCCACAAATAAAGCAACGTCACCACCACCACGCCCAGCCACAGCGCAAAACTGGTCACCAACGAAGGGCGACGAATTTTCGGCCACAGCCCTTGCAACCAGTGATCCAGTTGCCAGCGCTCGCCGGTTTTAAACAGACGCTCCCACGCCAGAATTAACAGCAAGCTAAATAGCTTCATGCCCACGGCACTCCTTTATTGCATTGTATTGCGTTGTATACCCTTCCTACTTGAAGCTGCAGCGGTGTTGGCTACGTTCGTTCACCCCAATCACATAGTTTACCTATGCTCATGGGGATTCACTCACTTGCCGCCTATCTGCAACTTCACGTTGTTTGGGTATATACCCAAGCGACTTGGCGTAAGAAGGGTATATTCGGTTAATGCGACTCGCCACGAACTACGGCAAACCGCGCATAAAAATTATCCCAATCAAAGGCTGGGCCCGGATCGGTTTTGCGCCCCGGCGCAATATCGCTGTGGCCGGTGATCCTCAGAGTCCCCTCTGGTGTTGCCATGGCCGGATAAGTGTCTAGCAACAACGCCGTCAGTGTCACTAAACGCTGGTATTGCGCATCGCTGTACGGTGTGTCGTCAGTGCCTTCTAACTCAATGCCCACCGAATAATCATTACAGCGTGGCCGCCCCGCATACTCAGAGACCCCCGCATGCCATGCCCGCTGATTAAACGGGACATACTGAACAATCTCACCATCACGCCGGATCAAACAGTGCGCCGACACCCGTAGCTGATAAATATCGGCAAAATACGGATGTTCGTCTGGCGGCAAAGTGCCGCAAAACAGCTGATCAATGTACGGCCCGCCAAACTGACCAGGCGGTAAACTGATATTGTGCACCACCAGCAACGATACCGGCTCGTCTGCCGCCCTCGCATCGCAATGGGGTGACGGGCAGTGACGCACCCTCGCGCCGTTCAACCAGTTATCCTGCAACTGTAAGGCCGGTTGCTGTGTTGCCGTCATCACCTCGTTCCTTTCGTTGTTCTGTTTTGTATCGCGTTTTTGAATCCAGTTGAACAGTAAGCTTGCTGCGTTATTCGAACATAACACAAACATAACCCGCATCCCTCTGCATGCTGTTAGCATTATAAAAAGCCCACGATGAATTCATAGCTTCTGGTGCCTAGCCTCTAATACCTAGCATAAATTCAGTACTGCAATTAATCGCCTGAATTAACAGCATCGCTTCACGTCGCCGAGAGTTAACCTTGCTGCAGCTATGCTTAAGCAGATAACTGCACTGATATTGAAGCAATAGCCATTTAAGCAATAGCCATGCCGCTTCGTCTTACACCCCAAAGACAACCAAAACCGCTTCAGCCGTGCGCAGCGCAGAGTTTGTTACATGACGGATGCGAAAATACACGCAGTACGTTACCATCTTCAACAGGATTTAAAGTGGAGTTAACCCATGCCGCGTCGCATTCATAATGCCGAGCAACGCCGTCTGATGCTGCAAGAACAGCTCAATAAGGATATCCCGTCTCGCGTACGGGCCGCACTGCAAGAAGATCTCGGCAGCGATCACCCCGTAGCCGATGCCGATCTCACCGCTGCGTTACTGCCGGCCACCACCTCAGCCACCGCCCGCCTGATCACCCGTGAAGCCGGTGTGTTTTGTGGTCAACGCTGGGCGGATGAAGTGTGCCGTCAGTTGAGCGCAGGACACCCCGATCCGATCCAACTGCACTGGAAAGTGCAAGATGGTGATAGCCTGCAGCCCAATCAGCTGCTGCTGGAGCTCACCGGTAATGCGCGCCAGATCCTGACCGCCGAGCGCACCATGCTCAACTTTATCCAGACCTTGTCTGGCACGGCCAGTGTAACCCGCCGTTATGTCGAGCAACTCGCCGGCACTCACACCCGCTTGCTGGATACACGCAAAACCTTACCGGGCCTGCGCAGCGCGCAAAAATACGCGGTACAGTGTGGTGGCGGCGTCAATCACCGTATCGGCCTGTATGATGCCTTCCTGATCAAGGAAAACCATATCATTGCCGCCGGCGGCGTTAAGCAGGCGGTAGACCAAGCACATGCCCTCGCCCAACGTACCCTGCAGCACGATGTGCCGGTAGAAGTGGAAGTCGAAAGCCTGCCTGAGTTGGATGCCGCCATCCAAGCCGGTGCCGATATCATCATGCTGGATAACTTTACCCTGCCGCTAATGCGTGATGCCGTGGCTCTCACCGCCGGTCGCGTGCAATTGGAAGTGTCCGGCAATGTAACGCTAGAATCGTTGGCTGATATTGCCGCCACTGGTGTGGATTTTATTTCTGTCGGCGCGCTCACTAAGCATGTCCGCGCACTGGATCTGTCACTGCGCTTTAGTGAGCAGTAAACAGTAGCGAATTAAGAAGGCGTACCAATCAATATCTCCCCATAATTAGCACACCTGCACAACACAATACGCTAATTATGGGGTTGTTCTTTCCCTCGCTATTATCAATAACGCCTAGAGTTTTCCTGTAGCATCAACGTGCTTTCGCTAATCATTTTCTATAACCAATTGCATCCAAAAAAATTATAAAACCAATCAACATCCATTAAATAGAAGAGGCTTTTATTAAATTCAGCCGCGTGCTAATTTAACTCTCACTCATAAAGTCTAATTAATACGCATATTCACTCATAGGGAATTATTCCGGGGAAATAATATTAATAAAAATAGCGAATAAGCACATCGAGCATAGGTACAGTCTAAATAGCACCATCAAGCGAAATAGCCGTAAGCCTAATGTGGAAAAACGTACCATTCGCCAACCTGCAAAGCATGTGAAATTTATTGCAGCCACTGCTCGCTCTCGCTAGCACCTCTCATCTCTCATACATAAATCTTTGTGATTCATTTTCCAACTCACCAAGCCGGCTTTGCAAACCCCCTCATGCTGTCAGCACAATAGCCTTGAGGGTCTGCTGCTCGTTGTCCTGCCGACTCTCAACATTACCGGCTAACTACCTTAAAAAAGCGGTGCCTGACCAAACGGCATCAAGCAAAGCTTAGCGGCCGGATGATGGGAAACCACGGATACGTTTTTCTATAAGGAAACGGGCGTGGCTTATGGATTTCCGCAAATACGGATTGCGGAGTGTGAGGTTAGGAGAGAACAAGATGAAAGCAGTGAACAAGGGTTTTACCCTGATTGAATTGATGATTGTGGTGGCGATTATTGGTGTATTAGCCGCAGTGGCCATTCCAGCCTACAAAAATTATGTAGGTAAAGCGCAGTTTTCTGCTGGCCTTTCCCAAATAGCCGCTCTGAAAACCCCATATGATATGTATATTTATGAAAAGGGGACAGACCCTGCTGATGCTGGTGCTCTAGGCTCAACTGAAACTCAATCTAACGGCACTATTACTATTGAAAATATGAATGCAACAACAAAAGCAGGCGGTGGATTAAAATTCACTTTTGAAGCAGGAGCTACGGCTGGCGTTAGCGGAGAAGAAATTACATTGACTAAAGATAGTAACGGCGCATGGGTCTGTAAAACAACCGTTACAAACAGCGAATTTATTACAGGCTGCGCTAACCCTAAAGGTTAAAAATGATTTTTATTCTATGGCGGACATTCCGCCATAGAATATTCACGAGGGAACGATGAATAACAAAACCATTACTGATAAATATCAACATCTTTTTTTCCTCCTTATCGAATATAAAGCCCTTCCCCTACAAGAAGACGACAATACTCTCTATTTATCTATCACCGATATTAACAATTACAAAGCCGCCGATGCGTTTCGCTTTGCCACCGGTAAAAATATCGAATTAGTACAGGCCGATAAAAAAGAGCTGTATGCCCGTATTGAAGAGCTGACCGGCCAAAAGGTCGACGATATTGTCACCGCTGCCGACAGCGAAACCTTGGGCGAGCTTGATGAGCTCGACGGTGATAGCCGCAGCACCGAGACCGCCGAAGTAGCCGATGAACAAGATGAAGCGCCCATTGTGCGTTTTATTAATCAGATGCTCAGCCGCGCAGTGCGCGTGAAAGCCTCCGACATTCACTTTGAGCCCTACGAGAAAACCTATCGGGTACGTTTTCGTGTTGATGGCGTGTTACAAGAAATCACCGCGCCGCCACAAAAACTGGCCCAGCGCCTCGCCGCTCGCCTAAAAATTATGAGCCGGCTGGACATCGCCGAACGCCGCGTACCACAAGATGGGCGCATCAAGCTTAAACTGAGCGAAGGCACTACCATTGATTTACGGGTATCTACCTTGCCCACCCTATTTGGCGAAAAGGTGGTACTGCGGATTCTCGACTCCTCCGCCGCCCGCTTGGATATCGAGCAACTCGGCTTTACCACCCGTGACCAGCAGCTATACATCAATGCCCTAGCACGTCCGCAGGGGTTGATTCTGGTTACTGGCCCAACCGGAAGCGGTAAAACCGTCACCTTGTATACCGGCTTATCTCGCCTGAATACCCCTGAGCGCAATATCTCAACGGCTGAAGATCCGGTAGAAATCAACTTAAGCGGTGTCAACCAAACTCAGATTAACACCCGCGCCGGCCTGACTTTCGCCAGCGCACTGCGCGCCTTTTTGCGCCAAGACCCTGACGTGGTAATGGTGGGGGAGATTCGAGATCTGGAAACCGCCGAAATTGCGGTAAAAGCGGCACAAACCGGCCACTTGGTACTCTCCACGCTGCACACCAACTCAGCCGCCGAAACCTTAACCCGCCTATCGAATATGGGTGTACCGGCTTATAACATCGCCTCCTCGGTGAATCTGATCATTGCTCAGCGGTTGGCGCGACGTTTATGCCCGCATTGCCGTGAAGCCATCACCTTGAGCTATGCCGAACAACAAACCCGTGAGTTCACCCCGCTACAACCGGATGGGATCACCATTTACCGCGCCCACAAAGAAGGCTGCGATCACTGCAGCAGTGGCTACAAAGGGCGTACCGGTATTTACGAAATGATGCCGATGTCTGGCCAGCTGACCGATGCCATTTTGCGCGGCGCTCACGCCCCTGAGCTCACCGCTATTGCCTGCCAACAGGGCATGCTGACCTTGCGTCAAGCCGGCTGTGCCAAAGTGGTTGAGGGGATCACCTCATTGGAAGAAATCGAGCGCGTAACAGGAGTGTAAGATGTCTGCACTGACTCAGCCGAAAGTTCGCAAGCAATATGCCTATAAATGGAAGGCCGTAAATCGGCAGGGCCAAGAGACGTCAGGCGAATTAGATGCCAGCTCATTGGATGAGCTAAAAGTGATCCTGATGAGCCGTGGCTTTAGCCGCATTGAAGCGAAGAAAGTCTCACAATCGGTATTTGCCAAGCTCAAAGACCGCATAAAGCCCTCGGATATTGCCTTTTTCAGTCGGCAACTTTCCACCATGCTGTTTGCTGGCGTTCCGGTGCTACAGGCACTGCGTTTAATTGGCGAAAGCCATGCTAAACCCAGTATGCGCCGTTTGATCAACGGGATCGCCGCCGATGTCGAAAGCGGTACCCCTATTTCGCAATCACTGCGTAAATATCCGCTGATCTTTGATGATCTCTTTTGCGATCTAGTCAGTACCGGTGAAGTCACCGGCCGCTTGGATCTGGTGATGGACAGGATCGCCACCCACCGCGAAAAAATGGAAGCGTTGAAATCTAAAATCAAAAAAGCACTCTTCTATCCCTCCATGGTCATGTTGGTAGCCATCGGAGTCTCTGTGCTAATGCTGCTGTTTGTCATCCCGCAATTTGAACAGCTTTATCACGGTTTTGGCTCTGAGTTACCGGCATTTACTCAGATGGTGCTCAATCTTTCTATCTTGTTACGTGAACAAGGTGGCTATGTCGCCGCCGGCATTGTGCTGGCCTTTTATCTCTATCGCCGTGCCTATCGCAGCTCCGAGAAAGTGCGCATGAAGCAAGATGCCGTGATGCTAAAAATGCCGGTGATCGGTGAAATGCTGCACAAAGCTTCGGTCGCCCGATTTTCGCGTACCCTGTCGGTGACCTTCTCCGCCGGTGTGCCGCTCTTAAGTGGCCTACTTTCCGCCTCGGGCGCCTCCGGTAATTTGGTTTACCGCAATGCCATTTTGGCGGTACGCAAAGAAGCGGAGCAAGGCATTCCCATTCACTTGGCGATGCAAAAACAGCAACTGTTCCCCGCTATCACTACGCAGATGGTGATGATCGGTGAAGAGTCCGGTTCGCTCGATGGGATGCTGGATAAAATCGCCAGTATTTACGAGCAAGAAGTGGATGATATGGTTGATGCACTGTCGAGCTTATTAGAGCCGTTCATTATGGTAATTATCGGCGGGATCGTCGGCTCACTGGTGGTTGCCATGTACTTGCCAATATTCAATATGGGCAGCGTGATTGGATAAATCGCTCATGCAATCCCCCTATCTTCATCATCACATCCACCCTAACGGGTGGATGTTTGTTTAGGGCCGCAGGATTAACGCGCATTCGTCGGCGCAGTCAAACGCGCTTCACCAATCTTGTGTTGCAGGATAAAAAAGCCCGCATAAGCCGGTGACGCGTTGGCTGGAATATCCAGTTTCGGCACATTCAGCGCATAAACGGTGATCTGATAGTTATGCGGTTGAGCGCCTGCCGGAGGGCATGCACCGCCAAAGCCGTCATAGCCAAAATCATTACGCAGCTGGATCGCCCCTTTCGGCAAATCTTTGCTGTCTTTCATACCAACATTTTCTGGCAGACTATGCACATCCGCAGGAATATCGACCATCACCCAGTGCCACCAGCCACTGCCAGTCGGCGCATCCGGATCGTACATGGTCACGGCAAAACTCTTAGTGCCTTGTGGGATATCACTCCATTTCAGCGCGGGTGATTCGTTTTTACCGGTACAACCCCAACCATTAAAGATCTGCGCATTTTGTAAGGTCTTACCGTTTTCCACCGTTGGACTGCTCAAGTCCATCGCTTGCGCACTCATACTCAGGCCGCCCACAACCATCAGACACGCTATTGCTTTTTTCGTAAACATACCTGCCACTCGCTTTAAAAGTAAAAATCTCATTAAGCATAGTCGACCACTTAGCAAGATCCACTGCGAGCAATACTTGGTCACAACATACTCAACCACAGCATGTACAACTTAGTTACCGCATCGCTCAGCAATCGCGATAGCACATCGATAACACACGCATAGCCAACACCGGCGCACCTACATCGCTCATCACGCATCACAGGGATAAAAAAATCCCGCGCTCCTAAGGATACGCGGGATTTTTTACTATCTTATGTTGAGAGATTAACCGTTAAATACACGGTTTTCCTGCTCAGCCACACGGATAAAAGTGGTGCGTTTGGTCAGCTCTTTTAAGCGGGCTGCCCCCACATAGGTACAGGCCGAACGCAGGCCGCCCAACACATCACGCACAGTATTTTCCACCGGACCACGGAATGGCAGCAGAACAGTTTTACCTTCTGAGGCGCGGTATTGCGCTACGCCACCAACATGGCGGTTCATTGCGGTATCGGAACTCATGCCGTAAAACTGCATGAATGTCTGACCATCTTGCTCCAGCAAGCGTCCTTCACACTCTTGGTGCGCCGCCAGCATGCCGCCCAGCATGACAAAATCTGCGCCGCCACCGAAGGCTTTCGCCACATCACCCGGGCAAGTACAGCCGCCATCGCTGACAATCTGGCCACCCAGACCGTGCGCGGCATCCGCACACTCAATCACGGCCGACAGCTGTGGATAGCCGACACCGGTTTTCACGCGCGTGGTGCACACCGAACCTGGGCCAATGCCCACTTTCACGATGTCCGCACCGGAGAGGATCAACTCTTCGACCATCTCACCTGTGACCACGTTACCGGCACAAATCACCTTGTTCGGGAACGCTGCACGCACTTTTTGCACATACGCCACGAAATGCTCGGAGTAACCGTTAGCCACATCGATACAAATGAAGTTCAATGCTTCGCTCAGCGCCAGCACTTCTTGCAGTTTGATGAAGTCTTGATCGGAGGTACCACTCGACACCATCACATACTTCAACACCTCAGCCGGCTGTGCAGCCACAAAGGCGGCCCACTGCGCGGTGGTGTAGTGTTTGTGGACTGCGGTGAGCATTTCAAAGCCCGCCAGCGCAGCAGCAATGCCGAAGGTGCCTACGGTATCCATATTGGCGGCGATAATAGGTACGCCAGACCATTGACAACCCGCATGCTTGAACGTAAAATTCCGATCCAATGTAACCTCTGAACGGCTCTTCAATGTAGAGCGCTTCGGACGGATCAGAACATCTTTGAAGCCAAGCTTCAGGTCTTCTTCGATACGCATTAAATAAGTAATCCTTTTCTTCTGTATTTCCGGCCGCTGCAGATTTTAGCCGATCCTCAGGCAGTCGGAGATAGTCGTTATATTGCTGTGATTATCGGACAATAATCACCATGCAATAAATTGCAGTTTTGCTACTGTGTTTCGCATGGTACGTGGAGCGGACACTCCAATACCACATCATACGCGATACTCAGCGTTCGGCAAGACTGCGATTTTTCTTTTTTTTCCTGTAAAATCGATAAAATTTATTCAAATTCCTGTCAGTGACAGACAGTCTGGATTATCCATTGGACGGAACCCTGCTCATTGCCTTTGCGGCGCTCTTTGGCTTGCTGATCGGCAGCTTTCTCAATGTCGTGATCTACCGCTATCCACAGATGTTGGAGCGGCGCTGGCACCTTGAATGTGCCGAACAATTCCCCGAACTCACTCCACCGGCCGATGCACCGCGCTTTGATTTGATCCTGCCCGGATCTCACTGCCCACACTGCCAACATCCGGTGCGCTGGTTTGATAACCTGCCTGTGCTGTCGTGGCTGGCGCTGCGCGGTCGTTGCCGTCATTGTCAGGCTCCGATCAGTAAACGCTATCCGGCCATCGAACTGCTCACCGCACTGGTTTTTGCTCTGCCTGTCGCGCTGTGGGGGTTACAGATCTGGAGCGTCGCATGTGCGCTGTTTGGTGCGGTGCTGATCACCGCCAGCATGATTGACTTAGATAGAATGTGGTTGCCCGACAGCCTCACCCAACCGCTGTTATGGGCCGGTTTATTACTGGCATGGGGTGGTTACTCGCTGTTATCCCTGCATGATGCGGTATTGGGCGCCGCGGTGGGCTATTTGAGCCTGTGGAGCCTGTTTTGGATATTCAAATTGCTGACCGGCAAAGAAGGCATGGGGCGCGGTGATTTTGTCTTGATGGCCGCGCTATGCGCCTGGAGTGGCCCGACCCAACTGCTGCTGATTGCCCTGCTCGCCTCGGTGTGTGGGCTGGTATATGCCGTGATTGCGCGTAAGACGCAGCAGGCTATCCCATTTGGCCCATGGCTGGCCTTGGGTGGCTGGATCAGCCTGCTGTTTAGTGACACCATATACGCTCACTATTTTGCACTGATGGGATATTAATGTGAGCTATGTGGTCGCCATTACCGGTGGGATTGGCAGTGGCAAAAGTACTGTCGCCAATTTGTTTACCCCATACGGTATTGAGCAAGTGGATGCCGATGTGATTGCCCGCCACGTTGTCGAGCCGGGAACGCCGGCGCTGGCCGCGATCCGCGCCCATTTTGGTACCGATGTGCTGCAAAGTGACGGCGCGTTGGATCGCGCCGCGCTGCGTGCGCGTATTTTTGCTAAGCCAGAGGAAAAGCAGTGGCTGAATGCACTGTTGCATCCGTTAATAGGTCAGGCAATGCGTCAAGCACTGGCCGCCGCACGCTCCGAATATGTGTTGTGGGTAGTACCGCTGTTAGTCGAAAATCAACTCTATACCGAAGCCGATCGCGTATTGGTGGTGGATGTCAGCCCACAAACGCAGATCCAGCGAACTCATCACCGCGATCAGGTCCCTATCGCACAAGTTGAGCAAATTCTGCGAGCACAAGCCACACGCGAACAGCGTCTGGCGGTAGCGGATGATGTGATCAATAACGATGGCGACCCGAGCCAACTCAGTGCGCAAGTCGCACGCCTGCATCAACACTATCTACAGCTAGCCGCCGCTAAACGTACCTGACCCGTGCTCACGGAGGGGTATTAACTGGCGCGTATGCACTGACACTCGAGTACAGACTACCTATACAGACAAAAACAATATCCCTCCCCATCATCACGGCTGGTTTAAATAGCGATGATCCGCGCGTGAGTTTGCCCGCTTAATATTTCCTTCTAACACGCCGCTCTCAATTATTTAGTACATAGTTCAGCTTATAGCGCACAGCAAGAGCGGCAAGATAATGGGAATGCATAAAACAATACCCTCCGCTCACAATTGGTTTTAAACTTCCCCCATATTTGCAGCAATACAGCCGGCTAAAGGAGTGGAGATAATTTGCCCTTTCGCCGTGCCTATATTCTGTTATCGTAATACTCTCTTTTCGATGAATCAGACCCATGATGAATGACTCAACCCGTTCAGTGATTTTTGAACATCCCCTGAATGAGAAGATGCGAGCCTGGTTACGCATTGAATATCTGCTGCAACAGCTGGATGATAACCAGCACCTGAGCGATACCGCGCAGGCGATGGTTTTTTTCCGTACCATTGCCGATCTGTTGGAAGTATTAGATCGCGGAGAAGTGCGCACCGATCTGTTAAAGGATCTGGAGCGCCAACAGCAGAAACTGGCCCAATTTATTGATTCACCGGGTGTTGATTTAAGCCTGCTGCAAGATTTGCGCGCCCAGCTCAAACAGCACTACAGCGATTTGCTGGCCGCGCCACGTTTGGGTCAAGCGCTACGCGAAGACCGCTTCATCAGCCCTATTCGCCAGCGCCTGAGTATTCCCGGCGGCTGCTGCAGCTTTGATCTGCCGACCTTGCACCTGTGGCTGCATCTGCCGCACAGCGAGCAAGCACGCCAAGCTTTGGTGTGGATGGAAACCTTGTCGCCACTGCGTAATGCACTGCGGATGGTGCTGACGTTAGTACGGCAAATTGCGCCATTTCACCCGTGCGCGGCGAATGGCGGCTTTTTCCAAGACAACGGTGGCGATGCGGAAATGCTGCGTCTGCGGCTGCAGCTCGATGATATGGTGTACCCGCAAGTCTCCGGCCATAAGAGCCGCTATGCGATCCGCTTCCTGCCACTCGACAGTGAACACGGTGAAGTACCGGCCCAGTTAGCCTTTGAACTGGCCTGCTGCTGATAATACTCGGACAGCCGAACGTTATAGCCAAACAACGTGAAGTTGCAGCTAGGCGGCAAGTGAGTGAATCCCCATGCGCATAGGCAAACGATGTGATTGGGGTGAGCGAACGTAGCCAACACCGCTGTAGCTTCATGTAGAAAGGGTATATATCGCCTGTCCGGTCTGACGAGAGAGCCTGATAATGAGCAAACCTTTGGTAGTTGCCTGTCCTACATGCGGACAGGATGTCGAGTGGAGCGCGGCATCTGCGTTCCGTCCGTTTTGCAGCAAGCGCTGTCAGTTAATCGATCTGGGCGAATGGGCCGATGAGGAAAAACGCATTCCTGGCCCTGACGATCTGTCTGACGGCGAAAGCTGGAGCGAACAAGAATAATGTACACAACCGGCCCCTTGGCCGGTTTTTTATCGCGGTTTTATCACTGTTTTATCATTGCGTTACTGTTGCTTGACCGCTTATTCGGCACGCAAAGGCGCTTGAGCTTGAGCTTCGACGCGAGCCTGCTCCAGCAGAGTACGGATCACTGGCGCATTAGCCTCCGGAAACATCTCGGGCGTTAAGGTATGCTGAGGCACCCATGCCGAATGCTGCCCTTCGCGGCCATACGGCTGGCCCTGATAGCGTTCAATCAGGAAAAAGTACAAGTGCACATGCCGATCGGCAAACTCGAAGCTCAGGCTATCGAGCAAACGCGCCTCTTGCACCTCAATGCCAATCTCTTCATCCAGCTCGCGCCGTAGCGCATCTTCGGCACACTCACCCGCTTCAATCTTACCGCCCGGAAACTCCCAAAAGCCTGCCAGATGAGAATCTGCGCCACGCTGGGTCAAAAACACTTCCCGCTGCGCATTACGAATAATTCCCACGGCAACCTGAACCCGTTTTTTCACTCTGCCTCCGCTAGAACTGTCTTAAAAATACTGGCCATAAAATACTGGTCATCAAAGTACAGCCACAAAAAAGGGCATTACTGCCGTAATGCCCTTTTTGTATCCTGTCCGGCTTAGCCTTGCAACACGCCGTGACACTGTTTGTATTTTTTACCCGAGCCACATGGGCATGGTTCATTACGGCCGACCTTACGCTCACCGCGTACGACGGTACCACCGGTTTCACCTTGCTCATCCGCCTCGTCATGGCTGTACTTTTGCTTTTGGGCGATACGCTCCGCTTCAGCGCGGCGCTGCGCTTCCACCTGCTCAACCTCTTCTGGCATGCGCACACGCACCTTACTCAAGGTGCTGATCACATCCAGCTTCAGGTTTTCCAGCATATCAGTGAACATCTCAAACGATTCGCGCTTGTATTCCTGTTTCGGGTTCTTCTGCGCATAACCACGCAGGTGAATACCCTGACGCAGGTAATCCATCGCCGCCAAGTGCTCTTTCCACAAGGTATCCAGCGTTTGCAGCATCACCCCTTTTTCGAAATGGCGCATCATTGGCTCGCCGACCACTTCTTCTTTCAAGCGATACTGCTTTTCGGCCTCGGCAATCACCTGCTCACGCAGAGTTTCTTCGTGCAGGTTGTTGTCTTCATCCAGCCATTTCGCAATTGGCAGATGCAGGTCAAAGTCATTCGCCAGACGGTTTTCCAGACCTGCAACATCCCACATCTCTTCCAGAGATTGTGGTGGAATGTACTCGTCAATCACCGCGTTAAATACGTCAGCGCGGATCCCTTCAATGGATGCCCCGATCTCTTGCGCATCCAGCAGCTCGTTACGCTGTTCGTAAATCGCCTTACGCTGGTCGTTAGCCACGTCATCGAATTCCAGCAGCTGCTTACGGATATCGAAGTTACGTGCTTCCACTTTACGCTGAGCGTTTTCAATCGCCTTGCTGACCCATGGGTGCTCGATGGCTTCACCTTCTTGCATGCCCAATTTCTTCATCATGTTGCTGACGCGATCCGAGGCAAAAATACGCATCAAGCTGTCTTCCATCGACAGGTAGAAACGGGAAGAACCCGGGTCACCCTGACGACCAGAACGGCCACGCAGCTGGTTATCGATACGGCGAGATTCATGGCGCTCAGTACCAATAATATGCAAACCACCGGCGGCGATGACTTGCTCATGCAGCTCATCCCAACGGGCTTTCAGCGCAGCGATTTGCTCGTCAGTTGGATTTTCCAGCGCCGCAGCGTCGGCCTTCCAGCTACCGCCCAGCAGAATATCGGTACCACGACCGGCCATGTTAGTGGCGATGGTTACCGCACCCGGCTTACCGGCTTGTGCCACGATATCCGCTTCTGAGGCGTGGAACTTGGCGTTCAGTACTTGGTGTGGAATGCCCGCTTTTTTCAGCGCCTTAGACAGCTCTTCTGATTTTTCAATCGACACTGTACCAACCAGCGTTGGACGCCCAGCCGCTACTTGCGCTTTGATGTCATCGATGATGGCATTGAATTTTTCGCGCTCGGTCATGTACACCAGATCGGCCATGTCCTTACGCACCATCGGACGGTTGGTTGGGATAACCACGGTGTCCAGATGATAAATCTGTTGGAATTCGAACGCTTCGGTATCTGCCGTACCGGTCATCCCGCCCAGCTTCTCGTACAGACGGAAGTAGTTCTGGAAGGTGATCGAGGCCAGTGTCTGGTTTTCGTTTTGGATCTGCACGCCTTCTTTGGCTTCAACCGCCTGATGCAGACCATCGGACCAACGACGGCCCGGCATGGTACGGCCGGTGTGCTCATCGACGATCACCACTTCGCCATCTTTCACGATGTAATCGACATCGCGTTCAAACAGCGCGTGCGCACGCAAAGCGGCGTTGATGTGATGCAGCAACGAGATATTGGCCGGTGAATACAGGGAATCGCCCTCTTTCATCAGCTTAGCTTCAATCATCAGCTCTTCGACTTTCACCTGACCGCGTTCGGTTAGGTGCGCTTGACGCGCTTTTTCGTCTACGCTGAAATCGCCGTCGCCTTGGAACTCTTCGCTGTCTTCTTTTTCCTGCTGTACCAGACGCGGGATCAGCTTGTTGACCTTGATGTACAGCTCAGAGCTGTCTTCCGCTGGACCGGAGATGATCAGCGGCGTACGCGCTTCATCGATCAAAATGGAGTCCACTTCATCGACAATCGCATAGTACAGCGGACGCTGTACGCGCTCTTCCGGACTGAACGCCATGTTGTCACGCAGGTAGTCAAAACCGAATTCGTTGTTGGTACCGTAGGTGATGTCAGCTGCGTACGCTTCACGCTTCGCCGGTGCCGGCATGCCCGGCAGGTTAATGCCGACCGTCAGGCCCAAGAACTCAAACAGCGGACGGTTGGTTTCGGCGTCACGACGGGCCAAGTAGTCGTTCACGGTGATCACGTGCACGCCACGGCCAGTCAGCGCGTTCAGGTACGCAGGCAGGGTCGCGGTCAGGGTTTTACCTTCACCGGTACGCATCTCTGCCACGTTACGGCCATTGAGCACCATACCGCCGATCATCTGGACGTCAAAGTGACGCATACCGAAGACCCGCTTACTGGCTTCACGTACGGTGGCAAAGGTTTCTGGGATCAACGAGTCCAGCGCTTCGCCTTTCTCGAGGCGCGCACGAAACTCCGGGGTTTTCGCTTTCAGCTCGTCATCGCTGAGCGCAGCAAAGCTTTCTTCCAGTGCGTTAATCTGCTGAACCACTTTACGCAGACGGCGCAGAGTACGTTCGTTGCGGCTACCAAAAATTTTAGTCAGAACTTTAGTCAACATAACAGGTTACATCTTTATTCAGAGTCAATCCGTGGCTTTCCGGTGCATCCGGCATAAACCAAACATCCCGCTAGGTATGTGGCGACAGTGCGGCGCGGGCCGCGTGCCTTTACGCCAAACGCAACGGGCCGGCGCGGATCCCCTGAACTTGTGCTAACCAGCGTGACGGCAGATAAGCGGTGAACGCAGTCGGGATCACATCCCGCTGCGGATCAAGATGCGGCCAAGGCTGCGCAAGGCGCAACGCCGCAGAGAGTAAGACGCTATACGTAGGTTGTAGCAGAGGTGGCGTATCCAGCACCAACTCAGGCTCAACGTTAAGCTCGGTGGCCGCCTCGGGCCACCAAACGCCAGCATACGGGCCAGCGTGTGGGGTATGGGGTGCTAAAATCTTAGCTAAGCGGGCAAAAAAGCCAGACACAGGACGCCAGTCTTGAACGCTGGCCTGCTCCGGTTGTGTAATAGACACACGCAGCGCAACGTGTGGCGTAGAGGGTGCAATTAATTCATTGCGCAGACGCATCGCGCTATTGGCCAGTGCCGGTTGCGCACTGCGGCTGATGGCTGGATTCGCTGGACTCTCAGGGCGAGCTTCGTTTACTGTACTGGCAGAGCTGACACCCGCGGCTACCACACCTAATAATAGGTGCGGCCACAGATGGCGACGGCCAAATTGTACACAACGAATCAGAATCGACATTCACCCTGTCTCTAGTCTGCGGGCCTGTTATTCACAACACTACCCGGAATTTCAACGGAATCTAACCTGTACGGTATTATTTACTATGCGTGATCACCGGCCACAATCCATTGATACTTTGCTCGGCGATTCCCAGTTGCACAATGTACAACAACGGGCCACAGCATTGTTGCAGCTCAATCAGGCAGTACGTGCCTTGCTGCCGCGCGAACTGCAACCACATTGTCGAGTTGCTAACTTCCGCCAAGGCATTTTAATCCTTGAAATCGCAAATGCCAGCTTTGCTTTACGTTTACGCTATCAAACACCGGCATTAATCAGCGCATTGCGCCAAAATACCCTGCCAACGTTAGTAACAATTGAACATCGAATCAATCCCGCGCTGGCAGTTTCCGCCACATCTGTGCGGGAGACTGCACAAAGTCACTACCAGACGGATAAAAAAAGAACAATCAGTCCGCAAACTGCCGAGCATCTGCGTGTGCTAGCCAGTCACAGTCCAAAAGCATTGCGGGAAAAACTGGAGAAACTGGCTGCACTGGCCGGAGAGGAGACCAGTGCAGACCAAGAATAACGGCTCACGCCGCTGAGCGTTGCACCCGATGGCACTGCTGGGTACTACTCGTTGAATAACTTTGTTGCCGAACAACTTGTTGCTAAATAACCGGTCGCTAACTAGCCTACGTTTATGCGTAAACCAGTGATGGTGCAGCAAAAGTCACTGGAACTTGCGCTTCGTTTGCGAAGGTCACATATTCCCATGCGCTTTCTTTCGCCAGCATCGCCTGCAACAGCTTGTTGTTCAGTGCGTGACCGGATTTATAAGCCCGGAATTCACCGATGATGGTGTGACCACACATGTACAGATCGCCGATTGAGTCGAGGATCTTGTGTTTCACAAACTCGTCATCGTAACGCAAGCCATCTTCGTTCAGCACGCGATACTCATCTAGCACGATGGCGCAGTTGAAGCTGCCACCTAAGCACAGGCCCTTGGATTGCAGGTATTCGATATCCCGCATAAAGCCAAAGGTACGTGCACGGCTGATTTGGCTGATAAAGTTATCGGCAGAGAAATCCAGACGATAACGTTGAGCACCCGCATCGATCGCCGGATGATTAAAGTCGATGGTGAAGTCGATCTTAAATCCGTTGAATGGCACAAACTCCGCCCACTTGTCACCGTCTTCCACGCGCACGGTTTCTTTGATGCGCACGAATTTCTTGGCGACATTCAGCTCTTCGATACCAGCATCTAACAGCAGGTACACGAATGGGCTGGCGCTACCATCCATAATTGGGATTTCAGGCGCATCCACATCAATGATGATGTTATCGATACCCAGACCCGCCAGAGCCGCATTTAAGTGCTCAACGGTAGAGATCCGCACATCATCGTCGTTGACCAGACACGTACAGAGCATGGTATCACGCACGGATTTCGCATCAGCCGGAAAATCAACCGGAGGATTCAAGTCAGTGCGACGATAGATGACCCCGGTGTTGGCCGGTGCCGGGCGCAGGGTCAGCGTTACCTTACGGCCGGTATGTAAACCGAGCCCGGTAGCTTCAATACTGCGTTTTAAGGTCCGTTGTTTGATCATCTTGTCTATCTCGTCTGCGTAACAAACTCATGTCATCTGACTACTAACTCTACTCTTATCCGGGCGTATTCGCTTTCGGTATAAAAGTCTTACAACTTAGTAGTCAGACATGTTAACACAAGTGACGGAGATTCCAAATTGTTGCTTTCTTAATCGGCTTGCTTGCGCAGGAAGGCCGGAATGTCCAAATAGTCTGGCTCTTTCGCTGGCTGCACCGCCGCCACAGGTTCATTGACCACTTTGGCTGGTTTTGGTTCCTGCTGGATTGGCGTCATGTTGTGTGCCGCATAACGGTCTTGCATCGTTTGTTGGTGCTGATGCTGAGGGTTATGCTTGTTGCTCACCAGAGTGATGTCAGGCTTACGCTCAACACCGATACCGGTCGCCACCACGGTCACACGCAGCTCGTCGGCCATATCCGGATCCAAAGAGGTACCGATCACCACAGTCGCGTTGTCAGAAGCAAACGCACGGATGGTATTACCGACCGTCTCAAACTCGTCCAGACGCAGGTCAAAGCCCGCGGTGATGTTAACCAGCACACCACGCGCGCCAGCCAAGTCGATGTCTTCCAGCAGTGGGCTGGAAATTGCCATCTCAGCGGCTTCTTCTGCACGATCTTCACCGGAAGCCACACCGGAGCCCATCATGGCATAACCCATTTCGGACATCACGGTACGCACGTCAGCAAAGTCAACGTTCATCAGACCCGGACGGGTGATCAGCTCGGCAATACCCTGCACCGCACCTTTCAGTACGTCGTTAGCCGCACCAAATGCATCCAGCAGCGAAATACCGCGCCCCAGCACTTTCAGCAGCTTGTCGTTTGGAATCGTGATCAAGGAGTCAACGTGCTTAGACAGCTCGGTGATCCCTTGGTCGGCAAAGGCCATACGCTTTTTGCCTTCAAAGCTAAATGGCTTAGTCACCACCGCTACGGTCAAAATGCCCAGCTCTTTGGCCAGCTCTGCCACCACTGGCGCCGCACCAGTACCGGTACCGCCGCCCATACCGGCTGCGATAAAGACCATATCGGAGCCTTCCAGCGCATTGCGCAGTGCTTCACGATCTTCTTCCGCCGCGCCGCGACCGACTTCTGGGTTAGCCCCAGCGCCCAGACCTTTGGTGATCCCGCCACCAATCTGGATAGTTTGGCCTACTGCGGTTTTACGCAGGGCCTGTGCGTCGGTGTTGACCGCAAAGAACTCAACACCTTCGATATTTTCACGCACCATGTGCTCGACGGCGTTACCACCGCCGCCACCGACGCCGATGACCTTTATCACCGCATCATTAATCATTGCCATTGGTTCAAACATAACCCTCTCCGTTTTGTGCCTGTCCGCAGCAGGTCTAAATCAGAATTCCCGTTTCAGCCAACCATTGAGGCGCTTTAGCATGCCGCCGACTGAGCGTTGTTTTTCAGTCTCGGCTTCCTCATTCATTTGTGATTCTTTGCCGTAGTGCAGCAATCCCACTACCGTTGAGTAGTAAGGAGCCTGTGCATAGTCCGTTAAACCGGTTAAGTTTAACGGCTGTCCAATCCGGACCTGTGTATGAAATACACGCTCTGCACATTCAGCCAGCCCTTCCATCTGCGCTGCACCGCCGGTTAGTACAATACCGGCCGCCAAGTGGTGTTTAACCCCCTGCTGCCGAAGCTGTTCTTGTAACTCTTGCAACTCTTCATTGACCAAATTCAGCAACTCGGAATACCGAGGCTCAATCACTTCGGCCAATGTTTGGCGCTGTAGGCTGCGTGGTGGACGACCACCCACGCTCGGCACTTCCACCGTTTCTTCTCGGCTAACCAACGAACCGAGCGCGCAGCCATAACGCACTTTAATGGCTTCGGCATCCGTCGGCGGAGTACCAAACGCGTAAGCGATATCGCTGGTGACCACGTTACCCGCATACGGAATAACTTTGGTATGACGCAGCGCACCGCCGGTGTAGACAGCGATATCCATGGTGCCACCACCGATATCAACCACACACACACCCAACTCGCGTTCATCTTCGGTCAACACCGCATAGCTGGAAGCCAGACCGGCAAAAATTAGCTGGTCAACTTTCAGGCCACAGCGCTCTACGGCTTTGACAATATTCTTTGCCATATCGTTATGGCAGGTGATCAGGTGAACCTTGGCCTGCATCCGCACACCGGACAGCCCAACTGGGTTTTTAATCCCTTCCTGATAATCTATGGCATACTCTTGAGGAATAACATGCAGGATGCGGTGCTCTTCCTTAGTTTTTACCGATTTCGCTGTGTGAATAACATTATCCACATCGTCCTGCGAAACTTCTTCATCAGAAATCGGGACAATCCCCATTTCATTCTGGCAGCTAATATGCTTTCCTGATAGAGCCAGATAGACAGAAGATATCTGACAATCCGCCATCAGTTCAGCCTGATCCACCGCACGTTGTACGGACTTTACGACAGACTCAAGGTCGTTTACGCCGCCTTTATCCATACCGCGTGATGTGCTGCTGCCTACACCGATAATATTCAGCATTCCATCAGGAAGTACCTCTCCCACAAGGGCAGAGACTTTAAAGGTCCCGATCTCTAATCCAACAACCAGTTTTCTGTCCGTCGCCTTGGTCATTTTTTAACCTGACTTAGTATTCGCTTGATTTGTTGTTACCGGATTTGCTTTACCGCCCTGCGCCGGTGCCGGCACCAATAACGGTGCCCAACCTACCGCAAGACCGGTGTCGTAACGCAAATCAACATAACTGATCCGTTTATCCGTTTGCTGTTGCAGCAGCGGATAAAGCTCAATAAACCGCTTAAGGCGCTCCATCCGGTTGCCTCGTCCTAGCTCCAGCCGGATATCGCCATCCAGCCCGGCCTGCCAGGAATGGCGCGGACTCAATGCCAGCATTGTAAGGTGAAATCCGTTCTCTTGCATGAGCTTTTCCATGCTGTGCCACGCATCCAACACTTCTTTTTCAGAGCCTTCCGGCCCATATAACAGCGGCAATTGCCGGCTGGCCATACGGTCTAACGGAGCGCTGAATGATTTACCTTGATTATCAACCAATTGCATATCATTCCAGCGTGCAACCGGTACATATTCGGCCAGATTAATCCGCAAAACATCTGGCCATTCTTTACGTACTGACACCTGCGAGATCCACGGCATCAGCATCAATTGCTGTTGGATGCTACGCGCATCCTGCGTCATAAAGCTGCCCAGCGGCCCCATGGATAAGATGGCGCGCCGGATATCATCGTCGGTGGTAAACTCACGCTGTCCGGTGATCACCAACCGTGACAGCGGTAACCGCTGGCCGTCTTGTAACCAATCAATGGCTGACCACAATCCCTTCGCACCATACCCGGCTACCAGCAGAAAGAACAACAAACCACCCAAAAACGAGGCGACGGTTCGCTGTGAAGAGCGACGCCGCTGCGCCGCCTCTGGTGTCCGCGAAATAATGGAAGCCTGCGCCATATTAGACAGCCAGTCCGATAATTTTAGCCACTAATTGCGAAAAGCTCATCCCAGCCTGACGTGCTGCCATCGGCACTAAGCTGTGACTGGTCATGCCCGGTGCGGTATTCACTTCCAGCAGTTTGAATTCGCCCTGACCATCCATCATCACATCCACACGGCCCCAGCCACGGCAACCCAGTGCGTCATAGGCGGTTTTCGCCAGTGCCGCGATGTGTTGCTCTTGCTCGGCATTCAGACCGCTCGGGCAGAAATAGCCGGTCTCATCGGACAGGTATTTGGCCTGATAGTCATAAAAGGTGCCGGCGGCTTGAATACGGATGGATGGCAACACCTGATCGCCGACAATCGCAACAGTATACTCAGGACCGCTCAGCCACTGCTCAACCAACACGGTGCTGTCATGCTCAAACGCTTTTTCCAGCGCCGGACGCAACTCTTCGGCGCGGGTCACTTTGCTCATGCCTACACTGGAGCCTTCCAGCGAGGGTTTGACCATCAGCGGCAGCCCAAGGCGCGCGATTATAGCGGTGAGACGCGCATCCTCCAACTGGCCAAATGTGACAGTTTCATACGCGGCCAACGGCAGGCCCAGCGCTTGCCAGATCAGCTTGGTACGCATCTTGTCCATCGCCAGCGCCGAAGCCAGCACACCGCTACCGGTGTATGGCAAACCTATTTGCTCCAGCATCCCCTGCATGGAGCCATCTTCACCGCCGCGACCGTGCAGAGCGATAAACGCGCGGCTAAATCCCTGTACCGGCAAATCAGCCACGCTGATCTCCCGGGTATCAATCGGATGAGCATCAAAGCCGGCTTCACGCAGACCTGCCACAACGGCAGCACCTGAGTTCAGGGAGACTTCACGTTCCGCGGAGGTTCCGCCCAGCAATACTGCGACTTTCTCAGTCATGATTGTCCTCTTGCACTTGTTGCGGCTGTAACCGCATGGCCGCTAACTGACGGGCCACTTTGCCAATATCCCCGGCTCCCTGAGCCAAAACCAGATCCCCGCCTTTGAGCACCTGGCTTAAAATCGTCGGTAACTGTGACTGTTCCGGTACAAAAATCGGATCAACCTGACCCCGCGCGCGGATTGTACGACATAATGCGCGGCTGTCAGCCCCTTCGATCGGATTTTCTCCGGCGGCATAGACATCCAGCATCAGTAATACGTCAACCTGTGACAGTACACTGGCAAAATCTTCGTACAAATCACGTGTCCGCGTGTAGCGGTGCGGTTGGAAAATCATCACCAGACGACGATCGGCCCAACCGGCACGGGCGGCTTTGATGGTGACATCCACTTCGCTTGGATGGTGACCATAGTCATCCACCAGCATCACGTCACCATCGCCTACCTTGAACTCACCTAGACAGTCGAAACGACGGCCTGTTCCCTGAAAACTTTCAAGTGCGCGAACAATCGCCAGATCTTCGATGCCATCTTCGCTCGCAACGGCAATCGCCGCGGCGGCATTCAGGGCGTTATGACGACCCGGCATATTAAGTTTAACCTGTAACGGCGCATAACCCTTACGGCAGATAACGAAATGACCCTGTGCGCCTTGTTGACGATAGTCACAAATTTGCACATCCGCGTCATCACTGAAGCCATAGGTCACGACATGACGTCCAATACATGGCAGTAATTCGCGTACCACCGGATCGTCGATACACATCACCGCCAGACCGTAAAACGGCAAATTATGCAGGAAATCGACAAAGGTCTGCTTGAGATTCTCAAAGCTGCCTTTGTAGGTATCCATGTGATCGGCTTCGATGTTAGTGACCACCGCCACCATCGGCTGCAGATGCAAGAAAGAGGCATCGCTCTCATCCGCTTCCGCAATCAGATAACGGCTTGCCCCTAAGCGCGCGTTAGTTCCAGTGGCTTTCACTAAACCGCCATTGACGAAGGTCGGATCGCGACCGGCTTCGGCAAAAATGCTGGAGACCAACGCGGTAGTAGTGGTTTTACCGTGGGTACCGGCAATGGCTACGCCATGACGAAAACGCATCAGCTCGGCCAGCATCTCGGCACGGCGGATCACCGGAATACGCGCTTCACGTGCCGCCATCACCTCAGGGTTCTCCGCTTTGATGGCGGTTGATACCACCACCACACTGGCATCGGTTACGTTCTGCGCGGCGTGCTGCAGGAAAATCTCGGCACCAAGCGCACGCAGACGTTCGGTCACGGCATTTTCCGCCAGATCCGAGCCACTGATTTGGTAGCCTTCATTGGCCAAGACTTCGGCAATACCGCCCATGCCTGCGCCACCAATGCCGACAAAGTGAATGCGGCTCACCCGGCGCATCTCCGGCACCATGGTGCGCAATTTCGCCAATTTTTGAGTCTGTATAGAGTTCATCATGTTCTCTTGTCTGCCAGCGCTTGAATAACAGCGGCAACCCGATCAGTTGCATCTGGAATCGCGGCGGCTCGCGCATGCTGCGCCATGGCCAGTAACTGCGGCCGGTTTAACAGCAACAGTTGCGCTTCCAGACGTTCCACCGTCAGCTGGTCTTGTTCAATAATGTAAGCAGCTCCGGCCTTCTCCAGCGTTAAACCATTCAGGTATTGCTGACGGTCTTTATGCTGGAAGGGAACAAAAATCGCTGGAACCCCAGCGGCGGCCAGTTCAGACACGGTCAGAGCACCAGAGCGGCAAATGACGACATCCGCCCACTGATAGGCATCTGCCATGTCATCAATAAATTCAGTGATCTTGTGCCCGGTAGCGCCCGCAGCCTGATAAGCCTGCTCCACTTCCGGTAACGCACCTTTGCCGACTTGATGCCACAAGGTGATTTGGTCACCCAGCGCGGCGGCCACCGCAGGCAGGGTGCGGTTTAAGACACGCGCCCCTTGACTGCCACCCACAACCAATACGCGCAGCGGCCCGCTACGCTCTTTCATACGCTGCGCTGGCTCAGGTAACGCCAGCACATCTTGGCGTACCGGATTGCCAACCACCGGGGCCTTGGCAAACGCGCCCGGGAAGGCTTGCAGCACTTTGGCGGCAATACGTGATAACCAGCGGTTAGTCAGGCCGGCAATGGCATTTTGCTCATGCAGTACCACCGGAATGCCTTGCAGCCAAGCGGCAACGCCGCCAGGGCCAGAGACATAACCACCCATGCCCAACACCACATCCGGCTGGTAATCGCGCATAATCTGGCGCGCTTGGCGAATCGCACGCCAAATGCGCAGCGGCGCGCCCAACTGAGCACGCCAGCCTTTACCGCGTAAACCGGAGATCTGGATAAAGTCGATTTCGATGCCGTGTTTTGGCACCAGATCCGCTTCCATACGATCCGCCGTGCCCAGCCAGCGTACCAGCCAACCCTGTTCCATCAGCTGATGTGCTACGGCCAGCCCCGGGAACACGTGTCCTCCAGTACCACCGGCCATCACCAGCAAACGCTTCGCCTTCATCGGCTTCCTCTTACATGTGCCTGCGCCTTGGCCAGACGAGTCTCATGGTCAATGCGCAATAAAATTACCACTGCGGTGGACATAATCAGCAAACTGGAGCCGCCGTAACTGATCAACGGCAGCGTCAGCCCTTTGGTCGGCAGCATACCGGCGGCCGCCCCGACGTTAACCAACGCCTGAAAGCTAAACCAGATCCCGATAGCACAGGCCAAAAAGCCGGAAAAACGCAGTTCGGCTTCTAATGCACGCCGGCCAATGGCCAACGCACGGAAAGCGAGCAAGAATACCATTAACAGGATGAGAACCACACCGACATAACCGAGTTCTTCGCCGATAATCGAAAAAACAAAGTCAGTATGCGCTTCTGGTAAGTACTCCAACTTCTGAATCGAGTTACCGAGCCCCTGTCCCCAAAAATCACCGCGGCCAAACGCCATCAATGACTGACTAAGCTGATAGCCACTGCCATACGGATCTTGCCACGGGTCGAGGAAGGAGGTAACGCGTCGAATTCGGTATGGCTCAGCCAAAATCAGCACCACCACCGCCATGATGCCGGTGATAATCAAGGCAATGAACTGCCACAGCGGTGCACCGGCCAAAAACAGCATGCCGAGGGTGGTGACGAACAACACCACCACGGTACCTAAGTCAGGCTGTAACAGCAGCAGCATGGCCAGCAGCAGCATCACGCCCATCGGTTTTAAGAACCCGATACGACTACCGCGCACCTCATCGCCTTTACGCACCAGATAGCCAGACAGGTAACAAAATAGCGACAGCTTCGTCAGCTCCGCCGGCTGAATACGGATCGGACCCAGCGCCAGCCAGCGCGATGCCCCGTTAACCGAGCTACCCACCCCCAGTACCACGATCAGCATGGCAATCGACAGCAGCAAGAGTGGTACCCCCAGCTGCTGCCACATACTCATCGGTATACGCAAGGTGACCAGCGCCAAGCCGAAGGCTAATACCAGATACAGCAAATGACGTTTGGCGAACAAAAACGGGTCGTCAGCCAAGCGCTGCCCCACCGGCATCGATGCCGAGGTCACCATGATAAAACCGATCACTGCCAAGCCAATCGCCAGCCAGAACAGCGTCCGGTCATACAGCTGCACGCCCGGATCGTCGTTTTCCCATGTTCCGGTCACCCAGTTACTGAGGCGACCGAACAGGTTAAAGCCTCTCATCCCGCCAGCTCCCGTGCCAGACGGGTAAACTCATGACCACGTACTTCGAAGTTTTTGAACTGATCCAAACTGGCACATGCCGGTGACAGCAGAACCATGTCACCCGCCGCCACTTGCGGCTGAATCAGGCGCATCGCCTGCTCCATGGTATCGGTCAGCACGGCGCCCTCTTTCAGCGCAGCCAATTGCGCGCCGTCACGGCCAAAGCAGTACAGGTAGATATGGCTATCTTGCAGCAACGGTTGTAGTGAACTGAAATCAGCGCCTTTACCATCGCCGCCCAGCAGCAAGAACAAACGCCCAGCGACTTGCAAGCCATTGAGTGCCGCTTCAGTACTGCCTACATTGGTGGCTTTGGAGTCATTAATCCAACGCACACCGGCAGACTCATGCGCCAACTGGAAGCGATGATCCAAGCCAGTAAAGTTTTCCAGCGCCAACACAGAGCCATGACGGCTAATACCCGCGGCATCAGCAAGCGCCAGCGCCGCCAAGGCGTTGGCCTGGTTATGACGGCCAACCAGCTTCATACGCGCCACCGGCATGACCGGGAAACCGCCGGCAATCAGCCAGGTCTCACCCAAATGCTCACCCAGACAGTAATCGCCGTGCGACGGCGCAAAGCTGACGACTTCTGCGGTTGGTTGCTGCGGCAGCGTTAACGGATCCTCGGCATTCACCACGCACGTCTTGGCGCCTTGATAGACACGCAATTTAGCCGCGCGGTAGTCGTCCATACCTTGATAGCGATCCATATGATCTTCGGTGACATTCAACACCGTGGCCGCTTTGGCGTGCAGGCTCGAGGTCGTTTCCAACTGGAAACTGGATAACTCCAGCACATACAAGTCATAGTCATCATTCAGCAGTGACAGAGCCGGAATACCGATATTACCGCCCACGCCGACGCGCAAGCCGGCGCAGCGCGCCATCTCACCCACCAAGCTCGTGACAGTACTTTTACCGTTCGAGCCGGTAATGGCTACGATCGGTGCACAGGCATCGCGGCAGAACAGTTCGATATCGCCAACCACTTCCACACCGGCGCGGATCGCCGCTTGCAGTTCAGGGCGCGCCAGCGCAATTCCTGGGCTGGCCACAATCAGATCGGCGGCCAGCAGCCACTCACTGTTCAAACTGCCGGTATGCAGCTCAACGCCGTCAGGCAAACGATCTTGCCCCGCCGGTTGGCTGCGGGTATCCATCACCCGCGGCACTACACCCTGTTGCATGAAAAAATCCACGCAGGACAGGCCGGTACTCCCCAGCCCGATAATGACGATATTTTTACCCGCATAGCACGCCATGACAGACAATCCTTAGCGAATTTTCAAGGTAGCCAGTCCAATCAGAACCAGCATCAGCGAGATGATCCAAAAGCGCACGATCACACGCGGCTCCGGCCAGCCTTTCAGTTCATAGTGGTGATGAATTGGCGCCATGCGGAAAATCCGCTGGCCACGCAATTTGAACGAGCCCACTTGCAAAATAACTGACAAGGTTTCCATCACAAACACGCCGCCCATGATCAGCAGCAGGAACTCTTGGCGCAGCAGCACGGCGATGATCCCGAGCGCCCCGCCCAGCGCCAATGAACCGACATCGCCCATGAAAACTTGGGCTGGGTAGGTGTTGAACCACAAAAAGCCCAGTCCGGCACCCACAATCGCGGTACATACCACCACCAGCTCACCACTGTGTCGGATGTACGGGATATGCAGGTATTCGGCAAAATTCACGTTACCGGTCGCCCAAGCCACCAACGCTAAACCTGCGGCCACGAATACGGTCGGCATGATAGCCAAGCCATCCAAACCATCGGTCAAGTTAACGGCGTTACTGGTTCCCACCACCACAAAGTAAGTCAGCAGGATGTACAGCAAGCCCAGTTGCGGCATGATGTCTTTGAAAAATGGCACCACCAGCTGAGTAGCAGCGGTATCTTTACCAGTCGCGTACAGTGCAAACGCCACAATCAACGCAATCACCGACTGCCAGAAGTATTTCCAGCGAGCAATCAGCCCTTTGGTGTTCTTACGTACTACCTTGCGGTAATCATCGACAAAACCTACCGCACCATAGCCCAGAAGGACAAACAGCACACACCACACATACGGGTTGCTCAGATTGGCCCACAGCAGCACCGAAATGCTGATAGAGGTCAGGATCATCAAACCGCCCATGGTCGGGGTACCGCGCTTACTAAAATGCGACTCCGGGCCGTCATTACGCACCACTTGGCCAATCTGCAATTTTTGCAGCCACGCAATCAGGTGCGGCCCCATCCACAAGGTAATGGCCAAGGCGGTCAGCAAACTGACAATGGCACGAAGGGTAAGATAAGAAAACACATGGAATCCGCTGTAATACTTCACCAGCAATTCCGCTAACCAAACTAACATGTAAACGTCTCCTGCAGCGCCCGCACGACATCTTCCATAGCTGCGCTGCGCGAACCTTTCACCAATAGGGTGATATTGGCATCTTGTTGTAATTGTTGAGCGACATACGGCAGCAATACCGCCAGCAACGCGGCTTTATCACTGAAATGCTGCCCTTGACTTGGTGCACTGATCGCTTGGCTCAGCACGCCGACAGTGAAGACCTGATCGATACCGGCATCACGCGCCGCGTCACCGACCGCCTGATGACATTCGGCGCTCTCATCACCGAGCTCGCCCATATCACCGGCAATCAAAATCCGCAGCCCTGCATGCTGCGCTAATACCGCAATCCCCGCCTTCATTGAACCGACATTGGCGTTGTAGGTATCATCCCAGACCAACAGCGATGGTGTTAGCGCCAATGGGTATAAACGCCCTTTCACCGGCTGAAGCGAGGCTAACCCCGCGGCCACGTCAGATAATGATGCGCCTACAGCAAGACTCAGCGCCGCAGCGGCTAACGCATTAGACACATTGTGCAGCCCCGGATAAGGCAGCGCGATCGCCTGCTCACCCTCAGGGGTGTGCAAGGTAAAGGTCGTCAGCCCACGCGCACAGCGAATGTCGCTGGCGGTGTAATCCGCCGGCTGGCGCATCGACCAGGTACGCACGGTTTTACCCTGCAACGCCGGTTGCCAGCTCTGATGCTCATCGATATCCAGATTGACGATTGCGGTTCCTGTCTCGCTCAAGCCTTGGTAAATCTCGCCTTTCGCCTGCCGCACGCCCGCCAGTGAGCCAAAGCCCTCCAGATGCGCCGCCATCACGTTATTCACCAGCGCAGCCTCGGGTTGCACCAGTGCCGTGGTGTAGGCAATTTCACCGATATGGTTAGCGCCCAATTCCATCACCGCATAATCATGCTCGCTGGTCAGGCGCAGCAGTGTCAGTGGCACACCGATATCGTTATTAAAGTTACCCGCGGTATACAGCACGTTACCGCGCTGCGCCAAAATCGCTGCCGTCATCTCTTTTACGGTGGTTTTGCCCGATGAACCGGTCATGGCAACCACGCGCGCTCGGCACTGAGTGCGTACCCAATGGCCTAGCTGACCTAACGCCAAGCGGGTATCAGCCACCACAATTTGTGCGACCGCCAGCGGTAACTCGCGTTCAACCAGCAATGCCGCCGCGCCCTGCTCTTGCGCTTGCGCGGCAAAATCATGGGCATCAAAGCGCTCACCGCGCAGGGCGATAAACAGCGCACCGGCCGTCACTTTACGCGTATCGGTAGTCACCTCACCGATAGCGCGCTGCGCCTCTGGTGCGCTGGCCAGCAGCTTACCGCCGACAACCTGCGCCAATTGTTCTAACGACAGGGCAATCATGCCACCACTCCTAGCAGACGGGCTGCGGTTTCACGATCGGAGTAGTCCAGCTTGCGCTGACCGACAATTTGGTAATCCTCATGACCTTTACCGGCCAGCAGTACGACGTCATTCGGCGCGGCATTCATCACCGCGGCGGTGACCGCCTCGGCGCGACCAGCAATCACCTGCGCCACGCCCGGGGCCACCAGACCGGCCAAAATATCGGCCACGATCGCCTGCGGATCTTCAGTGCGCGGATTGTCATCGGTGATCACCACGCGATCGGCCAACTGCTCGGCCAGCGCGCCCATCAATGGACGCTTACCGCGGTCTCGATCGCCACCACAGCCAAACACACACCACAGCTGACCATGGCAGTGCAGGCGCGCCGCTTCCAGCGCTTTTTCCAACGCATCTGGAGTGTGGGCGTAGTCCACCAATACGGTTGGACGGCCCGGCGCGCTGAACACTTCCATCCGACCACAGACCGGTTGCAGGTGCGCGGCGCTACGCAGCAAATCTGCCAGCGGATAGTCCAACGCCAGTAACGTGGCTAATGCCAGCGTCAGGTTACTCACGTTAAACGCGCCCATCAGTGGGCTGTCAATTTGTCCATCGCCCCAGCTTGAGCGAAACGCAATACGCGCGCCTTGTGGGTGATATGCCACCTCGGTGACACACAGGAAACGGCCATCCCACGCCAGCGGCAATGTCGGCTGCATGCTGACCGCCACCGCGTGCGGCAGACGCGTTAACCACTCACGGCCAATGGCATCATCGGCGTTGATAATGGCCTGCCCAAACTGGTGAGTGGAGAACAAACGCCACTTGGCTTCGGCATAGTTCTCCATGGTGCCGTGGTAATCGAGGTGATCGCGGCTAAGATTGGTAAACACGGCTGCGGCAAATTGCAGCGCCGCTACTCGGTCTTGCACCAAGCCGTGGGAAGAGACTTCCATCGCCGCTACCGTGGCACCCTGCGCGCGGATATCCGACAGCACATGCTGCACATCCACCGCAGAGCCAGTGGTGTTCTCGGTGGGGATCACCTTACCCAGCAGGCCATTGCCCACTGTGCCCATCACTGCCGCAGTTTCACCCAGCAATTGCGCCCACTGTGCTACCAGTTGCGTGGTGGTGGTTTTGCCATTGGTGCCGGTAATGCCGATTAATTTTAATTGTTCGCTCGGCTGATGATAAAAGCGGCCGGCCAATGCCGACAGCTTGCGGTTAAGCTGGATTAAGTACACCACCGGTACGCCGTGCACTTCACGGATACAACCGTCTGACGCTTCCCCTTCGGCTTCCGCAATCACGGCCGCGACACCCTGCGCGACGGCCTGCGCGATATAACGACGGCCATCGGTCTTGTGTCCCAGAACCGCAATAAACAGATCGCCGGCCGCGGCCGTACGACTGTCTAGCGTCATTTCCCGTAACGCTCGCGCCGGAGCATCTTTTACCCAAGGCGCTAACAACGAGCGCAAATCATGTGTTGACACGGGCGTTCCCACTCCTATTAAGCACAACTTCATCTTCTGACGGCAAAGCATCAGGTTGGATGTTCAGAATGCGCAGTGCCCCGCCCATAATGGCGGAAAATACCGGGGCAGACACCGCACCACCGTAATACTGGCCGGCCTGTGGTTCGTTGATGACCACCACCAGCGCTAACCGCGGATTACTGGCCGGAGCCACCCCTGCGGTATAGGCAATATACTTATCGACATACTTGCCGTTTGGACCAATTTTTTTCGCCGTACCGGTTTTCACCGCGATGCGATAACCATCCACCGCCGCACGACGACCACCACCGCCCGGCAAGGCCACCGCTTCCATCATGTGCACCACTTTACGGGTCAGCTCTTCTGAGAACACCCGTGTGCCTTCTACTGGCGGATCCACTTTGGTGATCGACAGCGGACGATACACACCGAAACTGCCTAGGGTGGCATAGGCGCGCGCCAGTTGCAGTGGCGTTACCATCAGACCATAACCAAACGAGAAGGTTGCGCGTTCAATGTCCGCCCAACGGCTTTTCTGCAACATCATGCCGCTACTTTCCCCGACCAAACCCAGATTGGTTGGTTGGCCAAAACCGAACTTGCTGTACGTTTCTGGCAGCGCGGTTTCTGGCATCGCCAGCGCCAAGTGGGATACCCCCACGTTACTGGATTTTTGCAGCACGCCGGTCAGCGTCAACTCTGGATACACCACGGTATCGCGCACCCGATGGCCGTTCACGTAAAACGGCATGGTGTTGAGCACCGCATTTTCTTTTACCACTTTGCGATCCAGCGCGGTCAGCACCACTAACGGTTTCACGGTCGAGCCCGGCTCGAAAGTATCGGTGATCGCGCGGTTACGGTAATGAGCGCTGTCAATCTGGGCACGGTTATTCGGGTTATATGACGGCAAGTTGGCCATCGCTAACACTTCACCGGTCTGTACATCTAACAGTACGATAGAGCCGGACTCAGCCTTGTTGAAGGTCACCGCATTTTTCAGCTCACGGTAGGCCATCGCCTGCAAGCGCTCATCAATACTGAGCGACAAATCATGCGCGGCGCGGCTTTCCACCGCCGAGATATTCTCGACCACACGACCAAAGCGGTCTTTACGCACCACCCGCTTACCCGGCTCACCGGTCAGCCAGGTATCAAAGCTCTTCTCTACCCCTTCAATGCCCTTACCATCGATATTGGTAAAGCCAATGATGTGCGCACTCACCTCACCGCTCGGATAAAAACGGCGTGATTCCTGCTTAAGATAAATTCCGGGGATTTTCAGTTCGCGAATGTAAGTCGCTAAAGAAGGGCTAATCTGGCGTGCCAGATAGATAAAACGGGAGTTCGGGTTGCTTTTTACCCGTGAAGTTAACTTATCCAGTGGAATACCAACCGCATCGGCCAGCGCATTCCAGCGTTCGTGTCTTTCCAGTGACGCGGTATCGGCAATCTCTTTCGGATCGGCCCACACCGCATCCACCGGCACACTCACCGCCAGCGGACGCCCAGCCCGATCCGTGATCATGCCGCGCGGCGTACTGACGGACTGCACCCGCAAAGAGCGCATATCCCCTTCGCGGATCAAGCGATCAGGATTGACCACTTGGATCCATGCCGCACGCAGCAACAGGCCGACCAGCGCCATTGCCATCACCCCACCCACCAGCACATAGCGCCAGCGAATAAAACTGGAATCGTTCTTCTCTTCCGGGCGTTTATTTTTCGACGTTCGGATCGGTTTCGCCATTATTGTTTAACCATTTTTTCCTGTGCCGGAGAAACCCGCTGCATCTGCAGTTTTTCGGTGGCAATCCGTTCTACTCGGCTGTGATCGCCGAGCGCATTTTCTTCCAGAATCAGGTTACGCCATTCAATATCCAGAGCATCCCGCTCTAACATCAAGTGCTCACGCTCCACAATCAGCAAGCGGGTGCGGTGAGTACTCAACACCACCGCCAGCGCAGAGAGCAGCACCAGGATCAGCAACAACAGCGGGATCTTGCCAAACCGCAGCAAGTCCTCCGCAATAATTGAAGTCAGTGAGTGACGTTCGGTGCTCATCAGTCAGCCATCCGTTCCGCCACACGCAATACCGAGCTGCGCGAGCGTGCATTTTGCTCAATCTCTTCCTCTGACGGCTTAATCGCTTTACCGATGGTCAGCATTTTCTTCCCACCGGCCAGCTGCGCTTCGGTCAATGGCAGGCCATCAGGAATTTCAGGGCCTTTACTCTGACGACGGATAAAGCGCTTCACAATTCGGTCTTCCAGCGAGTGGAAGCTGATCACGGATAAGCGGCCACCCGGCGCTAAAATGGTCAACGAGGCATCCAGCGCACGCTCAATCTCTTCCAATTCGCTATTGATATAGATACGAATCGCTTGGAAGGTACGGGTCGCCGGATGCTTGTGCTTCTCTTTCACTGGGCTAGCAGCCGCAACCAGCTCAGCCAGCTCACGGGTGCGGGTCATCGGCTCGCTCTGATTGCGCTCAACAATCGCGCGTGCAATGCGCTTAGCAAAGCGCTCTTCACCGAAAGTTTTCAGCACCCACGCAATGTCTTCGGCTTCGGCTTTTTGCAGCCACTCGGCGGCAGAAAAACCACTGCTCGGATCCATACGCATATCCAGTGGGCCATCACGCATGAAGCTAAAACCACGCTCGGCATCATCCAATTGCGGTGACGAGACGCCCAGATCCAGCAAGAAGCCGTCAATTTTGCCGGTCAAACCCAGCTCTTCGACATACTGCTGCACATTCGAGAACGGGCCATGCACGATTTGAAAGCGCGGATCGTCGATGGTGGCCGCTTCAGCAATCGCCTGCGGATCACGGTCAATCGCAATCAGACGCCCTTGTGGGCCAAGTTGGGACAGGATCAGGCGAGAGTGTCCGCCACGACCGAAAGTACCATCGATATAGATACCATCCGGGCGAATAGCAAGACCGCCCACGGCCTCATGCAGCAGGACGGTAATATGGGAAGTTTGTTCTGACATAATTATAAAAATAGATCCTGTAATCGGGCAGACAGCACTGAAGGGCCGGTCTGCTCCGCCTGAATATCAAGTTGGATTTGCTGCTGCCATGCATCTGCATCCCAAATCTCAAATTTATTAAGCTGGCCGACCAGCATCAGCTCTTTGTGCAACTGGGCATAACTGCGCAAGGTGGCTGGCAATAAAATTCGTCCTGCGCTGTCCATCTCGCACTCGGCGGCATGCCCCAGCAACAAACGCTGAATACGCCGCTCTTCTGGCACCATGCTGGATAAACCGGCCAGTTTTTGCTCAATAAATTCCCACTGTGGTAATGGATAAAGCAGCAGACAGGGCTGATGGATGTCGATGGTACAGATTAACTGTCCCAGACATTCATTCAGTAAGTGATCCCGGTAGCGGGTTGGTATCGCCAAGCGTCCTTTGCTGTCGAGGCTTAAGGACAGGGCACCACGAAACATGGTCGTTTTGTATCCCCTGCAACCCAAAATTCACCACAAAAACCCATAAATTCCCACAAATGCAAGTTTACGGAGGGGGGAAAAAGCTTGTCAAGCGTGATGCAGCACAGATTAGCCGCCATTTTTCGGGGAAATCAGAAAATTCATATGCTTATCCGTGCAACTGAATCCGAGATAAATATAAGAAGCGGCGTACTCAGTCCAAAAAGGAAAAAAGCCACGTCAAAGACGTGGCTTTTTCTCGAAATGAGGGAGTCGGCCGGTAAGCCGGGTTCTGTCGTGGACAGTCATTCCTCTAGGCCAGCACTCGCGCACTGGCTCAAGCAACCTACCCGGGTTCAATGCGGGCCGCACCAATGAACCCCTATTTGGTCTTGCTCCGGGTGGAGTTTACCGTGCCACGAACTGTTACCAGTCGCGCGGTGCGCTCTTACCGCACCCTTTCACCCTTACCTGATCCTGTGAAACACAGGCCATCGGCGGTTTGCTCTCTGTTGCACTAGTCGTCGGCTTGCGCCGCCCAGGCGTTACCTGGCACCCTGCCCTATGGAGCCCGGACTTTCCTCCCCCCCGTGTGTCTCCCCGAGGGGACGACCACGAAGCGGCGACTGTCTGGCCAACTCCGCGGCGGATTATAACGAGAAAGCGATCACAGCGCCAGTGTAAAGCGCACTGAAATCACTCACTCAAGTAATCCAGCCCGTAACGGTACAGAGCATTTTTCTTCACCCCGTGGATCTCAGCGGTTAACGCCGCCGCTTTTTTCAGCGGTAACTCTTGCGCCAACAAGGTCAAGGTCTTGATCACCGCTGCTGACAACGCATCCTCTTCGGCCGGTTTCGCGCCTTCCACAATTAGCACCATCTCACCACGGCGACGCACTTCATCCTCTTGCACCCAAGCTAGCAATTCACCAACCGGTGCACCATGGATGGTTTCCCAAGTTTTGGTTAGTTCCCGCGCCAGCACCACATAACGCTCGGCGCCCAGCACGGTGACCATATCTTGCAGACTATCGAGCAGACGGTGGGTCGATTCGTAGAAAATCAACGTGCGCGGCTCTTCCACAACGGCACGCAGCGTATCCTGACGCCCTTTGGTCTTCGCCGGCAAAAAGCCTTCAAAACAAAAACGATCGGAGGCAATTCCCGAGGCGCTCAATGCCGCAATTGCCGCGCACGGCCCTGGCAGCGGCACCACTTTCACCCCCGCTTCACGGCAACGACGCACCAGATGGAAACCGGGATCACTGATCAGCGGCGTACCGGCATCGGAAATCAGTGCAATACTGTGGCCTTGGCTCAGTTTTTCCACCAGCACTTCCGCTTTTTGTTGCTCATTATGATCATGCAGAGCAAAAAAGCGCGCTTGTATGCCAAAATGTTGTAACAATAATCCACTATGACGGGTATCTTCAGCGGCAATAAGATCGACCTGCTGTAATACATTCAGTGCCCGTTGAGTAATGTCTTCTAAGTTACCAATTGGCGTGGGAACTATGTACAGAGTTGCCGGAGTGATGAAAGATTGTTCGGTAGCTTTCATTGTATAGACTTCATTGCCGATTTAAGATTAACCGTCTCTAGGAAGAAACGTGACTGGAATGCCCATGCTTCCCTCTTTATGCTCCGGCGTCAATGCAAGACGCGTAATTTTACCGCTTTTCATGGCCTTTGCTCTGGCAGCCTGTCAAGCGCCACAACAATCAGGCTCTGGCAATGTGCCGGGTATCGAGCAATTGGCTTCGTCGGCCTATTATCTGCAGCAAGCTGCCACCAGCAGCGCGAAAGATAAAGCCACGTGGCAGTTGTTGGCGGTACAGGCGCTGCTCAAAGAGAAGAACCTGCCACAAGCCGAACAAACCTTAACTGCGGTACAAGAGCCGCTAAGCGATGTACAGCGCCATGAAATGCTGCTGTTACGTGCTGAGCTGGACGTGGCCAAAAACAACATGCCCGCCGCCAGCAAATACTTGGCGGAGCTGAATGTGGCCATGCTGACGCCACTGCAAAAGATGCGCTATTACCAGACGCGTATCGCCGTGGATGACGCCAAAGGAAATATCATTGAATCCGTGCGTGATCATATCGCACTTTCCGAGTACCTCACCAGCCCAGAGCAAAAGCAGGCCAATCTAGACCAAACTTGGCAAGTGCTAAGTCAGGCACCGGCCAGCGAACTGGCACAAGCGGTGATCAGCCCGCAAGAAACCATTTTGCTCGGTTGGCTCGACTTGGCGCGGGTGTATCAGGAAAACCGCTATAACCTGCCACAACTGAAAGCCGGTATTGCCGATTGGAAAGCGCGCTTCCCGAAACATCCAGCCGCGCTGACTTTACCGACTCAGCTTAACCAATACCTGACGCTACCGGCTTCCACCATGGATGCCATCGGTCTGTTGCTGCCAGTCAGCGGCCAAAACCAAGCACTGGGCGATGCCATTCGCCAAGGCTTCATGGCTGGGATGCTGGATGACAGCAGTCGTAACCCGAATACCCGCGTACAAGTGTACGACACCGCCAGCAAACCGCTGCCGGCCATCATTCAGCAAGCCCAGCAAGAAGGGGTGCGAACCTTGGTCGGTCCACTGCTGAAAAACCGGGTCGATGAGCTGCTGAAAATGCAATTACCGGCCGATATGTCGGTGCTGGCACTCAACCAACCGGAAAACCCACCCGCCAACAACAGCATCTGCTACTACGCCCTGTCGCCAGAAGATGAAGCCGCCGATGCGGCGCAGCATATCTGGGATCAAGGCCAACGCACCCCGCTGGTACTGGTACCGGGTAATCCGTTTGGCCAGCGCGTCGCCAATGCGTTTCGTCGTCAGTGGCAACAGCTGAGCGGCAGTGAGCCGACCGTGCAATATTTTGGTGATACCGTCGCGCTGCGCCAGAGCATCAACCAAAGCCTGCGTAGCCAAGGCAAAGCTGACATCCTGCGCCAAGTGCTGGGAGTATCCTTAAGCGCTGATGCCAACCGCGGCGCCATCGATGCTATCTATCTGGTCACTACCCCTGATGAGCTGTCACTGCTCAAGCCGTTTATCGATGCCTCACTGCTAAGCGGTCAGCAGCGTCCGGCTCTGTACACCAGCTCACGCAGCAATCAGGCCGGTAATGGCCCAGATTTTCGTCTGGAGATGGATGGCGTGCAATTCAGCGATATCCCAATGCTGACCATTCCAAACTCACCGGCCGCGCAGCGCGTCAGCCAGATCTGGAGCAATCCGGACTACTCGCTGTCCCGCTTGTACGCGATGGGGATGGATGCTTGGACCCTGGCCAGCCACTTCAATGAGCTACGTCAGGTCAGTGGCTATCAGGTTGCCGGTCAGACCGGTCTGCTCAGTGCCAGTGAAAACTGCACCGTGCACCGTCAGCTGAACTGGCTGCGCTATCAGAACGGAGGGCTGCTGCCAGTATCGATGAGTGTCGATCCTAACGCCGCCGCCAATGCACCAACCGGTGAACTGCCGGTGAACGCGCCGCTCGATAGCACCACGCCTCCTGCGGCCACCACCGTGGCCGATCCTCTGGCTCAGTGAGCCTCTCCCGCCGGGCTTTAGGCGCGCAGTTTGAACAACGTGCGCGCCTGTATCTCGAACAGCAGGGGCTGCAATTCATCGCCGCCAACGTCACGCTGCGCGGCGGTGAATTGGATCTGATCATGCTTGATGGGTATGATTGGGTTTTCGTCGAAGTCCGCTACCGTCGCCATGCTCATTTAGGCTCTGCCGTCGACAGCGTCACGCCAAGCAAACAACGTCGCTTGTATCACAGCGCGTCAGTTTGGTTGCATCAACGCGGACAAAGTATCGATACCGCCAATTGCCGCTTTGATATTGTGGCATTTGATGGGCCGGATGCCCGTATTAGCTGGTATCAGAACATCTTACACTACCATTAACAGACACTATGTTAGAACAAATCAAAGCCTGCTTTACCGAAAGCATTCAAACCCAAATAGCCGCGGCTGAAGCTCTGCCAGATGCCATTGCCCGCGCCGCTCTGGTGATGGCGCAGTGCCTGTTAAACGGCAATAAAATTCTCTGCTGCGGCAATGGTGCCTCGGCGGCCAATGCCCAGCACTTTACCGCATGTCTGGTGAATCGCTATGAAACCGAGCGTCCAAGCTTGCCGGCGATTGCCCTGACGGCGGACAGCATCATGCTGACCGCCATTGGCAATGATGACTTGCAAACCGAGATCTACTCCAAGCAAGTGCGCGCGTTAGGTCAAAACGGCGATATTCTGCTGGCCATCTCCACCAAGGGGAACAGCAAAGATATCGTCAAAGCGGTGGAAGCTGCGGTCACCCGTGATATGACCATCATTGCCCTGACCGGCTATGACGGAGGTATTCTGGCCGGTTTATTGGGTGAGCAGGATGTGGAGATCCGCATTCCGTCCCACCGCCAGTCTCGCATTCAGGAGATGCATATGTTGACCCTGAACTGCCTGTGCGATCTGATTGACCGGACCTTGTTCCCACATCAGGACGATTAATTTCAGCCCATTTCAAGGAGAGCCTCCATGCGCATCACCGCTAAACTGGCCATTGTACTGCTGGCCTTTGCCTTGCAAGGTTGTGTCGGCGCCGTTATCGTCGGCGGCGCGGCAGTGGCCGGCAAAGTGGCCACCGATCCACGCAGTGTCGGCGGCCAGATTGACGATGAAACACTGGAGCTGCGCGTCGGCGATGCCCTGAGCAAAGATGCCCAGTTGAAAAAAGAAGCCCGCGTACTGCCCACGGCCTATGAAGGCCGCGTACTGTTAGTCGGCGAAACGCCAACCGCGGAGCTGGCCAAACACGCCGGCCAGATTGCGGCCGGTGTTCAAGGGGTAACGGCAGTGTATAACGAGATCCGTGTTGGTAAGCCGATCAGCTTCGGCACCATCTCTAACGATACGTGGATCACCACCAAAGTGCGCTCACAACTGCTCGGCAGTGACAAGGTCAAAGCCAGCAATGTGAAGGTCACCACCGAAAACGGGGAAGTGTTCCTGATTGGTAAACTGACCCGCGCAGAAGCCGACGCGGCCACCAATATTGCCCGTAACGTCAGTGGCGTGAAGCGGGTAGTGAAAGTGTTCGACTATGTGAATTAAGGTGAATTAAGTACAAGTGAATTAAGCGCAAATTCATTAAGCACGAGCCAATTAAGTTAACGTAAGTGCGCCGACCTAAAAAAAATGCAGCCCATTAGGCTGCATTTTTTATTGTCCGGATTTATTGTTGCATGCGCAGATAACACCGCACAACCGGCACCGGACGGTTTCGGTTTATCACGCAGTGGGTTAGGTTATTTCACTACGCGTAGAGTCGGACGACCACGCGGACGTGGCGGCTCATCATCTGGCCCGTTATCATCACCGGCCAGCTCTTCGACCAGCACCAGATTCGGCTCGGCATTGGCCGACGCTTCTTCTTCTGCCGCCGCCGCAAACTCGTCTTCATCCGGAAGATCATAGGCAACTTCCGGCTCAAACAGTGTGCCAGCGCCGTTTTCACGCGCATACAGCGCCAGAACAGCCGCCATCGGCACATCGACTTGTTGCGGAATACCGCCAAAACGGGCATTGAAGCGAATAGCGTCGTTGCCCAGTTCCAGATTTCCTACCGCCCGCGGAGCAATGTTCAGTACGATCTGCCCATCACGGACAAAGTCCATCGGCACCTGTACTCCCGGCAACATGGCGTCCACCACCAGATGCGGGGTTAAATTATTGTCCAGCAGCCAGTCATAATACGCACGAACCAGATACGGTCGGCGAGGTTTCATCTGGGTTAACTCCATCAGTTACACCTTACCGTGCAAACGCATCTCACGCTCAGACTCGGTCAGGGCGGCCAAAAACGCATCACGTTCGAAAACGCGAGTCATATAGCCTTTAATTTCTTTTGAACCCGGACCAATCAGGTCGATACCCAGTACCGGCAAACGCCACAACAGCGGAGCCAGATAACAATCCACCAGACTGAACTCTTCGCTCATGAAGTATGGGAATTCATTGAACACCGGCGCAATTGCCAGCAGCTCTTCACGCAGTTGCTTACGCGCTGCGTCAGCTTCCACCGGAGTTCCCTGCTCAATCTTGTCCAGCAGACTGTACCAATCTTGTTCGATACGGTACATCATCTGACGGCTCTGGCCACGCGCTACCGGGTAAACCGGCATCAGTGGAGGATGCGGGAAGCGCTCGTCCAGGTATTCCATGATGATGCGTGCGTTATACAGCACCAATTCACGATCAACCAGTGTCGGTACGGAGTTGTACGGATTCAGATCCAGCAAGTCTTCCGGCAGATGCTCGGCATCAACCTGCTCAATTTCCACGCTCACGCCTTTCTCGGCCAGAACAATGCGAACTTGATGACTGAAAATATCGGTTGCACCAGAAAATAGCGTCATCACCGAGCGTTTGTTAGCTGCGATAGCCATTCAACCCTCCACTTAACTCAAATACACAAACGGCAAAAGGGGGCTCAAGCCCCCATGCCGATCGGATAAACCGAAAAACAGGCACCAGTTTCGCATAATTAGTGTACGTCGCGCCAGTATTCCTTTTTCAGCAAGTAGGCGAGGATAAAAAATACCACCAAAAATGCAAACACCCAGTAGCCAATTTGCTTACGCTGTTGCTTCATGGGTTCGCCGGAATATTCCAAGAAATTGGTAATATCCCGCACCGCTTGATCATACTCTTCGGCGTTCATTTCGCCTTGGCGTACGATCTTAGTACCAATCACCACCGCGTGCGGTTGACCGCCCACTTCATGCATCTCGACCACCGCTTCCGGCATCCCTTGCAGCTCTTCCAGTACATGCGGCATTCCCACGTTCGGGAACAAGGTGTTATTCACCCCAAATGGCCGAGCCGGGTCAGCATAGAACGAATGCAAATAGGTATAAATCCAATCGGGGCTACGTAAACGCGCTTCCAAGGTCAAATCCGGTGGCGGCGCACCAAACCAACCGGCGGCATTTTTCTCCGGCATGGCATTGGTCATCAGATCGCCGATTTTGGCCTGATTATCAAAGATCAGGTTTTGCTTCATCAGCTCCGGCGGGATCCCCAAGTCGGTCGCGACCCGTTCATAACGCTGATATTTGGTGGAGTGACACCCCGCGCAATAATTCATAAACAGGCGCGCGCCATTTTGTAGCGAGGCTTTATCGGTTAAATCATTATTGGCCCGCATTAACGCCACACCGGTCTCCGCCGCCGAGAGCGGAGCCGCGCAGAATAAGGCCAGACACATCACAATCCATGTTTTCATTTGAAAGTCACCCGTTCTGGCAGCGGTTTAGTCCGTTCATTTTTGCTGTAGAAGAACAGCAAGACAAAGAACATGAAATAACACAGGGTAAAAATCTGCGATAACAGGGTATACAGCGGTGTCGCCGGTAACGTACCGAGAATGCCAAGAGCGATAAAACTAATCACAAACATCCCGATATTCAGGGTATGGAAACGGCTGCGGTAACGGAATGAACGCACCTTGCCGCGATCGATCCACGGCAGCAAGAACAGCACCGCAATCGACAGCCCCATCATCACGACCCCTAATAATTTATCGGGGATCGCCCGCAAGATGGCGTAGAACGGGGTGAAGTACCACACTGGCGCAATGTGCGGAGGCGTTTTCAGGCCGTTAGCAGCTTCAAAGTTAGGCGGCTCAAGGAAATAACCCCCCATCTCTGGGTTGAAGAAAATCACGTAGCAAAAGAAGAACAAGAAGCCAGCAACACCCATAATATCTTTGACGGTGTAGTACGGATGGAAAGGAATGGCGTCTTTTGGCCAGCCGTTTTCATCTTTGTTTTTCTTGATCTCAATACCATCAGGGTTGTTCGACCCCACCTCATGCAGCGCCACGATGTGCAGGAACACCAACAGCACCAGTACCAAAGGCAGCGCTATCACGTGCAGCGCAAAAAAGCGGTTCAAGGTCACGCCCGAGATCACGTAATCACCGCGGATCCACAAAGTTAGCGCATCGCCGATCCCTGGGATCGCACCGAACAGCGAAATGATCACCTGCGCGCCCCAGAACGACATCTGGCCCCACGGCAACAGATAGCCCATGAAGGCTTCCGCCATCAGCACCAAAAACAGTAGCATGCCAAAGATCCACAGCAGCTCACGTGGCTTTTGGTAGGAGCCATAAATCAGGCCGCGGAACATGTGTAGATAGACCACGATAAAGAAAAATGAGGCCCCGGTAGAGTGCATGTAACGCAGCAGCCAGCCATATTCCACATCACGCATGATGTATTCAATGGAGGCAAACGCCCCTTCGGCCGACGGGTTGTAGTTCATGGTCAGCCAGATCCCAGTGATAATCTGATTGACCAATACCAACATCGCCAGTGAGCCGAAGAAGTACCAGAAGTTGAAGTTTTTCGGCGCCGGATACTCACCCACATGCTTGTTATAAGTGGCGGTGAGCGGGATCCGCGCGTTGATCCAGTCGAGCAACTTATTCATTTACGCAGCCACTCCATTGTCATCTACGCCAATGAGGATGGTGTTGTCATCCACAAACTTATACGGCGGGATCATCAGATTCAGTGGCGCGGGGACGCCCTGAAAGACCCGTCCGGCCATATCAAATTTCGAGCCGTGGCACGGGCACAAAAAGCCGGACTGCACCCCTTCCACCTGTACGCCAAATCCCTCCGGCACATAACTCGGTGAACAGCCTAAGTGCGTACAGATCCCCACCGCGACAAAAATATCCGGTTTTACCGAGCGGTACGCATTTTGTGCATAGTCAGGTTGCTGAGGTTCGGCGGACGCCGGATCGCGCAGTTTGCCATCATGGCTGGCCAGCCCTTGCAGTACAGCCTGCGGGCGACGAACCAGCCATACTGGCTTACCGCGCCATTCCACCCGAATCAGCTGACCTTCTTCCAGTTTACTGATATCGACCTGTACCGGTGCGCCAGCCGCTTTAGCCTTAGCACTGGGATTCCAGGATTTGATGAAGGGGACTGCCGCAAAAACCGCACCGACACCACCGACAACGCCCGTGGCCACGGTAAGAAAACGCCGGCGACTGCTGTTTACAGGCGCATTGTTCATCCCTCTATCTCCCATCGCTCCCGCTTGGTTATTGTTATCTATCCCTGCGGTATCATTGCTGCCTGATGAAGAAACGCTGCCGGCCTGATTTTAACAATCGACTAGCATGTGTTTCTCATAATTGCAAAAGTCAGGCAGATAATAAGAAAAACAACACTTTTTGACAAGTTATTAAAACCTTTTGGCAACATTTATGGATACAAAAAAGCCCGACCGAAGTCGAGCTTTTTGAGGATAATCGTAACTGCCGAAGCAGTATGGATTAACGCTTGGAGAACTGTGGACGACGACGTGCTTTGCGCAGACCCACTTTCTTACGTTCAACGCGACGAGCGTCACGTGTAACGAAGCCAGCTGCACGCAGAGCAGGACGAAGAGTCTCGTCGTATTGCATCAGAGCACGGGTGATACCGTGACGGATGGCGCCCGCTTGACCAGAAATACCACCACCAACTACGGTGATGTACAGGTCCAGCTTCTCGCTCATCTCAACCAGTTCCAGCGGCTGACGAACTACCATGCGGGCAGTTGGACGGCCGAAGTACTGATCCAGACTACGCTGGTTGATTACGATTTTACCGCTACCCGGCTTGATAAAGACGCGTGCGGAAGAGCTTTTGCGACGGCCAGTGCCGTAGTATTGATTCTCTGCCATTGCCTTGATCCCGTATTAGATGTCCAGAACTTGTGGTTGCTGTGCTGCGTGGTTGTGCTCAGCGCCAGCGTACACTTTCAGCTTACGGAACATGGCACGGCCCAGAGGACCTTTTGGCAGCATGCCCTTAACAGCGATTTCGATCACGCGCTCTGGATGCTTGGCGATCATTTCTTCGAAGGTAGCGGACTTCATGCCACCTACATAACCGCTGTGACGGTAATAGATCTTATCAGAACGCTTGTTACCAGTTACGGCAACTTTGTCAGCGTTCAGAACGATGATGTAATCACCAGTATCAACGTGCGGAGTGTATTCCGCCTTGTGCTTGCCGCGCAGACGACGAGCCAGCTCGGTCGCCAGACGACCCAGAGTCTTGCCGTTTGCGTCTACTACATACCAGTCGCGCTTAACGGTTTCTGGTTTAGCTACAAAAGTTTTCATGAAATAGCTTACCCAATAAAAAAGTTACACCCGGTGAATCAACGTCGGGAATGATGAAGATTCACGCTCACATGCTGCACAACAACCCCTTCGAGTTGCGTTTGCTAGCACCGTATTGGCGGGGACTACCAATGTAACGTGGGGTCGGAGGATTATAGTGAAGAGCGCCGATAAAATCGACTATTTTTTACATCACTTTGCCAGTTAAACCCCATGAGGCTGCGCAAGATAATCTAAGCTCTGCATCTCCTGCAAGCGGGAATAGCATCGTTGGTACTCAAAAGTTAATAAATTTCCCTGATAGAGCTGATTTTGCGCTGTTTCTGCCGAAATAATTAATTTTACGCGATGTGCATAAAATTCATCGACCAACGCTAAAAATCGGCGCGCGGTATCTTCTTGCTCGCTATTCATCGTACGCACATTGACCAATAGCACGGTATGAAACTGGTGCGCTAGCTCAATATAATCAGCCGGACTGCGCGCTTTTTGACACAGTTCGGCAAATTCCACCATCACCACGCCAGCCTGCGCCGCCAACACCGACAGTGGACGATGATGAATGTGCAGCACATGCAGTGAGTGCTCACCAACTGGCGCGCTTTCTCCAGTCAACTGCGTAAAGCACTGTTGCATCTGCGCGCTGGCGGTATGGCTAAGTGGCCAGTGATAAATGGAGGCTTGCTGTAAGGTACGCAGGCGATAATCCAACCCCGCATCCACATTCAAAACTTCGCAATGCTGTTTAATTTGCGCGATGGCCGGTAAAAAGCGTGCACGCTGCAGACCGTTACGGTACAGATCATCCGGCGCGACATTCGAAGTGGTAACCAGTACTACCCCTTCGGCAAACAGATAGGTAAACAGACGCCCCAGCAGCATGGCATCGGTGATGTCGGTCACCATGCACTCATCAAAGCAAATAACGTCATAGCGCGCCGCTAAGCTTTGGGCAATTTTGTGCAGTGGGTCTTCTTGGCCTTTTTTTAATGTCAGCTCATGGTGTAAATCATACATGAAGCGATGGAAATGCTGACGCAGCTTACGTTCACCGGGAAGCGCTTGATAGAACACTTCCATCAGCCACGTCTTACCTCGCCCGACACCGCCCCATAAATAGACCCCTCGCAGCCGATTGACGGCCGGTGCAGAGTGCTGGCCGCGCCCCGGTAACCAGCGCCGCAGCCACGAAATCCGCTCGGGGTGTACCGGATGATGCTGACGCTGTTGTAACTGCATGAAAAGCCGATCCAGTGCCGCTATGGCCTGCAATTGCGCACTGTCAGCCTGATAATGATGGCGAGTAAGCGCCTGCTGAAACAGGGCGCTGGGCTTAGTCACATCCATATGTCTGACCACTTCCTGATTTATTTTGGTTATAGTCCTTAGCGTGCTATCCGTCACACTAAAAGATGTCACTTATAGTACCACGCTGCAGGTAAGAGCAGGTATAGTGACACCATTACCACCCTGCTGATTAAGCTCGGTTTTCACTAGGAGTAATTATGACTTGGATGAGTGCGCTGATTTTTATCCTCGGCCTGGCTGCCGGTTTTGTACTGGCCCGTCTGACCCAAACGGATCTGCGTAAGCAAAAGAAAATGCAATCCGAATTGGAAAAAAATAAGTATGAATTGGAGCAGTACCGTCAGGAGCTGACCGATCACTTTGCCCATAGCGCCGAGCTGCTGGACAACATGGCTAACGATTACCGCAAGCTGTACCAGCACATGGCCAAGACCTCCAATCAATTGCTGCCTGAGCAGCCAAAGCAAGATAACCCATTTCGCTATCGTCTGACCGAAGCCGATAACGATCAGGCGCCTATCAGCATGCCGCGGGATTACTCCGATGAGCACTCCGGTTTGCTAAGCGGAAAAAAAAGCGTAGGTCACTAATTGAACTAAATTGGAAGCAGACAGTCATACTAGCGATTGTATGTATTTTTCCCTGTTTTCGTTTTAATTGAGTGTGTGTATGAAAAAACCCGTGCTGTTACTGAGTGCTTTAACATTAAGTTTAGGCTTATCCATGAGTCCGGCGCCGGCCTTGGCCGCTCTACCGGCTACCGTAGATGGACAAGCAGTACCCAGTCTGGCGCCGATGCTGGAAAAAGTACTGCCGGCCGTGGTCGGTATTTCAGTGGAAGGGACTCAAGTACAACGCCAACGTCTGCCAGAAGAATTCAAATTCTTCTTCGGACCGGATTTTCCGACCGAGCAATCCAGCCAGAAACCGTTTCGTGGTTTGGGCTCTGGGGTGATTATTGATGCCGCCAAAGGCTATATCATCACCAACAACCATGTCATTAATGGTGCGGATAAAATCAGCGTACAACTGAAAGATGGCCGTGAGCTGAAGGCCAAGCTGATTGGTGCAGACAAGCAGTCTGACATTGCGCTGCTGCAAGTGGAAAATCCAAAAAATCTGACTGCGATTAAGATTGCTAATTCTGACAATCTGCGCGTCGGTGACTTTGCCGTGGCCGTCGGTAACCCGTTTGGTTTAGGGCAGACAGTAACCTCAGGGATTATTTCTGCGCTTGGCCGAACTGGCCTGAATCTGGAGAACTTTGAAAACTTCATCCAGACCGATGCGGCCATCAACCAAGGTAACTCCGGTGGCGCGCTGCTGAACCTGAACGGTGAGTTGATCGGGATTAACACCGCGATCTTAGCGCCAAGCGGCGGTAACGTTGGTATTGGCTTTGCCATTCCAAGCACCATGGCCAAAAACTTGGTTGATCAGATCATCCAGTTCGGCGGCGTTCGTCGTGGCATGCTCGGGATCAAAGGCGGTGAGTTAAACCCAGATCTGGCGCAAGCATTTGACGTTAACGCGCAAAAAGGTGCATTTGTCAGCGAAGTGGTACCGAACTCAGCTGCGGCCAAAGCTGGTATCAAAGCCGGTGACGTAATTGTGGCGATGGATGGTCAACCGATCACTAGCTTTGCCGAAATGCGCGCTAAGATCGCCACTATGGGTGCGGGCAAGACCGTGAAACTGGGACTGATGCGTGACGGTAAGAACATTGATACCAATGTGACACTGGCGCAAAACGATCAGGAGCAGACCAACGCGTCTAACCTGTATCCGGGTCTGGAAGGCGCTGATTTGCTGAATTACAGCAAAGGCGATGCGCACGGCGTGCAGATCACCAAAGTGGCCAAAGGATCACCAGCGGCGCGGATCGGCTTGCAAGATGGCGATATCATCATCGGTATTAACCGTCAGCAAGTGAAGAACTTAGGCGAGCTGCGTAAGATCCTGGACAGCAAACCGCCAGTGATTGCCATGAATATTCAGCGTGGCGATGCCTCTTTGTATATTCTGCTGCGTTAATCTCCTCCCGTGTCAGGATACCCGCGTGGTATCCTGACACTTATCCTCATCTCACACGACATCATCACGGCCCCTATGGTTGCAAAGCTGCTAAAAGCAATAGTTCTGGGTGTGCTCGCTGCCCTGCTGATCCTCTGGCTCTATCCTGAGCTGCGTAAAAGTGCCATTCCCTTGCCCTCACCGCATCTTTCGATGGGTGCTGAGCCCATGAGTTTTAACTCGGCGGTACGCGCAGCCGCGCCAGCAGTGGTCAATGTGTATAACCGCAGTATGGGGCAAAATACCCAAGATCAAACCCTCGGGATCCGCAACTTAGGCTCCGGGGTTATCATGGATCCGCGTGGTTATATCCTGACTAACCAACATGTGATCAGTAGCGCCGATCAAATCATTGTCGCCTTACAAGATGGCCGCGTGTATGAAGCCATGTTAGTGGGCTCCGATACCATGACCGATCTGGCGGTGCTGAAAATCGATGCCACTAACTTGCCGCAAATTCCACTGAATGCTGAGCGTCCGGCACGCATTGGCGATGTGGTGCTGGCGATAGGCAACCCCTACAACCTCGGCCAAACCATCACCCAAGGCATTATCAGTGCCACCGGTCGGATTGGTTTGAGCACCTTTGGCCGCCAAAACTTTTTGCAGACCGATGCCTCGATTAACCGCGGTAACTCCGGCGGCGCGTTGGTCAACAGCCTTGGTGAGCTGGTCGGCATTAACACCTTGAGCCTCGATAAGAGCAACTCCGGTGAGGCCGCCGAAGGGATTGGTTTTGCCATTCCGGTCGCGCTGGCCACCAAAATCATGCATAAGCTGATCCGCGATGGTCGGGTGATCCGCGGCTATATCGGCGTGCAAGGGCGTGAAATTGTGCCTTCGACCACCCAGAGCTTTAGCATGGAGCGCATTCAGGGCATCATGATTGCTGGACTGGATGAAAATGGCCCCGGCGCCAAAGCCGGCTTGCATGTGCGCGATATCGTCACGGCCATTGATGGCAAACCGGCTGTCAGTGCCGTGGGCGTGATGGATCAGGTTGCGGAAATCCGCCCCGGCTCAGAAGTGCCAGTGAGCATTATCCGTGACGGTAAAGAGATGACCTTACCGGTCACCATCACCGAGTACCCGATTCATTAAGCGCACGCTAGCCCTCACGGCCATCGAACGTAAACGCCATAAAACAACAGCATAAAAAAAGCCACCGCATGCGGTGGCTTTTTTATTGGCTTTGAGTGGCTCGGTATTGAACCCCCGACGCCATGACGCAGTCATTACGCGTCGACTTTCACGCGCTCAATATTGGCGCCTAAACCACGCAATTTATCTTCGATGCGCTCATAGCCGCGGTCAATGTGATAAATCCGATCCACCTCGGTCACCCCAGAGGCGATACAACCGGCCAGCACTAAACTGGCTGACGCGCGCAGATCGGTCGCCATCACTTGCGCCGGGCTCAATGTCTCAACGCCTTGGCTAATCACGGTGTTACCTTCAATCTCGGCATGCGCGCCCATTCGCATCAGCTCAGGAACGTGCATAAAGCGGTTTTCGAAGATAGTTTCGGTGATAACGCCAGTGCCTTCGGCGACCATGTTCAGCAAGGTAAACTGTGCCTGCATGTCGGTCGGGAAACCTGGGTGTGGCGCGGTGCGGATGTTCACCGCTTTCAGGCGACGGCCTTCGGTATCGATGCTGATCCAATCAGCCCCAGTTTCAATCTTAGCGCCAGCTTCACGCAGTTTGGCCAGCACGGCATCCAGCGTATCAGGCTTAGCATGACGGCAGATCACTTTACCGCCAGAAATAGCCGCGGCAATTAAGAAGGTACCGGTTTCAATGCGATCAGGCACCACGCGGTGTACACCGCCGCCCAGACGCTCAACCCCTTCGATAGTGATGCGGTCAGTACCCGCACCGGTGATTTTCGCACCCAAGGTATTGAGGAAATCAGCAGTATCGACAATTTCCGGCTCACGCGCAGCGTTTTCAATCACTGTGGTACCGGTGGCCAGCGTTGCAGCGCTCATGATGGTCACGGTGGCACCGACGCTGACTTTGTCCATCACGATATGGGCACCGGTCAGACGACCGTTTACCGACGCTTTCACATAGCCTTCTTCCAGACGGATCTCCGCGCCCAGCTGTTGCAAGCCCGCGATGTGCAGATCCACCGGACGCGCACCAATCGCGCAGCCGCCCGGTAAAGAAACCTGACCACGACCGAAACGCGCAACCAATGGGCCTAATGCCCAAATAGAAGCTCGCATGGTTTTCACCAGATCGTACGGTGCACAAAACTCGTTTACTTGGCTCGCATCAACGTGCACCGAACCATTACGCTCGACTTTCGCCCCCAGCTGACGCAGCAGCTTCATGGTGGTGTCAATGTCACGCAGGTGAGGCACGTTTTGGATCTCTACCGGCTCTTCGGCCAGCAGGGCCGCGAACAGGATTGGCAGCGCCGCATTCTTGGCACCAGAGATGTTAACCTCGCCGCTCAGGCGGGTCGGCCCTTTTACTCGAAATTTATCCATTCAGACAGCTCTCAGTCAGCTAGCTCGGCAGCAAGAATTTGCGCTCACGCTGCCATTCATCAGGGGTTAATGCCTTAATCGACAGCGCATGAATGCGGTTATCCGCAATGTAGTCCATTAAGGGGCCATAGACGGTTTGTTGTTTTTTGACCCGGCTCATATCGGCAAACTGGGCACTGACCGCAATCACTTGGAAATGACTGCCATCGCCGGTGACATAAGCGTCATCCAGTGCCAAAGCGGACATCAATACTTGTTTAATCTCGTTGGTATCCATAGCAAGCTCTCAGTTAGTGCCGGATGGCATGTACGGTGCCATTATCTCAGTCAGGTTGGACAAGCTGATCAGCGTTTGCATCGCCAGCGGAACCTGTACCAAACGGCACTGGCTACCACGGCGCTCGGCGTCCACCAGCAGGGTCATTAAAAAAGCAAGGCCGGCAGAGTCTATCCGACTCAACCGGCTCAGGTCGAGTACCGACTCACCCGCCGGTAACAGTTTTTCGCGTTGTGGCCAGAGGGAAAGCAGGGTTTCCCGATCTAGCTCACCTTCCAACGCGAAATGCGGCGCAGCCTCGCTGCGCCAGAGAAGACGTTCTGCCATCTTACCGCCTTTATTTCAGGGTAATCGGCGTCGCGGCCGCCTGATCCAGTTGCTTGGTCAGGGCTTCAATACCACCGGTGCGCAAAATGCCCGCCCACTCACCTTGTTTGGTGGTGATCATGCTGACGCCTTCGGCAATCATGTCATAGGCTTGCCATTCACCGGTCTTGGTGTTTTTACGCCATTTGAAATCCAAACGGGTAGCCGGTTTGCCCGGCTCCAACACATCCACCCGAATCGAGATGATGTTGCTGTCACCCAATGGCTTAGCGGGTTCAATTTGTACTTTCTGGTTGCTGTACAAAGTCAGTACTTGCGCATAAGACTGCACTAAATAACGCTCGAAAGCCGCAAAGTAAGCGGTACGCTGCGCTTCGCTGGCTTCTTTAAAATAACGCCCCAGCACTAATGAGCCGGCATAACGCACATGCACATGCGGCATCAGATCTTTGCGCACGATATCTTTGAGCAGATTCGGGTTTTGCTTAATCTGTGGCTGTGCACTCTTCAAATTGGCAAACAGTTCATCTGCCACCTGATTCATCAGCGTATAGGGATTAGTGGCATCCGCAGCCTGTGCTTGAACCCAAGGCGCGACGATCAACATCGCCAGCATTACAAATCGTTTCCACATCAGAGTTCTCCTCTTAGATTGCTCTTTGCTGCATTATTCGCTGTGCGCGCCGGAAGTATTACCGGAGCCGGAGCTGTTGCTGCCGCTGTTATACAAAAACTGACCAATCAGGTCTTCTAATACCATGGCTGACTTGGTGTCTTCGATACGATCGCCATCTTTAAGCATCGCAGTATCGGTATCCACAAAGCCTGGGATCAGCGACAGATACTGTTCGCCCAATAAACCGGCGGTGCGAATAGAGAGCGAGCTGGTTTCCGGAATTTCGTTATAACGGCTCAAGATCGCTAATTCGACGTTCGGCAGATAGGTTTTGGTATCCAACGTAATATTGGTAACCCGTCCAACCACCACACCGCCAATTTTGACCGGTGAGCGCACTTTAAGGCTGCCGATATTATCGAATGTCGCGGTCAGACGATAGGTCGGCTCATTGCCCAACGATTTAATATCGGCCACTTTTAAGGCTAAAAATACCAGCGCGGCCAAACCGATAAGCATGAAAATGCCTACCCCGATTTCTTGTCGTTTATTCTGCTGCATGTGGATCAATTCCCAAACATCAGTGCAGTAAGCACAAAATCTAACGCCAATACGGCTAACGAAGCATGTACCACAGTACGGGTGGTCGCCTGACTGATACCTTCCGAAGTCGGCACCGCATCATAACCATTGAAGAGCGCAATCCAGGTCACCGTAATGGCAAACACCACGCTCTTTAACAGGCCGTTGAGTAAATCGTACGACCAGCTAACCGATGACTGCATCACCGACCAGAAGCTGCCGTGATCGATGCCTTTCCAATCGACACCCACCACGCCGCCACCCCAAATACCAACGGCGACAAAAATCATCGACAAAATTGGCATGCTGATCACCCCGGCCCAAAAACGCGGCGCAATCACTCGGCGCAGCGGATCGACCGCCATCATCTCCAAGCTAGAAAGCTGCTCGGTGGCCTTCATCAAGCCAATTTCGGCCGTTAGCGCCGAGCCCGCGCGGCCAGCAAACAGCAGAGCCGTAACCACCGGCCCAAGCTCACGGAACAACGATAACGCCACCATCTGACCAAGGCTGGTTTCAGCGCCGAAATCCACCAAAATGATGTAGCCCTGCAGCGCCAGCACCATCCCGATAAAAAGGCCAGACACGATAATAATCAGCAGCGATTGCACGCCCACGCTATACAGCTGACGCAGCAACAGCGGGAATTGCTTAGCCGGTTGCGGGCGCCCCACTAGCGCGCCAAATAGCATCAAACCGGCACGGCCAAACGCCCCACATACATGCATGCCACGCCGTCCGAGCGCAGCCAAAGAATCTAACACCATTAACCGAATAACTCCGTACGATAATCCTGTGCCGGGAAGCGGAACGGCACGGGGCCGTCGGCTTTACCATCCAGGAACTGACGCACCCGCGGATCGGTATGCGCGCGCAGCGTATCTGGGGATCCCTGCGCTATCACATGCTGCTCTGCCACGATGTAAGCATAGTCAGAAATGCTGAGCACCTCCGGCACATCATGCGACACCACGATACAGGTGAGGCCCAGTGACTGATTGAGCTGACGAATTAATGTCACCAGCACGCCCATGTTGATCGGGTCTTGGCCAGCAAACGGCTCATCAAACATAATCAGCTGTGGGTCGAGCGCGATCGCCCGCGCCAACGCCGCCCGCCGCGCCATCCCACCGGACAGCTCCGATGGCATCAACTGCGCCGCGCCGCGCAGCCCAACCGACTCCAGCTTCATCAGCACCACTTGACGCAGCAACTCTTCTGGCAAACGAGTATGCTCGCGTAGCGCAAAGGCCACGTTTTCAAACACGTTCAGATCGGTGAATAACGCCCCGGACTGAAACAGCATGCTCATCTTTTTCCGCACGTCATATAAACGGCGACGCGACAACGCAGGGATATTCTCCCCATCAAACCAGATCTCGCCCGCAGAGGGCTGCAACTGACCCGCGATCAAGCGCAGCAGCGTGGTTTTACCGATCCCGGACGGGCCCATGATCGCCGTCACTTTGCCTTGCGGCACGACGAGGTTAATATCCTCAAAGATCGGACGTTCTCCCCGGTAGAAGCTCATATGACGAACTTCGACTAAGTTCGTTTCCGCCTGAGTCATAACATTCTCTATAGGTTGAAAGCGATAATAAAGTAGCCGGGCATAATAGGCATTAACCATACATATCTCAATAACCGAGCTTGGTTTGCCGTTTTACTTTTGTCGCCGCGACAGTCAAAATTAGCACCATAAAATCAGATACCGATATTAAACCATAGATTGTGCGCGCGGTTTTCAGTTAATGCGGTCGGCCGCCGCCTCGTTGGTGAAGGGTTTAATTTCGCGGCCCGCCAGCCTGCGCTGGCTCGGCTTACTACCGCAGTTCAGCATCACACGGAACGATGAGAATAATTATGCCAAACGCGTTTGATTTTCAGCACTGGGGACGCCATGTGGTCGCCACCGAACGGGACAGTATTGCCCAGCTCGAGCAGTATATTAATGATGACTTTGCCCGTGCGTGCCAACTGATCTACGCCGCCAGCGGTAAAGTGGTGGTGATGGGAATGGGCAAATCCGGCCATATTGGCCGTAAAATTGCCGCCACCTTGGCCAGTACCGGTACGCCGGCTTTTTTTGTCCACCCAGGCGAAGCCAGCCATGGCGATCTGGGAATGCTGAGCAAAGACGATGTCGTGCTGGCGATTTCCAACTCCGGTGAAGCTCATGAAATTCTGGCCTTGATCCCCGTCATCAAACGCCTTGGCAACCGCATGATCTGCATGACCGGCAAGCCAGACAGCAGCATGGCGCAAAATGCCGATGTGCACCTGTGCATCCATGTCCCGCAAGAAGCCTGCCCACTCGGCTTAGCGCCAACTTCCAGCACCACCGCAACCTTGGTGATGGGCGATGCTCTGGCTGTCGCCTTACTCAAAGCACGCGGCTTTACCGCCGATGACTTTGCCCTGTCTCACCCAGGCGGCGCTTTAGGGCGTAAACTGCTGCTCAAAGTGCAAGACATCATGCACACCGGCGATGAATTACCGCATGTTGCTCCAGACGCCAGTCTGCGCGATACCGTGCTGGAAATTTCGCGCAAAAAACTGGGTATGGTAGTAATCTGCGACGACATGATGCATATTCAGGGCATTTTCACCGACGGTGACCTGCGCCGAGTGTTCGATTTGCACCATGACCTGCACAATATCATCATTCAACATGTCATGACCCCGGGCGGACTGCGTATTTCGCCAGACGCATTGGCGGTCGAAGCCCTGAATCTGATGCAACAGCGCAGCGTCTCTTGTCTGTTGGTCACACACAATGACACCCTGGTCGGGGTGATCCACATGCACGATTTGTTAAAGGCCGGAGTGGTATAATGCTGATAGAAACCTGTTACGGTGCCGTTGAGCGCCGCGTCGTTGAGCGCGCGGCACAGATTAAACTGCTAATCTGTGATGTTGACGGTGTACTGTCTGACGGGCTGATTTACATGGGCAACCAAGGCGAAGAGCTCAAAGCCTTCCACGTGCGTGATGGCTACGGGATCCGTTGCCTGCTGACCTCGGATATCGAAGTCGGCATCATCACCGGTCGCTCCTCACAACTGGTGGCCGATCGCGCCAAAACCTTGGGCATCAACCACCTGTACCAAGGGCAGCTAGATAAAATCATCGCCTTCAATGCCCTGCTGGCCAAGTTGCAACTGCGTCCAGAACAAGTGGCCTATATCGGCGATGACCTGATTGACTGGCCGGTAATGCAACAAGTGGGATTATCGGTCTGTGTGGCCGATGCGCACCCAATGCTGCTGCCGCGGGCTCACTACACCACCCACTTGCGTGGCGGTCATGGCGCGGTACGTGAACTGTGCGATCTGATCTTGCTGGCACAGGGCAAGCTGGAACAGGCGCAAGGGCACTCTATATGAATATCCGCTGGAGTCTGTTCCTCGGCGCGATAGCGTTGGTATTGCTCGGCTGGCTGGCCACCAATGGTGGTAATGAGCCGACAGTGCCCGCCCCAGTGCAAGGCGATCCGTCGTTCTGGGGCAACAACATGCTGACCGTGGTTTACGACCCGACCGGGAAATTGCACTATAAATTGGTCTCCACCAAGGTTAAATATTATGCTGAAAACGGGAACACCGATTTCAGCCAACCGCTGATGACCTTGTATTCCGCAGAAGGAATACCCATCTGGATGGTACAGGCCAAAGATGCCGTGCTGACCAAAGATAAAATGCTATACCTGAAAGGCGATGTCGAAGTTAACAGCCTGACGCCGGACTCCCAGTTGGAAAAACTGGAAACCACGCAGGCCACGATTAATCTGACCACTCAGGATATTACGTCCGATACCAAGGTGACCGTTTACGGTGCCAACTTCACCTCAGTCGGACTGAAAATGCGCGGTAACCTACGTAACCGCACGGCCGAGCTGCAGGAACAGGTAAAATCCTACTATGAAATTAAAAAACCGTAACTTACTGGCAGTGTGTGTGCTGCTGGCGCTGAGCCGGCCGGCCTTGGCGGTCAAAGGGGATACCGATCAGCCGATTAACATCAACTCAGAGCAGCAATCGCTGGATCTGGCGACCAATACCGTGGTGTTCACCGGCAACGTGGTGCTGACCCAAGGTACGATTGATGTGAAAGCCGATAAAGTGGTGGTGATCCGCCCGAAAGATGAGAAAGGCAAAGAGATCATCGAAGGCTTCGGTAAACCGGCTACGTTTTATCAGATGCAGGACAACGGCAAGCCCGTTGAAGGCCATGCCGATAAGATTCGTTACGACTTGGGTAAAGACTTTGTTGAACTGATCGGAAATGCTGAGCTCAAACAATTAGATAGCAGCGTAAAAGCCGATCGCATTACCTACTTGATCCAAAAGCAACAGATGGATGCCTTCAGCAACAAAGGCCAGCGCGTGGTCACCGTATTGCAGCCGTCACAATTGAATAATTCCAACAAGAAAAGTAGCAACTAAATGGCAGTCCTGAGCGCAGAAAATCTGGCCAAAAGCTATAAAGGCCGCAAAGTGGTGGTCGACGTCAGTTTGACCGTCAAATCCGGTGAAATTGTCGGTTTGCTCGGCCCTAACGGTGCCGGTAAAACCACCACCTTTTACATGGTGGTCGGTCTGGTGGCCCGTGATAACGGTAGCATCAGCATTGATGGCGATGATATCAGCTTACTGCCGATGCATGCCCGTGCTCGCCGTGGCATTGGCTATCTGCCTCAGGAAGCGTCTATCTTCCGTCGCCTGACGGTGTATAACAACCTGATGGCGGTACTGGAAACCCGTAGCGATCTGGATCAGCAAGGCCGTGAAGCGCGCGCCGAAGAGCTGCTGGATGAGTTCCATATCCAGCACATCCGTGACAGCTTAGGGCAAGCACTGTCCGGCGGTGAACGTCGCCGAGTAGAAATTGCCCGCGCCCTGGCTGCCAATCCTAAATTTATCCTGCTGGATGAACCTTTTGCCGGCGTAGACCCGATTTCGGTTATCGATATTAAGAACATCATTAAACACCTGCGTGATAGCGGGCTGGGCGTTCTGATCACCGACCACAATGTGCGGGAAACGCTGGATGTATGCGAGCATGCCTACATCGTAAGTCAAGGACATATGATCGCACATGGGACTCCGGCAGAGATTCTGGAAAATGAACATGTTAAACGGGTATATCTGGGTGACCAGTTCCGTTTATAACGTAATATCATACTGAAAAGCGATGAGCTCCCGGCTTAGCCGGGAAGTACGGATACCGAGGTTGCATGAAGCCAAGTTTACAACTCAAGCTGAGTCAGCAATTAGCGATGACACCGCAACTGCAACAGGCGATCCGTCTGTTGCAACTGTCAACGCTTGAGCTGCAGCAAGAGATCCAACAGGCGCTGGAAAGCAACCCTCTGCTAGAGCTGGCCGACGATCTGGAAGAGATGCCACTGGATGCTCAAGCGCTGGCCCACACGGCGGAAACGCCGAGCCAATCTGCCAGCGCCGAGCATCAAGATGCCACCGACGCCGAGCCGTTGCTAGACAGCCGCGATGCACTGGAACAACAGGAGCTGCCACAGGAATTGCCGGTGGACGCGACCTGGGATGATCTCTATACCGCCGGAAATAACCTTACTGGTGGCTCCGGTAGTACCTCTGACAGCGATACCCCACAGTATCAAGGGGAAACCAACGAAACCCTGCAAGATTACCTGCTGTGGCAGGCTGAATTGTCGCGCTTAAGTGAAACCGACCATGCCATTGCCATCGCCATCATCGATGCGGTAGACGATGCCGGTTACCTCACCGTCTCTTTAGACGACATCTTAGCCAGCCTTGGCAATGAGCAGATTGAACTGGACGAAGTGCAAGCGGTACTGACCCGCGTCCAGCACTTTGACCCGATAGGCTCCGCGGCGCGCGACTTACGTGAATGCCTGCTGATCCAGTTAAACCAGCTCGCTGCCGATACGCCGTCATTGCCGCAAGCGCGGCTGATTATCAGCGAACATATCGATCTGCTGGCTAATCGTGATTTTCGCAGCCTAACGCGAGAAACGCGCCTGAAAGAGGACGATCTGAAAGCGGCGATCGCCTTGATCCAGACCCTCAATCCACGCCCAGGGCACAGCATCTCGCAAAGCGAGACCGAATACGTGATCCCCGATGTGGCAGTGCGCAAAATTGCCGGTGAATGGGTGGTCGAGCTCAATGGCGATGCCACGCCGCGCCTGTCTATCAACCAGCACTACGCGGCCTTGTCACGCCAAATCAGCAACAGCAGTGACGTGCAATTTATCCGTAGTAACTTGCAAGATGCAAAGTGGTTGATCAAAAGTCTGGAAAGCCGTAATGATACTTTACTCAAAGTGGCTCGCTGTATTGTCGATCATCAGCAAGACTTCTTTGAGTATGGTGAAGAATCGATGAAGCCGATGGTGCTGGCCGATGTCGCCCAAACGGTGGAAATGCACGAATCAACCATATCACGCGTCACAACCCAAAAATATTTACATAGCCCACGCGGCATTTTTGAGCTTAAGTATTTCTTTTCAAGCCACGTTAGCACGGAAGATGGTGGCGAATGTTCATCCACGGCCATTCGAGCCTTAGTCAAGAAAATGGTCGCGGCGGAAAATCCTGCGAAGCCGCTGAGCGATAGCAAAATCGCCTCAATGCTCGCAGACCAGGGGATCATGGTGGCGCGACGAACCATCGCCAAATACCGTGAATCACTCGCGATACCCCCGTCGAATCAGCGTAAACGCTTGGTTTAAAGACAACAGGATGAGGAAGACGCTTATGCAAATTAATCTGTCAGGTCATAATGTAGAAATTACAGAAGCGTTACGTGACTACGTCACCAACAAATTCAGTAAACTGGAACGTTTTTTTGAACATATCAACAATGTTCATGTCGTACTGACAGTGGAAAAAACCGTTCAGATTGCCGAAGCGACACTCCATGTGAATGCTGGCGAGCTGCATGCTTCCGCCGAGCATGAAACTATGTACGCGGCCATTGACCTGCTGATTGACAAACTTGCGCGTCAGCTCACTAAACATAAAGACAAATTAAACAAGCAGTAATTATGCAACTTAGCTCAGTGCTGTCTCTGGACTGTACCCGTAGTGCGGTCCATTGCTCCAGCAAAAAACGTGCTCTGGAAATCATCAGTGAGCTGGCCGCCAGTCGGCTCACTGTCGCTCCGCAAACCCTGTTTGAAGCCATGCTGGCCCGCGAAAAAATGGGCAGTACCGGTATCGGTAATGGAATTGCTATTCCACACGGGAAAATGGAGCCAGGCACCACTACGGTGGCGGTGTTTATCCGTACCGAACAGCCGATCCCCTTTGACGCGGTAGACAATCAACCGGTCGATCTGCTGTTTGCCCTGCTGGTACCCGAAGATCAGTGCCAGCAACACCTGCAAACCTTATCCGCCGTGGCCAAGCGCCTCGCGGATAAGAGCGTTTGCCGGCGTTTAAGAACAGCACTTTCTGATGAAGAGCTGTATCAGATATTGACTGAGGAATAATGGAGTCGCGATCATGGTGTTAATGATCGTCAGCGGACGTTCAGGTTCAGGAAAATCCGTCGCCCTGCGGGCCATTGAAGATATGGGTTTTTACTGTGTCGATAACCTTCCTGTGACGCTGCTGCCCGAACTGGCCCGCTCCTTGATGGACCGGCAAACTTCGGCGGCGGTCAGTATCGACGTGCGTAACCTGCCCAACTCCCCAGCGGAGTTGGATAAAGCGCTGAACGATCTGCCGGAAGGTTTTGTCCCGCAGCTTCTGTTTTTAGATGCGGATCGCAATACCCTGATCCGCCGCTACAGCGACACACGTCGTCTGCACCCGCTCTCTAGCCAGAGTCTGTCACTGGAAAGCGCTATCGATACCGAAAATGAGCTGCTGGAGCCACTGCGCTCACGCGCTGACTTGGTGATTGATACCAGCGAGATGTCGGTGCATGAGCTGGCCGAAATGCTGCGCTCGCGCCTGCTCGGTAAACGCGAACGCGAACTGACCATGGTGTTTGAGTCGTTTGGCTTTAAGCACGGCATTCCGATTGATGCTGACTACGTGTTTGATGTGCGTTTCTTGCCTAACCCGCACTGGGATCCCAAACTGCGTCCGATGACCGGTTTGGATAAGCCCGTAGCGGCGTTTTTAGCCCGTCATACCGAAGTGCATAACTTTATCTACCAGACGCGCAGCTATCTGGAACAGTGGTTGCCGATGCTGGAAACCAATAACCGCAGTTACCTGACGGTGGCCATTGGTTGTACCGGCGGTAAGCACCGCTCAGTGTATATTGCCGAGCAGCTGGCGGACTATTTCCGCTCCCGTGGCAAGAATGTGCAATCGCGCCACCGGACACTAGAAAAGCGGCCGAAAGACGCCCAAAATCCAGCGTAACCCGCATAATACGGCGAACATGCGCGATTGCTCACATCTGGCGTTCCACCCACGCATTCAATAAAAAAACAGCGGCCAAAAGCCGCTGTTTTTTGTTTGGGTATTTTCTTTTGGCGACTGCATGATCACCACAGGCTACCGTTATAAGCACTCTCTAAGGTTATATAACCAAACGAGATGCGGTAAATGCTTAAGGTAGCGGCAACATTCGTCGTAACAGATTCTGCCCCATGCGATGCGACATCAAAATCACCGCCAACACATGTACCACCACCAGCACCGTCAGCCCGTCCACCAACCACGCGTGGATATCCGCTAACGGCCAGGCATCGCCCCAGCTCTGATCTTGGCCCCAACCAGTGACCGCCACGGCCAGTAGCCCTAACCAAAACAGCCAAATCGCCAGCGCGCCTAACGGATTATGCTCCAACTGATTGGGCAACTCGCCGGAGCGGATCTGCGCTACATGATGACGAACCCGCGTCCAGCTCGGTAAGAACTGACTTAAGCGAGCCGGCCCACGAGCTAACGTTAGCCCCCACAGCAAGCGCAATAAAACTAACCCCGCCACCGTCAGGCCGATACGTTCATGCCACACACCGCCAGCCTCATTGAGCAGGCGGTTACACACAAAACCGCCGGCCACCAGCCAATGAGTCGCAATCACCACCGCATCCCAACGATCTGCTGGCAAGCGGTGTTTATTTGCCTCGGCCATCGGTTAATCTTTCACTTTCAGTTCTTTATGGTAATGATCGCGCACGGTTTTCATCTCGCCGATCACTTTTTTCGCCTCAGGCACCTTACCGTCAGCCAATAACGCGAGCGCTTGATCGGTTTGATCTTCAAGTTTGCTCAAGCCTGTCAGGTACGTTTTGTGCGCCTCGCTGTGTTCGGTCATCCCTTTAGGTTTGTTTGGGATCATCCCCTGCGCTTGCTGCGCGGCAGAGCGGATCGCCTGCAGATCGCGCGTCAGCAGCGCCGGATCATCACTTTTGCTAATCGCCCGGTAGTTGCGCGCGATGATCTTCATTGCCTGCTCGACATCGGCAATTTTTTCTTCCGCCCGCAGCGGAGCACTCGCTAAGGTTGCCGCCAGACACACGCTGACCATCAGGGTTAATAGTTTCGCCATTGCACACTCCTTTTGCTCTACAAAAAACACACACTTTGTACACAAACGAGTATATCGGCTCACACAAAGTGGGGGAAATGCTTTTTCCTGCTCTCAAGACTCTCCTACGCTGAAAAAACGCACAACACGAGCGCGAAACTCGAGTGCGGAAAATATCATGGCAAAAGCACTGCCTAGGTAAAGGACTGGAAAGAAAGAAAAAAGGGAAAAAGGGAAAAGGAAGGAAAACACAGAGAAGCTAAAGCAATAACTACTATCCCTAATCACCTATCGTCCGCCACGGACGATAGGTACTAGAAGACACTAACAGGATAATATCGCCAGCATCAGCTACCGGCAATCTTCATGGTATCGAGCAAAATCGAACCAGTCTGGATGCTGGAGCGCAGCTCAAGATCACTGCCAACCGCCACCATATTCGTGAACATTTCTTTGAGATTACCAGCGATAGTGATCTCGGAAACCGGATACTGGATCTCGCCATTTTCCACCCAAAAACCGGCCGCGCCACGGGAGTAGTCGCCCGTAACCGCATTCACGCCTTGGCCCATCAACTCAGTCACCAACAGACCCCTGTCCATCTGGCGCAGCAGCTGAGTGAAATCTTGGCCGGTGTGTTGCACTTGCCAGTTGTGGATCCCGCCAGCATGACCGGTGGTTTGCATACCCAGCTTGCGCGCGGCATAGCTGGTCAGCAAATAAGTCTGCAACACGCCCTGCTCAATGATCTGTAGATCACGCGTCCGCACCCCTTCGCTATCAAACGGCGTCGATGCCAGCCCTTTGAGCAGATGTGGACGTTCAACAATGTTGAACCACTCTGGCAGGATTTGATGACCTAATTTATCTAATAAGAACGATGACTTACGATACAGATTGCCACCGCTGATCGCGCCGACCAGATGGCCAATCAAACCGGTGGCCACTTCCGCGCTAAACAGCACCGGCGCTTGGGTGGTGGCAATTTTACGCGCCCCCAAGCGGCTTAAGGTACGGCGCGCACACTCTTCGCCAACCCACTGTGGGCTCATCAAATCGGCCGCATCACGGGCGATGGTATAGCTGTAATCGCGCTCCATCTCGCCATTGTGCTCACCAATCATGCTGCATGACAGTGAATGTCGGCTAGACGGATAGCTGTGCAGCAAACCGTGGCTGTTACCGTACACTTTAACGCCGTAATGGCTGTTAAACGCCGCGCCATCACTGTTGGTGATCCGCGCATCGGCCGCCAGCGCGGTATTTTCCGCTTCAATGGCGTAACGCGCCGCCAGGTCAGGATCTATTTGCATCGGATGGAACAAATCAAGATCCGGGATCTCAAAGGCCATCAGCTCTTTATCCGCGGGCCCAGCATACGGATCCGGTGAGGTATGACGAGCAATTTCCAGCGCCGCTTCCACCGTCTGGCGGATCGCGCTCTCGCTCAGATCGGTCGTCGATGCGCTGCCTTTGCACTGACCCCGGTAGACCGTGATCCCCAAGGCACCATCACTGTTAAATTCAACGTTCTCAACGTCACCCAAACGGGTGCTGACACTGATCCCGGTGGTCTTGGTGATCGCCACTTCCGCGGCATCGCTTGCGGTTGCGGCCAGCTCCAGCGCACGTGCCACCGCATTTTCCAGCTCTTGACGCTGTTTGGTTACCTGAGTCACTGCATCCATAAATTCTGTCTGCCATGCTTAAATTGAACATTCTTCTCATGCAAGCATATCAGGAATAGGCAGCAATTTCGCAGCCATCGCACTAACCTGATAGAATCAGCAATTAAATTGACATGCCGTGAGTACTCGCAATGAGAAAACGTAATGATGACCTGCACTGGCAGGATGAGGAAGAAGAAGAGATCATCTGGGTCAGTAAGAGCGAAATCAAACGCGATGCTGAAGCCCTCAAAGCCTTGGGACAAGAGTTGATTGCTCTGGGTCGTCAGGCGCTGAACCGCGTACCGCTGGATGATGAGCTGCGCGCTGAAATCGAGCTGGCACAAAAAATCAGCAAGGAAGGCTTGCGCCGTCAGGTACAGTTCATCGGTAAAATGCTGCGCTCACGGGATGTGACGCCGATTGTCACTGCACTCGACAAGATGAAAAACAAGCATAATCAGCAAATTGCCCTGTTCCACAAGTTTGAGCGTATTCGCGATCAACTGCTGGAAAAAGGCGATGATGCGCTGGCGATGGTATTGCACGATTATCCGCAAGCTGACCGTCAGCATTTGCGTAATCTGGTGCGCAGTGCCCTGAAAGAAAAAGCCGACAACAAGCCGCCAAAAGCATATCGCGAAATCTTCCAGTATCTGAAAGAGCTGGCCGAGCAGCGCGAGAGCGAGGAGTCTGGCGAATAAGCGCTCTGTTGCTAGCGATAAAAACGTCTACCGCAGGTTACAAGGACAGTAACCCGGTAGCGGTCTCTAGGCAGACACCGCTACCACGCACCTAACGCGCACACTTAACTTAGGCGGTACCGCCCACGGTCATCGCATCCAGCTTCAGGGTTGGCTGACCAACGCCCACCGGCACGCTTTGCCCTTCTTTACCGCATACCCCAACGCCCTTATCCAGCGCCAGATCGTTACCCACCATCGACACCTGCTGCATCGCTTCGATACCAGAACCAACCAAGGTCGCGCCTTTGACCGGACGAGTAATCTGACCGTTTTCAATCAGATAGGCTTCGGAAGCGGAGAATACGAACTTACCAGAGGTGATATCCACCTGACCGCCACCAAAGTTAGGCGCGTACAGGCCATATTCCACACTGCTGATAATCTCTTGCGGTGTGTGTTGACCGGCCAACATGTAGGTATTGGTCATACGCGGCATCGGCAGGTGCGCATACGACTCACGGCGACCATTACCGGTTGGCGCCACGCCCATCAGGCGCGCGTTGAGCTTATCTTGCATGTAGCCTTTCAGAATACCGTTTTCAATCAGCACGTTGTACTGACCCGGTACTCCTTCATCATCGATATTCAATGAACCGCGGCGATGAGCCAACGTGCCGTCATCGACAATGGTACACAGCGGCGAGGTCACCTGCTCACCGATACGCCCGGAGAACACCGACGCTTCCTTACGGTTAAAATCACCTTCCAGACCATGACCAACCGCTTCATGCAACAACACGCCCGGCCAACCAGCCCCTAACACCACCGGCATGGTACCGGCAGGCGCTGGCGTGGCGTGCAGGTTCACCAACGCCTGACGCACCGCTTCACGGGCAAAGGCTTCGGCACGAATTTCGCCATTTTCTTCAGCTTGGAAATAGGCATAGCCGGTACGCGCGCCACCACCGGCAGAACCGCGTTCGCGCAAGCCATCGTCTTCCACCAGCACACTGACTGACAAACGCACCAGCGGACGAATATCCGCCGCCAGCGTGCCATCGGTGGCGGCCACCAGCACTTCTTCGTAAACGCCGGTTAAGCTGGCGGTCACTTCAGTCACGCGCGGATCAGCGGCACGCGCCGCTTTATCGACCTGATGCAACAGGGCAATTTTATCTTCCCGCGACAAGCTACCGAGCGGATCGACTGGCAGATAAATCCCGCTGGCGTTTTGCGCCATCAACGGGCGACATACACCCGATTGCCCTGCGGCGGCAATGCCACGAGCGGCCAGCGCACTTTGCTGCAGGCTATGACGGGTGATCTGATCGGCATACGCAAAACCGGTCTTTTCACCGCTGACCGCGCGCACACCCACCCCTTTATCGATGTTGTACGAGGCGTCTTTAATAATGCGATCTTCCAGCACCCACGCTTCGTGGTAACTGGACTGAAAATAGAGGTCGGCGTAATCCACATGGCGCTCGGCCAGCAGACTCAACGTTGTCTCGAGATCAGAAATATCAAGACCGGTCGGGGATAGTAACTGCTCACTGACAGCGTTCAGACTCATCGGGGGTACTCTTTATCTAATCCTGTGATGCGCCATAGCAGCCCATCACTTCAAAAATTGTGCATCAAACCGGTTATGCTGTAAGACCGGCATTTGATTGCGCAGTATAGGAAGCGCAGATACATCCACGCAAGCTTGTAACGGGGCGATCCGATCGGGCTGCTCTGCCACTACGCTGCCCCAGGGGTCCACCACCATGCTGTGTCCCCAGGTGTGGCGCTTAGGTGAGTGCCCACCCACTTGCGCCGCCGCCACCACCCAGCATTGGTTTTCGATTGCCCGTGCGCGCAGCAGCACTTCCCAGTGCGCTTCACCGGTTACTGTGGTAAAGGCCGCAGGCACCACCACAATTTCAGCGCCCTGCTGGCGTAGCTGCTGATACAAGCCGGGGAAACGTAAATCATAACAGATGGATAACCCCAAACGGCCAACCGGTGAGTCCACCACCACCACTTGCTGTCCGCCGCAGTAAGTTTGCGACTCGCAATAGTGTCCTTGCGAGTCAGCCACTTCCACATCAAACAGGTGGATTTTATCGTAACGCGCGCGGATCTGGCCGCTGGCATCAAACAGCAGACAGCTGCTGGTCAAACGCTGGTCATCGGTACGGTGATACAGCGGCATCGAGCCAACCAGTAACCACTTGCCATAACGACGTGCCAACGTGGCCAGCGTTTCTTGTAACCGACCTTCACCTTCGCGCTCCGCCCAGCCACGGTAGGCCACCGCATCGGCAAATAACAACGCATTTTCCGGCAACACTACCAGCTGCACGCTGGCATCCAGTTGGCGCAATTGCCCTTCAATTTGCAGCAAATTCAGCTGCACATCAGCTCCGCTGCATAACTGCAAAAGGGCGATATTCGGTCTGCGAGCATCCATCAGAAATCTCCTTTTTCTATACGCTGCGTTTCCTGAACCTGCGGATTATCCATGCTACCTTCAATATGATAGCGCAGCAGGGAAAGCTTGCTCCACAACGGTGACAAGGCTTGCGAGGCGGCAAATACCGCGAGTCCCACCACCGGATTGACCATAAAGGCCGTGGCCACCGACAAACCGGCGCCCAGTTCAGGCGCTATCACGGCATCCATGTTAATGGTGCGACGGTATAAATTCATATCTCCGCGCAAGGCGATATCGGCCAGCAAGCCGTCAATCAACAGGTTATCGGTACGCAGTATACCGCGGGTAATCGATGCCGTGCCGGTTATCTTGTCGTAAAAGAAACCTTCTTCAAACGCATCACTGAAGTCCAGCCGCAGCTTACGCAGCAACGAGTCAGTACTCACTAACCGCAGAACCTGTCCGGTTCGGCCTCCAACTTCAGAGATCATCCCTTTGCGCGCTTTTAGCGACAACGAGCCACCGAGCTGGGATAAATCCAGCTGCCACGGCGCTCCCGGCCAGCGCAGGGTAAACGTCAGATCGGTTGGCGTATCACGCAGTGAAGTGGCCACACCAAAGTGGGTCAGCAATGCTGCCAGATTCGGAGTTTGCAACCGGCCACCGACGGTCGTGAGTACTGCTTGCCCACGTCCGCCACGCCATGCACCATCGAAAGTTAAGGTGCCAAGGCCGGTATCAATCAAGCCATTGCTGAGGGTCAACGCCTGTGCCGATGGAGTCAGGTCGGCCTGCACCCGCTTGAACGCCTGACCATCAATCTGGCAATCATTACACCGCAGGCGCAGCGCTGGCCAACGGCGAAAATCGGTAGTTTGCGCCGCTGACGATGAGCTGGAACGGTTACTCGTCGCCGATATCGGGCGGCTAGCTTCGTTACCTAACGCCGGGCTAGAGACAGCACTGGAATTCGGTGAGCGCCAATTGAGGTAGGCCAGATCAATGCGCCACGGCGCCTGACGATGCAGCGTTGCAGTGCCGCGAATTTGCTGACCTAACGCCTTGAGCTGATAACTGTCACCTTGCAAGCGGCCATTGAGCGCTAGGTTATCCCAGCGCTGACCACCGAGCTGCAGCGTACCGGTATCCAGCTGCAGATAGTCGGGCAGATAACCTAACCAGCCGGCAGGCGTTGGGGTACTGCGACTTAAATTACTCACTGCCGGCACCAGCATGTCTTGCCACGCATCCAAATTCAGGCTCGGTAAGTTGGCGGTCAGCACCATAGCGCCAGCCGGACGCGGCTTCGAATTCACCGGCCCCACATCCAACCATGCACGCTGCAAGCTAGCCTGCGCCCCCACTTGCCAAGCGCCTTGGAAGCGCGCTAACGCCCCCCAGTTCGCCTGTACGGTAAAGCGTTTCAGATCGCCTTTGGCCGTCGCCTGCCAACGTTGCCCCTGCCAAGCGGCACTATCCAGCGGAGCTGGTAAGCGGCTGCGTACGGCGCCGAGCCCGCCGTCCAAATTCACCTGATAACGGGCCCCACCGCTCGCCGGCAATTGCACCGCGACTTTGCCTTGCCAAGGCAGGCGGCCACTCAGTTGTTGCCACAGTGGAGTGTTCCACGCCTGCGGCAGTTGGCTGACCTGCCAATTGCCTTTCAGGCCGACATCAATAGTGTAATTTTGCTGTTGCTGGCGAGTGGTGAAATCGAGCGTGACCGGTTGCTGCCACAAGCGAGCCTGCAACGGCTGACTACGCAGATTACCGTTATCAAAGCGAAAATCACCTTTGATCCCCGACAATACCAAATCCAACGATTTCAAGCGCAGGGCGTTATTGTCTAACCACACTCGGCCTTTGGCATCGGCCTGTGCGCCAGACAGCGGAATCGACAGCTGTAACGCTCCTTTCACCGGCCCTTGCAGTTGGATCTCTTGCAGCGCCGCGCCCACCGAGTCACGCAGTGGGGAATGCGTCAGATAATATTGCACCTCCGGCGCGCGTCCTTGTACGCTGGCATCAATTTTCAAGTTGGCATCGGCATGCAGTGGATCAATGCTGGCCTCTATGCGGGTTGCGCGCGCCGCGCCCAAACGCGCTTGCGTGCTGTGCATCAACAAGCGATCGTCTTCAAACAGCAAGTCGAGATCCAAATCGCGCAGCGGCAACCAGTTAGGGTCAAACTGGAATACGGCCTGTCGTACCGGCACCGCCACCTGAAACACCCCATCATTGCCCTGATAAGGAAATTGCAGCGGATCGCCAGACCACACCAAGGTCGCGCCCTGCACATGGCCGGCTTGTAGCGTCGGAGTTAGGTAATCGGTCAGCGCATTGCCCATCAGCCCTCGAGGATAATAACGCCACGCCTGCGCCGCCTGATTCAAATTAATACCGCCCAAAATGCCCAGCCATGGCGCTTGCGCCCGCGGCCAATCTAAGCGAAAACGGCCATTAAACTGCAAATACGGTGAACGTAAATCCACCCGCTCACTGCGCAGCTGCCAGCCTTGTTCGCCAAAGGTGGCCTGCAAGTCCACTTCACTGCCGGCCAGTGTAATCGGCTCAGGGAACTGCTGCGGATAGGTCAAAACACTGTGTGAGCCAGCGCGTACCTGTAAACGTGCCGCCGCTAACGAGCCTTGCAGATTACCGGTGACATCGGTCAGTGCGGGCCACTGCTCGCCGCCGCGGATCCCCACATGGGCAAAACGGGCGTTTAGCGTGGTGTTTTCCAGTTTGGTCAGCGGTAACGTGAGGTTGAGAGCGCTGAGCTCCCCGTGCGGCTGCATTTGTTGCAACACCCGCAACGCCGGGATCTCCGGTACTGCCGCAGGTAACAATGGAGAGATCAAGGCCAGATCCAAGGCAGAGCTTTGGATCTGCAGCTGATCTTGTTGATAGGTCGCTTGCAATGCGCTGAGCGGCCAAGGTTGTTGATCGGTTTGCAGTGCCAGCTGCGGCACTCGCGCCGTCAGGAGGTCATCGGTGCGCTGTAACTGTACCTGCAAACGGCGAAAGCTCAGGCTGTGAGTATCGCTCCCCTGCCCCCAAAGACTGCGGCCATTTTCCAGCTGCAACAAGCCTTGTTGCATGCGGTTGTCAGCAATCGTCAGCCACGCGCTGACACTCAGCTGCGCTGATTGCAAACCGCTCAAACGAGCGCCACGCTGCGTCAACCACGGCGTCAGATCCAGCTGCTCACCGTGCAGATAAATCTGCCCACGCTCTAAACGATGCACACCATCATAAAGATCAAAACGCAGATCCAGCGCGCCGTAATTTTGCCCACCGCCCGCCAACGCAATACTGCCTTGCGCCTGATGGCGACGCTGGCCGTTATGCCAACCCAGTCGGTTGACGGTCAGCTGTAAAGGTTCACCGGAGGGCGTGATGAAACGAAATTGGCTATCTTTCAGCTCAAATTGACTGAGTTGGTCGAACACCAGCTCATCCAGCCGCCGCAGCGCTTGCCGATCATTATCATTACCGGCCGGTTCGCTGGCACGCCACGGATAGCGGCTGTCCAGGCGGACACCAGAAAAAATCAGGGAGGAAAACTGCCAGCGACGCTGCAGTAAGGATTGCCAGAGATTGAGCCGCCCTTCGACACGGGCAACCTGAACCTGCAATTTCGGCAGGTTTAAGGTGACATTTTCCAGCGTTAGCTGTGGACCGGCCGCCAGCCAGCGTCCTTGCAGCATACCGATATCCAGCGGTACGCCGGTCCAACTGCGCACCTGAGTCAGCAGCGGCTCACGCCACTGATTCAGGTGCGGTAAGGCCAGACGTAATCCGCTGATTAGCAGGGCAATCAGCACCAGAATTCCGGCGAAAATACGTAGCCCCCAGGCTACGCGCGGTGATTGCCCCACAATCGGCTCCGTCACATCATGACGACATCAAACTGCTCTTGTTGATAGAGCGGTTCAGTTTGAATTTTAACCTGTTTTCCGATGAACAGCTCCAGCTCGGCCAGTGCATGCGACTCCTCGCCGCGTAGCGCATCCGCCACTGCCGCCGAGGCATACACCAAAAACTGATCGGCGTCATAGGCATGATGCACCCGCACGATTTCGCGCAGGATCTCATAACAGACACTTTCTACGGTCTTGACCGTACCACGCCCTTGGCAGGTCGGGCATTCGCCACACAACACGTGCTCTAAGCTCTCGCGGGTGCGCTTACGTGTCATTTCCACCAGCCCCAACTGGGTAAACCCGTTGATGTTGGTTTTAACCCGATCTTTGCCCAGCGCTTGCTCTAGCGAGTGCAGTACGCGCCGACGGTGCTCTTCACTCAGCATATCGATAAAATCGATAATGATGATGCCGCCTAAATTACGCAGGCGCAGCTGACGAGCGATAGCTTGAGTCGCTTCGATGTTGGTGTTGAAGATAGTCTCTTCTAAATTGCGATGCCCAACAAAGGCGCCCGTGTTGATATCGATGGTGGTCATCGCTTCGGTCTGGTCGATAATCAAATAACCGCCCGATTTGAGCTCCACTTTCCGATCCAGCACCCGCTGGATCTCATTTTCGATATCAAACAGGTCGAAAATCGGTTGGCGACCGGTATACAGCTCGAACTTGTCCGTCAGCTCTGGCACATATTCGCGGGTAAATTCGGTCAGCACTTCAAACATCTGTCGCGAATCGACACGAATACGCGCTAATTCAGTACCGACAAAGTCGCGCAAAATGCGCTGACCAATCGCCAACTCACCGTACAAGGTGGTTCGACTGCCCTGACGGGTTTTACGCTGCAGCACTTTACTCCACAGACGCTTTAAAAACGCCGCATCTTGCGCCAGCTCCGCTTCGCCCACGCCTTCGGCGGCGGTGCGAATAATAAAACCACCCAGCTCGTCGCACTGCTGCGACACAATGCTTTTCAAACGCTCGCGCTCAACTTCGCTCTCGATCCGCTGAGATACGCCGACATGGCTCGCCCCTGGCATAAACACCAGATAGCGTGAAGGCAGCGTGATATCCGTGGTCAAGCGCGCCCCTTTGGTGCCAAGCGGATCTTTAACCACCTGCACCATGATGTCTTGCCCTTGGCGCACCAACTCGGCAATATCGCGCACGCGAAACTGTTGTTGCTCGGTGTCCGCTACGCACTCGGTATGCGGAACGATGTCAGAAGCGTGCAAGAACGCGGCCTTTTCCAGACCAATATCGACAAAAGCGGCTTGCATCCCCGGCAATACCCGGCTGACTTTTCCCTTATAAATATTGCCGACGATCCCGCGTTTGGCCTCGCGCTCAATATGGACTTCCTGTAATACCCCGCCCTCGACCATCGCGATCCGGGTTTCACTCGGAGTAACGTTGATTAATAGCTCAGCCGTCATGGTAATTCCTCAACTCTTCTCTGTTCTGCCGGCGCACCCTGCCGTTTACGCGGTTCGGGTAAAACGAGCCAGCAGCTGATCGGTTTCCATTAAGGGTAAGCCCATCACAGCATGGTAACTGCCTGACAGGTGCGCCACGAAACGGCCACCTGCACCCTGAATGCCATAGGCACCGGCTTTATCCGCCGGTTCACCAGACTGAATATAGTGAGCAATATCCACCGCCGTTAACGGGCGGAAGGTCACATCCGTGACCACGCAATCGCAATGCATCTGCTGGCGATCGGCCACTGCCACGGCGGTAAACACCTGATGAGTACGCCCAGACAGCGCTTGCAACATGGTAGCGGCATGCGCTTCATCACGCGGCTTTTCCAGTACCTGCCCGTCTAATACCACAATGGTATCGGCAGCCACCACCGGATGATCCTGCGGTGCCACACTCACCCCGGCCAGGGCCTTATCCTGCGCTAACCGTAACACATATTGCTGCGGTGATTCTGACGGATCGTAAATTTCCGGTACATTGATCGGTAAAACGGTAAACTCCGCGTCCAGCAAGGCCAGCAGCTCACGCCGACGCGGGGAAGTGGATGCTAAATAAATCATACCCGTCCTTAACGGATGGCAAACTGGCGTCGTACTTTACGCAGCAGCAAAAACAGCCATGGCCACAACAGACCGCTGATCAAACTGCCCCACAGCATATCGGGGTGGAACTGCACCGTTGAGACCAAAAACTCAGCCCAAAAGACGATCAGTTTGCAGGCCAGCGATAACACCAGCACCACCACCCCTTGTTGCCAGAGTGCCAAATTACGTAATAACTGAAAATTGAATGCCACCACATACGCCAGCAGGGACAGCGCCAACGCATGTACCCCCAGCGTGGCGCCCTGCGCCAGATCCCAGATGATCCCGATGACAAAGGCGGTGCCGACATTCACCCGGTGCGGCAACGCCACCACCCAGTAAATCAGCACCAAGGCCAGCCATGAGGGACGCAGTGCATCCAGCTCCACCGGCCACGGCATCATCTGCAGCACCAGCGCAATCAAAAAGGACAGAGCAATCATGACTCGTCCACGGGCTCGATAAAAACTCACTGTCTTGCTCCCTGAACCGGTTTGGCGGCAGGCGGCGTGGCCGGTGTACGTGTCGCGCTCGGCTTGTTAGCGGCCGGTTTCGCCGCCGGCGCAGTCGAGGCCGAAGGCTTAGCCGCGCCATTACCGCTAGCCGCAGCACCGGCTGGTTTGGCACTGGCAGGCGCGGTACTCGTAGGCGTAGCACCCGCAGGCACGGCGCCTTCGGCATCCGGCGTGGTTTCCAGCGGCGGCAGTGCATCCGGGATCCGCTCACGTGCCGCTTCGCGCACTTCATCGGCGGTTGGTGGCGGCGTGGTCTCACTCTTGTTCGGCCACAGCAGCAGCAGATAACGCAAACGCTCCAATTGGGCGGTCGGCGTTACCGACACCACGGCAAACGCGTTTTGGCTATCAACATCAAACGATTTGATAATGCCGACCGGATACCCTTCAGGGAAACGGCCGCCAAGCCCAGATGTAACTAACATGTCACCAGGGCGAATATCGGTAGAGCTTGGAATATGCTCCAGTTGCAACTCGTCACGGCGTCCAGTACCGCTGGCAATCACGCGGATATCGTTACGCAGTACCTGCACCGGAATCGCATGGGTCGCATCGGAAATCAGCAGCACTCGGCTCGACACCTTGCCGACCGAAATCACCTGTCCAACCACCCCTTTATCACTGATCACCGGTTGGCCAATGTACACGCCCTGATCCGATCCCTTATCGATCACCACCTGATGGGTGTAAGGATCTGTATCGGCGGTCAGTACCTGCGCCACCATCTTGCGCTCGTCGCTACGCAGCGGCGAACCAAGCAACTCACGTAACCGGTCATTTTCATGTTTAAGCTGCTCGAGCATCAACAAATCACTGTTTTTAGTCAGTAACTCCTGACGCAAAGCACGGTTTTCCAGAATTAAACGATCCTGACTTTCTAAACGCTCGGAGGCGGAATCCAGCAACTGACGCGGGGAATTGGCGAGATAGTGCAGCGGGCTTATCAGCGTGTCTAATGACGATCGTACACTGTTGAAAGTAATCAGCCGACTGTCCATGATCAGCAAGCTAACAGAAGTGACCACGGCCAGAAACAGACGCAATTGCAGGGATGGGCCACGGCCAAAAATCGGCTTCATAATGTTGTTCTAACCCTCGGTATGCAGAGGGTGACGACGCAAACGCCGTCACCCGATCATTCGGCTCAATCTTCGCTGAACAGATCGCCGCCGTGCATATCGATCATTTCCAGCGCTTTACCGCCACCGCGAGCCACACAGGTCAGCGGATCTTCGGCGACCACCACCGGAATACCGGTTTCTTCGGTCAGCAAGCGCTCCAAGTTACGCAGCAGTGCACCACCACCGGTCAGCACCATGCCGCGCTCGGAAATGTCAGAAGCCAGCTCTGGCGGACACTGCTCCAGTGCCACCATCACCGCCGACACGATACCGGTCAACGGCTCTTGCAGTGCTTCCAGAATTTCGTTGGAGTTCAGGGTAAAGCTACGCGGTACCCCTTCGGCCAAGTTACGGCCACGCACTTCGATTTCACGCACTTCGTCGCCCGGATAGGCCGAGCCGATTTCGTGCTTGATGCGTTCAGCCGTCGCTTCACCAATCAGCGAGCCGTAGTTACGGCGCACATAGTTGATGATGGCTTCATCGAAACGGTCACCACCGATACGCACAGACGAGGAGTACACCACGCCGTTCAAGGAGATCACCGCGACTTCGGTAGTACCACCACCGATATCGATCACCATGGAGCCGGTCGCTTCCGATACCGGCAGACCTGCACCGATCGCCGCAGCCATTGGCTCTTCAATCAGGAACACTTCACGCGCGCCAGCACCCAGTGCGGACTCACGGATTGCACGACGCTCAACTTGCGTCGCACCCACAGGCACACACACCAGAACGCGTGGGCTCGGACGCATCATGCTGTTGCTGTGCACTTGTTTGATGAAGTGCTGCAGCATCTTCTCAGTCACGAAGAAGTCTGCAATCACACCATCTTTCATCGGACGGATGGCCGCGATGTTGCCCGGAGTACGGCCCAACATCTGTTTGGCTTCATGCCCGACCGCTGCCACACTCTTGGATGAACCGGAACGATCCTGACGGATCGCCACCACGGAAGGTTCATTCAGAACAATGCCTTGTCCTTTCACATAGATCAGGGTGTTTGCGGTACCCAAATCGATGGACAAGTCATTGGAAAACATGCCACGAAACTTTTTAAACATAACTAACGGCCAATCCTGAAAACTCTGCCCGGAAAACTCGGGCTACTCTACCAACCCCTATCGCCCCGCTCAAGGCGCTATAAGGCTGGCAACGCAATTCTGATGGGAATAAAGACGTTATTCTCACCACGTATTTTTTAAATTTCTCTGCAACACAAGACATCAGCGCGTGTCAGCTCGCACTCAAGGTGACAACACCACGCGAATCAGGCCCGGGGACGACGAAAGGATAACTGTCGACGCTGAGTGACAGGTTTTACCGGCGCAAACAATGTGCCCTGACCGGCATAGACCCCTAATTTTCGTAATTTTGTCCATTCCTGCGTGGATTGTACACCAACGGCATACAAACGCGCGGTGGTTCCTGCACACGCACCAATCAGGCTACGTACAAATAATTGGTTTTCCGGACGCTGATCAATATTATGCACCAGACTCGGGTGTAACTTGATAATATCAATCTGCAGCAGTTTGATATAAAAAGTATTTACTACCGTCAGCCCAGCCTGCACGACCACCAATTTACAATCCATTCCTTTGAGGAAACGGGCCAGTGTACGCAATCTGTCGATGTGTTGACACAGATCTGCCTCTGCAAGTTCCAAAAATAATCGCTGCCGGATATTTCTTGGCTGCTGCATCAGCAGATCCCGTAACCAATACTGAAAAGATTTACGCAGTAATGCGTCCACGGTTAAATTGACCGCGATCCCCTCATGCCCCGGTATTTTCTCTAGCAAACGGATTGCCATCAACATAATTTCGCGATCAAATCGCTCAGCTAAACCTAACTGCTTGACCATCGGCATAAATTCAACCGAGCGTAACCAGTTGCCCTGTTCGTCTTTAATCCGAATAAACATTTCAACCTGTTCCGTAACTCCATCGCGACTTAAGATCGCTTGGGTAAATGGATACAGCTCTTTTTTATTAAGGGCATTTTCCAGCAGCGTGCGCCAACGAACCGAACCACGCACTGGTGCATCGTCTGGCCGCTCTTTGCTGCTGGCAAACCAGCTATTGCTGCCTTGCAGTGACGCCGAACGCACTGCCATCTCCGCTTCATCCATGACATTCTCCAGAATGTCATTTTGTCTAAAGCTGACCAAACCGATAAACACAAAGGCACTGGCATCAATACCGGAAGGCAGCGGTAATTGCTGAGTCATCTTCAGAATTTGTTCGGCCAGATGCCCGGCTTCCTTAATCCCCAACTGCGGCAGCAAGGCGGCAAAATCACCATCGAAATAACGCGCCAATAGGCCATTTGGTACACGCAGCACAAAGGTCGACAGTTGCGAAACCAGATCCTGAATCAGGGCATCGGCGACCTTGTCGCCCATGTCATGGCGCAGGACATCGATATCCGCCAACCGGATCACCATCACGCAGCCATGACTTTCCGGCTCATCCAGTAAAGCCGACAGCTGATTATCAAAGAACATCCGGTTCGACACCCCGGTCAGCTGATCCAAAAAGGTATGCGAACGAATAAAGGTATCGAAACGGCTACGCTCTTGCCGCGCATCATGCAGCTCGCTCATTAGCCGATCTAGCACCACACTGGCCGATTGCGGCCATTCGCGCGGGTCACGCTGCGGAATATCTTCAATGCCTTTTTTCAAGATCAATCGCGCGCGATCTTCGAGCATCTCGGCCCCCAGCAACTGTTCACGCAACCAGTTGAGACCAAAGATCAAACCAATGATCACCAGACCAGAAGCCAGTGAAATCGAAGACATCGAGGTGATGGAATAGGTGTAGCGCAGCAGCGGATCAACGGCGCTAATCTGCACCTGATCGCCCGGATTGAGCAGTAACGGATACTGATAATGCACCAGCATTTTGTCGTTGATTTCGACATTTTTTGGTGCTTGATAGTGATAAATCTCGCGGGCGGCATTGCGGATCGTCAGCGTCTGCACTTCTGCCGCCGCCAAAATCGGCGGTAGCCAGTCATCGAGCTTGTTTGGCTCATCTTTTTGCAGCGCCTGATCGATCACCGTCACCACGGTCAGCCAGCGGTGAGAGACCTGATCTTCGGCCAGCTGACGAAAACCCAGTGTGCCGCCAATCAGCATCACTACCATCGCCAGCCCTACAAATGACGTGACAAACGCCACAAATCGGGTGGTAAAACGCATCCTTGTTGTTATCCCATCAGTTGAGCACGCAGATTGGTACTTCGGGTCTGTGATATCCGTATTGATACCGGCGCGGTGTCTATATGGCGCTACTCGATGGCCTTGCTAGCAGGCCTTCGCTCGACCAAACCGGCTACGTAAGCCGAATCCAGTCATAACACCAGTACATGCGCCTTGCCTCAAAGCTTGCCCGCATACCAATAAATAATGAGCCGTCGTGGGGCCGTCATGCAAGCATGGCAATATGGCTGCGGCGGCGTTCGGACTATGGCATCGAACTCCGGGCAGGAATATATGACAAATGGCGCGTTAACAGGTAATTTACTGACGATGGCCGCGTATCATCAAAAACACCGCATTTGCGGCTGCGAGCACTAAAATCGCCAAACTTCCCAATATTGTGCAGTAAATAATAGCTTTTCTCTAGGCTTACACTGCGGCATCAGCGCACATATTTGATTTTGTTTACGCTTTATTTTGTCATCTGATTTTTTCTTTATTATCCGGTACTGCCCAAGGAGAGCATCATGCAAGCCCTCATTCTCGAACAATCCGCCGATCAACACACCCTCGCTAACGTCCGTGAAATCTCGCCACAGCAATTACCGGAAAACAATGTCACGGTGGCCGTGCAGTGGTCGGGACTGAACTACAAAGATGCACTGGCGATCACGGGGCGCGGTAAGATCATCCGACAATTTCCGATGATCCCCGGCATTGATTTTGCCGGTACGGTGCTGGAATCTGCCGATCCACGTTATCAGGCTGGCGATGCGGTGATCCTGACCGGCTGGGGCGTGGGCGAAACCTACTTTGGCGGTCTGGCCGAACAAGCGCGCGTGAATGCAGACTGGCTGCTACCGCTGCCGGCGGGTTTGAGCCAGCGCCAGAGCATGATTATTGGTACTGCCGGTTTAACCGCTATGTTGTGTGTGATGGCGCTGGAAGCCGGCGGCGTCACCCCAGAGCAAGGCGAAGTGCTAGTCACTGGCGCCGGTGGCGGCGTGGGCAGTGTTGCGGTCTCGCTGCTTAGCCAATTAGGCTATCGCGTAGCCGCCGTAACCGGCCGCGCGGAAAATCATGCCTACCTGCAAGCGCTGGGCGCCAGCCGTATTATCGAGCGCGCAGCCCTGAGTGAGCCAGGCCGTCCGCTGGATAAACAGCACTGGGCAGGCGCTATCGACACCGTGGGTGGCCAGATGCTGGCCAACGTGCTGGCGCAAACCACCTATGGCGGCACAGTCGCGGCTTGCGGTCTGGCCGGCGGCGCAGGCCTGCCGACCACCGTGATGCCGTTTATTCTGCGGAACGTGCGCCTGCAAGGGGTCGATTCGGTACAAGCGCCGTATGCCGTGCGCCAACAGGCGTGGTCACGTCTGGCGACCTTGCTGCCAGAGAGCTTCTATCAACAGGCCGCGCAAGAGATCACGCTAGCCCAAGCGCCGGAGTATGCCGCACGCCTGCTGGATAATCAGGTCACTGGCCGCACCTTGGTTCGCCTGACGACTGATGCACCGTCTGTCTAAATCGCGATTTAGCAAATGTAAGTAATCAACACGGCACGCATAGCGTGCATAACGTGTATGGCATAGATATCAGGTTAAACCTACGCAAGGGGGCGTTTGTAGTAAAAAAACATCAAAACATACCCTGAAGTGGCCAGTTGTGCGCATCACTCCGGGAATGTTGTTTTTTTGCTCCGTAACTTGCGCTACATCAACACCCGACCAAGAGAAATACTTACAATAATTCTCATTAGGTCAGTTTAGTTTTTTCTGGAGGCATTCTTTGCCTCCTTTTTTTTATCTTTTTTCTGTCACTGTTGGCCACATCGTTTGTTCTGCTTTTGTGCTGTGCGCGTTATTACGGTCTTGGGCGTAGGACGCTTTCTCTTGGTTTTTTCCGTTTCCCCCAGAGCTGTTCCCTTCACGCGTTCCTCTTTCTTCGGTGGCGTACTGAGCGCCGTGTTGCCGTTGCCAAGTGTCGATATTGGCGTGATCCGCACGTTTTCCGCCCCATTTCCTGCTATGTTATCGCCCTTCACCCCGTCAAACTGTCTACCGGCCCTGACCGCGCCAGCCGTGCCTTGAGGATGCTTTTTAGAGTTTGGACTCTAATTTCATTGAGCGCATCTTCGCTGATAAGACCAGTATTTTGCTGCCAACTGAGCCGATATCATTATAATGATCAAAATCCTTGTGATAGATTGGCTTTCTTAAACCGCATCGCTGGTATAACAAAGCAAATCAGGGTATTTTCCCTTTATAGCCTCACGTTCGCCGGAGAAGTCAGCATAATGGCGCAAAATCTTCGCATTCTGGTCCTCAATGGTCCGAATCTGAACTTGCTCGGTCTGCGCGAGCCAAAACACTACGGCTCACAGACTCTGCCCCAGATTATTGCCCGCTTGACAGCTCAGGCCGAGGCCGCCGGCGTCGAACTGACCCATTTTCAATCCAATTCGGAAGCGGAATTAATCACCACTATCCATCAGGCCTATGGCCAGTGTGATTTTATCCTGATTAATCCGGCCGCCTTCACCCACACCAGTGTGGCACTGCGTGATGCACTGCTTGGGGTCGGCATTCCGTTTATTGAAATTCACTTATCGAACGTCCATGCCCGTGAGCCGTTCCGCCATCACTCGTATCTGTCGGATGTTGCCGTCGGGGTGATCTGTGGTCTGGGTGCTGACGGGTATGAATTTGCTCTACAGGCGGCACTGCGCCGTCTGTCATAAAACTAACAACTCTACGGAACCACGCTAATGGATATTCGTAAAATTAAAAAACTGATCGAACTGGTTGAAGAATCTGGTATTTCTGAGCTGGAAATTTCAGAAGGTGAAGAGTCGGTTCGTATCAGCCGTGTCATGACCGCGGCACCAGCCGTGCAGTATGTTGCCCAAGCCCCTGCGGCTGCGGTCGCTGCTGCCCCCGCTGCCGCTGCAGCGCCAGCTGACGTGAAGCCGGCGAGCGAAGCCATGACTGGCCATATCGTGCGCTCCCCTATGGTGGGTACGTTCTACCGCACCCCAAGCCCTGATGCGAAAGCCTTCGTGGAAGTGGGTCAAACCGTATCCGTTGGCGATCCACTGTGCATCGTCGAAGCCATGAAAATGATGAACCAGATTGAAGCCGACAAAGCCGGTGTGGTGAAAGCCATCCTGCTGGAAAACGGCCAGCCAGTAGAGTTTGATGAGCCGCTGGTTATCATCGAATAACGGGGAATAACCATGCTGGATAAAGTTGTTATCGCAAACCGCGGTGAAATTGCACTGCGTATTTTGCGTGCCTGTAAAGAGCTGGGAATTAAGACTGTCGCGGTACACTCTACCGCGGATCGTGAGCTGAAGCATGTGCGACTGGCCGACGAAACCGTATGTATCGGTCCGGCGCCATCCACTAAAAGCTACCTGAACATCCCAGCGATCATTGCGGCGGCAGAAATTACCGGCGCAGTGGCCATCCACCCAGGTTACGGCTTCCTGTCTGAAAACGCCGATTTTGCCGAACAAGTCGAGAACTCCGGCTTTATCTTTATCGGTCCACGCGCAGAAACCATCCGTCTGATGGGGGACAAAGTGTCCGCCATCACCGCGATGAAAGCGGCGGGCGTGCCTTGCGTACCGGGCTCTGACGGTCCGCTGGGCGATGATATGGAAAAAAACAAGGCGATTGCCAAGCGCATCGGCTATCCAATCATCGTGAAAGCCTCCGGCGGCGGCGGTGGCCGTGGTATGCGTGTGGTGCGCAGCGAAAAAGAGCTGGCGCAATCCATCACCATGACCCGTGCTGAAGCCAAAGCGGCGTTCAACAATGACATGGTCTACATGGAAAAGTATCTGGAAAATCCTCGTCATATCGAGATCCAGGTACTGGCCGATGGCCAAGGTCATGCCATTTATCTGGCCGAGCGTGACTGCTCTATGCAGCGCCGCCACCAGAAAGTGGTAGAAGAAGCGCCAGCACCGGGCATTACCCCGGAAATGCGTCGCCATATCGGTGAGCGTTGTACCAACGCCTGTATCGAAATCGGCTACCGCGGCGCGGGCACGTTTGAGTTCCTGTATGAAAACGGTGAGTTCTACTTTATCGAGATGAACACCCGTATTCAGGTAGAGCACCCAGTGACCGAGATGATCACTGGTATCGACTTGATCAAAGAGCAGCTGCGCATTGCTGCCGGCATGCCACTGTCTATCAAGCAAAGCGATGTACAGGTTCGTGGCCACGCCATCGAGTGCCGTATCAACGCCGAAGATCCGGAGACTTTCCTGCCATCACCGGGCAAGATCACCCATTTCCACTCACCGGGTGGTTTCGGCGTGCGCTGGGAATCTCACATCTACAGTGGTTATACCGTACCGCCACATTACGACTCCATGATCGGCAAACTGATCACCTACGGCGAAACCCGTGACGTGGCCATTGCTCGCATGCGTAATGCGCTGTCCGAAACCATTATTGATGGGATCAAAACCAACATCCCTCTGCAAGAGCAGATCATGGATGATCCAAACTTCCAGCAAGGTGGCACCAATATCCACTATCTGGAAAAGAAACTCGGCCTGCAGTAAGCCGCAGTTTGCACATCAAGCCAGCCTCGCGCTGGCTTTTTTTTTATCCTCTGCCGGATCTGCGCTACAATTGCCGCCTTTTTTCTGTTCTGGCTGTAAGGGGGACGTGGCGGATCATGCATGATCACCGTTTCAAACAGGCGCACCGTGAAGCGCGCTGGGCCTTCTGGCTGACGCTGGCCTATCTGGTTTGCTGGGCGGTTGCCGCCTACTTGCCGGACAGCAGCACCGGTTTCACCGGCTTGCCTCGCTGGTTCGAGCTAGCCTGCCTGCTGCTGCCGCTGGTTTTTATTTTCCTGTGTGCACTGATGGTCAAATACGTATACCGCGACATCTCACTGGAGAGCGATGATGAAAAGTGAGATTTTACTGCCACTGGTCGGCTATTTGGCCTTGGTGTTTGTGGTCGCCATCTACGCCTATTACAAGCGCGGCAAAGGCAGCTTCCTGAACGAGTACTATGTCGGCAACCGCTCAATGGGCGGCTTTTTGCTGGCCATGACGCTCACCGCCACTTACACCAGCGCCAGTTCGTTTATCGGCGGACCAGGTGCGGCGTACAAGTACGGTTTAGGCTGGGTGCTGCTGGCAATGATCCAACTGCCTGCGGCGTGGCTATCGCTGGGGGTGCTAGGGAAAAAATTCGCGATTTTATCGCGCCGTTACAATGCCCTGACTCTCAACGATCTGCTGTACGCCCGTTACCGCAACCGCACCGTGGTGTGGGTCTCGTGCGCCAGCATGTTGATCGCCTTTTTTGCCGCGATGACCGTGCAGTTTATCGGCGGTGCACGTCTGTTGCAGACTGCGGTGGGCATTCCGTATCTGGATGGCTTGCTGATTTTTGGTCTGACCGTGGGTCTGTACACCATGTTCGGTGGTTTTCGAGCGGTAGCAATGACTGATGCTCTGCAAGGCATCGTGATGATGGTCGGCACCTTGATCCTGCTGTTTGCGGTGATCCATGCCGCCGGTGGTCTGCCGGCCGCCATTCACACCCTGCACGATATCGATCCAGATTTGCTCAGCGCGCGTGGCCCTGATGGCATGCTAGATCTGCCGTTTATGGCCTCGTTCTGGGTGCTGGTTTGCTTTGGCGTCATTGGCTTGCCGCACACAGCGGTGCGCTGCATGGCCTACAAAGACAGCAAAGCGCTGCATTTTGGCATGATTGTCAGCACCTTGATTGTGGCCGTCTTGATGCTCGGCATGCACCTAACCGGTGCGCTCGGTCGCGCGGTTCTGCCCGATTTGGCCATTCCCGATCAGGTGATCCCGACTTTGATGATCCAAGTGCTGCCCCCACTGGCGGCAGGGATTTTCTTGGCCGCGCCGATGGCCGCCATCATGTCCACCATCGATGCGCAGCTGATCCAATCTTCCGCCACCTTGGTCAAAGATCTGTATCTGCGTCTACGTCCGCAAGATGAGCACAATGAAAAGCGGATCTCACGCCTGTCGACGTTGAGCACGTTGATTTTGGGTGTGCTGTTGATTCTGGCCGCATGGCAACCGCCGGAGATGATCATCTGGTTGAACTTGATGGCCTTTGGTGGTCTGCAAGCGGTGTTCTTATGGCCGCTGGTGCTGGGTTTGTACTGGGAGCGCGCCAACGCATGGGGCGCGTTAAGCTCGATGCTGTGTGGCGGTAGCAGCTACCTGCTGCTCAACATCTATGGTATGAAGCCGCTCGGCCTGCACGCCATTGTACCAACCTTGCTGATTGGGCTGTTGGCCTTCTTAATTGGCAATAAATTCGGTGAGCGCCACCAACCGGCGAGCGAGCCGGCGTTGCCACTGCCCAGCAGCGAAGCCTGAAACTCCCCCTGCCGCGTGCTATATTTAGCGGCAATCTGACTGACAACAGAGCGCGGCGTGGCCGCGCCCTTTTACTGACTGAGTGTTTATCATGCCTTGGATCCAACTGAAACTGAACACCACCGGTGCCCAAGCCGAAGCTATCGGCGATGTACTGATGGAAAGCGGCTCTGTCTCCATCACCTTCATGGACTCACACGACACCCCAGTATTTGAACCGCTGCCAGGTGAAACTCGCCTGTGGGGTGACACCGACGTGATGGCGCTGTATGACGCCGAAACCGATATGGCCGCCGTCATAGCGCAGCTGCAGCAATCACCACTGCTGGGTAACGATTTTGTGCACAAAATCGAGCAGCTGGAAGATAAAGACTGGGAGCGTGAGTGGATGGATAACTTCCACCCAATGCGCTTTGGTCAGCGTCTGTGGATCTGCCCAAGCTGGCGTGAAGTGCCGGAGCCTGAGGCGGTAAACGTGATGTTAGACCCAGGTCTGGCGTTCGGTACCGGTACCCACCCAACCACCGCCTTGTGTCTGGAGTGGTTAGACGGTCTGGATCTGGTGGGCAAAACGGTGGTCGACTTTGGTTGTGGCTCCGGCATTCTGGCCATTGCCGCACTGAAGCTGGGCGCTGCGCGCGCCGTGGGTATCGATATCGATCCCCAAGCCATCACCGCCAGCCGTGATAACGCTGAGCGTAACGGCGTGTCTGACCGTCTGGAGCTGTATCTGCCAAAAGATCAGCCACAAGATTTACTGGGTGATGTGGTGGTGGCCAACATTCTGGCCGGCCCACTGCGCGAGCTGGCACCGCTGATCAGCGTACTGCCAAAATCCGGTGGCCATCTGGGTCTGTCCGGTATTTTGGAATCGCAAGCCGAATCGGTGGCTGATGCGTACCGCGAGAAGTTTGTGCTCGATCCTATCGCCGAGCGCGAAGAGTGGTGCCGCATTACCGGTATCGCGCGCTAATTCAGTGAGCGATTGCGCTTAACGAAAGCGTAAACAAAAAGGGCATCCGCATGGATGCCCTTTTTTCTTGCTACTTTTCTTTCTGCGCCGTTTATATCTACGTTAACCTTTCCGGCTTCTATAACGCGCTGTATGCCATATCGAGAGCACTGATGTGGAGAACCCTCAGCATCCCGCTCAGTTAGCCTTTAACTGCGCTGATCTTGCTGCTAGCCGCCTTCTCGTTAGCGGCTAACGCTTGGCTATGTCGCAGCACCCACCAAGCCAAGACGGTGTACAGCACCGCTTGAGCCAGCAAGCGCCACAACGGCCCGCCCACTTCAGTCAGTGACGCGCCCATCTGGTTGTATTTGACCATCAGCTCGATACCGTTCACCCCTGGGATAGTGCGCGCCAGCCACAAAATTGGCCACGGGATCGCCATCGACGGCCAGACAAAACCAGCAGTAAACACAATCGGCAGCGATGAAATCAGCACCGCTTGTGTCGGGGTTTCACGCCGCGTCATGAAAAAGGTCAGCATCACCGCAAAGCAGTAAGTGGTCCAAAACAGCAGGGTGCACAACAACAAGAGCAACCACGGGTTGGCTTGCCGAACGATGTTGTAATGCTCAAAACATCCGCCGAGATAATACATCGCCGCCAGCAGATACAAGGGCACAAACACCAAACCGCGCGCCACCAGCACCGTCCACGGCGAGGCCTGTAGCCAGTAACCACGCTCTCCGCCCAAGGTACGCTCTTTACACTCGGCAGTTTGGATCCCGGCAGCAATCAGCAAGGTTTGGTGCAAAATCAGCACAAACACCGCCGGTACCACATACGCCACATAGCCAATGGTTGGGTTAAACAGGGCCTGCGTATCCGATTGCAGCGGCAGCGCGGTACTGAGCGCGCCCAAATACGGGGTACCTTGCGATAACTCCTTGGTCACTTTCACCTGCGCGCCCAAGGTGCCACTGACTTTGGCGATTGCCTCCGCAATAGAAGAGTAAATCAGAAAATAACTGGCATCCCCTTCCACCGCCACTACCGGACTTTTCCCCAGAAGTACATCGCGCTCAAAATGCAAAGGCAGCACCAGCAAACCATGCACCTCGCCTTGCTGCATCAGGGCATCGGCTTCTTGGCGCGAAGTCACCACTGCGCTGACCGTGACTTGCGGGGTCGACTCTACGCGGCGAATAAACTCGCGACTCAATGGCGAGTGATCGTTGTCCCACACCGCCACCGGCATATGCGTCACCACTTGCTGTGAGTACGGCAGCGGATAGAGCACCGAATAGAACAGCAATCCAGCAAATACCGTCATCAAGATGGCGCTGTTTTTTCCCAGCGCCAGCAGCTCTTGCCACCATACCTGTTTGAGGTTCATACCGGCATACCTCCGGTTTTACGCAGCTTCACCCGCAACAACCATAAAGCTGGCGGGATCATCAGCCAGAAAGCCAACAATGGCAGCATCGCCTGCCACGAGATACGCCAACTGGCGGCATAATTCATCTGCTGGATCTGCACCTGCATATAGTGGGAGATCGGAATAATATCCGACCAAAAACGGGCAAAGCCCGGCATATCCGCCAACGGGAAGGTGATCCCCATGAAGGCAAACGCCGGCGCGGTATATGCCGCCCCCGCACTGGCTGCGCGGCCATAATGAAAGCTGGTACAGTACAGCAAGGTGCCCATCGCCACATACGCGCCAATGGTCAGCCACTGCGCCAGCAAAAGCAGCGGGATACTGCCAGCAATACGCCAACCGAGCAGGACATCCATCCCCCATAAAAACAGCGCGCCATGTAACGCAAACCACAAGCCATACGGCAGCATTTTCCCCGCCAACGCCGCGCCCAAACAGCCATCCGCACTTTGCAGCCATGCGCGGCCATTACTGTCGCGCAGCTCTAAGCCCAATGCCGCAATCACCACGGTGATCAGGAAAATCTGCCACAGCGCCGGAACCACGGCCGTCACTAAAAACGGCACATAGTTAAGCCCGATGTTATACAGCGGCGTCAGCTGATTGCGCAGAGGCAACGCCTGCCCAATCGCCTGATAAGGGTTTTTCCCGCGCGCGACGTGGATCTGAGCATTAAGCTCGGTCGCCTTGGTGACGATGGTGGTTTGCAAGGCGGTATTGATCACCTTACCAATCAGCACATATTGGCTGTTGTAATAACCCATCACGCTCGGGCTTAAGTGTAATTTGACGTCCGTATCCAAACGATAGGGTAAAACCACCAGTGCATAGGCTTTGCCGCTACGCACCAAATGCATACCTTGCGCCAAATCATCGGCCTGATACGCCACCTGCAACGAAGGCGCGGCATCTAAACGCCGCGTCAAATCGCGCGATAGCGGGCTGTGATCCTGATCCAACACCGCAATCGGCAAATCTTGCGGGATCCCCACATGGAAAATCCCCCATATCAGGACAAAAAACAGCGGCGGCAGCCAGACCGTCAGCGCGAAAACCCAGCGGTCTTGTCGAATGCGTTGCCATTCACGCTGGGCCGTTAACCAGATGCCCGGTTTCACTTGGCCTCCAGCAGCACACTCATCCCAACGCGCAGCCCGTCAATCGGCGCCACCGGACGCATTTCAATCTGGAAGGTGCGCATGTCATAGCCGCGTCCCGGTTGGGTGGTACGCCACGTGGCATAATCGCCCATCACATTGATATAGGTGACTTTGAAGCGGAAAGTTTTGTCTGGGTCTAACGCCGGAATACGCACGTCAAACTCGCTCCCTTGCTTGAACTGAGCCAGCTTATCTTCCCGCACTTGAAACAGTGCCCACGCATCTTGCAAATCCACCAGCGTTACCACAGGGAATCCGGCCGGGGCCAGCTCGCCCGGATGCAACAATACCTGATCCACCACGCCATCGTGATATGCGGTCAGCTCCGCATCCGTCAGATAGGCCTGCACTTCTTGTACGGCGGCGGCGGCCATTTTTTCTTTCTCAGCCGCCGCCAGTTTCTCACCCTTACGTGAGCCCTCTACCGCCAGCTGATATTGCTGGAAGGCCGCCTGCTCAGTGTATTTGGCCGCTTCCCATCCGGTTTTGGCTTCATCGCGCTTTTGCTCTGCCATCACACCATCACGGTACAACGCATTCACGCGCTGATAGGTTTTCTCGGCCAACATGGCCGCCGCTTTGGCTTTCATCCACACATCTTTGGCTGCTGCAATCTGCTGGGTACGCGCGCCGTTATCCACTTCCTGTTTAACCGCCCCTGCCGCCGCTTCACCGGCTTTCGCCTGATTTAATTTGGCATCCAACTCTGGCGTCGATAGAACAAAAATCCGATCGCCGACCTTTACGTTTTGCCCTTTTTGCACCAGCACTTGCTCAATGCGCCCCGGCACCTTGGCCGATACAAAATACTGCTGCGCTTCAATCTGCCCTTGCATCAATTCACTGTGCGAGGAATAGGCTGCAAAATAGGTAATCACCAGCGCTGCAGCCACACCCGCGGCGGCAACCACTGCCGCGGTTTTCATTTTCTTGTTCATCCCATCACCTAAAACTGTTACCGCTGGTAGCGGTTAAATGCATCCGGTTGACCGGTTAAGGTCAGCAATTTGGCCAACGCATTGGTCATCCGATAACTGGCAGCTAATCGCTGGGTATCAATGGCCGCTTCGGTCATACGCGCATCCACCACATCTAAAGAGGTCGCCAGCCCTTGCTCAAAGGCTTTACTGCGCAGCAAGAAGTTCTCTTTGGCCAATGCCTGACTCGATTGTAGGGAATCGTATTCGGTCTTCGCCTGCTCCAGCTCGCGGTACGCTTGCTCAACCCCTACCTTTAATTGGCGCTGCAACTCGGCGCGGCGATAGCCCACCTCTTTGCGCGCCATGTGTGCGGCAGCCAGCAAATCATTACGTCCACTGTTATCAACCAGCGGCACGCTGACTCCCACGCCGACCATCCAATCAGGGGCGCGCTCGCCCAGAATGCTGTCATCGTGATACAGGTTATAGTTACCAAATGCCGCCACATTCGGCAGATAACGACCACGCTCGGCTTTTTCCAAGCTTTGTGCTTGCTTATCTTTAGCATCCAGCAGTGACATCGCGGGGTTCGCATTCAGCGCATCACGTACCAGCGTAGAGAGTGACGGCAGGGTCAGCTTGGTAACCAGTGGCGAGCTAGGCTGTACATCGTTTTGATGCAGCAACTCATCCAAAACCAACTGCGCGATTTCCAGTTCACGACGGGCATTTTCTGCCTCTACCTTAGCGCGATCGTACGCCACCTGTGCCGACAGACGTTCAACCTTCGCTATCTGGCCATGCTGTTCGAGCTTTTGCGCGTGCATCAGATGCTGCGCCAATGCATGCGCCACTTGGGTACGGGTCTGGTAGACGTTTTGCGCCAGCGTCACGCCATAATAGAAGCGGGTCAAATCGGAAAACGCCTGCAAGCGCTTTAACGCAAACTGCTGCTGCGCTTCCGAGGCTTGCGCATAGGCGGCGCTTTGCGCGGCGCTAATGCGGCCACCGGAGTAAATCACCCACAGCGCATTAACCCCTGCGGTTTTCACCGTTTGGTTCGATAAATCGGTTTCGGTAGGGATACTTTTAAGTTTAGCGACCGCCTCAGGACTCAGTAAGCCACTGGAAACCAACCCTCCGAGCAATTGATCCAGCTTGGGAGCCAAGGTTGGAAACGGCTGGATCTCTTTTAAATCCATCGACAGCGGATCACTTAACCGAGTGACCTGCGCATTCAAATCGACCTTCGGCAAATTCAGCCCATCCGACGCTTGCGCCATTTTTTGTGCTCGCTCAGCCGCGCTCATCTCTGCTTTTAAGCCGTCATTGACCTGCTGCAGAGTCTGCCAAGCCTGATCAAAATTCAAAGGTGCTGCCGCCACCCCCGAGGCCACAGGTAACAAAGAAACTGCCAGTGACAGGGCTGACAACTTCCGTTTCCAGTGCATTAACCGCATACTCGTTGTAATCCTTAGTGTATTTTGTCGTCCATTGTAATGAGTTAGCACACTAGAGCAAATGCTCCAATCCTGCGTCTCGTCTAATTATGCGCATTTTTTCAGCAGCGGCTAGGCGCGTTTACAGTAAAAAAAACCTTGACTATAAAAGTTCAGCAAAGTGTTCAAAGTTTGGCCTTTCCTCCAGCTAAAAAAATGCGTAATATACGCGCCCTTACAGGCACAGTATGGTTACCTTCCAGTCAATGCGTATCGGCCCTTATCAACTTAAAAATCGTCTGATTGTAGCGCCAATGGCCGGGATTACTGACCGACCATTTCGGATGCTCTGTCATGAGATGGGTGCCGGCATGGCTGTATCAGAGATGATGTCCTCCAATCCGGAGGTATGGCATACTGATAAGTCGCGCCTGCGCATGGTACATACTGATGAACCTGGGATCCGCAGTGTACAAATCGCGGGGTCTGATCCTGACGATATGGCAGGAGCAGCCAAAGCGAATGTGCAATACGGCGCTCAGATCATCGATATCAATATGGGGTGCCCAGCAAAGAAGATTAACCGTAAGTTAGCGGGCTCCGCTCTCTTGCAACATCCTGAGCTGGTTGAGCGCATCTTAAAAGCCGTCGTGAACGCGGTGGATGTGCCAGTAACCCTAAAAATTCGTACTGGATGGGACACGGACAACCGTAACTGTGTTCAGATTGCCCAGATCGCGGAACAATGCGGCATACAGGCCTTAGCCATACACGGTCGAACCCGTGCATGTCTGTTTAACGGCCATGCCGAATACCACAGTATCCGGACAGTCAAACAAGCGGTTTCCATTCCGGTGATTGCCAATGGCGATATTACCGACCCGCACAAAGCCAGAGAGGTTCTGGACTACACCGGTGCCGACGCACTGATGATAGGCCGTGCCGCTCAGGGAAGACCCTGGATCTTTCGGGAAATCCAGCACTATCTGGAAACGGGGGAAGAGTTACCGCCACCCTCACTGACTGAGGTTCGGCAGTTACTCCTCGGGCATATCCGAGCACTGCATGACTTTTACGGTCACGGCAAAGGATATCGGATCGCCCGCAAGCATGTTTCCTGGTATTTACAGGCACATGCGCCCGACGACCAGTTTCGGCGTGCATTTAACGCGATAGAGGATGCCAGCGAACAGCTGGAAGCGTTAGATGCTTATTTTGATAATCTTGCGTAAAAATAAAAAAGAGCTGAAAGAACCATGTTCGAACAACGCGTTAATTCTGACGTACTGACTGTTGCTACTATTAATGCTCAGGATCAGGTCACTCACAAACCACTGCGTGACTCCGTAAAACAGTCGCTGAAGAACTACTTCGCTCAGTTAAACGGCCAAGACGTTAATGAGCTGTACGAATTAGTACTGGCTGAAGTTGAACAGCCTCTTCTCGATATGGTCATGCAGTACACTCGCGGCAACCAAACCCGTGCAGCACTGATGATGGGTATCAACCGTGGCACTCTGCGCAAGAAGCTGAAGAAATACGGTATGAACTAATAGGACTCCTCTATCCTATAGTTTACGAATAAAAGCCGCCTTTCAGGTGGCTTTTATTTTATTCCTACATTCCCTCTTCTTTGCCTCGCCATTGCCCCATCATCACACACGCTCAAGCACGCCAATACACGCCTTCCGATTCACTACGCAGCACTTTATATTCCAACAGACAAACACCCGCCACAGCGCCTTTCCCATGCGTTTATTGATGTACTTTACGGCTCACACCTCTCATTCATAATTGCTATGTCTACCCGAGGTATAACCTGCACCTCGTCTGATTCGCATGCACCAAGATCAGCCACAAAACCCTCTAAAAGGGATACCAAGATAAGAGATAAGAGATAAGAGATAAGAGATAAGAGATAAGAGATAAGAGATAAGAGATAAGAGATAAGAGATAAGAGATAAGAACAATACCGGGAAACACCAAGCACCGCAAACAACAGCACAGCCTACTTAACACTGCATAAATCACTCATCAGCACATTTCCAACGGCAAGGCCACATAGCGCCTGATGCGCTGGCGTCTGCGGTTCTGACCGCAGGTCTGCGCCCACACCAACCCGCCATTTAGCTCACTCGAAAACGAGAACAAAGAGAAGAGAATGAGCGAAAACTGAGATAAAAAGGCAAACAGGGGATAACGCAGGGAAAGAAGAAGAGAAGATAAAACCTTAATGACATTAAAACCCCAAAACCCCAAACGCAAAAAGCCCATCCTAGCGGATGGGCTTTTCACTTATTTGATGCCTGGCAGTTCCCTACTCTCGCATGGGGAGACCCCACACTACCATCGGCGCTACGGCGTTTCACTTCTGAGTTCGGCATGGGGTCAGGTGGGACCACCGCGCTATCGCCGCCAGGCAAATTCTGTTTCTCTATCGCGTACACATCTTGTTGTGTCTCGCGCCAGAGTTAAAATCTAAAAACAAGCTGTATAACTGATATGTTGTTCTTTGAACAAGTAACTGTGACTTCATTCATCCAACATCACTTTGGCGTTGTATGGTTAAGCCTCACGGGCAATTAGTACAGGTTAGCTCAACGTATCGCTACGCTTACACACCCTGCCTATCTACGTCGTAGTCTCCAACAACCCTTTAGGAGGCTTTAAGCCTCAGGGATGACTCATCTCGGGGCAAGTTTCGCGCTTAGATGCTTTCAGCGCTTATCTCTTCCGCATTTAGCTACCCGGCAATGCCACTGGCGTGACAACCGGAACACCAGAGATGCGTCCACTCCGGTCCTCTCGTACTAGGAGCAGCCCCCCTCAATCATCCAACGCCCACGACAGATAGGGACCGAACTGTCTCACGACGTTCTAAACCCAGCTCGCGTACCACTTTAAATGGCGAACAGCCATACCCTTGGGACCAACTTCAGCCCCAGGATGTGATGAGCCGACATCGAGGTGCCAAACACCGCCGTCGATATGAACTCTTGGGCGGTATCAGCCTGTTATCCCCGGAGTACCTTTTATCCGTTGAGCGATGGCCCTTCCATTCAGAACCACCGGATCACTAAGACCTACTTTCGTATCTGCTCGACCTGTCCGTCTCGCAGTTAAGCTAGCTTCTGCCTTTGCACTAACCGCATGATGTCCGACCATGCTTAGCTAACCTTCGTGCTCCTCCGTTACTCTTTAGGAGGAGACCGCCCCAGTCAAACTACCCACCAGACACTGTCCGTATCCCGGATTACGGGACAACGTTAGAACATCAAACATTAAAGGGTGGTATTTCAAGGTCGGCTCCACGCAAACTGGCGTTCACGTTTCAATGCCTCCCACCTATCCTACACATCAAGGCTCAATGTTCAGTGTCAAGCTATAGTAAAGGTTCACGGGGTCTTTCCGTCTTGCCGCGGGTACACTGCATCTTCACAGCGATTTCAATTTCACTGAGTCTCGGGTGGAGACAGCCTGGCCATCATTACGCCATTCGTGCAGGTCGGAACTTACCCGACAAGGAATTTCGCTACCTTAGGACCGTTATAGTTACGGCCGCCGTTTACCGGGGCTTCGATCAAGAGCTTCGCTTTCGCTAACCCCATCAATTAACCTTCCGGCACCGGGCAGGCGTCACACCGTATACGTCCACTTTCGTGTTTGCACAGTGCTGTGTTTTTAATAAACAGTTGCAGCCAGCTGGTATCTTCGACTGATTTCAGCTCCATCCGCGAGGGACTTCACCTACCATCAGCGTGCCTTCTCCCGAAGTTACGGCACCATTTTGCCTAGTTCCTTCACCCGAGTTCTCTCAAGCGCCTGAGTATTCTCTACCTGACCACCTGTGTCGGTTTGGGGTACGATTTCTGGTAACCTGATGCTTAGAGGCTTTTCCTGGAAGCGTAGTATCAGCTACTTCAGCACCGTAGTGCTTCGTCATCACGCCTCAGTGTTAATGAAAGACCGGATTTGCCTAGTCTCTCCACCTTCACGCTTAAACCGGGACAACCGTCGCCCGGATAGCCTAACTTTCTCCGTCCCCCCTTCGCAGTTACCACAAGTACGGGAATATTAACCCGTTTCCCATCGACTACGCTTTTCAGCCTCGCCTTAGGGGTCGACTCACCCTGCTCCGATTAACGTTGAACAGGAACCCTTGGTCTTCCGGCGAGCGGGCTTTTCACCCGCTTTATCGTTACTTATGTCAGCATTCGCACTTCTGATACGTCCAGCATACCTCACAGTACACCTTCAACCGCTTACAGAACGCTCCCCTACCCAATAACACCTAAATGTCATTGCCGCAGCTTCGGTGCATGGTTTAGCCCCGTTACATCTTCCGCGCAGGCCGACTCGACTAGTGAGCTATTACGCTTTCTTTAAATGATGGCTGCTTCTAAGCCAACATCCTAGCTGTCTAAGCCTTCCCACATCGTTTCCCACTTAACCATGACTTTGGGACCTTAGCTGGCGGTCTGGGTTGTTTCCCTCTTCACGACGGACGTTAGCACCCGCCGTGTGTCTCCCGGATAGCACTCTACGGTATTCGGAGTTTGCAAAGGGTTGGTAAGTCGGGATGACCCCCTAGCCTTAACAGTGCTCTACCCCCGTAGGTGTTCGTCCGAGGCGCTACCTAAATAGCTTTCGGGGAGAACCAGCTATCTCCCGGTTTGATTGGCCTTTCACCCCCAGCCACAAGTCATCCGCTAATTTTTCAACATTAGTCGGTTCGGTCCTCCAGTTAGTGTTACCCAACCTTCAACCTGCCCATGGCTAGATCACCGGGTTTCGGGTCTACACCTTGCAACTAATTCGCCCTATTAAGACTCGGTTTCCCTACGGCTCCCCTATTCGGTTAACCTCGCTACAAAATGTAAGTCGCTGACCCATTATACAAAAGGTACGCAGTCACACCACGAAGGTGCTCCCACTGCTTGTACGTACACGGTTTCAGGTTCTATTTCACTCCCCTCACAGGGGTTCTTTTCGCCTTTCCCTCACGGTACTGGTTCGCTATCGGTCAGTCAGGAGTATTTAGCCTTGGAGGATGGTCCCCCCATCTTCAAACAGGATACCACGTGTCCCGTCCTACTCATCGAGCTCACAGCAATGCGTCTTCGTGTACGGGGCTATCACCCTGTATCGCCGGACTTTCCAATCCGTTCCACTAACGCATCCACTGATTCAGACTCTGGGCTGCTCCGCGTTCGCTCGCCGCTACTAACGGAATCTCGGTTGATTTCTTTTCCTCGGGGTACTTAGATGTTTCAGTTCTCCCGGTTCGCCTCGTTAAGCTATGGATTCACTTAACGATACCTAAGTTATCTTAGGTGGGTTTCCCCATTCGGACATGGTTGGCTATAGCGCTCCATCCCAGCTCACCAACCCTTTTCGCAGGGTAGCACGTCCTTCATCGCCTCTGACTGCCAAGGCATCCACCGTGTACGCTTAGTCACTTAACCATACAACCCAAAATAATGTCGGGCTGAATGTCAGTCACTAAACTGGTCGTTGCCAGTTTCTCAAGTCGCTTGTTCTCAAGAACTTCAGTTATTTTTCAGCTTGTTTTCAAATTTTTAAAGAGCATGTCGAGAATGACTTACGTCACAATGACCATATCGCAAAATAAACTGTTGATTTCAATTCATTTTGCGATATGGTGGAGCTAAGCGGGATCGAACCGCTGACCTCCTGCGTGCAAAGCAGGCGCTCTCCCAGCTGAGCTATAGCCCCGACGTTTTTCTTACTTTCCACTTTCTTGTACAAGAAGTGGTGGGTCTGAGTGGACTCGAACCACCGACCTCACCCTTATCAGGGGTGCGCTCTAACCACCTGAGCTACAGACCCATCGTAAGTGTCGCTCGTATTTATTAACCAAACAATCTGTGTGAACACTCAGCTTAAGCGCCGAATATCTCAGGTAAGGAGGTGATCCAACCGCAGGTTCCCCTACGGTTACCTTGTTACGACTTCACCCCAGTCATGAATCACAAAGTGGTAAGCGCCCTCCCGAAGGTTAAGCTACCTACTTCTTTTGCAACCCACTCCCATGGTGTGACGGGCGGTGTGTACAAGGCCCGGGAACGTATTCACCGCGGCATTCTGATCCGCGATTACTAGCGATTCCGACTTCATGGAGTCGAGTTGCAGACTCCAATCCGGACTACGACATACTTTATGGGATTCGCTCACTATCGCTAGCTTGCCGCCCTTTGTATATGCCATTGTAGCACGTGTGTAGCCCTACTCGTAAGGGCCATGATGACTTGACGTCATCCCCACCTTCCTCCGGTTTATCACCGGCAGTCTCCTTTGAGTTCCCGACCGAATCGCTGGCAACAAAGGATAAGGGTTGCGCTCGTTGCGGGACTTAACCCAACATTTCACAACACGAGCTGACGACAGCCATGCAGCACCTGTCTCAGAGTTCCCGAAGGCACCAATCCATCTCTGGAAAGTTCTCTGGATGTCAAGAGTAGGTAAGGTTCTTCGCGTTGCATCGAATTAAACCACATGCTCCACCGCTTGTGCGGGCCCCCGTCAATTCATTTGAGTTTTAACCTTGCGGCCGTACTCCCCAGGCGGTCGATTTAACGCGTTAGCTCCGGAAGCCACGCCTCAAGGGCACAACCTCCAAATCGACATCGTTTACAGCGTGGACTACCAGGGTATCTAATCCTGTTTGCTCCCCACGCTTTCGCACCTGAGCGTCAGTCTTTGTCCAGGGGGCCGCCTTCGCCACCGGTATTCCTCCAGATCTCTACGCATTTCACCGCTACACCTGGAATTCTACCCCCCTCTACAAGACTCTAGCTTGCCAGTTTCAAATGCAGTTCCCAAGTTGAGCTCGGGGATTTCACATCTGACTTAACAAACCGCCTGCGTGCGCTTTACGCCCAGTAATTCCGATTAACGCTTGCACCCTCCGTATTACCGCGGCTGCTGGCACGGAGTTAGCCGGTGCTTCTTCTGCGAGTAACGTCAATGCCACTAGGTATTAACTAGTGACCCTTCCTCCCCGCTGAAAGTGCTTTACAACCCGAAGGCCTTCTTCACACACGCGGCATGGCTGCATCAGGCTTGCGCCCATTGTGCAATATTCCCCACTGCTGCCTCCCGTAGGAGTCTGGACCGTGTCTCAGTTCCAGTGTGACTGGTCATTCTCTCAAACCAGTTAGAGATCGTCGCCTTGGTGAGCCATTACCTCACCAACTAGCTAATCCCACCTGGGTTCATCCGATAGCATGAGGTCCGAAGAGCCCCCACTTTGGTCCGTAGACGTTATGCGGTATTAGCTACAGTTTCCCGTAGTTATCCCCCTCTATCGGGCAGATCCCCAGGCATTACTCACCCGTCCGCCGCTCGTCACCCAAGGAGCAAGCTCCTCTGTGTTACCGCTCGACTTGCATGTGTTAGGCCTGCCGCCAGCGTTCAATCTGAGCCATGATCAAACTCTTCAATTTAAAGTTTGTCGCTCGAATAAACTGGCAAATAAATTGTTCAGTCACTCGTTTAACTTAATATCTTTTTGGATATCAGCATTCTCAAACGAGTGCCCACACAGATTGTCTGATTAACTTTTTAAAGAGCGTTTCGCTACCGAAGTAGCGACAGGACGCGAATTATTCCGCTTTCCTGTTGTGCCGTCAAGCATTTTTTATCATGCTCAACTGCGTTGTTTCGTTGACCACCGACCACTGTGATTTGCATCACTGCTGCCGTGTCAGTGGGGTCGCATTATAGGGCGTGATTTCATTCTGGCAAGCAAAAATTCGCACAATGCGATCGAGTGATTACTTTTTATTCTTTGCGAGGATCTTCGGCCTTACGTAAGATCCTGCGTACTGTCGGACGATCGTGATGGAATCTGTAGTTTCCACCTTTTTTATTCTGTGCTGATTGTACCGACCGCTGAACACCGTAGACTAACCGTAGATTAATCACATGAATAAGAAAGGTTTTAATTTATGACGGTATTGCGTCCTTATAAAGGCAAAACACCGGAAATTGGCCAACGGGTCATGCTGGATGAAAGTTGCGTCATTATCGGCCATGTTACGCTCGGTGATGATGTCAGCATCTGGCCTAGCGTGGTGATCCGCGGTGATGTGAACTATATCACTGTCGGTAATCGGACCAACATCCAAGACGGTAGTGTTCTGCACGTAACCCGTAAGACCAGCGATAACCCAGCCGGTCTACCGCTGTATCTGGGCGATGACGTGACCATCGGCCATAAAGCGGTGCTGCACGGTTGCACAGTTGGTAATCGGGTTCTGATTGGCATGGGCGCAATTATTCTTGATGGTGCAGTGATTGAAGATGAAGTGATCATTGGCGCCGGTGGTTTGGTTCCGCCACACAAGCATCTGGAAAGTGGTTATCTGTATCTGGGTAATCCGGTACGTCAGGCGCGTTTACTGACCGCAGAAGAGCGCGCCTCGTTACAACAATCAGCAGATAACTATCTACATCTCAAAAACGAGTATCTGGCCGAACAAGCACAATGATTTACGTGTGCTTACTGCAAATGGATCATTCCGAGGTCATCAAACGCATCTTGTCTGATGGCCTCTTCGGCTTCCTCTTCAATATCCCAGCGCCATTGACGGAAAATCGCTAGCGCCTGTTCAGGGGCAACGAAGCAACCTGCTCGCACACCTAAGGCGTGTAAACCAATTCGACACTCAATCCGCATTCCCTGCACCATGGCCGGAAAGACCACTTGCTGCAACTCATCACTCCAGCGCTCCAGCTCTGGAAATAGGATTGCTTGATTCATGCTTATACTCTCTGACGTAACTGCGTAATAACCGGGAGAATCTCCGGCATGATACCACGCCATAAATAAAAGGCATGTGCCGCCTGCCCCACCAGCATGCCAATGCCATCGGCCAGTTGCTGCGCCCCAGCTGCTGCCGCGAAAGCTAAGAATGGCGTCAGTTCACGGCTGTAATACATGTCATAGCAGGCGGTCTGCGCCCCGATCACGCTGGCGGCAAGCGGAGGAACATCGCCCTGAATACCGCTGGCGGTTGCATTGATGATCAGATCGAAGTCCGCATCGACTAAGCGGGCATAGTCTGCTGCGCTGACCGTAACGCCCCTCTCCACACTCATCGCCACCAGCGCTTGCGCCCGCGCCAACGTGCGATTGGCAATGGTCAGCGAGGCGGGGTGTTGCTCAAGTAAAGGATGTAGCGCGCCACGTGCCGCGCCACCAGCACCCAGCAACAAGATGCGCGCCCCTTGCAACGGAAACTGTAACCGACGTAAATCTTCCACCAAGCCAGCGCCATCGGTGTTATCCCCCAACAGCGAGCCATCGTCATTCAAACGCAAGGTATTCACCGCTCCGGCCAACTGCGCGCGCGGAGTTTTATGTTCGGCGAGCTGGTAGGCCAACTCTTTGAACGGCACTGTGATATTACAGCCTCGCCCGTGCTGGCGAAAAAACTGGCGAATAAAATCATCACAGCCTTCTAACGGACCGAGCAATGCCTCATAGCAGATGTCCTGCCCAGTCTGCTCGGCAAAGAGCCGATGGATCAATGGCGAACGACTGTGGTTTATCGGATGACCAATAACAGCATAATGATCCATGGCATTCAGGCTCCGTAGCAGGAATGGATGACAAAATACAACAAGCAGCAATCAACTCGGGCGCAACACAGCGCCGGTTTGCGCATCCCGAATTTCAGACGGGTTCTCTCGTCCCCCCACCAGCCCGGATAACACCGCCAGCTGGGAGCCAAATTGCGCCACCACCTCTTGTTCTAAACGGCAAGGAGGCAAGCCGGTCAAATTGGCACTGGTTGAGGTCAGCGGTTTACCAAATGTCTGGCACAAACGGCGCACATCTGGGTGATCGGAGACCCGCACCGCTATTGAATCAAACTGACCCGTCAGCCAACGCGGTACTGACGACTTAGCCGGCATCACCCATGTCACCGGCCCTGGCCAGCTATGTAAAATCCGCGCCAGACACTCAGCAGAGAGCAGGCTGTCATCCACATATGGCTGTAATTGGACATAGTCAGAAGCAATGAGGATCAAGCCTTTTTCCACCGGCCGCTGTTTCAGTGCTAACAACCGTTCAACGGCCAGCTGATTATCCGGATCACAGCCCACGCCAAAGACCGCTTCGGTGGGATAAGCAATGACCTCCCCCTGACGCAGGGCTGCCACACAGTGTTCTAATGAGCTCATGGGAATCTTCCGGAAATTAGTCGTGATCAATCCAGCGTCCGCACTGCTTATTCGCGCATTGCAGACGTACACCGTGCGCCGTTTTGCGCTCCAGCAACAACGGATAATGGCAGTGTGGGCATTCGCGGTTAATCGGTTTGTAATTGACGGCAAACTGACAGGCCGGATAACGATCGCAGGCGTAGAACGTTTTGCCATAACGCGATAAGCGTTGCAACAGCTGCCCTGAGTGACATTGCGGGCATGCCGCCGCCGTTTGCGCTGGGGCATCTAATGCTTGGGTATAGTCACACTGCGGATAAGCGGAGCAGCCCACAAACATCCCATAGCGACCTTGGCGCAACACCAAGTCCGCTTGGCAAACAGGACAAGGTTGGCCTTCCAGCACTTTAATGATGTGGCCATCACGCTGCTGCAGTGGGCGCAAATAATCACAAGCCGGATAGGCGCTACAGCCTAAAAAGAGGCCCTGCTTACCTTGACGGATTTGCAGGGCCGCGCCGCACTCCGGACACACATCCGACTGCGAATGCGCCTGAAATAACGGGGTCTTACTCATATTCAGTGCTGCATCCCTTCGCCTTTGGCTTCAAACAGGATAGTTTCCATCTTTTCATAGGCCGCTTCATGCCCTGGCACATTAAACAGCACCATCAGTACCACCCACTTCAGATCTTCGAGCTCCAGCTCACCGGCCTCTAGCTCCATCACCCGGTCGATGACCATCTCGCGGGTGTCGGTATCCAAGACTTCAATCTGTTCTAAAAACAGCAAAAAGCCCCGACACTCGACATCCAGACGATTCATCTCTTCATCGGTGTAGATACGGATAGTATCCGGCGCTTGCGCCAGCAGATACGGCGTTACATCACTTTCCTGCAGAGCTGCCAGCTTCTCAAGCCAGATCAGCGCCTTGTTAATTTCTTCCGGATGAAAACCGGCCCGCGTCAACTCATCGGACAGGGCTTCCTGATCCACTTGGATTTCTTGCTCCGTGTGGACATAAGTTTCAAATAGGTACATCAATACGTCGAACATGGCCTGTCCTCCTTATCCGGACATAGCCGCCAGGTACTGCTGCGATCCAACCGGCCAGCTCTAACTCCAGTAACTGGATCAGAACTTCGGCAACAGGTTGGCCGGCACGTTCGGCGACAACATCTACAGGTGTAACTTCTTCCGTTACGGTAGCTAACAGCTTGGCAAATGGCAATTGCTGAGCCTCGGTAGATGCAATTAATTCTGTTTGCTGTTCATTTACCCAACAGAGCAGACTGCCGAGCTGCTCTTGGATATCGGCTGGCGACTCCACCAACCAAGCGCCTTGCCGGATCAGCTGATGGCAACCACGACTGGCCCCGCTACCAATGGCACCCGGTAAAGCAAACACCTCGCGCCCTTGCTCTAATGCATAACGCGCCGAAATCAACGAACCGCTGCCTTCCGTGGCCTCCACCACCAATAAGCCAACCGCCAATCCACTGATAATGCGGTTGCGACGCGGGAAATGCTCTGGTCGCGCCGCCTGCCACGGAAAAAACTCCGACACCAGCGCCCCTTGCTGCGCCACAATCTGCTGCGCTAAGCGTTGGTGCTGACGCGGGTAGAGTTTTTGCAAACCGCTGCCCAATACGGCCACCGTCAGCCCTGACACCTCCAATGCTGCCTGATGGCAACAAGCATCGATGCCCAACGCCAAACCGCTGGTGATCACCATGCCACTGCGCGCTAATTCGGCCGCGAAATAATGTCCCCACTGTTTACCATACGGAGTGCAATCTCGACTGCCCACCATCGCCAATTGTGGACGCAACAAAACCTCCGGCGAGCCTTGTATAAATAAGACCACAGGCGCATCCGGGAGTTGCTGTAATAAAGGTGGGTACGCAGGAGAGTCCGGCGTTAAAATATGATGGGACGATGACGCATCACGCCACGCTAAAGCGTGCGCGACCCATTGTAGAGATTCTTGCTGCCAAAACGCACACTGGCGCTCGCTCCAACCGAGGCGGCGCCAGTCATCAACCGAGTTTGCTGCCAGTTGCGCCAAAGAACAGCGGCTTAACCATTGTTTCAGGCGTACCGGACCGATGCCCGGCACGCTGTACAAGCGTAACCAACACTCAACCGGCGCTGGCATGATGTAAACTATCGGCGTAACGCGGGCTAATCACTTGTGCGCCCAGTCGGGTCGGCTCTTGCAGTGACATCAGTAAGCCCAGACTCAGTTTGTCCGTCACCTGAAACACCACCACTTGACCAACCCATTCACCCGGTAGACGCTCATTATTGCGATCTAACCAACGCTGGCCGGTGGTCGCATCTTGCGCCAGTTTACGCCCTTCACGTGTTTTCACCGTCTCCAAGCCCGGTGCTTTGACTAAAAACACATCGCCCTGACGCACACCTTGGGTTTTGCCGATATTCAGCGTCACCACATCACGCGGCACCATCCAGTTACTGCCGCTGGAGGTATCTAAGATTTCACCTTTAATGGCGCTGCTCGGCTGCAAACCCATGCGCAGCGAGTAAGAATCAGACTGCAACTCCGGCACCACCACATCGCCCGGCGCAATCTCCAACAGCGGATCGCCCACCACCAAGGCGGTACTGACTGGCCCACTCTCGGACACTTCAATCGTCGCCACTCGGCTCATGCGCACACCGAGAGTCTGCCGATTGCTATCGCGAATAGTTTCTTGTGGACGGAACACCGCATAACGCTCACCACTCACCAACAGGCCATCGACATACAAAGGCCGACCGCCGGTCATGCGCCGCTGCCCATCATTATTACCAATCACCTTCGGCCACTCTTTCAGTGCCTGCTGATCGGCAATTTGCTCTTGATTAAGGTAAGTGAGCAAACGCCCCACATCCAACGTCGGGATCGGGCTGACGCCATAGGCCGCACCACTGCCCACGTGCGGATCTTTACTCAGCACCGGTTTGCCATTCACCCAATGCAGATACAAACGATCGCCCGGAAAGATCCAATGCGGATCGGCAATTTGCTGGTTCTTCTGCCAGATCTCCGGCCAACGCCACGGCTGAGTCAGAAACCGGCCGGCAATATCCCATAGCGTATCGCCCTTCCTCACGATATATTCTTGCGGATAGTTATCTTTGAGCTGAGGAGCACTTATACTCAGCCAAGGCACGAGCAACAGCAGAGATAGCCAACGAAACTTCACGGCATTTTACCTTTCAGATGGTGGTCGACGACCAAATGCTGTCAATCACCGGTGAAAATGTCTAGAATGTCACCGATCATCGGTTTAGAAATCAAGGTACAGCTCCAAGACTCTTATGGCAGTATTGCAGGTATTACATTTTCCCGACGAGCGGCTGCGCACCAAAGCGGCGCCGGTTGCTGAAGTGAATGCTGACATCCAGCGTATCGTAGACGATATGTTTGATACCATGTATGAAGAAGAAGGTATCGGACTGGCAGCTACACAAGTGAACATACACCAACGGATCGTTGTCATTGATGTGTCCGAAAACCGCAATGAGCGTTTGGTTCTGATCAATCCGGAGCTGATTGAAAAATCAGGGGATACCGGAATCGAGGAAGGATGCCTGTCAGTCCCAGGTTCGCGGGCACTGATTGCCCGGGCCGAACAAGTCCGGATCCGTGCTCTTAACTATGAAGGGCAGCCTTTCGAGCTGGAAGCAGATGATCTGCTGGCGATCTGTATTCAACATGAAATGGATCACCTCGAAGGCAAACTGTTTGTCGATTACCTGTCACCGCTCAAACGTCAGCGCATCCGACAGAAGATTGAAAAGATGGATAAACAGGCCCGTCGTCAAGCTTAACGGAGTTACCTTTTGAGCCAAGCATTACGTATTGTCTTTGCCGGTACCCCTGATTTTGCAGCGCGTCATCTTGACGCGCTGCTCGCTTCTGAGCATCAGGTCGTCGGCGTCTACACCCAGCCGGATCGCCCAGCTGGTCGCGGAAAAAAACTCACCCCAAGTCCGGTCAAAGTACTGGCCGAACAACACGCCATTCCGGTATTCCAGCCGCCCACACTGCGCAAAGAAGAGTACCAACAAGAGCTGGCCGCACTGAATGCCGATGTGATGGTGGTGGTAGCCTATGGCTTAATCCTGCCCAAAGTGGTGCTGGATCTGCCGCGTTTAGGTTGCATCAACGTACACGGCTCCTTGCTGCCACGCTGGCGAGGCGCAGCGCCTATCCAGCGCTCACTGTGGGCCGGTGATAGCGAAACCGGCATCACCATCATGCAGATGGATATCGGTCTGGATACCGGCGATATGCTGCATAAGGTCGCTTGCCCAATTACTGCGCAAGACACCAGTGCCAGCTTGTACCAAAAACTGGCGGATCTGGGTCCTGATGCCCTGCTGACCACCTTGGCCCAATTGGCCGAAGGTCGCGCCCAGCCGCAAGTGCAAGACGAAGCACTGGTTACTTACGCTGAAAAACTCAGCAAAGAAGAAGGTCGCCTCGATTGGCAGCAACCGGCTGATTTCAGTGAACGCTGCATTCGCGCCTTTAATCCATGGCCGATGAGCTATTTTGACGTCGCTGGGCAAACCATTAAAGTTTGGCAAGCCAACGTGCTGCCACACCAGCAAAACGCGACGCCGGGCACCGTGTTGCACGCCGACAAGCAGGGCATTCAAATTGCCACCGCAGAGGGCGTGTTGAACCTGACCGTCTTGCAGCCGGCCGGTAAAAAACCGATGCCAGTGCAAGACCTGCTCAATTCTCGACGGGAATGGTTTGAACCAGGCACCGTCCTTAGCTAACCCTAACTGATAAGCCGGCGATGCCGGCTTTTTTGATAATCATGAAAACAAACGTACGCGCCGTCGCCGCCGATATCCTTTACCAAGTGCTGGAGCAAGGCCAATCGCTCAGCAGTGCGCTGCCCAAAGCGCAGCACAAAATTGCTGAACGGGATGCGGGTCTCCTACAAGAAATCTGTTTTGGCACCTTGCGGGTATTACCGCGTCTGGAAGCTTGTCTACAACAGCTGCTGGAAAAACCGCTCAGCGGCAAACAACGCATTATCCATCAGCTGCTGCTGGTTGGTCTGTACCAGCTGCTGTATACCCGTATCCCGCCACATGCCGCGGTCGGCGAATCAGTTAATGCCGTGGTCGCCTTAAAGCGCCCAGCCTTCCGCGCCTTGGTCAATGGCGTGCTGCGCCGTTTCCAACGTGAACAAGATGCTATTTTGGCACTGGCAGATCAAAAATCTGCCCCAAGTCACCTGCATCCACAGTGGCTGGTCAAGCGTCTACAAAACGCCTATCCCGAACAGTGGAGTCACATCCTCGACAATAACAACCAAAAACCGCCGATGTGGCTGCGGGTCAACCGCCAACACCACAGCGCCGCAGACTATTTGGCGCTGTTAGCCGAGCAGCAGATCGACGCTGAACTCAGTGCTGAACACCCAGATGCCATCTTGTTGCATGCACCGGTTGCTGTTACCCGTCTACCGGGTTTTGCCGATGGTTGGGTCACCGTACAAGATTTGTCCGCCCAGCACGCCGCATTACTGCTGGAGCCGCAAAACGGCGAACTGATATTGGATGTGTGCGCTGCGCCGGGTGGGAAAACAACCCATATTCTGGAAATGGCACCACACGCGCAGGTCGTAGCGGTAGATGTCGAACAAACGCGTCTGAATCGTGTTGCGGAAAACCTTGAGCGATTAGGTCAACAGGCGACATTGATTTGTGGTGATGGCCGGCAGCCGCGCCAATGGTGGCCAGAAGGGCAATTTGACCGCATCTTATTGGATGCGCCGTGCTCGGCAACCGGCGTGATCCGCCGTCATCCTGATATCAAATGGCTCCGTCGTGCCGCCGATATCGACGTGCTCACCGAGCTGCAAAAAGAGATCTTCGATGCCACCTGGGATCTGCTCAAACCGGGCGGCATCTTGGTATATGCCACCTGCTCGGTGCTGCCAGAAGAAAACCATTTGCAGATTGAGGCTTTCCTGCAACGCACAAAGGATGCAGAATTGATCCCTCTAGGTAAGGATGCGCAGCCAGACTGGCAGCTATTACCGGATAGCCAACGCGGCGATGGCTTTTTCTATGCCAAACTAAGAAAAACAGCCTAACCTCAGATCAGTCAAACGGATACGATGCAATGAAGATTATTATCCTCGGCGCCGGCCAAGTCGGCGGCACACTGGCCGAAAATCTGGTGGGTGAAAATAACGACATCACGATCGTCGATCAGGATCCAGAGCGTCTACGCCAGTTACAGGATAAGTTTGACCTGCGCGTCGTGCTCGGCCACGGCGCACATCCGCGCGTACTGCGTGAAGCCGGCGCGCAAGATACCGACATGCTGGTTGCGGTCACCAACTCCGATGAAACCAACATGATCGCCTGTCAGGTAGCCTATTCGCTGTTCAACACCCCAAATCGGATCGCCCGGATCCGCGCGCCAGAGTACATCAAAGAGCAAGGTCGTCTGTTCACCAATGAAGCGGTGCCGATCGATTACTTGATCACACCAGAGCAACTGGTCACCGACTACATCCGCAAATTGATCGAATACCCAGGCGCACTGCAAGTGGTGAACTTCGCCGAAGATAAAGTCAGTTTGGTCGCGGTGAAAGCCTACTATGGTGGGCCGTTGGTCGGAAATGCCTTATCGGCGCTGCGTGAGCATATGCCACACATCGATACCCGCGTCGCAGCAATCTTCCGCCAAGGTCGTCCGATCAAACCACAGGGCACCACCATCATCGAAGCCGATGATGAAGTGTTCTTTGTCGCGGCAACACACCATATCCGCGCGATCATGAGTGAATTACAACGGTTAGAAAAACCGTATAAGCGACTAATGATTGTCGGTGGCGGGAATATCGGGGCCGGGTTGGCCAAGGAGCTGGAGCAAAACTACAGCATCAAGCTCATTGAGCGTAACCCTGAGCGCGCTGCCGAGCTGGCTGAAATGCTGCACGACACCATCGTATTTTGTGGTGATGCCTCCGATCAGGAGCTGCTCAACGAAGAGCATATTGAGCAAGTCGATGTGTTCATCGCTATCACTAACGATGATGAAGCCAACATCATGTCGGCAATGCTAGCCAAGCGACTGGGCGCCAAAAAAGCCATGGTGCTGATCCAGCGCTCAGCCTATGTGGATCTGGTGCAAGGCGGCGTGATTGATGTGGCGATTTCGCCGCAGCAAGCCACCATTTCCGCACTGTTAACCCACGTACGCAAGGCCGACATCGTAAGTGTGTCCTCACTTCGACGTGGTGCAGCCGAAGCCATCGAAGCCATTGCCCACGGTGACGAGTCCACCTCGAAAGTGGTCGGGCGCGCAATTGGTGAAATTCGTCTGCCAAGCGGTACCACCATCGGTGCGATTGTCCGTGGCGACAGTGTGATGATTGCCCACGATGATACCGTCATCGAACAGGGCGACCACGTGGTAATGTTCCTGACTGATAAAAAGCACGTGCCCGACGTTGAACGTCTGTTCCAGCCGAGCCCGTTCTTCTTGTAAGCTCCTCAGCTCACCACCATCTCTCCCCAAAAAAGCAGAATTTATTCTGCTTTTTTATTTGCCTGAAATGTCACACAAAGTTAGGGTACAGGCTATATTCACATAATGTTGTGTTTATCGTTACCCCTATCAGCAACGTGGCGTACCCGCCGGTATACAAGCAAAGTACAAAAGGATTGGGATCATGAGCTTTTTAAAAGAATTTCGTGAATTTGCCATGCGTGGCAATGTGGTGGACTTAGCCGTCGGTGTGATTATCGGTGCGGCGTTTGGCAAAATTGTCTCTTCACTGGTCGGCGATATCATCATGCCCGTATTGGGATTGGTGATTGGTGGAGTCGATTTTCGTCAATTCCATCTCGAACTGCGTGAAGCCACCGCAGCAGCGCCAGCGCTCACGCTCAACTACGGCATGTTCATCCAGCAACTGTTCGATTTCACCATCATCGCATTTGCCATTTTTGTCGCCGTAAAAGCGTTGAATCGACTCAAACGTAAAGAAGAAGCCGTACCTGCGCCAACGCCTGAACCCAGTGCAGAAGAAAAGTTACTGACCGAAATTCGTGATTTACTTAAGCAGCAAAACGACAAGTGACAAGTAAGCAGTAAATAAGCATGTAGGAAGGGAAGCAGGGGAGTGGAAAAAAGACAATAAAAAAGCCGGGATAAACCCGGCTTTTTTAATTTGGCGTGATTACTCAGCTGCAGCTTCTGCAACTGGAGCACGGTCAACCAGCTCGATGTAAGCCATCGGCGCGTTGTCACCCGCACGGAAACCACACTTCAGGATACGAGTGTATCCGCCAGCACGGTTCACAAAACGTGGGCCCAATTCATTAAACAGTTTCGCAACGATCTCGTTATCACGAGTGCGAGCGAATGCCAGACGACGGTTTGCAACGCTGTCGGTCTTGGCAAGGGTGATCAGCGGCTCAACTACGCGACGCAGCTCTTTTGCCTTAGGCAGGGTCGTCTTGATTACTTCGTGACGAACCAGAGAGCTGGCCATGTTGCGGAACATAGCCTGACGATGGCTGCTGTTACGGTTCAGTTGACGACCACTCTTACGATGGCGCATGACCTTATCCTTCTCAGAAAAACCTTAACCTGTGATCTGGTTACTCATCAGCAATGCTTGCCGGAGGCCAGTTTTCCAGGCGCATACCCAGAGACAGACCGCGAGATGCCAGAACGTCCTTGATCTCAGTCAGAGACTTCTTACCAAGGTTTGGCGTCTTCAGCAGTTCAACTTCTGTACGCTGTACCAAATCACCGATGTAGTGGATAGCTTCTGCCTTCAGGCAGTTAGCAGAGCGGACAGTCAATTCCAGATCGTCGACAGGACGCAGCAGAATTGGATCGAATTCCGGCTTCTCTTCTTTCACTTCCGGCTGACGAACATCACGCAAGTCAACGAAAGCTTCCAGCTGTTCAGCCAGGATGGTCGCGGCACGACGGATCGCTTCTTCAGGATCAATAGTACCGTTGGTTTCCATCTCGATAACCAGCTTGTCCAGATCGGTACGCTGTTCAACACGGGCAGCTTCTACATTGTATGCAATGCGCTCTACCGGGCTGAAACAGGCATCGACCAGCAAACGACCGATCGGACGCTCGTCTTCTTCAGTATGAATACGAGCGGAAGCCGGCACATAACCACGACCACGCTGAACTTTGATACGCATGCTGATAGCGGCGTCTTCATCAGTCAGATGGCAGATTACGTGCTGCGGATTCACGATCTCAACATCACCGTCATGGATGATGTCGGCTGCGGTTACAGGGCCGATACCAGATTTATTCAGAGTCAGAATGACTTCATCTTTACCCTGAACCTTGACCGCGAGCCCTTTCAGGTTGAGCAGGATTTCCAGGATATCTTCCTGTACACCTTCTTTGGTGCTGTACTCATGCAGTACACCATCAATTTCAACCTCAGTCACCGCGCAACCCGGCATAGACGAAAGCAGAATGCGGCGCAGTGCGTTACCCAGAGTATGGCCAAAGCCACGCTCAAGTGGTTCAAGGGTGACCTTGGCATGCGTCGAACTGATTTGCTCGATATCTACCAGGCGCGGTTTAAGAAACTCTGTCACAGAACCCTGCATTGTGTCCTCTCTTTGCTGCTAAGCCTTACTTGGAGTAAAGCTCGACGATCAGGTGTTCGTTAATGTCCGCAGACAGATCGGAGCGCTCAGGAATGCGCTTGAACACACCTTCCATCTTCGCAGCGTCTACTTCCAGCCATGCTGCTTTTTCGCGCTGCTCAGCCAGCTCCATCGCTGCCTTGATACGAGCCTGCTTCTTAGATTTCTCGCGAATGCTGATTACGTCATTCACAGAAACTTGGAAAGAAGGAACGTTAACGACTTTACCATTAACCATGATCGCCTTGTGGCTTACCAACTGACGTGATTCAGCGCGAGTGGCACCGAAACCCATGCGGTAAACTACGTTATCTAAACGGCCTTCCAACAGCACCAACAGGTTTTCACCAGTGTTGCCTTTCAGGCGAGCGGCGGTTTTGTAGTAGTTACGGAACTGACGCTCCAGCACACCGTAGATACGACGTACTTTCTGCTTTTCACGTAACTGAACACCGTAGTCAGACAGACGTGGCTTGCGCGCACCGTGCTGACCAGGAGCGGTGTCAATTTTACACTTAGAGTCAATCGCACGTACGCCTGATTTCAGGAACAGGTCAGTACCTTCACGACGGCTCAGCTTGAGCTTAGGGCCCAGATATCTTGCCATTTTCTTTCTCCAACAATCCTAGAAACGTCGAGTTATACGCGGCGTTTCTTCGGCGGACGACAACCGTTGTGAGGAATCGGAGTCACATCAGTAATGTTAGTGATGCGGAAACCAGCCGCGTTCAGCGCGCGAATGGAAGACTCACGACCTGGGCCTGGGCCCTTAACCATAACTTCCAGGTTCTTCAGACCGTAGTCTTTAACCATCTCAGCACAGCGCTCTGCAGCAACCTGAGCAGCAAATGGAGTAGACTTACGAGAACCACGGAAACCTGAACCACCGGCAGTTGCCCAACCCAGAGCATTGCCTTGGCGGTCAGTGATAGTCACAATGGTGTTGTTGAAAGACGCATGGACATGAGCCACACCGTCAGAAACTTGTTTTCTTACACGCTTACGTGCACGAACTGGAGCTTTAGCCATTTTCTAACCCCGATTATTTTTTGATCGGTTTACGCGGGCCCTTACGGGTACGCGCGTTGGTCTTAGTACGCTGACCGCGAACTGGGAGACCACGACGATGACGCAGACCACGGTAGCAGCCAAGGTCCATCAGACGCTTGATGCTCAGGGTCACTTCACGACGCAGGTCACCTTCAACGGTGTACTTGGCAACTTCGTCACGCAGCTTATCGATTTGTTCTTCAGACAGCTCACTGATCTTAGTGCTTTCAGCAATACCCACAGCAGCCAGGATGGCTTGAGAGCGGGTCTTGCCGACGCCATAAATTGCAGTCAGAGCAATTACAGCATGCTTATGATCAGGAATGTTAATGCCTGCAATACGGGCCATATGCACTCCTAAATTTATATACTGGTAGGCCAATCTGAAAAGCCCGTTTTCAGGATACCCAAATGACCATACCAACTTCACACAAAAGGTCGGCTGGCTAATTTAGCCAGCCGGCCGTTACTTTGCAAGAAAAATATGCAGTAAATCAGCCTTGACGCTGTTTATGCTTTGGCTCGCTGCAAATCACACGCACAACACCGTTGCGCTTGATGATTTTGCAGTTACGGCACAGCTTCTTAACGGAAGCACGAACTTTCATTTCTACTCTCCGCAACCTTTGGTGGTGCTCTGTCGATTAACGACCAATCCCTTTCAGGTTGGCTTTCTTCAGAGCGGACTCATACTGATGAGACATCAGATGGGTCTGTACTTGAGCCATAAAATCCATGATAACAACAACGACGATCAACAACGATGTACCACCGAAGTAGAAACGCACGTTCCACGCTACCATCATGAACTCAGGTATCAAGCAGATAAAGGTGATATATAAAGCGCCTGCTAATGTCAGACGAGTCATCACTTTATCAATGTACTTCGCGGTTTGTTCACCCGGACGGATCCCTGGCACGAACGCACCTGACTTCTTCAGATTATCTGCTGTCTCACGCGGGTTAAACACCAACGCGGTATAGAAGAAGCAGAAGAAGATGATTGCAGCTGCATATAACATAGCATGTAACGGGCGACCCGGTTGCAATGCTAATGCAATGTCAGACAGCCATGTCATACCTGATCCTTGACTGAACCACTGCGCAAGCGTAGCGGGGAAAAGGATAATACTGGAAGCAAAGATAGCAGGAATAACCCCAGCCATATTCACTTTCAGTGGCAGGTGTGTACTTTGTGCCGCGAATACACGACGACCTTGTTGACGCTTGGCATAGTTTACAACAATTCTACGCTGACCGCGCTCAACAAATACAACAAAATACGTAACTGCAAAAACAATGGCGGCAATCAACAACAGCAGAAGTACATGCAGTTCGCCTTGACGCGCCTGTTCAAACGTATGTCCGATAGCAGAAGGTAATCCCGCCACGATACCTGCGAAGATAATCATGGAGATACCGTTACCGATACCGCGCTCAGTAATTTGCTCACCTAACCACATCAAGAACATGGTGCCGGTAACCAAACTTACAACCGCTGTAAAATAGAAACCAAAGCCCGGATTATGTACGAGACCTGGAATCATACTTGGTAAGCCAGTTGCAATACCGATTGCTTGGAATGTACCTAAAACCAGCGTGCCGTAACGGGTATAGTGGCTAATCTTACGACGCCCCGCTTCCCCTTCTTTCTTCAACTCTGCCAGCGGTGGGTACACCACCGTTAACAGCTGAACAATAATGGATGCCGAAATGTACGGCATAATGCCCAGAGCAAAGATCGACGCACGCTGAAGAGCACCACCGGAGAACATGTTAAACATCTCGATGATGGTGCCCTTCTGCTGTTCAAACAAGGTCGCAAGAACAGAGGCATCAATACCAGGAATTGGCACGTAGGAGCCAGCACGGAATACGATAATCGCACCCAACAGAAACAGTAAGCGACGCTTCAGTTCTGTCAGCCCGCCCTGAGCACCTCGAAAATCAAATCCTGGTTGTTTAGCCATCTGTTAATTATTCCTCGATTTTACCGCCAGCGGCTTCAATAGCTGCACGTGCACCTTTAGTGACACGCAGGCCACGTACGGTTACAGCGCGAGTTACGTCACCAGACAGAACAATCTTAGCGAATTCCATGTCTTTAGTGATGATGTTTGCCGCTTTCAGTGCGTTCAGATCGATCTGATCGCCTTCAACTTTAGCCAGCTCAGACAGACGAACTTCGGCTGTAACAGCTGCTTTCAGAGAAGTGAAACCGAACTTAGGCAGACGACGATACAAAGGCATTTGACCGCCTTCGAAACCGCGACGTACACCACCGCCGGAGCGGGATTTCTGGCCTTTGTGGCCGCGGCCACCGGTTTTACCCAAGCCAGAACCAATACCGCGACCTACACGCTTAGCTGATTGCTTAGCGCCTTCAGCCGGAGAAAGAGTATTCAAACGCATCTGTTACTCCTCAACCTTGATCATGTAGGATACTTGATTAATCATACCGCGAACTGCCGGAGTGTCGATCAGTTCAACAGTGTGATTCATGCGACGCAGGCCCAGGCCACGCAGGGTAGCTTTGTGCTTCGGCAGACGGCCGATGGAGCTACGAGTCTGAGTTACTTTGATAGTCTTAGCCATGGTCATTACCCCAGAATTTCTTCAACGGATTTGCCACGTTTAGCAGCGACCATCTCAGGAGACTTCATGTTAGCCAGAGCGTCGATGGTAGCGCGTACCACGTTGATCGGGTTAGTAGAGCCGTACGCTTTGGACAGAACGTTACGAACGCCTGCCACTTCCAGTACAGCACGCATAGCACCGCCAGCGATGATACCGGTACCTTCAGATGCCGGTTGCATGAAAACGCGAGAACCTGTGTGAGCACCTTTAATTGGGTGCTGCAGAGTACCGCTGTTCAGCGCAACGCTCACCATGCTGCGACGGGCTTTCTCCATCGCTTTTTGGATCGCTGCTGGAACTTCACGGGCTTTACCGTAACCAAAACCTACGCGGCCGTTACCATCACCCACTACTGTCAGAGCGGTGAAAGAGAAAATACGACCACCTTTAACGGTCTTAGATACACGGTTTACCGCGATCAGCTTTTCCTGCAGTTCACCAGCTTGTTTTTCGATGTTAGCCATCTTACACCTCTACCTTAGAACTGAAGGCCAGCTTCGCGGGCAGCATCTGCCAGCGCTTGGACACGGCCGTGATACTTGAAACCGGAACGGTCAAAAGCAACTGCTTTAACGCCTTTTTCCAGAGCGCGTTCAGCAACAGCTTTACCGACAGCGGCTGCGGCATCTTTATTACCGGTGTACTTCACTTGCTCAGCAATCGCTTTTTCTACAGTTGAAGCAGCGGCCAGAACTTCTGAACCGTTAGCTGCGATAACTTGCGCGTAGATGTGACGCGGAGTACGGTGAACCACCAGGCGAGTCGCACCCAGTTCTTTAATATTGCGACGTGCGCGGGTCGCACGACGGATACGAGCTGCTTTCTTATCCATAGTGTTACCTTACTTCTTCTTAGCCTCTTTGATACGCACGACTTCGTCAGCGTAACGTACACCTTTACCTTTGTAAGGCTCAGGACGGCGGTAAGCACGCAGGTCAGCTGCAACTTGGCCAATCACTTGCTTGTCAGAACCCTTCAGAACGATTTCGGTCTGAGTTGGGCATTCAGCAGTAACGCCAGCAGGCAGTTGGTGCTCAATTGGGTGTGAATAACCTAAGCTCAGAGCAATTGCATTGCCCTTCAGCGCCGCACGGTAACCAACACCTACCAGCTGCAGCTTCTTCTGGAAGCCTTCGGTAACACCTACCAGCATATTGTTAACCAGTGCACGAGCAGTACCAGACTGCGCGTTAGCACCCGCAACACCTTCGCGTGGAGCGAAAGTGATTGCGTTGTCAGCAAAGTTAACTTCTACGCCATGATGAATAGTACGAGTCAGCTCGCCATTCTTGCCTTTCAGGGTAATAACCTGACCGTTGAGTTTCACCTCTACGCCGGCAGGAATGACCACTGGTGCTTTAGCAACACGAGACATTCTTTCCTACCCCCTAATTAGGCTACGTAGCAGATGATCTCACCGCCGAGACCCGCTTGACGCGCGGCTCGATCAGTCATCACACCTTTAGACGTGGAGATTACGGCGATACCTAAACCACCCATAACTTTTGGCAGCACATCTTTCTTTTTGTAGATACGCAGGCCAGGGCGGCTTACACGCTGAATGCTCTCAACAACTGGATTGCCCTGGAAATAACGCAGGGTGATTTCCAGAACTGGCTTCGCGTCGCCTTCAACTTTGAAATCTTCGATGTAGCCTTCTTCTTTCAGCACGTTGGCAATTGCCACTTTCAGCTTGGAAGAAGGCATAGTGATCGCAAATTTCTTCGCTGCCTGACCGTTACGGATACGGGTCAGCATATCCGCGATCGGATCTTGCATGCTCATCTGTCTTTACTCCCGTGATTCAAATAGTGGTAAATTACCAGCTAGCCTTTTTCAGACCCGGAATTTCACCGCGCATAGCGGTTTCGCGGACCTTGATACGGCTCAGACCGAACTTACGCAGGAAACCGTGTGGACGACCAGTTTGGCGGCAACGGTTACGCTTACGGATCGGACTTGAATCACGTGGCATCTGTTGCAGTTTCAGCACAGCTGCCCAACGATCTTCGTCAGAGGCATTTACATCGGAGATGATTGCCTTCAGTTCTTGACGCTTAGCGAAGAACTTCTCAACCAATTCGGCACGCTTTACTTCACGTGCGATCATTGATTCCTTAGCCATAGTAACCCTACCTTACTTACGGAATGGGAAGTCAAACGCAGCCAGCAGTGCACGGCCTTCATCATCGCTCTTCGCAGTAGTGGTGATGGTAATATCCAGACCACGTACACGATCGACTTTATCGTAGTCGATTTCAGGGAAGATGATTTGCTCACGCACACCCATGCTGTAGTTGCCACGACCGTCGAATGACTTCGGGTTCAAACCACGGAAGTCACGGATACGTGGAACAGCAATGCTGATCAAACGCTCAAAGAATTCCCACATGCGTTCACCGCGCAGGGTTACTTTGCAGCCGATTGGATAACCCTGACGGATTTTAAAGCCAGCAACAGAGTTGCGAGCTTTAGTGATCAGTGGTTTCTGACCGGAGATCGCTGCCAGATCTGCCGCAGCATTATCCAACAACTTCTTATCAGCCAGAGCTTCACCGACACCCATGTTCAGGGTAATCTTTTCGACTCGTGGGACTTGCATGACAGATTTGTAGCCGAACTGCTCTTGCAGTTTCGCAACTACCTGCTCTTTGTAGTAATCATGCAGTTTCGCCATCGTACTACTCCAGAATTACTTGATAGTTTCGCCATTAGATTTAAAGAAACGGACTTTTTTGCCGTCTTCAAATCGGAAGCCTACACGGTCAGCCTTGCCGGTAGCCGCGTTGAAGATTGCAACGTTAGAAGGCTGGATTGCAGCTTCTTTTTCAACGATGCCACCGGTTACACCCATTGCCGGAACCGGCTTCTGGTGCTTCTTAACCAGGTTGATACCTTCAACGACCAGCTTGCCAGTAGGCAAAACCTTGGTCACTTTACCGCGCTTACCTTTATCTTTGCCAGTCAGCACGATAACTTCATCGTTACGACGGATTTTTGCAGCCATGGTTCAGCTCCTTACAGTACTTCGGGTGCCAGAGAAATGATCTTCATGAACTTTTCAGAACGCAGTTCACGAGTTACTGGGCCGAAAATACGTGTACCGATCGGCTGCTCACTGTTGTTGTTCAACAGAACGCAAGCGTTACGGTCGAAGCGAACGACAGATCCGTCCTGGCGACGAACACCCTTCTTGGTGCGCACCACCACCGCCTTCAGGACATCACCTTTCTTGACCTTGCCGCGAGGAATTGCTTCCTTCACGGTGATCTTGATGATGTCACCGACACCAGCGTAGCGACGGTGCGAGCCACCCAGAACCTTGATACACATTACGCTGCGCGCACCGGAGTTGTCGGCTACGTCCAGCATAGTCTGTTCTTGGATCATGTTAGTGCTCCGCTAAAGTCAACTACTAACAGCTCTAAGACATATAAATGAGCTGTCATGGACCCATCTCGGGTCAGGATTTCCCATTACCTAGGGCGGCGCATTATAACACCGCTTACTGAGTATGGGTAGACAAAAAGTAAACGACCCCATCGGGCCGTTTACCCGGTTCTTTATGCTTGTATGTAAAATCGTAAAGATTTAATTACAGTACAGCTTTTTCTACAACGCGAACCAGAGTCCAAGACTTGGTCTTAGACAGTGGACGACACTCGCGGATCTCTACCAGATCGCCAGCGCCACACTCGTTGTTCTCGTCATGCACGTGCAGCTTGGTAGTACGCTTGATGAATTTACCGTAGATTGGGTGCTTCACCATGCGCTCGATAGCTACAACGATGGACTTGTCCATCTTGTCGCTAACTACACGACCCTGCAGAGTACGGATTTTATCAGTCATTACGCACCCGCCTTCTCAGTCAGAACAGTTTTAACACGCGCGATGTTACGACGCACTTGTTTCAGCAGATGATTCTGCTGCAGCTGACCGGTGGCTGCTTGCATGCGCAGGTTGAACTGTTCACGCAGCAGGTTGAGCAGCTCAGCATTCAGCTCTTCAACGCTCTTTTCACGCAGTTCTTGTGCTTTCATCACATCACCGTCTTAGTTACAAAGGTGGTCTTGATTGGCAGCTTAGCCGCAGCCAGCTTAAATGCTTCACGAGCCAGCTCTTCAGAAACGCCATCCATCTCGTACAGAACCTTGCCAGGTTGGATCGGGGCTACCCAGTACTCAACGTTACCTTTACCCTTACCCATACGAACTTCAAGCGGCTTCTCAGTGATTGGTTTGTCTGGGAACACACGGATCCAGATTTTACCTTGACGCTTAACAGCACGAGTCATTGCACGACGAGCTGCTTCGATTTGACGAGCAGTCAGACGACCACGACCAACAGCCTTCAGACCGAAGGTGCCGAAGCTTACATCAGTGCCCGCAGCCAGACCGCGGTTGCGGCCTTTCATGATCTTACGGAACTTGGTACGCTTTGGTTGCAACATCACAATTCTCCTTACTTACGAGCTTTGCGCTGCTGCTTTTTAGGTTGTGCAGCCGGTTTTTCCGGTTGTTGCACAGCAGCCATACCGCCCAGGATCTCACCTTTGAAGATCCACACTTTCACGCCGATTACGCCGTAAGTAGTGTGAGCTTCAGCAGTGTTGTAGTCGATGTCAGCACGCAGGGTGTGCAATGGCACACGGCCTTCACGGTACCATTCAGTACGCGCGATTTCTGCGCCGCCCAGACGGCCGCTAACTTCAACTTTGATGCCTTTCGCACCCAGACGCATTGCGTTCTGTACCGCGCGCTTCATAGCACGACGGAACATTACACGACGTTCCAGCTGGGAAGTGATGCTTTCTGCAACCAGTTTCGCGTCCAGTTCTGGCTTACGAACTTCAGCGATGTTGATTTGAGCAGGAACACCTGCAATCTTGGCAACTACGTTGCGCAGCTTCTCAACATCTTCGCCTTTCTTACCGATTACTACGCCAGGACGAGCGGTGTGAATAGTCACACGGATGCTCTTCGCTGGACGCTCGATAACAATGCGAGAAACAGATGCTTTCGCCAGTTCCTTTGACAGGTACTGACGAACTTTAAAATCGCTGTCTAAGTTGTCAGCGAAATCTTTGGTATTGGCGAACCAGGTAGAGTCCCAAGGCTTAACAATACCCAGGCGAATACCATTAGGATGTACTTTCTGACCCATTGCTACTCTCCAGAATCTTAGCGATCAGACACAACCACAGTGATGTGGCTGGTGCGCTTCAGGATGCGATCTGCACGACCTTTAGCACGTGGCATGATGCGCTTCATGCTTGGACCTTCGTCTACGAAGATCTTGGAGATTTTCAGATCATCCACATCAGCGCCTTCGTTGTGCTCGGCGTTAGCAATGGCAGACTCCAGCACTTTCTTAACCAGATCAGCAGCTTTTTTGTTGCTGTAGGTCAGAATTTCCAGTGCAAGAGCAACTTTCTTACCGCGAACTAAGTCAGCTACCAGACGAGCTTTCTGCGCGGAAGTACGAGCATAACGGTGTTTAGCAATAGCTTCCATCTCTTACCTCTTAACGCTTCTTAGCCTTTTTATCGGCAGCGTGGCCGCGATAAGTACGAGTCGGAGCGAATTCGCCCAGCTTGTGACCAACCATTTCATCGGTAACATAAACTGGAACATGCTGACGACCATTATGGACGGCGATGGTCAAATTGATCATTGTAGGAATGATCATTGAACGACGGGACCAGGTCTTAACTGGTTTTTTATCCCCGCTTTCCACCGCTTTCTCTACCTTCTTCAGCAAGTGCAGGTCGATAAATGGACCTTTCTTGAGAGAACGTGGCATGGCTTATCCTCTAAATCGTGTCAATTACTTACGGCGACGTACGATGTACTTGTCGGTACGCTTATTGCTGCGAGTCTTCTTACCTTTGGTTGGAACGCCCCAAGGAGTTACTGGGTGCTTACCAAATGTACGACCCTCACCACCACCGTGTGGGTGATCTACTGGGTTCATCGCAGTACCGCGAACGGTAGGACGAACACCACGCCAGCGAGCTGCACCGGCTTTACCCAGTACGCGCAGCATGTGCTCAGAGTTACCAACTTCACCGATAGTTGCACGGCAGTCAGCCAGAACTTTGCGCATTTCGCCAGAACGCAGACGCAGGGTTACGTAGGCACCATCACGCGCAACAACTTGCACGTAAGTACCTGCAGAGCGAGCCAGCTGGCCGCCTTTACCTGGTTTCATTTCTACGTTGTGAACAGTAGCACCAACTGGGATGTTGCGCATTGGCAGGCAGTTACCTACCTTGATTGCGGCATCAGCACCAGATTGGATTTGGTCGCCAGCTTTCAGGCCTTTTGGAGCCAGAATGTAACGACGCTCACCGTCTTTATACAGAACCAGCGCGATGTTCGCGGAACGGTTCGGGTCGTATTCCAGGCGCTCAATGGTGGCTGGGATGCCATCTTTGTTACGCTTGAAGTCAACCAGACGATAATGTTGCTTATGACCACCACCGATGTGACGAGTAGTGATGCGGCCGTTGTTGTTACGACCACCAGTCTTAGACTTGGTGTCCAACAGAGCTGCAAAAGGCTTGCCTTTGTGCAGTTCGTTGTTAACCACTTTCACTACATGGCGACGACCCGGGGATGTCGGCTTACATTTAACGATAGCCATTGTTCTTTACTCCTCCGAATTACTCAGCGCCGCCAACGAAGTCCAGATTCTGGCCTTCTTTCAGGGTGACGTAAGCTTTCTTCAAGTCGCTACGACGACCAACGCGGGCACCGTGACGCTTAACTTTACCCTTCAGGATCAGGGTGCGTACGTCTTTAACTTCAACTTCAAACAGCTTTTCAACAGCTGCTTTGATTTCAGCTTTGGTGGCGTCTTTTGCTACTTTGAACACAATGGTGTTTTGTGTTTCAGCAGCCATAGTCGCTTTTTCAGAGATGTGCGGAGCACGCAATACTTTCAGCAGACGTTCTTCACGGATCATGCCAGCATCTCCTCAACTTGCTTAACAGCCTCAGCGGTCATTACAACCTTGTCGAACGCGATCAGGCTAACTGGATCCATGCCGTTTACGTCGCGAACGTCAACCTTAAACAGGTTGCGAGCTGCCAGGAACAGGTTCTCATCAACTTCAGCAGTGATGATCAGCACGTCTTCCAGAGCCATCTCTTTCAGTTTCTGTGCCAGCAGTTTGGTTTTTGGAGCTTCTACAGAGAAGTTCTCAACCACGATCAGACGTTCCTGACGAACCAGTTCGGACAGGATGCTCTTCATCGCACCGCGGTACATTTTCTTGTTAACTTTCTGGCTGTGATCTTGCGGCTTAGCAGCAAAAGTCACGCCACCAGAGCGCCAGATTGGGCTCTTGATGTCACCAGAACGAGCACGACCAGTGCCCTTTTGACGCCATGGTTTCTTACCAGAGCCAGAAACTTCAGCACGAGTTTTCTGAGCACGGGTACCTTGACGAGCACCTGCAGCGTAAGCAACAACAACCTGGTGAACCAGAGCTTCGTTGAAATCACGACCGAAGGTAGTCTCGGAAACAGTCAGCGCGCTTTGCGCGTCTTTCAATACCAATTCCATTCCTATACTCCTCCGCCGTTACGCCTTAACTGCCGGTTTCACGATCAGATCGCCGTTAGTTGCGCCAGGCACTGCACCTTTAACCAGCAGCAGTTTACGCTCAGCATCAACACGTACAACTTCCAGGGACTGCACTGTTACGCGTTCGTCACCCAAGTGACCGGTCATTTTTTTACCTTTGAACACGCGACCAGGAGTTTGGTTTTGACCGATGGAACCTAAAACACGGTGAGACAGGGAGTTACCGTGAGTCGCATCTTGAGTGCGGAAGTTCCAACGCTTAACACCACCTGCGAAGCCTTTACCTTTGGAAGTACCGGTAACGTCAACTTTCTTCACGTCAGCGAAGATGTCTACGTTAATTTCCTGGCCAACAGTGAATTCTTCACCGCTTTCCAGACGGAACTCCCACTTACCGCGGCCAGCTTCAACGCCAGCTTTAGCAAAATGACCTGCTTCAGGCTTGGTTACACGGTTAGCTTTCTTGCTGCCAGTAGTAACCTGAATCGCGCTGTAGCCGTCATTTTCCAGGGTCTTAACCTGGGTAACGCGGTTGGCTTCGATTTCGATAACGGTAACTGGGATGGACACGCCGTCTTCAGTGAAGACGCGGGTCATACCCACTTTACGTCCGACTAAACCAATCATTGTATCAACCTCTTATCGTACGAAGACCTGATTAGCCCAGGCTGATCTGCACGTCAACGCCGGCAGCCAGATCCAGACGCATCAGAGCATCAACGGTTTTTTCAGTTGGCTCGACGATGTCGACCAAGCGCTTGTGAGTGCGGATTTCGTACTGGTCACGCGCGTCTTTGTTAACGTGCGGAGAAATCAGTACGGTAAAGCGCTCTTTGCGGGTCGGCAGCGGAATCGGGCCACGAACCTGAGCGCCAGTGCGCTTAGCAGTCTCGACGATTTCCGCGGTTGATTGATCGATCAAGCGGTGATCGAACGCTTTCAAGCGGATACGGATTCTTTGGTTCTGCATGAGACCAGAGCTCCAACAATCTTAAGGCACATAAAAATCCCACTATCACTCGTTCTTGACGAGGAAGTGTGATTCGCTTCTTTTTTCGTAGTTCCCATATCGGGAACGTTGTATTGCCGGCCACTAGTGGAAATTACCGGCGATGAGTTTTAAAACTCAGCTTAGCCAAATCGGATAAGCCAGCGCATTATACGCAATCTGAGCTGAAGTGCAACCCTGTGATCAGGATTTGTTCACTTTCACTGTAAAACTCATGATCTTGCTGCACGCAAGTAAAGTAAAAGGACGCTTTCGCGTCCTTTTACCGGTATTGCGCTTAAAGCATCAATTACTTGATGATCTTAGCAACAACGCCCGCACCTACAGTACGGCCACCTTCACGGATAGCGAAGCGCAAGCCTTCGTCCATCGCGATTGGTGCAATCAGGGTAACAACCATTTGAATGTTGTCACCTGGCATTACCATCTCTACGCCTTCTGGCAGTTCGATGGTACCGGTCACGTCAGTTGTACGGAAGTAGAACTGTGGACGGTAGCCTTTGAAGAATGGAGTGTGACGACCACCTTCATCTTTGGACAGAATATAAACTTCTGCTACAAAGTTGGTGTGTGGGTTGATTGAGCCTGGCTTAGCCAGAACCTGACCACGCTCTACGTCATCACGCTTGGTACCACGCAGCAGAACACCTACGTTCTCGCCCGCACGACCTTCGTCCAGCAGCTTACGGAACATTTCAACGCCGGTACAAGTAGTCTTGGTAGTCTCTTTGATACCAACGATTTCTACTTCTTCACCAACTTTGATGATACCGCGCTCTACACGACCAGTTACTACAGTACCACGACCGGAGATAGAGAATACGTCTTCGATTGGCAGCAGGAATGGCTTGTCGATAGCACGCTCTGGCTCAGGGATGTAGCTGTCCAGGTAGCCTGCCAGTTCAACAATCTTCTCTTCCCACTGAGCATCGCCTTCCAGCGCTTTCAGTGCAGAACCGCGAACAACTGGAGTATCGTCGCCTGGGAAGTCGTACTGAGACAGCAGCTCACGTACTTCCATTTCTACCAGTTCCAGCAGCTCTTCGTCATCAACCATGTCACACTTGTTCAGGAACACGATGATGTAAGGAACGCCTACCTGACGACCCAGCAGGATGTGCTCACGAGTCTGAGGCATTGGGCCGTCAGTCGCAGCTACTACCAGGATAGCGCCGTCCATCTGAGCAGCACCAGTGATCATGTTCTTCACGTAGTCGGCGTGACCTGGGCAGTCAACGTGCGCGTAGTGACGAGTTGGGGTGTCGTACTCTACGTGAGAAGTGTTGATGGTGATACCACGAGCTTTTTCTTCTGGCGCGTTATCGATCTGATCGAATGCACGAGCCTGACCACCGTATACTTTAGACAGTACGGTAGTGATAGCTGCAGTCAGGGTAGTTTTACCGTGGTCAACGTGGCCGATAGTACCAACGTTAACGTGCGGTTTAGTACGTTCAAATTTTTCTTTAGACACGGCTATATTCCTTACTATTGTGCTCTCCCCTGAGGAGAGAGCACGGGACTTAGGTTTAAACCTGGGTTTTAATCCTGTGGATTACTTACCACGGGCTTCAATAACGGCCTGAGCAACGTTGTTTGGCGCATCATCATACTTCAGGAATTCCATAGTGTATGATGCACGACCTTTGGTCAGAGAACGCAGCTGAGTTGCATAGCCGAACATTTCAGACAATGGAACTTCAGCATGGATCTTAACGCCAGTTACGTCGGATTCCTGACCACGCAGCAAACCGCGACGACGGCTCAAGTCACCGATAACGTCACCGGTGTTCTCTTCCGGAGTTTCTACTTCAACCTTCATGATTGGTTCAAGCAGAACTGGGTTTGCTTTCTTAAAGCCTTCTTTAAAGGCAAGAGACGCAGCCAGTTTAAACGCCAGTTCAGAGGAGTCAACGTCGTGGTAAGAACCGAAGTGCAGACGAACACCCATGTCAACAACTGGATAGCCAGCCAGAGGGCCAGACTTCAGCTGTTCCTGGATGCCTTTATCAACGGCTGGGATGTATTCGCCAGGAATTACACCACCCTTGATGTCGTTGATGAACTCGTAACCTTTCGGGTTAGAGCCCGGCTCCAGTGGGTACATGTCGATCACAACGTGACCGTACTGACCGCGACCACCAGACTGCTTAGCGTGTTTACCTTCAACATCGGTAACTTTCGCACGAATCGCTTCGCGGTAAGCAACCTGAGGTTTACCCACATTCGCTTCAACGTTGAATTCACGCTTCATACGGTCAACGATGATGTCCAGGTGCAATTCACCCATACCGGCGATGATAGTCTGGCCAGACTCTTCGTCAGTCCATACACGGAAAGACGGGTCTTCTTTCGCCAGACGGCCCAGAGCCAGACCCATTTTTTCTTGGTCAGCTTTGGTTTTTGGTTCAACTGCGATGGAGATTACCGGCTCAGGGAATTCCATACGCTCCAGAATGATTGGGTGATCTGGGTCACACAGGGTGTCACCAGTGGTCACGTCTTTCAGACCGATAGCTGCAGCGATGTCGCCCGCACGAACTTCTTTGATCTCTTCACGCTTGTTAGCGTGCATCTGTACGATACGACCAAAACGCTCACGCGCTGACTTCACGGAGTTCAGGATGGTATCACCGGAGTTAACCACACCAGAGTAAACGCGGAAGAAAGTCAGGTTACCCACGAATGGGTCGGTAGCGATTTTGAACGCCAGTGCAGCGAACGGCTCTTTGTCACTTGCGTGACGCTCAGCCGGAGTATCTTTACCGTCGTCCAGGATGCCGTTGATCGCAGGAACGTCAACTGGGGATGGCAGGTAGTCAACTACCGCATCCAGCATCGCCTGAACACCTTTGTTCTTGAACGCAGAACCACAGGTTACCAGGATGATTTCGTTGTTCAGAACGCGCTGACGCAGAGCATTTTTGATCTCTTCTTCAGTCAGTTCTTCACCACCCAGGTATTTCTCCATCAGCTCTTCAGAAGCTTCGGCAGCGGATTCGATCAGGTTCTGGTGCCATTCGTCAGCCAGATCCTGCATGTCAGCTGGGATCTCTTCGTATTCGAAGGTCACGCCTTGGTCTGCATCGTTCCAGTTGATGGCTTTCATTTTCACCAGGTCGATAACACCGGTGAAGCCTTCTTCAGCACCAATTGCCAGCTGCAGCGGAACAGGGTTCGCGCCCAGACGGGTTTTGATCTGACCAACAACTTTCAGGAAGTTAGCACCCATACGGTCCATTTTGTTAACGAACGCGATACGAGGTACTTTGTATTTGTTAGCCTGACGCCATACGGTCTCAGACTGTGGCTGAACGCCACCTACCGCACAGTAAACCATTACTGCACCGTCCAGTACACGCATAGAACGTTCTACTTCGATGGTGAAGTCAACGTGTCCTGGGGTGTCGATGATGTTTACGCGATGCGGTTCATACTGCTTAGCCATACCTGACCAGAATGCAGTAGTCGCAGCGGAGGTGATGGTAATACCACGCTCTTGTTCCTGTTCCATCCAGTCCATGGTGGCTGCGCCGTCATGAACTTCACCGATTTTGTGGTTTACACCGGTGTAGAACAGAATACGTTCGGTAGTAGTAGTTTTACCGGCGTCAATGTGAGCACTAATACCGATATTACGGTAGCGCTCGATAGGAGTAGTACGAGCCACGATGTCTTCCTCTATGAACTAAGGGCGTTCTTCTGTCGGAAAATAGGAAGTGCAGACTCCCAACAGAGTCTGCACTTTTCGGTATTACCAGCGATAGTGAGCGAACGCCTTGTTGGCTTCAGCCATGCGGTGAACGTCTTCACGTTTCTTAACTGCAGTACCTTTGTTGTCTGCAGCATCAGACAGTTCGTTCGCCAGACGCTGAGCCATGGATTTTTCACCGCGCTTACGAGCAGCTTCAACCAGCCAACGCATGCCCAGCGCGTTACGACGTACTGGACGTACTTCTACAGGCACCTGGTAAGTAGAACCACCTACACGGCGTGCTTTAACTTCTACTGCTGGACGAATGTTTTCCAGAGCAGTTTCGAAAGCTACCAGGTGATCTTTGCCAGAGCGCTGAGCCAGGATGTCCAGTGCAGTGTATACGATTGATTCAGCAGTAGACTTCTTACCGTCTACCATCACAACGTTGATGAATTTAGCCAACAGCTCAGATCCGAACTTTGGATCCGGCAGAATTTTACGTTGACCAATCACGCGACGACGTGGCATAGGAATTCTCCGTTTAAAACTTCAGGTTATCCAAAACTCAAAGAGTTTTTGATTTGTAAATGGGTGTTTGGCCTTACTTAACGGAGAACCATTAAGACTTAGGACGTTTTACACCGTACTTGGAACGAGATTGCTTACGGTCTTTAACGCCAGCGCAGTCCAGAGCGCCGCGAACGGTGTGATAACGCACACCTGGCAGGTCTTTAACACGACCACCGCGGATCAGAACTACGGAGTGCTCTTGCAGGTTGTGACCTTCACCGCCGATGTAGGAGGTAACTTCAAAACCGTTAGTCAGACGAACACGGCAAACTTTACGCAGAGCGGAGTTTGGTTTTTTTGGAGTGGTGGTATATACGCGAGTACATACGCCACGCTTTTGCGGACACGCTTGCAGCGCTGGAACGTTGCTCTTTTCAACGTTCTGGGTGCGCGGTTTGCGTACCAGCTGGTTAATAGTTGCCATTAAATATAGCTCCTGGTTTTACTTCGTAAACACGTGAAAAATCCTCCCCAGAGTATGGGGACGCAGCATTCTAGGATCGTGCCTTAAAGGTGTCAAGAAATATACAACATATGCATTTAAGGCAAGCTTCAAGTGTACTGCAGTTTGGCTATTCAGGGTACCGCAAACGCTGATTTTATCACCAACGCCGCTGGCAATTCAGTACGCCAGTTGTTGTGGATGTTGCTCTGTGAGCGCAACCCAACCTGAATAATCAATAACTTGTATCTGCGACAGCAATCGTTCTGCGAGACCGCGCGCCTGCGCATCAGCCTGCAGAACATAGACTTTGACCGGACTGGCGGCCAGAGGTTCCGCAAACTCGCTGCCGGCAAGTGCGGCGAGGACGCCATCACTCCACAGTAACAGAGCGTCTTGCGCAGTGGCCAGACGCAGGATGTCTGTCAACGCTTGGCTGGCAAACGGTGAACTTGACAGGGTGTACAGCATAACGGCACTCCTTGAATCCGGATCAAGGTGAAGACAGAGGTGGACACAATAACAGCCACGATGGGGCGCCAGCAGCACGGTGCAGGACCACGCCGCCACCGTGGCGCGGCAGCCATCAAAAGGTCAGTATGGTGTCAAAACCTTGTAGGGTCTGCAGCAACTCATCTTGCTCTAGGCGCTGTGGGTTGAGCAGCAGTGGGCATTGGGCGTCCAAGCCGCGGCGGCGCAGATCCGGCAGATTGACGTAACACTGGGTGATGTCATACAGCGGCAATAAGCCGAAGGTGGCGATGTAGTCACGACTCAGGATCAGCTGCGGTTGCTGCTCGGGTAGCAGTTGCAGTACGCCGTCGCCGATAAAAAAGACGCCCAGATCTTCGCTAAACGCTGAGGTGGCAAGTAAGGCGTCCAGCCCTTCCCGTCCGGCAGCGCTGCCGTGTGGAGCATGGGTAAAGACAAATGCGATGCGCTTCATCGGTAAGCACTCTCTTGGGATCTTAAAACTGCACGACGCGATCACAGGTCAAGGCGGCCTGTGCCAGTTCCCCCAACCCCGCTAAGGTAAAAGCTGGGTGTAAGTTAGCCGCGCTCAGTTGCTCTTGTTCGGCTTGCGCGGCATCCACCACGCCACGGCGCAAAGCCGCCGCGACACAGACGTTCAACGCAATATCATGCGCGGCCGCAAGATCACGCCATGCGTTGACCAGATGAAATTCATCACTGGCCGGCGCCGTCAGAGCGTTGGCATTGAGTACCCCATCGCGGTAGAAAAAAACCTGACTGATGCGATGGCCGCGCGCGAGCAAGGCTCCGGCAAATTGGTAAGCACTGAGCGCCGCTTGTTGGCCATACACCGGGCCGGTCACCAACAAGGCGTAATTGAGCGGTTGAGGATTAGTCGCTGCCACTACTGAGGTCATCATTTTTGAACTGACGGATATATAAGTATACGGTGTGTTTGGAAATATTGAGGCGATCGGCCACTTGGTTGATGGCATCTTTGATGTCAAAAATCCCTTTCTCATACAGCGCCAACACAATCTGACGGTTCTTCAGGTTGTTGGAGACACTGCGATCGTTGTTCACTTCCTCAATGGTAAATTCCAGCGTTTGTGCCACCAGTTCATCAACTGAGCTGGCGAAGTTAACGTTAGACGGCGTTTCCCGCGCTTCTTCAGGCATAAAGGCTTTCAGCACTTGCGAGAACGGCGCATCTAAGTTGATGTTGATACACAACAAACCAATCACCCGATTTTCACGGTTGCGGATCGCGATGGTGATGGATTTCATCAGCGCCCCGCCGCCTTTGGCGCGGGTGAAATAGGCGCGGGATACGCTGGCATCTTCCATGTCATGCAGCATACGCAAGGCCAAATCGGTGATAGGTGAGCCGATGGTGCGACCGGTGATTTCGCCGTTGGCGATCCGTACCGCGGAGTGCTTTAAATCTTCGAGCGAATGCAAGACGATTTCGCAATGTGAGCCAATCAGCGCAGCCAGACCATCAACCACGGCATGGTAGGAGTTCAGGATCTCGTGGTCCTGCTCACTGAAAGGCCGGTGATCGAGTAAATCGTGCTCTGACAGCACATCATTTAAGATAAGCTCATTCGACATTTCCATCTCGCATAGATTTCAGCAGGTTAACTTTTCATGGATTGTAACAGAAAGGTCAATTCTGGCGCGGAAAAATAAAAGCCGACACTCAGGCCGGCTTTTGTCTGCTCGTGAAAATGTGACGAGTGCGCTTATTTAGCCGCAGCTGGCGCTTCCACTTTCAGCAGTTCCACTTCGAATACCAGTGTGGAGTTAGGTGGAATGCCTGGGGTACCGTCAGCACCGTAAGCCAGCTCTGGCGGGATCACCAGCTTAATTTTACCGCCCGCTTTGATTTGCTGCAGACCTTCGGTCCAGCCTGGGATCACACGGTTCAGAGGGAACGTGACCGGCTCTTTACGATCGTAAGAGCTGTCGAATTTCTTACCGTCAATCAGGGTGCCGACGTAGTTAACCACTACGGTATCGGTCGCTTTCGGTGTTGCTCCGGTACCTTCTTTCTCTACCAGATACAGCAGACCGCTCTTGAGGCTCTTCACGCCTTTTTCTTTGGCGAATTTAGCGCGGAAAGCGTCACCGGCAGCGGCGTTTGCTTTCGCTTGCTCAGCCATTTTGGCTTGGGCCAGCTTGCTGATCTTCATATCCAGCGCCTGCAGGGTTTGCTGGATTTCGGTATCGTTCATTTTGGATTTGCCGTTAAAGGCTTCTTGCATCCCTTTCAGAACTTCTTCGCGGCTCAGGTTCATGCCGATGTTTTTCTGCGCATCTAAGTTGGCAGAAACATAACGCGCCATGGAAGCCCCGATTGCGTAGGCTGCCTGCTGATCTTCATTCGCAAAACCGGCCACTTTTGGCGCAGTCACATTCGCTGGCTCTGCCGCCGGTGCTCCGGCTGCCATCACAGCGCCGCTGCCTAAAGACAGTGCGAGTGTCATCGCGATCAGCGATGATTTAAATGCTGGTTTCATTCTTCCTCCATGGGCGGGCAACGTGCCCGCACGATACCTTACGCGTAAAAGATGTGCGTAGTAATCAATATACTCGCGATTGGCGAAACTGCACAGGGCGTCCGAAAGCAATCTGTATAAATTCATTGCGACGACAATTATTTAGTGTAGATGATCTTTGTCTGTCAGCACTGTACCGGCAGATTTGACCGCACAGCGGTTGGATAATTCCCTCAAATAGGGTTTAATCGCGTTTTTGTGGCCGCCGGTGCCTAAGTACCGGCCATCAACGGGTGTGAGGCACGTGAATGAGCGAGTTAGCAGCATTACAGGCACGGCTGGATCATCTGGAAAGCCGTCAGGCATTTCAGGAAGTGACCATCGAAGAGCTGAATAAGGTCATTATCCAGCAACAAATTGAGCTGGAAAAATTGCGTACCCAAGTACGCTTTGCGGTCACCAAGTTACGGGAAGTGCAAGCCTCGCCAGTGGCTTCGCAGGCGGAAGAGACGCCTCCGCCGCATTATTGATCTCGACACTATCTCGGCATAATTGCGAGAAACTAATCTCGAGAAAATAGTCTCGGGAAAGTCGGGTTTTATGAAAATCGCATTTTGTGCAAGCCGCGCCATAAAAAAGGGCACCCTAGGGTGCCCTTTTGCTATCTTTTCGATGTTGCTCAGTGAGTGTGACGATGCTCGCGCACCACCACTCGACCGGCTATCAGTGCTTGCAACCGCAACCACCGTGGTTACCACAACCACCTTCGTGGTCATGATCGTGGTCATGGTCATGACCGTGACCACCGCAGCAGCCTTCGCCTTCACCGTGGCCGTGACCGCCGCAGCAGCCGCCTTCGTGTGAGTGCGCGCCGTGCACGTGACCGTGCTCCAGCTCTTCGGCAGTCGCTTCACGTACTGCAACCACTTCCACCGCGAAGTGCAGTGCTTGGCCAGCCAGCATGTGGTTACCGTCAACAACAACGTAGTCGTCGCCCACTTCGGTTACTTCTACTGGTACTGGACCTTGATCGGTATCCGCCAGGAAGCGCATGCCAACTTCGATTTCGTCCACACCCAGGAACACGTCTTTTGGTACGCGCTGAACCAGGTTGTCGTCATAGTTACCGTAAGCTTCTTCAGCTGGAATGGTAATTTCGAAGCTGGCGCCAGCTTCACGGCCTTCCAGAGCATTTTCCAGGCCGGTGATCAGGTTGCCGTTACCATGCAGGTAATCCAGCGGCGCGCTGACCGGAGATTCGTCCACCAGCACACCATCTTCTGTACGTACTTGGTAGGCCAGGCTGACCACCACGTCTTTAGCAATTTTCATGGCAACTCCTGCCGTCGGTAGAAAAAGGATTATCTTTCGCGCGCCGATTGTAGCGGAAATCGGCTGTGCGCGGAAACCTCACAATGTTAATCCGGGCGAAAAACCCCGATTATTTGCTCGTCTGGGCGTTTGTGCTGTTCGATGTGCGCGGCGGCTTGCGTCTGGCGATGACCGCATTGCACGCACTCGACCACTTCGGTTTCCAGCTCTCGGTACAAAGCTAAGGTGTCCTGCTGCTGACAGTGCGGACACACGGCTCCGGCGATAAAGCGCCGACGTTTATTCATCTTCAACATCCCATCCTTGATGACGCAGACTTTCATTTTGCATCTCGCGCTCGAAAATATCATCCAGTTCGCGCCGCGCTTCTTTGACCCGCGAGATCTCGGTCACGCCCGCTTGATGCTGTGGCATCAGGTCACGCAGCATCTGCATGTCTAAGCGTTTGAAATACTGCTGCGCGCGGTAGGCGCGGTGCGGATGCATGCCGGTGGTCACCAACGCTTTTTTCCCTAACTCCAAGGCGCTGGAGAAGGTTTCGCGGCTAAATAAGGTAACGCCTGCGCTCAGCAGTGCGTGAGCCTCCACCCGCCCACGAGCACGAGCCAAAATCTGCAACTGTGGGAAGTGCTCTTGGCACAGGTGCACAATCTGCATGTTGGCTTCGTGATCGTCAGCGGCGATCACGATGGAATCGGCCTGTGCGGCACCGGCAGCGCGTAACAGCTCCAATTGCGTGGCATCGCCGTAATACACTTTGTAGCCGTAGCGGCGCAAGAACGACACTTGGTTCGGGTCGCGCTCCAATACCGTGATTCGCACTTTGTTAGCACTCAACAGTCGACCGACAATTTGGCCAAAGCGACCGAAACCGACGATGATCACCTGCGGCTCATCATCCTCCACATGCGGTTGCTCTTCGCTGACCGTTTGGGTGTTGAGGGCCTTGGCCAACCAGCGGTCGAGCAGCTTCATCAGCAGCGGCGTAGTCATCATCGACAAGCTCACGCTCACCAGCAGCAACGCCAGTTGCTGAGAGTCGATCACTCGGCTGGCAGCGGCGGCTGAGAACAGCACGAAAGCAAATTCCCCGCCCTGACTGAGCACCACCGACAACTGTAAGCGACTGGTCCGGCGCAAGCGGAACAAGATACTGACCAAAAACAGCACCGCCGCTTTAACGCTGACCAAGACCAGCACCATCAAGGCCACCCACAGCGGATCGGTGAGCAAAATGCCTAAGTTGACCGCCATACCCACCGAGATGAAAAACAGCCCCAACAACAGCCCTTTAAATGGCTCGATGGCAATTTCCAGCTCGTGACGAAACTCGCTCTCGGCCAACAACACGCCGGCGAGGAAAGTACCCAGCGCCATCGACAGGCCAATCGCCTGCATCAAAAAGGCGGTACCGAGCACCACCAGCAGCGCCGCAGCGGTAAAGACTTCACGCACACCGGTATTGGCAATCATGCGGAACAATGGGCGCAGCAGATAGCGGCCGCCCAGCAGCAACGCGGCCACGCCACCAACCCGGATCGCAATCATCGACCAGTCCGTGGTGTCACTGGCGCCCACCGCCAACATGGGGATCAAGGCCAACACCGGCACCACCGCCATGTCCTGAAACAGCAAAATGGCAAAGCCCGACTGCCCGCCATCGTTACGGGTCATGCCGTACTCGCGCATCAACTGCAAGCCCATAGCGGTGGAGGACATCGCCAGCCCCAGACCACTGATCAAGGCACTTTGCCAGCTAAAGCCAAGTAACAGCAGCAGCCCCATCAATAAGCCGGCGGTTAATAACACCTGTAACGCGCCGAGGCCGAAAATGGGTCGCCGCATCTGCCACAGTTTGCCGGGATTTAACTCCAAGCCGATGATAAACAGCAGCAACACCACCCCAAGTTCGGAGAAATGCAGTACCGCCTCCACATCATTAATCAGACGTAAGCCCCAAGGGCCAATGGCCATACCGGCCAGCAAATAGCCGAGAACCGCACCGATCCCCGCTTTACGTGCCAACGGCACGGCAATCACCGCCGCGCTCAAAAATAAAATTACATCATGCATGGAGCCGGTTTCAGACATCAGACTCGATCTCCAACTCAGATTCAGATTCGATCGCCAGCGGGGCGGTGAGCCACTGCTGGAAATTATGGACATGGGTTTGCATCACGTGCGGTTGCAAGTGGCGCGCCCAGTAGATCACTTGCGGGGCTATCCACTGCATTCGGCATAAGGCCGCCGTCAACTCGAACGGGCGCAGAATCTCTTCAATCGGATAGCGGTTATAGCCGGTACGGCTGTAAGCACGCGCCGGCCCGCCGATGGTGATCACCGAGTGCCAGTGCTTGCCCATCAAGGCATCGCCCTGTTTACCGTGGGCAAAATCTTTGACCAGCACCCGATCCATCCACTCTTTGAGGAGCGCCGGACAGCTGTACAGATACAACGGATGCAAAAACACAATCACATCGAAATCACGCAGCAGCGTCTGCTCGCGCTGCACATCGATAAAGAAATCCGGATACTGGGCGTACAAATCGTGTACGGTGACATTATCCAAGGCCGCCGCACCGTCCAGCAGTGCACGGTTCGCCACCGATTCTTGCAGATCCGGGTGGGCGACAATCAATAAAACGTTGGGTGGCGTCGGGGAAAGGCTCCGTTCGCGCATTCATTACTCCTGCTTTGCGTCACCTGAAGGTCGTCAGTGACCTGAATTTCCGTTACCATGCAGGCCTGTTTTTTTGGCATTTCTCGCATCAGCTCTCGCTCGCAAAGGCAACCTGCAATGATCGTATTTTCTAATATCCAGTTAATCCGCGGCAATCAGATGTTGCTGGATAACGCCAGCGCTACCATCAATCCCGGCCAGAAAGTCGGCCTGGTGGGAAAAAACGGCTGTGGTAAATCTACCCTGATTGCCTTGATTAAAGGCGAGCTTACTACCGATGCCGGTTCCATCTCCGTACCCGCCCACTGGGCGATGGCCTGGGTGAATCAAGAAACGCCGGCACTGGATATGCCTGCTATTGAGTATGTCATAGATGGCGACCGAGAGTACCGACAACTTGAACAGGCATTAGACTGCGCCAACCACGACAATGACGGGCACAAGATTGCCGAACTGCACGGCAAACTGGATGCTATTGGCGCGTGGTCGATTCGCTCCCGCGCTGCCAGCTTACTGCATGGCTTAGGTTTTTCGTCTGAACAGCATGTGCAACCGGTGAAAAGTTTCTCCGGTGGTTGGCGAATGCGCCTGAACTTGGCGCAAGCCCTGCTGTGTCGCTCTGACTTATTGCTGCTGGATGAACCGACCAACCACTTGGATCTGGACGCCGTGATCTGGCTGGAAAAATGGCTCAACAGCTATCGCGGCACCTTAGTGCTGATTTCCCACGACCGCGATTTCCTCGATCCGATTGTCGATAAGATTTTGCACATCGAGCAGCAACGCATCGATGAGTACACCGGTAACTACAGCTCCTTTGAAGTGCAGCGGGTGACTAAACTGTCGCAGCAGCAATCGCTGTATGAAAGCCAGCAAGCCAAAGTAGCCCATCTGCAATCGTTTATCGATCGCTTTAAAGCTAAGGCTTCCAAGGCTAAACAAGCCCAAAGCCGAGTGAAAGCCTTGGAGCGTATGGAGTTGATTGCCCCTGCGCACGTGGATAACCCATTTCGCTTTAGCTTCCGTGCGCCGGAGAGTCTGCCGAATCCGATTTTGAGCATGGAAAAAGTCAGCGCGGGCTACGGCGAGAAGATTATCCTCAACTCCGTGAAGCTCAACTTGGTGCCCGGCTCGCGTATCGGTCTGCTGGGGCGCAACGGCGCGGGTAAATCGACCCTGATTAAACTGCTGGCCGGAGAGCTGGCGCCGCTACACGGGGTGGTTGAGCTGTCGCGCGGCATCAAGCTCGGCTACTTTGCCCAGCATCAGCTGGAAACCCTGCACCCAGAAGAAAGCCCGCTGGTACATCTGGCGCGTTTAGCACCGCGAGAAACCGAACAGCAGCTGCGTGATTATCTCGGCGGCTTCGGTTTTCGCGGTGATAAAGTCACCGATCCGGTGGCGCCGTTCTCCGGTGGTGAGAAAGCCCGTCTGGTGCTGGCGCTTATTGTGTGGCAACGCCCGAACCTGCTGCTGCTGGATGAACCGACCAACCACTTGGATTTGGACATGCGCCAAGCGCTGACCGAAGCGCTGATCGACTTCGACGGCGCGATGGTGGTGGTTTCGCACGACCGTCACCTGCTGCGCTCGACCACCGACGATCTCTATCTGGTGCATGACGGTCAGGTCGAGCTGTTCCGCGGCGATCTGGATGATTACCAGCGTTGGCTGAGCGAAGAGCAAAAGCGTGAGCAACAAGACAGCCCTGCGACCAGCAGCACTGGCGACAAAGACAACACCAACAGCGCACAAGCCCGTAAAGAGCAAAAGCGCCGCGAAGCGGAATTCCGTCAGCAAACCCAGCCACTGCGCCGTCAGCTGACCAAACTGGAAAAAGAGTTGGAAACCTTAACCAGCAAGCTGCAAGAGGTGGAAACCCAGCTGGCCGATCCGGCGCTGTACGATGCCAGTCAGAAAGTGCGCATGACGGAGCTGTTGTCATTGCAAGTCAGCACCAAAAACGCGCTGGAAGAAACCGAGATGGCGTGGCTGGATGCCCAAAGTGAACTGGAAAACCTGCAGCAGGCTTTTGACACGTTAAGTTAAGCTCACGCAAGCAAGTTCACCAAGAAACCTAGTCCGTCACTGAATCGCCCCTGAGATGCCGCACTGCCGGTATCCCAGGGGGTGCATCGTTTTACCCCTTCCTCATAGCGCAGTGATAGATTTCAGGGATAAACGCGCCCCCATTTCCTTTTGCCGCAAAATCCGGTATCAACGTAGATTACGTTCTTATTGGATTGCTGATGTGACACCTATGTCTGCCAGGATCTGCGCGGCACATGAGCCGGCCGCCTTCATGCCTTTTCATCCCTTACGCGGTGCGCACAACCCGCACCTGCAAACGCTGTTGCCGCGCCTGCTGCGCCGCCAGCCACAATTTACCCCGATAACGCAAACGCTGGAGACGCCGGACGGCGATTTTCTCGAGCTGGCGTGGACCGAAAGTCCGCTGACCGCCAAACACAAACCGCGCGTGGTGCTGTTTCACGGTCTGGAGGGCAATTTCCACAGCCCGTATGCCCACGGACTGCTACAAGCGATCCGCGATGCAGGCTGGCTGGGGCTTTTGATGCATTTTCGCGGTTGTGGCAGTGAGCCCAATCGTTTAGCGCGCGCCTATCACTCAGGCGATACCGCCGATGCCCGCTTCGTGTTGCAGTGGCTACAACGCAATTTTGGCGAGCAGAACACAGCGGCCATCGGTATTTCCCTCGGTGGCAATATGCTGGCGCGCTATCTGGCCGAATATGGCACGGACAGCCTGTTGCAAGCCGCGGTCACGGTTTCGGCGCCGTTTGCCCTCGAGCCCTGCTCGCGTCGCCTCGAACAGGGCTTTTCGCGTATCTATCATCAGTACCTGCTGGGCAAAATGAAAAGCAACCTGCTGCGCAAAATGACGCTGCGGCGGGTGGATTTACCGCTGAGCCAAACGGAGATCCGCCAGCTGCGTCGCTTACGCGATTTTGACCATCTGCTGACCGCCCCGCTACACGGCTTTGACAGCGCCGAGGATTACTACCAGCGCTGCAGCGCCCTGCCGGTACTGGCACACATCACCGTGCCGACCTTGATGCTACATGCCAAAGACGATCCCTTTATGACCGAGGCGGTGATCCCGCCGCAAGGCACGCTGCCGGCCAATATTGAGTATCAGCTGACCGAGCATGGCGGTCATGTCGGGTTTGTCGGTGGCACTTGGCAGCAGCCACAGATGTGGTTAGAGCAGCGTATTCCCCAATGGCTGCGCCCTCATTTAGAATAAGGCTAGCCCTCTGCGGGAATACCTCTGCACGACAGCCGATCTATCTTGGAGCCCATTGAACCGATGATCATTCCTTGGCAACAACTTGAACCGGAAACCCTGAACAATTTGCTGGAATCGTTTGTCCTGCGTGAAGGCACCGATTACGGCCAGCAAGAGATGAGTTTTGCCGAAAAGACCGAACAGCTACGCCGCCAGCTGCAAAGCGGTGAAGCGGTGCTGGTGTGGTCGGAATTGCATGAGAGCCTGAATATCATGCGTCGCGACGAATTTAACGGTTAAGCGCGGTTTTATGCCGCTGCGTACCTGAGCAAGGAGTGCTTATGTCTGCGTTACATCCGATTATTGCGGTCACCGGCTCCAGTGGTGCGGGGACGACCACCACCAGCCGCGTGTTCCGCAAGATGTTCAAAAAGATGCAGCTCAATGCCGCCTTCATCGAAGGGGACAGTTTTCACCGCTATACCCGCACCGAAATGGATACTGCGGTGCGCCGCGCCCGCGAGCAAGGGCGGCATATCAGCTATTTTGGCCCGGAAGCCAACGATTTTGGCCGCTTAGAGGCCTGCCTAGCCCGCTATGCGCAATCCGGCGATGGCGAGGTACGCAAATACTTGCACACCTTCGACGAAGCCGTGCCTTACAACCAGCTACCCGGCACCTTTACCGATTGGCAGCCGTTACCGGAAAACTCTGACCTGCTGTTTTATGAAGGCTTGCACGGTGCGGTGGTCACCGAGCAGCACAATGTGGCGCAGCATGTGGATTTGTTGATTGGCATGGTGCCGATCGTCAATCTGGAGTGGATCCAAAAACTGGTGCGCGATATTCATGAACGCGGCCACTCGCGCGAAGCGGTCATGCACTCAATCGTGCGCTCGATGGATGACTACATCAACTTCATCACCCCACAGTTTTCGCGTACCCACATCAACTTCCAACGCGTGCCGACGGTGGATACCTCAAACCCGTTCGCCGCCACCAGCATTCCCAGCATGGATGAGAGCTTTGTGGTGATCCACTTTCGCGAAGATTTTCAGGTCGATTTTCCCTACCTGCTGGCGATGATTCAGGGGGCATTTATTTCACGCATGAACACGCTAGTAGTACCGGGGGGCAAAATGGAATTGGCGATGGATCTGATTTTGACACCTGCAGTGGCCAAATTATTGCGAACACAATCTGTGCAATCGCAAAAATCGTGAAATAACCTGCACATTTGACAGACAATTTCGCCTAATTTGTCACAAGAGTTGGCTTTTTCGCGCTCAGCTAGTGGGATTTAATGATAAAAAACGTGCGGTGTGCCACAGGCTGGATCAAAATCAGAGCATCATTAAATTAGGCCGCTAGAATGCTACCCAATGAGAGGTAGCCTTGCAGCAGAACCCACGAGTCAATATGCTAAGGTCACAATACGTGTACAAAACGTAGAGATTGTCGGGCTGCGTTACACAGGGAAATATTGCTAGTCCTGTCGTATCAAGCGACTATGTAGAGGAAATATAAATGGTTCTTGGTAAACCGCAAACAGACCCTACCCTTGAGTGGTTTTTGTCTCATTGTCACATTCATAAATACCCATCCAAGAGCACGCTGATCCATGCAGGCGAAAAGGCAGAAACGCTGTACTACATCGTCAAAGGTTCCGTCGCTGTTCTGATTAAAGATGAAGAAGGTAAGGAGATGATCCTGTCCTATCTGAATCAGGGTGATTTTATTGGTGAACTGGGACTGTTCGAGGAAGGTCAGGAGCGTACTGCTTGGGTACGTGCCAAGAGTGCCTGCGAAGTGGCCGAGATCTCTTACAAGAAATTCCGTCAGCTGATCCAGGTTAACCCGGATATCCTGATGCGTCTTTCTGCCCAGATGGCTTCCCGTCTGCAGACCACCTCGCAGAAAGTGGGCAACTTGGCCTTCTTGGACGTAACTGGTCGTATCGCTCAGACACTGCTGAATCTGGCCAAACAGCCAGACGCGATGACTCACCCAGACGGCATGCAAATCAAGATCACCCGTCAAGAGATCGGCCAGATTGTTGGCTGCTCCCGTGAAACGGTAGGTCGTATCCTGAAAATGCTGGAAGATCAGAACCTGATCTCCGCCCACGGTAAAACCATCGTGGTGTACGGCACGCGTTAATCTCCGGTTACTTTTCCGGTTTCAGGTAAAAGGCGCTTTTTAGCGCCTTTTGTGCTTTGATCTCAGAAACAGCCTGTTTTTTATGTCAGCCAAGAGCGGCTCATGAGATCGTTAAAACACCTGCTTCTGCATCCTGAATTCAACTTCGGCCTACGACAGACGTTGATTGTCGCCATTCCAGTGCTTACCGCGCTGGCGCTCGGCAATGTCATGTATGGCCTGCTGCTATTTTTATCCGTCCCTTGCTGTACGGTCGCCGGTTTAGACGCACCGCAACAGCACTATCTGCGTCGCGTGGTCACCGTTGCCGCCATCTTTGCCTCCGCCAGTTTGTTTGTCGGTGGTTTGCTGCAATTGGGGCTACCGGAGCCGCTGATTTTACTGTTATTGGCACTGGTGTATGGCGTTGTGCGGGAAATCAGCAGCCAAAATACCAAGCTGATGCCCGCGTGCTTAGCTGCCGGCATTTTGACCTTAGCACTGCTGAAAATCTTCCCTTTCTGGCAAGCCGCTGGGGTATTTTTAATTGGCGTGGCTTGGTTTGGTCTGTTTACTTTTTGCTGGATCCATCTGTGGAAATTCGTGCCGCTACGCGACACGCTCAACAAGTCTTACCGCGCCTTGGCCGATTATCTGGACAGCAAATATCAGGTATTAGTGAATGCCACTGACCCAGAGCAAGCCAGCTTAGTGTTGCTGCAAAAACAGCAAAACCTGATGGAATTGCTATCGCAAAGCAGCCAATTATTGAATCAGTTAGATGCGCAAAGCTGGCCTGGTGGCCAGAAAATGCTACGTCTGTACCAAACTGCACTGGATCTGCAAGAGCACATTACCAGCAGCCTAAATCAACCGCAGCGAGTACACGATGAGATTTGTGCCTGTCAGGCACAAGCGGTGATCTTGGGCAATGTCAGCATGATGGTGCAGCGCCTGCGCGCCATTGCCGACAGCATCCTGTACGCAGACCGACTCGCCGACTTTGATATGCAGGCGGGCCTGAATGACTTACAGCGGTTACAAACACAGCACCCTGACAGCGAAGTCCTGCACTTTTGCGCCTATCACTTCGGCCAAGTGGCACGCTTGCTGCAAACCCTGCGTCCGACCTACGAGCGCGAGCTGTGCCCACGCATCCCCGATCCGCCGCTGCTGACTGCACTCAAAAATTACCTGAATTGGAATGCCTCTTCGCTGCGCATGGCGGCACGCAGTGGCGTGACCTTAGCCATTGGCGCGCAAATCGGAGCCTTGCTCTCGCTACCACGCTCGTATTGGGTCTTGCTGACCATCGTGCTGGTGATGCAAAGCGGCTATAACGCAACCAAGGTGCGCATTCAGCACCGAGCGTACGGCACATTACTGGGCTTGGTGCTCGGCACCGGAGTGCTACTGCTGAACCTGCCGCAAGCATGGCTGCTCGGGTTTATGTTTATCGGCACCCTGATAGGCTTTTCACTGGTGCACAATCACTATGGTTGGGCGGTGGTGCTGCTCACCGTGATGGTGGTTTGTCTGCTGCAATTGCTGACGCACAACAGCGCGGCATTTTTGGTGGCGCGGATGGAAGATACCCTGCTCGGCTGCGTTCTGGCGTTTCTTAGTACCACCTTGCTGTGGCCACAATGGCAAAGTACCCGTCTGCTACAGTATGCCAATGCGCTGCTGGACAGTGTCGGCGAGCACATGCACCGCTTAATCCATATGCTGGAGCGCCAAAGCATCAGTGCTGCTGAATTAAGTTTGTCGCGCATCAAGGTCAACCAAGCACAGATGGATTTACACAACTCTTACGCACAAGCGCTGCAAGAGCCTGGCTATAACAGCCTGTACCTTAAAGAAATCCTGCTGTGGCAAGCGCATAGCCAGCAGCTCATCGAGCATATCAACAGCATGACGGTGGAGATTCGTGAGGGCGCAACCGAAGCCGAGGGCAATCTGCAGGCCTACCGTGAAGCGCTAGAGTTTGCGATCCAAGCTTGTCAGCAACAACTGGCTAACCGCACACCGCTGGCGGATAACAGCCTACAAAGCTTGCCGCTACCGAGCTTACCGCCCGAAGACAGCGCGCTCGATCATCACTTCTATCGCATCTTATCGCACTTAAGTGAGATGTATGCCTTGTCGGGGATGGCGGTTGCATCGCGTCATCTGTGACTTCTAACGCTCTCACACTCTCATGCGAGCCTGCCGATGATGGCATCGCGTGAGAGCGTGCTAGTGTGGTAGCGAGTGTTAGTGCTGGCGGGTATCGGTACTGCTAAAGATGCTGGTTGCCGAACTTTCGACAAAGCCTTGGAACAAGGTGCCATCTTCTTGCGGATAACGCAGGGCAAACTCATAAAAGCAGCCCGGAATGGCGCAGGGTTGGTCACTAAAATGCACCATCACCGGATCGGCGAGCGTGGCGGACTGCTCCAGCTTCTGCGCTGGTGAGCCTTTGATCACCCCACCTTGCTGATTCAGCGCAATCGCATGTTGCTCAAGTAAGGCATTAAACTGCGGCAAGGTATGAAAATCTTGCAGGTCATTGACCGATAAGGTGAAGTGATTAGCGCGAAAACCGAATGCTGCCAGCCACGCGGCATACTCGCTCTCCGCCAGCAGCAACTGGTAATCCGCCAGCGACAATTGCCAGAGCCGACCGGCCGCCAAGCCGAGGGGGCTATCGAATATATTTTCCGGTAATTGCGCCACCAGCGCCGCAATCAACTGCTGCGCCAACGGTGAGAGTTGGTCAACTTCCAGCTGGGAGATGAAAATCTTCGGTTGGCGCGGATCGAGGTGTTCCAGATGCACAGCGGTGAGCTTGCGTTCGACAAACTGATAGTGCCCTTCCACGCTGTAACCGAGCGCATCGAACAACGGCAATAACCGAGATAAACCGGTCGCCGGTAGATTGAAGGTGCGCAGCGCCAGATGGTCATTAATCAGCGCCGCATCCTCGCCCAATAAGCGATTGACCTCACTCACCACCGGCGTGATGGCAATATAGTCTTGCCACCAGCGCTGTAACAAACCATCTAAGTCACTGCCCGCGGTGCTGGGGTTATCCAGAATGAAGTTTCCCATGCTAATCCTCCTCTGCCTGTCAGAGTGTTAACCCGGGACTAAGTTGAGCCGGCAAGGTGGCATGCTCCAATTCCAACGAGGCAACCGGATAGGCGCAGTAATCGGCGGCATACAGTGCCGAGGGCCGATAGTTACCGGACGCACCACAGCCACCGAAAGGCGCAGCACTCGACGCGCCGGTCAGTGGACGATTCCAGTTGACGATCCCGGCGCGGATCTGAGTACGAAACTGCTGATACAGCGCCGGATCATCACTGAACAAGCCCGCCGCTAGCCCGTAACGGGTCTGATTGGCCCACTCTAGCGCTTGCGCAAAGTTCTGATAACGCTGCACTTGTAACAAAGGCCCAAAATACTCTTCATCCGGTAACGCGCTCACTGCGCTAACATCCAAAATCCCTGGCCGTAAAAAAGCCGGCCCTAATGCAAGCGGCTGCAACGGTAACAACGCTTTAGCGCCCAATGCCAGTAGCTGCTCTTGCGCCTGCAGCATCTGCGCGGCCGCGGCATTGCTGATCAGCGGCCCACAAAATGGCTCTGGGCGCTGCTCTGGCGCGCCGATCAGTAACTGCTGAGTGGCCTGCACTAAGCGCTGTAGTAGCGCATCGCCCTCATCACCAATCGGTAAAAGCAAGCGGCGTGCACAGGTACAGCGCTGGCCGGCGGTCAGAAAGGCCGATAGCAGGATGTCATGCACCACTGCTTTATGATCGCTCACCTGCTGCACGATCAGCGGGTTATTCCCCCCGAGCTCCATCGCCACAATGCGCTGCGGGAACGCCAGCGATTGCTGCGCCAACAACCGTCCGGTACGCGCACTGCCGGTAAACAGCAGACCATCAAGCTCCGGCGATGCCGCCAGCGCAGCGCCAACCGACACGCCACCTTGCACCAGATTCACTACGCCATCCGGTAGACCGCTTTGTTGCCACAGCAATGCCAGCGCCTCGCCAGTCGCCGGCGTCAGCTCGGAGGGTTTAAACACCACCGTATTCCCAGCCAGCAGCGCTGGCATGATATGCCCATTAGGCAGATGGCCGGGGAAATTGTACGGGCCAAACACCGCCATCACCCCGTGCGCGCGGTGGCGTACATGCGACACCCCCTGCGCCATCGGCTGCTGCCACTCACCACTGCGAGTTTGGTAAGCACGCCAAGAGATCTCGGCTTTGCCCAACATGGCGGCCAGCTCATTACGACTTTCCCACAGCGGTTTACCGGTTTCGGCGCTGATCAAGCCGGCCAACCAGCTTTCTTGCTGACACACCTGCTCATTAAAATTCTGCAGATAGACAAAACGCTCATCAGGGCTAAGTTGCTGCCACGCCGGCCATGCAGCGCGCGCCGCCTTGAGCGCGGCCTGCACTTGCGCCTCGGTGGCTGCAGCACCTTGCCACAGCAACGCACCACTGGCCGGATTGTACGAATGCAGGACGCCCCCTTCCCCCGGTAACCAGCGGCCATCAATCAATAAACCGGACATGACGCCTCCTTGAATGCGCTGTGGTGCGCGTTATAACGGCAAAATCCGCACGCGGTCGCCGTCACTGATCTGCAAAAGCTGCGCGCTCTCGTGGCTGATATGCGCCTCGTGCAGCTCTTCATCCACCGAAACCATCCCCAAACAGGCACGAAAACGCTGGAAACGGGTCGAACTGATTAAGTGCAAACTGCCGCGGGTGGTATCTTCCATCACGCACGCTTTCATGCGCCGACTGTGCCGTACGGCACGGATGTCATTGCGCGCACACTCCACGGTCGGGCCGGCATCGAAGATGTCGACATAGCCGCGATGGTGAAAGCCCTCTTCCAGCAGTAACTGCAACGCCGGTCGAGTTTGTGGATGCACTTGCCCAATCACCGCCTGCGCTTCAGGGCTGAGCAAGTTGATATAAATCGGGTGGCGCGGCATCAGTTCAGCGATAAAGCGCTTGTTTCCCGTGCCAGTGAGGCGATCGGCAGTACTGAAATCGATGTCGAAAAAGTGGGTGCGTAACCACTGGAAAAACGGCGAATCGCCGTGTTCATCCGAAATCCCACGCATCTCGGCAATCACGGTTTCGGCAAAACAGGCGGCGAATTCGGCGATAAACAGCAAGCGGCATTTTGACAGCAATTTGCCATGCTGACCGTGGCGATAAGCCGGCAGCAAAAACAGCGTGCACAGCTCGGTGACACCGGTGTAATCATTGCACAGGGTTAAGGTTTCTACGGTTTTGTAGACATTCAGCTCGCGCGAAACATGCACCGCCTTGGCGCGGTGATAGCTGTAAAAGGGGTGCGCCAAACCGACACAAGACTCAATCGCCGTAGTACCCACCACCTGACCGGTGTCAGTATCTTGGGCGACAAACAAAAAATCATACTCCCCAGGCGCAGTGGGATGAGCAGCAAATGCCTGCTCGGCCTGCGTAATACGCTCAAGCAGGCGCGCCTCATCAGCCGGCAATGAGGTAAAGCCAAAGCCAGAGGCCTGTGCACACTGCATCAACGCCGCCAAATCGGCGCGGGTAACCGGACGGACGACCAGCATAGCGCCTCCTCACCCAGCACTGAGGCCAGATTGGCTACTCGCGGATGTCGGCATACAAACGCGGCGAATCGCCGCCCGCAAGCGTGCCATCCCCAACTCAATATCCTGCTCCTCAATCACCAATGACGGCGCAAAGCGCAGGACATCGGGTCCGGCCATCAGCAGCATCAGCCCTTCTTCGGCGGCCGCATTTAAAAAGGCCTTCGCTTGCCCGATATAGGGCGCTTGTAGCTCAGCGCCAATCAGCAGCCCTAAACCACGGATCTCGCGAAACAGACCGAACTCCTGATTGATAGCCTGCAACTGCTGATGAAACTGTCGCGCCCGCAGCAACACGCCCTCTTGCACACTCGGCGTATTGACGGTGCGCAGCACGGTATGCGCCACCGCACAGGCTAACGGATTACCGCCATAGGTCGAACCATGGGTGCCGACCGTCAAACTGGAGGCAAACTCACTGGTGGTCAGCATAGCGCCGATCGGAAAGCCGCCGCCTAATGCTTTGGCGGTGGTGAGAATATCCGGCGTCACCCCATATTGCATGTAGGCATACAAACTGCCGGAGCGGCCAACGCCGGTCTGCACTTCATCGAAAATCAGCAGGGCGTCATGCTGATCGCACAGCTCACGCAGCCCACTTAAAAACGCTTCCGTGGCCGGAATGACTCCGCCTTCCCCTTGCACCGGCTCGACCATCACCGCGCAGGTGTGATCGCCGATCACGGCGCGCACCGCAGCCAGATCGTTATACGGCACATGGATGATGTCCGCCGGTTTGGGGCCAAAACCATCGGAGTATTTCGGCTGCCCGCCGGTACTGACGGTAAAAAAGGTGCGACCATGAAAGGCCTGCCGAAAGGCGATAATCTGAGTTTTATACGGCGAGTGATGGTCGATGGCGTAACGGCGCGCCAGTTTGAGCGCCGCCTCATTGGCTTCTGCCCCTGAATTGGCCAAAAAGACTTTACCGGCAAAAGTGTGCGTCACCAGATACTGCGCCAGCTGCAGTGCCGGCTCGTTGGTGTAGACATTGCTCAGGTGCCACAGGGTTTGCCCCTGCTGCAGCAAGGTTTCCACCAGCGCCGGATGGCAATGTCCGAGCGCATTCACGGCAATGCCACCGGTAAAATCGATGTACTCTTTACCCTGCTGATCCCACACCCGTGAGCCTTGGCCACGTACCGGAATAAAGGCCGCGGGCGCATAACACGGCACCATCAGCTGATCAAAACAGGCGCGCTTAACAGCACTCGCGCGGGGCGATAATGCTGTTAGAGGGGATAACAACGGGGAATCTGAAACTGCCGGGTCTTCACGCATACGCCGCTCCTCGCCAGACTGTCCGGCGCCGACGCGCCTCGCATTAACATTAAGTTAACACGAGTTTTTCGCTTTTGCCTATGTGCCGGCTCGCATTTCCTCTCTGTCGCAACTCATCACCGCTGACCTATGCTGGCGCATCATAGCGCCGCACGCGGCATACGCTGGCACAGCAAATCGAGGCAAAGCGCAACAGAATGGCCGATAAAATGCGGCTAACGTCAGTAAAAATGAGAGGAAAAGAGGGAAAACGCTGGGCAATTAGCCAGCGATAAAATTGGCCAGCAAGCTATGCCCTTGCTCGCTCAAGATGCTCTCGGGATGGAACTGCACCCCTTGCAGCGGTAAATGGCGGTGTCGGATCCCCATGATTTCATCAAAGCGACCATCACGCTCACTCCAAGCCGTAATATCAAAACAATCCGGCAGTGAATCAGCCTCCACCACCAGTGAGTGATAACGCGTGACCGACAGCGGATCGGGCAAGCCCTCAAAGACGCCTAAACCGGTATGCCGGATGGCCGAGACTTTGCCATGCATCACCTGCCGCGCCCGTACCACCTTGCCGCCAAACACCTGCGCCAGCGCCTGATGACCTAGGCAGACACCGAGGATCGGCAAACGCTCCGCAAAATGGCGGATAGCCGCCAGCGACACCCCTGCCTGATCGGGCGTGCAAGGCCCCGGGGAAATAACCAAATGGGACGGCGCAAGCTGCTCGATATCCGCCAGCGTTAGGCTATCGTTGCGGCGTACCATGACCTCACAGCCCAGCTCGCAAAAGTACTGGTACAGGTTATAGGTAAAAGAGTCATAGTTATCGATAAGCAGCAACATAAACACTCGCGCCTGAGGCAAAAAACAGCGGAAGAAAACCGCGCAATGCGGCGTGTCGCTGCGGTTATACCCAGATTGCGGATGAAAATCAATCTGATAACCCAGCCGCTAAACTTCAGATAAGGGGGCGGTCACGCCATGCTCCACTACGCCGCTACCGGTATCGATACCCACCGCAATACCCGCATCTTTACCCAGATATACCGGCGATCGCGTGCGCTAGGCGAACCATCGCTGCGCGGTGGGCGTAAACCCCAGATAACAAAACGGGAAGCCACTGGCCTCCCGTTTTTCTCTCCCGGCCGACCAAAATCAGTCGGCAAGCACACACGCAGTGATTACAGTTTTTCGCCTGCCAGCTGACGCATGGCGTTATCCATCGCGGTGATCAGCAGCATTTGTGGATCTTTGGCGCAGAACGAGTTCAGGTTCTCGATCACTTTCTTGTCAGTGTCGGCAGATTTGGCAATCTTCAGGTTACGGGTTTCAACGCTCGCGTTACCCATCATCGCCACCAGATCAGCAACATCTTGGCTGTGCTCTTTTGCCATCGCACCAGCTTCAGCACAAGTGATGTACACATCGGCTGGCAAACCTGCATCGGCATTCGCCCATACGGCTGGAGCTGCGGTAACCGCCAGAGCAAACAATACTGCCTTTTTCATCTTTTTTATCCTGTAATCTGTTTACAACTAAAATCAGTTAATGCGGCCCAGAATCGCGCCACCAGCACCACCCACGGCAGCACCTTTCAGCGCACCTTCAATACCGTTGCCAGACAGCAGACCTGCTGCGGCACCCGCGATCGCGCCCACTTTGGCGCCTTTACGGGCTTTCTTACCTTTTTTACCGTCTTCGGTCATAGCACCAACACCAGCACCAAATGCTGCGCCTTTCAGCACGCCATTCACGCCCTGACCAGAAACCAGACCTACTGCAGCGCCAACCATTGCGCCTTTGGTCAGGCGGTTAGCCGCCAGTGCCGCTGGAGCAGACAGCAGGGAAGCTGACGTCAGCAGAACAATCATTAAACGCGAAACACCAGTACGGGATAACATGTGTATCTCTCCTGTTCACCGAAATGTGATCCTTACTCTTGTGCTAGTCACACTGACTACCCAGAGCAGGTTTTCTTATGCTCGGCACGATACTCTGTGGCAGACCGCTTGTTTTGTCATTTCGTGGCATTAGCCCCTCATAGGGGATAAAAAAACAGGTCGCATACCTCCAGATCACAGTTTCCTGCGCTTTTGTCGGACTTAATATGCTATTTTAGTGATCCAGAACACAAAATCGCGCAATCGTTTCACATAGACTTCGCGCTTTTCATTTTTCCTTCTTTTCAATTACGGTAATTTGCGATGAGCACAATGAACCGCCTCCGGTTAACCTGGATCAGTTTTCTGTCATTCGGTTTAACCGGTGCCTTAATCGTTGTCACCGGTATCGTGATGAATTCGGTTGCCGACTTCTTTCATATTCCGCTGGCGAGCATGGGGAATACCTTTACCTTCCTCAATACCGGTATTCTGGTAGCCATTTTCCTCAATGCCTGGCTAGTCCACATCATTTCGCTGAAACGCCAACTGAGTATCGGTTTCGTACTGATGCTGTTTAGCGTGGTCGGCCTGATGTTCAGCAAAGGGCTGATGCTGTTCTCCCTGTGTATGTTTATTCTCGGGGTCGTGAGCGGTATTACCATGTCGATTGGTACTTTCCTGATCACCCAGCTGTACCATGGCCGTCGCCGTGGTTCGATGCTGCTGATCACCGACTCATTCTTCAGCATGGCGGGGATGATTTTCCCAGTGGCGGCCGGTTATATTCTGGCGAGTCACGCTGCGTGGTATTGGGTATATGCGCTAATTGGCGTGGTGTATCTGGCGATTTACCTGCTGACCATGACCTCCGAATTCCCACCGCTGCATAAAAACGACAGCGATGGCAACGCGGTCATTAGCAGTGAACGCTGGGGCACTGGGGTGTTCGTGATTGCCGCCGCTGCGCTGTGCTACATCCTCGGTCAGATGATTTTCATCTCTTGGCTGCCAGATTATGTCAGCACCCAATTTAGTATGAGCGTGGAAAAAGCTGGCGCACTGGTCGGTAGTTTCTGGATGGCCTACATGATTGGGATGTGGATTTTCAGTGTGATCGTGCGCTTTTTTGACCTGTACCGTCTGGTGCTTGGTCTGACGCTGCTGGCTGCGCTCGCCATGTATGTGTTCATTGGCGATAACAGCGGTCACTACCTGCATATCAGCATTATTGCTCTGGGCTTTGTGTCGAGCGCCATTTATACCTCGCTGATCACGCTGGGTTCGCAGCAGACCAAGGTGTCTTCACCGCGTCTGGTGAACTTCATCCTGACCAGCGGCACCGTTGGTACTATGCTGACTTTCGTCGTCAGTAGCCCGATTATCCATCACTATGGGCCGAAAGTGGCGCTGTGGAGTGCCAACGGTCTGTATGCGGCGGTATTTGTCCTGACCGCACTGCTGGCGATGTTCACTCAGCACCGCAACCACGGTCACGTCTAACTGCTAGACGATATACCGCTCGGCAGAAAAGTCTGCCCATAAAAAAACCGGCCTTAGCCGGTTTTTTTTGTTTCTGCATGGCAAATACGCTTAGGCATCACACCTTAAATCGCGCGTTCAAATTGCAGCATCAAACGGCGCATCGCTTCCAGCTGCGCGACCAACTGACGCGTGCTGTCTACCGATTGATCACTGCTGCCAGCGGTGGCCACCGTTAGCTGATTGATATTCTCGATGTTGTGCGAGATCTGATCATTCATCTTGGCCTGCTCTTCTACCGCATCGGCAATCTGTCGGCTGCTGTCAGTCACTTGGTTGAGCACTTCGTTAATTTGCACCAAACGATGACCGGTTTCCGCCGCTTGCTGATTGCACTGCTCCGACAACGACGTCCCGCGCTCGACCGCTTCCACCGCCTGCGCCGCAATCGCCTGCAAGCGGGTGATCATCTGCTGAATTTCGCCGGTCGATGACTGGGTTTTCTGCGCTAAAGAGCGCACCTCATCGGCAACCACAGCAAAACCACGCCCTGCTTCTCCGGCGCGCGCCGCTTCAATCGCCGCGTTCAGCGCCAGCAAGTTGGTTTGATCGGCAATCGCGCCAATCACATCCAAAATCCCTTCAATTTGGGTACTGCTTTGCGACAAATCGTGGATCACTTGCTTGGAGTTATCCAACTCTTCATGCAAGGCATGCACCGAATTGATGGTGGTTTCGACGCTCTGCTGGCCTTCGCGCGAAATCTGCTGTGCTTGGGTGGTGATGCTCGACGCCAGCGCCGCGCTTTCCGCCACTTCATGAATCGAGGACGACATCTGATCCATCGCCACGCTCACATGCTCAGTCGCCAGCATTTGCTGACGCAAGTTGGACTCAATCTGCTGGCTATTCTGTAGCTCTTGCTCGGCGGCCGTTAAAATGCGGCCAGAGGTTTCGGTCGCCCGCCCGACAATCGCCCGTAACTCAGCCTGACGCATCTTCAAGGCCAGTTCAATCACCGAAAAATCATCAAAGCGGCCGGTGTACACTTTTTCCATCAATGGGTTGTCATAGGTCTTCTGCGCCAGTTGCTGCAAAGTGCGCAGCCGCCCCACCAGATACACACTCACCGCGCCGGCCAAGCCACAGCCCAGCAAGCCCAATCCACCGGTCAGGGATAGCCCCTGCTGCCATAGCGCAATACCTTGCAACAACACACTGCCAAGTGTTAAGACCGGCAACCCTGCCATTAACGCCAGACGGCGTAAGCGTGGCGTTTTATTACGCCGCAAATCGGCATACAGGGCTTCTGCGCGCGCCACACTTTCGCGATCGGGCTTACTGCGCACCGATTGATACTCGATGACCTCGCCACGCGCATTGAGAATCGGGGTAACAAAGGCCGATACCCAGTAAAAGCCGCCATCTTGGCAACGGTTCTTAACCAGCCCCATCCAGCTCTTACCGGCACGAATATACTGCCAGAGCTGAGCAAACGCCGGTTTCGGCATATCCGGATGACGAACGATATTATGCGGCTGGCCCTCGAGCTCCTCAGGCTGATAACCGGCTACCTGACAAAAATTCTGGTTAGCATAGGTGATCCGGCTATCCGGCGTGGTGGTCGAAATCAGATTCAGTCGGGCATCATAATCGACTTCCGTCGCCGCTCCGGCGCTAAAGCCTTGTGGTATCGTCATAAAAGATCCGCTGTAGTCCCATTTTGTGATGTATGCCGCTGCACCCGCGCGCGCATAGAAGTAATATATAATGGGATATTGTTAATACTTGATTAAATAGGTGACACAAAAAAGTGGAACCCCAAAATGCATTGCGATAACACCGCATGGAACGTTGTTTTGTTCCGGCGTTTTGCTCCGGCGGCTGATAGCATCCACCAAGCAAATGGACGCGTATGCAACCACAAGCATAACAAAGGGCGAGAGATGAGCCTACGCGATTAGCTCACCTTGCTTAGGCTAGCGGTAGCATCCACCCACTTATCAGACATATCTATAGCGGCCACCACCGTGTAAAACTTGAGTAAAGCCGCCGGCTGCGCGCGGTTTGCATGCATGACGTGGGTTTTACAGCAGCAGTAAACGACCGGCCACCACCAGCAGCACGACGCCCATCGCGCGATCCAGCCACTTACCGGCTCGCACCAACTGGCGGAAAATCAGCGGCTGCGAGATCAGTAACACCACCAGCGCATACCAGCCGCCATCAATCACTCCCGCCGTAGTGGTGATCAGCAGTTTATCGCTCACCGAAAACCCCTCTTGCAAAAACGGGCTGAACAGCGCGACAAAAAACAGCATCAATTTAGGGTTGGTAAACGAGAATAAAAAGCCATCCAGCAAACCATTCCGGCGCGGTCCACTCGCATTGCTTTCCAAACCGCTGATCCCTTGGCTGCGCAGCGCGCCCCAAGCAAAATATAGCAAACACACAATGCCGATGCCTTTGATGACCAAGAGCATTTGCGGATGAGTGTGTAGCAACGCGCCGAGGAAAAAAGCAGTCGCCAGCGCATACAGCGCCACACCGGCACCATGTCCGATCGCGGTGAGTAAACCTGTAATCGGCCCACTGCGTGAAGTATTGCGGATCACCAGCGCCAAGCTCGGCCCTGGGCTGACCGCGCCCAACATCAAAATACAGGCCAGTGAAAACCATTCGGTGAGGGTCATTGCATCATCCCTGAATGTGCTGCCATGGTGGGCAGGCAAAAGAATCCAAAACAAAACGACAGACTCGCCGGTCTGCCGCTTGTTAACACCCAATTACCTTACCGCAAAATCAGCGCCACGGCATCCTGCCGTGCTCCGTGTACCCTGTTCGGGGTGTGGGGTGATAGAAGTGCGGCTATCATGCACACGGTTATCATGCACGTCAGCGCGAACAGCAGGCGTAAACTCAGTTTCGACGCTATGCGCCTGACGGTATCTCTGCGATGCCTTCTCCCCCCCCCCCTATTTACCTGCTACCAGCGACTCATTTATCCACAACCGTCAGATCGCGAATGTCGGTGCTGACGCCATTTTTCATCACCGAGTGGATCCCGTTTTGTGCCGAGACATCCGAAGAGTAGAGCTGACTTTGCCCGATCACCTGATGGTTACGTGCTTTGAGGACAAAATAGGGTTTATTGGAGCTGGCGACTTTCAGTTCAAAATGCGCCTCGTCCGTGGCATTTTTCTGCACCGACTCGATACCATTTAGCGCCGCCGCCTTCGTGGTATAGCGTTCGCTGGTCAGAATAATTTCGCCATTACTGGCTTTCAGATTAAACATAAACTGACCATCGCTGGCTTTTTTCAGTTCGAAATGTCCAATCATAATCGTGCCTCGCTGTGATACCTGCCCCGCCTGTGTGCAGCGCACACAAATGCCTGTCTCATTAAAAATAGACCGCGCAGCTCAAAGCGGACAATTTTATTTTATCTGTCATTGCTGGCAGGCTACGCCGCCAGAAAAAACTCAGCGCTGGCGGCGTAACAAACGCCCATAGACCCCACCACTGCGCTGCCACACCGAGTCAAACAGGGCCAGTAACGACGGGTTACCTTGCGCCGACAAGGCCACCGCATGCAGCCGATTACCCGCCGCCGCCAACTGCGGTAATTGTTGCTGGATCTCCAGCCCACAACGGGGCGCGATAAAATCAGAAATCACCACGATATCGGCATTGTGGTAGGCCTGTTGCTGCAAACGCGCGATAGCTTGTGACAGACAGCGGTTTAAATCCGTCCCACCGAGGAAACGATAGGATAGAAACGCCTTCGCCTGACTAAGCCCCTCAGTACCGCACAGCTCGAAGCCCACCACTTGGGTTGAGAAAATCAACACGTGACAATGACGATTTTGCGCTACCGCCTGCTGCATTAAGGCCAGCGTCAGCGCTTTGGCGCAGCGCTCAGGAAAACCGGCCATTGAGCCCGACGTATCCACACACACCACAAAGGGGCCACCGGCCACCAAATCTTGCGGTGCGCGCGCTGCCGGCGTGGCCTGTGGCGCGGGCCTTTTCTGCCACTGCAAGCCTTCTAGCTGATAACTCAGCAGCTGCCCTTCAGCCAGTTGTTTATAAAATAGGTATTCCAGCTCATCCACCGACAACATCACCGCCGATGTGGTCAGCAGGCGCTCTAAATCGCGCCCGAAACGGATCCCGGCCACCTCTTCTGGCGCTGGATCGGGCTGAGGCCGTGGACTGCTTCCCTGCTGCAATAATTTGCGCCGCCGCTCCTCATCAGCGCGTCGGCCAAGCTCCGCGGCAATCTGTTGCAACTCGGGCTGACGCGCCAACCAGCGCGCGAGAGCGTCCAGCTCATGCATCTCTTGCTGACTCAAGCTGGCATCGGCCATATCCCATAAACGTCCGGCCTGCTCCGCATCGCCCGGTGGCACCAGCTGCGACAGCTGCTCGGTGGCCTGCATGCGCCGGTACAATTGCTGTAACTGCTCTTCACGCGCCTGATCCAGCCACTGTAGCTGTTCGGCCAGCACATCTTCATCCAGATAGTGTTGCCAGCGCTGCATAAAATCGTGACGTAACGACTCCAGCTCCGTCGGCGACGGCGCGCTGTTCATCGCCTGTACTAAAGGTTTCACCGCCTGCTCTAGCGGGGCGATACCCTTAATTTGTAAACGCAGCGCCTCCAGATGGGTCAGAAACTCCCCCATCTCCATGGTCTCGTAGCTGTGAAACAGCCCCAGCGTATGCAGCGCGGTTTGCGACAACTGCTGATGCACAATCACCAGACTCATCCGCTGCTTCCAGCGCTCAACCTCACGCTGCATCAATCCGCCCAGCCAGCCACCTTGACCACTGCTTTGCCCACGCGTGGCGCGCGCCACGCCTTGCTCAAGTTGCTCCGCCGCGCCAGCAACCCGCTTGGCGACCTGCGCTAGCGCCCCTTGCTGTAGTTCGTCGTCACGCAGAGGCATGCTCTTTCACTCGTTGATAGCAGGTCTCCAGCGCCGTCAGCTCCTGCGCCAACTGGGTCAGCTCCTGCAAGAGCTGATCAAGACTGGCCTGAATTTGGTCGATAAAAATCTGATCGGCAAAGTGATGCGGTAAGGTGTGGGTAAACTGACTACGTGCCAGCATCAGTTGCTGATACAGTTTTTGCTGCATGCTGGCCAGCTCATCCAGCTCTTGTTGCCACGCCTGCTCGGTATGAGCGCTGACCGGCCAGATCCCACTGATGCCCAGTGGAATATCTTGATTGCGGGTATCGCGCACCACCAGCTGCTGTCGACTGTCGAGAGCAAAGCTCAAGTGCTGCACGCTGGTCTGGGTATTCACAAAGGCCGCAATGGTGCCGCTGCCGCGCAGCAGCTGCTTTTGTAACTCCTGCGGGTCGACCAGAATCTGGTACGCCGCCTCGGCCGGCTGCGTGGAGAGCTGCGCCTGAGGCAATAGCGGGATCAACCGCAGCAAGCCTTTATGCGCCATGTGCCGATACTGCCCCGCATGGGTCAGATCCAGCTGATAACGCTCACCCCGCAGACCGCTGCTTTTTTTCAGCGCCGGACGCACCGCTAAGCGCCGCGCCTCTTGCTGACGCGCCACTTGCTCTTGCAAATGGCTGATTTGCAATGCCAGCTCGCGCTGCTCGTAGGCTTCCTCACGGGCATATTCACCGATTAAAGCGCGGATAAAATCGCGGGTCGGCAAATCCCGCCACAGGCAATTCACCAAAATCAATAAATCCGGCGGCGTGATCTGACTGCGACCATTAAAAAAGGCACAGGCACGCAGCAAGTAAATGGCTTTTTTCCAGCGTCGATCGGAGATGTACAGATCCAGCTCCGGCGCTAACGCCTGCTTTTCTTCCAGCCGCGTTTTGATGAAATAAATTTTCTCAAAACACGGATCCGGTAACTGCACCTGCGGGATCTGTTGCTGCCACTCCTGATACTCCTGCTCCGAGATTTTCAGCTCCGGCGGTACTGGATCGCGATACACATCGTCGGCCGCCACCACCATCGAGCGAAAATTGTCTTTCTGCTCCACCTTGCCGACATACACCCGCAGCAACATGCGATCGTAAAACGGGTCTAATCCGCCTTGTGGATCAGGCAATTCATTGGAAGCGGTGAGCAACAAACGCATCGGCAAACGCAGGGTTTGGGTACCGTTACGAAACAAGCGCTCGTTCAGCACGGTCAGCAGGGTATTCAAAATCGCGGGGCTGGCTTTCCAGATCTCATCCAGAAACACAATATGGGAAGACGGCAGATAGCCCTCGGTCAGACGCACATACTGCCCTTGCTCTTTGAGCGCCTGAATCGACAATGGCCCAAACACCTCTTCCGGGGTGGAAAAGCGGGTCATCAGGTATTCAAAGGTGCTGGCCTCTTTAAAGGCGCACATCAAACGGCGGGCGATCAGACTTTTACCGATCCCGGGAGGCCCGAGCAGGAAAATACTCTCCCCGGATAACGCGGCCAGCAGGCTGAGTTTGAAGGCATTTTGGCGCTCGTACACGCCCTCACACAGATGGTGGTTTAAACGGCTGACTCGGCTGTTCAGACGTTCACCTTGTTGCGCTGAAAACATCACGTACTGTTCCTTCTGCGCCCACCGCTAACGGAGAATTCTCCACACGGCGGGATCCGCACGATGCCGGTGCTCACTCTGCGCACCGACATACCCCTGTTACAAAGTGAAAAGTTACACAGTGAAAAATGACCGCGTGAAAAGCGGCAAAACAACAATCGCCACAAAGCACGGTCTTATCAGTTATGGGCATCCCCATAACTGATAATGAATAAATATGTAATCGTATCGTTACAGTAGTACTGCTCTGTTCGGTGCACCGTAAGATACGCCGTACAGGGCGACGCCCCATGGTAGGGTTATTATTCGTGAGGTTATGCCTAAACCTAGTGACTTGACCAAATCTTGTCAATCAATCTGATGACAGCCGATTGCAACTCATTTTCACCAAAGATAAAAGACCAACACAATCAGCGACATTTATTAACAGCGCTGAGCTAGCCTGCGCGAGAAAATCACGTTTTATTCCGGCAGCTTTGCTGTCGCACGTTAATGAAATGTAGTCCCTAGAGCGATATTTATGCACATCATCGCATATTGTTATTTTGTGTAACGTCACACTCAAACGTTGAAAAAATATGCAGGGATTATGCAAAAACGAGGCATTCAAAAACTAGAGTGTGACCCAAGCGAAGAGTGCGCAATCCGCAGAAGACACATTAGCCGAGCACAAAACATACTCGACGAGGTGATAAGGAAGGATAAAAAAAAACGGCCAGACGCGAAACGCGCCGGCCGGCTTACATCATTGATTCATTGTGCGGATGAATGTTCGCTATCAAACGCTCTATCACTCACCCGCGCACGAAGTGGAAGTGCGCTTGATGAGAGCAATTGATGAGTGCGAATGATTGCTCCGCCATTACGGGCGCGCGACAAAACCTACGGCGTCGTACACTTTCGCCAACGTCTCGGCGGCGCGCGCAGAGGCTTTCTTCGCCCCCTCACGCATCACCTGCTCCAGATACGCTTCGTCAGCACGATAAGCGTGGAAGCGCTCTTGCAGCTCGGTCAGCATCCCGGATACCGCATCGGCTACTGCGCCTTTCAAGTGGCCGTACATTTTGCCTTCGAATTCCTGCTCCAGCTCGGCAATGGTTTTGCCAGTTACGCCAGACAGAATATCTAGCAGGTTCGATACCCCTGGTTTTTGTGCCACGTCGTAACGCACCACTGGCGGCTCTTCCGAGTCGGTCATCGCACGTTTGATTTTCTTGGTGACTGACTTTGGATCTTCCAGCAGGCCAACCACGTTATTGCGGTTGTCATCGGACTTAGACATCTTCTTGGTCGGCTCGAGCAGTGACATCACGCGCGCGCCCACTTTTGGAATAAATGGCTCAGGGATGCGGAAAATCTCACCGTACAGCGCATTAAAGCGCTGCGCCACATCACGGCTCAGCTCCAAATGCTGCTTCTGATCTTCACCAACCGGCACTTGTGCGGCTTGATACAGCAGGATATCGGCCGCCATCAGCACCGGATAATCAAACAGACCAGCGGTAATGTTCTCAGCATAACGGCTGGATTTGTCTTTGAACTGGGTCATGCGGCTCAGCTCACCAAAATAGGTGTAGCAGTTCAGCACCCAACCTAACTGCGCATGCTCTGGCACATGTGACTGAACAAAGATGGTGCTCTTTTCTGGGTCGATACCACAGGCCAAATACAGCGCCAGCGTATCTAAGGTTGCCTTGCGCAGGGTGGCCGGATCTTGACGAACAGTGATGGCGTGCAAGTCCACGATACAGAACAGGCACTCATACTCATCCTGCATCTTCACCCACTGACGCAGCGCACCCATATAGTTACCGATGGTCAGTTCGCCGGAAGGCTGCACGCCGCTTAATACAACCGGTTTTTTGCTTACAGTGGGTTCACTCATCACTACTCTTCCTAAAATTCAATGCTCTAACCTGATCCGCGTCGGCGATAGCCGGTGACTCTCAGCGGTCAATGCCTAGCGCCGGTAATAAACCGGTAAACTGATGTAATACCAAATCCGGCTCACTCAATGCAATGGATTCGCCGTAATTGTATCCATAACTGAGGCCAACGCTCAGACAACCGGCCGCTTTGGCCGCTTTAATGTCATTTTCTGAGTCGCCGACAAACAGTAATTCTTGAGGGCGCAGCCCCAGTGTGCCGAGAACCAGATACAGTGCCGCCGGATGCGGTTTACGTACCACCACATCATCGCCGCCCAGCACTACACTGAAATAATCGCTTAAGCCGAATTTTTCCAGCAGCGGGCGCACAAAGGCACTCGGTTTGTTGGTCACGATCCCCAGCGGCAGCCCTTGCTGACGCAAGCGTGCTAAGGTGTCCAGCACCCCGGCATACAAGCGGCTACCGACGGTCAAATTGGCGGCGTAATGCTTATCAAACAAGGCGCGCGCTTCACGCAGTTGCTGACGCTCAGGGACAAACCCCTCTTGCGCCCACGTCAACGCCCGCTTCACCAGTATATCGGCCCCGTTACCAATCCATTCCCGCACCCGATTTTCACCGGCTTTCGGATACTGCAGCTCTTCGAGCATCAGATCCACCGCCAGCGCCAAATCCGGTACGCTGTCAATCAGAGTGCCATCGAGGTCAAAGACCACGCTGCGCACCCCGGAAAAACGCATCATACCGCCAACTCCAGCTCCGCGCGCATCTGAGCAATCACCGCCGCGTAATCTGGCTGGCTGAAAATCGCCGAGCCGGCCACAAACATATCCGCGCCAGCCGCTGCTATGTCACGGATATTATCGACTTTCACCCCGCCATCGATCTCCAAGCGGATATCGTGGCCACTGGCATCAATGCGACGACGCACTTCGCGCAGCTTATCCAGCGTGGCGGGAATAAACGACTGACCGCCAAAGCCTGGATTCACCGACATCAGCAAAATCACATCCAGCTTATCCATCACATAATCCAGATAGCTCAGCGAAGTAGCTGGGTTGAGCACCAGACCGGCTTTACAGCCACAATCTTTAATCAGTTGCAAGGTGCGATCGACATGCTCAGAGGCTTCCGGATGGAAGGTGATGTAGGTGGCGCCCGCTTTGGCAAAATCTGGGATGATGCGATCAACCGGTTTTACCATCAGGTGCACATCAATCGGCGCAGTAATGCCGAAGTTGCGCAGAGCCTGACACACCATCGGGCCAATCGTCAGATTCGGCACGTAATGGTTATCCATGACATCAAAGTGCACCACATCAGCACCGGCCGCCAATACCTTGGCTACGTCTTCCCCCAAACGGGCGAAGTCCGCCGATAAAATTGATGGCGCAATGAGGAAATCCTTCATCTTCCAGCTCTCCAGCAAATCAATCGTAAAAGGTCACCACCACCATGAGCGCAATTTGCGCCCACCGTCACCCCGCTTTACGTCCGCCGGACGTAAACAGCGCCAACAGCTCGCCGACTTTATTGCGGCTACCGCCATTACGGCTAATGGTGCGCTTAACCTGTACCACATTCAATTGCGCCCCTTGATACAGGCGGCGCGTCAACGGCGTATCGTGATTGGAGATCAGAACCGGCACCCGCTGATGGGCTGCAATCTGATCGGCCAGCTCGGCCAAGGTGGCCTGATCATCGAGCGAAAAGCCGTTGCTGTGGTACGTGGTAAAGTTCGCGGTGGTCGAAAGCGGAGCATACGGCGGATCGCAGTACACCACGCAGTGTTTATCTACCCGCGCCAAAGTCTGGGCATAACTTTCACACACAAAGGTCGCGCGCTGCGCCTTGTGCGCAAAAAAGCGCAGCTCTTGCTCTGGGAAATAGGGTTTCTTGTACGACCCGAACGGCACATTAAAACCGCCTTTCAGGTTGTAACGACACAGGCCATTAAAGCCATGCCGGTTCATATACAGAAAAATCACCGCGCGACGATAAGGATCAACCGTCTGATTAAACTCATCGCGCAGGCGGTAATAGGCTTCCGCGCAGTTATGCTCGGGGGTAAACAACTGACGGGCATCGGCGATAAAGCTGTCTACATCCTGCTTGACCAGATTGTAGAGATTGATCAGATCGCTGTTGATGTCCGCCAGCACATACTCTTCAAAATCGGTATTCAAAAATACCGAGCCAGCGCCGACAAACGGCTCAATCAGACACTGCCCCGACGGTAAGTGGCGGCGGATTTCATCAACCAGGCTGTACTTGCCCCCGGCCCATTTGAGAAACGCGCGGTACTTCTTCATGCTGTGTGTTCTGCCACTTCTAGACTGCATTAAAGCGGCTAATTGTACTCAGTTTAATTAGCCGCTGCAGTGGGTTATTGCGCCCGCTTCAGTTCAGTTTGCACCTGGCGGTATGACTTCACCCACGGTTGATCCGCTTTCATTGCCGTTGGCAGGGTGTTAATCGCCTGCTTGGCTTGGGCTACCGTTGGATAATTGCCCATGATCACCACGTACCAAGCCCGTCCATTACGGCGTGTTTCATACACCCGTAATTTGGAAGCCAAGCCACTTTTCTCAACAAAATGCCACGCATCTTTGAGCGAATGGGAGCCCGACAGCTGCACGGTATAGTGCTTCGGTGATGCTTTTTCCAGTTCAGTATCACCGCTCAGGCGGCTGCTGTGACGACGCTTGCTGCTGGCTGACTTGGCAGCCGTTTCTTTTGCTGCCGTCGCTTTGGCGTTGTCGGCTTTCGCTGACTCGGCACGCTTGGCCGCCGCCGCTTGCTCAGGGCTGATCGCCGTCGAAGCACTATCACTTGTGCTGGTCGCAGCCGGCTTGGCTTCCTCAGCGGCATTTGCGTTAGTGGCTGGCGCTGTCGGGGTGGCCGCTTGCTGAACTTGCTGCTCAGCCGCCACCAGCGCATCCACCACGTTGCCCGGTAACACCACGCGCTTGCCAGTTTGCGGCAGGATCTGGGCCTGTGTAGTTTCGCCCGGCTCTGCTGGCGCAGTGATTTGCGCCACCGGACTTTGCTCGGTCAAGCGCACTTGTTCGTTTTGCTGAATCGGCTCGACCTCACCGCTATTGAGACGGCCTTTAACGTCTGGGACCGGATCCAATGGCGCACCATCGACCTTCGGCAATACTTTTTCCGCGCTTGACGCATCGCTTTGGCCACCTAACGGCTGGCTGGAGACGGATGCGGCGCGATCGCCTGGGGTAAAGGTGGATTTGGCAGGCGCGGAGTGCTCTAACAGCCACACCCACGTACCGGCGCCCAGTGCCAGCAGCACCAAGACAGCTAAGCTGATCAGGCCAACGCGTGAGCGAGACTCTTTGGCGCGCTGTGCCCGCGGTTTAGGCAATAAATCGGGCTCAGGCTCTGGTAACAACGGCTTTTCCGCCGCCGCCAGCACCGCGCCTGGGCGCAATGCTGTACCCAGCAACGCTTCTGCATCCTGCGCCGGACGCTGCGCACGGACTAAAGCAGCCTTCATCAAGGTCAAGGCTTCGGCGCGGGTCAGCTGCGGCACATCGATGGTCATTTGCGCCACACCCTGCTGCGCCGGCAGCGCTTTGATGCGCTCAGCCAACCCCTCGGCTGGGCCAAACAGCACCACAGCACAACGACGATTACCGGCCTGACGGCTGGTACCCGCCAGTTGCCATAACTCCATCAACATGGCGTCAGACAACAGCTGCGCATCATCGACAATAATCAGCAGATCGCGACGCCCTTCGCGGGCAAGCTCTGGCAAAAATTCGGCCAGCGGCGTGGCATCATCGTAAGCGGCTTGATCTACCAGTTGATGTACCAGTAATGAGCGCACCAAGGTATCTGCCTGATCTTTACGACCGGCAAGCAGCGCACAACGTACCCGCTCGGGATCTTGCTCATCCAGCAGATGTTGGGCCAAAAAGCTCTTTCCGGCCCCTTCTGGTCCGCTGATATGAATAAACGGTGAGCCAAAGCGGCTCAGAAAACGGACGCGTGAGAGTACTTGAGTCTGCGAGTCCAGCTCAACCCACAGACGAGAGGGTGTGTTTTCCATCGAATTCTACTTAACCCCGGCATTCGGCAATCGCTGCCAGAACAACCTGTTGATCGGTTCCGCTGACGACGCTGGCCTGTCCGATCCCGTGTGGTAAAACCAGACGCAGCGTGCCCGCCAGCACTTTCTTATCCCGCAACATATGCGGCAGATAAGCGTCTGCCGCCATGGCAGCGGGGCCTTGCACAGGAAGACCGGCGCGCTGTAACAAGGCGCGTAGCCGTGCTACATCAGCATCAGTGGCCAGCTCCAGATGACGCGACGTGACCATCGCCATCATCATTCCAGCCGCGACCGCTTCGCCATGCAGCCAAACGCCGTAGCCCATCTCCGCTTCAATAGCGTGACCAAAGGTGTGTCCCAGGTTCAGCAACGCGCGCTGCCCCTGTTCGGTTTCATCTGCCGCCACCACCTGCGCCTTCAGCTCACAGCAGCGACGCAGACAATAGGTCACCGCCTGCGGCTCCAGTGCCAGCACCTGCTCCAGATGCTGCTCTAACCAAGCAAAAAATGCGCCATCAATGATGACACCATACTTGATCACTTCCGCCAAACCGGCCGCAAACTCCCGCGCCGGTAAGGTACGCAGGGTATCGGTATCCATCACCACCGACACCGGCTGGTGAAACGCCCCGATCATGTTTTTACCCAGCGGATGATTAACCGCCGTTTTTCCGCCAACGGAAGAGTCTACCTGCGCCAACAGCGTGGTCGGGATCTGGATAAACCGTACCCCGCGCTGATAACAGGCCGCCGCAAAACCAGTCAGATCGCCAATCACACCACCGCCAAGCGCCACCAACGTGGTATCTCGGCCATGATTGCCGGCCAGCAAGACAGAGAAAACCTGATCCAAAATGGTCAAGGTTTTGTACTGCTCACCATCGGGCAACACCAGCGTCTCGACCTGACAACCCAGCGTGCGCAAGCTGTGGCACACGGTCTGCAGATACAAAGGCTCTAGCGTGGTATTGGTCACCACCATCACTTTGTCACCCGCGCGCAGCGGATGAAAAGAAGCCGGGTGCGAAAGCAGCCCGGCTTGAATCGTGATAGGGTAGCTACGTTCCGCCAATTCTACGGTGATCCTTTCCATGGCATAACTTTCCTAACGTTAGTTACTGCTGTTCCAGCATCTCGATGATCTGTGTGGCCACCACTTTGGCCCCCTGATCATCCGTACGAATAGTGATGTCGGCAATTTCTTCATACTGCGGGTTACGCGTGGCCGCCAGTGCTTCCAGCACTTCACGTGGCTCCACATCGCCCTGCAGCAATGGCCGCTTCTTATCACGCTGGGTACGAGCCAGCTGTTTTTCGATGGTTGTTTCCAGATAAACCACGATTCCGCGCGCGGACAGACGGTTGCGCGTTTCGCGGGATTGAATGGAACCACCACCGGTGGCCAATACGATCCCCTGCTTTTCCGTCAGGTCATTGATTACTTTTTCTTCGCGAACACGAAAACCTTCTTCGCCTTCAACGTCAAATACCCAGCTGATATCGGCGCCAGTGCGGCGTTCGATTTCCTGATCGGAATCGAAAAATTCCATATTCAGCATCTGCGCCAGATATCTGCCGATAGTACTTTTACCGGCGCCCATAGGCCCGATTAGGAAAATATTACGTTTCTCTGCCATGTTTTTCGGTTTTTGCTTAAAACAACGTTTAAATACACCTCGCCCCGTCAAAAAATGCGATGACGAGACATGACCTGAATCCTCATAAGAACGTAGTGCGAGATCAGACTAAAAATTATCTCAAGAGTCGTGCCGGTTTGGCAACTGCATAAAGGCAATGCTTTCGAAAACCGCTGCTGCAGTTTTCGAAAGCCATCATCAAGGAGAGAGGGTTAACCACTGATAGGATCAGTGCTCACCGGGCGGTTCATGTTCTGCTGAACCACGCGCGGGGTAACAAAAATCACAAGCTCACGTTTTCCGGCTTTATCCATATCACGACGGAATAACCGTCCCATGACAGGAATATCCCCCAGTACCGGCACCTTATCTACACCTTTGATAGTAGTGTGCTGGAATACGCCGCCGAGTACAACTGTTTCCCCGTCATCGACCAAAACTTGCGTTTCGACTTCTTGCTTATCAACCGACACCGCTTCGCCGCGACCAATCTTGTATACCTTGCCTGGCGAGTTCTGGCTGACCTTCAGATCCAGAATGATTTGTCCGTTCGGGGTAATTTGTGGGGTAACGTCCAAACCGAGCACCGCATCTTTAAATTCGATAGTGGACGCACCGCTGGAGCTGGCCACTTCATACGGCAGCTCCGTACCCTGTTTGATACTGGCTTGTTTCTTATTCGCCGTCAGCAAGCGTGGGCTCGCCACAATCTCCACGTTGTTTTCTCGCTCCAGCGCCGACAGCTCCAGATCCAACAACTTGCCGTTGATTTTGGCAATCTGGAACGCAATCGAGGCCGCGCCAGATGAGGCAGGCATGTTGACGTTCAAGAAATCATCCACGGTCGGTTTTTGATCCAAAGCGCCAATCGCGCCTAAGTTACCCTCCACCGAGCCGCCAATCATGCCGCCATTACCGGTATCCATCAGCATGCCCCAGCGCACGCCCAGCTCATCCAAGCTTTCGTCGTTGATGGTCACGATACGCGCTTCAATCTGGATTTGACTTACCGGACGGTCGAGCGAAGCCACCATCTGCCGCACGGTATCCAGCACGGTATCAATATCGCGGACCAGCAAGGTGTTGGTGCGCTCATCCACCGAGACCGAGCCGCGCGAAGAGAGCATGCGACCATTAGGTGCCGTCAGCATGGCAGCAATTTCAGAGGCTTTGGCAAAGTTGATATCGATGTATTCAGTTTGCAGCGGTTTTAATTCGCTCACCTGCGCGTCCGCTTCCATCTCCCGGCGCTCGCGCTCAATCAGCACTTCACTCGGCGCCACTAACAGCACATTGCCGTCGATCCGCTTATCCAAACCTTTGGCGCGCAGAATAATGTCCAGTGCTTGCTGCCACGGCACATTATCCAGACGCAAGGTGATCTCCCCTTGCACGCTGTCGGTGGTGACCAAGTTGAACTGGTTATAGTCCGCAATCACCTGCAGCACAGTACGGATAGGAACGTTTTGGAAATTCAAAGAGATAGGTTTGCTGTACTGGGCCGGATTATTCACCTGCGCCCGCGCCGAGTTAGCGCGACGAATTTGCACTTTCACCTGCGAGCCAATGCGCTGCTGGTCATAATCCACCGGACCTTTGAGATCCAGTAACAAGCGGGTGTTCTGTCCGGTGGCTTCGCTGCGAATGGTTTTCACTGGCGTGCCACGGCGGCTAACATCCATCTTATAGGCATCACCGGCCACGGTGGTGCGCGGTAAATCCAACACCAAACGGCCACTGCTTTGCCGAATTGCCAAATCAGCCGGCGGCTGGACAAAGTTTAAGGTCAGCTCGGCCTGCCCGTCACCGCGGGGCACAAAATCCACCGATAGCAGGCTGCTGCCGGTGGGTTTGAGGATCGGGTTATTTTGCTGTACTTGCTCCGTCGAGCGGGTTTGCCCGAGCAGCAAGATGTAGCTTTTGCCTTCAGCGCGCAGCTCAAACGGCTCCTGACGCACCAGATCAAAACCAATCTTGGTACCTTTGGAGGAGGGTTTGATGTTAATGCCACGCAACATCGGGTTATTCACCCGAATGGTATTACCCAGTTTGCTTTTATCCACTTGCGAAAACGTCAGGGCCAGCGTGTTTGCCAGCGTATCACGCTGCTGCGCAGGGGTAGCCACCGGCTGATCGAAGATCATGCTTACCGCTAAACGATCGCCTTCTTGCCGTAATTTGACGTCTTCCAGTGTGGCGGCCCAGGCCGGGGACATCAACCCGAACCAGACTCCGGCTACCATCCAGTAGCGTAAACTGCGCACTGCTCCCTTCATCATCTTCTTATCCTGTCTTCACACTCTGCTTATCAGGCGCCAAAAGGCGAAGTATCCAGCGTCATAGCCACTTGCCGCTGCTGCCAGCAACCCCGTCCGTCACTGACCATCTCACGCAGCTCAATCTTATTCGGCGATACGGTTTCTAGGGTTCCCCAGTTCAAACCGAGAAAATCCCCCGGACCAATGCGCACCAACTCGGAATCGGGCGTTTCCACCAATGCCCACAGCTGGCTTTTATCGCCAATCACGCCTCGGAATTTCAGTTTCTCCAGCCCGTACTGCTCCAGGGCGGTTTTCTTGCGCTCGGTATTCGGCTGCGCGCAATCAAAGCCGCGATCACCGGCCACTTCCATCTGTGGCGTCATAAAAGGATTGCGTAGCGGCGCGGCCACAAACAGCAAACGCCCAGTCCGCTCCAGCGCTTTCGGTGCGCTGATCCGCTCTTGCGGCACTTCTTGGTAAATGTCTTGCAGTACCGTTTCTAAATCTTGCTGCTCGCCCGAGTCACAGCCCGCCAGCAGTAACAGTGAGCCCAGCAAAGCGCTGGCCCTCAGCGACCAACGTGGGGTAGTCCGTCTCATTTTTTCGCCTCCGCTTGCTGGGCCTTCAGCTCATCGGCGCTGAGCAGGCGGAAGGTGGTTGCGCGCACCGAGAAACCCAACTGCTCACCTTGCTTACGCTCCAAGGTCAGATCGCTCAAGGTAATGATGCGCGGCAGCAAGGCGATATCACTGGAAAACTGCCCCAGCTCGCCAAACGAGCCTTTCAGCTCCAGTTGCAACGGCAACGCTTGCAACAGCCCTTGCGGCTGCGGATTCATCCAGTTAATGCGGTCAAACTGCATGCCGTTACGCGTCCCCACCATGGTGATGGAGTCCAGCAACGAGGCCAGTTCGTCTTGCGAAGGCAGCTGACGGCTCAAGGTCGCCAGTTGATTGCTAAGCTGACGGTAACGCTCACGGGCCGCCGGTAACTGAGCGGCCAGATTGGCTTTACTACGAATTTGCGTCAGCAGCTCTTGCTCTTTAGCTTGCGCATCCTCATAGGCTTGCCAACCCGGCAGCAGGACAAACCAACCGGCCAGTGCGAAGATCACCAAGGTCGCGATACTGACAAAGGCCCACTGCATCTTGCGTGGCCAGTAGGCAATCTGGTCTAAATCCAGTTCACTCCATTGGCTCATCCTTTGATCTCCCCGAGCTTCTGCTTCATGTCGGCCAGCAACTGGAAGCGCATCTTGAACTCATCGAATTGGGTGCCGTTTTTATTGGCCACAATGGCGTCAATGGACACCCCATCCAGCCAATACGATGACTCCACCTGCCGCACCATCGACGACAAACGCACGTTCGATTCACTGCGCCCAGCAATTTCGACCCGCTCGCCATTGAGGGTGATTTTGTCGATGTACACCCCGGTCGGCACTACCAACGGCAGCAAGTTAAACAGTCGGGTAACCTGATCGCGCTGCTTTTGCAGTGCCGATACGGCGGTGATCCGCTTGTTCACCAGCTCTTCTTTGGCTTTGATGTCGCGCAGCTCCGCCAATTTGGCATCCAACAACTGGATTTCCGATTGCAAACGGCTCAAGCGCGACTGTTGATGGGTATTGAGCTGATCAATGCCAAACCAAACCCCAGCCAAAACCAAAAACCAAAAACCGCCCCACACGGCGACCTGACGGACAAAGCGCTGCTGTTGCTGTTGCCGCTCCAACTCACGCCAAGGTAACAGGTTGATTCCTTTCATCAGTTACCCTCCCAGACCGCCAGACCACAGGCCAAGGTAAACGGCCACGCATCCTCTTGCTGCGGTACGCTGACCGCCAGCGATAAGCCAGCAAACGGCGACCAGCCCTGTACTGGCACTGACAGTTGCGTGCTCAACACGCGGGTATCGCTTTCGCGCAGTTGGCCGCTAACCAGCAGGCCACTGGATTGTCGGCCGGTGGAGTGGTACATCTGACGGATCAGCCCCAGTTGACGGGTCACTTCACTCAACCACTGCTCTTGCAGCAGCGCCGGCGGCACCGAATTGCCTTCGCTTTGCGGGATGTTCAGCGGCTGATCGCGGAAAAACAGCGGACTGCCGGGGACCGAGGTCACCAGCAGATTACGCGCCGACAAGTGCACCAGCAGTTGCTGCTCTAGCTCCAGTGCCGGCGGTAGCGCCGCCTGCGCTTGTTCCAGCGCACGGCGCAGCGCCAGCGGCGTGATATCGACGATATCGGCTTGTAAACCCGCGCCTTGCAACACCGCCAGATAGTCATTCATCAACTCACGACGTGCCGCGGTGACCACCAGCTTTAAGCGGCCATTGGCGGTTTCCGCCCCTTCAGCGCGAAAATCGAAAGCCAGCTCATGCGGCGGTAGCGGGAATAATGAGGGTAATTCAGCCTCGACCCGAAACAGGCGCTCCTGCTCGGTTAAAAAGGCATCCACCATTAAGGTTTTTTGCATCACCGCCGCCCCCGGCAGCGCAATGCATAAACGCGCCAGACGGCGCGGCAGAATTTTGTGAATTTGACTTAATACGTCACGTAACGCGTCAGGGGCGATCAAACGATCGCCCTGAAACGTACCGGCTGGCACATTAATACTGTGCCAGCCCAGTAACTCCCAGCCCTGCCGGCGCGAACGGCACCACACCACGCGCACCGCATCGCTGGCAATGTCTAACCCTACACTGACAGAGCGTGCAAACATGTCTCTCCCTGCATCCTTGCGATGCCTGCTAACGGCGCCCTGTAAAGCCCGGCTTTAAAGACACCATGTCAAAGATGTAACTTCAAAATTCAAAAAAATCAGTCAATTCGCCAAAGTGCGAAGAAAAAATCAGCAAAGGGGTTACCCTTTCATTGCTTGCCTTTATACTACGCACTTAGTGTTTATAAACCGTTCGGTGCTTTAGTCGCGGGAATTCTCAGGTGAAGCTCATAAAGTATTTTTTGGTCGTTACACTGGCTTGCATCCTCTTGGGAGCAGCTTCGGTGTACGGCTTATATGTCTATGTCAAACCGCAATTGCCGGATGTAACAACCCTGCGCGATGTGCGTTTGCAAACCCCGATGCAGGTTTACAGTGCCGATGGCAAACTGATTTCGCAGTTTGGTGAAAAGCGCCGGATCCCGCTGACCTTACAACAGATCCCACCGCTGATGGTGGATGCCTTCATTGCAACAGAAGACAGCCGTTTTTATCAACACGACGGTATTGATCCGATTGGAATTTTGCGAGCTGCCTTTGTTTCTTTAACCGCCGGTCATGCAAAACAGGGCGCCAGCACCATTACGCAACAGTTAGCGCGTAACTTCTTCTTAAGTCCGGAAAAAACTTTGATGCGTAAAGTCAAAGAGGTTTTCTTGGCCTTGCGGATCGAGCAGCTGCTGACTAAAGATGAAATTCTGGATTTGTACCTGAATAAGATTTATCTCGGCTACCGCTCGTACGGAGTGGGGGCTGCGGCACAAGTCTATTTTGGTAAAGATGTCAGCCAGTTGAGCTTAGGCGAGATGGCAGTAATTGCCGGTCTGCCGAAAGCGCCATCAACCCTCAACCCACTGTACTCGTTAAGCCGCGCCGAACAGCGCCGTAACGTGGTGCTGTCGCGGATGCTGGAAGAGCGTTACATCACACAACAGCAGTACCAAGAAGCGATCAGCCAGCCGATTGTAGCCAGTTACCATGGCGCTGAAATCGAGCTGCACGCGCCGTATCTGGCCGAAATGGTGCGCCAAGAGATGGTCAACCGCTATGGTGAAGATGCCTACACCGAAGGCTTCAAAGTCTTTACCACGGTGGACTCCACTACCCAATTGGCGGCCGAGCAGGCACTGCAAAACAACGTGATTGATTACGATCTGCGCCACGGCTATCGCGGTGCGGCCAATCAATTGTGGAACAGCAGTGAGCCAGCGTGGGATCTGAGCAAGATTGTCAGCAGCCTCAAGGCGCTGCCGACCTATGGCCCGTTCCAAGCCGCTGCCGTAACCGCGGTACAGGACAAGTCCGCCAATGTGGTACTGGCCGATGGCCAGAGCATTACCTTAAGCTGGGATGGCATCAAGTGGGCGCGTCCGTTTATCAGTGATACCCGCCAAGGTGCATCACCGAAAAATGCGCGCGATGTGCTGAAAACCGGCCAACAAATCTGGGTACGCAAAGTCAACGACCAGTGGTGGCTGGGCCAAATTCCGGATGTGAACTCGGCGCTGATCTCCCTCAATCCAGAAAATGGTGCGGTGAAAGCGATTGTCGGCGGCTTTAGCTTCAACCAGAGTAAGTTCAATCTGGTTACACAAGCGACCCGTCAGATTGGTTCTAACATCAAGCCATTTATCTATGCCGCGGCGCTGGATAAAGGGCTGTCCTTGGCGACCATCCTCAACGATGCGCCGATTACCCGTTGGGACTCCGGCTCAGGCAGTGACTGGCGACCAAAAAACTCCCCTGCGGTGTATGACGGTCCATTGCGTTTACGCGTGGGTCTGGGGATGTCGAAGAACGTGATGATGGTGCGGGCACTGCGCGCAATCGGCGTTAACTTTGCCGCCGATTTCTTAGAGCGTTTTGGCTTTAACCCCGCCAACATCTCGCGCTATGAATCACTGGCACTGGGCGCGGCCGAGTTTACCCCGCTGGAAGTGGCGCGCGGTTACTCGGTATTTGCCAACGGTGGTTATCTGATCACGCCATACTTCATCAGCAAGATTGAAGACTCTAACGGCAAACTGCTGGAAGAAGCCAAACCACTGGTCGCCTGCACCGGTACCTGCAACATTCCGGTGGTGTATGGCGAAACGCCAAAAGCGGCGGTATTGGGCAATGCGCTGACCGAAGATCTGCCAACCCAAGATGGCGTGGTGCCAACACCACAAATCGAGCATGTGGATACCCCACTGCTGGAGAAGAAAGAGGAAAGCGAAGGCTATGCGCCACACGTGATCAGCACCCAACTGGCGTTCCTGATCCGCGATGCGCTGGAATCGGCGATTTGGGGTGAACCGGGTGGTGGCTGGCAAGGCACCGGCTGGCGTGCCGCGCGTCTGCTTAAGCGTCATGATATCGGAGGTAAAACCGGTACCACCAACAGCTCGAAAGATGCGTGGTATTCCGGTTATGGTCCGCAGACCGTGACTTCCGTCTGGATTGGCTTTGACGATCACCGTCGGACACTGGGTCGCACCACCCAGAACCCGAACCTGAAAGGCCAGCAGATCTCCGGCTACGAAGGGGGCGCTAAATCAGCGCAGCCAGCATGGGATAGCTTCATGCAGTCAACCTTAGCCGGCGTGCCTGAGCAGCCGAAGCAGATTCCGGACGGCATTTTGAGTATTCCTATCGATATGCAAACCGGTAAGCTGGCCGATGGTACCGGACGCAGCCGCGTCGAGTACTTCATCCCAGGCACTGAACCGACTGAAAAAGCCACCCATGAAGTGGGAACGACTATCTTTGATAGCAGTTCAGGCTCACAGCAAGAGCTGTTCTAAATGTGCGCGCCACCTTAATCGGTGGCGCGTTTAGAACACATGGCTCGGATACAGCACTAAAAAAGGGCAGCTTACGCTGCCCTTTTTTATTGTCCCCAGTTGGCTGTGTTAGCGCTGACTGAGGTCAGATGCGTGCAACTTAAGCATGCTTTAGCCAAGGTGCGACCGCAGACAGGAAGTAACGGCCACAATGACGGCCAATCCAATAGTCGTGATCCAGCTCGGTCTGGTTGCTACCTAAGGTTTTACTGGCCAAGGTATGGGGCGGGAAAATCTCGATAATGCGCAGCTTATCGGGCGGATTTAATAAAAAATGTTGGGTCTGCTTATAGCAGTGCTCGTGGTGCTCGACCATCTGCGCCATATGATGAAATTTACTGTGCGACAACCACTTACTAAAGCGGCTCAACCACTCCGAGGTATAGTAGGGCTCAGAAGGCACAGTGCGGATCACCACAATCAGATCGGCGCCACGCCGATAAGCTTCTTCAACCGGAATAGCCGCGCTGACACCACCATCCCAATAGCGTACGCCCCCCACATCCACACCGTTACGGTATAAACCGGGGATCGCCGACGACGCTTTCATCGCATCGTGCCAATTATCGGCGCTGGCTGACATGTACACCGGCTGGAAGTCATCGTAGCGCGAGGCGCACATCAGAAATTCGCGATCTTGCAAACGCGCTTGGGCGCGATCCAACGCCAGTGGGTAAATTTGCGCGACCGAATCCATCAACCAATCCAGATTCAGCATATGGCCGCCGGTGGCGAACGACACTGGGCTAAAAAAGCGCTTCTGAGTGGTAAACCGGGTGATCACATTACGGGCATAACCGGCTTGATTGAGAACATAGGCCGAGGCGTTCTGCGCACCGGCAGAGGTGCCCAAGATCAGATCAAACGGGTAATAGTTATCGCCGAGAAACTCATCCAACACCCCGGCAGTAAAAATTCCACGCTGACCGCCCCCTTCGCACACCAACGCCAATTTTTCATAGCGAACCGGCCGTGCAATAGACAGCGGTTCAATACACCCGATACTCAGCGGCAGACGCTTTCCCATAATGCAAACACGATCACCCAGTTAATCAAGACTGAGTTTTAGTGTAACGTTGAACCCGCTTAGCGGCTATGCCACTTCTGATTCACTTATCAGCAATTGGTAAGAATGGTTTTCCACGGCAATGCAGGATTACCAAAACTGATGAAATCGGGGTTTTCCAGCGTGTCACGCCGATTGTAAGTCAGCGCCTCAAGATGCAAATCGCGCAGGTCACCGCCCGCTTCAAGCAAAATGCACTGCGCTGCCGCGGTATCCCACTCGCCAGTCGGGCCTAAGCGCAAATAGCAGTCCACCAGCCCTTCCGCCACCATACAGCTTTTCAGCGAGCTCGAACCGTACGGAACAAATTGATAATTCCACTGTGGATTTAACTGCTGCTGCAAACGCGGTAAGGATTGTCGGCGGCTCACCGCGACGCGCAAACAGTGGCTATCCGGTGCGGTGGCGCGGATCTGCAGCCGAGTCTCTTGGCCGTGCTGATCGCGTTTATAGGCTCCCTGACCTTGTACCGCGTAATACCACATTTGGGTCATCGGCGCATAAATCACCCCCATCACCGGTTGATGGTTGTCCATCAAGGCAATCATGGTGGAGAACTCACCGCTTCCGTAGATGAACTCTTGGGTGCCATCTAATGGGTCAATCAGCCAGTAACGCGGCCATGCGGCGCGCTCGGCCAGCGCAATCTGGCAATCTTCTTCGGAGAGCACCGGGATCTGCGGTGTCAGGGCTTGCAAGCGTTCACACAGCAACCGATGCGCCGCCAAATCGGCGTTGGTCACTGGAGTGTGATCAGCTTTGAGCTGCGGATTGATGTTGCCCTGTTGGTAGATAGCGGCAATATGTCGCCCCGCTTCTTCGGCTATCGCCAATAACGGCGATAACAGCGCCTGTGGAGTCATGCTGGGATCCTCACGCGTTAAAGTGTTTACGGCTGGCCGTCAGACTGCGCTTCGGCGCGCAACCAATCACGCACCATAAACAGCGCGGTCATCGCCCGGGCCTCATTAAATTCAGGATGAGCCAATAAGCGGTCAATCTCGCTCAGCGGCCAGTAAATCAGATCCAAGGGCTCCGGCTCATCGCCTTCTAAGCGCTGTGGATAAAGATCGCGCGCCAGTACCAAGGTCATGTGGCTGGAAAAATAGGCCGGTGCCATACGCACCGATTTTAAAACCATCAGCTCACGCGCACCAAAACCGGCCTCTTCCATCAGCTCACGGTTAGCGGCGTCCAGCACGCTTTCACCGGGGTCGACCAAACCTTTGGGGAAACCCAACTCATAGCCTTCCACACCCACCGCGTATTCGCTGATCAGCAGCAATTGATCGCCAACCACCGGGACAATCATCACCGACTCGCGCTGATTCGGGCGCATCCGCTCGTATACTCGCTCAACGCCATTGGTAAAACGCAAGGCGACCGATTCCACATGGAACAAGCGCGAGCGCGCTACCGACTCCACCGCCAAAATTGCCGGTTTTTGTTTGCGTTCATCCTGAATGCACATGTACTTTATACCGCCTGATTGGTTATGCGTGGCCATGTCGCTGTGATGTTAACCTGCTGCTGCGATTATTGTGTCGCATGCAGGGCAACCACGGCAAGCCGTGATTACAAGGAAATTCTGATGTCTCCTGCTCTTCCCTGGTCCCAAATTGAAACGGTACTGCTGGATATGGACGGTACGTTGCTAGACCTGAAATTCGACAGCGAATTTTGGCTGCAACAAGTGCCGCAAGCACTGGCTGCTGCGCGCGCAATTCCGTTGGAGCAAGCCCGTGCTCTGATCCGCGCCGAATACCATGCGGTGCGCCATACCATGAACTGGTACTGCTTTGATTATTGGAGTGACCGGCTGCAGCTGGATATTTACGCCATGACCACCGCACACGGGCCAACCGCGCGCCTGCGTGAAGATACACTGCCATTTTTACAGGCGCTGCGCCAAAGTGGTCGCCGTACTATTTTGCTGACTAACGCGCATCCCTACAGTTTGGCGGTTAAAGTCGAGCATACGGCGCTGGATGAATACCTCGATGGCATGATCTCAACCCACCACTATGGGGTACCGAAAGAAGATCAGCGCTTATGGCAGCAGGTACAACAAGACGTGCAATTTGATCCGGCACAAACCTTGTTTGTTGATGATGCAGAAGTGATTTTAGATGCCGCGCGCCAATTTGGCATTGGCTATTGCTTGGGAGTGGAAAATCCAGACTCAGCAGCAGATGTCATCCGCTTTGCCCGTCATCCGGGGATCCGCGATTACCGCACGTTGCTACCGGGCATTTTGGGGCAAAACGCTTAACCGGCGAGCCAAGCCCTTGATCATGGCGCGGTACAGTCAGCACGGCGGTTACGGCAAGGCCAGCTGTAACCGGTCGACCCGCACCACGCCGCCTTGTCCCGCCAACGACAAATCCAGCGCCGCCACCTCAATGCCGTATTGCAAACGTAAGCGCAGCAGCCAGCTCAATAGTTGGTTAAACGGCAAGTCGGCCACCCACAGTTGCACTTGCCGATCTTGCGCCTGCATACGCGTCACGCTAATCGAATAGCTGGCGGCACTGCGGCTGACCTGCTCAGTCAAACTGCCGCCTGCAACCGGCGTTTGTGGCGCCGCCTGCTGCTGTTGCCACTGCCGGATCGCCGCTTCAGAGACCTGCAATTGCCGTAACAGCTGCTGATGCTGCTGCAAACGGGTCTCTTGCCGACTAATCGCCTGCTGCAACGGCTGCCAAATCCCCCAGTACAATCCGCCAACCAACAGCGACACCGCCGCCAACATCAGCAAACGTTGCTCACGGGCAGAATATTGCTGCCAGCGCTGCTGAGCTTGTGACCACCGGCTACGCCATCCCTTCATATGCACCCGCTCTCCTGCTGTTTATGCCACGCGATACGCTGCGCCAAGGCTATTGTGCCGTTGAGATTCGCGGCTCAGCCCGCGTTTGCCGCTCCGCGGCCGCCGATTGATTTTGTACCGCGCGATCGCGCAGCACTAAGCTGCCAGCCACTCCCGCACCATCACGACTCAGCGCGCCTTGCTCCACCTGAAAATAGCGCCCCAAGACGCTGCGCAGCTGCTCCAACTCCGCAAACCCTGCCGCTTGCACCTGCAAACGCAAACTTTGCTGATCGCGTTGATATTGCAAACTTTTCACCTGTAACGGCTGGCGACTCAGCGCCGGGTCTTGCAGCGCCAACGCCACTTTGCGCAAATAGGGTACCAGCCCTTGCAGCGGCGGCTGGCCGCGCATCTGACGCAGCACGGCATTGAGCTGGGCGCGCATATTGACGCGCCGCGTCTGCTGCGGGAATAACGCGCGGTATGCCTGCTCGGCTTGTGTGGCGGCCTGATCCGCGGCTTGGGTTAGCTGCCACCAGCGCACGCCTTGCTCACCGAGTAGCAAGAGCGCCAACATCGCCAGTGCCGCCGCGATACTGCGCCATTGCCGCCACTGGCGCACCTGCGCACTGCGCGGTGCAAACTCACCGCCCAATATTCCATGACGCTGTAGCTGATGTAATGCACTCGCCCCACGTAGCAGCAACGCGCCTTCATCGTTATTTACCTGCTTTGGCAATGGCCCACGCAACCCTAATGCCGATAGCTGCTCAGCGCTCGCCGCTAAGCCATACCAGATAACCTTCGGCGCCACATCGGGTTTTGTTTCGGGCGCTTTAGCTCGCGCGATAACATTTTCTGGTCGCTGCGCAGAGGCTGCCGCTAAGTCCTCCACATCCTTGGCCACGTCCAAAACAATAGAGCCTGATGAGGATGGCGTAGACAGCATGCTAAGCGCGGTTAAAAAAGGCGCTACCAGCAGGGGTTCAGCACTGCATCCTTGCCAATCGTGGGGATGCTGCGGATCATAACGGCGCGCCAATAGCCCATGGGGACTACTCAAAACCGTAAGAGTCACGGGAGTAGAGGCATGCTGGAGCGTTGTGCTGCTTGATACCAACGTTGCAGCCGACATTGCTGCCAAATTGGGCTCGGGCGTGGAAGACGGGCTCGGCAACGCCAGCCAGTCAGGCCACAGCGCTTGCAGATTAAAGCCGCTCGTTATCGCGGCCTCATACCACTGACGCAGCACACTGCGTTCAATGACCGCCACATGCCCACTGTCGTGCTGACGCGGCAATAAAGAAAAATGCAGCGTCTCAATATCCTGCGCCAACTCATCTTCCAGCAACGCCGGTAACAAACGCGCTAGTTGCCGACCACGCGCGGGCGGCAAACGACAAGCGCAGACACTAAACCACTGCCCCGGCAGCAATAACCACAGCGGTAAAGCCAGCAAACTCGGCTGCGTCTCCGCTAACGCGGCAAAAGACGCACTTTCGCCACGAGCGCGGATCTCGCCCACGGTCGGTTGTGCTTGCCACCAACACAAGCGTGGCGATGCGCCGGGGATCACGCGCAGCAGCAATACCTCACTCATTGCATCTCTCCGAACTGATGGCGTTGAACATAAAATTGTCCGGACGCCGGATCTTGCTGCAGCAGGCTACGGACCCGCAGCGCGATCCGCCCCACGGTGACTTGCCCATCTAACAGAAAATAACGACTGGTCAGCGCGAGCTGTGGCGCCACTTTACCTCGCGCCGTATCATCCAGCACCGCCAACTCCGGCTCAGCCCAAAAAGAGGCCGCATCACGCCAACCATCCAGCGGTCGACGGGCCAGCAGCGCTTGCGCCTGCTCGGCGCTCAGATACGGCGTTAGCAACGCCTGCAGCAGCGGCGCTTGCTCGGGCATTACGGTATTCACATTCAGTTGCCAACGCGTTTGTGGCAACGCGCAGATCCACGGCTGCAAACGCCGGTACAACGGCGCATCGACGCCTTGCACCGTGCGCAGTTCACTGTCATCCGCCAGTAGGCTATTAGGGGTCAGTGACGGGATCGCGCGCGCTAAATATTCACTGTCTTCGGCGCCATAACGGCTAGTCAGCTGACTGTCGCTATCCACATATTCCCAGAGGCTGTCGACCACCTGTTCAGCCTGATAACCATCAATCGGCTGTTCAGCGGTATTAAGGGCGCTTAGGAGCGCTAACAATTGTTGAGCAATATGAGGACGCTCCTGAGTACTACTTTGCGCTTTGATACCGGCCAACGCATTGAGATTAAAACAGGCCTGCTGATCGCGAATAGCGATGCGGATCTCGCCACCGCCAACCGGATACACCCGCTCACCCACTGCCCAACTTTGGCTCAAATTAGCCCGAGGATCATCGGCCAGTGCCGCTTGCAACTCCGCGCTGGCCTGCTCTTCGGCGCTCAAGGCGTACCAGTAGGCTTGGGTAGCCTGTTGCCGACTGTCGCTATAGCGGATCTGCTGCTGCAAGCGCAAGGTAAAGCCGGTGGCTAACACGCTCAGCACCGCCAGCATCAGCAACACTAAAATCAGCGCCATGCCGGTAGTCGGCGAGCCTCGGCGCAAGAGCGGCGTTGTCACACTCATCCATTGCTCCCACTCTCACTGCCGCCATTAGTTCCGCCCTCTGGCACACCATTATCACTCGGCAGAATAGGTGCTGCGGGCAATAGCCACACGCGCTCCAACTCTCCCCAGCCGCGTACCGTTAAACGCAGGCGTACCGCACTGGGCAGCGCATCCGAATTTTGCCACTGCCGCTGCCATTGGCCATCGTGATAGACCATCAGCTGCAGCCCTTCGACCTCACTGAGCAAGGTGCGGATTTGTGGCTCGCTGTCTGCGGGCATGTCAGCAAAAGGCCAGCTTAAACGTTGCAATTGCCCATCCAGCAAGCGATAAGCCACGCGCTGAAGATGTCCACGTGGCAGTTGCATCTGCGGGTTGGCAACGCCTGTGCGGATCAGCAGCCAGCCGTCGCCTTGTGATTGTAAAAGCCCGTCGCCAACGCTCAGTAACGGTGGGCGACTTAACCCATCACTGCGCTGACGGCGCGCCACAACTTGAGTAAAGTCGTTGTGCAGCAATTGCATCGCGCGCTGCATGCTGCTCATCCGCTCGGTCAGCGCAGCGCTCGTCTGATCGGCGCGGCGTACCCCATCAACCACCTGATAAATCCCTAAACTCAGTAACGCAAACACCGCGATGGCGACCAGCAACTCCAGCAAAGTAAAACCCAGCTGGCTGGCTCGGCGTAGAGGTGGCCGCCGCCGACTGCAGCGGGCGTACTGCTGGCTGACCGTCATAGCGCTGACTCCGTGCGCGGACGGGCAAAATAGCGGCGTAACACCGCCTCGGCACTGCCTTGAGGCTGACGACTCACCTGAATCTCAATCGCCGTCAGTGACGTGCCACTGGTCGGCACCGACTCACTGCGCCAATACCAAGTGCGATTCGCCATTTGCGTTTCGCCGCGCTGACTGCGCTGACGCTCGGCGGGCGGGAGTAATGACAAGAGAGCCAACTGGTTTTCCGCGACCCAACCGGCCAGCATTTTGTCTTGCAAGATAGCCAGATTGCGTAAACTGCTGCTGCCCGCTTGCATCACCGCCAGCGCTGCGCCAGCAAATACGGCCAGCGCCACCAGCACTTCCAGTAAAGTAAATCCATGCGAGGGTTTGGATTGAGCTGGATGATTGTGCCTAGCATGAGAGATACCCGAATGACTCTTCGCTTGCATCATTCCCCCTCACGGCCCGCTTGCAGCCGCCACTGGCCGCTGTCATCGCGCACCAGCAACCAACGCGCAGTACGCGACGCGCCTTGCAACACCAGCTGTAACGGCACCACATCGGCGCTACTGTCGAGCCACACTTGTGGCTGCAAGGCTTTATCGGCGTCCTCTTGCAACACCTGCATCTGATGCAAACTGAGGCGGTTTTGGTACAGCGCCATCTCTTGTTGCTGCATCTGTTGCCAGCGATCGCTGCCCAACTGCCACTGTAGTTGCACCCCTGTGGGCAGGGCTTGTCGACCAGCTAATGCCGCCGGCTCACTGAGTGGTTGCCAGCGGTCGGCCTGTCGGCGTAAAAACTGATAACCATCGGGGGCAAGGTATAAGCCATACAACTGGCCACTCATTAGCGCGTCATCTTGCACCTGCTGGATTTGGCGCAATAGCTGCTCAGCAGCTTCTTTCTCCGGCTGTGCCGATACTGATGGCGGTAAGGTCATCAACACGCCACCGGCGGTCAAGCCGAGTAAAAACACCACCAGCATCAGCTCCAGCAGGGTAAAACCGCGCGCCGGCATTTACTTTTGATACTCACCCAGATTCCAGTTACCGATATCGGCAGCGGTTCCTTCACCGCCTTCCTGACCATCGGCGCCTAACGAGTAAATATCAATTTCGCCTTGCTCGCCGGGGCTCAAATACTGGTACTCATTGCCCCACGGATCTTGTGGCAAGCGTTTGATATAACCGCCATTGCGATAATTGCGTGGCTCTGGAGTCCCGGCTGGTTTACTGACCAACGCCTGCAGCCCCTGCTCGGTGCTCGGGTACACGCTGTTATCCAACTTGTACATATCCAGACTGTTTTCCAGCGCCACCAAATCAGTGACCACTTTTTGTTGGTCGGCTTTTTCTTTATTGCCGAGTAAATTGGGCACCACTAAGCTGGCCAAGATCCCTAAGATCACGATCACCACCATCACTTCCAGCAAGGTAAAACCACGTGCTAGCGACTGACCACCGCGTACTCGTTGCATGCTTGACACTCCTTGTTCATCACTCGACTCGCCACTGACAGCCACGCTCTTTACAGCCCGACCATGTTGTTGAGCTGCAGCATTGGCTGCAAAATTGCCACCACAATAAACAGCACCACCCCCGCCATGCTGACAATCAGCAGCGGCTCAAAAATACCGAGCGCCAACGTGACCAGCGCTTCGAATTCCCGATCCTGATTATCTGCCGCGCGCAGCAGCATCGGCTCTAGCTCACCACTGCGCTCCCCAGAGGCAATCATGTGCAACATCATGGGTGGAAACAGGCCACTACTGCCGAGGGCCGCGCGTAAACTGCTGCCCTCCCGCACCCGTTCTGCGGCGGTTAAAATCTGGCTGCGAACATAGCGATTAGACGCCACACTGGCAGCAATCTGCATTCCTTCCAGCAGCGGCACACTGCTGGACGACAAAATACTCAAGGTGCGGGCAAACCGGGCGGTATTCAGACCGCGACTGACTTTGCCCAGCAGCGGTAAACGCAGCCAAAACTTATCCCATCGCAAACGCAGCGCCGGTTGGCGTAACAACCGCTGCACCAACACGCCCAGCACTAACAGCGCCCCGACCAGCCACAGCCCGTAATCGCGTACCCCGTCACTCAGCGCAATCAACAGTTGGGTACTGTTTGGCAAGGCTTGCCCGAGATGATCAAACTGCGCCACCACTTTCGGCACCACCGAGGCCAGCAAAATGGCAATCACGCCAATGGCCACCACCGTCAACACCAGTGGGTAGATCATCGCCTGCAGCAATTTGCCTTTCATGTACTGGCGTTGCTCGGTGTAGTCGGCCAGCCGACTCAACACCGCATCCAAGTGACCGGCTTTTTCACCGGCCGCCACCATGGCACAAAACAGCTCATCAAAGACAAGTGGATAGGCGCGCAAACCATCAGCTAAGGTATGCCCTTCCAGCACTTGGGTGCGCACTGCCAACATCAGGCTTTTTAGGCGGTTTTTCTCACACTGTTCGGCCACGGCGCGCAAACACTCTTCCAGTGGCATCGCCGCTTGCACCAAGGTGGCCAATTGACGTGTCAGCAACGCCAACTCCGATGCGCTGATCCCACGCTGCCAACGCAGGGTATGAGCGCTAGCCGGATTGTCGGTTGCAGAGCGCGTTTCATGTACGCTTTCGGCCAGCAAACCTTGCTCGCGCAGCAGCTGCCGCGCTTGGCGCGCCGAGTCGGCCTCAATCAATCCTTTGTGGCGTTTACCCTGTAAGTTCACCGCTTGATACTGAAAGACGCTCATCCGCCCTCCCGCGTCACCCGCAGCACTTCGTCCAGGGTGGTGATCCCCGCCAGCACTTTTTGCAAGCCATCATCACGGATCCCGTGGCTGAAACGGCGCACATATTTTTCCAGCTCCTGCTCTCCGCAATCGCGGTGGATCATGTCGCGCACCGTTTCATCGGCTTCCAGCAATTCGTGAATACCGGTCCGTCCGCGAAAGCCTTTGTGATTACACTGCTCGCAGCCCACCGCTTGGTATAACACCAGCTCAGCTGGCATTTGTTCGCCGAGTAAAGGGGCAAACAACTCACGCTCCGTGACGGTGGCTATGTGCGGTGCGCGGCACGCCGGGCACAAGGTGCGCACTAAGCGCTGCGCCAATACGCCAAGCAAACTGGAGGCAATCAAAAAAGGCTCGATGCCCATATCGCGCAGACGCGTTACCGCACCGACAGCGGTATTGGTGTGCAATGTCGAGAGCACCAAGTGACCGGTCAGCGAGGCCTGCACCGCAATCTGCGCGGTTTCCAGATCGCGAATTTCGCCCACCATCACCACATCCGGGTCTTGACGCAAAATGGCGCGCAGGCCACGGGCAAAGGTCATCTCGACTTTCGGATTCACTTGGGTCTGACCGATGCCCTCGATGGCATATTCAATCGGGTCTTCCACGGTCAGGATATTGCGCTCTTCACAGTTGAGCTCCTGCAAACCGGCGTACAGCGTGGTACTTTTACCGGAGCCGGTCGGGCCGGTGACCAGCAAGATGCCGTGGGGACGGAAAATCAGGCGGCGAAAGCGCGTTTGAATTGCGCTGTCCATCCCCAGACTGCTTAAGGTCAGCCGCGCTTGGTTTTTATCCAGCAAACGCAGCACCACCCGCTCACCATGATTCGACGGCATGGTTGATACCCGTACATCCACCGCTCGCCCGCCAAGCAATAAGGCAATGCGGCCATCTTGCGGCACCCGCTTTTCGGCAATATCCAGCTTGGCCATCACTTTAATCCGCGATACCAGTAAAGCAGCCAGTTTGCGGCTGGGACGCAGTACTTCACGCAGCACGCCATCAATCCGAAAACGGATCAGCAAAGCCTTCTCGAAGGTTTCGATATGGATATCCGATGCCCCTTCTTTGATGGCTTCCCCGAGCATGGCGTTGATGAGCTTGATGATGGGCGCATCATCTTCGCTGGCCAGCAAATCTTCGGTCTGCGGCAACTCTTCGGCCAAGGTATAAAAATCCCCCTCGGCGCTGATATCCTCCATCAGCTGGCGCGCTTCACTGGAGTCGCGTTGATAGGCGCTGGTGAGTAAGGCTTCAAACTGCGAAGCGGCCACCTTTTCCGTCAAAAAGGGCTCGCCCAGCACGCGACGTAACTCTTGTAGCACCGCTAAGGTCAGTGGCTGGCTGTGACAGACCCACAGTGCGCCCTCGCGCTGTTCGGCCAGCACTTGAAAGCGACGGGCAAAGGCGAACGGCAGCCGACGTGATCCGCTGCCGAGCGGCTCAGCGAGTACTGACTCCGCATCGCTCTTTGCTTCACCGATGCCCATTAGGGCTCGACGCGCACTGTCTGGCTGACTCACAACGGGATCCCCCGCGCCAGTAAGAAAGCGCGCACTTCCGGCGGCAACTGTGGATCTTTACCGTACTCCGGCAGCACCGGTAACGGAGTTTGCGGCATCAGGCTCATCCCCTGATCGGCGCGGTACAATTGCTCGGCGCGAATGTAGTTATATTTACGCTGCGAAACCCCATCGGCGGCCATCCCATCACGTAAAATGGTTGGCCGGATAAAAATCATCAGGTTGCGTTTTTCTTTCTTGTTGGCGGTGGATTTAAACAGGTGCCCCAGCACTGGAATATCGCCCAGCAATGGCACTTTGGCGATACTCTCTCCGCCTTGATCGTCAATCAGGCCACCAAGCACAATCAGATCACCATCATCGGCCAGTACCGTGGTTTTCAATTTGCGCTCGGCAAACACCACATCCAAATTGGTCTGCCCTTCAACTTTCGACACCTCCTGCTCAATGGTCAGCTGCACCGCATTGCCTTCGTTAATTTGCGGTGTAACTTTCAGCATGGTGCCGACTTTTTTACGCTCCACGGTATTAAAGGGATTGGTGTTATTGGAGCCGGTGGTGGAGCCGGTCAGCACCGGCACATCTTGCCCAACCATGAACGAGGCTTCTTGGTTATCCAGCGTGGTAATGCTTGGCGTGGACAGCACATTGGAGTTGGAATCCGTTTTGACCGCCTGCACCAAGGCCGCCCAGTCACCTTTGACGATCCCAATCGCTGCGCCGCTGTAGCTAGCCAGCAGGTCAGTTAAGGCGCTGATATCGCCTTTTTTATCAGGGTTTACGGTGGTGGAGCCGTTATCGCTCACCACGGTGGAGCCTTTTTCTGGCTTGGCTTGATACAGCGCACCGGCTAACGGCCCGATGGGGATCTGGTTGCCGTTGGCAAATTGCACTAAACCGGCATCTTTGGAGCCCCACTGCACGCCGAAATTGATGTTGTTCCCTTCCGCCACTTCGACAATCAGCGCCTCGACATGCACCTGCGCACGGCGCACATCCAGCTGAGCAATCACGCTTTGCAGCGACTGCATGATATCTGGCGGCGCGGTCACCACCAGCGCATTGGTATTTTTATTGGCGGCAATCGACACCAGCGTATTACCACGGGCGGCGGCCTGCCCTTGCTGGGCTTCCTTAGCTGATTTGAGGTTGCCACTGACCTGATTGAGCACTTCCACCAGATCGTCGGCTTTGCTGTATTTGAGGTAGAACACCCGGCTGTTGCCGGTATTTTGGATTTCCGAATCCAACTGGTTAATCAGACGGCGCAAGTTCGCCCGCACCGCAGGATCGCCGCTGATCACTACACTGTTGGTGCGCTCATCGGCCACCACTTGTGATTTGAGGGTACTGGGCTGGTTTTGATCGTTGATTTTATTGAGGCTGTCAATAACGCGCACCATCTCGGGTGCCGACGCGTTTTGTAGCGTCACCACTTCATTGCTTTTATTGCCGGTCAGATCCACCCGGTGGATCACGTCGGCCAGCCGATTCACTACCGAGGCTCGGCCCGTTAGCATGATCACATTAGACGGATCATAGTTGACCACGTTGCCGGAGCCGGCGTTATCAATCAATTGGCGTAGCAAGGGGGCCAACTCGCGCACCGACACATTACGCACCGGCACCACCCGCGTGATCATCTCATCGCCAGCAAAGCGGTTACTGTTGTCGGTCACCACCGGCAAGGGTTCGGTTTTGGCGTCACGGGATTTGACCACCTTGATCACCCCGTTATCCATCGCCACCGCTGAAAACCCGTTGGCCTGCAGCACATTGAGAAACAGCTGATAGTACTGCCGTTCATTCAGCAGCTCCGTGCTGCGCACGTTGACCTGCCCTTGCACACTGGGGTCAGTGATCACGGTTTTATTCAGGTTACGCGCCACGGTATCGATAAAGGTGGCCAAGTCGGTATTTTTGAAGTTGGCGGAAAACTCGTTGTCACCCTCAATGGCGCTGGCGGGTAACCACCACAATGCCGCCAGCAACACCAGTGCTGGGCGCATGACTGCCGACCATCGGCTTCCCACAACCTTGTGTTTCATGCCTCATCCTTGTCTGCCTGCCGCAGTGACACTACGGGCTAATCAGAATGTCATAGCGGATTTGATCGCGAACCACCGTCAGGGTCAGGCTGGTCAAATCCGGTAATTCACGCAGCGCCTGCTGGGCCTGTTGATCGTCGGTCAGATCCAGTCCATTCAGGGCTACGGCAATGTCTTTATCTTTTAATCCGGTATGCTCAAACAGCAGTCGATTGACCCCCGGGGACACCCGGTAGCCGACCAGCACGTTATCCTTGCGTACCGGACTAAGCCGGATATAGCTAAATATCTTTTGCGGCTCTCGGGCTATTTCGTCCCGTAGCGCCGCCAACTCACTGGCGTCCGTCGCCGTGGAGGCGGCGGGCTTGCTCACCGCAACTCCGGCGCTCTTGGTTGACGCCGCTGGGCTGCTGGGCTCACCGGGCAAGACCAGTAGCTCCGTCACCCCGCCGTTATCCAGCCATACTTGCGTGGTTTCGACTTTCAGCAGACGCACGGCTGAACCAGCAATCGCCTCGCCCGGCATATAACTGGCCTGGCGACCTTGCGCTTCAATCACCGCCACACTGCGCGCCGGATCGCTGGCCGGTGCCACGCCGCGTAAAATAAAACTCAATTTTGTCACCGCTGCCGGGGCTGCAACCACTGGCGGCGTGACCGGTTTGTTCGCTAGCGCGCCAAACCACTGCTGCTGGAAAATGACGCCCAAATCCGCTTCCGTCAGCGCGGCCGCGGGCGCACTTTTGGTCGCCGAGGCGGCAAACGGGGCACTCTGGGGCGTCGCCGTCGGCAGTGGCTGGCCGATACGCCACAGCAACACCGAAGCATAGCCGAGCACCCCAAGCCAACACAGGCGACTCACTAACGTGAGCTTATCGGTGCCAAACCCGCGGCGCATCCAATGCCCACCGGTGCTGGGAGCACGGGTCTGCGGCAACCCTAAGGGCTGCTTAGATTGTCGCCTGCGCGCTTGTAGCCTGCGAACCCAGGTTGTCAGCTGCTGCACCGCTGCGCTCCTTGCTGCTTGTGCGTGAATCAGGTACTGCGCACACCTTGTTGACGCACGCTCACGCACGATCTTTGCCCGATTTACGTCATGGTGTGACGCGGTCTATCCTTGAAGTTTATCTTACTCACGTCATTAAACATGAGTAACTAAAAATTAACATCTGACGTTGTGGTTTTTACTGTGATCCGGCGCGAAATCCCCATCAATTTTCGCTGCGCGCTTGATCCTGACCAAAGCGCCTCCACATTAACTAACAGAGCGCCAGTCTAACCACACAGAATTGGGTTTACGCCGCAAGACGTGTGATAATTCCAACGTTGTTTTCAGCTGCTGCAGGATAACGCATGAGCGGAAAATCAGCCCCCTGTGAGGGCAATAAGTCGATCCGGCTCGACAAATGGCTGTGGGCCGCGCGGTTTTACAAAACCCGTGCGATGGCTCGCGAAATGATCGATGGCGGAAAAGTGCACTACAACGGTCAACGCAGTAAACCCAGCAAACTGGTGGAACTGGGTGCCACCCTCACCCTGCGTCAGGGACTGGATGAAAGGACGGTGGTGATACGGCAATTGAGCGAACAGCGCCGCGGCGCGCCTGACGCCCAATTGATGTATCAGGAAACGGCGGAAAGTGTGCAAAAGCGTGAACAGCAAACGCTGGCTCGTAAGCTCAATGCCCTGACCATGCCGCATCCGGATCGCCGGCCGGATAAAAAAGAACGGCGCGATCTGATCCGATTCAAATACCGTGAGTCCGACTAATCCCGGCTCACTATCACTGAGAGAGCCTTATGCATAATCACGATCAACTGCATCGTTATCTGTTTGATAAAGTATCCGTCCGCGGTGAGCTGGTACGGGTGTCTGAAACCTACCGCCGGATGCTGGATAACCACACTTACCCGCAGCCGGTGCAAAAGCTGCTGGGCGAGATGCTGGTCGCGACCAGCCTGCTGACCGCGACGTTGAAGTTTGAAGGTACCATTACCGTGCAACTGCAAGGTGACGGTCCGCTGAAACTGGCGGTGATCAACGGTGATAACAACCAACAACTGCGTGGCGTAGCGCGTCTGCAAGGCGAGATCAGCGATGACATGAGCCTGCATCAGATGATTGGCCAAGGTCACTTGGTGATCACCATTACGCCAGAGCAAGGTGAGCGTTATCAGGGCATCGTGGCACTGGAGGGTGAAACGCTGGCCGAATGTCTGGAAGCGTACTTCGCCCAATCCGAACAGCTGCCAACCCGTCTGTTCCTGCTGACCGGTGAGTACCAGTCACAAACAGTGGCTGGTGGTATGTTGCTGCAGGTATTGCCTGACGACAAAGGCCAAGCGGAAGAGTTCGAGCATTTAAGCCAACTGACGTCAACGGTCAAAGCCGAAGAGCTGTTTGGGCTGGATGCCGAAGAAGTGCTGTATCGTCTGTATCACCAAGAAGAAGTAACGGTTTATCCGGCACAAGACGTAGTTTTCAAGTGTACCTGTTCAGCTGAACGTTCTGCCGCAGCCATTTTGACTGTTGATCCTGCAGAAATTGAGCAGATCCTCGCAGAAAACGGCGAAATCGATATGCATTGTGACTACTGCGGCGCACATTATCGGTTTGATGCGATGGATATTCAGGCACTACGAAACGGATCACACATAAATTCATCTAATCAGCTACACTGATCACAAGGCGGGAACATTCCCGCCTTTTCTTTGGTTTTTCCCCAGAAATAATAACAAAAATTTGAAGAGGCTCGCTGTCTCGATTAAGCACAACACTAATATGGTTATTAGTTGATGAGGATTTATCCAATTACAAAGGAGCTGAAAGATGAGCGTATTAGAGGTAGAAAGCCCAATCGCCTTAGATCTGGCCGCTTACGGCATCAAGGATGTCAGTGAGATCGTCTACAACCCGTCCTACGAACTGCTATTCCAAGAAGAAACCCGTTCCGATCTGTCCGGCTATGAGCGTGGCGTCGTCACCGATATGGGGGCTGTTGCCGTTGATACCGGGATCTTTACCGGTCGCTCACCGAAAGATAAATTCATTGTCCGTGATGACACCACCCGCGACACCATCTGGTGGGCGGATCAGGGCAAAGGCAAAAACGACAACAAAGCGATTTCCCCGGAAGTGTGGCATGACCTGAAAGGTCTGGTCACCAAGCAACTGTCCGGCAAGCGCCTGTTCGTGGTCGATGCCTTCTGCGGTGCCAACCCAGATACCCGTTTGAAAGTCCGCATCATCACCGAAGTAGCCTGGCAGGCGCACTTTGTGAAAAACATGTTCATTCGCCCCAGCGCGGAAGAGCTGCAAGATTTCACACCGGACTTCATCGTGATGAACGGTGCCAAGTGCACCAACCCACATTGGAAAGAGCAAGGCCTGAACTCAGAAAACTTCGTGGCGTTTAACCTGACCGAACGTATCCAGCTGATTGGCGGTACTTGGTACGGTGGCGAGATGAAGAAAGGCATGTTCTCGGTCATGAACTACCTGCTGCCGCTGCAAGGCATTGCTTCTATGCACTGCTCAGCCAACGTGGGTGAGAAAGGCGATGTTGCGGTCTTCTTCGGCCTGTCCGGTACCGGTAAAACCACGCTGTCGACCGATCCGAAGCGTCGCCTGATTGGCGATGACGAGCACGGCTGGGACAACGATGGGGTGTTCAACTTCGAAGGGGGTTGCTACGCCAAGACCATCAAGCTGTCGGAAGAAGCTGAGCCGGACATTTTCCATGCCATCAAACGCGATGCGCTGCTGGAAAACGTCACCGTGCGTGCCGATGGCTCGATCGACTTTGATGATGGTTCGAAGACCGAAAACACCCGTGTTTCCTACCCGATTTACCACATCCAAAATATCGTGAAGCCGGTATCCAAAGCCGGACACGCTAACAAGGTGATCTTCCTGACGGCGGATGCGTTCGGCGTGCTGCCACCGGTGTCTAAGCTGACCCCAGAGCAAACCAAGTACCACTTCCTGTCTGGCTTTACCGCCAAACTGGCCGGTACTGAGCGGGGCATCACCGAGCCAACCCCAACCTTCTCTGCCTGCTTCGGCGCGGCCTTCCTGACACTGCACCCAACGCAGTATGCCGAAGTGCTGGTGAAGCGTATGGAAGCAGCGGGCGCGCAAGCCTATCTGGTCAACACCGGCTGGAACGGTACTGGTAAGCGGATCTCCATCAAGGATACCCGTGCCATTATCGATGCCATTTTGGATGGTTCAATTGAAGCGATGCCAACACAGCATCTGCCAATTTTCGATCTGGAGATGCCAACCGAGCTGCCAGGTGCCGACAGCAACATTCTCGACCCGCGTGATACCTACGCAGACGTGAATGAGTGGGAGCACAAGGCCAAAGATCTGGCACAGCGCTTTATCACCAACTTTGATAAGTACACCGATACCACAGAAGGTGCTGCGCTGGTGGCTGCCGGTCCTCAACTCTAATGTTCTGACTCCTCCTCACCAACGGGCCTACGGGCCCGTTTTTTTTCGCTGCAGCAACTTCATTCATTTTTAATGAACGTTAAGTTAACTTTATTCAAATATCATCAACGAAAGTTCTGGCTTATGCTCTTTAGCACTGAACGTTGAAGGTTAAAAGGAGTCAGCTTATGCAAGATTTTATTATCGGAATTATGCTGGCCGTGCCCTGGGCACTTCTGTTTATCGTCGCCTTCTGGTGCTTCGCTCGCATCGATAAACACGATATCCAAGACCGGTAAGCTTTCAGTAATACCATTCAGTTCTATTGGCTAGTTCATTTTGTATGTTGGACAACACCGCTCGGCTTGAGCGGTTTTTTTTTGCCGATCACCCATCCTCTCCGCTCGACCTTGCGGGTGAACGGCCACCACATACCGCGCGACACCGCGCACCAGCCGCCCTATAACGCACAACAGGGAGCCGCAGCTCCCTGTTGTTTTTTTCTGGCCTTTACGCCAATTTTGGCGTCAGCCATAACATATGACAGCGTACGGCAAACTTAGCGTTTTTTCCCTAACGCCGCCGCCAAAGCATCACTCATGGCACTATTACCGGCACTGTTCCCCGCGCCACCACGACCGTTATGCGCGCGATGGTTGCCCTGATTCACGCCGCGATTACCGCCACGGGCATTGCGCTCCGCAGGCTGGCCGTTACCGGCCGAAGCCGGGGCACTACGTCGGTTGCTCTCACCGGGTTGCTCATCTAAACGCATGGTCAGGGCAATACGGCGACGCTCAAGGTCAACTTCCAGCACTTTGACCTTCACGATATCGCCAGCTTTGACCACCGTATGTGGATCTTCCACAAATTTGTTCGACAGCGACGAGATGTGCACTAAGCCATCTTGATGCACCCCGATATCGACAAACGCACCGAAGTTGGTGACGTTGGTGACGGTGCCTTCCAGAACCAAACCGGCCGACAGGTCTTCCAGCGTTTCAATGCCCTCGGCAAAGACGGCGGTTTTAAACTCCGGACGCGGATCGCGACCCGGTTTTTCCAGCTCACGCAGGATATCGGTCACCGTCGGTAGACCAAATTGTGCATCGGTAAACTGCGAAGCTTGCACGCCGCGCAGCGTCTCGCCATTCCCCATCAACTCACGGATGGTCAAGCCGGTGGCAGCCAAGATACGCTCCACCAGCGGGTAGGACTCAGGGTGCACCGTAGAGGCATCCAGTGGGTTTTCCCCGTCATTGATACGCAAAAAGCCGGCGCACTGCTCAAAGGCTTTCGGCCCTAAGCGCGGGACATCCAACAGCTGGGCGCGGCGGGCAAAGCGGCCATGTTGGTCACGATATGCCACCACATTTTGCGCCAGCGTTTTGCTCAAACCGGCCACTCGGGTCAGCAGTGCCACTGAGGCGGTGTTCAAGTCTACGCCGACGGCGTTCACACAGTCTTCCACCACCGCATCCAGACGGCGCGCCAGCTGACTTTGCGAAACATCGTGCTGATATTGGCCAACACCAATGGCTTTCGGCTCGATTTTCACCAGCTCGGCCAACGGATCTTGCAGACGACGCGCAATTGACACCGCGCCGCGCAGTGACACATCCAGATCCGGAAACTCCAGAGCCGCCAGCTCGGAGGCAGAATACACCGACGCACCGGCTTCACTGACAGTGACTTTCTGCGCGTGGATCGCAGGGTAACGCGCCAGCATCTCGGCGGTAAAACGATCGGTTTCCCGCGACGCCGTGCCATTACCGATGGCAATCAAGGCCACCTGATGTTTCAGGCACAGTGCCGCTACTACTTGCAGCGCTTTTTCCTGCTGACCGGTGTGCGGATACACGGTTGCGGTATCCACCAGCTTACCGGTGGCATCTACCACCGCCACTTTCACCCCGGTACGCAAACCCGGATCCAGACCCATCGTGGCTTTGGCACCGGCTGGCGCGGCCATTAACAAATCATTGAGGTTACGGGCGAACACATTGATAGCTTCCGCTTCCGCCTGCTCACGCACGCTGGCCATCAACTCGGTCTCCATATGTAACAGAATTTTGATCCGCCACGCCCAGTTGATGACCCCTTGACGCCAACTGTCAGCCGGCGCCGTGCCCAAACGCACCTGATAGTGCTCTGCAATCAGGGTTTCACAATAGCTTTGACGAATGCCTTCGTCTTGCTGCGGATCGGCATTCAAGCTCAGTTGCAAAATGCCTTCGTTGCGACCACGGAACATCGCCAGCGCACGGTGTGACGGCACCTTGGCAATCGGTTCATGGTGGGCAAAGTAATCGCGAAACTTGGCGCCTTCCTCTTCTTTGCCGCTCACCACTTGCGCCACCAGATCGGCGTTCTGCCACAGATACGTGCGGATCTTGTGCAGCAAGGCAGCATCTTCAGCAAAACGCTCCATCAGGATATAACGGGCACCATCGAGCGCCGCTTTGCTGTCAGCCACGCCTTTTTCAGCATCGATATACGCCTGCGCCGCTTGCTCTGGATCTTGCTGTGGGTCTTGCCACAACAGATCGGCCAAGGGCTCCAGCCCCGCTTCGATAGCAATCTGGCCACGGGTACGGCGTTTAGGTTTGTACGGCAGGTACAGATCTTCCAGCTCGGTTTTATTGTCGGCAGCCAAAATAGACTGCTCCAGCGCCTCACTGAGTTTGCCCTGCTCACGAATTGATTTCAGAATGCTCTGACGGCGATCATCCAGTTCACGCAGGTACAACAGGCGGGTTTCCAGATTACGCAGTTGGGTATCGTCCAGACCGCCGGTCACTTCCTTACGGTAACGGGCGATAAAAGGAACCGTATTCCCTTCATCCAGCAGCCGGATCGCTGCCGTCACCTGCTCCGGGCGGGCATTCAGCTCGCCGGCAATCACATGGCTCATCGGTGTATTCATAGGCAGACTCAGATTCATCCTATTATTTTGAGTAACAGCCGACTTTTATACGTTTGTGCGTGGCAAAATACCAGCTGTCCGTATGCAGAAACCGGCCCAGATCAGGGTTGCGCGCCTGTACAGTTCACGAATCCGGAATAAGACCACCATCGTAATGGCAAAAGCACACTATATTACCCGTGAGGGCTGGATGGCCCTCGATCAAGAACTCAAATACCTGTGGAAAGTCGAACGACCGCAAGTGACCCAAGCGGTTTCCGAAGCGGCGGCCATGGGCGACCGTTCGGAAAACGCCGAATACATCTATGGCAAAAAGCGGTTACGGGAAATTGACCGCCGGGTACGCTTTCTGAGTAAACGCCTCGATGAACTGAAAATCGTCGACCCAAGTCCTCAACAAGAGGGCAAAGTGTTCTTTGGTGCTTGGGTGCGACTGGAAAATGATGCCGGTGAAGAGAAGGTGTACCGCATTGTCGGCGCGGATGAGTTTAACCCAGCCAAAAACTGGATCTCGATTAACTCACCGGTAGCGCGCGCCTTAATCGGCAAAACGCTGGATGATGAAATTGAAGTGATGACCCCGTCCGGCGTGGCCAGTTATCTGGTGCTGGAAATCAGTTATCAGCCGCTGGTTTAACCAGCGTTCTCAACATCAGGAGTTAGATGGAATTTGTAACAATTTCCGGTACGGGAATTTGGCGAACTTGCATACAATAACGGAAGTGATTGTTTTATGACGACGCACACCCTGCTTTCCCGCATTCCCGTGTGATCAACTAGCCTTTTGGAGTATGACTATGCAAGAAAACCACAAGATCCTCGTGGTCGATGATGACATGCGCTTACGTGCCCTGCTGGAACGTTACCTGACTGAACAAGGTTTCGTGGTTCGCAGCGTGGCTAACGCTGAGCAAATGGATCGCTTACTGGTGCGGGAAAGTTTCCATCTGATGGTACTGGATCTGATGCTGCCAGGTGAAGATGGTCTGTCAATTTGCCGTCGTCTGCGTAGTCAGGATAACAATATCCCGATCATCATGCTGACCGCCAAGGGCGATGAAATTGACCGCATCGTGGGTCTGGAAGTAGGCGCGGATGACTATCTGCCAAAACCATTTAACCCGCGTGAGCTGCTGGCACGTCTGCGTGCGATTTTGCGCCGTCATACCACCGAGCTGCCAGGCGCGCCGTCACAAGAAGAAGCGGTGATCGAATTCGGGCCATTCCGCCTGAATCTGGGTACCCGTGAAATGTTCCGCGGCGACGAAGCGATGCTGCTGACCAGCGGCGAGTTCGCGGTATTGAAAGCACTGGTGACTCACCCACGTGAACCGCTGTCCCGTGACAAGCTGATGAATCTGGCCCGTGGCCGTGAATACAGCGCCATGGAGCGTGCCATCGACGTACAAATCTCCCGCCTGCGTCGCATGCTGGAAGAAGATCCGGCTCGTCCTCGCTACATCCAGACCGTATGGGGCCTGGGTTATGTGTTCGTACCGGACGACCATAAAGCATAATGTTCAGACTGTTGCCGCGAAGCACCTTCGCTCGCACGCTGCTGATGATGGTGGTGTTGCTGCTCATTTGCATGCTCACCACCTACATGGCAGTGATGAACTTTGCCATTCGTCCCACCGTCTCGCAGTTTAACCGGATGGTGGCTTATGAAATCAAGTTGGCTGCCAAAATCGATAAACAGGCCTCTCCGCATGTGCGACAGATCCTGCGTAACGAGCTGGCGGCCGATCTGGATATTCAGCTGTACACCGAACAAGAAGCGATGAAAATGGGACTGGCAAATGCCGGTCATTATCCGTTTTTAGATCGCGAGTTCAGCCGTCTGTTTAATAAGCAGGTGGATGTGCGGCTGGAAACCGGCTCCGAGTTCTTCGTACTCTGGCTACATGACCCAACCGATGCCGACAGCGATCTGTGGTCGCGTATTCCGCTGATTGAGCTGCGCCAAGAAGCCTTTGCACCGCTGTTCCGTTACATCTTTGCCATTTTCCTGCTGATCTTGGCCGGTGCGTGGGTGTTCATTCGCCTGCAAAACCGTCCGTTAGTGGAGCTGGAAAAAGCCGCGCTGCGCGTGGGTCGGGGTGAATACCCAGATGAGCTGCCGGAGCAAGGGGCCTCGGAAGTGCGCTCGGTGATCCACTCATTCAACGTGATGAGCCGTGGGATTAAAGCGCTGGCACAAGACCGTAACCTGATCCTGGCGGGGATTAGCCATGACTTGCGTACCCCGCTGACTCGCATCCGTCTGGCGACCGAGATGATGAGTCCGGAGGATGATTATCTGTCGGAGTCCATCAATAAAGACATTGATGAGTCGAACGAAATCATCGGCCAGTTTATCGACTTTTTGCGCGCGCAAAATGGTGATATGCCGACCGAGCCGTTTGATCTGAACCATTTGGTTAGCGAAGTGGCCACTGCCGAAAGCACTGAAGATCACATGATTAATGTCGATCTGTCGCACGAGGTGTTGCTGTGCAACATCCATCCGCTTTCGATTAAGCGCGCGATTGCCAATATCGTGACCAACGCCATCCGCTATGGTAACGGCATGATCAGCATGAGCAGTGGTGTGGATGACAAAGGTTGGGTCTGGGTTCAGGTGGAAGATAACGGCCCGGGGATTGCCGAAGCCGATCAGGAAAAACTGTTCCAGCCTTTCGTGCGCGGCGACGAAGCGCGCGGTAGCAGCGAAGGCTCCGGACTGGGTTTATCCATCCTAAAACGGATCATCGATGCCCACCACGGCAGCATTACGCTCGGTCGCAGTGCTACGTTGGGTGGTTTGTCGATGCGTATTTCTCTGCCCCGCGTGCATGAGCAAGATGCGATGACCAAATCGGTACAATCCGCCAAGAAAACCAGTTAAACCGGCTAACGGCAGTAAGCCGATCGCTGGGCAACACGCTCTCTCGCCTCCCTTCCTAATTGTTAGGTTGGGAGGTTTTTTTTGCTGTTTATCGCTGTAGATGCGCCAAGATAGGTAGCGAATTAGGTTTTGGTACGAAAGGTGGCTTTCGGGCGCGGATGCACCGAATACCAGTAACGGCACACAATCACTTTGCCGTGCAGCGCCATTTGACGATTCACCGCGGTCAGGGCATTGGGAAACGGTGGATAGAACAGCGGACACTCCTCTTTGGTCTCCCACTGCCCTTCAATCAACGCTTCGCCTTCCGACTCCAGCAATACTGGCTCGGGCTCTGTGGCATGCTCTTCCCCGTCGTGGCCATCGGGATCATAGGGCAGTAACTCGCCCTGTTCATCATGCTGGTCAATACCACGCTGATGCGGCGCCGCTTCGGTGGGCGCCGTCTGCGGGATACGCTCACGGACCTGATTGTCATGCCCTGCCTGTTCAGTCGGCGGGTTCACCGAGGTGGGCAGAACCGAAACTGCCTGATGGGTCGGGCTGACATTCATCACCTGCGTATGCTTCCGTGGTTATAAAACAGTTATCCGGGCTGGCTGGACGAGCAAAATGCCTCGATCAGAGCAGCACAGTCGCGCGGCTGCGCAATAAAAGGTGCATGAGCCGATTCAGTCAGGATCTGCGCCTGAGACTGCGGCCAATAGCGACTGACACCGTCCACCACCTGCTGTGGAACCAGTGCGTCGAGCCGCCCATAAATGCGCAGCGCCGGCATACTCAAGCCAGCCAGTAACGGCCTATGATCTGTGTCGGCCAGCAGATCCAGACCTTTAGCCAGAACCTCGGTTGACGGTGCGGGAAGTGCCAATACCGCCTCTTTTAACCAACGGGTGTCTTGGCGTGCACTGCGCGTACCGAGTGTTTGCAGCGCCATAAAACCACTCACCGTCTTGGCATAATCGGTGGCCAGTTGCTGGCGAAAATCAGCCAGTACCGCCGGCTTGATACCACGCCACCCTTGCTCAGCCACAAAACGGGGGGATGACGCTAAGGTGATTAAACCGCTAACCCGTTGCGGCGCTTGCAGCGCCACTTGCGTGGCCACCAAGCCGCCGAGTGACCAACCAAGCCAAATCGCCTGTTCCGGGGCGTGTGCCAGCAAGGTCTCAGCCATCTGCGCCAGATTCAAGGCGGGGAAATCCTGACTACGGCCATAGCCGGGCAAGTCCACCAAATGCAGGCGAAATTGCGAACCTAATTCCGCCACCAACGGCTGCCAAACAGCGCTATTCAGTCCCCAACCGTGCAACAGCACAAGATCGCGCGCTCCCGTACCTTGTGTCTGCCAGAATAGTCCTTGCATGCTCTACACTCGTTCGATGATGAGATAATCTGCGCCCATGCGATGAATGCCATGGACGCACCTAACCGGAGCGCGGTGATGCGCCAGCCTGTGTTTACCTGGCCAACCTTACGCTGGCCGCGCTTGAGTCTGCCGCTGCAGCTCAATGCGCCCTGTTTGTTATGCCAACAGCCGCTGTTTCGTGCCGCGGATGCGATTTGTTATCGCTGTCACCACGATCTGCCCAGCACGCGCTGGCCTTGTCCACAATGTGGTTTGCAGCGCAGCGCCGCCAATGGGCCCTGTTACCGTTGTCAAAACACAACCCCTCCGTGGCATTCGCTCGTGGCCGTCAGCGATTATTGTGCGCCGCTCGATAAGCTACTGCACCGCTTTAAATACCGCGGCCAATTCTGGCTGGCAACCCCACTGGCGCGATTATTGTTGTTGGCCTTACTGGCCGAGCGCCGCACACGCCCCAGCCCATGGCCCGATTTGCTACTGCCAGTACCGCTGCATCGCCAACGTCAATGGCGGCGAGGTTTCAACCAAACAGCACTTCTGGCCCAGCCGCTGTCACACTGGCTGCAAATCCCGCTCGATTCAGACGTACTGATACGTTATAAGGAAAGTCAGGCCCAGCATACGTTGGGACACACCGAGCGCCAGACCAATGCCCAGCACAGTTATGCCGTGACGCGTCCTCTAACCGGACTGCGGGTTGCCTTGCTGGATGATGTGGTGACCACCGGTGCGACCATTCAGGTACTGAGCCAAATGCTGCTGGCACAGGGCGCGGCCGAGGTGCAGATCTGGTGTCTATGTCGGACACAGTAAGCCTCTACTCAGTGCCGATGAAAAGGTGTATGATGATTAACCAAGTAAATGAGTCAACTATTGGGACCCGCCATGATCCGCATTACTGATGCTGCACAAGCGCATTTCAGCAAGTTGCTAGCGCAACAAGCTGAAGGCACGAATATCCGTGTTTTTGTTGTTAATCCGGGCACGCCGAATGCAGAGTGCGGCGTTTCCTACTGTCCGGCAGATGCCGTGGAGATCAATGATACCGAGCTGAAGTTTGACGGTTTTTCCGCTTACGTCGATATCATGAGCGCCCCGTATCTGGAAGACGCCGAAATTGACTTCACCACTGACCAATTAGGCTCGCAGCTGACCTTGAAGGCACCGAATGCCAAGATGCGCAAAGTGGCCGACGATGCACCACTGGCTGAGCGCGTTGAGTATGTGCTGCAGTCGCAAGTCAACCCGCAACTGGCGGCGCACGGTGGCCGGGTGTCACTGGTGGAAATTACTGCTGACGGCTTTGCTATTGTCCAGTTTGGTGGCGGTTGCAATGGCTGCTCGATGATTGATGTCACCTTGAAAGAAGGCATCGAAAAAGAGCTGCTGGCCCAGTTTAACGGCGAGCTCAAAGGCGTGAAAGACATCACCGAGCACCAGCGCGGCGATCACTCGTTCTACTGATCCCGTTAAGCCTATCGAGTGCGCCAACAGGGCGCACTCATCTTATCTAGCTATTATCTGGCTGTTATCTGCCAGTTTTATCAGGCCGACATGCCTAACGCTGGCAGTAACACCCGCCGACGGTAGTACTCCAAACTCACACCACGCAATAGCAAAAACACCAACAGCGCCAGCCACAAACCGTGATTGCCCCACAGCGGCAAGGCCAGCCAAACCGTGAGTAGATAACCACTTCCGGCAATTAGCATGCTGTTACGCATCTCGCGTCCGCGCGTCGCGCCGATAAAAAGGCCATCCAGCAAATAACAGCCCATGCCCACTAGCGGCAACAACCACAGCCAAGGTAAAAACACCCGCGCTTGCGCGCGCAGTGCCGGCAAGCTGGTCAGCATATCGATCAACCACGTACCGCACAGCAGGTAAGCGCTGCTAAACAGCAAAGCGACCGCCAACGCCTGCCGACAGGCGGCGCGCCACATCAGTTGCAGCTCGCGGGTATTGCGCGCCCCAATGGCATGTCCAGCTAAGGCTTCCACCGCATAGGCAAAACCGTCCAGCGCAAACGCAGTGAAAGTCAGGAAGTTCAACAGCAGTGCATTGACCGCCACTACCTCAGCGCCCAAACGGGTGCCCAGCACCGTAAACGCAGCAAAGCACAGTTGCAGCACCAACGAGCGCAAAAAGATATCGCGGTTTAAGCCCAATAAACGGCGCAATCCAGCTGACCAACACTGCCAACCGGCACGCAAACTCACGCCGCTTCGGCGCAGGTAATAGCGCACTAACCCTAATCCCAGCAGCAAAGTCAGGTACTCGGCGCACACGCTCGCCCAAGCCGCGCCGCGCACTTGCCAACCGGCATACCATACCAGATAGATATCCAGCACAATGTTGAGCAGATTGCCCCACACCAACAACAAGACCGGCGCTTTCATGTGCTGCATGCCGAGCAACCAGCCCAGCAGAACCAAATTGGCTAAGGTCGCTGGCGCCGCCCAAAAACGGATCGCAAGATAACTGTGCGCCTGCTGTGCCAACTCACCTTGTGCGCCGCTGAGCTGCAAACCCCACGCGGTGAGCGGAGTACGCAGCAGCCATAAACCCAGACCAATCAGTAACCCCAACAACAGCGGTTGCAGCAACGCTCGCGCGATCGCCGTTTGGTTATTCGCGCCGTAGGCCTGCGCGGTCATGCCGGTGGTGCTCATACGTAGGAAATTGAACATCATGGTGATAAAGGTGATCACCATGCTGCCAACCGCCACCGCCGACAGATATACCGCATTATCCAGATGCCCCATAACGGCGGTATCCACCAACCCCAGTAAAGGTACGGTGATATTAGACAAGATCATCGGCAGTGCTAATTGCCACAAGCGCCGATCGACCGCAGAAAACCAAGAGAACGTCACCACAACAGGTACCTATTAACCATCCATACATCATCAATCAAGGCGCGGCTCGGGATACCGCAAAATTTTATGCACCAACTTTAATCCCCACAGGCTGAGCCATTACGCCCAACCCCAAAAACGCAGTATCCAGGTTCTTGGACACATAAAAAAACCCGCCGTAGCGGGTTTTTAGCATATCACTGTTATGCACGCGATTATCGCTTCGCCTGTAAGTGGCGCTATCACATCCAATCGCTATTGCGGATCACGCCCACCGCCAGACCTTCAATGGTCAATGACTGGGTGCGCAAGTCCACGACAATCGGAGCGAACTCTTCGTTCTCGGCATGCAGCAGCACTTCATTGCCACGTCGCTCTAAGCGCTTCACGGTGACATCATCTTCCACCCGCGCGACCACGACTTGACCATTACGCACATCTTGCGTTTTATGCACGGCCAGCAAATCACCATCGAGGATGCCGATATTTTTCATCGACATACCATTAACGCGCAGCAGGAAATCAGCACTGGGCTTGAACATGGCCGGATCGACCTGATAATGGCCTTCCACATGTTGCTGCGCCAAAATCGGCTCACCGGCAGCCACACGGCCAATCAGTGGCAAGCCATCATTGGCGGCCTCTTCTTCTGCCAGTTCCGCTAACAGACGGATCCCGCGCGATGCGCCCGCCACTATTTCAATGGCACCCTTACGCGCCAGCGCTTTCAGGTGTTCTTCTGCCGCGTTCGGCGAGCGAAAACCCAGATCACGGGCAATTTCAGCCCGAGTCGGCGGCATGCCCGTTTGCTCGATATGATCACGGATCAGATCGTAAACCTGTTGCTGTCGTTCGGTCAGTGGCTTCATCGTCTTATCCTGTCTGTTTATACAGTCATACTGGCAGTATATACAGGACTCGGGCGGTTGAAAACCCCGCAATCACCAAGGCCAAAGAATAATTCCCCACACCAGCGGTACCAGCACTAACGCCACGAAAACCGCCGCCGAACCCATATCTTTAGCGCGCCCGGCCAGCTCATGGTATTCATCACCAATCCGATCCACCACCGCTTCTACCGCGCTATTGAGCAACTCGGCGATCAGCACCAACGCCACCACCATGATCATCAACACCCGCTCGATTGCGGTTACCGGCAGAAAGAAGGTCACCGGAATGAGGATCAGCGCCAAAAACACCTCTTGCCGAAACGCCGCCTCGTACTGAAACGCCTGCCGAAATCCCTGCCAAGAATAAATGGCGGCCTTATACACGCGTTTGAAGCCAGTATTTTTCTGCATCTTGGTTTTCATCCTATGCTTGTACAAGCTACGTTGACCACCATCCGGTGGGGCATATTGTTATCGGGAATAATCCTAGCGAAAAGCGCCGATCACGTGGCTATCCTGTCGCCAATTGCGCCGCCAGAGACGGACATCACGCGTGCAAACAGATCTTACCAGTGATTTCTGGTATCCTTGCTCGGTTGTATTGACGTTGAGGCCCCACCATGTCCGGTTGGAAGCGTATTTATCACAAATTTCTCGATCTGCCGCTGTCATTGCTGGTTAAAAGCAAGCTGATCCCGGCCGATCCGATCCAAGAGCTGCACATCGATCCGGCACGGCCGATCCTGTATGTGCTGCCGTACAAATCTGATACTGATTTACTGACCCTGCGCCGCTACTGTCTGGCTCAGCATCTGCCTGATCCTTTGGCACCGCAAACCTTAAACGGCAAGACGCTGCCAAGCTACGTGTTTATCGACGAGCGCCCACGGGTGTTCAAAAGCCGCGCGCCAAAGCAAGAGTCGATCACCTTATTCCACGACTACCTGAACCTGCACCGCCAAGATCCTGAACTGGATGTACAGATGGTGCCAGTTACCGTGTTGTGGGGCCGCGCGCCGGGCCATGAAGGCCGCATGGAATTACCGCAACTGCGCCTGCTCAACGGCATTCAAAAACTGTTCGCCGTGCTGTGGCTCGGTCGCGACAGCTTCGTGCGTTTTTCTAACTGCGTTTCGCTGCGCTACATGGCCGACCAACACGGTACTGACCAAACCATCGCCCAGAAACTGGCGCGTGTGGCGCGGATCCACTTCTCGCGCCAGCGCTTAGCGGCTTCTGGCCCACGTTTGCCGGATCGCAAAGCGCTGTTTAACCAACTGCTGCACTCCAAGGCCATCGAAAAAGCGGTGGCTGACGAAGTCAGCAATAGCAATATCTCGCCAGAGAAAGCCAAGCAAAAAGCCATCGGCATGATGGAAGAGATCGCCGCCAACTTCTCGTATGAGCTGGTGCGGATTGGCGATCGTTTCCTCGGCTGGCTGTGGAACCGCCTGTATCAGGGCATCAATGTGGAACATGCCGAGCGAGTCCGTAAGCTGGCGCAAGACGGACACGAGATTGTGTACGTGCCGTGCCACCGCAGCCACATGGACTACCTGCTGCTCTCGTACGTGCTCTATCACCAAGGTTTGGTTCCGCCGCACATTGCCGCTGGGATCAACTTGAACTTCTTCCCTGCTGGGCCAATTTTCCGCCGCGGCGGTGCCTTTTTCATTCGCCGCAGTTTCAAAGGCAACAGACTGTATTCTACGGTATTTCGTGAATATATGGCGGAGCTTTTTGCACGCGGTTATTCGGTGGAATACTTTATTGAAGGTGGCCGTTCGCGCACCGGTCGTCTGCTGGAGCCGAAGACCGGCACCTTGAGTATGACCCTGCAAGCCATGCTGCGCGGTTTGCAGCGCCCCATCTCGATCGTGCCGGTGTATATCGGTTACGAGCACGTGATGGAAGTCGGCACCTATGCCAATGAACTGCGCGGGGCGGCCAAGGAAAAAGAGAACCTGCTGCAGGTGATTCGCACCCTGCGCAAACTGCGCAATTTGGGTCAAGGTTATGTGAACTTCGGTGAGCCAATCCCGTTGGTGCCGTACCTGAACCAGAACGTGCCGCAGTGGCGCGATGCAATCGATCCGATTGAACCACAACGGCCTCAATGGCTGGCCCCAACGGTCAATGATATCGCCCACCAGATCATGGTGCATATCAACAACGCTGCCGCTGCCAATGCCCTGAACTTGACCGCCACCGCGCTGCTGGCGTCGCGTCAGCGTGCATTGACGCGGGCGCAGCTGTTAGAGCAGCTGGAGTGCTACCAGCAACTGCTGAAAAACGTGCCGTACTCCAGCGAATGTACCGTACCGAATCAGACGCCAGAAGAGATGCTGGCACATGTGATGACGCTGGATAAGCTGCAAGTCGAGCACGACAGCTTAGGTGACATCATGCTGCTGGATCGCAAACAAGCGGTGCTGATGACCTATTATCGCAACAACATTCAGCACATGCTGATGTTGCCAGCCTTGGTAGCCAGTGTGGTGATTTGCCAGCAGCGCGTGACGCGCGAGCGCATTCACAACACTGTCAGCGGCTTGTATTCGCTGATCCAAGCGGAGCTGTTCATGCGCTATGACGCCGCCGAGCTGCCAGCACTGACCGAGCAGATCATTGCCGAGCTGCTGCGCCAGCAACTGATTTGTGCCGATGGCGATGAATTGCTGCTTAACAACGCGCGCATCCGTCCACTGCAACTGCTGGCTGCAGGAGTGCGTGAAGCACTGCAACGCTACGCCATCACGCTGGCACTGCTAAACACTGACCACAACATCAGTCGCGAAGCGCTGGAAAGCGAAAGCCAGCTGATTGCACAGCGTCTGTCAGTACTGCACGGCATCAATGCGCCGGAGTTCTTTGACAAGGCGGTGTTTGCGGCGCTGGTCAACACGCTGCAAACCTTGGGCTGCATCGATAACGAGCAGCAGGTGGTGACCGATAAAGTCGCCGCGCTGCATGCGCTGCTCAGCCCACAGTTATCGCCAGAAGTGCGCCTGACGATCGACAGCGCTGTCAGTGTGCGTCTGAGTACGCCTGCGGCGGAATAAGCTCGCAGGGTGTTGGCCTAGTGTGGCGTGACCGAGTGGCCTAACGAGGCCATGACTCGGCCATCTCGCCACCACAAAAAAGGACGTCCCAAGGGACGTCCTTTTTTATATCGCTCACCGAGCGCTTGCTCTGTTTTTTTAGTTCAAGGCACTCGTCGAAGAGGCAAAGATAACCGACTCAATGCAGCAGATAACTTGAGGCGATGCCGCAAAACAGCACCATCCCCACATAGTTATTATTCAAAAAGGCCTGAAAACAGGCATCGCGCTCGCGCTCTTTAAGCAACTGCTGCTGATAGACAAACAGCGCCGCACAGGCCAACAGTGACCAGTAATACAAGCTGCCCAGCTGACTTAAAACGCCAACCAAGACCAGCAATAACAAGGTCGCCAGCTGCAGCAAGCCGATAATCAACTTATCAAAACGGCCAAACAAGATAGCAGTGGATTTGATGCCAATGCGCAAATCATCATCCCGATCGACCATCGCATATTGGGTGTCGTACGCCACCGTCCAGCAGATGTTCGCCAGCAGCAGCAACCAGCAACTCAGGGGCAGCAGATTCATCTGCGCGGCAAACGCCATCGGAATTGACCAGCCAAATGCCACCCCCAGCACCAGCTGTGGCAGGTGGGTAAACCGCTTCATAAACGGATAGACCGCCGCCAATGCCAGCGCCACCAACGAGAGCACGATGGTCAGGCTATTCAGGGTTAAGACCAAGACAAACGCCAGAGCGACCAGCGCCACAAACAGCCAGCGCGCTTCAGACGGACGCACATCGCCACTCGGTAACGGACGGTTCGCGGTGCGTTTCACATGACCATCAAAGTGACGATCGGCATAATCATTGATGACACAACCGGCAGCGCGCATCACCACCACGCCCAGCACAAACACCAGCAAGACTGGCCAGTTCGGCTGTCCTTGCGCGGCCAGCCATAAAGCCCACAAGGTCGGCCACAGCAGCAATAAGGTGCCGATCGGCCGGTCCATTCGCATCAGACGCCAGTAAGCGCTCAGTTTCTCCCTCAGCATGAGCTTCTCTCCCTTTGATAAACCGGTGCCGACGGTAAGAAAACCTCCGTCACCGATAAATACTGCGGCCCGTGGCACAACGAGGAACGGCGCGCCAACAACGGCGAGCGCGCAGATAACGATAACGCTTGAGCCACCGCCAAAGGCAAGCAGACCCAACTGTGCTGTAATTCCCGGCGCTCAATCCCTGGCGCCCGAAACAGCAACTCGCCAATCGGTGTTTCACCGATCGCCCGCAAATCCATCCCCTGATGCTCAAGCATCGATAATGGGATCAAGGTGCGCGCATAAATCCACGGCTCGCCATCGCCACACAAAATCACTTCCCGCAACCAGAGCGAGCACTCGCCGGGCGGTAAAGGAATCTGCTCGGCGGCCGCTAACTGATCCAGAGTGACGATGCCCTGAAAGCCGATTTTAACCTGCAATTGTTGGCAATGACGGCGTAAATGCTGCGTCATCGATCCGTTATGCAGCACCCAGTCCGCCTGCTGCGGTGTGAGGGCATGCGGATCGGCAGACTGCCATGTTGCCTCTAGCGCATTACCCCGCGCCCAAGGGGAAAAGGTGGTGGCCAGCAAACTCATGATTATCGTCGTGCGTGATTAAGCGGCCTGCCACAAAGACGGCCGTTTTATTTTTCATTATTCTATCAGCTAACGGTACGATTTCCGTTAACAGATGTACACAGATAGGTTACGCCATGTTCAAATCCGCTCAGATTATCCGCGCGTTATGCTTTGCTTTGTTGCTCGGTCCGGCTCTGGTACAAGCCGCTGAAGAGTCGGCGGTGGCGCAGGCCTCTCCCTACCAATATCTGCCACTTGGCGATGATATTGTGACCAACTACCAGACCAACGGTAGCCAACTGGGCTTTTTACGGGTCAGCGTCAGTCTGATGGTGGCCAATCAAGCGGCCAAAGACAAGGTAGCACTGCACGAGCCGCAAATCCGTGATGCGCTGATCTGGATTTTGAGTGCACAGGATGAAAATCAGGTTAAATCGCTGAATCTGCGGGAAGCAACACGCAAAGCCTGTCTAGAGAAGGTCAATGCGCTGCTGCAAAAAGAGCTGGGCGAAAAGCCGGTGCTCGATGTGCTGTTTACCACCTATATCTATCAGTAAGACGTGCTGCGCACGGGTTAGCACTAATAACATCTGCACTCAGTAAAGCGCTGACATAAAAACGGGCGATCGCGCAAAATGCCATCGCCCGTTGGTGTACCCTGTTTGCGCAGTCTTATCGCATGGCACAGGCGTTCTTTTGGACTTCGCCAATGCCTAAGAACAGATAAGAGGCTATGCTTAGAAACTTATGTTTAGAAGCTTATGCTTAGGCGCTTATGCTCAGGCCACCGCAGACAGTTTGCCCTGCTTATCCAGCCACTCGGCCAAGTACGCTTGCTCTTCACCGGTCAGGAACATCCCCAGCTTGGTACGGCGCCACAATATATCTTCTGCCGTCTGCGCCCACTCTTGCGTTTGCAGGTAACGGATCTCGGCCTGATACAGATCATGGCCAAAATGCTGCCCCAACTCTTCCAATGACTCCGCGCCACGCAAAATCTGGCGGCTACGCGCCCCATAGGTGCAAGCATAGCGATACGCCATGTCAGCCGGTAACCACGGATAATCGCGACACAAGGCTTCGCTATACTGACGACGATCCATGCCCATCTCACCACCAGGCAATACACTCTGCGCCGTCCAATCAGGCCCCATCTCTGGGAAGTACGGCTGTAACCGGTGCATCGCCGCTTGTGCCAGCTTACGATAAGTGGTCAGCTTGCCGCCAAACACCGATAGCAACGGCGCTTTGCCCGACCAATCGGCCAATTCCAGCGTGTAATCACGGGTCACTGCTTGCGGTGAATCGGACTCATCATCACACAACGGACGTACACCGGCATAATGCCAGCGCACATCCTCACGGCGCAGTGGCGCGCTGAAATGGCGGTTATAGACCCCGAGCAGGTAGTCGATTTCGCTTTCATCAATCTGCACCGCGCGTGGATCGCCGTGGTATTCCACATCAGTGGTACCAATGATCGAGAATTTATCCAGCCACGGGATCACAAACACAATCCGGTGGTCTTCGTTTTGCAGGATATAAGCCTGTGGGCCGCTATTCACCCGTGGCACCACGATGTGGCTGCCTTTAATCAACCGAATATTGCGCGGGGAGGCCGCCTGCAAGCTGTCATCAAAGAACTGTTTTACCCACGGGCCGGTAGCATTCACCAGTGCACGCGCCCACCACACGCGGCGTTCACCACTGGCGTGCGGACCGCGTTGCTCAGTCTCCACCCGCCACAAGCCATTCTCACGCTTCGCGCTCACAACCGCGGTGCGGGTCAGCACCTGACCGCCTTTTTCCACCACCTGACGGGCATTAGCCACCACCAGACGCGCATCATCCACCCAGCAGTCGGAATATTCAAAACCGCGCCGTAAATCGGGCTGCAAACCATCTTGCGCCGCAAAACGAATACCGCAGCTGCCCGGCAGCGTGGTGCGCTTGCCCAGATGGTCATATAAAAACAGGCCCGCGCGGATCATCCACGCCGGACGCAAATGAGGCTGGTGCGGCAGACGAAAACGCATCGGAAATGCCAGATGCGGAGCCATTTTCAGCAGCACTTCGCGCTCGGCCAGCGCTTCGCCCACCAAACGAAACTCGTAGTGCTCCAGATAGCGCAGGCCGCCATGGATCAACTTAGAGCTGGCTGACGACGTGGCACCGGCCAGATCTGCCGCCTCGCATAACACCACCGATAAGCCGCGTCCTGCTGCATCCGCCGCAATACCGGCGCCATTAATCCCACCGCCGACTACCATCAGATCGTTGATTTCCATTGCACTCATACCACAGCCTCAAATGTTCGTTATCACGCAAAAATGAGTGTATGCGAAAATATCGCGCGCAGCAATAAGATAACAAAAACAAAACAACCGTATAAAGATAAGGGTTTTTCACTGACGGCATTAAACCGCAACTATGCCGCTATCCTCTGCTATGCAGTAACGTCAGGCGGGGCACGATTCAGCAGCGCGGTACCTAGTTATGACGCGTAATTTCGTGACCGCCTATCCAATAAGTGTAATCTGAACAGCGAGATAGCGCGCAGCGCGTACAGGGGAATTTATTCTCCAACTTAGCCGCCGAGTTTGATCGTTGGCCATGTGCTTAAGCAATGAGCCTAAGCAATGCACCTAAACGTAGGGAGACTGCGAGTCGCGCAGAAATAAAAAATCCGGCCCGAAGGAGCCGGATTGAGAGAACAGATTAAAAATGTTCGTAAAGGAAAGTGTTCGTTAGCAAAGCACCAGATTCACATCACTGTCATCGAGCACTTTTTTCAGCTGCGGAGGCGGCACTTGATCGGTAAACAGGTAATCGACTTTATCAATTCCGCCCAGATTGACCATCGCACTGCGGCCAAATTTGGAGTGGTCAGTCACCAAGATCACGCAGCGCGAGTTGGCAATAATGGCATTTTTGGTGCGCACTTCGTGATAGTCGAACTCCAGCAGCGAGCCATCCAGATCAATGCCGGAGATCCCCAGAATGCCAAAATCCAAACGGAACTGAGAGATAAAATCGAGCGTCGCTTCGCCGACAATCCCGCCATCACGGTTACGCACTTCACCACCGGCCAAAATCACTTTGAAATCTTCTTTGCCGGTCAGCAATGTCGCGACATTCAGGTTATTGGTGACGATGCGCAGATCGCGGTGATTTAGCAGAGCATGCGCCACCGCTTCAGGGGTGGTACCGATATCAATAAACAAAGTCGCCCCATCGGGGATCAACTCAGCCACCGCTTGCGCAATACGAGATTTTTCCTCTGAACACATCCCTTTGCGGTCATGATAAGCGGTATTCACCGAGCTGGACGGCAACGCCGCACCACCGTGATGGCGGCGGATCACATTGCTGGCCGCCAAATCATTTAAATCGCGACGGATAGTCTGGGGGCTGACAGAAAAGTGCGCCACCAGATCTTCGGTGCTCACATAGCCGTGTTCGCGCACCAACTCCACGATCGCTTCGTGTCTTTGCGTCTGTTTCACCTGCTCTCCTACGCGTTTGTTTGCGTTTATCTTTTTATAAGAAACCGTGCGGTTCTGATTTTAATGTGCACGGCGGTATGCATGGCAATCCCAGAATGCCAGCGCGCAGCCGCTCAGTAATCCGATGATATGCGCCGTATTGGCCACGGATAAGCCGAACAGATTAAACCATCCTAGTACCAGCCAGACCAGCATAAAGGCCACCAGCGGACGCGGAATACTGACGCCGCGCTCCGGCGCGCGCTCGCCACTGACCCACAGGTAACCGACCAGCGCATACACCACGCCTGACAAACCACCAAAGTACACACCGCTGACCCACGCTTGCCCCACGCCCGACAGCAAGGCCGAAAACATGAATAGCTGCACCAACTTACCGGAGCCCAGTTTTTTCTCTAACGGGCCGCCCAGATCCCACCACCACAACAAGTTAAAGCTGATATGCAGCAAGGAAAAATGTAAAAAAGCGTGAGTGAACAAACGCCATAATTGCCAGTATTGCTCCGGTGTGCGGGCAAAGCCGAGCCAGCTAAACACCGTCGGCTCACCTACCAGCCACCCGGCCACGTACACCAACACGCACACCAGCATGATGGCCAGCGTAAAAGGCCCCGCCCCCACTTTCAGCGCCTGCAGATAAGAGAATGCCGGATAGTGAAAGCGGCTAGCGGTGGCGGTATCAGCACGCTGCCAGCTGGCATCTTGATACTGCGGAGCATCCGGATTGTGCAAGAAAGCCGCCAGCTCCTGCTGCGCTAGACTTTCCTGCGCCGGATCGAGCACATACAGAGCATACCCTTCCGGCTCTGGACGCAGCTCAATGCGCACGCCGCGCGTGGCCATATAATCAATGTAAGCCTGCGCCAGACGCGGGTTAGGCAGATGAATTAAAAACAGCATAAAGACGTTCCCGTAACAAACCGGAACGACGTCCGGTTATTCTGGCTGAAGCGGATCGCTCACCACTGGCGCCACTTTACGCCAGGCTTCAAAGCCGCCATTGAGACTGTATACCTCATCAAAGCCCTGATTAACAAGATATTGTGCTGCGCCCTGACTGCTGTTGCCGTGATAACACATCACAATCACCGGCATCGCAAAATCAGTCTGTTGCATAAAAGGTAGCAAGGATTGATTGGTCAGGTGAAATGCCTGTGGCGCATGGGCAGCGGCAAAACTTTGTGGATCGCGAATATCGACCAAAACCGCCTGCTCAGCCTGCAACTTTTGTAGCGCCTGTTCGACCGAAATAAACTGAAATTGCGTCATGCTCACCTCTGTAAACCACCACCGACGGCCAACGTTTGGCCGGAGCAAATAGGATTATCCGCTATCGCCGCATTGTACCGGATTCGGGCTTAGCACCAACCCGATGAACTGTGTGGACTCTCAAGAATGATTACAAGTTTTAACCCTTGTACATGTGAAAAACGCTAATGTAATCACAGCGCTATTGGGTCACTCCCGCTAGCCTGAACACTACGCATTACCCTCGCTACGTAAAGTTACTGTGTAAAACTACTGTTCGTATAATCACAGGCGGCACAGTTCAAGCAGCTTCACGTAGAGCGGGTACCACAGTGGTTTGTTAATCCCAATTATTGGTGACGACCGCGTTGTCGGTCATGTCATCCCTTGCATACGGAGTATCGAGGTGCTTCTATGGAATTCCCCCGTAAGGAACCCTTCCTGCTAGAGCCCGTGCTGTTGTCGTGGATTGCCGGTTATATCGATACCGTCGGTTTTATCGGCTTAAGCGGTCTGTTCACATCCAGTATTATCCAGAGCTTGATCGTCGCCAGCGCCCCATTGGCAACCACCTTGTGGCTGGCCGTCAGCGCAGTAGTTTGCTTTATGCTGGCGATGGCGGTGGTGACCTACAGTTTCACCCGCCAAAATCAGCACAGTATTTTTTATAAAGCGCGCTGGTATATGGCGGAAACCGTATTGCTGTTTTTATTTATGATTTGCGGCCACACTCTCAAGGCCGAGCCGGACAGCGATAATTTCTGGCTCTTGCTGACCAGCTTGCTGGGGGTGACAGCCATGGGGATCCACTGTGCGATTTCGCGCTTGATGCTGCGTCATCGCATTGGTACCGCGACCGCGACTGGGAATTTGATCCAGCTGACCATCCGTCTGACCGAGTTTTTTGCCACCAGCGAGCCTTATTGCGGCCAAAGCCGACGCGAAGAGCAAGCCTTGCTGTGGAGTCTGTTCTGGTCAGTGGTCAGTTTCATTTTGGGGATTACTGTGGCCGCCTATGGCTTTGCCCAAGACCGTTTCTTGTGCCTGATTTTACCGTGTGCCTTGATGCTGTTTTTAAGCTACAAGGAATACACCTTCGCCCACATCAACCGTCACCGTTCAGATACCGATGTGGCGCAGCGTGATTTACCTTAACTGGGATACGGCGCCGAGACATAAAAGCAGATAAAAAACAGACAACAAAGCCGTCGCAATGCGACGGCTTTTTTCTTTCTAAATACGCTGTATCTCTTTGAACCGATAGATATCTCTTCGCGCCGATGGCCTCACGCCCCCAGATAAGCTTCACACACGGCCGGGTTCGCCAGCAATTCCGCGCCAGTGCCGCTGAGTACCACATGCCCATTTTCCAGCACATAACCGCGATCGGATAACTTGAGCGCCTGATTGGCATTTTGCTCTACCAAGAAGATAGTCATCCCTTCGCGGCGCAGCTGCTCGATAATGCTGAAAATCTGCTGGATGATAATCGGTGCCAGACCTAACGAGGGCTCATCGAGCAATAACAGCCGCGGTTTAGCCATCAGCGCACGCCCAATCGCCAACATTTGCTGCTCACCGCCGGACATGGTGCCCGCACGTTGTTCGCGCCGCTCATACAAACGCGGGAACAGCTCGTATACGTGAGCCAAAATCCGCCGGTAATCCTCTTTGGCCGTATAAAAGCCGCCCATCGCCAAATTCTCTTCCACCGTAAGCCGCGCAAATACCCGCCGTCCTTCCGGCACAATCGCCAAGGACGAACGCATGATTTGCGCGGTCGGCCAGCCACTGATATCGGTGCCTTCCAGCAAAATTTGGCCACCACTGGCCGCAGGCTCGCCACAAATTGCGCCCAACAGCGTGGTTTTTCCCGCACCATTGGCGCCAATCAGGCTCACAATCTCGCCTTGATTGATGTGCATACTGATATCGTGCAGGGCTTGGATCTTTCCATAATGGGCACAGACATTACGCAGCTCCAGCATACATCCTCCTTGTGGGGCTTTTTGTTCTTCTTAGCATTCTTCTCGGCGCACTTCTTGGCTCACAGTTTAACCATGTGCACTGCGTGAGGCGCGGTTTTTGCTCTCCTCGCCGCATCATGCTTCCCCCAGATAGGCGCGGATCACATCTGGATGATGCCGGATCTGCGCAGGGGTGCCGCTTGCCAGCGGGGTGCCCTGATTGACCACATAGATGCGATCGGAGATCCCCATCACCAACTTCATGTCGTGCTCAATCAACAAAATCGCCACATCATGGTTCGCGCGCAAATCGAGGATCAAGGCATCCAGCGCTTCGGTCTCTTTCGGGTTTAAACCGGCCGCCGGCTCATCCAGCATCAACACTTTTGGCCGCGTCACCATACAGCGGGCAATCTCCAGCAAACGCTGCTGGCCATAAGCCAGATTACCGGCCATGCGGTTAGCATGCTCCGTCAGGCCGATTTTTTGCAGCCAATATTCAGCCGTGGCCAGCGCCTGCGCTTCCGCCGCGCGAAAGGCACGGGTTTTAAACAGGCCGCCGAATAAACCGGTATGCAGATGACGATGCTGCGCCACCAACAGGTTTTCCACCGCCGTCATCTCTTTAAACAGCCGCACGTGCTGGAAAGTGCGCACCACGCCCAAGCGGGCAATTTGATGCCCCGGCAAATGTTGAATCGGCGTTCCTTGCAGTAAAATCTGCCCACCAGAGGGGCGATAAAAACCGGTCAAACAGTTAAAGATGGTGGTCTTACCGGCCCCGTTTGGGCCGATGACCGAGATAATCTCACCGGGATGCAGCTCCAAGGCCACGCCGTTCACCGCCAGCAGGCCACCAAAGCGCATGCTCAAATCCGTGACTTGTAATAATGCACTCATGCTTGCTCTCCTACTGCGCGCGACGCCGCCTGCGGCTCTTCGGGAGAATCGGGCAGTGACAGATGCGGACGCTGCATCGGCAATAAGCCTTGTGGTCGCCACACCATCATCAGCACCATCATCAATCCAAACAGCAGCATCCGGTACTCATCAAACTGACGCGCTAACTCTGGCAATACGGTCATCACCACCGCAGCCAAAATCACCCCCACTTGGGAGCCCATGCCACCTAACACCACAATCGCCAAAATGATGGCCGACTCGATAAAGGTGAAGGACTCCGGACTGATAAAGCCTTGCCGCGCGGCAAAAAAACTGCCCGCAAAACCGGCAAAGGTGGCACCAATGGTAAAGGCAGTCAGTTTGATAATGGTGGGATTCAGCCCCAGAGAACGGCAAGCAATCTCATCTTCGCGCAGCGCTTCCCACGCCCGCCCCAACGGCATACGCAGTAAGCGATACACCACCAGCAACGTCAGCAACACCAGCAACAGCGCCATCAGATACAAGAAGATCACTTTGCTGTCACCGCTGTAAGGCAAGCCAAAAAACTGATGGAACGTCTCCCAGCCGCCATCTTTTACCGTGCGGTTAAACTCCAAACCGAACAAAGTAGGCTTCGGGATCTGGCCGATCCCATTCGGGCCGCCGGTGATCTCCGTTAAGTTCAGCAGCAAAATCCGGATGATCTCGCCAAAGCCGAGTGTCACAATCGCCAGATAATCACCGCGTAACCGCAGCACCGGAAATCCCAGCAAAAAACCAAACAGTGCCGCCAGCAAACCGGCAATCGGCAAGGCTTCCCAGAAGCTAAAACCCAGATAGCTGTTCAGCAAAGCGTAGCTATAGGCGCCCACCGCGTAAAAACCGACATACCCCAGATCGAGTAAGCCCGCCAATCCCACCACCACGTTCAGGCCTAAGCCCAGCATCACGTAAATCAAGGTTAAAGTGGCGATATCCACGGCGCTACGTGACACCAAAAATGGGAACAGCAGCGCCAGCCCCAACACCAGCAGCAACCAAAAGCGTGAACGTTGCGGATGCCGGCTCAGATCCAGCGCCGGTAACTCCACCACCGGCAGGCGCTGCTTGGCTCGCTGCCAATAGCCGCTCAACCACGGGCGCAGTAACTGCACCACAAAAACCAGCGCCGCACCGAGAAAAATCCAGCGCACTTGCGCCGGCTCCGCGCCACTGACGATCACTTGCCCACCTTCGTTGGTCAGGCGCAGGCCCATCAGCATAAAAGTCAGCACCACTAACATGCCGGCCGATAACAGTGCATGCATGAACGTCCGTTTCATTACACCTTCTCCACTTCAGGCCGCCCTAAAATGCCGCTCGGCATAAACAGCAACACGCTGATCAGTAACGCAAACGCCATCACATCTTTGTATTCGGTGCTGATATAACCGGCGGTCAACGCTTCCACCACGCCGAGCAGCAAACCACCCAGCATGGCGCCCGGAATACTGCCAATGCCGCCCAACACCGCCGCGGTAAAGGCTTTCAGCCCAGCCATAAAGCCGACATACGGGTTGACGACCCCGTAGTAGGTGCCCAGCAGCACACCGGCCACCGCCGCCATCGCCGCGCCAATAACAAAGGTCAGCGCAATCACCTGATTGGTATCGATACCGAGCAAGTTGGTCATCTTGATGTCTTCCGCGCAGGCGCGGCAAGCTCGCCCCATGCGCGAGTGACGGATAAACTGACTGAGGGCTAACATACTGACCAAGGTGACGACCCAGATCAGCACTTGCATGTAACTGAGGGTCATCTGGCCGCTACCACCCAGCTCCCAATTGCCCGGTAGCAGATGCGGGATAGTCAGGCTACGCGAGCCTTGCGCCAGACGGACATAGTTTTGCAGGAAAATCGACATCCCGATAGCCGAAATGAGCGCGATCAAACGTTTGGAATGGCGCACCGGTCGGTAGGCGACCCGCTCGATACTCCAGCCGTAGGCGCTGGTGATCACGATCGCCACCAAGAAGGCGGCGCCAATCAGCAGCACACTGGAGTCAATCCCTAACATCATCAGCAAGCCAATCACCAAAAAAGCGATATAGCTGCCAATCATGTACACCTCACCATGGGCAAAGTTGATCATGCCGATGATGCCGTACACCATGGTGTACCCGATGGCGATCAAGGCATAGGTACTGCCGATGGTCAGGCCGTTCAGCAGCTGTTGTACAAAATAGAAAAATTGCTCGGACATACGACGTTCCTTATCTTTCCGCTCAGTACATGGCCACTCGCCATGCTAAACACCGATCGGTATTGTCGTTTTGCGGAACTTGTTCCCTGTTCGCCGCCGCCCGCCTATACGGGCCGCTGACACGGGCAGTCACCCGCACGGGTGACTGCCAACGGATATCACCCTTTATTTCGCACTAGAGGTGCCGTCTGCGTGCCACTCAAACACCCCGAACTCGAAGCCTTTCAGGTCGCCTTTTTCATCCCACGTCAGCGGGCCCATCACGGTATTCACTGGCGCACTGCGCAGCGCTTTAGCCACCGCTTCAGGCTCTGTGCTACCGGCACGTTTGATGCCTTCACTGATCGCTTGCATCGCAGCATAGGTCGTCCACACGAACGGGCCGGTGCTGTCCCACTTCTTGGCCTTCAGCGCGTCAACAATCGGCTGGTTCGCTGGGTCTTGGTCGTATTTCTTCGGCAACGTTACCAGCAACCCTTCGGAAGCCGGGCCGGCAATGCTGGAGATCTCCTTGTTACCCACCCCTTCTGGACCCATAAAGCGCGCTTTCAGACCTGCCGCTTGCGCTTGGCGCAGTAACAGCCCCAGCTCTGGGTGGTAACCGCCGTAGTAAACAAAATCGACATTTTGCTGCTTGAGTTTGGCCAGCAAGGCAGAGAAATCTTTGTCGCCAGAGGTCACACCTTCAAAGGCCACAACCGGGATCCCCGCGCCTTCCAGCCCTTTTTTCACGCTGGTGGCAATGCCTTCGCCATACTGCTGTTTGTCGTGGATCACCGCCACGCGCTGCGGTTTAACCTGGTTGATGATGTATTTGGCAGCGGTTGGACCTTGGTCAGAATCCAGACCAATGGTGCGCAGCACCAGATCATAGCCTTGCGCCGTGATCTCCGGGCTGGTAGAGGCCGGCGTGACCATCAGTACTCCTTCATCCTGATACACATCAGACGCCGGTTGGGTCGAGGCCGAGCACAGGTGTCCGATGACAAACTTCACGCCGTCATTCACCACTTTGTTGGCTACCGCGACCGCTTGCTTAGGATCACAGGCATCGTCATATTCCACCGCGACAATCTTGTCGCCGTTGATCCCACCGGTCTGATTGAGCAATTCGGCGGCGATCCGGCCTCCGGTAAATTGCATATCACCGTACTGGGCTACTGGACCGGAAATCGGACCGGCAATCCCGATTTTGACTTCTCCGGCCATGCTGGCAGCTGAGTACAGGGCCAGGGCACTGCTGAGCGCGATAAACCCAGCGGTTTTATTCCATTTATTGATTACCATGATGATTCCTGCCTGTAATTATTCTAAGGACTTCCTGTTCTTCTGCGATGACAGGCCGATAACGCACGGCATACGTAAAATCACAGCCCGACACACAACCTTTTAACATCACTGTGAGTTGCGATACAAGCGCATTTATTCGCCACTCAACCCCAGAACCTGCAGCATAAGATTTCGTTTTGTCTGTAGCGCAAGCAAAAATCCAGATGTTTTCTCCACGCTCAAAAAACAAACACTCGTTTCATTTCAGGAAAATCCAACCAATCAGGACATTTATCGGCACAGAAAAAGTGTCGACAACCGAGGTTTATTTTTTCCCTGATCACGCGGGGAACCGAATTGCATAGCCAGCTGACGCGAGCCAGTCACATATTTCAGACTTTTTGTGGCACGCGGCATAAGCCGCAGCAATAAGTAACCTTTTATTTACAATGTGTGGCATATTTTTTACAGCTGATCCCCCAGCCGCTCTGGAGTACACTGGCGCACGATAACTGCCCAGTAGGCAACGGCTCAGTCACTGACAGGATGTAAGAGATGAAACTGACAATTGAACGGCTGGCGCAGCCGAGCGCCGCAGAGATGGCCGATTTACTGAAAATTTGGCCACAACAAAGTGCCACCCAGCTGCAGCAGCGCTTGGCCAATGCCGAGATTTTGCTGGTGGCGCGTTTTAACGATCATCTACTGGCCGGATTGTGGGTCACCCGCGATGGTCATCGCGGTCAGATCCAGCAATTACAGGTGCGCCCAGTCACCCGCCGCCGTGGCGTGGGGCGCTATCTGCTGGAGCAAACGCCGCTGTTAGTGCCGGAAATCAGCGTGTGGGAAATGGATGTGCGTACCGCCGAAGCCCCTACCGAGCTGACGGCGTTTTTGCATGCCTGCGGATGGCAAGCCCGTGATGCCAACAGCTGGTGTCCGATGACGGCTTAACTAGCCATCGTGATGATGGGATTGGCGCGATAAAACAGCGTGCTCGCGATTAACTGAGCCCGTCCAACCGACAGCAAAAAGCCGGCAATCTGCCGGCTTTTTCTATTCAGGTCGCGCAGTGACTCTACGCACGATATTAAACGCGGGATATTAAACTTCGATCGCCCCTTTGAGTTTTTTCAGGGCGTTTTTTTCCAGTTGGCGCACGCGCTCGGCAGACACTTGATAGTGATCCGCCAGCTCCTGCAAGGTCGCTTTCGGTTCATCTAACCAACGTGCTCGAATAATGTGCTGGCTACGCTCATCCAGCAGACTCATCGCATCGGCCAGTTTGTCGGCGGCGTGAGATTCCCAGTTATCTTCTTCGATCCCGTTGGCAAAATCTGACGATTTATCTTCCAAATAGAGTACCGGTGCCTGCGGTGTCTCGCGGCTTTCATCTTCCGGCCCTAAATCGAACGCCATATCCTGCGCCGCCATGCGCGATTCCATTTCACGCACATCTTCCGCCGTAACCCCAAGTTCACGGGCCACCATGTCGACTTCATCAAAATTGAACCAGCCGAGGCGTTGCTTAGTTTTACGCAGGTTAAAGAACAGCTTACGCTGTGCTTTGGTGGTGGCGACTTTCACGATGCGCCAGTTACGCAGCACATATTCGTGAATTTCAGCTTTGATCCAGTGCACAGCAAAGGAGACCAACCGAACCCCGACCTCAGGGTTAAAGCGGCGCACGGCTTTCATCAGGCCGATGTTGCCTTCCTGAATCAAATCCGCCTGCGGCAGACCGTAACCGGCATAATTGCGGGCTACGTGAATAACGAAGCGCAGGTGCGACAGGATCAACTTTTTCGCGGCCTGAATATCACCATGATAATGCAGCCGCTCGGCCAGCTCCTTCTCTTCCTCTGCACTCAGCATTGGAAAAGCGTTGGCGTTCCGGATGTAACTTTCCAGACTGCCTTGCGGAACCAGGGTCATGGATTGCATATCTTGTGTCATTAAGTCCTCTCGTTGAGATCGGTATTACAGGTATTGCTAGGCGGACTGCCGCTAAGGGCAAAGTCCTCAAACAGTCGGATATGAACCTAAACCTACGGCAATCAGACTGCCTAAAAACGCGGCCGATAGGACAGACATGCTGTGGCTATCGACCGTCAGTAATGTAGCGCACTTTACCCAGAGGGCAAAGGGTGAATCTTAACCAAGTGTATCTGTCACCGATACGCTTTTGTTGCGCTGCCAGCGTGATGCTGGCCGCAAAACAGACCTTTTATTGGACTGCGCAATCGCTTACGAGTTCCCAAAGGCGAAACAGTTTTTTTACTTAGGCGCAAACTCGCGTAAATGGCGCACGGTCGCTAACCATGCGGCGCACCAGCCAATCATGCCCGAGACAATCAGCAGCAACAGCACCTCTTCCAGCCCCGGCCCGCGCAGGGTAAAGCTGGTGCCAAACACCTGCATCACTTTGTCGACCTGCAACTGCAAGCGCCAGATGATAATGCTGTCCAGCAGCCACGCCAGCAGCCCACCGGCCAACCCGAGTAGTGCGCCACCGTATAAAAACGGACGCAGAATAAAGCCATCAGTCGCCCCAATCAGCTTCATCACTTCAATACTGTCGCGGCGATTGAAAATATTCAGACGCACACTGTTACCGATGATTAAAAATACCGCGCACAGCATCAACGTGGCCATCCACAGCGCCGCTTGTGCCACCAGCTCGGTCAAAGCAGTCAAGCGATCCAGCCAGGTGTTATCCAATTTGGCTTCACTGACCCCTTGTTGCGCCGCCAGCTTATCGCGCAAGGTGCTCAAGCCCGGCTCGCTGGCAAACTCGCCTTGTGGCCGAATGATGGCGACGGCCGGTAGCGGGTTGTCATTGAGCATATCCAGTGCGTCACTAAAACCAGACCACTGACGAAACTCATTGAGGCTATCGGCGCGTGATAAATAGGTCAGCTTGCTGGCACCCGGCAATTGACGCAGCTGATCGGCCACCGCTTGCGCTTGTGGGTCGGTCAGCGTCTTTTGCAGGTACACGGTAATTTCCGGCTCCGGATACCACTGGTCAGCGGCTAACGAGGCATTTTTCCAGCCCAGGTAACACACTCCGGGCAAGGTCAGCGCAATGGCGATCACCAGAACCGTCAGAAACGTCGCCACCGGCTGCAGCAGTAAATCTTGCAGACAGTTGTGCCAGGCATGTCGCCACTGTTCGCGCAAACTGCCACGGCTGCGAGTTGGACGCGGATCTGAGCTTTTCTTCAGTGCTGCTTTAGCCACGAGGTGTCTCCTTCAGTCGTCCCTGTTCCAAGGTCAGCAGGCGATACGGCTTGCTGGCAATCAGCTGGGTATCGTGAGTAGCCATCAACACCGTCACGCCGACCCGATTGAACTCTTCAAACAGCCGCAAAATGCTGGCCGACAAGGCGTCGTCCAAATTACCAGTCGGTTCGTCGGCCAGCAGCAGCGCCGGCTTGTTCACCACGGCGCGGGCAATCCCCACCCGCTGCTGCTCACCGCCCGAAAGCTGGATCGGCAGGCAGCGCGCTTTATCCAGCAGCCCGACTTTATCCAGCGCCGCAGACACGCGACGCTTAATCTCATCGGCACTGTTGCCGGTGATCACCAGCGGTAAAGCGACGTTTTCGTAGATGGTACGATCCATCAGCAGACGGTGATCTTGGAAGATCATGCCGATATGACGGCGCAAGAACGGCACCTCACGGTGTTTGAGGTGCGAAATTTCATGGCCGTCAAACCAGATCTGGCCGTCGCTTGGCCGTTCGATCCCGCAGATCAGCTTGAGCAGGGTACTTTTCCCCGCCCCGGAATGTCCGGTTAAAAATGCCATCTCGCCGGGTTGCAGGTGGAACGAGACCCCCTGCAATGCCTGACGGCCGCCAAGATAGGCTTTACTGACCTGCTGGAAACGGATCATCCTTTACTCCTCCCGGGCAAACAGTGCCTCGATAAAGTCTTTGGCATGGAACGGACGCAAATCTTCGATGCCTTCACCCACCCCGATATAACGGATTGGGATGCCAAACTGATCGGCAATCGCAAAGATCACGCCGCCTTTGGCGGTGCCATCCAGTTTGGTCAGGGTGATACCGGTTAAGCCAACCGCTTCTTGGAACAACTTGGCTTGGCTAATCGCGTTCTGACCGGTACCGGCATCCAGCGTCAGCATGATTTCATGCGGCGCATTCTCATCAATCTTCTTCATCACCCGGACGATCTTCTTCAGCTCTTCCATCAGGTGACTCTTATTCTGCAAACGGCCGGCAGTATCAGCGATCAGCACATCCACGCCGCGCGCTTTGGCCGCCTGAATAGCGTCATAGATAACCGAAGCAGAATCAGCACCGGTATGCTGGGCAATCACCGGGATCTTGTTACGCTGGCCCCACACTTGCAGCTGCTCAACTGCCGCGGCACGGAAGGTATCCCCCGCCGCCAACATCACCGATTTGCCTTCCGACTGGAACTGACGCGCCAACTTACCGATGGTGGTGGTTTTACCCACACCGTTCACGCCCACCATCAGGATCACGTACGGCGTATGGCCTTCCACCTGCAACGGCGCTTCGACCGGCGTCAGGATGTCGGACATCTCTTCTTTCAGCAGCCCGTACAGAGCTTCGGCGTCACGCAGCTGTTTGCGACTGGCATGCTGGGTCAGATTACCGATAATTTTCGAAGTGGTGCTCACCCCAACATCGGCAATCAGCAGTTGCTCTTCCAGCTCTTCAAACAGGTCATCATCAATTTTCTTGCCACGGAACAGGCCAAAGAAGCCGGTACCGATATTCTGTTTGGTTTTCAGCAGGCTACGCTTCAAGCGCGCAAAGAAGCCCTCTTTGGTTGGCTTTTCTTGCTCTTGCGGCTGCTCGTCTGCTTCTGCTTCTGCTTCTGCTTCTGCTTCTGCTTCTGCTTCTGCTTCTGCTTCTGCTTCTGCTTCTGCTTCTGCTTCTGCTTCTGCTTCTGCTTCTGCTTCTGCTTCTGCAGTGTGTGCCGGCGCGACCGCGGCCACAACCGGCGGAATTTCTGGCTCTGGCTCTGGCTCTGGCTCTGGCTCTGGCTCTGGCTCTGGCTCTGGCTCTGGCTCTGGCTCTGGCTCTGGCTCTGGCTCTGGCTCTGGCTCTGGCTCTGGCTCTGGCTCTGGCTCTGGCTCTGGCTCTGGCTCTGGCTCTGGCTCTGGCTCTGGCTCTGGCTCTGGCTCTGGCTCTGGCTCTGGCTCTGGCTCTGGCTCTGCAGGCAGAGTAACGCTCTCAATCACAGCAGCAACCGGCTCACTAACCATTTCTGGCGCGTGAGTGACAACCGGTTCACTCACCTCTGCCGCCAGCGGCGCTGGCGTAGTATCGGCTTCCGGCTCAACATGAGGCTGTTCAGGCTGTTCAGGCTGTTCAGGCTGTTCAGGCTGTTCAGGCTGTTCAGGCTGTTCAGGCTGTTCAGTAACAGGCGTAGCCACCACAGGCTGACTGTCAACTGGCGCCGGCGCGTTAGCCGCGCTTTCTGCAACCACCGCAGCGGCCACAGACGAATCAGCCGACGACTGCGCAGGGGCCTGAGCTTGATGGTCTTCGACTGGCGAGGTCACGGCCTCGGTTGGGGAAGCAGACGTATCCGCAGTGGCCTGTTCGTCGACAGACTCCTGCTCTTTATTACGGCCCAATCCCAGCCACGACCAAAATCCACGTTTCTTTTCTTTAGTCATTTCGCAATACGACCCTGCGCAATTAGAATGTAATCTTGAATGAACCCCGTAGTTTACCACTTTCCTGGCGGTCAAAAAATTGTATGGCTAGACGATCTCCGACAACAGCAAAAAATCCTACCGGTCAAATCCGGATTATCAGCGGACAGTGGCGTGGACGCAAACTGCCCGTCCCAGACAGTCCGGGCCTGCGCCCAACCACCGACAGGGTACGGGAAACCGTCTTTAACTGGCTGGCGCCGGTGCTGCATGGGGCGCGCTGCCTCGATTGCTTTACCGGTAGCGGAGCGCTGGGGTTAGAAGCGCTGTCCCGCTATGCCAGTGAAGTCATTATGCTGGAATATGAGCGCAATGTAGCCGAACAGCTGCGAAAAAACGTGCAATTATTGAAATCCGAGCAAGCCAAGGTGATTCAGACCGACAGTCTGCAGTATCTGGCTCAACCGGGGCAGCCGTTTGATGTAGTGTTTATCGATCCGCCTTTTCGCCGTGGCATGCTGCACGATTGCTGTCGCCTGTTAGAGCAAAATAATTGGCTCAGCGCAGGGGCTTATATCTATGTCGAGGCCGAATTAGAGGCCGGCGACCTGCCCGTGCCGCACAACTGGCGCTTACACCGCGAGAAAACTGCCGGCCAAGTGGCCTATCGCTTGTATATTCGTGGCACGGAAGAGGCACCTGCGGAGGCTGACGATGTGGCTTAATCTCGGGCGCGCCTTGATGCTGGTAGTGTGGGGGCTGCTGCTGACTAATCTGGTGCACTCGCTGTCACCGAAAACCCTGAGCGCTCTGCTGTATCTGCTGCTGGGGCTGACCTTGGTGATGCATACGCTGCAATTGCTGTTGGCGCGCACCCTGCTGGGGAAAAGCCGTCCGCTGGGACGTGCGGGCAGTCTGCGCGTGATGCTGTTTGGGGTACTGGAGCTGATCCCACTGCGTCGCCGTTTGGAGCAAGATGCTAGACCAAGCGCAGCGCCTTCTGACGCAACGCTACCGCGCCAGCAACAATAGCCGAGCACCATAGTAAGACAGTTTAGCAAACAAGCGCAGAGCCAAAGCTAAGCATCAGTGAGAATGGCTGGGATGGATGACGCCGTAGGGCGTCATCCTGCAATCGACTCTATCTCGAATCACTTAGAGCCGGATAACGTACCTTGTCAGCGCGGCCTTAGCGGTTCACACCCGGCAGCGGCAAGTGGAAATAGCGCGCAATGCCGTCGAGGAACATTTGGGTGGAGATCATCACCAAGATCAGCCCCATCAGACGCTCCATCGCATCCAAGCCTTTGGTTCCCAGCCAGCGATTCAGCACTTCTGACGACAGCAAAATCAGCACGCTCAAGCCCCACGAAAGCAACAGCGCCAGCACCAAGGTCATGTTTTCCCCCGGATGCTGCTTTGCCAGCAGCAGCAAAGCCGCCAACACTGACGGACCAGCCACCAGCGGGATCGCCAACGGCACCAAAAACGGCTCTTCACCCGGCTTTAATCCGGTCACGCCACCGGGCTTAGGGAAAATCATACGGATCGCAATCAAGAACAGAATAATACCGCCGGAAATCGACACGGTTTCTTCGCGGACATTCAGGAATGACAGCAGGTGATCGCCAGCAAACAAGAACAGCATCATCACCAGCAACGCAATCAGCAGCTCGCGCAACAAGACAAAACGTCTACGTTTTGGCTCCAAATGCCGCAATACCGACATAAATACCGGTAAATTTCCCAAAGGATCCATAATCAGAAACAACAGCACCGCTGCTGACATCATTTCCATCGTGCCTTTTCCTGCCTGTTGGCCGTGTAGTCAAACGGCAAGTATACCCAGTGGCCGTGGTAAAGCTCCATATGCAAGGGGCAGCGCGCATGGCTTTAACCGGTCATTTATGGCTTAAATGCACATTTTCCCAGCAATAAATAGCGGATAAATCCCACTTTCTTTGTGTTATTAATTGAAAGCGGTAAAAAGCCGCCTTCAGGGGTTGCACCGGCTTATGCAATCGGTAAGGTGAAAGAGGTGCTCCGGCAATACGGCCGGCACATTTTCGGACTTTCACTCACTCAGCTTAGGATGATCGCGTGATGAAAAATGTAGGACTCGTTGGATGGCGTGGCATGGTCGGCTCCGTGCTGATGCAGCGCATGCAGGAAGAACAGGATTTCGCTCTGATTAACCCGGTGTTTTTCACCACCTCGCAAGCCGGTCAAGCGGCGCCGATGGTCGGCGGGAAAACGGGCGTGCTGCAAGATGCCTATGATCTGGATGCCCTGCGGGCGCTGGACATTATTATCACCTGCCAAGGCGGTGATTACACCAACGAGATCTACCCGAAATTACGCGCCAGCGGCTGGCAGGGGTACTGGATTGATGCGGCCTCTAGCCTGCGCATGCAAGACGAAGCCATCATCATTCTCGACCCAGTCAACCAGCAAGTGATCCAGCGCGGTCTGGAGCAAGGCATCAAGACCTTTGTCGGCGGTAACTGTACCGTGAGTTTGATGCTGATGGCGCTCGGTGGCCTGTTTGCTGAAGATCTGGTGGAGTGGGTGTCGGTGGCCACCTATCAAGCCGCCTCTGGCGGTGGTGCACGCCACATGCGTGAGCTGCTGACCCAAATGGGCATGCTGCAACAGACCGTGGCCAGCGAACTGGCCGATCCGGCCTCCGCCATTTTGGATATCGAACGCAAAGTTACCGCCAAAACCCGTGATGGCAGTCTGCCGGTGGATAACTTTGGCGTGCCGCTGGCCGGCAGTTTGATCCCGTGGATCGACAAACAACTGGATAACGGCCAGAGCCGTGAAGAGTGGAAAGGTCAGGCGGAAACCAACAAGATTTTGGGCATCGACGGCCAACCGATTCCGGTCGATGGCCTGTGTGTACGTGTTGGCGCGCTGCGCTGCCACAGCCAAGCCTTCACCTTGAAGCTCAAGCGTGATGTCAGCTTAACCAGCATCGAACAGCTGTTGGCGACCCACAATGATTGGGTCAAAGTGATCCCGAACCAGCGTGAAATCACCATGCAAGAGCTAACGCCAGCCTGCGTGACCGGCACTCTGTCAGTACCGGTAGGCCGTCTGCGTAAGCTGAATATGGGGCCTGATTATCTGTCGGCCTTCACCGTGGGTGACCAGCTGCTGTGGGGCGCGGCCGAGCCGCTACGCCGCATGCTGCGTCTGCTGCTAAGCGCCTAAAGCACCTAAGCACGACCGCAGTCATCGCTGCAACCGATGCACGCAATACCGTCCGGTACTGGCTGTACGCCGGACGGTTACACCGGCCAAAACCAGCCTAACAGCAAAAACAGCAAGGTGACGCCGAGCACCAAAATGGCTGCCAGCAGCCACATCAACCGTGGCGCGCGCGGAGTAAGTAACTGCTCACATTCGCGACACGCGCCGAAAAAATCGCGCTCATCCTCCAAGCGATAGCCATCTTCATGCATCAAGCGATTACGCACCGTGGCGATAAAACGCAATTTACGCGCCGCCGCTTCCGGTAAGCGATCGTCGCATGAGGTGATCAACTCATGTAATCCGCGTCCTTCGGCATGAAAATGCTGGCGCAGCAAGCGCTCCAGACGCCGGGTGGCTTTGACTACCCGATCTATTTGTCCCATGCCATCCTCCTTGTTGCCTGACTGCTAACGCGGCGAACGGCGCAACTAAGCCACTCAGCTTCCCACGTTAAGCGCACCGATTTTTCTCTAGTGTGACTGATTTGTAAGCTGCTGTGCAACGGTTATCCCGTGGCCGCGACATCCCAAGCCATACGAGAAAGCGGTGCGAGAAAAGATGATGAAACGCATCGCGCAGCCTGAAAACAATTCATTAACATTTTCAATTTGAGAGCGAGGTAACGTTACAGGCTGTTTGTTCGGTCTGCAGAGCAGCCCTTTGTTACAATCAATAGAAAAATCACAACGATAACCCTCTGTGACGCCGAAGAAGAGTGACAACCAAGCCAACGCGCAGTATGCGTTGGGCCGTCATTCCTATTCCGCGTTCACTGTGTCCCTACTGACTGTGAGAGTGAACCGCATGCCAATGACCAGATGCCGTTATTTTTCTGCTCTGGTTCTTTACTGTCTGAGTGCGCTGCTCCCGGCAGGCGCCGCCAGCCTCGACTTTAAAGGCACCTTAGCCACCCCGTTCCTCAACCATCCGCGCGGAGCCACTTTCAACGCCACCATTTTCTTCGACCCCAATGCCAGCAGTTTTGAATCAGGAGGCGAGCTGGGAGTCTGGCAACAAGAGCACTACCCATTTCAGCAAGTGGCCATTGTGATTGAAGATCAGCTGTATCAGGTCAACGCCCTCGAGCAATCGGCGCTGGATAACCGGATTCGGATCGTCCACTGCCAAACGGTGACAGCGGTGTGCACCTTCGATGAAATCAGTTTACATGCCAACGGGGAAGTCAGCGGCCAATTGGATGCGCCCAGAATTCAATTTACCCTGCGAGGCAATGCCGGTTGGCTGAAAGACGCACATTTACCGGATACCATGGCGCTGCGCGAGCTAATGCAAACCGCCAATCAGGCTAGCATGACGCTGCAATCGGACTTTGAGTCCTCCTCTTTGCGCATCGAGCGCTGACCGACGCCGAACCGCCGGCGCGGTACCCTGTTCGCGTTACGCCGCCCGTAAGCGGGTCGACGGGTAGAATTGGGCTGCGGCAGTGCGCACCGTCTACTACTCTGAGCGCCTTCTGTTATCATCATGCTCTCCGAGCTGGGAGTCATGCCACATGAAACGCCATTTAGTTTATCTGGGATCTCTTATCATGAGCGCAGTATTACAGGCCGCGCCGGTCGCCGAGCCATCATCCTTTTCGCCGGCGCCGCGTGAAGCGAACTACCCCGAGTTTATGCAGCAACAGGTGACACCGTTTTGGCAGCAAGGGCAACAACAGACCCTGACCAGCACCGATGGCCTGCCGCTACAAACCATCCGTTTTCACTCACCGCAGCACCAGCAGGTGATCATGGTGGTCAACGGACGACTGGAGAGTTTCCTCAAGTATCAGGAGCTGGCCTACGATCTGTTCCAGCAAGGCTATGATGTGGTGATGTTCGATCATCGCGGCCAAGGGCTGTCGGGCCGAATGCTCCCAGATAGGCATAAAGGCTATGTGGCCGATTTCTCCGACTATCAGCGCGACATGAAACAGGTCTATCAAACCCTGATTGCTGGGCAAGGCTACCAACAAGCCTTCTTGCTGGCGCACTCGATGGGCGGCGCAGTCTCAGCCGGTTATCTGGAAACCTATCCACAAGATTTTACTGCCGCGGCACTGTCCGCCCCGATGCTGGGGATCGCCTTACCACTGCCGCACTGGCTAACGCGCAGCATTACCGGTGTGGCCGAATGGGTAGATAGCTGGGCAGAAAGTTATGCGCCAGGCACCGGGCCGTACAAAGCCACGCCGTTTGCCAATAACGATCTGACCCACAGTGAGCCGCGTTATCAGTGGTTCCGTGAGCTGTATGCCGCCAATCCGAACGTGCAACTCGGTGGCCCAACCTTGCACTGGATCCGCGAAGGGATGCAGGCCGGTGAAGATGCCATCACCCACGCCCCCGAGCTGACCACCCCACTGCTGCTGCTACAAGGCGGCCAAGATTCGGTGGTCGATAACGAGGCGCACCGACGTTTTTGTACCGCGATGGCACAGGCGGGTCACCCGTGCGAAGGCAATCAGCCATACGTGATTGATGGCGCGCGCCACGAGCTGCTGTTTGAGCAAGACCCGCTGCGCACCCAAGCCTTGCGCCAAATTTTGGCCTTTTTTGCGCGCTACTGATGTAGGCTGACTCGCGCCTCAACAGAGCAAAACGGTAGGCTACTGACGACGTGTCGATAAGCGGCACGTCGTTTATCTCTTAACCCTGCACACACCAACATTCTCACCTAACGGGATGTCATGGCTTTTGGTGAGCCAGATCACCTTACAGGATGAAATTTGTCAGATTAACAGACTGGCTGCGTGCAGCAGGTATACTGTGCTTTCTCCTTTCTGCTATCAGAGTGTGTGATTTATGTACCGAGTTGTAGCCTCCGATCTGGACGGAACCCTGCTGACACCGGATCACCGGGTCTCCCCTTTTACCGCCGATACCCTGCGTATGTTAACCGAGCAAGGGATCCGCTTTATTTTCGCCACCGGTCGCCATCACGTAGATGTGGCGAAGATCCGCGAAAATCTGGGGATTGATGCTTACATGGTGACCTCCAATGGTGCTCGGGTACACAATACCGCCGGTGATCTGGTGTTCAAACACGATCTGGCGCCGGAAATTGCCCATGATCTGATGACGCTGGCCCACAATCACCCTGACATCATCACCAACGTCTACCGTGAAGACGAATGGCACATCGATCGGGAAGTCGATTGGCTGGCCGAATTCCACGATGAAACCGGCTTCCATTGCAATATCAGCAACATGCAGCTGGTCGATTGTGATGGCGTAGCCAAGGTCTTTTATCTGGGCGCGCATGAAACCCTGCTGCCGATGGAAGAGGCGATCAACGCCCGCTTTGGCGACAAGGTCAATGTCAGCTTCTCACTGCCAGAGTGCTTGGAAGTGATGGCCGGCGGCGTGTCAAAAGGCCATGCGCTGGAGCAAGTGCTGCCCCTCAAAGGGATGACGCTGGCGGACTGCATCGCGTTTGGCGATGGCATGAATGACTTAGAGATGCTGAGCATGGTCGGCAAAGGCTGCGTGATGCAAAACGCGCATCAGCGCCTGAAAGATGCCCTGCCGGATGCAGAAGTGATTGGCGATAATGCCGATGAGGCCGTCGCGCACTATCTGCGCCGCATGTTTATCGCCTGATCTTGTTTCCACGCTAAACCCCGGTATACACTGAATGCCATCGTGGAGATGGCATTCCTCCCTTAACCGTCGGGTTTCCCGTCTGATGATGCCTGCTAGATTCCTGATCTGTAACAGGAAGGCGGGCATGTGCATGTTATCCCTGAGCGAATTGCGCGAAAATCGGTTCGCAAGACTCGGCTTACGTCACCCTGTCGACCCCTGTTGCAATCGGGAGTGATTGTCGCCAGTGTGCATTATTCGTGCGTAGCTAACGCCGAATGTGCACTCGGCGTGGTTATTTACGCCGGCAGGATTGCCGGCATGACGTTCAGGATCGCCAGTATGTCCGAAACATCCCTACTCAGCTCGTTGCTTGCCGTCAGTGGCGGCGCCGCTTTTGGTGCCTCTTTGCGCTGGTGGGTCAGCAGCAAGCTCAATACCCTCTTACCCCATCTGCCACCCGGTACCCTGCTGGTGAACCTGCTCGGTGGATTTTTGATTGGGATTGCGGTGGAAGTCTTTTTGCGTATGCCGCATCTATCACCGCATTTGCGCCTGTTTATCATCACCGGTTTTCTCGGTGGCCTCACCACCTTCTCCAGCTTTTCCGCCGAGATGATCACCTCGCTGCAAAAAGGCCATACCCTGTGGGTACTCGGTGGGATCACCTTGCACTTAGGCGGCTCGCTGCTGATGACCGTGGCCGGTATGAGCCTAACCCGCTTGTTGTGGCCGCAGTAAGTCACTGGCATCGGGAGCCCCCAAATAAAAAAGCCACCCGATACCATCAGCGGCACCATGAGTGGCTTTTTGCATGAAGCAATGTCAGAGGCTTCGTCAGTGAAACAGTGAATCTGGAGGGGGCGCCAGATTCACTGACCGCGCTTATTTGGCGGCGGCTTTCTGGTTACGCAAGAACTCTACCGCAACGTCTGGGAAGTCGGTGAACACGCCATCGACATCGGCGGTGTTGTAGAAGATATCCAGCATATCCGTCAGGTTCTTAGCATACGGCGGTACCTTACCGGCGTCTTGACGGAAGGTGTACGGATGCACCACCAGACCGTTGGCATGGGCTTCTTTGACCATGATGGTGGTCTTGATGTTGCCCGGGGTGGAGCTCTCTTCTACCACCATCGGATACCATGGGCCGACGCCATCAGCATACTTGGCAATCTTGGCCATCGCGCCCGGCTCGAACATCCAGTCGTAGCTGTAGTTGGTCAGGGTGCCATCTTTGTTGATGACCATGGTTTCTTTGTCATCGGTCAGGGTGATCAGCTGTACCAGCTTGATATCCATCCCCATCTTCGGCAGCAGCTCATCGTGTACCCGCTGCAGATCTGGCGCGTCAAAGCTTTGCAGGAAAACTTTGTCATCTTTCTTGGTGTAGCCGTACTTTTTCAGGGTTTCCAGTACCGCCACGGAGATGTCTTTGCCTTCGGTTTTATGGAACCACGGCGCTTTGGTCTCGACATAAATCCCCACGTTTTTACCGGTGGAGTGGTTCATGCCTTGGATCATTTCGATCTCTTCGGCCAGCGTATGAATGCGAAAATCGCTCTTCCACATTGGGAAACGATTCGGGAATTTCTGGCTCATCTTGCCATCTTTATCCAGCACAAACTCTTCGGTAAACGAAAGTTGGCGAATTTCCGGCAAGGTGAAATCAATGGCGTAGTAACGGCCATCGGCGCGCGCACGGCCTGGGAATTTCTTGGCCACGTCAGTCACGCGATCCAGATAATGGTCATGCAGGACGATCAGCTGATTGTCCTTAGTCATCACCACATCTTGCTCCAAATAATCGGCACCCATCGCATGCGCCATGGCTTTAGCCGGCAGGGTATGCTCCGGCAAATAACCACTGGCACCACGGTGCGCGACGACAATTTTATCCCCGGTCTGGGCAAATACCGGTGCCACCAATACGGCACTGGTCATCAGTGCAAGCAGAGTCTTGTTCATCATTATCGCTCTTTGGTTTTATCAGTGTAGGGTAAGGTAAAGATGTAACATGTTATTTTTATTGCAGTTTTATTTTTATTCGGCGGATTGCTGTCACAATCCGCCGTATTGTTACTGATTGCTCAATGCGGTGCATTTGCACCACTATCCGATTAGGCTCGCTTAAGCGTTCGCCTTCTCTTCTTGTGCTTTGTTGTGATGGATCATGGTCAGCGCCAGCAAGATCACCGCCGCCACACAAGAGCCGATCAGCAACATGAAGCCGCCATCCCAACCAAAGTGGTCTACGGTGTAACCCACCACGGCGTTCGCCGCAACTGAGCCACCGAGGTAACCGAACAGGCCGGTAAAGCCCGCCGCGGTACCTGCCGCTTTCTTCGGAGCCAGCTCCAGCGCATGCAGACCAATCAGCATCACTGGGCCGTAAATCAGGAAGCCGATCGCCACCAGAGACGCCATATCCACCATTGGGTTACCTGGTGGGTTCAGCCAGTACACAGTAGTCGCCAGCGCAACCAGTACCATGAAGAACACGCCGGTGGCACCACGGTTACCTTTGAACACTTTGTCCGACATCCAACCACACACCAAGGTGCCCGGGATCCCCGCCCACTCGTAGAAGAAGTAAGCCCATGAGGATTTATCCACTGAGAAGTGCTTCACTTCTTTCAGATAAGTCGGCGCCCAGTCCAGTACGCCATAGCGCAGCAGATAGACGAATACGTTAGCAAAGGCGATATACCACAGCAGTTTGTTCGGCAGAATGTACTTGGTGAAGATCTCTTTAGCCGTCAGCTCCACTTCGTTCTTGGCGCTGTAATCTTCTGGATAGTCATCCTTGTACTCTTCGATTGGCGGCAAACCACAAGACTGTGGTGTATCACGCATGGTCAGGTAAGCGAAAATTGCCACCCCCACCGCCGCCGCAGCCGGTACATAGAACGCTGAGCGCCAATCATTGAACCAGCCCATGCCCAGAATGAACAGTGGACCAATCATGCCGCCACCCACGTTGTGGGCACAGTTCCAGATGGACACGATGCCGCCACGCTCTTTCTGTGACCACCAGTGCACCATAGTACGGCCGCAAGGAGGCCAACCCATGCCTTGTACCCAGCCATTTAAGAACAGCAGGACAAACATGATGGCGATGCTGGACGTGGCCCATGGCATAAAGCCCATGATGAAGAAAATCGCCGCCGACAGCAGCAAACCCGCGGTCAGGAACACCCGCGGGTTGGAGCGGTCAGATACCGCACCCATCAGGAACTTAGACAGGCCGTAGGCGATAGCCACACCGGACATAGCAAAACCCAGATCCCCACGCGAGAACCCTTGTTCCACCAGATACGGCATGGCCAGTGAGAAGTTTTTACGGACGAGATAATAACCGGCATAGCCGAAGAAAATACCGGCAAAGATCTGCCAGCGCAGACGCTTATACGTGCTATCGATCTGCACTTCCGGCAGTCGGGCACGATGCGCCGCAGGACGGAAAATACTCAACATATTCGGATCCTCGATATGTCTGTGGCTGTTATTTTGTAGTAATGGGTTTGCGAAACCGAAAACGATTACGCGGCGAATGCCGTAAAAGGAACAGAGGTGACCCTATTGGCAGTTCGTAAACGAGCGCAATAATAGTGACTATGTTTCGTAAATGGTGTGAGTCAAAACACAATTCGTCATATTTATTATTAATTTTTCGTTTAAAATAAATCAGTTACGAACATATCTTTTTCGTTCGCGCCATTTTCATCCGCGCATTGGCATGATTTACACTGTATATAAATGTGACAAATGGTGATTGAAATCACAAATTAGCATTAATTAACGCTCATTTTGATTTCGTTTTTGCTCATTTATGGTCTATATCAAACATTTCAAACGGCGAAATTGCGATACTCCGCGCATGAACTGAACGCCTGCATGCGACTGACTTTCCTCTTCTAATTACCCGCAGTCGCACCGGCGTACCTCGTTGCCAAACCGCTGACCTGCGAGAACCCTGACCCTATGAATAGCGCAACCCGAATCGAAACTGATGTCGCGATTATCGGCGGCGGCGCCACCGGTGCTGGTGTCGCCCGCGACTGTGCCCTGCGCGGCCTGCGCTGCGTTCTGTTAGAGCGCGATGACATTGCTACCGGCGCGACCGGACGTAACCACGGCCTGCTGCACAGTGGTGCCCGTTATGCGGTGACTGACGAAGAATCGGCCCGTGAATGTATCAGTGAAAACAAGATCTTAAAGAAGATTGCTCGCCACTGTATCGAACCGACTGGCGGCCTGTTTATCACCCTGCCAGAAGATGACTTGGCGTTTCAGGACGGCTTTATCCGCGCCTGCCAAACCGCAGGCATTGATGCCAAAGCAATTTCGCCGCAAGAGGCGATCCGCTTAGAGCCGTCGGTGAACCCAGCGCTGCTCGGTGCAGTGACCGTACCGGATGGCACCGTCGACCCGTTTCGTCTGACCGCCGCCAACATGCTGGATGCGCGGGAAAACGGCACTCAGGTGCTGACTTATTGCGAAGTGGTCGGGCTGATCCGCGAAGGCGATCGCGTGATTGGCGTGCGCGCTTTCAACCATCAAACGCATCAGGTGGTGGAAGTGTATGCGGCGATCGTGGTGAACGCCGGCGGGATCTGGGGTCAGCGCATTGCCGAATACGCGGATCTGAGCATTCGCATGTTCCCGGCCAAAGGTGCGCTGTTGATCATGGGGCATCGCATCAATAACCGCGTGATCAACCGCTGCCGTAAACCGGCCGATGCCGATATTTTGGTACCGGGCGATACCATCTCCTTAATTGGCACCACTTCCAGCCGCGTGCCATATGATCGCATCGACGATATGCGCGTAACGCCAGAAGAAGTGGATATTCTGATCCGCGAAGGGGAAAAACTGGCCCCAGTGATGGGCCGTACTCGTATTCTGCGCGCCTATGCCGGGGTGCGTCCGCTGGTTGCTAGCGACAATGATCCGTCCGGTCGTAACGTCAGCCGCGGTATTGTGCTGCTGGATCACGCCGAGCGCGATGGTTTGGAAGGCTTTGTCACCATCACCGGCGGCAAGCTGATGACCTACCGTTTGATGGCCGAATGGGCCTCGGATCTGGTGTGCCGAAAACTCAATCACAGCGCCACCTGTACCACGGCCGAAAAACCATTACCGGGCTCAGAAGAGCGCACCGAAGATACCCACGCCAAACTGTTCAGCCTACCAGCGCCACTACGCGGCTCGGCAGTGTACCGCCACGGCGATCGCGCACCACGCTTTGCTGCCGAAGATCGCACCGACAGCTCACTGGTGTGCGAATGTGAAGCGGTGACCGCCGCCGAAGTGCGCTATGCCGTTAACGAGCTGAAGGTGAATAACTTAATTGACCTGCGTCGTCGGACACGGGTCGGCATGGGCCCTTGTCAGGGGGAACTGTGCGCCTGTCGCGCCGCCGGTGCCATGGCCCGTTTCAAGGCCACCACCGCGCAGCAATCCACCGCCCAGCTGCAAAGCTTCCTCGAAGAGCGCTGGAAAGGGATCCGCCCGATTGCGTGGGGCGATGCGCTGCGCGAATCTGAATTTACCAGCTGGGTGTATCAAGGTCTGTGTGGACTCGATGACATTCCACCTAGCCTGCCTGACACCGAATCGCCACACAGCAACACACTGCCACAGGGAGAGCCGCAATGAAGTTTGATGTTGCCATCATCGGAGCCGGTTTGGCCGGCCTGACCTGCGGTATTCAGCTGGCCGCCAGCGGTCAGCGCTGCACCATTATCAGCGCCGGTCAGTGTGCGCTGAATTTCTCATCCGGCTCACTGGATCTGCTCAGTCGCCTGCCGGATGGCACGGCGGTGGCCGCGCCACTGCAAGCGCTCGATCAGCTGACCACCCAAGCGCCGCAGCATCCGTATACCCGCATGGGCAGCGCCGCCATGACGCGCCATGTCGCGCACTTTATGCAGCTGCTGCAAGCCAGCAATATCGAGATGCAAGGCGAGGCTCAGCACAACCATCTGCGCATGACCCCGCTCGGCAGTTTGCGTCCAACGTGGTTATCCCCACTGAGTGTACCGGTACAACCCCTGCCGCTGCCGGCGCAAAGCGGAGCCTTAGCGCTGATTGGTATCGAAGGCTTCCATGATTTCCAACCGGAAATGGCGGCCGCCACCTTGCAACAATACCCGGCCTATCAGGGCTGCCAGATCCTAACCGGCCAGTTGACCCTACCACAGCTGGATCAGCTGCGTCGTAATCCCAGTGAGTTTCGCTCGGTTAACGTGGCGCGCGTACTGGAACAGCTGACCGACTTAGCGCCATTGGCCGCCGAGCTAAAACGCGCCGCGCAAGGTGCCACGACCGTGATCCTGCCGGCGGTATTAGGATTAGAGAACACCCGCCTGCGTAGCGAATTAGAGCGCCTCACCGGCCTGCAACTGCTGGAACTGCCAACCCTGCCACCATCGGTGCTGGGGATCCGCTTACAACAAGCCCTCAAGCGCCGCTTCCAGCAGCTCGGTGGCCTGTTTATGAATGGCGATCAGGTGCAGTCCGCCCGCATCGAAAATCAGCGTGTGACCGCCCTGTATACCCGCAACCATGAAGAAATTCCGGTCGAGGCGCGCGATGTGGTGCTGGCCAGCGGCAGCTTTTTCAGTAATGGTCTGGTGGCAGAGTTTGATCGGATCCGTGAGCCGGTTTTCGGGCTGGATGTGATTGAAACCGGCCCACGCGCCGAGTGGAGCGAAGAGCGCTTCCTGACCAGCCAGCCATTCTTACAGTTTGGTGTCAGCGTCGATAACCGCCTGCGGGTGCGTAAAGACGGCCAAACGCTGCACAATGTGTATGCCATCGGCGCAGTGCTAGGTGGCTATGATCCGATTTATCAAGGCTGCGGCGCGGGAGTCTCGGTGACGACCGCCCTGCATGTCGCTGAACAGATCCTGCAACAGCAGGAGGAAACCGCATGAGCCAGACACACGACTCGAGCTTTGAAAGCTGCATTAAATGTACCGCCTGTACCACCTTGTGTCCGGTGGCCAAAGTCAATCCGGCCTATCCGGGGCCAAAACAAGCGGGGCCGGATGGCGAACGTCTGCGCCTCAAAGATCCGGCGCTGTACGATGACGCGCTGAAATACTGCACCAACTGCAAGCGCTGCGAAGTCGGGTGTCCGTCGGATGTGAAAATCGGTGACATCATCCAGCGCGCACGCGCTCAGTACAGCCATAAAAAACCAACTCTGCGCGATGCGATTTTAAGTCACACCGATCTGATGGGGACGCTGTCGACCCCGTTCGCGCCGATCGTTAACCTGACCACCGGTTTAAAGCCGGTGCGTAAATTGCTGGATACGGCGCTGAAGGTCGACCATCGTCGTGAACTGCCGAAATACTCACACGGCACTTTCCGTAACTGGTATCGCAAGCACGCCGACAGCCAAAAGCAGTTTGCTGAACAAGTGGCCTATTTCCACGGCTGCTACGTCAACTACAACCACCCACAGCTGGGCAAAGATTTAATCCGTGTGTTTAACGCCATGGGAATTGGTGTGCAGTTGCTGGATCGGGAAAAATGCTGTGGTGTGCCACTGATTGCCAACGGTTTTACCGACAAAGCGAAAAAGCAGGCCGCCTTCAACGTGCGCCATTTAGAAACCGCGGTAACCGAAAAAGGTCTGCCGGTGATTGCTACCTCGTCTACCTGTACGTTTACCCTGCGCGATGAGTATCCGCATATTCTGGGAGTAGATAACAGCAAGGTGCGCAGCCATATCGATCTGGTGACCCGCTTTTTATACCGTGAGCTGAGTGCTGGGCGTGAGCTTAAGCTCAAGCACACCCCGCTGCGCGTGGCGTACCACACGCCTTGTCATATGGAAAAAATGGGCTGGGTACCGTATACGCTGGATCTGCTACAACGCATTCCGGGTCTCGAGCTCATCATGCTCGACTCGCAGTGCTGCGGGATCGCCGGTACCTACGGCTTCAAGAGCGAGAACTACGATACCTCGCAAGCCATCGGCGCGCCGCTGTTCCGTCAAATTGAGGAAAGCGGGGTCGATTTTGTGGTCTCCGATTGCGAAACCTGTAAATGGCAGATTGAGATGTCGACCAGCAAACGCTGCGAACACCCCATCACTGTGCTGGCGCAGGCGTTGGCGTAATGCTAACGCGCCCTTGCCTGATCAAGTCGGGTCAAGCGCGTTGGTGTAAGTAAACCGTGTCATCCCCCCAGCCGCTCTGCGGCTGGGACTTATCCTTGTGTGCTTAGGTCATAGTTACCTGTCTGAGGCCGGACACCACTGCCCTTTCCGGGTCCGGCTCTTTTTGCTCTGTATTCCCTTTTTCTGTGCCAAACAGCGTTTTTTCTCTGCTAAAACCGGCCTTTTCCCTGCAAATCATCTTTTTTAATGTCGGCAGTAAAATCTGCGTGATTTGCCTTACAAAAGCAGTAAAATGCCGCGCACTACGCTGCCGGTTTTCGCTTCAGTGCCCGGTAGCCAGCCTCTCATAACAACAAAATATCCAAACCAGTGATACAAGGAATGGTAATGAAAAAGTATGCGGCAATGGCGGTGATGTCTGTCGTTCTGGCAGGATGTGCCAGCAATCAGCCTCAGCAATCAGCGGACTATCAATACACCCCACCCACTCCCGTTGCGATCACCAGCAATGGCGAGATAGCTAAGCCCTATGATCTGACTTGGGCGCGTGCCGAGCGTTGGCTGAAAGAGCACAATCTGGCCGCCACCAACCAAGATCGCGCCGCCGGTTTGCTGTCAGTCACCCAAGCAGACTATGTGGATGGCCTCAAATATCTGGATTGCGGTAACGGTGGTAGCAAAGTGGCAATTGCCAACCCAGATGTGAAGCTGAATCTGATCATCACCCCCAATGGGGATAAGAGCGCGGCCAACGTGAACCTAAAAGGCACCAGCCGCGTCGACTACATCGATAGCGATGGCAGCCGGATCGCCGCGCCATCCGTCACCCCCGTGTGCGTATCACGCGGCGTGCTGGAAAGCGAACTGCTGCAATACTTAAATCAATAAGCAAGCGCGCAGCATCTACAAAAGCCAAATAAAAACGGGCAGCCCCTCAGCTGCCCGTTCTTTTTATCGCTTGCTGACTTAACCCATCAGGCCAGCGCGGTGGTCTGCTCGGTACGCGTCAGGCGTTTGAGCAGCACATTCAACAATACCCCGTAAGCAGGCAAGAACAGCCCCAAGCTGATGATGAGCTTAAAGCAGTAATCCACAGTGGCAATTTCCACCCAGTGCTGCGCCATGAACGGATCGGGACTTTTGTAAAAGGCGATAAAGAAGAATGAGACCGTATCGCTAACATTGCCAAACAGCGTCGAGGCCGTTGGTGCCACCCACCACGCCTTCATCTGGCGCAGACGGTTAAAGACATTGATATCCAAGATCTGGCCGAGCAAATAGGCCATAAAGCTGGCCACCGCAATACGTGCGACAAACAAGTTGAAATCGCCCAGCGCATTGAAGCCCTGAAATTCGCCGTTAAAAAACAGTACCGACACCACATACGAGATCAGCAGCGCAGGCGCCATGACCGCCAGAATAATCCGCCGCGCCAACGAGGCACCATAAATCCGCACCGTCAGGTCAGTCGCCAAGAAGATAAACGGGAATGAGAACGCGCCCCACGTGGTATGAAAACCAAAAATGGAGATCGGCAATTGCACCAGATAGTTACTGGAGGCAATGATAAATACGTGGAACAGCACCAGCCAGATCAGCGCATTACGCTGCTGGGCAGGAGAGAAGGATGACATTGATTGTGCACCTTTTTGTTGGTTGGGGTGAGGGAACCCAAATACATACCCAGCCTGTTGATTCGCTGCGTTTATCGGCACGCAGCCACAGGCGTAAGGTGAAATTATAACCGTCTCATCTGGGCTTGTCAGCTCAAAACGTGCGCTCATCCGCGAGGATCTGCGCCAAAAAGGCTAAGACGTCGCCGCCCTCTTCATTCTGCGCTTCTAGCCACAAGCACTCGGTATAATGATCGCCACGCAGCAGCAAAGAGGTACCCTCAAATTCAACCCGCCAAGTGTGCAAATCGGCATCACATTGACGCTCTAATACCTGCAGCTCCAACCGAGAAATCACCGGCTGCGCCCGCTCGGCGAAATTATCAAAATTGAGCCCCGGCACGGGAATAGTTATTGAGTAATTTTCCATATCGATTCAAAAATTTCCAATTACGGCTGTGAATTATGCGTTAAGCGACAATATAAACATCAGCAGATTATTCATGAATCCGCAATAAATAGTCGAAGAAATTAAATTTTTCGGACATTTGTCCGATATATCTGTTCTGCTATTACGCTATACCTCCAGCACAAATCACCTTGTGTTATGGTTTTTTAACGCCCCGTCGTGGCGGCGTAGGCTTTCTCCTGGAGACAAAAATGTCATTCCGTGACCTGAATATTGGTAAAAAGCTGTTTTTATCTTTCTCGCTACTCGGCTTGGTTATTATCGGTATTGGTGCTTTATCACTCACTTTGTTTAGCCGCATGAATGAACAGACGTTGGACGTAACCGATAATATCGTTCCCGGCATCATGATCGTTTCTCAAACCAGTGAAGCCGTTAGCAGCTTTCGCCGTTACCAATTAGGTTATCAACTCGTATTAGATAATCCCCAAAAAAACCAATACTTCGATAAAATTAACGCACTGCGTGCACAAGTGGACTCCGAGCTGGAAAAATACGCACCGTATGCGTTCAGTGCGGAAGATAAGCAGATGTTTCAGAACGTAAAAATTCAGTGGCAGCGCTATCTAGATATCAATCAGGACGTAATGAATAATCTGCAAAATGGTAATTTAGCGCAAGCTGAGCAGATTTTACTCAATCAGGGCATGACACAATTTTCCGAGCTAAATAATTCCATCAATGCACTGATCAAAATTAATAAACAATACGCCAATGAAAGTCGCACCAAAGCTGTACAAATTTACTCCTCGGTGCAGCTGTATGTCTCCATCAGTATTCTGATTGCCATTGCGCTCGTTACTGTATTAGCCCGCGTTCTAACCCGCCAAATTCGCGACCCTCTCCTGACTATCCTAGATCAAGCCAAACAAATCTCTAACGGTAACCTGCAACGCGGCGTGCTGTGTGATTATCTGGCATCTGGCCAAGCGGCACGCGATGAGATTGGCCAAGTCGCCTTTGCTATTCGCGATATGAAAGAAGGCTTGGGACATCTGGTCAATGAAATCTCCTCCTCCGTTTCTCAGCTCAGCACTGCGGTAGAAGAAGTGAGTGCCATTGCCGAACAATCTTCTCATGGCATGCAACAGCAGCAATCGGAAGTCTCGCAGCTGGCCACGGCAATGAACGAGATGCAATCCACCGTGCAAGAAGTCTCCCGCAATACTACCGATGCCGCCAGTGCCGCCCATCAAGCCTCCAATGCCTCAGATTCCGGCAGTAAAGTGGTGCAGGATGCGATTGGCAGTATCGAACGTGTCGCCAGTGAAATCGAACACTCCGGCCAAGTGGTTCAGCAGCTGGAACAAGACAGTGCCAGCATCAGTGTAGTGCTGGATGTGATCCGCAACATTGCCGACCAAACTAACCTGCTGGCACTGAACGCAGCGATTGAAGCGGCGCGCGCTGGTGAGCAAGGTCGCGGCTTTGCCGTGGTGGCCGATGAAGTCCGCACGCTGGCACAGCGCACCCAAGACTCGACCGCGGAGATCAACAAGATCATCGAAGTGCTGCAATCACGCGCCGCTGAAGCCGGTCAAGCGATGCAGATCAGTCGCCAGCAGATGCACACCAGTGTCGAGCAAGCGCGCAATGCTGGGGCCACCATCGCCCAAATTAACCACGCAGTGGTACGTATTTCGGATATGAATACCCAAATTGCCAGCGCCACCGAGCAGCAGAACTCGGTGACCGATGAGCTCAATCGCAGCATTGTCACTATCCACAATGCTTCCGATGAAGTGGCGCAAGGCGCGAATCAGACTGCGCAAGCCTGCGCGGAGCTGAGCCAGCTGGCCATTCACCTGCAACAGGTCACCAATCGTTTCGCGGTATAAATTCCCCCTTCATATCGCGCCGACATCAGTCGGCGTATAAGATACTGCTTACACTGACCGTCATTGAGAATATGGCGGCCAGTGATATATCCCTTCGCTTTTTCCTTCCCCCAATACCACTTTTTTATTCTTTTTCCTCTCTGGCACTGTCTATTTATCATTCATTTAAAATCAATCAGTTAATCTAAACGCAACGGTATATACGCCGAATTGTCACACTAAATTTTCTTTTTTGCTTTAATTTTGCCCAGTTGCAGCCGTTATTAATAAATATATACAAAAAGATACATATATTAAGTTGCACCATTGGGATGTTGTCGTTGCGGCGCCTTATTCCTGACCGCTTAAACTTGCTAAATGAGAATAATGGTATGTTATTGAAGCACCTTTCCATCGGCAAAAAGCTGACCTCCGCATTTTCTTTATTGTGTTTGTTAATCATCGGCATCGGCCTGTTCTCGCTGTTGCAATTCAGCCGCTTAAACGGTGGTTCACAGCATCTGGCCGAACAGGTGATCCCGAGCATCACTCAGGCGGCCACTATCGATAGCCACATCAGCCGATTGCGCCGTAATGAAATGGGGATCATCGTGGTCTACGATAACCCAACCATGAAGGCTGACTATCAGAAGCTGTTAGACGCCATTCCCGCCCAAATTGATGATGCCATTGCCCAATTTGCGCCGTTGCTGGAAAGCGAGCAGGAGCGCCAGATCTATAACAACATCAAAAATGAGTGGTTAGCCTATCAAGGTCTGCATCGTCAGATGATGGACGCTATCGAGCGCGGTGATTTGCAGCAAGCGCGTTATATTTTGGTCGACCAAAGCCGCAGCCTATTCAGACAACTCACCGCACACGTACAAGATTTAATCAATATTAATCAGACCTTTGCCAACAATGCACGCCAAGATGTAGACAATATCTTCAGTGCCTCGAAAGTCAGTATTGCTATCAGCATTGCGCTCTCCGTGGTCATGGTGGTGTTCTTTGCCACCCTGCTGACGCGGCAAATCCGCGATCCACTGTTGCTGCTAGTAAGTCAGGCTCGCCTGATTGCTAACGGGCAGCTTGGCCGCTCTGCGCTGTGCGACTATATCGACTCCGGTAAACTCTCTCGCGATGAAACGGGGCAACTGGCGCTGGCGATCCGGCAGATGAAAGAGGGGCTGTATACTCTGGTCAATGAAATCACCTCCTCGGTATCGCAACTCAGTGCTGCCGTCGAGGAAGTGAGTGCTATCGCCGAACAATCGGCGCACGGCATGCAGCAGCAACAGTCGGAAGTATCACAATTGGCCACCGCCATGAACGAGATGCAATCCACGGTGCAAGAAGTGTCACGTAACACCACCGAAGCGGCATCCGCAGCGCAAGTGGCCTCGGCCTCCTCTGGCAGTGGAAGCAAAGTGGTGCAAGATGCCATTGGCAGTATTGAGCGGGTCGCCAGTGAAATTGAACACTCAGGTCAAGTGGTGCATCAACTGGAGCAAGACAGCGCCAGCATCAGCATGGTTCTGGATGTGATCCGCAATATTGCCGATCAAACTAACTTACTGGCACTGAATGCGGCCATTGAGGCAGCGCGGGCTGGCGAACAAGGGCGTGGTTTTGCCGTGGTAGCCGATGAAGTACGCACGCTGGCACAGCGCACCCAAGACTCGACCGCTGAGATCAACAAAATTATCGAGGTACTGCAATCACGTGCCGCAGAAGCTGGTCAAGCCATGCAGTTAAGTCGTCAACAAATGCATACCAGTGTCGAGCAAGCGCGCAACGCCGGCGCCACCATTGAACAAATTAATGATGCGGTGATACGCATTTCCGATATGAATACCCAAATTGCCAGCGCCACCGAGCAGCAAAACTCCGTGACCGATGAGCTCAACCGCAGCATTGTTAACATCCACAATGCCTCTGATGAGGTGGCACAAGGTGCCAACCAGACCGCGCAGGCCTGTGGTGAGCTCAATCAACTGGCGAACAATCTACAGCACACGATCGCTCGATTTAGTCTATAAGGCGCGCTCTTCACTTTAGCACGCATCTCTACACCGTGGCGCTGGCTATCCAAGCCAGCGCTGCCGGCCAGATACATTTCTCGATATAACCACTTATATCAAGTCACAGGTTAAAGTTAGACATAAACACCACCACAATCACTTAATTAAGCACATCGAACCAGATAGTTAATTGAATATCGCACAATAAATCCATCGCCACGGCAAAAACACAAAACAAAGTAAATATGACAGTGAGATATATTTATATTTGTCGCACAATTTAGTCGACAACGTTATTTTTTGCATTGCGTGCGGTTTAATTGCCAATCACTGCATATTTGGCTGTTTTTTATCCCAATGACACAGATCACATTTAATATTCTTTTTTTCTATCCGATAGATTCTCTCTGAATACATTATCGAAAATAGACCTGACGCATCATGTTTGAAACTAGCAATGGAGCATGCGGTTAAATTCAATTTCTGATGCGATATCACTGCCGTTATGCTGGAGCAATCAATGTCATTACGTGACTTAAATATCGGTAAAAAGCTGTTCTTATCCTTTTCCTTGCTCTGTCTGATTATTATCGGGATTGGGGGCTTATCACTGACACTGTTTCAACGCATGAACGCCGAAACGTTGGAAGTGACTGATAATACAGTACCTAGTCTGATGCTAGTGTCAGAAGCATCGATCCTGATTAGCGACTTTCGTCGTTACGAACTGGGCTATTTACTGGTTATTAATGACGCAAACCGTCAAGAGTATCTGAATAAATTGCTGGAGCTGAAACAAGATGCCAGTAATGAGTTGCAAAAATACGCCAGCTATGTATCAGGTGCCGATGATCAAGAGGCTTATCAGCGCGTCACCAATAAATGGGCGCAATATCTGAACATCCACAATCAGTTTATTTCCGCATTGCATGCAGGCGATACCAATCAAGCCAAGCAAATATTATTGACCTCCGGTAGTTCGACCATTTTTGAGCTGGATGATTTAATCGCCAACTTGATGAAAATTAACCGTGATTACAGTGTGGAAAATCGCACCTCTGCACTTTCTATTTATTCGATGGTAAAACTGAACGTCGGCATTGCGCTATTGGTGGCCATCGGCCTGGTGATATTACTGGCGACAGTGTTAACCCGTCAGATCCGCGATCCATTATTAGTGATTTTGGAACAAGCCCATCAAATTGCCCGCGGTGATTTGCAGCGTGGTGCGCTGTGTAATTTCCTCGACGCCGGCAAAGCATCACAAGATGAAATCGGTCAGTTGGCCTTTGCCATTCGCGAGATGAAAGACAATTTGAGTGGTTTGGTGAGCGAGATTTCCTCCTCGGTTTCCCAGCTCAGCACCGCGGTGGAAGAAGTGAGCGCCATTGCCGAGCAATCGTCACACGGTATGCAACAGCAGCAATCAGAGGTTTCGCAGCTGGCCACGGCGATGAACGAGATGCAATCCACCGTACAGGAAGTGTCGCGCAATACCACCGATGCCGCCAGCGCCGCCCAGCAAGCCTCTGATGCCTCGGACTCCGGCAGCAAAGTGGTACAGGATGCCATCGGCAGTATCGAGCGTGTAGCCGGTGAAATCGAGCACTCCGGCCAAGTGGTGCAGCAACTGGAGCAAGACAGTGCCAGCATCAGCGTGGTGCTGGATGTGATCCGCAATATTGCCGACCAAACCAACTTGCTGGCGCTGAACGCCGCCATTGAAGCTGCGCGTGCCGGTGAACAAGGTCGCGGCTTTGCCGTGGTGGCCGATGAAGTGCGCACACTGGCACAGCGCACCCAAGATTCCACCGCCGAGATCCATAAGATTATCGAGGTGCTGCAATCGCGTGCCGCCGAAGCGGGTCAAGCGATGCAGGTAAGCCGTCAACAAATGCACACCAGTGTTGAGCAAGCGCGCAATGCCGGTGCTACCATCGAGCAAATTAACCAAGCGGTGGTGCGCATTTCTGATATGAACACGCAGATTGCCAGTGCCACCGAGCAGCAAAGCTCAGTGACCGATGAACTCAATCGCAGCATTGTGACCATTCACAATGCCTCCGATGAAGTGGCGCAAGGCGCTAACCAAACTGCGCAAGCCTGTGCCGAACTCAGCCAACTGGCGATTCACTTGCAGCAAGTGACTAACCGCTTTGCCGTGTAAGCACGCACTCCCGATACGTTAACGGTGATTAAGCGCGGGTTGCCCTTCATTGGGCAACCCGCGCTTTATTGATGGCGATGTGTTAATCGCATCGAATGACCAAACCCACAGTACACTCTAGATACCTAGGCAGCAAAAAGCGTACTTCTCTGCCATCAATAACCCGCCGCCAATAAAAAACCACTCGTCATGTAATCCACGATACCAATAATAGTGCAAGGTATACGGAAAGAAATTTTTACCATTACACTTTTATTCATTTCTATTATAAATCAATGCATTAGTGACTATTCGTCCGAAAGTGTGTCGAGAATGACATATTTATTTATATCTTTTGGCTTAATTCTGTCCGCCAGCGGCCGCTACTAATCGGTATACAAGGATAAACGTATCTTTTATCGCACCGGCCGGAGGTTCTCTCCGACCGTTACGGAACCTCTTTCTGATCGCTCACCTCTGCTAAACGAGAATAGTGATATGTTATTTAAGCATCTTTCCATCGGCAAAAAGCTGACTGCGGCGTTCTCGCTGTTATGTCTGCTGATTATCGGTATCGGCCTGTTTTCCTTACTGCAGTTCACTCGGCTGAATGCTGAATCACTGGATTTGACTGACAATGTCATGCCAAGTATCCGCGTGGCAGCCCGAATCAGTGATGAAGTGGGTAATTTCCGCCGCTATGAATTGGGCATGTTCTTGGTCAATGACGATCCAAGCCGCAATGCCGAATATCAGCGAGTGCTGCAAAATCTGCCGTCTCAAGTTGATGGTGCGCTGACCGAATATGGCCCGCTGGTCTACAGTGACCACGAACGTCAGACCTATAACAACATTAAAAATGAATGGTTGGCCTATCTGGGTCTGCACCGTCAGGTGATGGATATGTTAAACCGTGGCGAGGTTCAACAAGCACGCCACTTCTTCCTGACCCAAGGGATCCCTGCTTATCAGAAGCTGAATACCCAAACCACCGAGCTGATGAACATCAACCAAGCCTATGCGGTTGAAGGCCGTCAGATGGCGGAAAATGTGTTTAGTTCAGCCAAACTGAGCATCTTCATCTGCATCGCGGTGGCGATTGTTCTGGTGGTGGTTTTCGCTAACATCCTGACGCGTCAAATTCGCGATCCACTGCTGTTGCTGGTTGATCAAGCCAAACAGATTGCTGGCGGTAACTTGGCACGTGGCGCACTGTGTGACTATCTGGACTCCGGCAAAATGGCCAACGATGAAATCGGTCAGTTAGCCAAAGCGATTCGCCAGATGAAAGAAGGTCTGCACCAGCTGGTGAACGAAATCACCTCCTCAGTATCGCAGCTGAGCACTGCGGTGGAAGAAGTGAGCGCGATTGCCGAGCAGTCGTCACACGGTATGCAGCAGCAGCAAAGCGAAGTGTCGCAGCTGGCAACGGCGATGAACGAGATGCAATCCACCGTGATGGAAGTGTCCCGTAACACCACCGATGCCGCCTCAGCGGCGCACGATGCCTCCGAGTCTTCTGGCTCTGGTAGCAAAGTGGTGCACAGCGCGATCCACAGCATTGAAGCGGTGGCGCAAGAAATCGAACATTCTGGCCAAGTGGTACAGCAACTGGAGCAAGACAGTGCCAGCATCAGCGTGGTGTTGGACGTGATCCGCAACATTGCTGACCAAACCAACTTGCTGGCGCTGAACGCCGCTATTGAAGCTGCGCGTGCCGGTGAGCAAGGTCGTGGCTTTGCAGTGGTCGCCGATGAAGTGCGTACCTTGGCGCAGCGCACCCAAGACTCAACTGCTGAAATCAACAAGATCATCGAAGTGCTGCAATCACGGGCTGCCGAAGCCGGTCAAGCAATGCAGATCAGCCGTCAGCAGATGCAAACCAGCGTTGAGCAGGCGCGCAATGCCGGTGCCACTATCGAGCAGATCAATCAGGCGGTGATCCGGATTTCCGACATGAACACCCAGATTGCCAGCGCCACCGAAGAGCAAAACTCGGTGACCGAAGAGCTGAACCGCAGCATCGTGAATATTCACAATGCCTCGGATGAAGTGGCGCAAGGCGCTAACCAAACGGCGCAAGCTTGTGCTGAGCTGAGCCAGTTAGCGGTACATCTGCAGCAGATGACCAATCGCTTCGCCCTGTAAGCCTCGGCATCCTCTCAGGGCGGTACCACACCCAGAGCGGGACGCTAAGTAAATAGCGCGCAATAGAGCAACAGGCCATCCAGGCATACTGGGTGGCCTTTTTTATCTCTGCCGTTACCCGCCATCCCCTTTTTACCTCGCGTACGGTCCCTGGCACGGAAAGGTTTCCCAGCATGGATGCGCGCTTGGCTCGGCGAGGCGTAAAATTCGAATATTCGTAATAATCGAAAGGTTTTGTGCGTTTTTTGCGCTTTTTTTCATGCTGCAGCGGACTACACTGATCCCATCAAGTCCGGGAGGTGTGTATGTTACATCTGAGAAAAAGCGAGCAACGCGGTCATGCCAATCACGGCTGGCTAGATACCTGGCACAGCTTCTCTTTTGCTGATTACTTTGACCCCAGCTACATGGGCTTTTCGGCCCTGCGGGTGATTAACGAAGATTTTATTGATGAAGGCTGCGGCTTTCCGACTCACCCGCACAAAGACATGGAAATTCTGACCTACGTCCGCCAAGGTCGCGTCGCCCATAAAGACAGCATGGGCAATGCCACTGAGGTGCAAGCGGGGGAATTCCAAATCATGAGCGCGGGGACCGGTATTCGCCACTCCGAATACAACCCGAGCAATGATGAACTGCTGCACCTGTTCCAGATCTGGATCCTGCCGCAGCAAAAAGGGCTGGAGCCGCGCTATGCCCAGCGCCGTTTTGAGCCACAATCAGGGCCGCAATTGATCTTGTCACCGGATGCGCGCGATGGCTCATTGCAGGTGTTTCAAGACATGCAGCTGTGGCGCTGGATGCTCCAGCAAGGTGAGCAAGCGACTTACACGCTGTTGGATAATCGCCGTTTATGGCTGCAACTGGTCAGTGGTAGCTTAACCGTCAATGGTGAGCAGTTGGAAAACAGTGATGGGTTAGCGCTGTGGGAAGAAAATCTGCTGCACATCAGCGCCGACAGTGACAGCGAATTCCTGCTGTTTGATTTGCCTTAATACGCGGACGCGGATTAGCGAGCACTAATTCGATGGCGTTGCTCGACCGGCATGCCTGTAACCGTCGAGCTATGCTCTTAAAAGCCAAGCATGATGCTTGGCTTTTTTATGTCTACCTGCATCGAGAGCACACAATTCGATTATTACTATTCGGTATCAATATGCTCGCGGATCAGGTGCAAGAACGGTGAGCCAAAGCGCTCCAGTTTACGCTGGCCAACACCGTTAACGCTCAACATGTCGCGTGCGGTAGTGGGCATTTGCTCCGCCATCTCCTGCAAAGTGGCATCGTTAAACACCACATACGGCGGGATCCCTTCTTCATCAGCGATGGATTTGCGCAGCTTACGCAGCTTGGCAAACAGTTGACGATCATAATGGCTCAACAGTGTCTTGGCGCTGCTACGCAGTTTGCCTAAGGTGACGCGTGGCTGCGCCAATTGCAAACTGACTTCCCCGCGCAGCAACGGTCTGGCCGCTTCGGTCAGCTGTAAGGCGGAGTGCAGAGCGATATTCTGGGTGACAAAACCTAAGTGGATCAGTTGGCGCAGCACACTGACCCAATGTTCATGGCTATGGTCGCGCCCGACTCCGTATACCGAAAGCTTGTCATGGCCATGATCGCGGATCCGCTGACTCTGCGCCCCGCGCAGCACTTCCACCACGTAGCCCAAACCAAAGCGCTGACCGACCCGATAAATGCACGACAGCGCCTTTTGCGCATCCTCCAAGCCATCATAACGCTTGGGCGGATCAAGGCAGATATCGCAGTTACCGCACGGCTCTTGGCGGCTCTCGCCAAAATAGTTGAGCAGCACCAGACGGCGGCACGTTTGCGCCTCGGCAAATGCGCCCATGGCATTGAGCTTGTGGGTTTCCACATCCCGCACCGGCCCGGGCTCTTTTTCTTCCAGCATCCGGCGCAGCCACACCATATCCGCCGGGTCGAAGAACAATACTGCTTCGGCCGGCAAACCATCACGGCCAGCACGGCCCGTTTCTTGATAGTAGGACTCGATGTTGCGCGGAATATCAAAGTGCACCACAAATCGCACGTTCGGCTTGTTGATCCCCATGCCGAACGCCACCGTGGCGACCACTATCTGTAAATCATCGCGCTGAAAAGCTTCTTGCACATCACTGCGCCGCTCGGTAGTTAATCCGGCGTGATACGCCGCAGCGCTCAAGCCACGGGCTTTCAGACGCTGGGCGGTGTCTTCCACCTTGGTGCGGCTATTACAGTAGATAATGCCGCTTTTGCCGCGCTGCTCTTGCACATAGCGCAGCAGCTGCTCGGCCGGTTTAAATTTTTCCACCAGCGTGTAGCGAATATTGGGACGGTCAAAGCTGCCCAGATGCAGATCGTAATCGGTGAGCGCCAGATGGCGCACGATATCTTGGCGGGTGGTGTCATCGGCTGTGGCAGTCAGCGCCATCACAGGCAGCTGTGGGAAACGCTGTTTGATCTCGCCGAGTGCACGGTATTCTGGGCGAAAATCGTGTCCCCACTGCGAGATACAGTGCGCCTCATCCACCGCCAATAACGAGAGCGGCCACTGCGCCAACTGCTGTTGCAAGCCACCGGTTAACAAGCGCTCCGGCGAGACATACAGCAATTTGAGCACGCCGCTACGCGCATCTTGCATCACTTGCAGTTGCTCTTCGCGGCTTAAGGTGGAATTCAGACAGGCGGCAGCCACGCCATTGGCGCGCAATTGGTCGACCTGATCTTTCATCAGCGAGATGAGCGGAGAAATCACCAAGGTCAGACCGGGCAATAACAGCGCCGGCACCTGATAACACAGCGATTTACCGCCACCGGTCGGCATGATGACCAGATTGTCACGGCCGTGCAGCGCCCGTTCGATGATCGCCGCCTGCCCAGGCCGGAACGACTGATAACCGAACACGTCGCGCAGAACCTGCGCGGCCGCTGAAGGAGCTGGAGAAACTTCCGCCACTGACACGCCGCCATCCTATCTCAAGAGAACACAAAGGCGGTATTGTAAAAACACTGCCGCCGTTTGTCGCTATCTGATCGCGGCGTGAGCACATTGCGCGCCGCCGACGCACCGGATATACGGCATGCAGTAACGTCGGCAAGCCAGTGAGTGAGGCTTGTTACGCTGACCCACTTACATGATGTCATTCAACATCACGCCAATCCCGAACGAGGTCTGGCGGTAGTTGTAATCAATCATGGTTTGACCGTAACCGGTGAACAGCTGGGTGTAGAAGCGCACGCTTGGCGTCAGTGGATAGCTCCAGCCTAGCTGTACGCTGCCTTTGTCGGAATCCCAGTTGTAGCGCCCTTCCATGCTGTAAACGCTGTCGCCGGCTTTATAGCCCACTTGTAGACGATAGTGGCCGAGGTAATCGACGATATCGGGGTTGTCATCGTTTTTATCCGAGTCCACCCGCACCCACGGCTCTAAATCAACCATCCAGTTACCGCGCTGCGCCATGACGCGCGCATAAATGCGGTTCCAGCTGCGTGAGGTGTCGCGCTTTTCGTCCTGCTCATCGAAATAATCGTAGCCACGACCATTCGACTGGTGCACGAAACCGAACTCCAGCTCTTTAAAGCTCCAGCCGGCCAGATTGTAATCGGTGCTCCACGCGGTAAAGATGCGCGGCTCGTAGTTGGTTTCCAAGAACGGTGCGGAAATCGAGAAATTCGTCGCTTGCCAGACCGATTTTTGGGTATAGGCCGCGGCAATCACCGAGTTATGACCAAACGCGCCCCGCCAAATCGGGAAGGCAAAGCTGAGCTGGAATTTGATGTTGTCTTTACGCAGGTCGTCCGCATCGTAGCCACGGTTGGCATACATGTCTTTGTTGAGACGATCGGTATAAGTGTACAGGATGTAATTGGTGTCATACGGGATCAGCAAAAATGGCGTGTCATGGCGCTCCAGCAAATTTGCAATCCGACCGGCATAATTGGGCCGACTCGCCGCGCTCGTTGCTGACTCACTCGCCGTTGCTTCACTGGCCGGCACCGCTGTGCCAGCGTCTAAATCCGTTTCCTGAGCCAGCACACTGGCACTGCCTAACGCACTGCTCAGTACCAGTCCTGCACTCAGCCATCCCCGCATACCTGACATAATTACTCCTCTTTAGGTTCTGCCTTCTGCCTTTATTGAGCTTGTTGCCGGCCCTGTCCGCGGTCAGGTTGCCGGTAGGTATCTGCTTATTGTGCGCGCATCCTAACAAGGAATCCGCTGCCGCTGTTAGCAATATCAAGCACTTTTGTGTGAGCAAAAATGTGTCGCAAAAAGTGTGGGCGGCCTGACGCATTGTGCGTGTTTTTTCATCAGCGCTGATTTAAAGTAAAAACACTAACGCAACAGTTTAATCACATTAATGGCGATTACCGCTTATGGATAAGGAGCCTGTATGCCATCCCCCTACCTTTCTGTGGCTCAAGCGCGGGATTTTATCGGCCAGATCTTCATGCAGGACATGCCCTTTAACCGCCTGCTGGATATGCAGCTGACACAAAATGATGCAGATTTAGTTGAGATCCGCGTCCCGATGCGCGATGAGCTGATTGGCAATCCGCACCACCGGATCTTGCACGGCGGCGTAACCGCCGCCATTTTGGATGTGGTCGGCGGCATCTTAGCCGCCACCTCCGCCTTGACCCAAGGTGAGCAGCTGACCGAGGCGCTGCTGGCCGAGCGCCTCGGTAAAGTCGGTACCATCGATTTGCGTATCGACTACCTGCGCCCCGGCCGTGGCCAGATGCTGATCGCTACCGGCCACCTGATCCGCGCCGGTAACAAAGTGGCGGTCACCCGTATGGAGCTGCACAACGAGCACGGCACCCATATCGCGTTCGGGACCGGCACCTATCTGGTGGGATGATGCCCGCAGGGGCGAGAGCCTGCTCGCCCCTACCGGTCTTCTCTCTCTGCGCTCAGGCGCATGATCATTTTGACTTGGCGGCCACCGGCGGCGCGAACACCGCACTTAGCTGGCCCGGCGCACGCAGGTAATGCAGCATCAGATCGCGCACCGTCTGCTCGGTAATGCCATTGAGTACCTGATTGACGTCCATCACCTCCTCTAACGGATAACCGGCTAAGCGGTACTGACTGAGCAGCTCCACCGTAGCAGCAGGTTGCCGCCAGATATCTTGCAACGAGGTCGCCACTTGGCCGCGCGCCTGCGTGAACTCTTGTTCGCTGATCCCTTTATCCAGCAGCAAAGCCAGCTGCTCGGCTATCGCCTCTTGCGCGTCTTCTTGCTTATCCGGTGCCACCAGCACCCGGATTTGTAGCAGATTCAGCTGCATGTCGGTGCTGGGATAATCCATGTCTACCGCCACACCATAAGTAAGCCCCAAGGCTTCGCGCAGTTGATTCTCCAGACGTTGCTGCAAAATACGCAGCAGCATGTCGTGCGCCAAGCGGTGGGCTAAATCATCTTGCATCGCCGGCACTGACAAGCGCGACTCGATAACCAAAGTGCGATCTTCTGGGTTGTCTTGCCGCAGCAGCGGTTTACTCTGGCGCAATAAGAACGGATAACGCGCCCACTCCGGCTCACCGCCCAAATCAATGCCGCCTAAATAACGCGCGGCCAGCGCAAACACCTTGGCCGGATCCACATCCCCCACCACGACCAGCTCGGCATCTTGCATCGTCGAGATAAAGATCTGGTGCAGCGCCTGCAGCTGTTTCAGTGAAACTTGCTTGAGCTGCGCTGGCGTTGGTAACTCGGCATAGCGGTTATGCGGGAACAGATGCTGATCCAGCGCCTGATTAAAACGCCCTTGCGCGGTGGCCAGATACTGGGTCAACTGACTGGCTTGCTGAGTGCGCACATCGTCCAGCACCTGATTATCCAGCTTCGGCGCCAGTAAGCTCTGGCGCGCCATCGCCAACCAAGCATCGAGATGTTCAACATCCGACGAACCGCCCAACCCATGCTGGCTGAGGGTGAGCAGTGGCCACATGTCCAAACGGTTCACATCCATAAACTGCTGCGTTTGGGTGCGATCCAACGGCCCAACACCGTGCGCGCCCCACACGCCGAGCAATTGACTGGCAGGCAGCAGCTCCACCGGCAGTGAACGCACACCGCCACGCGAGCGTAAACGCAAATAAATGCGGTCTTTAGCTTGCGGGTCTTGGCGGACCAGCACCGATAAGCCGTTACTCAGCAACGCGCGACTCAGTTTCCACTGCGGCCAGCTTTGCTGTTCGGTGATTTGGCCGATCTGTGCTGGCGTAGCCAGCATTTGCTGCGCGGCGGCGGCACCAGACTCGCTGCGACTCAACGGCGCTTGCGGCTGTGCGGACAAAAAGCGCCAGGCCTGCATCAGGCTATCAGCGGATTGCGCCGCTTCACTGTGCGGTTGCATCAGCACCAAGACCGGCTCGATCGCCAGCTGGCGCTGCAGCTCTTGATTCACCCGCTCTAAACTTAAGTTTTGCAAGAAGGTGGCGCGTAAACGGCGATACTGCTCCGGTCCCAGATCTGGCGCCCCCGATTCGAGAGCAAACAGACGCTGATTAATAAAATCGCCGCTGGTCATGCGGGCGTATTGCTCGTAAAAGCGGTTGAGATCGTCATTGGCCAAGCGATGCGCTAAGGTCAGCTCGCTAGGTAACACCCCGTGCTGACGCAAGCGAGCCAACTCGGTGGCCACAAATTGCAACCACTTTTGCCGCTGCTCGGCATCGCTTTCCACGCTCAGTGCGCACGACTCGCGCGCATAACGCACACTGCAGCCCAAGGTTAAACTGATCGGCTGACTGCCGTGCTGACTGATGGCATCGCTCAGACGCTGGCGGATCAAGCCGCGCACAAAATCCCCCAGCCACAACGCATCTAACGCGGCACTGTCTTGTGGCGGCTGCCACGCGCTGTCCCACACCAACAGCAGTTGGTTGTTCAATTGCTTGTGCGCGCTGATTTGCAGTGGGCTGGCCGCCAGTGGCGGCAGTACGGCCGGCGGCACAGCCACGCTACGCTTGCCCTGCAGAGGGGCAAACAACTGCGCCACTTCGCTACTGACCTTGCGCGCATCCACATTGCCGCTGATCAAAAGCGTCATCGCATCTGGGGTGTACCACTGACGGTAAAAAGCCTGTAGACGCTCACGGGTAGCACTGTTGATCACCTCGGCTTCACCAATCGGATCGTGCTTGGCCAGCGCGGAGCCTTTGATTTGGTAATCCCACCACTGCTGATGAGCCGAACGTTGATTCTTATCGCGGGTCAGGCTCTCGCCCAAAATTACCCCGCGCTCCGCCGACACTTGCGCCGGCTGCAAACTTAGGCCGCCCGCCACATCACTGAGCCAAGTCAGGGCCGATGTCAGCAACTGCGGCTTATCGGCCGGTAAACTGATGCGGTACAGGGTGTTGTCATATTCAGTGGAGGCATTGAGGTCATCGCCAAAGGTCAACCCAGCTTGCTGCCAGAGATCGCGAATGGCTTGCTCAGGGAAACGGGCGGTGCCGTTAAAGGCCATGTGTTCAAGGAAATGGGCATAACCGGCCTGCTCAGGGCGCTCTTGTAGCGAGCCGGTACGCACCAGCAAGCGCAACTCGATGCGATCGTTCGGCCGCTGTGGGGTATTTAAGATCTGCCAATGCAGGCCGTTGTCCAGTCGCCCTTCCAGCCAAGCCGGATCCGGTTGCAACGCCTCGGCCGCCACCTGCGTGGCCACCAGCATCAGCGCCACCGCCAGCCACGCCATCACGCGCGCCATACCACGCGCAAGGTGGCGCCTTACATATCCCTGTACCATGTTTTCTCATCCTGATAATCAGCCGATGGCGACCCACACACGAGCAGCCATCACAAGCTTGGCGATAACAATATAAGTAATACTCTGCGTTAGTAATTAAGCAGTGATACGCGCGTAATGACCCGCGCGCCACTTACTCAATGACAAACTGAACACGTCGGTTCTGCGCACGTCCAGCGGCGGTGCTGTTGGTGGCGACCGGCTCACTTTCCCCAGCACTGCGCAGTGGGCCAATTTGCGATGCGGGCGCACTGTTATTCAGCAAACTGCGGGCGGTCGATTGCGAACGACGCATGCCAAGGCCTTGGTTAAAGGCGGCGCTGCCTATGCTGTCGGTATGCCCGACCAAGCCCACACGCAGATCGCTTTGCTGCATCACGCGCGCCACACAGCGCACGATCGCCTGATCGCGCGGATTAAGCTCGCTGCGATTAAAGGCAAAATGCACCGGATCGACCCCCAGCACATCAAACTGGTTATGTTGCAAATACTGCTCGCAATCCGCGGGGATCACCTGCGCCGGATAGGGGCCAGCAATCGGCATCTGATAACCGCGTGAGATCACTTCCTCGTGGACCTGAAACAGCACCGGAACATCCGCCAGCGCGCGGCTCACCGGTAGCGCCACCAAGGTGCTCATGACACAGCCCAACCACCATCTGCGTGACCCAGTTCGTAGCAATGGCATCATATCCTTCTCCTGCATCCAACCGCGCGGTGATTATCCGCATCTGTCTATTATGCGAGCGAAAGTACCCAATACGCAATGCCACGACCGTAGGCTATACCACGCGTTTACTCGCTGTCGGTCTCGGTGGTGGGCATTTTCGCACCCCGCTTACGCGGCGGCTCGGCCTGCAGCAATAAACCCTGTAAACGGGTAAATTGACGCGCCAGCTCCCGATTGAGCCACAGATAACCAAACGGACTGAGTGGCAAACGCCCGGCTTCGCGCAGCGGTACCACGCCAGCTTGGACAAAGGTTTCGAACATGCCGCTATCCGGGCGCGATGCATCTTGACCGCGCAAACGCATCGCCTGCGCGTTCATCGCCCGCGCCAGCTGCATTTGTTCGGCTTTCAGTTTCGGCAATTCCCAATGGATTTGCGCATCAGAATAAGCTTGGTGGGTGCCGACCAGCAGCTCTAAGGTACTGAGCATCAGACGCAGCAAGTTTTGAATTTCGTTGAGGGTTTCCAGCGGCAAGAAGTGCTCGCGCGAGGCTGGAGCCAACAGAGGCCGCATCGAAAGATGGCGGTTATAGATGGTTTTAATGGCTTGTTCGCTGTCGAGTGACTGTAACAGCGCTTCCGAGCGGTGCACTTGATACAGTTGCGCCATCGCTTTGAGGTTATCGCTCAGCAGTAATTGCCAGCGGCGTGACGCGTGCTGCGGGAAGATACTGCTAAAGAAGATCGCCAGCACGGTGCCGATCAACACATCGGCGGCACGCCATAAGGCTTCTTGCTCACCGGCCATTCCGCCCCAGCCAATCATGGCCAACGTGATCCCACACAGCATCGCCACATACGGGCGTTTGCCGAGGCCATAATAGCCACAGGCCGTTGCCACCAGACTCATCCACGCCCATGCCGCCCACGGTGCAATCAACTGCATTTTGATGCTAATCAGACCGGCGGCAGCACCAATCAAGGTGCCAAGAATGCGGTGCCAGCCCTTTTGCCACACCCCCCCCATGTAGGGAATGTTACTCATCACCACCAACAGGGTGACCAGTACCCACGGGCTATGGCCGAGCGGCGCGTAATGCAACAGGATTAAGGTCAGCAGGAAGGCCGAACCGACACGCAGCGCATGATAGGCTCGATAGTGGCGAAAGATAAATTCGCGATCAACTAAACGCACGGGAAGAACCACGCAGCAAAAAAGAGAGCCTGCATTTTAGCAGGCTCCTTGCATGAGAACAGAAAAATGTGATTACAGCCACACAAACCAAGCGAACAAACTGATAACCAGAATGCACACTAAGTTCAGCCACCAACCCACGCGGATCATGTCGCGTTGGCGCACCAAACCGGTACCAAACACAATCGCATTCGGCGGTGTGGCCACTGGCAGCATGAAGGCAAACGATGCGCCCATCCCGATCACCAAGGTCAGCAGCAACGGCGGCATGCCTAAGGCCTCAGCCACGGTCGCAAACACCGGTACCAGCAGCGCCGCACTGGCGGTATTCGAGGTAAATTCGGTCAGGAAGATGATAAACGCGGCCACGGCTAAGATAATGATGAACCAGTGGCTGGCACCGAAGATATCCGCCATGCCGTTGGCCATCACCAAGCTGGCACCTGAGTCTTTCAGCACCGCACTTAAGGTCAGACCGCCACCGAACAGCATCAGCACACCCCACTCGGTGTTTTTCTGAATTTGCTGCCAATTGGCCACGCCGGTTGCACCAATCAGCACCGCGGCACTTAACGCCACCAGTGAGTCAAATTGCTTGATCCCACCGAGTGCTGCACTGATTTGGCTACTGAAGATCCAGCACACTACCGTCACCGCAAAGATGCTCAAGGTGATCATGCGCGACGGTGTCCACACCATAGTTTCCGTTTCGATGCTGACCACATGCTTGAGGTTCGGGCGCAGTACCAGATACAGCACCGCCATCATCACCGGCATGGTCACCAGCATCACTGGCAGACCAAACTTCATCCAACCGGCAAAATCCAATCCCAATTGAGCTGCGGCGATCGCGTTTGGTGGGCTGCCTACCAAGGTACCCAGACCGCCGATACTGGCGCTATAAGCCACCCCCAGCAGCACGAATACGAAAGTACGGCTGTCTTTTTCCTTATCCAATTTGCTCAGGATCCCCAGCGCCAGTGGCAGCATCATCGCCGCAGTGGCGGTGTTACTGATCCACATCGAAAGCGCTGCGGTAACCCCAAACAGCAGCAGCACCGCGGTCGACATCTTGCCGCGCGCCAGTACCATCAGACGATTGGCGATCAGGCGATCTAGACCTTGAATATGCAGCGCGGTCGCCAGCGCAAAGCCGCCGAAGAACAGGAAAATAATCGGATCGGCAAACGAAGAGAGCGCTTTAGGCGCATCCAACAAGCCAAGGCCGACAGCAACCAGCGGCACCAGCAGCGCGGTTAAGGTGACATGCAGTGCTTCGGTCAGCCACAGCACGCCGATAAAGACCATCAGCGCCAAGCCTTTGTTGGCATCGGGGCTAAACGGTAATACGTTGAGTAATAAAGCAAACAGCGCCATATCCAGCAGGATAATGACGCCATTGCGGCTAACACCTGCGCCCAGCGCCGGAGTGAGAGGAACATCGGCCATATGGTAAAACTCCCTGTGAAAATACGACCTGCGGCCGGTATGCATGTAGGGTCACCCACAAACACACCTTGATTTCACACAAAGATAACCAAATAAAAACATTCAGCCAGAGGACAACTAGTCAAATATGCTACATATTATCAATCTGAGAGCTGAAGCGTTTTAGACCTTAAAAAGAATATGGCTATGCAAGCATAGCCATTTCTAACATTCGGCTGTTTTAAACCCCGCGGGTTAAATTCCAGCCGCGAGGTTGCCGTGTTTGCAATTGTTGCCGTAGTGACAGGATGCGGCTTAGCGCCTAAAGCGCATGGCAGAGGCGCTTAACGCCACACAAACCAAGCAAACAGCGTCACGATACCGACGCACAGCAAGTTAAGCCAAATCCCCACGCGCACCATCTCGCTTTGGCGAATTTGCCCCGTACCAAACACAATCGCGTTGGGCGGAGTGGCCACCGGCAACATAAAGGCGCACGACGCCCCCATGCCGATCACCAGCGTCAGCAGGGCCGACGGCATGCCGAGCGCTTCAGCCACAGTCGCAAATACCGGTACTAACAGCGCCGCACTGGCGGTGTTGGAGGTAAATTCGGTCAGGAAGATGATAAACGCGGCCACCGCCAGAATGATGATGAACCAGTGACCGGCGCCAAACAGATCGGCCATGCCATTGGCCATCACCACGCTAGCCCCTGACTCTTTTAACACCGCACTCAAGGTCAGGCCGCCACCAAACAGCATCAGCACGCCCCACTCGGTGTTTTTCTGGATCTGCTGCCAATTAGCCACCCCACAGGCACCAATCAACACTGCGGCACTTAACGCCACCAGCGAGTCAAACTGCTTCACGCCCCCCAGCGCAGCACTGATCTGGGTACTGAAAATCCAGCACACCACGGTCAGGGCAAAAATCGCCAGAGCCAGCAGACGCGGGCGCGTCCAACTCAAGGTTTCCACTTCCACCTTAAAGGTATGGCGTAAGTTCGGGCGCAGCAGCAGATAAAGTAGCCCAATCATCAGCGGCATGGTGACCAGCATCACTGGGATCCCGAATTTCATCCAACCGGCAAAATCTAAGCCTAATTGGGCCGCTGCGATCGCGTTTGGTGGGCTACCCACCAAGGTGCCCAAGCCGCCAATACTGCAGCTATAAGCAATGCCGAGCAGCACAAACACGAAGGTACGGTGGTCTTTTTCGCTATCGAGCTGTGCCAGTACCCCCAGGGCCAGTGGCAGCATCATGGCGGCCGTGGCAGTGTTACTGATCCACATTGACAACCCCGCCGACACCCCAAACAGCATCATTACCGCCACGCCCATTCGGCCGCGTGCCGCCAGCAGCAGCTGATTGGCCAGCAGACGGTCAATGCCCTGAATGTGCAGCGCAGTGGCCAAGGCAAAACCGCCGAAGAACAGGAAAATAATCGGATCAGCAAACATCGACAGCGCTTTAGGCGCTTCCAGCAGCCCCAGCACCACCGCCATAATCGGCACCAGCAGCGCGGTCAGGGTGACGTGCAAGGCTTCGGTCAGCCACAGCACACCGATAAAAATCATCAGCGCCAACCCTTTGTTGGCCGCCGGCTCAAACGGTAAAAACGCCAACAGCAATCCCAGCAGCAGAATATCCGCTGCCAAAATCACACTGCTACGACTGATACCACCAGACGCGGGTGAAGGAGAGACAGACAGCTCGCTCATAAATCATCCTTTCTTGTTGGGGATCAATAACCCCGCAGTTAAGCAACAGACACAACCTCCGAGGCGCATCAATTTCACCAAACGATAACCGCAACACAACAATGGATAAATTGATTTAAACGTTAACTATTCACTTTAATGCCAATGATGAGAGCTGAAACGAATAGTTAGGCGACCTTTTCCACTAAAAGACAGCAGAAATCGCGCCACTAAATTAGTAGGTAGCATTTTGTAGTACCTATGAGCGTTTACCCAAAAAAGAAACAACCCGTTAATAACAACCGCAAGCGGTATCCCGACACTATGTTTTCTCCGCCAACGCTCTACCCTACCGCAAGGGACGCCTGTTGCCAGTGATTGCGCATCAGTGAGCCGGTACTGGGTAACGCCCAACTGGTTAGCGCCCCGCTCGCTGTTTTGCGTTCTCATTGATGGCTTGTCACGTTTATGCGTGTCACAGGCAGGTGTTCTGAAAGGAGTCAACATGTGGGATGTTGTTGATCTATCGCGGCTACAGTTTGCCCTGACCGCGCTCTATCACTTTATATTTGTACCCTTAACCCTCGGGTTGTCGTTTTTGCTGGTGATCATGGAAAGCTTGTATGTGGTCACCGGCAAAACCGTCTACCGCGATATGACCCAGTTCTGGGGCAAGCTGTTCGGGATTAACTTTGCGCTTGGTGTCGCCACCGGCCTGACCATGGAGTTCCAATTCGGGACCAACTGGTCATATTACTCACACTATGTGGGGGATATTTTCGGCGCGCCGCTGGCGATGGAAGCCCTGATGGCCTTCTTCCTCGAATCCACCTTTGTCGGCATGTTTTTCTTTGGCTGGGAGCGGCTGAATAAATACCAGCACCTGCTCGCCACCTGGTTGGTGGCCTTCGGCTCCAATATCTCGGCGCTGTGGATCTTAAACGCCAACGGCTGGATGCAGTATCCCACCGGTGCCAGCTTCAACTTCCAGACCATGCGCATGGAGATGGTCAGTTTTAGCGATCTGGTGTTTAACCCAGTCAGTCAGGTCAAATTTGTCCATACCGTCACCGCCGGTTATGTGGCCGGCGCGATGTTCGTGATGGCGATCAGCGCCTATTACCTGCTGCGCGGTCGTGATCGCGGCTTTGCCTTGCGCTCGTTTTCGGTCGCGGCCTGCTTTGGCATGCTGTCGATCCTCGGTGCGATTCAACTGGGTGACAGCTCAGCGTTTGAAGTGGCCAAAGTGCAGCCGGTAAAACTGGCAGCAATGGAAGGCGAATGGCAAACCTCACCAGCACCGGCACCGTTTCACTTAGTCGCTTGGCCGAACCAAGACGCACAAAAAAATGATTTTGCCATCAAGATCCCAGCCTTATTAGGGATTTTAGCCACCCACTCGTTAGATAAACCGGTGCCTGGGCTGGTTCCACTGATGAACGAGACCTTGCCACGCTTAGAGCGCGGCCGCGAAGCCTATTTACTGCTCCAGCAAATCAATCAAGGCCAAAACAACGCACAAACCCAAGCCGCGTTCGACAAAGTGAAAGCCGATTTGGGCTTTGGCCTGCTGCTGAAACAGTATGCGCCAGATATGACACACGTCACCACAGAACAGTACCAAGCAGCCATGAAAGGCAGCATCCCCGAAGTGGCTCCGGTGTTCTGGAGTTTCCGCATCATGATTGGCTGCGGCATGTTGATTGCGTTGGTGATGCTGGCGGCGATTATCCAAACCGTACGCGGCAAAGTGGCCGACTCCCCACGGCTACTGCGCGTTTGTCTGTACAGCTTGCCGCTGCCGTGGTTTAGCATCGAGGCCGGTTGGTTCATGACCGAATTTGGCCGTCAACCATGGGCGATTCAAGATGTCTTACCCACTGCCGCCGCTAACTCAGCGTTAACCGCCGGCCAGTTATGGTTCTCGATCTTGTTGATTTGCGGTCTGTACACCCTGTTCCTCATCGCTGAAGTCTACCTGATGATCAAATACGCCCGCTTGGGCCCCAGCAGTTTGCACACCGGTCGCTATGCGCTGGAGCAAGCCAGCCGTCCACAGGCCTAAGGAGAGATGACTATGTTTGATTACGAGACTCTGCGCCTGATCTGGTGGCTGATCATCGGCGTGATCTTAATTGGTTTTGCCGTCAGCGACGGCTTTGATATGGGGGTCGGTACGCTGCTGCCATTTATTGCCGCTAACGATACCGAAAAACGCATTTTACTCAACAGCGTCGGCCCACACTGGGAAGGCAATCAGGTATGGCTGATCTTAGCTGGCGGCGCGCTGTTTGCCGCGTGGCCTTTGGTGTACGCCGCAGCGTTCTCCGGTTTTTATGCTGCCATGATCATCTTGCTCAGCGCCCTGTTTTTCCGGCCGCTGGCCTTTGATTATCGCGGCAAAATTGCCGATGCCCGCTGGCGTAACCTGTGGGATTGGGGTCTGTTTATCGGCAGCGCGGTACCGGCCATACTGTTCGGTGTGGTGTTCGGTAACCTGCTGCAAGGGGTGCCGTTTACCTTAGATAACAATCTGCATATCAGCTACCAAGGCACCTTTTGGGCGCTGCTCAATCCGTTTTCCCTGCTGTGTGGCCTGCTCAGCCTGTGCATGATCTTGCTGCAAGGCAGCTGCTATTTGCAGCTCAAAACTGGCGGCGTGCTGCACCTGCGTGCGCGCATGATCACGCGCAGCAGTGGCTGGCTGCTACTGTGCTGCTTCTTGCTGGCCGGTTACTGGTTGATGGAGGGGATCCCGGGCTATCTGCTGTTGCATGCAGACCCCAATGGCCCGTCTAACCCGCTGCTGAAAAGCGTCGCGGTGATGCCGGGGGCGTGGGCCAATAACTTTATCACGCATCCGTGGATGTTGGTCTTCCCGCTACTGGCGGTCGTGATGTCGCTGCTGACCTTGCTCACCAGTGCGCGCCGCTGGTCTGGCTGGGCCTTTTTGACCGCCTCGCTGACTCAGGCTGGGGTGATCCTCACGGCGGGATTTACCCTGTTCCCGTTTGTGATGCCATCGAGCCTCAATCCGGTCGCCAGTCTGACCTTGTGGGATGGCACATCCAGCCATGAAACGCTGGAGATCATGCTGATTATCGTGGCGATTTTCTTGCCGATCGTGCTGCTGTACACCGGATGGTGCTACTACAAGATGTTCGGTCGCTTACATGCTGACTTCATCGAGCAACATGATCATCAACTGTATTAAACGCGTGGGAGCGCTGGCATTAACCGCCGCGCTCCACACCATCTGAAGAGGTAGCCAAATATGTGGTATCTGGCATGGTTTTTGGCCATTTTACTGGCCTGTGCCTGCGCAATCATCCTCGGTGTCTGGTTGGAAAATACCCACCTACCGCCTGAGCCGCCGCAGGCGCAGTAAATCACCACGGACATCCGCCCACTAAAAAGCCCCACCTATCGGCGGGGCTTTTTATGCATCACGTGGTGCATCATGCCGCGGCGCTAGCCCAAGCAGACACAATTGCGCCCGTTTTGCTTGGCCTGATACAAGGCGACATCGGCGCGGCAGATGGTATCAGCCATATTCTCACCCACGCCCAACTCCACCACCCCAAACGAGGCGGTCACCGCAATATTGAGCGGCCAAATCGTCTGCTCAAACTCACTGCGCAACTGCTCAGCCACATATTGCGCGCGGTACAAGGTCATATCAGGGCACAGCAACATAAACTCTTCTCCGCCCCAACGCACCAAACGGCAATTGGCGGGGATTAGACTGCGACAACGATGCGCCAGATGCTGCAACACTTCATCCCCGACCAAATGGCCATAGGTGTCATTGATGCGCTTGAAGTGGTCGATATCCAGCAAAATCATCGCGCCTTCCGTTTCGGCCTTGGTCGGCCGCCACATATCCAGCATCAAGGCGCGTGCGCCGTAGCGATTCAATGCCCCAGTCAGCGGATCGTATTTGGCCTGATACTCCACCTCTTCATTACGCAGCTTCAGCATCAGGTTCAGCTCTGACAGCTGCTGCTGGCGCTGGCGAGCACTGCGCAGCTGAGCGCGCATCTGCACGTGCATCAGCGACAAATAGGTCAGCATGCTCACTACCCACACCGCGATGATCAGCAGATAATAATGCTCTTGCGAAATCCACTTGCCGTGAAACTCCACATAATCCACCTGCAAGCGATGCTCACCAGCCGGCATCACCTCGCTAGAGGCAAACTCCAGCTGAAAGACCCGATCAAATTGCGGCAACGCTTGTTGTACCGGCACTTTAAAATCGTTGATCCACCAGCTGGCGACCTGAAACGCACTCATCGGTACATCCACCATATTGCCGGTATCGGCAGGACGCACAATCAGCTCGTTAACCTTATGCGATAATGGCTCATCGCAGCGCGAATAGGCCGGATCGTAATTACGCAGGTACAAACGCCAGAACTGCGGCTCTTCACCAGACGAGCGCAGCGCAATGCGGATCCGCTCAAACTTAGACAAATCCAACCCTGACTCCGGCTCCGCCACCAGCAGTGATGCCTCACAATACGGCCAGCGGTACGCTTTGGTTAGCTGACAATCAAGATTAATCCGGCCATTTTTGTCTACCGTCACCACCGCTTCAGAAGTGCCACCGCGCACCCGATCATCTATCGGTTCAACACTGTCGGCACTCAAGCCATCAATGCGGATCACCCGATGGGCAAACACCGGGTATAACGCCACCGCCGCAACTGTCAGCAGCAACAGGGCAGTAAAAAACTTGGCCGCGGCATTCTGCCACACCATTAACCAGCGCTCTCTCATTACTCTTGGTATGTTCTTTTTATAAATTAGATCTACGACAGCGAAGTTTAGCATTGCTTAAAAAGGATTAAATGGAACAAACACGCAGTTATATGTCTGATTATTGGGGTTATCTGTCGAGAAAAGCCTACAAACAAGATAGGTATATGGCAACCGATGCACTGCATCAGAATCACCATTCCGCACCGAAACCTAAAATCTAGCCATGAGAAGAGATGCCAGATAGCGGCAGGAAGAAAAACGAACAGGCAGGAAGCCCAAGAGAAAAGAACAATGAGACCGAGGAAGGATAGGGGCCAAAACTCCAATACAAAAAAACAATACAAAAACACCAATGCAAAAAACCCAGCCATAAGGCTGGGTTTTCAAGAATTCTGGTCGGTGAGAGAGGATTCGAACCTCCGACCCACTGGTCCCAAACCAGTTGCGCTACCGGACTGCGCTACTCACCGAATGCCGCGCATATTAATCACCTGCCCGCCGGTCGTCAATCACTTTCTCGCACTTTTTCCGCTAGCCAGCGCGCGTTCGCTGCATTATTGTTCTTTTTGTGTGATTTACCGGCACCACCCGCCATTTTGGACGCGCACCGGCCATCAACCCGACCGGTTCGCTCACGTAAGGAGCTGTCACATGAAACTGTTTTACACCCCGGGCGCCTGCTCGCTCTCTCCACATATCGTGCTTAACGAGTTAGGTTTGGCCCACACCCTAGAAAAAGTGGACCTGAAAACCAAGCAAACCGAACACGGCAGCGATTTTCGCCTCATCAACCCCAAAGGACAGGTGCCGACCCTGCAACTGGATGACGGCAGCATCTTGACCGAAGGGGTAGCCATTGTGCAGTACTTAGCCGATCAATGCCCAGAGGCCGGATTGCAGCCCGCGCCCGGCACCCGCGCTCACTACCATCTACTGGAAGTGCTGAACTTTATCGCCACCGAGCTGCATAAAGGCTGGGGCGGCCTGTTTAATCCTGCCATGCCGGCAGATTATCGCCAGCAGGTCTTACAGCGGATCGCCGGTCAGCTTGAGGGCCTCAATCAGCAACTGACTGACGCGCCGTACGCGTGTGGCGATGCCTTTAGCATTGCCGACGCCTACCTGTTCACCATTTTAGGCTGGGCCAAGTGGCTGCATATCGATCTCGCGCCCTACCCGCAAGTACAAGCGTACTTAAGCCGTATTCAGGCGCGCCCTGCGGTACAAGCCACCTTACAGGCTGAAGGCTTGCTGTAACACCGGAGATCGATGTGGCGCTTACGCCCAACGCCCTGAACGACAGGCAAAAAAAGACCCACCGCAGTGAACGGCTCACTACGGTGGGTTTCCCGATCGCCTGTCTAGCAGCGATAAAATTACCCATTACCCAACAACTTTTGCCGCGATCTCTTGTTTACTGACCGCGTCATTGCTTACTTTTCCACTTCCACCGAAGCCTTCGCACCGTACAACACCGAACGTTACCGACGGCCGAACTTGTGCAAACTCACGCGAACTTACAGCAGACCTTCGATTTGCTGATGCAGCTCTGGCGCCCACACGCCACACTGTACCTGACCAATGTGCGGACGTTGCAGCAGCAGCATGGTCAGACGTGATTGCCCAATCCCGCCACCGATGGTCTGTGGCATATGACCGGCCAGCAGACTCTGGTGCCACGCTTGTTGCAAGCGATCCTCATCCCCAGTCAGTGCTACCTGACGACGCAGAGCGTCAGCATCGACACGAATACCCATCGATGACAGCTCCAGCACATCATCCAGCACCGGGTTCCACACCAGAATGTCACCGTTCAAACCGGCCAAGCCATCCACACCCGCCGAGCTCCAATCATCGTAATCAGGGGCGCGGCAATCATGGGCCTGACCGTCAGACAAGGTGCCGCCAATACCCATCAGGAACACGGCGCCCAGCTCTTTAGCAATCGCACGCTCACGCTCTTTGGCGCTCAAAGTTGGGTAGCGCTGCAGTAATTGCTCGCTGTGCATGAAATGAATGTCAGCAGGCAGGAACGGCGTCAAACCATACTCGGCGCACACCGCTTTTTCAGTCAGGCAGATGGCCTGATAAATCTTGCGAACCGTCTGCTGCAGATAGGCTGGAGTGCGCTCACCGTCAGCCATCACGCGCTCCCAATCCCACTGATCCACATACACCGAGTGGATAGCCGACAGACGATCTTCGTCCGGACGCAGCGCTTTCATGTGGGTATACAGCCCTTCACCAGCGGCAAAACCGTAACGGCCCAGCGTGTGACGCTTCCACTTGGCCAGCGAGTGCACCACTTCAAACTGCGCCTGCGGCAAAGTTTTAACCTTCACCTGCACCGCTTGCTCGCTACCGGACAGGTTATCCTGAATACCGTCGCCCACCTGACTTAAAATCGGGCCCTGCACTTCCACCAGACCTAACTGATGGGCCAGCTGGCGGGAGAAGAAATCTTTCACAAAACTGATTTGCTGCTGACGTTGGATAAATGACTTGTTCATCGTGCAAGGCCCCGTACATTCTTGTTTAATCTTATCGACGGTAACCCGTCATCTCTGTAGATGATTCTTCAATAAAACGCACAGCAAATTCAATAATCATCAATAAAAATAGCCTTGCCATACAGATATCAACAAAATATGCTGCTGTATATTAATGATTAACCAATATCAGGGATAAAAAATGCACGAGAATTATCGGATCGATAATCTGGATAAATCGATTTTGAGCGCGCTGATGGAAAATGCGCGTACTCCTTACGCCGAATTGGGCAAACGCTTTGCCGTCAGCGCCGGGACGATCCACGTGCGCGTCGAGAAGATGAAACAAGCCGGCATTATCGAGGGCACCCGCGTGCAGGTCAGCGCCAAGCGCCTCGGTTATGACGTGTGCTGCTTTATCGGCATCAATTTGAAGAGCGCCAAAGATTACCCCTCCGCGCTGGATAAACTGCGCGAGCTGGAAGAGGTGGTGGAAGCCTACTACACCACCGGTAATTACAGCATCTTCATCAAAGTGATGACCCGCTCGATTGATGAATTGCAGCATGTGCTGGTGAACAAAATTCAAAATATCGATGAGATCCAGTCCACCGAAACCCTAATTTCCCTGCAAAATCCGATCTTGCGTGACGTTCGCCCATAAGCTGCAGGGCACGGTCAGAATAAATGGCTGACCGTGACCTGATTTTTGCCATTACGCTTGGACTCATACAAGCAGTCATCGGCCAGTTTAAAGGCGGTCTCAAACGCCTGCGCCCGCGCGATACACACCCCGATCGACACCGTAACCGGCAAGCCGGTCAGCGCCGACTCATCGGCAATGGTGCGCCGGATCAATTCGGCACGATGGCGTACCGTATCTTCGCGATCGGTCATCAGCAGCAGTAAAAACTCCTCACCGCCCCAACGCGCGACAATATCATCATCACGGGTGAGGTTTTGCAGCACCTGCGCAATGGTCTGCAGTACCTGATCGCCAATTGCATGCCCATGTCGATCATTGACCTGCTTGAAGTTGTCCACATCTAGCACCAACACGCTAAAGCCACTGGGTAAGCGGCGCAGGTGATCGTTGACGTAATAACGATTATGCAGCCCCGTCAGCTCATCGCGATAAATTTTATTTTTCACCCGCAGCACCCATGCCAGCAGCAGCACCAACGTGCTGGCGCTGGCGAGCGCAATCAGCAAATCACTGGCCGACAATAACGACAGCTTGCTGTAAGCAATATTGATGCGCTGCTGCGAGCACGGGAGCAAAAAACTGTCCGGCGTATTGGCATCATTGAGAAAAAATTGGGTGTTGTGCTGCTGGTTAAAGCTGGCGGTAATATGGCGGAAAATCATCGACCGAATATCAGCAATCGCCACCGCTTGTAGCTTGCCCTCGGTATACAGCGGCATCAGCATGCTGACCAATTTTAATCCCGAGTAATTTTCCCGATAAGGCGTGGTGATATACACCCGACAACCGCGAAAATCACCGGCATCGTACGGCCGCTGTTGCCAAGTAGGATCGATGCGACTCATCTGCTGCAGTGCTTGATCGGCTTGGCGCGAAAACAGCAAATCATGGTACGGACGATAAGGCGTGACGATCACATAGTCCCGCGCATACTGGATCAACCCCAAGGTGGCCAAATGGTTATGGGTAATAAAATCGAGGTTTTGCTTAATTTGCTGCAAATTGGCAAAGATATCTGGCGCCCGTAATGTTTGTAAGTCAGCATTCGGTAGCGGGATAAATTTGATGTGCGCAAACTGCTTATTGCGCATGAGCAGCTCATTGGCCGGTAAGAACGGCACATTGTTATAAGCCACATAGAGGTTACGCAACTGGGCGTAACTGTCGAGAAACACCGCGTTGATTTCATTGAGCAGTAACGTTTTATACTGCAGATAGCGACTCTGGGCATGCAAAAAAAAGAATAGCGTGACCAGCAGGCTGATCAGTACAAAACTGTAGCTCAACCAGAGCAGGCGTTTTTTATCGTTCATCCTAATATCACACGGTTAGTGTTGGCACGACGGTGAGCGGCAAGCGCCACACCACCGTGAGCGGTCATCATGCACCCGCTGTTTTCGCGGCCATGCATTATCAGCCGGGCTGATGACAGCCTATCGTGTTTTAGTATGACATAAATCCACCGCCCCTTCTGCCCTTGCACACCCAAACCGTTTTCCCTTGGTCTGACAAAAGTACAGCGCAAAATTTTTTTAGTGTTAATGCGATCACACTCTTGCAAGGCTGTAACGTTTCAGCTAGGATGTTTTTAAGCCGAAACGAGAGGCGAATCACACAAAGGAGCATCATCATGACACTGTCTATTATCCGTCAACGCGCTATCCGTACTCAGAAGCAACAAGCCACTATCGCTCTGGTATCTCGTGCATTTAGCAAAGCCCGTGCTTACTGGCACATCCGTAATGCTCAAGCGCTGTAATCTCAGCGTCTGGTCGACATTACACAGCAACACAGCAACACAGCAACACAGCAACACAGCAACACAGCAAAAAATAGCATCAGATGTTATGCCCGATCAGGGCAAGCAAGACGTCATCACGAGCAGGCATGCGCCTGTAAGTAACCGGTTTGCACTATCACGCCAGAAGTATTGCGTGCCGCAACCGGATTTGACCATCACCGGACAGAAGCCGGTACAGGGATAGGTTTCTCTGAGGTTACATAGGACGTAACAGTAACCTCCTTTTCTTTTTCTGCGTTATTTTTCTTGGCTTCCTGCTTTCCTGCCGCATGCCAATACCCACACGATACTTACACGACAATTCTTACACTCAACGTACATGCGCGACATCCGCATCACCACGCCTCCTTGCGTGGCAAGTTTATTGGCTAACTATTCCGTCAACAGCTGATACAACAACTCGCTATCGAGCTTATCAACTTGTGACTGACCACTGAGCACCTTGTCTGCCAACTCGCGTTTTTCGGCGTGCAGCGCAACAATTTTCTCTTCGATCGTATCTTCTGCGACCAAGCGATACACCGTGACTGGCTGGGTTTGCCCCATACGGTGCGCCCGATCGCTGGCCTGATCTTCGACCGCCGGATTCCACCACGGATCCAGATGGATCACCGTATCGGCCTCGGTCAGGTTCAAACCGGTACCGCCAGCTTTCAAGCTGATCAGGAATAACGGGTGCTTCCCTTGTTTGAAATCGGCCACCGCTTGCTGACGGGCGGTGGATGAACTGCGTCCATCCAGATAACTGTACCCCAAGCCGCGCGCCTCTAACTCATGGCGCAGTAACGTCAGCAAACCAACGAACTGGCTGAAAATCAGGACCCGATGCTGGCCGGCCAGCGCTTCCTCCACCAGCAACAGGGTTTCCTCCAGCTTACTGGCACTGCCTTGGTAATCAGGGAATGACAGTTGCGGATGGCAGCAAATTTGTCGCAAACGCGTCAGCCCAGAAAGCAAGGTCATCCCCGCGCCACGCTCAGGCTCTGCCGCCAGCTCCCGTAAGGTCTGATTACGCGCCTGTTCATACAGCGCCCGCTCTTGCTCACTTAAGCTTACGCTGTGGGTGATTTCTGTTTTCTCCGGCAGTTCGGTCAGCACCTGACGCTTAGTGCGGCGTAAAATAAACGGCGAAACCAGCGCGCGCAGACGTTGCAAGCTATCGCTGTCACGCACGGCCGAAGCATATTGGCGCATAAACTGTGCTTTGCTGCCGAGTAGCCCAGGGTTAATAAAAGCGAACAGACTCCACAGTTCGGTTAAGTCGTTTTCCACGGGCGTGCCACTGAGGGCAATCCGCGCTTGCGCGCGCAAACGGAACAGCGAGCGCGCACGCTGGGTATTGGCGTTTTTAATCTGCTGGGCTTCATCCAGAATCACGGTGGCCCAATCACGCGCACTGAGCCAACTGGCACAACGCGCCAGCAAGCCATAACTGATGATAATCACTTCCCCAGCGCCCGCGTTGGCAATCAGCTGCTGGCGATCTTCGCTTTGCTCCACATCATGCAACACCAGCTCAGGGGCGAAGCGCTGCACTTCGCAGGCCCAGTTGTGCAAGACCGATTTCGGCACCACCACCAGCGCTGGACCTTGTTGCCGCCGTAAACGCAGCAACGTTAGCGCCTGCACCGTTTTACCAAGGCCCATGTCATCGGCCAGACAAGCGCCAAAGCCGTGTTCGCTCAGGTGCGCCAACCAGCGTACCCCTTCGCATTGATAGGCGCGCAGCGGCGCTAATAAATCTGGCGCAATCGCCACCGGCTGCTGCCAGCGTTCGGTCAACGCCTGCCAGTGTGGATCGCCCGGCACCGCTTGCTGCTGCAGTAACTGCTGCAACGGGAAGGCCAGTTGTTGGGTAAAGCTTTGATCCGCCGCCACCAAATGGCGCAAGGTTGCCAACTGCTGCTGCAAACGAGCAGTCAGCAACAAAATTTGCCCGTCATCCAAGGTGATATAGGCTTGCGGCTCATGGCGCAGTAGCTGATCCAGTGAGGCCAGTTTCAGCTCTTCCAGCTGCAGCTCACCGTCGAGGGCAAACCACTGCTCACGGTCATTGACCCGTAACTTAAGATCGTCGGTATCGACCCGATAGGCACGCGGACTTTCCTTGTGCCACAGCAAACGCGCACTGTGCCGCTCTGGGCATGACTGCAAAGTGTGCAACATGGCAATTGCTTCGGCCCCTTGCCAGCGCCAGCGCGTTGGCGGCTCGCCACTGCCGCCATGGCTATGCTGACCGGTCGCGAACAACTGCTGCCAAACCTGCGCTTGCGCCAGTTCGGCCGCCAGATCACGACGTAGCCAATGCAGATGATCTTGCGGATCCATGATCCACGCTTCACCTTGCCCAGGCGGAAGCGGATGCGGCCACTCTTGCTCTGGCTGGGTAGTCAGCTGGATTTCCAGCGTATCGCCGCTCCAGTTCAGCCACAGATATGGGGTCGGCAACCACTCGGAGACCTGCACATTGCCCTGTAATTGCGGATGCTCGCTGTACCACGGTTGCTGCGGCCAGCGGGTAATCAATGTCTGCAAGGATGCCACCGCGCTCGGCGGTAAATCACTCGGGGTGCGCTGCAATGAGCGCAACAACGGCACTAACGGCGCCGGCAACTGATAAAACTGCCATACCGTAGCCGCCACTTGGCGCAGCGTTCCGGCTTCCACCGCCAAACGCGGATTGAGCAGGCAACGCACTCCGTCGCCTTCTTGCGCGGGTAACAAACGCACCAAAGGCTGCAGCGGCAACAAAATCAGGCGCTCGCCCTCCGGCAATAAGACCCGAGGATGTCGACTCAGCGCTTGCAGCAGCGGCTCATCCACCAGCACATCACGATAAAAATAGTGCTCTTGCGGGTTAGTGGCGCGATAGACGCGCAGGTCGTCTTCATCCAGCAAACGCTCGGCTTCTAAGCGCAGATTGTAGATGCTGACCTGTCGCCCTTTGGTCCAACCCTTCTTGCCACGTTTTTGAATGCGCGCAGTCAGCTGCTTGGTTTTCGGCGCTAAGATCCACACCACCCGCTCATCGGCGCTGCTATTGGTGGCCATCTCGTCCGCTAATGTCGGTTCAGACAACTCCGGCACCGGCGCCACCGGACGACGTAAACCGTCAGGGAACAGTGAATTGAAGAGTGAATAGGTCGCCGGCTCTCCGGCCAACGCCCGTAATAAGGCTTGAGTTAACGCAATCAGTGGTGCGCGCGGCGGATAACGCATGATATGGGCAAACACGCTGCGCTGGCGGCGCTGTTCATCAGGGCCTGCGCCTTGCTGCACGGCACGCAGCGCAAACAAGAGCAGATCGCCCCAGCGTGGTGGCTCCTCTCCCTGCAGCTCCAGCAGACGGTCAGCACTGTCGGCATCGGCGGCCAACAGGCGCGCGCAGTAGTGTGCCGCCGGCCAATTTTCTACCGCTCGCAGCTGTTGCTGGATCTGGGTCAAAGCGGCAGTACCGCGCTCTGCTGGCAGCAATAGCGCCGCCAGTAGACGAGAGAAGACCGCATCCACCGGCAACTCTTGCTCGGATGGCAACTGGCGCTGGGCTGGCGCACTGCGGGCAATGCGATGCAGCCAATGGTTGGCCGGTAACGTGCCGGCTGAACATAAAAACGCACACCCGGTCCAGCCTTGATACAAGGCCGTTAACCCCTGCGTATCCAGCACAGCTTGCGCCTGCTGCCAAAAATTCGGCTCACACTGGGTGCGGATCTGGCGCAACAAGGCATAACGCGCAAACGGTGCGATCCACTCCGCGGGAAGATAGCCAATACCAGCCCACAACCACTCGGCATCCGCCAGCATATCGAGCCAATAGCCGCTATCGGCATCACATAACGGCAATGCCGCCGCTGGGGTGAGTGCGGCCTGCAATAGTGCCTGCCACGCTTGCATCAAGGGATCGTTACTGCTGGGTAAACGGGCGAGAGTCAGCTCACCGCGTTGCAATAAACGCAGCAGCGCCCACCCCCCGTTCGGGCTTAACAGATAGTGGCGCTCTGACTCGCTGCCTTCGCACTCCAACAGCTCGGCTTGCTGCAAGGCGGTCAGCACGTCTTCCAGTAACGATGAGGGCAGCCAGGGAAAATGCGACTCCACCCGTTGGGCCAACGCCGCGACCGGTAAACTGAAACTGGCCGACAGCTGACACAGCACTTCAATATGCAAAGGGTGAAGTAATAAAGACATCCGACATCCTGAGGTTACGCCAAAAACACTCATCAGGATGCCTCAGATAGCCGGTTCGGTTCAAGTGTTGCTATTGGTGCAGTGTCAAAAACCATAATAAAAGAAAGGGAATGACGAGCCATTAGGCGGTATCACGTGTGCTCAACTTGCCTCACATCCATGATGTGGGCCATCAACTCGAGGCACAGACCGCTTGCAGTTCAGGATCGCTACGCAGCAAGGTGCGTACTACCTCAGGCAGAGACAGACGCCAATCCAATGTCAGTGAGGCAGCGTCCTCTGCCGGTAATTGAGCACACAGCGCCGCCCGCGAGCGCTCGCTACACAATATGCTACTGGACGGTCTCGGCGCTGCTTGAGCAAACGCAGCTGATGCTATGGGCTCAATTCGAGGTAAACGCGCAGCCGGCCAGCCACATGCCAGCGCACAGCAAAAAATTGCTTCGGCAAATTCAAACCAACTGACCGTGGGCGAGCCGGCCAGATGATAAATCCCCCCCGGCAAAGACGGCGCTGTCAGTGCGGGCAGAAAGCGGGCTAACTGCAATGCGCTAGTCGGACAACCTCGTTGATCATTAACGATGCGCAGAACCGGCTGACGTAGCGCCAGATGCAGCATCGTGCGCACAAAATTACGGCCACATGGGCTGAATAACCACGCGGTGCGAATCACCCTAGCCTGCGGCAAGATATCTAGCACCTGCAGCTCACCCTGCCATTTACTGTAACCGTAATAATTGATGGGCTGCGGGGTATCAGTTTCGTTAAATACCTCGGCCACGTCATTTGCCAACTCGAGGCTTACTGCGTTTTGGCCAGCAAACACATAGTCGGTCGAAAAATGCAGTAAAGTCGCGCCAACGTCACGAGCGGCACGCGCCAACAGGGCCGGCCCCGCCACATTGGCCTGCCACGCGGCGTGCTGCGCACTCTCGGCTGCATCCACCTGCGTAAAAGCGGCAGCATTGATGATCAGATCCGGTCGCCACTGCCGGACACACTGCTGTACTTGCTCAGGATGGGTAATATCCAACGTTTGCCGATCGCAGGCCAACAGCTCCCATTCAGCAGGAGCGGCAGCGCAAAGTACCTGCCCAAGCTGGCCATTTTTTCCGGTCAGCAACACCCGCATGCGCGTAACGCCTCCAGCGTCAGACCCTGTTGGTCTTTTTCCGATAAGATTGGCGTTTCAACGGGCCACGGGATCTGTAACGCCGGATCATCCCAGCGCAAACAGCGTTCATCGCCAGCGTGATAATAGCCCGTGCATTTGTATTCCACTTCCGCCCCCTGCGGCGAAAGTACGGCAAAGCCATGCGCAAAGCCCGGCGGGATCCAAAGCTGCGCCTGATCATCGGCCGACAGCACCACACTCTCCCACTGGCCAAAGGTTGCCGAATCGGCGCGCAAATCCACCGCCACATCAAACACTGCGCCACTGACCACCCGGATCAATTTTCCTTGCGGATAGTGTTGTTGAAAATGCAGACCACGGATCACGCCGGCTGCCGAATAGGAACGATTATCCTGCACAAATTCGTCAGTGATCCCCAGTAACGTCTGATAACGGCGCTTTTCGAACACTTCCAGAAAATAACCGCGCTCATCGCGGTAGACCTGCGGATAGATATGGAATAGACCGGATAATCGGCCGGGCTTAACTTGCATGCGGTACTCCAAGCATACGAATAACAGTGCATTGGCATCTAACGCTTACCAGTATAAAAGAAAAAGCCATGCAATCGTTCACTGCATGGCTTGTCTTGGATAGCTCGTTTGGGAAAGATACAACCAAATATCACTCTCACCGCACTCCGCGCGCTGTTATTTCCCGTCAGGCGTTTCCAGTAAGAGCCGGTACAGCACGCCGCCGGCAATCCCACCTACTACTGGGATTAAGCAAAAGACCCATAACTGCTCCAGCGCCCATGTTCCTTGGAACAGCGCGACGCCAATACTGCGCGCAGGGTTAACCGAAGTGTTAGTCACCGGCACGCTAATCAAGTGGATCAAGGTCAGCGCCAAGCCAATCGCCAATGGCGCAAATCCCGCCGGTGCGCGTTTATCAGTTGAGCCGTGGATCACTAACAGGAAAAACAGCGTCAGCACAAACTCAACCGTCATGGCGGCGGCTAAGGTATAGCCACCTGGGGAGTGCTCACCATAGCCATTAGCAGCAAAACCACTGGTGGTGGCATCAAAGCCGGCCTTACCGCTAGCAATCACATACAGCACTGCCGCGGCCGCTATGCCGCCTGCGATTTGCACAATGATATACGGCAATACCCGAGAGGCCGGAAAACGCCCTCCGGCACACAGGCCGATCGTCACTGCGGGGTTAAAATGGCCACCGGAAATATGGCCCACCGCATAAGCCATGGTGACAACGGTCAAACCAAACGCGAATGCCACCCCCAAAAATCCTATTCCTAATTCGGGAAACGCAGCCGCCAAAATTGCGCTCCCACAACCCCCAAAGACCAACCAGAATGTTCCGAAGAACTCTGCCGTTAACGGTTTTTTCATCGCCATCCCTCTTAAATAAGCATTGAGTCAACCCCTCTAGGCCCATATCCACCAACGCCACTCGTCGACCGGCTCTACCTGCCACGCTCTGCATCCGCTCGCCAACACGCCAGCACAACGAGTAATAGCCATCACATGTAATAACGGTGGAATATGTGAGACCCCACAGTAAAAGATAGAGCATGTATGGGCGCCACGGCGGCTGCGCACTCAAATGCATAAAAATCCGGCAAACGAGATAAATACAGGCAACGCAATGCTGCCAATCGCTATTTTCACAGCGTTTTATCGCTCAATAGTGCGCCCAGCCTATCCGCAGAAAATTGATATTTAATTTCCTAATGAAAATGCTATTTGTGATATTGATCGCGGAATATTTTATTAAGGCGCCGAAAACCAAATTCTCCGACAGCACGCCATTAATAAAATTACGCTGGCACAGTAAATGACATTATCAAATGACGTAAAGTTAACTGTACAAATAGAGCATTCATTGTCATAACTTGAAACAGGAGGCAATAAACATTCAGCCTTCTTTTTCTACCAAGTTACACTTCATTCAGTACGCAGCAATAAACCATCAATAAATGGCATGCATAAATAAACACCACTTATGTACAACGAAATACACAAAATAAAGAGAGGAAAGGATAAATTACGCGCAGTTACAGAAAAGATTATTTCAACACATAAAACAAAGCGCTGGCGGCGCAAGGAAAGAAACATCTGGTTGCGTGAAATTACATTTAAAGATGATCACATACAATAACGACTTTTCGTCAGGATTACTGATTATTCATAAATTCATAAATAATTACGCGACACAAGGCACAATCCGATTTTCTCGACCTTTATTTTCTTCCCTATGCAGCTGTGTTAAAAAATAAACCAACTCATATCCGGGATGTATATCGAGCCAGAAATGTTTATTCACGCATCAACATTAATGGCCTTATTCTCAGCAAAAACATAAATGCAATGACGGTATTATTCCTGCGCCGTTATCTCATTTATTAACATCCTTGGTGTGGGTTTTCGCTGCAGCAACAAATAAGGGTTCCTCATCCTCAGTTATGCACATCTTGTGCACATTTTAGTGACTTTGGATGAATAAATATTAAGTTTATCGAATAAAGAGATAAATTTTATGGCATCTTCAGATGATAACAAAATGGGGCTTATGGGCCTCACTGTACTGGTAACAGTAAACATGATGGGCTCCGGTATTATCATGCTGCCGGCTAACCTCGCCGGTACAGGTGGTATTACCATGCTCTCCTGGCTGGTCACTACCGTGGGTGCGCTGTGTATCGCTTACACTTACGCAAAATGCGGTATGTTCTGTCACCGTGATGGCGGTATGTCTGCCTACTCACAAGAAGCGCACGGTAAGTCCTCCTTCTTCATCGCGTCTTATACCTATTATATTTGCTTGGTCATCAGTGCGGTGGCGATTGCCGTATCTGCGGTTGGCTACATGAAACCTTTCTTCCCATGGTTATCTGAATCTGCAGTACACGCCTTCTGGGGTGTCGTGGGCGTTCTGGTGTTGACCATGGTAGCTAACTTCTGGGGTCCTAAATACACCGGTGGTATTTCCAGCGTAACTGTATGGGGGATCATCATTCCTGTGGTAGGTCTGTCCATCATCGGTTGGTTCTGGTTCAAACCGGAACTGTTCGCCGCCGGCTGGAACCCACACCACGTTGGCACTATGGACGGGATCTCTTCCGGTATCGCTCTGACTCTGTGGGCCTTCTTGGGGATTGAAACTGCAGGTGCTAACTCCGGCGCCGTTCGTAACCCAGAAAAAACCGTACCACTGGCCGTTATGCTGGCGACCGTTTCCGTGGCTATCGTGTACATCGCTTCAACTACCGTAATTCAGGGTATCGTGCCTAACGCTGAACTGGCGAAATCCAGTGCGCCGTTCGGTCTAGTATTCAGCATGATGTTCACACCGTTTGTGGGCCAAGTGATTTGTGCTCTGGCCATCATCGCCTGTATCGGTTCTCTGCTGGCTTGGCAGTTCACTAACGCGCAAGTATCTTGGGCGGCAGCACAAATGAAGCTGTTCCCAAGCATCTTCGGCAAAATGAACAAATACAACGCACCTATCGCCGGTATGCTGATCATGCTGGTGCTGGAGTTGCTGCTGGCAACCATGAGTATTTCGCCGAACACCGTACAACAGTTCAACACCCTGCTGAACCTGTCTGTGTTCATCAACATGGTGCCATACGTACTGTCTCAAACTGGTCTGTTTGTTATGCTGCGTAAAAACCACGTCAGTGCCAGCCAATGGAAGATTGGTGCGGTAGTGGGTGCTTTCGCTGCCATCTACAGTATCTACGGTGTGTACGCTTGTGGTCAGACTGCCGTGTTCTACGGCTCTATCCTGACTCTGCTGGGTTACATCTTCTACGGCTTCATCGCTGCGAATGACGTACCAAGCGATTACGATGTAAAACAAGAAAAAATGGAACGCGGTTATATTACTTACCCGTTCAAATAAGCTAAAAAAAAGCCATGCAGTTACCGTCCATTTAAGTGCCGTCTGCATGGCTTCGTAACACACACCGAATTGCCGTTTTTTTGTTGATGCTATTTTATCTTTGTGATCACAGACATCGTTTATACGATATTCTGTAGCCAATTCAGGCGGCATTTATGCCGCCTTTTTTTGTGTCGATGTCTAGGTTGCCGACTGACACATCCATTCTGTATCTGACCAATATCCCCTGACCTATCCCCAAAAAAAGCCATAAAAAAAGGAAAGGCGCCGGATCACTCCAACACCTTTCCTCTTTAAATGATTATCTCAGTTTTATGCTTCAGCCGGACGCGCCAGCAATGCGCGGTAAATCAGACCACCGGCAATTCCGCCTAATGATGGGATCAGGCAAAACATCCACAACTGATCTAATGCCCAAGTACCTTGGAAAACCGCCGCCGCGATACTGCGCGCTGGGTTAACTGAGGTATTGGTGACAGGGATGCTCACCAGATGGATTATGGTCAGCGTCAGACCAATCGCCAGTGGCGCAAAGCCCGCAGGAGCGCGTTTTTCTGTCGCCCCGTGGATCACGATGACAAAAAAAGCACTGAGGACAAACTCGCTCAGCATACAGGCGCTTAACGCATAACCGCCTGGTGAGTGAATGCCATAGCCGTTAGCTGCAAAGCCGCTGGTTGTCGCATCAAACCCAGCCTTACCGCTGGCGATACCATACAGCACTGCCGCAGCGGCAATACCGCCGATAACCTGAGCGATGATGTAAGGTAACACGCGCGCTGCAGGGAAGCGTCCACCGGCCCACAGACCCAAGGTCACCGCGGGATTAAAATGCGCTCCGGAGATATGCCCGACCGCATAAGCCATGGTGACTACCGTCAAACCAAAAGCCAACGCCACGCCCAAAAAGCCAATGCCTAACTGAGGGAAAGCAGCAGAGATCAAGGCGCTACCACAGCCACCCAGAACCAGCCAGAAAGTACCGAAAAATTCGGCGCTAAAAGGTTTAAACATACACTGATGTCCTGTTTGTTAAAGAGCAGGCATCAGGGTAAAGGCGGTCACGATGTACCGCCTAGCGGGGATTTGTAAGAGAGGTGAAGAATTGGTGTGAAAGGTTAAATCTAAGCAATCACAGGCGAATGACATTGCTCGCTTGTGATAACAGCGATTTTTTCTGCTGCCAAACCAGATCACAAATATCATCAGTTGGATTGAATGCCGCTGGTGCTTGTAACAACAAGCTACGAATTCGCTCATGATCAAAGTCATGACAAGCTTGATCCAGTTCTTTAAGTAAGAACGATAGCTCCTGCCACGGCAGCATCACTTCGTTGGCCGTCATGATTCGTGGATGCGAGGTACCTTGAACTGAATCACCAATCAGTAATTCTTCATACAGTTTCTCACCTGGGCGCAATCCCGTCACTTCAATGGCAATATCGCCATCTGGATTTTTGTCATCCCTGACACTCAAGCCACTTAAGCGGATCATGCGCTTAGCTAAGTCATAAATCTTGACCGGATCGCCCATGTCTAAGACAAAGACATCGCCACCATGCCCCATCGCTCCCGCTTGGATCACCAACTGTGATGCTTCCGGAATTGTCATGAAATAGCGAATAATGTCACGATGAGTCAGGGTAACTGGCCCACCTTGGGCAATCTGCTTTTCAAACAATGGTACGACTGAGCCTGAGGAGCCCAGCACATTACCAAATCGCACCATACAAAAGCGGGTTTTGCTTTGCCGTGCAGACAACGCCTGCAATACCAACTCAGCCAGGCGCTTGGTTGTCCCCATAGTGTTGGTCGGCCGCACCGCTTTATCGGTGGAAATCAACACAAAGGTTTCAACGCCACTTTCGATCGCTGACTCAGCGCAATACAAGGTACCAAACACATTATTACGCACCCCTTCCACCACATTGTGCTCAACCAAAGGAACATGTTTATAAGCGGCCGCATGATAAACCGTTTGAATACCAAAGGATTTCATCACCATCTGTAAGCGATTCTGACGCTGCACCGAGCCCAATAGCGGAATCACTGGAACATCCAAACCTTCTTTATCACACAGCGTCGAGAGCTCTTTCTCAATGACGTAGAGGGCATATTCAGACAGCTCAAATAGAACCAGTTTGGCCGGCTTATATCGAACAATTTGACGACAAAGCTCAGAGCCGATCGAGCCTCCCGCCCCTGTGACCATAACTGCTTTCCCAGTAATGTTCTCCGCCATCAATTTGGCATCAGGAGCAACTGGATCACGGCCTAGCAAGTCATCAATCGATACTTTTTTTAGATTACTGATTTGTGCTCGACCTTCGACTAAATCGACCATGCCCGGAATAGAGAGAACTTCACACGGTAGATGCTCTAAACGAGTAATCACTTTCTGCCTTTGTGACTTACTGACGCTCGGCATCGCCAAAAGAATTTTCTTTATACCATAGCGATCTACTAGGTAACTCAGTTTATCCGAGGGATAAACTGTTACACCATGAATGACAGCCTTATGCAAGCGAGGATTATCATCCACAAATGCCACAGGAAAATATTCTTTTGCCTGCATTAATGCTGGCAATAATTGTCGGCCAGATTCACCTGCGCCATAAATCAAAACAGGCGCACTACCCTTAACTCCATAGTTAAGTATCATTCTAAAAAACAATCTAGAGCCTGATGTCAGTAAAAGTAAAACCAAAAAATAAATTCCGACAACAGTGCGCGGCAACATTATGGATAGCGAAAATGATATAACAACAAGAGATAACGTTGAGGCCAAAATACCAACTGATATTAGCAACATTATCTTTGCACTAACATACCGTAAGACTGCCCGATAAAGCCCAATCCTGATAAATATAAACACGGTAAATATGGTAAGAATAGCTGCAGCAAACCACATTGGTGCACTAAAAAAAGCCGTTTGCTCATCAAGCCTCAACCAATAAGACAACCAAAATGAGAACATCACCATAACTACATCAATGCAGATGATGATACCTCCCTTAACAACTCTTGGCAGCTCCAATATTCTATCAATCATCCTACACTACCTTATTATCGCGACAAAATCTTAATAATAGTTTTCCAAATTATCACACAATCATACTTTACCGAATTGTTAGCAACATAATCTAAATAATATCTTTGCTTGATTGGAAGAATGATATCTATATAAGCCCTACGAGGGTCATCATAACTAGACAAAATCTCATTTTCATCTACCATTTCTATAGATGCTAAATCAGTTATCCCTGGCCTAACCGATAAAACTTTTTCCCTTATATCATCAGGATACTCATCAATAAACTCCCTAACTTCCGGTCTTGGGCCAACCAAACTCATTGTTCCAGAAAGAACATCTATCAATTGAGGCAGCTCATCAATTTTGTACTTCCGTAAATACCATCCAACTCTGGTTACCCGAGCATCTTGACCAACTGTTATTCGTCCTTTTTTTTCTGAATCGATAAACATCGTTCTAAATTTATGTATTCTAAAATCTTTCCCAAATCTCCCAACTCTATGCTGCCTAAAAAAAACACTCCCTTTAGAATCAGCGACAATTAACATTGACACAATGATAAAAACAGGGAAGAGAAAAAGCAGGCCTAAACCTGCCACGATAACATCAAAAACACGCTTCATTTAATATGAAATACCATTAAATAAATAGTTTTCTAATCGATTCGATAACGAATAACTGATCTTGAACCGTCATTTTAGTATAAAGAGGAATAGATATTTCATTTAAATAACACTCCTCAGAAACTGGAAAGTCACTGGCGTTCAAATTATATGTATCACGCCAAACCGGTTGCTTATGCAACGGTATAAAATGAACAGAACAACCAATTCCAAGATCTGATAACTTCTTAATAAAATCATCACGATTAATAGCCGAATCAGGTTTTAAGCGGATAGGATATAGATGCCAAGCATGAATATCATTAGCATTAGTAGGCCATTCAGGCAATTCAAGTGGCAATTCTTTTAACGCATCATCGTAAATTTTTGCCATTCGTTGACGTTTTTTCTGAAAATCATCGATCTTTCTAAGTTGATGAATACCGATTGCCGCACAGATATCAGGCATATTGTATTTAAATCCTGGAGCTACAACCTCATAAAACCAAGAAGGAGTTTTAGACTGGTACCGGTCAAAAGCGTCACGACTGATTCCATGTAAGCGCATTACCTTACAACGCTCAATTATATCTTTATTTTTTGAAACAACCATTCCGCCTTCGCCGGTTGTCATAGTTTTATTGGCGTAGAAACTAAAAACCGTAGCATCTGAATCAAGCGTTCCTATCTTACTTCCTTTATATGTTGTAGGAAATGCATGAGCGGCATCCTCGACAACCTTTAGGTCATATTTTTTAGCAATTGATAAGATTGAATCCATGTCACAAGCTAATCCAGCGAAGTGTACTGGAATAATCGCCTTGGTTTTATTAGTAATAGCCTTCTCAATGGCATCAACTGATATATTAAATGTTTTACGATCTACATCAACAATTACAGGATCAGCGCCAAGATACCTGACAATCTCGGCAGTAGCAGTGAATGTATATGATGGGACAATAACTTGGTCTCCAGGCTTTACGCCAACAGCTTCAAGAGCTAAATGCAAGCCCGACGTAGCAGAGTTAACCGCTAATGACTGAACTTGCCCCCCCAAGTAATTAGAAAATTCTTGCTCAAATTGCTTAGTCTTAGGTCCTGTCGTAATCCAACCAGAGCGTAAAGAATCAATCACTTCTGAAATTTCATCATCACCGATTTCAGGTAGCGCAAACGGTAAGAATTTCATGCTATTTCATAACCTTTATGAATTTATCACCAAGAATATCGTATGAGTGATTCTTTGTTACATAATCATGCCCATTGGCACCAAGAATCATCAATTCCGCTTTACTCAATTTCAACAACTTAACTATACCATCTGCGATAGCATTAGGGTCAGGAGACACAGACACCCCGCAATTAGCATCCTTCACAGGATTGTTTCCGGCATCTATTGCACTTATTATAGGCTTCCCAGCCATCATATAATCCATCATTTTATTTGGGCTAATCCCAAATCGAAATAAAGGTTGATATTGAAGACCAATATAAGCAATATCAATCAAGTCTAACAATGTAGGAATCTGATTTTTAGGTATGGGAGGAAAGAAGAACACATTATCCACACCACCGCTCTTAACTTTATTAACTAATCTGGCTTTGTCTAATCCATCACCAACAAGTATTATCCTTATTTTTTCATCTGATACCAACGTTGCAGCATCAATCAAATAATCCAAACCATTAGGTAATCCATGAGCTCCCGCATAACACAAAATTCTATATCCATTGTTCTTAGAGCTAAGAATAAACTCTCTAATGTCATCTCGTAATAGGCTTTTTTTATAATCCCACTCTACCAACGAAACTCCATTTGGTATGACCGTTAACCTATTCAAATCAAGACCATGTTTCTCCATATGCTCGTGAACAACGGGAAGCATTGACACAACACTATCCGCATGTTTATAGGCAAAATTTTCCGCATGCTGACACAACCTAATGAATGGATGATCTTTACTCATCCCCCCCAATTCAATAGGAGATAACGGCCATAAGTCATGGACTTCAAATATCAGCTTTGCACTATATTTTTTTGCTATGAAGCGCGACAAATAAATATCTAAAGGGTACGTGCTCGATGCTATAACTACATCTGGTTTAAAATCATTTAAAATAGATTTAAGACGTACAAAAAAAACAAATAAAAAAGAAAAGATATTTAATACTCGCCGCACTCCATTTTCAAAGTACTTGGTAGCAGGAACCCAATAGTATTCAACGCCATCAACATTCTCTAACCCATTAATATTCGGCTGAACACTTCTAACATGGGAGTATGCAGAAGCAACAATCCTTACTCTATTACCTGCTTTTATCCACTCCCTTGACATATAATAGGGTCTATACTCCATCCCATGCTTAGGGCTTCCTGCATAATGGTTAATATATAATATATTCACAAGATCAACACCATATCTTAAACGACAATCACCGCACTAACCTATCGACTATTCTTTCAGCTGCCTTACCACCACCATAGAGATCGCTATTATCAGCTATCTTCCTGTCGAGATTTGACTTAACAGCTTCAATAATTGCAATTTCTTGTGCTCCAACTAATGCGTTAAATCCACACTCAACTAACTCTCGCCACTCGGTTTGATCCCGCATAGTTACGCAGGCCTTGCCAAAGAAATACGCTTCTTTCTGCACACCGCCGCTATCTGTCAGCACCAACTGGCAGTGATCTAATAGCCAGACCATTTCAAAATAACCGACTGGATCTATTAGATGAACATTCAATTCAAGTCCCTGCTCTGCGATCAGTTTACGCGTCCGAGGGTGCAGAGGAAGCACTACGGACGAAAGGCTTGAATGTAGTTCATTTAAGGCGGCAACAATAGCGGCAAGACGCTGTGGGTTATCAGTATTTTCAGCCCGATGAAGGGTTGCGAGAATAAACTGATCAGGTAAGTTACCCTCAGGGGCTGAGGCTTTTTCAGCAAAAAGAATCGCCGCATCCTGCATCACGTCACCGACTTGCAACACCTGTACTGGCTTGTTTGCAAAGCCTTCATTTTGTAGGTTTTTTACTGCAGTATCAGTTGGGCAAAAGAGTAAATCACTCACTTGATCAGTGAGGATACGATTAATCTCTTCCGGCATCTGCATATTAAAGCTGCGCAAACCTGCCTCAACGTGAGCCACGGGTATATGCAACTTGGCAGCTGCAAGCGCGCCTGCTAGTGTTGAGTTAGTATCGCCATAAACCAAGACACGATCTGGCTTGTGTGTTAGCAAGGCAAGCTCAATTTCTTTCAGCATACGTCCGGTCATTTCACCGTGGCTGCCACCGTGGATATCGAGTTGTATATCAGGGCGAGGAATATTCAACTGATTAAAGAAGATATCCGACATGTTGGCATCAAAATGCTGACCGGTATGCAGCATAATTTCTTCAATGCCATAGGTTTGAGCGATAGCTCTCGATACAACACTGGCTTTGATAAATTGCGGGCGTGCACCAATTATAGTGAGAATTCTTTGCATAAAATAACTTCTTATAATGATTGGTAAAAATGGAGTAATTTCTGTTCTTCAATACCCCAGTTGTATTTTTCCTGCACGGCTTTCTGACCATTACGACCCATTTGCTCTGCCTCAATAGGATGAGTAACTAGGTAGTCAATCGCTTCTGCTATCGCTTGAGGAGCAAGTGGGTCAACACACAAGCCACACTGATCCCCTTCAATAATTTCTTTCCAGAAAGGAAAGTTCGAAGCAATAACCGGCAACCCAGTAGCCATATACTCAAACATTTTAACCGGCAAAGAATCGAGATAATTGATCACTGGATGCAAAGTAACCAAGCCAGCAATGGAGTCATTCAATACTTGTTTAACTCCTGCACGATCCAACCACCCAAGATGATCTGTTTTAGTCCATCCGGCTTCGTCTTTAACTGCTTGTTCAAAACTACTTTCTGAAAAACTCCCACCCATTGCCAAATGGACATCAGATATAGTTAACTCCATTGCTTGAACCATTTCATGTATGCCACGAATTCGCCCAAGCCCACCAACATACGCCACCTGTGATTTCTTCTGCGACCAATCTACCTCACCTGTGGAAAGTTCACCTAATAGTGGATAGTTGTTGATATCTACCGAACGCACACCCATCGCGATGAATTTGTCACGGATATAAGGGGTAGCCGTAATCACTGCATCCAACTTACGACTAGCCATGCGCTCATACACGGCAAAAATTTTTGACAGCAACCACTTGGCAGGCTTGTTCAAGTACGGCTTACCCAACAACTGCTTAGGTACATCTTCATGAGCATCAAAAATCACCACCTTGCCATACTTTTTAAGTTTGACACCAATAGGAAGCAATTCAGGATCATGCAGCTGATAAATATCTGCATCCAACTCTAACGCTTTAGCCAATACACGACCAGGAGCATTACGAATGCGATCTAAACGGCCTTTGGAAGCACCTACATCATAGATAGAAACATTATGTTTAGTTTCATCACCCTCGCCGTCAGCAACGACTAGAGAAATAGGATAGCCATTGTTAGCAAGAGAAATGCATTCCTTGAGGAAAATGCGAGTATCAAAGCGAGTATGGACGGAAGTGAGGTGAACGACTTTACGAGTAGTTTGTGACATTACGACCTACAACCTTAGATACAATAGATTGAACACGCTTCATAAATGCATAACGAGAATCCCAGTTGGGATACTCTGAATAGTCGTGACCAGGTGAAGAAACATATTCATCAAGCTGTTCAACAGTAATACCAAGCTTCTTAGCAATATAATGCTTATCCTCTCGAAGATCGTTTTCATCATAGAGTGGTTTTGCTAACTCATCTATTGCTTGCTCACGTGTCATTAATCCGGATAAAACCATACTCGATAAGTGTGGTTTACGCTTATCCATATTAAATTTAGTTGGTAAATAGTGATTCTGAAAAAACTTGGTGAAACGTGACTCACCATGTTTTCGCCCATAAGGTTTGTAACCTACTTTTTCTTGCAACTCCGCAAGAGCCACCTCTTTTGAATACGGCATATAATTAAGCGGCCGTACTGCCTTCATCTTTTTAATAAAAGGATAGTACAAATAATACTGTAAGAAGTTGATCACCTTATAATCTTTCAATGGCAGCTTACCAAACCTTTTATGAATCGCTTTAAGGTTAACAGCATCCATTGCCGCATGATGCCAACTCTGAGGAAAAACAGCTTCAGTTGCGATATTGCCACCACTAATAACATAGTCAATTTTTTTATCGACAGCAAAATGATAAAGTGATGCAAAAAATGCATGATCTTGGACAACATCCTGATTCGCAACACCAGCTTTCAAGTATGCTAACTGTAAATCGCGTATTTCAGGCCAATTCATAACATGGGTATGCAAATCGTAGCCACAGTACTTAACAATTTTTTCAATGTTATAGACAGCCAATTCACTATTCCAGCCAGCATCGACATGAACAACCAATGGCCGCATTCCGTACTCTTTCATTACCAATGCAAGATACGCACTATCCAGACCACCACTTAAGCCAAGTATACAGTCGTACTCATAGTCTTTACGTTCTGACTTTATCTTATTGAAGATCTTATTTAATTTGGCTTTCCCTTCATCGTTAGGAAACCAGCGCTTACTAGTTACATTATCGAATTCATGGCAATGATTACAGACGCCAAACTCATCGAATGTGATTTCAGAATCTGTTGTGTCCATTACACAGCGAGTACACATTTGGTAATTACAATCAACCATACAACCTCAATCTAAAAATAAATTTTCGAGTTCTTGATAAGCAGGATAAGTCAGTAATACCGCTTTATGCTTACCATGAAAAGTAAAGAAAGACCCCACAGCAACTGCAGAGGCACCGGCATATTTGACGGCCTGTTTGATGTGCTGTAAATGACCAACACCACCTTGCACAATCACAGGTATTTCCACAGCTGCAGTGACCTTTTTAATTAAATCAAGATCCAGTCCCTGAGCTGAGCCTTCACGATCAATCGATGTTAATACAATTTCACCCGCACCATATAACTGTGCTTTTTTTGCATATTCGACTGGGCAAACACCAGTCTTGTGAGTGCCATTATGCGTATAAACTTCATAGCGACCAAACAGGTTTTTTTTTACGTCAATCGCAACGACAATACTTTGAGCACCAGCGATCTTACTACATTCTTTAACTAACTCGGGATTATTATGGAATTCACTGTTTATAATTACTTTTTCAACACCAAGGAGAAATAACTTCTCAACCTGATCAAGACGTTTAATACCTCCACCATAGGCAATTGGCATAAAAGCCTCTGATGCCATATCTTCTATCAATGTATAGTCTGGTTCATTACCATTGATGCCAACAGATATATCAATAAAAGCTAACTCATCCACTTCTTTCTCATTAAAAATACGCACCGCATTAATAGGGTCACCCACGTATTTGTGTTTTTTGAATTTTTCACCTTTAACTAAGCCGCCATTCTGCAACAGCAAAACAGGAATAACTCGCGTCCTTAACATTGGAATAACTCTATAAACTGTTTGAAAAAGTGCTTGCCAAATTTATGGCTTTTCTCCGGATGAAATTGCACACCATAGATATTTTTATCTTGTATAGCACAAACAAAATCATAACCATAACTACAAAGTGCCATCTGATTCTCTTTTGGAACCTGGATAGCGTGATATGAGTGTACAAAATAAAATCTGTCATTTAAATTCTGATCCATAGGATACATCAACTTTGATGATCCCATAGGGACAACTTCGTTCCAGCCCATATGTGGTACAACAAGCTTCCCCTCATCACTTCTCAGCGATGCAAAATCAAAACGCTTTACTTCTCCCTTAATCCAACCTAAGCCTGCAAGTTTTCCTTCTTCACTACGTTCAAGCAATAATTGCATTCCCAAGCAAATCCCTAAAAAAGGAGTCCCCTCATGCAGAACCTTTTTCTCTAAAATAGTCTTAAATGGAGCAATATGCTTTACCCCGTGATCGTAGGAGCCTACGCCAGGAAGAATAATTGCCGAGGCATCTATCATTTCATCTGGGTCACAAACTATGTGAGAATCAACACCAAGATGACGTAGCATATTCTTGATTGAACCACAATTACCCATGCCATAATCAATTATTTTAATTGTCAAAATATGCACCTCGATTCTCTGATGTTATTAGGGACAAAATAAATACAAACATAATGCCTGACGAAAGAAATATTGTTGTAGCACTCTGCTCCATTAAGAGCAGGGAGTAGATAAATCCACAAAACAACATGGATTTTTTTTTATGTTTTAAGTAAACTTCATCAATAACTTTGAAATAAACAGAAACAATTAAGCATGTGACTACATACTTAATCACGCCTCCAGATGCTAATGCTACAAGAAATGCATTTGTATTTGCATTCATGCCAGCATGCCCTAAGAAATGCTCGCCGACATAAAAAGTAACATCTCCAACACCTGTATAACCAGAAAATAAAAACCAATCGTTATGATTATATGCGTCACTTATAAAGTGTTGAAATGCTGATATAATAAATGAAGGGAGAGTAAATGGTCTCCGCAAAAGATAATCAGCAACATATGAATATTCAGAAAAAACACTTTCTATAAACGATAAAAAAACCAAAGCAAGTAAAGAAACCATCAATAAATTAATGATACGAAAACTTTCACCTCGCATACAAAACTCTCCAAAAAAATACGATAGAACTATCATAAACAATGGAAATTTAATGCCAATCAGATAATAGAAAGATAACCAAATAATTATTGGGATTAAGACTTTAAACTTTTCTCTATAACACCCAGCCCAAAAAGCCAACAAAGGAGCCAATCCATTCATTACTATTGAGATAGAATAAGCAATAAAGCTACCAGCAGGATAACAATCACGCCCCTCTAATCGTCTCACATAAGATGTAGCAAAACTAAATCCAGCAGAGGACGGTGCATTGGAAAGTGCGAGGAGTATAACAAATAGGCAAAACAACGAAACAATAAAAAACATTGACTTTGAATTTAATTTCAAGTTCAAATTAAATATTAGCGTTTTATTAACTTTAACCCTGCTAACTGAAGTGACAATTACTATAGGTAAAAATATAACGAAATATATTAATACACTTTGCCAATCCCATACATCTCCACCGTAAATAACTGGAAGTATCACAAATGGCATTACACAGAGCAAGATTTGCAATAGAACAAAAAATGACGATGGCCGATCATATGTCTTCGGCACATAGAAAAGAGTTAACCCACCAAAAATAAAAACCCACAGAAAATATCGAACATCAAAGCTGATTTTTTTATATCCAAAATATGAGTTTTCTGGTTGAAGCAGGAATACATATAAATAGACAACACCAAAAAATATCAATATTAATGATGTTATTACTTTTCCCCTCTTAGATATAATCATCTTTAACCAGCCGCTCGATACGTTATAATCAAATAAAAAACATACATTACAGAATAGCTAACCCCATAATATACAATAGCATTCTCGTAACCAGAGAAATAATAAATAGGGATAAAGGTAACTACAAAAAGAATAGTTTGCCAGATCAAATCCATATGCAGTTTCTCAGTGATATATAGAGTATAACTAAGCGGACTAGCAATAAATCGTAGCCCAAACATTGGCAACAACCAAATTGCAAAAGTTCCCGCAAGAGTCCATTCATGACCAAAGGCAAGAGTAAAAAATTTCTCAGCAAAAAAAACAACACCTAATACAAAGAAGAACGCACCTATACTTAATATATTCATTGTTTTAAGATAGATCTTTTTGCAACTTCCTGTTTGACTATATTCCATTGCAGCATGGCGCCTAAATACATCCAATACAGCCTTTCCTAAAATGCCTATTGGAGCACCAAGGATCCGCATAGTTAGTGCGAGGATGCCTCCAATCTCAGCGCCAAATCTACTCGTTACTATTAATACTGGTAATTGAGAAGAAAATGTATTTATAAAGTCAGCGGGTAGTGAATAAATCGGGAACTTCTTGCGCTTATAAAAAAAATAACGCACCTTATACCAATATGCTTTATCAACCTTTGTACTCAGAGGCTTTATTTTAAGAAGGATAACAAACGATATAAACAGTCCAGAAATATGACTAATTAAAAGTGAATTTGAGTTAGGGATAGTAATGCCCATCAATATTTGAAATATTACGATAAGCGAGGCAGAGAAAAGTCTAATTACATTTAACTTATTATATTCTCCATCAACCGCGAGCCAAATTTGCCAAACCGTATTTAATGCTAAAAGAAAAGATCCAGGAATTACAGTCCATAAAAACACACGTGAATATTTAAATAGGAAATTTAAATGTATAGCATTTATAAAAACTAATACTGCAATCAAAGTGAGGCTACAAACCAAAGAACTCACTAAAATCCCAACGATTGCGATCTGTCTTTCATCACCTTCATTTTCTATTGCTAAAGCCCCCTCAAAACGTAAAGTCAAAAACACTGATAATGTGGAGGCCACTGATAACCACAAAGAATAAACACCAAACTCACTAGGTGAGTATAATCTTGTGATAAATAAAGTCCCAAATATAGGAATTACCTGCGCCATTAAAGCGCCAGAAAAAACAACACTCACTTGCGTCCAATAAGCTCTCACCACACACCTTCAAAATCCACATACGAATATAATTCTAAAATTAGATTGATACTTTTAAGCTTAAGGGCTCATAGAAAAACAATTCGTCACACAGCCCAGCTCTCTCTCTATAATATTAGAATATGAGGATTAACAAGACCATGACAAATAATCAGTGTTTGTATACCAAACACAATAAAAAATCACTCTAATCACCACTTATTACTTTCTTAAAAATATCCTCTGCATATTCAGCATATAGTCTTGCACCAACCATATTTAGATGATTATTATCAAAGTAAATTAACTGACCATTGTACATTGGCGCCCATGAAAAAAACTTCTGTCCAGACAGATTAAACACCTTAACGTGATGTTTATTTTTAGTCATTGCCGTCAAAGTATCATTCGCTAGAATATATTTATTATTTATGCTTGTCTTAATAGGTAACGCTAAATCATAAAAACGAAGACTCCGAATTGGATTTAAATTTAAAAGAGGAACTTGAGCCATGAGAATAATTTTTTTGTTTTCTTTGTCAGCCTTAGATAAAAAATCATTCATTGAGCTCAAGAATGCTTTACTTTTAAATTGGTAATCCCAAGCACCAGCAATAAAGATCAACTTCGCATTTTTTATATACTCTTCTGCACTGTGAATTTGATCTAAACACGATTTTTGAGCCCACTCAGGTAATCGCTGATAATCGAACCCTGGGATGGTAACACAACTACTTGCGGTAATAACTCTAAATTTTACGCCTAACTCCATGCCAAGGTATTTAAAAAACTCATTAAGCATAGCCGCATGTGAATCGCCTAAAACTAGAATTTCTTTATCGCTATTAATATCACCGCGCAAACAATCACCAACAATTTTCCCATGACATATTGCATTCAAGTCAGCATATTGAAGATATTTATTTGGCAATTTCTCTTTTGTGAATAACGCATTAACTCTATCAACTTGTAAAAATAGAAAACACGCCACTAAAATTAAAATAAACCCAGCCTTTATGTTAAAGACCTCCTTTCTAAAATGGTTCTCAATAGAATAATAAGAAACAATAGAGAATGTAAATGTTAATATTAAAAACAACAGGGCATAATTAAAATTGAGTATTTCAGATCCTGTATAATAACGTATAAAAGCCAAAATTGGCCAATGCCAGAGGTAAAGTGAATACGACAAAGCTCCGATCCATACTAAAGCTTTATGCCTAAGCACGTTACCAATCCATCCTTGTGCTGAGTAAGTAAGTAATAATACAGAGCCAAAAGCGGGCAATAAAGCAAGAACTCCGGGAAATGGCCCCAACAATGGTTGAACTATAGCGGAAAAAATGATTAAGATAGCACCGAATTTACTTAGATAAAAAGATATTCGGCTATCTAGTGATACATCTTTAATGTATAGAGCGGCGAGACAACCCAAGAAGAACTCTGGTAATCTGGCATATAGACTATAATACGTAGATTGCGTTATTCCCCACACACGCATCCGATATTCTGCCAGCGCAATTAAACTTAATCCAAATCCTATAAGTACCCATCTCAATATATTCCCTGGAAGCAGCAAGATAAAAAGTGGGGCCAATAAATAGAACTGAATCTCTACCGCCAATGACCATGTATGCAATAGTGGCTGTTCATAATTGGCAGGTGCAAAGTAATCGCCAAAACTAGAAAAGTAATTGTTACTATCTAGCCATATAGCCTTTTCCAAGCTTTTTGTAAAGACGCTAAAGTCTTGGGGAATAAACATTACCGCTGAAACTGTTGCTACAACAATTAGCATAGCTAAGTATACTGGTATAATTCGCTTAAAACGGCTAACATAAAAGTACTTTAATATCTCTACAAGATTAGAGCCAGCAACTGATTTTTTATGTAACAATATACCTGTAATTAAAAATCCGGATATCACAAAAAAAATATCAACACCAATAAACCCTCCCGGTAACCAAGCAGGGTTTAAATGAAAAATTATCACTGATAGTACTGCTATAGCTCTCAGCCCCTGAATGTCAGGTCTAAAACTTATCGCGTGGCTCACTGCTTAACACAACCATAAATAGAATTATTAAAGTTCCGAATGCTATATCTTTCATTCATAGTAGCATAAAAAACGCCAACATTATCTACATAATTTGGATACATCATATTATTTTGATTAAAACATCCATAATAGCTATCATTTGACACTACTTCCCCTTGGTCAAAATACAAATACTTACCTTTATTATTTATTGCCACATCAACATCATAATAAGGCATCGATACATTTTCATTAACATGTAATACATGTATAGACTCGCAATCATTCAGCCGCCCCTTAAATACTTTCACTGTATTTACCCCTGAATAATTTTCACTTTCCGCTGACGAATAGGAGACTGGTGATAAAAAGTATGATGTCCCAAAAAAAATCTCATTCCCTACAATTTTCAACCCTGTCGGGCGATTAGAGAAATAATTTTTATCAAGATACTGTGATAAATCACAAGTACTGATAGTCTCATTATTCTTAAGATTGTATCTAGAAATATTCAACCCTATCAGCCTTTTCTCTAGATAGCTATGTGTTGAATAAGTGAAATATAAGTCATCTTTTTTTATGTCTGGAGTTCCGGCATATATAACACTATTTTTACCTGAATGAGCTATGACATGCTCATTTTTAAATCCATCACTTGAACTTCTATATACAAAATCACCTTCATAATTTTTATTTTGATTTCTTGCTGTAAGAATTATATTAGTCCCATACTTGATAAATCTCGGATATGTATAATATCCATTCCATTCTGAAAAAAGACTAACAAGAGCCTTATCTATATCAACCACATAAATATACATAGGATGACCATGATATGCGGTTGCTACCATCACTCTATTTCTAAAACTGTCATAAATAACTGCAGGGGCAGCATGATCATCGGCTCCTTCTACATTACTATTTATGATGTCATTATAGCTATGTACAACAATTTTTTTTATTACCTTGCCATTTTCAATGTACTTCAGTATAACATCTCCATTTCGTTTTAAATAAGATACAAGAAACCCAGCCTTATATTTAACTCCAACCGGGTTATTGTAAAAAAGAAAGTTGCCATTTTTTGATAACAATACGGTTTTATATTTAATTGACTCTTTGCCACTCAATATGGCAAAGAGTAAAATAGAGGTAATCAAAAAAACGATAACACAGACAATTCTATTATTAATATTTTTTGTCATCATATTACTTAATGGAAATAACTATTTTCTCCAGTTCCTCACGACTCATGTAAGGATGCATAGGTAGACTCATGACCTCTTGAGCAATTTCATCACCTATTGGCAAATCAATGCTACTATCAGCAACGGCAGGTTGTTTATTCAAAGGAGTTGGATAATGCACAGCGGTAGGAATACCTGAGTCTTTCAGCTTATTCTGAACATGTTCTCTGTTTTTTACACGAATAGTGTATTGAGCCCAAGCAGATATATTATAATCTTTAATATATGGAGTAGTGTTAGTTCCAGTCTCATTCAATAGTCGAGTATAAGTATCGGCAACTTGATTTCTCAGTTCTATTTCTTCATCCAATATTTCAAGCTTCGGCAATAAAATAGCTGCTTGCAATGTATCTAGCCGGCTATTGACACCCACACGAATATGATGATAACGACGATCTTGTCCGTGACGGGCAATTTGGCGCATGACAAGGGCCAATTCATCATCGTTAGTGAAAATAGCACCACCGTCACCATAACACCCCAGCGGTTTGGTTGGGAAAAAACTCGTACATGCAATAGTACTTAAATTACAAGACTTTTTCCCTTTATAACTCGCCCCGAAACTCTGAGCCGCATCCTCAATTACAGGAATACCATGTTTTGCAGCAATAGCGTTAATTGCATCAAAATCTGCACATTGTCCATATAAACTTACAGGAATAATCGCTTTCGTGTTTGGTGTAATGGCAGCTTCTAACTTAGCCGGGTCTAAATTATACGTTTTTGGGCAAACATCCACATACACTGGTTTTGCCCCAAGTAAAGCTACGGTTTCTGCAGTAGCTATATAGGTAAACCCCGGAGTAATAACCTCATCGCCAGGGCCAATACCTAATGCCATTTGAGCTATTTGTAGTGCATCGGTACCATTGGCAACGCTAATACAATACTTTGCTCCGGTAAAGTCAGCTAACTTTTGTTCTAGCTCAGCAACCTCCGGACCTAAAATATACGCCCCATGCAGTAATACCTTTTGAATTGCTGCATCAATTTTATTCTTTATTCTAGCCTGTTGTGCTGCCAAATCAATAAATTGCATTTTAACCCCGAACTTAAGAGAAATTAAACTTTCTGTAATTGCTTACCATTAAGCTGATATATTGCGCCAGTATGATGGCAAATCGCTTTAGCTTGGCCTTCAACAGGTAAATCTAGCTGTTCACCAAATTCACTCATCCAGCCAATTTGCTTAGCTGGCACACCTACCATAAGAGCATAGGCAGGCACATCTTTATTTATTACTGCACCCGCGCCAATAAAAGCATATTCACCAATAGTAACTCCACACACGATAGTACAGTTAGCACCTAGGGTGGCACCTTTTTTCACCCAGGTATCACGATACTGATCTTTACGCTCAATTAGTGAGCGCGGGTTATACACATTGGTAAATACCATGCTTGGCCCACAAAATACGCCTTCCTCTAAATGCACGTTGTCATACACTGAGACGTTATTTTGAATCTTACAATGATCGCCAATCGTGACTTTGTTGCCCACAAATACATTTTGGCCTAACGATGTACCTCGGCCAATGACTGCTCCGCTACAAACATGCGCAAAATGCCAGATTCGACAACCATCGCCAATGTCCGCTCCATCGTCAATAATAGCTGACTCGTGCCTGTAATAATTCATTATATAATTCCTGACCATTCTAAATACATTAACCTTTCTGCCAATTATAACTTAGTCAGAAAGGTTAAGTTTAACTTAAAATCACAGACGAATATCTGACTCACCAAGAGGAAGCACATACTTCACGTCATAAATAACATGTTGCGCTTTACCTAATTTGCGAATAGCTGATGCCCCCATATTCTTTGTTGAGCTATGGTCAACAGCAAGAATAATTGCATCGTAAGTATTCTCTTCTAGCGAATCGATCAACTCAATTCCATACTCATGTCTTACATCTTTCTTGCATGCCCACTCATCAAACACATCAACATGCATGTTGAACTCTTTTAGCTCATGAATAATATCAATGATTTTAGTATTTCTCACATCAGGACAGTCACCTTTAAAAGTGAACCCCATGACTAACACTCTGGCCTCATCAATATGGATCTTCTTGCTAGATAATTTCTTCACCAATTGAGTGGCTACATACTCGCCCATACCATCATTAATTCTTCTTCCTGCAAGAATCACTTCTGGTCGATAGCCTACCTCTTGTGCTTTATGAGTCAAATAGTATGGGTCAACACTAATACAGTGACCGCCAACTAAACCAGGTTTGAAGTGGAGGAAATTCCATTTAGTGCCTGCAGCTTTAAGCACCTCTTCGGTATCAATGCCTAATTTGTTAAATATTTTTGCAAACTCATTGATGACTGCAATATTTAAGTCTCGCTGAGTATTCTCGATCACTTTTGCTGCTTCAGCTACGCGGATAGATGAAGCCTTGTGCGTACCCGCGGTAATAATTTTTTTGTACACATGATCAACTATATCAGCAACCTCAGGAGTAGAGCCTGAAGTAATCTTCATTATCGTTGTTAGTCTATTTACCTTATCACCTGGGTTAATACGCTCAGGACTGTAACCAGCAAAAAAGTCTTTGTTATAAACAAGCCCTGATAACTTTTCAATGATAGGTAAGCAAACTTCTTCTGTAGCCCCTGGATAAACGGTTGATTCAAACACAACAATGTCGCCGCGCTTGATAACTTTAGCCAGACCCTCAGAAGCTTTGCGTAGAGGCGTTAAATCCGGCGTTTTTTCATCAGTAATCGGCGTTGGTACTGTGACGATGTAAAAGTTACATTGTTTAATATCATCAAGATTGCTGGTATATTCAAGAAAATGTGCGCTAACCAACTCTTCACTTGAACATTCTAAAGTCGAATCCTTACCATCCCGCAGTTCAGCAACTCGTTCTGTCTTGATATCAAAACCCACTGTAGGAAAGTGTTTTCCAAATTCTACCGCTAACGGTAAACCCACATAACCAAGTCCAATGATACCAATTTTTAAATCGGAGATATTCATTTTAAAATCCAAGTTTTTTAATTACAGATTAAGAGGTAGACCCATTTCTTTACCATCGCGCGCAGAACGATATGTCGCAATGAGAAGCTCAAGAGATTTCAAGCCTTCACGTCCATCGGTTTCAGGCTCAGCTTTTCCTCTTAATACGTCCGCCACATTTTTAAAGTATGGAGGATGGCCAAACCCATATACAGATGTGGTTTGATAATTGGCATCAGTTATCTGGCTGTCATAGTCTTTTTCTTCGTCAAAGATCCAATCTTGAATCTCATTGACAGCAACGCCACCCACTCTTACAGTACCTTTCTCACCTAAAATAGTGATAGAGCCTTCATAATTTTTTGGGTAAGTGCACATAGTAACGGCCATTGACCCAACCGCACCATTACGCCACTTGATATTTACTACACCAGTATCTTCAACATCAATATCTCGATGAGTTGATGTTATCGCATGCACTTTTTCTACCGGGCCAATCAACCAATGTAATAGGTCAACATAATGGGTAGCTTGATTCATGAATGCTCCGCCATCCATATCCCAAGTACCAGACCATGCTGCACGGTCATAATACTCCTGTGGCCTAGTCCAAAACACATTGACATGAACCATATGGATCTTGCCAAAACGCTTTTCTGATACGGCTCGCTTTAGTAGTCGTAAAGTAGAATTTCTGCGGTTTTGTTTTACCACGAAAAGTCGAACACCAGCATCATCACAGGCTTTTAGCATAGCCAGCCCATCATCCCATTTGGTTGCCATAGGTTTTTCTGAAATGACATGTACACCCGATTTTGCGGCACGAATTGCTTGCCTAGAATGCAATCCACTTGGTGTACATAAGCTAATTATATCGACTGCTTCTTTTTCTAATAATTCGTCTAATGATAAATAACCGGGAACTTTATACTGCTCTTTATGCGCTTGAAGAACTGAATGGTTATTATCGCAAACAGCAACCAGTTCAAACTCATTTTCTAATTGTTCAATGGAGCCAAAATGGTTTTTGGAGATTCTGCCACAACCAACGATGGCAATTTTTATCTTTCTACCCTTAATCATAATACACTCACTAATTTATCGATTAACCATGTAATTTTCTTTGTTCGATAGCATTGATAAGAAATGCACTAACAATACCAAATATACCGCCCAGCAACGCCCCCAACACCAAAATCAGTGCTTTTTTAGGTTTATCTTTCGTCACCGGGTCTGATGCTGCTTTCAAATAACTAAAAGCTAAGACTTGTTCACTATTTGGTTGGTATTTTTCTAGACTGTACAAATTCGTTTGCTGTTCATAGTATTTATCGCTTAGTACTAACGGCTGTGTCTTGATGCCTTGTAACATAGCTGACAACGGACCACTACCGAGTAAGAATAAATTATTTTGTTTTAGCTCCATGCCTGCTGATAGTTCTGGCTTTGTAATTCCCGCTTTTTCTGCGATCAAGAGCGAAGATTCTATATCCGCAATTTCCGTCTGACGCCTCACTTCAGCCACGCTTCTGGATGCCATCATGGCATCGGCTAGGCTTGCTTTTTGGGCTGCGATTTGTTGTTCTAAATCAGCATAACTTTGTTGTACTGCCTGCTGGCTACTTTGCACCAGATATTGACGTAATAATTGCTGTGCTTGAGACGCATTGTCTGCGGGTAAAGTCACTCTCACCTTGTCTACAACATTTATATCCACTGGCTGAATAGTGATCTGTTTAACCCAATTATCCAGTAGTTGGATCTTTTCTTTTTCTGTTTTACCTGACACTAGCTCTTTAAAATAAGCTGTCTCTGCCAAGTAACGAGCTAAATTATCGTAAGAAGCACTGTCATCCAAAAAACGTTTGAACACCGAGTTTTGTATATCAGAAATAGGAACGACTTTATCGTCTTGACTTAACAAACGGTAACCTGCATATAAGTTACTCACCGCCGCAGCACTCGGTACAGTAACAATCGCTTCTGATGTCCACTGCTCTTTTGCGGTAAACGCATAACCTGCAGCCATCGTCGTAGTCAAAAACGTGACCAGTAAAATTACCCCTTTCTTTTTCCACAACGTTGCCATCAACTCAAACAAGTCAATTTCATCATTAGCTTTTGGCATATACACAGGGTACGCGCCCTGCGGCAGTAAGTAGGGAGTCTGTTGCGGCTCGGTTGCTTTTGACATAGATGCTAGTCCATTATCGATCAATGAGTTAAATAAAATAAGCAGCAAAATAGGTAAGACTTTGTTTGCCTGTAGAATGCAAACAAACACGCTACCGCCCTTAGGTTTCAGCTCCTAAAGCGCTGCAAAATATGAAGACATTGCTGCGACAGCATGCAACACGGAAAGAATATAAGGAGGGAAGAAAACCTGTGATCCGGCCGAGACGCCAAGATACGCCTCCCACCTCCCTGTTGCAAACCGGCAGATAGCCCGCAGAATTTGGAGTACAGATTATAAAGCAATGCCTGTGTAAGGCCAAATCTGCCGGCCAAAAGACAACATTATGTTTGTAAATTCTGTGAGGCTGGGCTGTATAAGCTGTCGCACGCTAGCGGCCTTGCGAAAAAGAACTCCGCGCAATTGCTTCAATTTATTTACGATTAGCTTATAATCTGGCAACACAACCGAGTGGTCAATATTCAACCGCTGCGGTTCACAGCCCTGCTCAGACCGATTAAGAATGAAAGCAGGATAAAAGGATGCCGCTGGTTATTTAGGGAGAAAATCTGTGAACACTGTCTTTGTGCGTGCCAAGTCTATCTGCGCTAAGCCTCGCCAGGCGGCGTTAACTCTGCTGACCTCCCTGCTGCTCGGCGTATCCTGTTGGGCTGCCGCAGCGGATATGTCGGATGATGCGATTAGCGAACGCATCAAACCGGTCGGCGGGGTGTATCTAGCTGATACTGCGTCTACCGCAAAACCTAGCGGGCCGCGTACCGGTGAGCAGGTGTATAACGGCGCCTGTATCGCCTGTCATGGCAGCGGAGCCTTAGGCGCACCAAAATTTCGTGATGCTGCGCAGTGGGCACCACGCCTGAAGCAAGGTATCGATACCCTGCAAAAACATGCCATCGCCGGTTTAAATCAGATGCCAGCACGCGGAACCTGTACCGATTGTAGTGATGATGAAATCAAAGCTGCGATCGAATACATGACCAGCGAGTTATAAGCTGCACGACGCGGTTTATCAGCATATAAAGAACAATTCCGCGCAGATAGGGTAAATAGATAAAAGGAGGCCTCGGTGCCTCCTTTATATGTCTATCATGATTGTTTGCACTAAATGACTCTGACTTAACTGGCTCTAGCTGACGATTCACCGGCGGTATTTTGCACAAGCGATACTTTGTGCAGCACCTCGTTAATTAAACTGACTGTTACATCACACCCAAAGACTGACCGGCTATCCACTCTGTGGCATACTGCAGTCATTATTTTCATCACAAAACTATCTATGGACGCTTGGTATCTTCTTTATTGTAAACGCGGACAGCAAAGTCGGGCGGCGCAACATTTGGAGTTGCAAAATATCCGCTATTTTTGTCCGATGCTGACGGTAAAAAAACAGCGTCGAGGTCAATGGCAGGAAGAGGCCGAAGCGCTGTTTGCCAATTACCTGTTTGTGCACTTTAATCCCGATCAGTTGAGTGTCACGCGAGTGCAGGCTACGCGCGGCGTGGCGCGGTTGGTGCGTTTTGGCGAAACGTTGGCGAGAGTGCCGGATGAGGTGCTGATCGATTTAGCGCGACGTTACAACCCGCTGGTTGCACTACCGGAAGAAGGTAAAGTCTGTAGTCAGCCGATGTGTACCGCCTTACAACAGGCCTTGGTGGATATCGAGCGTGAAAGCAATGGAGAAGTTCGTGCACTCCGCTTTTTGCAATTACTGCAAGATCACCGTCTGTTGGCGTCCCGTCACCGAGTCAAATAATCCAGCGTTCCGGCATTTCAATGTCATAGTGAGCACGCCCGTTGCGAGTGTCTTCCGCATTTATAAGCGCCTAAATACTTAGGCACTTATCTCTGTAGTCGCTTATATGAGTAGACACTTATATGCGTAAACACTAAGCCCATAGCAGCCAGATCACTCTGGCCGTTTTTTCGCCTGCGCCAACATCTCGCGTAATCCGGCCACCCCTTGGCGGCCACGCTGCTGACGCTGTTCGGCGCTGACTGGCGCCTTGCGCACTTCCCACTCTAAATCATCTTGTGGCAGTTCGTGCAAGAAGCGACTCGGCTCTGGGCGCAACAACTCACCGTACTGACGGCGCTCTTTACATAGGGTAAAGGTCAAGGTCTTCTGGGCGCGGGTGATCCCGACATATGCCAAACGGCGTTCTTCTTCCACATTGTCTTCATCCAAACTGGTCTGGTGCGGCAAGATCCCCTCTTCCATCCCAATTAAAAAGACATGCGGAAACTCCAGTCCTTTCGAGGCGTGTAGCGTCATTAACTGCACTTGATCAGCTTCGGCGTCATCTTCGCCGCGCTCCAACATGTCGCGCAAGGTGAGGCGTTGCACCACCTGATTGATGGTCATCGGCTCCTCGCCGTCTTTCCCTTCCAGCATCTCGGTCACCCAGCCAAACAGGGTAGAGACGTTGCGCATGCGCATCTCAGCGGCTTTCGGACTGGCGGAGGTCTCGTAGAGCCAGCTTTCATAATGGATGCCATGCACCAAATCACGCAGCGCGGCGACCGGATCGCCACGCTGGGCGCGATCGGCAATCTCGGTGATCCAACGCGTAAACTGCCGCAGAGCCTCCAGCCCACGCCCCTGCAAATGCTGCTCCAATCCCAAATCAAAGCTGGCGGCAAACAGGCTATTGCCACGACTGTGCGCCCATGTACCGAGCTTTTCCAAGGTCACTGGACCGATTTCACGCCGTGGGGTATTCACGACGCGCAGGAACGCAGTGTCATCATCAGGATTAATCAGCAGGCGCAAGTAGGCCATGATGTCTTTGATTTCAGCGCGGGCAAAGAAGGAGGTGCCGCCAGAGATCTTGTACGGAATGCGGTTTTGCATCAGCATCTTTTCCAGCGTGCGCGACTGGTGATTACCGCGGTACAAAATGGCGTAGTCTTTATATTGGGTCTTGTTCAAGAAACGGTGTGCGATAATCTCACCCACCACGCGCTCTGCCTCATGCTCTTCGTTGTTAGCCTGCAGCACACGCAGCATCTCACCGGGGCCGAGCTCGGAGAACAGCTGTTTTTCAAACTCATGCGGGTTGTTGGCAATCAGGATGTTGGCCGATTTTAATATCCGCTGCGAGGAGCGGTAGTTCTGCTCTAGCTTGATCACTTTCAACGCCGGAAAATCTTGGCGCAGTAAGGTTAAATTCTGCGGACGCGCACCGCGCCATGAGTAAATCGACTGATCATCATCCCCTACCACGGTGAAACGGGCGCGCGCGCCGACCAGCAATTTCACCAGCTCGTACTGGCTGGTGTTGGTATCTTGATACTCATCCACCAATAAATAGCGAATGCGATTTTGCCAACGCTCTCGCACCTCTTCTTGGGTGCGCAATAATAAGGTTGGCAGCAAAATCAGATCATCAAAATCCAGCACATTGCAGGCGCGTAGCTGGCGTGCATACTGCTCATAACACAGGGCAAACAAGATATCGCGCTCACCTTTGGCGCGCACTTTGGCCTGCTCGGGCAAGATCATGTCATTTTTCCAGCCGGAGATTTTTTGCACCAGCTGGCTGAGGAGGTCTTTATCACCTTTGAGGCTGTCTTCGGTCAGCTCTTTGAGCAACGCCATTTGGTCTTGATCGTCAAACAGCGAAAAACCGGCTTTCAGCCCCAGCGCCTTGTATTCGCGCTTTAAGATTTCCAAGCCCAGAGAGTGGAAGGTGGATACCAACAAGCCTTTGGTTTCACCACGACCGAGCGTCTGCGCTACCCGCTCTTTCATCTCGCGTGCGGCTTTGTTGGTAAAGGTCACCGCCACAATGTGGCGCGCCTGATAACCGCATCCGCGGATCAGATGGGCAATTTTGTTAGTAATTACGCGGGTTTTTCCCGAGCCGGCGCCAGCCAGCACCAGACAGGGTCCGCTGACAAATTCAACTGCTTCCTGCTGACGGGGATTTAAACGCATTTTTCCGGCTCTCCGCGTAACTGCTGCAAACGTAGTCCAACTTATTCTTAGTCGGTCGGCGATTCTAACAAAAAACCACCCCGATGGGGATGAAAGGCTATAACTAACGACCACGTTCGGCAGACCGCGATCGCACAAATTGCAATATCAAGGCATGCAGTTTTGTTTGGCAGCTCGCAAAATTACGCTTACAATATCGCCACTGAACGATCATTCAGTGATTCCCTTAACTGTAACAAATCATAACGCTGGCGGACGATGCTGGATACTCGACAACAGATTTTGCAAGCCACCGAGGTGGTCCTGGCAACCCATGGGTTTCAAGGGTTGTCGATGCACAAAGTAGCCCGTGAAGCGGGAATAGCCACCGGCACCATTTATTGTCACTTTAAAGACAAAGAAGACTTGCTGGTGCAACTGTGCAACACCATCCGGGATCGGATTGCCGAAAAGATCTGCGCCAATGTGGCGACCAGTGGCTCACTGTTCGCCCGTTATCGGCAGTTATGGTTAAATATCTGGAATTTTTGTAACCAATATCCGGACCAAATCAACAATCAGCAGCAGTATGATAACGTACCCGGTTTTTCTCAACCGGCGTGGGAAGAGCAGCTGCAACGCTACGCGGTCTGGTTTGCCTTATTGGAAGAGGGGATAGCCAGCCAGCAAATTCTCGATTTACCGAGGCAGGTGCTGTCGACCTTAAGCCTGGAAACGGCCTATTCCCTCTTCAAGCGGTTACACGCTACAGGCATCGAGCTGGATGATGCGATGCTAGAGCGCACGATTCAGGCCAGCTGGCGGTCTATCTGCCAGACGGCAGCGGATAACGAATAAAACAAACTTGAGCGGTATTTTAATACGGAGCATCAAAAAAGATGAAAAAATGGGTCGCAGGGATGTTACTGCTGGTGATCGTGCTGCTGGGCAGCGTCATTGGCTTTAACATATTCAAACAACACATGATTGCCAATGCTTTGGCCAATCGTCCGGAGCCGGATTATCCGGTGACTGCGGTTGACGTCAAAGCGACCGACTGGACCCCAACCATTGAAGCGATCGGTTTTATCGATCCGAATCAAGGGGTGAACGTCTCCACCCAGACAGCAGGTCTGATCAAGCAGATTAACTTCCAGTCCGGTGACAAGGTGCAAGCCGGTCAGGTTTTGGTGCAGCTGGATGACAGTGTGGAAGTGGCTAACCTGCAGGCGTCACAAGCTAAGCTGCCAGCGGTACGTGCGACTTACCAGCGTTATTTAGAGCTGTCCAAGACCAAGTTCGTGTCGAAGTCCAACTTGGATGAGGCCAAAGCGAACTATGAGTCTCTGCTGGCTCAGATTGACAGCCTGAAAGCGACCATCGCTCACTACAAAATCCGCGCGCCGTTCAGCGGTATCGTCGGGATCCGTAATGTTAACCTCGGTCAATATCTGCAGCCAGGCACCAACATTGTGCGTCTGGAAGATGTGTCGGTGATGAAACTGCGTTTCACCGTACCGCAGACCGAAATTTCCCGTATCCATACCGGTCAGCCGATCGATATCTACGTGGACGCCTATCCAAAAGTGCCATTTAGCGGCCAAATCACCGCCATTGAGCCAGCAGTTACCGCACAAAGTGGTCTGATTGAAGTGCAAGCTGACATCCCGAACAACGACGGCCGTCTGCGCTCCGGTATGTTTGCCCAAGCCAAAATCATTCTGCCAACGCTGAAAGATCAGATCGTGATCCCACAGACTGCGGTTGCTTTCACGCTGTACGGGGAAACCGTATACGTACTGAAAGAAAAGGATGGCGTACTGCGTGCCGCACAGCTGACGGTGAAGGCCGGCGATCGTCGCGGCGACAGCGTCCATATTCTGGACGGGTTGCAAGCCGGTGAACGTCTGGTGACCACCGGTCAGGTTCGTCTGAGTAACGACAGCAAAGTGCATGTTGTGAACGATGATCCGCTGGTTGTTCCAGCGCAGCCGCCGATGCTCTAATCCGGGAGAAAAGGAAGCATGCGTTTTACCGACATATTTATCCGCAGGCCGGTACTGGCAGCGTCGATCAGTTTTCTGATCGCCCTGCTCGGCCTGCAAGCTCTCATTAAAATGCAGGTGCGTCAGTATCCGGAAATGACGAATACCGTGATCACGGTCAGCACCAGCTACTTCGGGGCCAGTTCTGACCTGATCCAAGGTTTTATCACCACCCCGTTGGAACAGGCGATTGCGCAAGCGGATAACATCGATTTCATGACCTCCAGCAGTTTGATGGGGTCATCGGTGATTACCGTTTACATGAAGCTGAATACCAATCCGGATGCGGCGATGGCCGATATTCTGGCCAAGGTGAACTCGGTACGATCCCAGATGCCAAAAGAGGCACAGGATCCGACCATTACCAGTTCCACCGGCTCCAGTACCGGTATTTTGTATATCGGCTTTACCAGTGATGCCATCAACTCCAGTCAGATCACCGACTACCTGAACCGCGTGGTGAAACCCATGCTGTTCACCGTTAACGGGGTAGCCAAGGTTGACCTGTACGGGGGCTCGGATTACGCCATGCGTGTCTGGCCAAACCCAGCCAAGATGGCAGCCTTCGGTATTACCGGTAGTGATTTAGCCCGCGTTCTGTCTGCGAACAACTACCAGTCTGCCGCTGGTCAGTCCAACGGTTACTTCGTGTATTACAACGGCAACGCCGATACTCAGGTCAATGACGTTAAGTCGATGCAAAACTTGGTGATCAGCAACAACGATGGACAAGTTATTCGTCTGTCGGACATTGCGAAAGTCACCATGGACAAGAGCTCTGACTTGTACCGCGCGAGCGCCAACGGTAAAGAAGCGGTAGTACTGGCGATTAACGGTGCACCATCGGCCAACCCGATCACCGTAGCGCAAGATGTGCTGAAGCTGCTGCCGGACATGGAACGTAACATGCCGAGCACCATCAAGATGCGCGTCATGTACGACTCCACCATTGCGATTAACGACTCTATCCACGAAGTGGTGAAAACCATCGTGGAAGCTGGTGTGATCGTACTGGTGGTGATCACCTTGTTCTTGGGCTCGCTGCGTGCGGTACTGATCCCAGTGGTCACCATCCCGCTGTCACTGATTGGTGTGGCCATGATGATGCAGCTGTTCGGGTTTACCTTGAACCTGATGACGCTGCTGGCGATGGTACTGGCAATCGGTCTGGTGGTGGATGACGCCATCGTGGTCTTGGAAAACGTCGACCGGCATATTAAGGAAGGCGAATCCCCGTTCCGCGCCGCCATCATCGGTACTCGTGAGATTGCGGTGCCGGTTATCTCGATGACCCTGACGCTGGGTGCGGTATATGCACCAATTGCCCTGATGGGTGGCTTGACCGGTTCTCTGTTTAAAGAGTTTGCCCTGACGTTGGCTGGTGCAGTATTTGTGTCGGGTATCGTTGCGTTGACCTTGTCGCCGATGATGTGTGCGCACGTACTGAAGGCCAATGACAAGCCAAGCAAATTCGAGGAAACCGTTCACCATCTGCTGGAAAACCTGACTGCCCGCTACATGAATGCGCTACGCGCTATCATGCAGCACCGCAGTGTGGTGATTGCGTTTGCCGTATTGGTGTTTATCTCGCTGCCGGTGTTGTTCAAGTTCATCCCAAGTGAACTGGCGCCGAACGAAGATAACGGCGTCGTGATGCTGATGGGTACCGCGCCATCGAATGCCAACCTGGACTTCATCCAGCAAAGCATGGCACCGGTAAACAAAATCCTGTCCGAGCAGCCTGAGGTGCAATACTCACAGCTGTTCTCCGGGATCCCAACCAGCAACCAAGCGCTGGGTCTGGCGACCTTGGTGCCATGGAGTGATCGCTCGGCCAGCCAGCAAGAAATTGCTAACCGGGTGACCAAGTTGGTGAAAGACGTACCGGCAATGTCGATTACCGCGTTCCAGATGCCATCCCTGCCGGGTGCATCCAGCGGTCTGCCATTCCAGTTCGTGATCACCACGCCGAACAGCTTTGAAAGCCTGTTCCAGATTGCGTCGGATATGCTGGGCAAAATTCAGCATAACGGTATGTTCGTGTATTCCTCTATGGATCTGAACTACAACTCCGCCAACCTGAACATCAAGATCGATAAGGATAAAGCCGGTGCCTATGGCGTGACCATGCAGGATATCGGTAATGCCCTGTCCACTATGCTGGCCGGTGGTTATATCAACCGTATCGACCTGTATGGCCGTTCGTATCAGGTGATCCCACAGATGGAGCGTAAGTACCGTCTGAACCCGGATCTGCTGAACCAGCTGTATGTGAAAGCCTCTGACGGTGAGTCGGTACCCCTGAGCAACTTGGTGAAAATCACCGTGACCTCAGCGCCACCATCACTGCCACACTTTAACCAGATGAACTCCGCCACTTTGAGTGCGGTTCTGGCTCCGGGTGTGACCATGGGTGACGCCGTAAACTGGATCGAAGCACAAGCCAGCGAAAGCATGCCACAAGGTTATAGCTATAACTTTATGGGTGAATCACGCCAGTTCGTTACCGAAGGTAATGCACTGATGGGTACCTTTGGTCTGGCTCTGGCGGTGATCTTCTTGGTACTGTCCATCCAGTTTGAATCCGTGCGAGACCCGCTGGTCATTCTGGTTTCCGTACCGTTGGCGGTGTGTGGTGCCTTGGTGGCCTTGGCATGGGGCTTTGCCACCATGAACATCTACTCGCAGGTTGGCCTTATCACCTTGATCGGTCTGATTACCAAGCACGGTATTCTGATCTGTGAAGTGGCCAAAGAAGAGCAGTTGATGCATGGCCGCAACCGGATGGATGCGGTGATGGCGGCCGCCGAAGTGCGGATGCGTCCAATCCTGATGACCACCGCGGCGATGATTGCCGGTCTGATCCCTCTGCTGTATGCGGCCGGTCCTGGTGCTGCGGCGCGTTTCAGTATGGCGATCGTAATCGTGGCCGGTCTGGCGATCGGTACGCTGTTCACCCTGTTCGTTCTGCCGGTGATCTACACCTTCCTGGCAAGCCAGCACAAACCGCTGCCGGTGTTCGTGGAAGATAAAGATCTGGAAAAACTGCAGCGTGTGGATGAGGCGCGTGCCGCCCACCGCGAAAACCGTACGCAGGAATAATCACCCACTGGCCGTCTATGCCGGCGGCCACGGGCGTTGTCGATGATTAACTCATCACTTCTTGCTATGCATCAGAGATGCACGGTCTGACAGCGCAGCCTGTGAGTCATGCGTTAAAGCCATCTTCATAAGAAGATGGCTTTTTTTTCGGCCGTCGTTTTTTCGCTTCTCTCCCGCAGACCTATCCTTCTATACCCACCGCCGCGACACTTACTCCCCATCTTGCGCGATTGCGCAAAGCAACCTGCGAAAGCGTGCGAATCATCACTGCCATGGCGCGCAGTCATTACCTATCGCACCTCAGTTACCGTACAATAGAAGCCTATCTCAGGAGGAATGACGATGATTGATCCGAAAAAAATCGAGCAGATTGCCCGTCAGGTGCATGAATCTATGCCCAAGGGGATCCGCGATTTCGGCGAGGAAGCCGAGAAAAAGATCCGCCAAATTCTGCAAGCCCAACTGGCCAAGCTGGATGTGGTTAACCGCGAAGAATTTGATGTGCAGACCCAAGTGTTGCTGCGCACCCGCGAAAAACTGATGCAGCTGGAAGCCCGTCTGACTGAGCTGGAAGCGCGTCAAGCCGGCGAGACCCCAGCCGAGCCACGCGACTAACACAATCCTAACGCAGCTCCCACGCACTGCGTAGCTCTGCGTTACGGTTACAGTGCCGTTGTCATCGCGCGCAGCCATACGGTAAATCAGCTCGATTTACCGTAGGCTGCTATCCAGCGTCGCCTCATCGAGGTGCTATTGTCTTGCCATTCCCCCGATTAATCGGTTTTAACTATCAGTTTTATTCTTCACACCGGTTGTCTTTTCAACAGCAATCCCGCTACACTGCAATAAATGATAATAAGTATCAATTGCAGCATGAGGCGCGCCGATGACTACACTGACTCTCCCCGCTCTGTTTACCTCCGTCCAGACAGTCCCCTTGGTACTGACACTGCTGGCCGGTGGCGCGACGTTTGTCGGTGCACTGGCTGGGGTGATTGGTCGCAAACCCTCGAACCGCGTATTAAGCTTTGCCTTGGGTTTTGCCGCCGGGATCATGCTGCTGATTGCGCTGATGGAAATGCTGCCCGCGGCGTTAACCACGCCCGGTGTCTCGGCGCTGGCCGGTTACGCGGCCTTTATTGCTGGTCTGCTCGGTTACTTTGCCTTAGACCGTATGTTGCCGCACGACCATGCCCATGACCTGATGCTGTCATCGGCCAAACAAGGCGTGATGTCCGATAAAAAACTGCGCCGCACCGCTATGCTGCTGACGCTCGGCATTAGCTTGCACAACTTCCCTGAAGGCATTGCCACCTACATCACCGCCAGCAGCAACTTGGAGCTAGGATTAGGGATCGCGCTGGCCGTGGCGATTCACAATATTCCAGAAGGTCTGGCGGTGGCCGCACCGGTCTACGCCGCAACCGGCTCTAAGCGCCAAGCAATTTTCTGGGCCGGTTTATCCGGAATTGCCGAAATTGCCGGTGGCTTGCTGGCCGCCTTAGTGCTGGGCCCGATCATCTCGCCAGTGTTGATGGCGCTGATTATGGCGGCAGTGGCGGGGATCATGGTGGCATTATCCGTGGATGAGCTGATGCCACTGGCCAAAGATCTGGCACCAGAAGCCAACCCGAGCCACGGCGTTCTGTGTGGTATGGCGGTGATGGGATTTAGTTTGGCCCTGCTGTAAGCCGTTAAACCGTCCACAATCTAGCCAAATCCCCTTCCTCATGGCAGCCATTGGGCTGCCATTGACATACTCCTCAGTATTATTCGTTCATAACTTGCTATTATCTGCTCGCCACCCGCGGCGCCAGCTAAAAAAGAAGCGGCGCAAGTGGCCATTTATGACTACATTTCTTTTAATAAGACCGGCATCGCAAGCAACCTTGCCGCAAGCCGACCCGCTATCATGACCACCAGATGCATCATTATCAGGGCGGATAACTATGACCTCGTTCTGGCGTAACCGGCGCTTCCCGCTGCAAATTCAGATTGCGACCCTGTTCAGCTTGCTGATGTTCTTAGTCGGCGCACTGCTGATTGGCTTTAATTACTGGCGCGCTAACCAGCTCAATATCGACAATGCCCGGACCCAATACGGCTACATTGGGAATAATGCCGCCGCCGAGCTGGATCTGAGTACACAAACCATGGGGATTGCGGTCAATCTGCTGACCACCATGCCGATCACCACCTACCAGACGCTAGAGCAGCGTTTTGACTCGCTGCCACGCCTGCGCGAAATTTTACGCAGTAGCCCCTACGCCAACTCGGTATACGCCGGTTATGCCGATGGCGATATGCTGCTGATGCGCCGCCTAACTCCGCTTAATCGCGCCAACTGGCAAGCTCCGCACAATGCCGATTGGTTAGTGCAAAGCATCGATCACAACGAACAAGACCCGAGCCAAGTTCGGCGTAACTTTCTCTATTTTGATGACCAGCTCAATCTGCTGCGTAACGACGATAAACCCGAGTACCTGTACGATCCACGTGAGCGAGGTTGGTATCAAGCCAGCGTGAACACGGATCAGCAAATCATGTCACCGATGTATGTGTTTGCCTCATCAAGGGAAATCGGTACCACCCTCAGCCGACGCGCCAAAAATCAGCACGCGGTGATTGGGATCGATATTTCACTGCGCACCTTCAGTGATTTATTGCGCGCCCAAAAGCTGCCAGCGGGCAGTAAAATGGCGCTGATTAGCCCGCAAGACACTATCATCGCCAGCCTTGACCCACGGGAAGTGATCCGCATGAATGCGGAGCGCCAAATCAGCATGGCCTCGGTCGAGACCTTCCCCAATCCACCGTTATCCGAGCTCTTGAGCCTGAGCCAAGATCTCCCGCGTGAGCAAGAGCAGCATCTGACCTTCACCTACCGCGAGCAACCGTGGTTCGGCTCGTTATTGCCAATCAACAACGCGCATGGAATGTTCCGTTTAGCCATTGCCACCCCCGCCGATGTGATGCTGGCCAGCGCGATCGAAACGCGCAATCAATCCACGCTGATTGCCTGTCTGGTTCTGCTGGCCTCGGTGCCAATCACGTGGTGGATTGCCTACCGCATTGCCAAGCCACTGAATCAGCTGCGACAAAATGCCGAGCAAATTCGCCGCTTTAGCTTCGATACCCAAAAACCGGTGAACTCCATCGTGCTGGAAATCGATGAGCTGGCACAAACCATGAACAAGATGCGCAGCACCATCCAGCAATTCTTGCGCATTGGTAACTCGTTGGCCGCCGAGCGCAACTTCACTACCTTGCTGGCCGGCTTAATGCAAGAAACCACCCATCTGGTCGGCATGGCCGGCGGGGTGATTTACCTACCCGACCGTGATTGCACCACCCTGACCCCCGCCCTGTGGCAATGGCGCGAAGAGCGGCTTGATGCCAGCGCCTTGCCGCCGATTCACCTGAACCACACCACCAGTGCCTTACTGCAACAAGCCTTACAAGGCGCGATGCTGCACCAGCATCAGATTTCAGCCGATAGCACGCCGGAGCTGCTGGCGCTCAGTAAAGCTCTTGGGCCGTTGGAGTCGGTGCTGGTCGCGATGCGCAATCGCAATGATCAACTGATTGGCTTGCTGGTACTGGTCAACCCATTCAGTGCCGATCAACATATTGAACCGGCTAAACTCAAACTGGTGGAAGCCTTAGCCGGTAACCTGTCGGTGACGGTGGAAACCCAGCGTCTGTTACAAGAGCAAAAAAACCTGTTGGATGCCTTTATCCAGCTGATGGCAGGAGCCATTGATGCCAAGAGCGCCTACACCGGCGGCCACTGTCAGCGCGTCCCAGAGCTGACCGAAATGCTGGCCGAAGCGGCGGTCGAAGCCAAAACCGGCCCATTTGCCGAGTTCAGCTTAAGTGCCGATGAGCGTGAAGAGCTGCACATCGCCAGTTGGCTGCATGACTGCGGCAAAGTCACCACACCAGAATTTGTGGTGGATAAAGCCACGAAGCTGGAGACCATCTACGATCGGCTGCACGAGATCCGAATGCGCATTGAAGTGCTGAAGCGTGATGCCAAAATCCACGCGTTGGAGCAGCAATTACAGGGCCTCGACCCATCATCCGTCGAGCAGCAATACCAAACTACTATCGTGCAATTGGATGAGGATTTTCGCTTTATCGCTACCTGCAATATCGGTGGTGAGTTTATGTCGGAAGAGCATTTACAGCGCCTGCAACAGATAGCAGAGCGCCGCTGGCTGCGCACGCTGGATGACCGAATTGGCGTATCCCACGAAGAGTTGCAACGCAAAAATCGCACCCCAGCGCCAACACTGCCGGTTTGGGAGCCGTTACTGGCCGACCGCGATGATCATCTGTTCCCACGCGAAGCGCGCGATCAGCTACCACAAGGCTATGGCTTTAATATGCAAGCGCCGCATTACCTATACAACCGTGGTGAACTGTATAACCTGAGTGTTCGCCGTGGCACGCTGACCGATGAGGAGCGCTACAAAATCAATGAGCACATCGTGCAAACCATCGTGATGCTGAAAACCCTGCCCTTCCCGCGCAACATGTCGCATGTACCGGAAATTGCTGGCGGACACCATGAGCGCATGGATGGTAAAGGCTATCCATGCCGCCTAACCGGCGAGCAAATGAGCCTGACCGCGCGCATGATGGCGATTGCCGATGTGTTTGAAGCCTTAACCGCGGTGGATAGACCGTATAAGAAAGGGAAAACCTTGAGTGAATCACTCGGTATTATGGCTAATATGGTGCAAGGTCAGCATCTGGATCCACAGCTGTTTGCCCTGTTCCTCAGTAGCGGGATTTGGTACGAGTACGCACGCCGTTACATGCGCCCAGAGCAAATTGATGAGGTGGATATTCAGCGCTTTATGCCGACTGCCAATGATGCAGCCTAATCGCATCTGACACCGGTAAACCGAACAGCACAAGGCCGGCAACATGCCGGCCTTTATCGAGGCGATGACTCAAACAGGCCCGCCCAAACCCCAAGCCCAAGCTTTACTCCGCAAATGGATACGCTTCGCGGTAAGCCACCAGATCTTCGATGGTCAGTACCGGCATCTGATGCTGGCGGGCAAATTCAATTACCTCAGGCGTGCGCGCCATGCTGCCATCATCGTTGGTCAGCTCACACAAAACGCCATACGGCTTAAAGCCGGCCAGACGCATCAGATCGATAGTCGCTTCGGTATGACCGCGACGCGCCAACACGCCGCCATCTTGGGCGCGCAGTGGAAACACGTGTCCTGGACGATGAATATCTGACGGACGCGCATCATCAGCAATCGCCGCGCGAATCGTGGTCACGCGATCTTGCGCTGAAACGCCAGTGGTGACACCGTGCGCCGCTTCAATGGTCACGGTAAAGGCGGTTTGATTCTGGCTAGAGTTCACTTCCACCATCATCGGCAGCTCCAGCTGGCGGCGACGCGCTTCGGTGATACACAGGCACACAATGCCGCTGCCATGACGAATCGTAAGCGCCATTTGCTCTGGCGTAATGGTTTCGGCAGCAAAAATCAGATCGCCTTCGTTCTCGCGATCTTCATCATCCAGCACCAATACACCACGGCCAGCACGCAGTGCCGCTAAACCTTGTTCAACGCGTTCAATCGGGGAGCCAAAAGCACTAAGCAGTGACTGATTCATGGTAAAAAACGTCCTTCATGCAAATACTATGGATTACCAGAATCAGGGCACAACAAGAGGGAGTTACAGGTTATCGACCCTACGCGCACCGCCAAACGGCGCCCGCGATCTACCGCCCGCCCACCACGGTATTTCACCTCTCACCATCACAATTCGACAGCAAAAGCCAAATACAGACCAGTAAGCGCAGCCGATTGGCCGATCACCAGACAATAACAACCAGCTGCCATCGGCAGTGTAGTTGCGTGTCGTCACTCTCTTCTATCCGGACTATAACCGTCGGCCCCGGCTTCTCACCGGATCTGCTGACCCTACCAAGGTATGGCAGGCGCTCGCGGGCTGCTGCCGTTATGCCGCTGACATAAGACAGATACCGCCGGTGGGGACTTACACCCCGCCCTGAGAATTTAACCTCCCGAGCATAACGCCAAGCCTGCGCGGCGGCAATCACTTGGCCGCAAGAAGCGGGTTCGATCACGAAAAAAAGGGGCCGCAACCAGTAACACACCTCATCAGCGGCACAAACCCAAACCACGTGTCATTGCAGGTAAGCGGCAAGTAGAACGGGTATAAAAAAGCCCGGCCAAAGCCGGGCAACAGTTTGCTTAATGTGATTTAGCGGAAAACGTTATGGTGCAGGGCGCCGCTTAACCGGCCACGCTGATTTTCTTCATGTCGGTCATATAACCGCGCAGAATCTGACCAATCACCTCAATCGGGTGGTTACGAATCGCTTCATTGACCACGCGCAGCGCGGCGTTATCCACTCCTGCGGCAGGCACTGGCTGACCCAGATCGCCTGGTTGCAACGTTGGCATCAGCTGATCACGCAGCAATGGCACTGCGGCATTGGCAAACAGGTAGTTACCGTATTCTGCGGTATCGGAGATCACCACATTCATCTCATACAGACGCTTACGGGCAATGGTGTTGGCAATCAGCGGTAACTCGTGCAGTGATTCATAGTATGCTGACTCTGGATAAATACCGGACGCCACCATGGTCTCAAACGCCAATTCCACCCCAGCTTTAACCATCGCCACCATCACGGTGCCTTGGTCAAAGTAGGTTTGCTCTTCAATCTTACCGCTATAGACCGGCGCATTTTCAAATGCACTGTCACCGGTTTCGGCGCGCCAGGTCAGCAGTTTGACATCATCTTCGGCCCAATCGGCCATCATGCCGGCAGAGAACTCGCCGCTGATGATGTCATCCATGTGTTTTTCAAACAGCGGACGCAAAATCTGCTTAATCTGCTCAGACAGCGCAAAAGCGCGCAGTTTGGCCGGATTCGACAGACGATCCAGCATCAAGGTGATGCCGCCTTGCTTGAGTGCTTCGGTAATGGTTTCCCAACCGAACTGGACCAACTTACCGGCATAAGCCGGATCGGTACCTTCCGCCACCAGCTGGTCATAGCACAATAACGAACCGGCCTGCAGCATGCCGCACAAAATGGTCTGCTCGCCCATCAGGTCAGATTTCACTTCGGCGACAAAAGAGGACTCCAGCACCCCGGCGCGATCGCCACCGGTCGCCACCGCCCACGCTTTGGCAATCGCCAAGCCTTCGCGCTGTGGATCGTTTTCTGGGTGCACCGCAATCAGGGTCGGCACACCAAAACCGCGTTTGTACTCTTCGCGCACTTCAGTACCCGGGCACTTCGGCGCCACCATCACCACGGTGATGTCTTTACGGATCTGCTCGCCCACTTCCACGATGTTAAAGCCGTGCGAGTAACCTAAGGCCGCGCCTTGCTTCATCAATGGCATTACCGTTTGCACCACCGCGGAGTGCTGTTTGTCTGGGGTCAGGTTCACCACCAGATCGGCTTGCGGGATCAGCTCTGCATAGGTGCCGACCACAAAACCGTTGTCGGTGGCTTTTTTCCACGACGCTCGGCGCTCCGCAATCGCTTCATCACGCAGCGCATACGCCACCTCTAAACCCGAATCGCGCATATTCAGGCCTTGATTCAGACCTTGGGCGCCACAGCCAACAATCACCACTTTCTTGCCTTTCAGGTACTCGGCACCGGCCGCAAACTCATCGCGCGCCATAAAGCGGCATTTGCCCAGTTGCGCCAGCTGCTGGCGTAAATTCAAGGTATTAAAATAGTTAGCCATGACAAACTCTCCGTGATTCAGGTCCGTGGCACTGCATGTAGGTCGGCAAGCAGCGCCGCGCTAAGGCTTTCGGGTAAGCATCAATTCCATTCTCCGGCCACTGTGACCGGCGCCGATGGCTGTTGCCGCAGGGTTAACGATGTAAAGCCTGCGTAAGCAATCGGTGGCGTTAATCTGATACTAGGCGAAGATTGTCGTTGCTTAAATTGATATATTCCGAATATGGTATTGCATTATTTGCAACGTAATGGATGCGGCCAATACCCGCGCTCCCTGCGCGGCCTACAGCGCTAATCCTATGGAGAGTGGCAGATGGAACTGCGTGATTTGAAACTGTTTTTGCATCTGGCCGACAGCTGCCATTTTGGCCGCAGCGCCCAAGCTTGCCATGTCAGCCCCTCCACCTTATCGCGCCAAATTCAGCGCTTAGAAGAGGAAGCCGGGCAACCGTTGTTTGTGCGCGATAACCGCAGCGTCACCCTGACCGATGCCGGCCGTCAGCTGCGCCACTTTGCCGAGCAGACCTTGCTCAATTGGCAGCAGCTACAACATCAGCTGCGCCCACAAGCCGATGATCTGCAAGGGGAGCTGCGTCTGTTTTGCTCGGTGACCGCCGCCTACAGCCACTTGCCGGCCATTTTGGACCGCTTTCGCCTGCGTTACCCGAAAGTGGAGATCAAACTCAGCACCGGCGATGCGGCCGATGCGGTGGGGCGCGTGTTGCAAGATGCGGCAGATTTGGCGATCGCCGCCCGCCCCGAGCCGCTACCGGCCTCGGCGGCGTTTGTCTCGCTTGGCGAAATTCCGCTGGCGCTGGTGATCCCCGCCATGGCCTGTCAGGTGCGCCAACAAGTCTTACAACAGCCGGTGCCGTGGGCACAGGTGCCGTTTATCTTGCCGGAGCACGGCCCAGCGCGGCGACGTATCGAACAGTGGCTGCGCCGCCGACATGTCACACATCCGCACATATATGCGACCGTCGCCGGCCATGAAGCCATAGTGTCGATGGTGGCGCTCGGTTGTGGGGTGGCCGCCATTCCCACCGTGGTGGTGGAAAACAGCCCGGTACGTGATCGGGTGGCCAAATTGGAAGTGGAATCGCTGGATTTTGTGCCGTTTGATCTGGGGGTCTGCGCGCAGAAAAAACGCTTACATGAGCCGCTATTAGCCGCGTTTTGGGATACGGTCAGCGCGCCATAATCCCCATCCGCCTCGCGTACCACTGATCATAAGAAAACCCCAACCGCACCACAGCAAAAATAAAAGCCATCCCTAATAGGGATGGCTCTGAGTGGCAATTTTGGTGGTTAAGTGCGCAATAACGCCGTTAACGGGCAAGAAAATAACGAAACGCCGGGTTATCGGTCTCATCATGGGCCACATAACCGAGCTCTTGCAGATGACGGTCAAACGCTGACTGCTCATCTGGCGGCAAGGCAAAGGCGGCCAGTACCCGACCGTAATCGGCGCCGTGGTTACGATAATGGAATAAGGTGATATTCCAGCGCGTACCCAGCATCTGCAAAAAGCGCAGCAACGCCCCCGGACACTCAGGAAACTCCACGCTGTACAACCGCTCACTCAAGGCCTGCGCCGGACGGCCACCCACCATGTAACGCACATGCAGTTTGGCCAGCTCGTCATCGGATAAATCAAGGGTGTCATAGCCCCCCGCGCGCAGCTCGCTGACAATCTCTTGCCGCTCACTGATGCCACGGGTCAAGCGCACCCCGACCAGAATGCTGGCGTTGTCCGGATCGGCATAGCGGTAGTTAAACTCGGTGACCGAACGCCCGCCCAGCAACTGACAAAATTGCAGGAAGCTGCCTTTGCGCTCAGGAATAGTCACCGCCAGCAAGGCTTCGCGTTGCTCGCCCAGCTCACAGCGCTCGGAAACATAACGCAGACCATGGAAATTGAGGTTGGCGCCAGACAACACATGCGCCAACCGCTCACCTTGGATGCCGTGCAGCTGGACATATTTTTTTAGTCCGGCCAGCGATAAGGCGCCAGAAGGCTCAGAAACTGCGCGCACATCGTCAAACAAATCTTTCATCGCCGCACAGATGGCATCGTTATCCACCGTCACCACGTCATCCAGATAGTGCTGACACAGGCGGAAGGTTTCGTCGCCGATGCGCTTCACCGCCACGCCATCGGCAAACATACCAACTCGCGCCAGATCCACCGGCGCACCGGCTTCTAATGCCGCCTGCAAACAGGCAGCGTCTTCCGATTCAACGCCGATCACTTTGACTTGCGGCATCAACTGCTTGATAACCACCGCCATACCCGCCGCCAAACCGCCACCACCGACCGGCACAAACACCCGATCCAGATGCACGTCTTGCTGTAATAACTCCAGCGCCAACGTGCCTTGCCCGGCGATCACCGCCGGATGGTCAAACGGAGGGATAAAGGTCAGCCCTTGTTCGTGCGCCAAGGCAATCGCCTTGGCCTTGGCTTCATCGAAGTTATCGCCGTGCAGCAATACCTCAGCGCCAAAACCGCGCACTGCCTCCACCTTGATATCTGGGGTAGTTCGCGGCATCACAATCAAGGCTTTCAAGCCTTGGCGACTGGCGGACAGCGCTACCCCTTGGGCATGGTTACCGGCCGAGGCGGCGACCACCCCAGCGGCTTTTTGTGCTGGCGACAACGTGGCAATCATGGCGTGCGCCCCACGCAGCTTAAAGCTGTGCACCGGCTGGCGATCTTCGCGTTTGACCAGCACACAGTTACCGAGGCGCGCCGAGAGCTTATCCATCGCCTGCAACGGGGTAACCTGCGCAACCTCATACACCGGCGCTTGCACCACCGCGCGTAGGTACTCTAACGCTTGTGGCTGCGCGCTGAGAAAATCCGCTTGCGACATGGGTTACTCCTCTAGCTTGCTGCGATCGCGCACCGCGCCGCGATCGGCACTGGTGGCCAAGCTGGCGTAGGCGCGCAGCGCCAGTGATACTGGACGCTGACGATCGACCGGCTTCCACGCCAGCTTACCGCGCGCCTGCATGGCCGCAGCTCGGGCGGCCAACGTTGCCTCATCCACTTCCAGCACGATGCTGCGCTGTGGGATATCAATGGCAATCAGATCGCCTTCTTCCACCAGCGCAATCACCCCACCGCTGGCCGCTTCTGGCGACACGTGACCAATCGACAACCCAGATGTGCCGCCCGAAAAACGGCCATCGGTGATCAGGGCGCACGCTTTGCCCAATCCCATCGATTTGAGGTAACTGGTTGGGTACAGCATCTCTTGCATTCCCGGTCCGCCCTTTGGCCCTTCGTAGCGGATCAGCACCACATCACCGGCGTTGATCTGACCGCCCAAAATCGCCTCCACCGCGCTATCTTGGCTTTCAAATACCCGCGCCGGACCACGGAACAGTAAATTCTCCGCCTCTACCCCAGCGGTTTTGACGATGCAGCCGTTTTGCGCCAGATTGCCGGACAACACCGCCAACCCGCCATCTTGGCTGTACGCATGTTCGCGGCGGCGGATACAGCCCTGCTCGCGATCGTCATCCAGCGTTGGCCAGCGGCAGGCTTGGGAAAAGGCGCGCGTGGTGCGAATACCGGCTGGGCCAGCGCGGAACATCTCGCGCACCGCCGGATCGTCCGTTTGCATGATGTCGTAGCGCGCCAGCGTATCGGTTAAATTCAGTTGCAGCACATTGCGCACTTCGCGATTGAGCAAACCAGCACGGTCAAGTTCACCAAGAATCCCCATCACGCCACCCGCGCGGTGGACGTCTTCCATGTGATATTTCTGGGTGCTTGGCGCGACTTTACACAGGTGCGGCACTTGGCGTGATAAGCGGTCGATATCATCCATACCAAAATCGACCTCCGCTTCCTGCGCCGCCGCTAACAGGTGCAATACGGTGTTGGTAGAGCCGCCCATGGCGATATCCAGCACCATGGCGTTTTCAAACGCCGCCTTACTGGCAATGCTACGTGGCAGTACGCGCGCATCGTCCTGTTCATAATATTGCTTAGTCAAACTCACAATGCGCTGGCCAGCTTGCACGAACAGCTCACGGCGATCGGCGTGGGTCGCCAACAGTGAACCGTTGCCGGGTAAGCTCAAGCCTAAGGCTTCGGTCAGGCAGTTCATGGAGTTGGCGGTAAACATGCCCGAGCAAGAGCCGCAGGTTGGACAGGCCGAGCGCTCGACCTGTTGGCTTTGTTCATCGGAAACCTTGGGATCGGCGCCTTGGATCATGGCATCGACCAGATCCAGCTTGATGATTTGATCCGAGAGTTTGGTTTTACCGGCTTCCATCGGGCCGCCGGAGACAAAGATCACCGGGATATTGAGACGCAGCGCAGCCATCAGCATTCCGGGGGTGATTTTGTCGCAGTTGGAGATACACACCATGGCATCGGCGCAGTGGGCGTTCACCATATACTCGACCGAATCGGCAATTAACTCTCGCGATGGCAGGGAATACAACATACCGCCGTGGCCCATGGCGATCCCATCATCCACCGCGATGGTGTTGAACTCTTTGGCGACCCCGCCCGCCGCTTCAATTTCACCAGCAACCAACGCGCCTAAATCACGCAGGTGCACATGGCCCGGCACAAACTGGGTAAAGGAGTTCACCACCGCAATAATCGGCTTACCAAAATCACTTTCTTGCATGCCGGTGGCACGCCACAGTGCGCGTGCGCCCGCCATATTACGGCCATGCGTGGTGGTTGCGGAGCGGTACTTCGCCATGAAAATCATCCCTGTGTTGAGACGGCGGCGCTTCGCGCGCGCCGTAGAAAAACGGTATCGACGGCACTGTATCTACTGCATCGACTGCAGTATCACGACGGCCATCAGGCCGCCGCAAAGCTTATGCTGTTACTCGTGCCGATCTGCGTGTACAAATAGTCAGACTTACGGATTCACCGGATCCAACCAGCCCCACTTGTCTTCGGTTTCGCCACTGAACAGCCCGAAGAACGCCTGTTGCAAACGCTCGGTCACAGGACCGCGGCGGCCAATACCGACTTCGATACCATCAATGCTGCGCACCGGGGTGATTTCCGCGGCGGTGCCGGTCATAAACACTTCATCGGCCAGATACAGTGCTTCGCGGGCAATCACTTCTTCGCGTACTTCGTAGCCCAGATCGCGCGCCAAGGTGGTGATCGCATCGCGAGTGATCCCCGGCAGTGAGGCGCAAGTCGATGGCGGGGTGTAAATCACGTTGTTTTTAATCACAAACAGGTTCTCACCCGCCCCTTCCGAAACATAGCCGCGCACATCCAGCGCAATGCCTTCGGCGTAACCGTGACGGCGCGCTTCGCTACCCACCAGCAAGGAAGACAGATAGTTACCGCCAGCTTTGGCCGCGGTCGGAATGGTGTTGGGTGCAGCGCGATTCCACGACGACACCATCGCATCCACCCCTTGTTGCAGCGCTTCTTCGCCCAGATAGGCGCCCCACGGGAAAGCGGCGATGATCAAGTCACACTGATAGCCCGGTGGTGGATTGACCCCTAATCCCACATCACCGATAAAGGCCAACGGACGAATGTAGGCACTCTCCAGATGGTTGTCGCGCAAGGTGGCGCGGCATGCCTCCATCAGCTGCTCTAACGAATAAGGGATCGGGAAACGGTAGATTTTGGCGGAGTCCAGCAGGCGCTGCATGTGCTCACGGTGACGGAAGACCACCGGGCCTTTTGGCGTGTTGTAGCAGCGGATCCCCTCAAACACCGACGTGCCATAGTGCATAGCGTGGGACAATACGTGTACTTTGGCCTCAGCCCAAGGCACCATCTCACCGTTAAACCAAATAAAATCTGCTTTCTTGCTCATCATTTCATCCTTGTCGCTTGGCCGTGCTTCAGGCACGGATCATCGGGTGGGGGGCGGCCAACATACCGTTACTGTCAGACTGTACAGCCCGCAGACAGACACTGGCGACATCAATCAATTTACCCAGCTGGGCGGATAACTGCTCCACCGGCCGCTCACTGCAGACCGTAAGCTCAATATTGACACGATCCGCGGCGTCTGCCAGCACCATATTCATGGCCCAGACCTGAAAACCGCGATGCCGTGTTACACGTAATACACGCTCGGCCACTTCCGGACAAAAACGCGCATCGACCACCAACGTGTGCATCGCATTGTGGTTTGCCTGGGTATGGCTAATTGGGGATGTCATCACAGCGCCTCCAGCATAGTGTCATTTCCGGCGCCCGGTGGAACCAGTGGCCAGACGTTGTCCTGTTCGTTAATCCGTACATGCAGCAGATAAGGGCCTGGGCTTGCCAGCATGGTTTCCAGCGCATCGGCCACTTGATCTTGGCGCCAGATTTGCTGACCTGGGATGCCAAACGCCGATGCTAACGTCAGGAAATCGGGGTTATCCGATAAATCGGTTTCGCTGAAGCGGCCAGCAAAAAACAGCGATTGCCACTGCCGCACCATGCCCAGGCGCTGGTTATCCAGCAGTACGATTTTTACCGGCAGACGCCGGCGCTTAAGGGTGCCGAGCTCTTGCACGTTCATCATGAACGAGCCATCGCCGGAAACGCAGATCACGCAATCTTGTGGCCGCGCCATCTGCGCGCCCACCGCTGCCGGTAACCCAAAGCCCATCGTGCCCAGACCGGCGGAGGTCAGCAGATCGTGCGGAGAAGTAAACTGCATATGTTGAGCGACCCACATCTGGTGTTGGCCCACATCGGTGGTCACCACGCTGGTGCGCGGACGGCGCTGTGACAGCGTGCGCAGCAGCGCCGGAGCATCAATGCGCTCACCGTGCTCTGCCGCGGCATAATCCCACGCATGCTCGGCATTGAGCGCATCAATCTGCGCCAACCACGGCGCGATGCTAAGCGGCGCGGTCAGTGCCGCACTGAGGGCTGGCAGTAACGCCCGCAGATCGCCGTGTAATGCCACATCGGGACGGCGCAATTTGCCAAATTCGGCGCTGTCGATATCCAGATGGATCACCTTGGCGTCAGGGGCAAAGGTGTCCAACTTGCCGGTCACCCGGTCATCAAAACGTGCCCCGACCACCAGCAGCAAATCGCACTGCTGCACCGCCAGATTGGCCGCTTTACTGCCGTGCATGCCAAGCATGCCTAAGTAGTAGGGATGGTGCGGATCGACCGCGCCCAAGCCTTTCAGAGTCGCCACCGACGGCATGGCGCTGTGGCGCAGTAAGGCGTTCAGCTGCGCGCTCGCGCCGGCCAAGGCCACGCCACCACCGACATACAGCATCGGGCGCTGCGCGGCTTGCAGCAACTGCTGGGCCTGCGCCAGTGCCGATGGCGGGCAACTAGGCTGCGGCACATCAGCCACTGCCAACGGCTGCGGACGAATAGCCATCAGTTGAATATCTTTGGGAATATCGACCAACACCGGCCCCGGACGGCCACTGCTGGCCACGCGGAAGGCTTCGGCCAGTACCGAGGTCAGCTCCTCAGGACGACGCACTAAAAAACTGTGCTTGGTACAAGCCAAAGAAAGACCGAGCACATCCACTTCCTGAAAGGCATCGGTGCCAATCAGTGGGCTGGCCACTTGACCGGTGATCGCCACCACCGGCACCGAATCCAGCAACGCATCGGCCAAACCGGTGATCAAATTGGTGGCACCCGGGCCAGACGTGGCGATACAGACCCCAACGCGACCGCTCGCCCGGGCATAACCGATCGCCGCCATCGCCGCTCCTTGCTCATGACGGCATAGCAGGTGCTCGACGCCGCCATCATACAGGGCGTCATACACCGGCATAATCGCACCGCCCGGATAACCGAACACTGTCTCCACCCCTTGCGCTCGCAAGGCCTCTACCACCCATTGGGCTCCCGTTCGCTGCGATCCCGTCATGGCTTTACCTCATCTGCTCATGGCGGGTACGGATGCTTGGCGTGTCACTCATGCTCTGTACTCCTTGTGAATATGGCCACCGGTATTCCTGTACGAAAAAGCCCCCGGACCTTTCGGTGCGGGGGCTTCTCGTTTTCCGGCTTGCCTGTCTGTTAGTCAGTCTGCCGTTTGCCAAGTGCGACCCCGCGCGGTGAGATAATAATCACCACGTTGACGATAATTAGGGTTAGCACGGCACGGATAGACTGCATAAGTCGAATTCTTTCCCGGATTTATAGTGTTTAGTTGTTGTGTTTGTCTGCTGACCACGCCTCCGGCAATGAGAGCCCGGTCATGCTTTGCACAATTAAAGAGGTATCACAGCTGTTCAGTTTTTGACAACTTATTTTTGCGAAAATCTTCGCGCATCTAAAAAGCGCCTGAATAACAAACTGATTTTTAAGGGTAAAAATGAAGCTCTTTTTTTGCCCTCGTAGGCGCTCATCACAAGGAACACTCCACCGCTATGTCACTGGCCATTATTCACTGCCGCGCCAGCATCGGCGTGCAGGCACCGGCAGTTACCATCGAGGTGCATATCAGCGCCGGTTTGCCGGGGCTGACGCTGGTTGGTCTGGCCGAAACCTCGGTCAAAGAGGCGCGCGATCGGGTGCGCAGTGCGCTGCTCAATAGCGGGCTGGAATTCCCCGCTCGGCGCATTACCGTTAACTTGGCACCCGCCGATCTGCCCAAGGAAGGTGGCCGTTTCGACTTGCCGATCGCCCTCGGCATTCTGGCCGCCTCAGGGCAAATTGATGACCGTGCGCTGGCTCGCTATGAATTTACTGGCGAGTTAGCGCTCTCCGGTGAATTGCGCGCCGTTACTGGCGTGATCCCAGCGGTGATGGCCGCCCATAGCGCCGGCCGACAGCTGATTTTACCGGCTGCCAATGCCACTCAAGCGGGATTAGTGGGCAATGCCGCACCGTTGGTAGCGGAAAATCTGGCGCAAGTCTGCGCGCACTTAAACGGCAAACAGCCGCTAGCGCATCAAACGCCACTTGCAGCCAGTGCCACGCTAACGCCATCTAGCGCCGATTTGCAGGACATCATAGGTCAACAGCAAGCCAAACGGGCGTTGGAGATTGCCGCCGCCGGCCAACACAATTTGCTGCTACTTGGCCCGCCGGGCACCGGCAAAACCATGCTCGCTAGCCGACTGCGTGACTTGTTACCGCCGCTCAGTGACGCGCAAGCGCTGGAAACTGCCGCGATTGGCTCGTTAGTGCACCAAGACATTCATGCCGGTAACTGGAAACAGCGCCCGTTTCGCGCCCCGCACCACAGCGCCTCGCAAGCGGCCTTGGTCGGTGGCGGTAGCCTGCCGCGCCCGGGTGAGATCTCGCTAGCCCATAACGGGATTTTGTTTTTGGATGAATTACCGGAATTTGATCGCAAGGTGCTCGATGCGCTGCGCGAGCCGTTGGAATCCGGGGAGATCATTATCTCGCGCGCCCAAGCCAAAGTGCGTTTTCCCGCTCGTTTTCAGCTGATTGCCGCCATGAACCCCAGCCCAAGCGGCCACTATCAAGGCACGCATAACCGCAGCTCACCGCAACAAGTGCTGCGCTATTTAAGCCGTTTATCCGGCCCGTTTTTAGATAGGTTTGATTTATCGATTGAAGTGCCACTGCTGCCACAAGGCAGTTTGAGTGGGACGCCGCAGCGCGGCGAGAGCAGTGCCGAGGTTCGAGAGCGCATCCTGCGCTGTCGCGAGCGGCAACTGGCGCGGCGTGGTAAACTCAATGCCGAACTGGGTAGCCGTGAAGTGGAGCAAGATTGCCATTTAAACAGCCAAGATGCGCTGTTTTTAGAGCAAACCTTGTGTCGACTCGGATTGTCGGTGCGTGCCTATCACCGGATCTTGAAAGTGGCGCGCACACTGGCTGATTTGGCCGCCGAGCCGCATTTGCAGCGCCAGCATCTGGCCGAAGCCCTCGGCTATCGCGCCATGGATCGCGTCTTACAGCACCTTGGCCGCGTCGCCAATGGCCAATCGACGCCAGAGCCAGAGTAAGTGCGCCAATGTACGGCAAAAAAAACGGCGCCATCAGGCGCCGGTTGTTTTACTCATCGCTGTCGGTGTAGTCTTCCGCTGCATCGGCCTGCGGCTTACCGCCAGACAGGGTATGAAAACGCTTCGGACGCCGCGTATTGTCACGGTACTTGATCCAAACCTTTTCATTTTCCGTTGCTGCTGAACGCTCGCCGTGGCATACCGCCACGAACAGTTGCTCTTCTTCCGTGGCCGGCTGGCGCTTGCCAGAGTCCAGCTCATCGAAAGCGGCACCCAGACGCTCGAGAATCTGTGCTTCCTTGATGGTGAAATCGCCATGACGGGCGAAACCACGCGGATAATGCTTATTATCGAAGAAGCGACGTGTTGTTACAAAGCTTTCCGCCATAATGAGACACGCTCCTAAAGTATCATGGTCGTGTGGTTTATGGCGCGGAGTATTAGTGAGGCTTGACGCCGCTGTAAAACAAAATATTTTTATCGTTATGATGAGTTTTTTTGGAGATGGGACGTGGATACCGAATTACTGAAAACCTTTATTGCCGTGAGTAAAACCCGGCACTTCGGTAAAGCCGCTGAATCCCTGTACCTGACCCAGTCCGCCGTGAGCTTTCGGATCCGCCAGCTAGAGAGTCAGTTGGGGGTGGTGTTATTCAATCGTCATCGCCATAACATCCAGCTCACCGCGGCAGGCGAGCGCTTGGTGCCGTATGCCCGCACCCTGCTGCAAACCTGGCAACAGGCTCGGCAGGAAGTGACCGAATCGCCGCAGCAAGGCCAGCCGCTGCGCCTCAGTGCGCCGGCCTGCCTGTGGGAAGCGGGATTGACCGACTGGCTGGGCCGGCTCAGCGAACAACACCCACAGCAGCCGCTGCGCACCCTGATCAGCAGCTCCCGCTCCGTGAGCCGTCAGTTAGCCGAACAAGAGTGTGATTTGGCCTTCAGCCTCGATCTGCCGCGCAGCGAAGAGATTAACGCCCTCGCCTGCGGTGAAATCCGGTTACAATTAGGCACTAACCTGCCGAGTGGGGTACGGCTGCGACCTGAGCAATATTGCCGCATCGACTGGGGCAACGCGTTTATCCAGCAACAAGCGGTGTGGTTTGCGCCGGATCATCCACCTCGGCTACAAAGCGAGTCGTTGCTGCAAACCTTGCAGCATCTGCATCATCAGCCGGGCTGTGCCTTTATCCCCGATCAGCTGGCGGCAAGCCAACTACCGGCGCAGTGGCGTGTACAAGCCGATTTCCCACCGCAAGTCTTTACCCTGCATGCACTGTGGCCAGCCAATAGCCCACACGATGCGCGCCTACGGGAATTGCTGCAAACGCCAGTGTTTCCCTCATTGATCTGAGGGCTAACATAGACTGCACACAACAGCGCCGAAAACAGCTCGAGGGTGAGACACAGACCACGCCTCTCACCCTCCGCGCGAGTCACTGACCAACGCCCTTGCGTTTACATCGCTGTTTTTACATTGCGGTTTTTACATAGCAGAGCTTAGGCGCGCGGCTGTTGCAGCAGGAATTTCACTACGCCATCGTAGCTTTGGATAAACTGCTCGGTAGAATCCGCCGGCAAGCCGCCCATGTTAATCTGGTATTTGCCATCAATGATCACGGTCGGCACACCGCGCAGCTCATAGGCTTGCGCCGCTTGCTGTTGCTTGGCGACCAGCGCGTTGACCATGAAACTGTTCAGCGCCGAGTCATACTCTTGTGCACTTACCCCGATTTGCAAAAAGGCATTGCGGATATCGGCCACGCTGTTGATGGTGCGGGTTTTCTGGATCCCGTTAAACAGCACCGGTTGGATCTGCTTTTCTACCCCCAGCGCCATCGCCACCGCCCACGCGCGGGTCAAATCCGGCCCTAACGGCCCTAAAAAATCGACGTGATATTGGATAAATTCACCGTCTTTTGGCAGCGCTGATTCGATCTTAGCCGGCAGGCCATAATCATACTCAAACGCGTAACAATGCGGACAATAAAACGAGAAAAACTCTAGTGCTTGTGGCTTGGCGGTGGCCGGTTTATCAAAGGTGGTGTACTGCTTGCCATCGGTGAATTCCGCAGCCTGCAGTGCTGGGCTGAATGCGGGAGCCGCCAATAATAACGTTGCCACCAGCATCCCTACTTTCATCTTCATTATTTACACTCCCACAACAAAGGATATGAATCACGGAAAGTACTTTACGGGGGCGGACTGGCGCCAGCAAGGGCGAGATAAGAAAAGTTATGTAAAGAAAAACGCGCCCACCACGAGTGCTGGACGCGCTTTACGATTGTGCTCGGTTACCACGGCAACCAGACGCTCAAACTTACTTTTGTAGCAGCAGGAATTTAACTAACGCGCCGTACTGCTGCACAAATTGATCATTGTTTTTCGCGTCAAAACCGCGAGGTTCGATGCGGAATTTGCCGTTAATGTAGATAGATGGCACGCCTTCTACTTGGAAGTCCTGCGCTGCTTTGGCCTGCTGCGCGACAAACGAGCTCACCATGAAGCTGCTCAGCGCGGCATCATACTCATCACCTTTCACACCGATTTTTTCAAACGCGGCGCGGATATCGGCTGGCGTTTTGATGCTACGGGTTTTCTGGATCCCTTCAAACAGCACCGGTGCTACTTTCTGCTCCACACCCAACACATTGGCCACCGCCCACGCTTGGCTCAGGTCTTTACCCAATGGGCCCAGAAAATCAACGTGGTATTGCTTGAACTGGCCATCTGTCGGCATTTCAGAGCGGATCATCTGCGGAATATGGAACGTATTTTCAAACGCAAAACACGCTGGGCAGTAGAAGGAGAAAAACTCAATGGCTTCCGGTCTGGCAGTAGCCGGACGCTCCAAAGCCACATACTGTTTACCCTCAGTAAACTCGGCGGCAGCCACTTGAGTCGCCAGCAACAATCCCGCTAACGTCAGCCAAATCTTCTTCATTTCCACATCCTTTAAAATAAACAATAAAAACACGCTGATGGTGCTAGGCAGACCCACACGGGTTGCCACCCACGCCTCTCTCTAAACCCAAACGATGCCGGTTGAAGCGCGCAAGAAACGCGCCTTAATACATTGGCATCAATTGCAATGGCGGTTCGCGCAACGCGGCGATCTGCTCTTTACAGGCCAAGATCTGCTGCTCCCAATAACGCGGCTCAGCAAACCATGGAAAGCTGCGCGGAAATGCTGGGTCTTCCCAGCGCCGAGCCAGCCACGCCATGTAATGCACCATCCTCAGACCACGCAAAGGCTCGATCAGTTGCAATTCCCGCGCAGTAAAATCACAAAATTCGCCATAACTTTCCAGCAGAATATCCAGCTGCATCAAACGCTCATGCCGCTCACCGTTAAGCAACATCCATAAATCCTGCACCGCTGGGCCATTGCGCGCGTCATCCAAATCGACAAACAGCGGGCCATCGCGCCACAAAATATTGCCCGGATGACAATCACCGTGCAGGCGCAGTGGCTGCCAATCGCTATACCAGTGCTGCTCGATTTCGTTGATCAGCATATTCAGATCGGCAAAGAACACCGGACGTAATTCGGCCGGAATAAAATCGGATTGTTGTAAAAAATCGCGCGGCTGATACAGGTATTCATCCAGCCCCAGCGTCGGCCGGGCGTTAAACAGCTGCTTTTGCCCCTGCTGGTGCAGACGGCCCATAAAGCGCCCCACCCACTCCAGCTGCTCCAGATTGTCCACTTCATACTGGCGTCCGCCGACACTCGGGAATACCGCAAACCAAAAACCCTCGTGCTGATGCAGGGTATCGCCTTGCAGGGTCAGTGGCGCTACCACCGGGATCTCGGCGGCGGCCAGCTCACAGGCAAACGCATGCTCTTCGCGGATCTGCGCCGCACTCCAGCGCTGTGGACGATAAAATTTCACCACGTACCGGCGCCGGTCTTCATCCAGTAACTGGTACACGCGGTTTTCATAGCTGTTAAGAGCCAACAAACCGGAATCGACACGGATCCCGACCGCCTCTAGGGCATCCATAATCAGATCGGGAGAGAGTGTTTGAAAAGCAAATGCGCTGCTGTGCTCAGTCATGGTCGGCCTGTACCATCATCATCAAGTAGAGCACAGCATAGCAGAATCAGCCGGCGCAGCGCAGGCGGCAACATTCATTGATCAATTGCCAATTGCGCCTATCCCGCGCTGCCCTGCTATAAGACGCGGCACTTCACACCAGTTAAGTGCTATTGAGTACCCAAATTAACGCTCGCTAAAAAAGCGACTCTCCGCACTCACTGCGGCGCCGTTGCCGTTGACGGCAGTAGCACTAAAGCGGATCGGCTGCACCGCAGATAACGCCGCGCCTTCAGGTACGGCCAACGTCAGCGGAATGGTATCCACCTCACCAGGCGCCACTTGCACTTTCTGTGGCCCCAACCACTGCACATCAGTCGGCAGCCCTTGCACCGCTAACTGGTACGTCACCGGTTGCTGGGTTTTATTTTGCAGCTTGAGGATAAAGGTATTTTCAATCGCGCCTTCGTTGTTAATGCGATACAGCTGATTACGATCGCGCAGCACCTCTAAATTGGCCGGTTGTAAGCGCAGTAAATTGGCACTAAAGAGCCCGATCATCACCACCAGTACCAACCCATAGCCCAGCAGTTTCGGTCGCAGTAAGCGGGTTTTGTGGCCGGCCAGCTTGTGCTCGGTGGTATAGCTGATTAGTCCCGGTGCATAGCCCATCTGCTGCATGGTTTGATCGCAGGCATCGATACACGCCCCGCAGTTGATGCACTCATACTGCAAGCCTTGGCGAATATCGATGCCGGTCGGGCATACCTGCACGCACAGATCGCAATCGATACAGGCGCCTAGGCCTAAGCTCGCCGGATCAACTTTGCGCCGCCGCGGCCCACGCGGCTCTCCGCGCGCGCTGTCGTAGGCCACGATAAAGGTATCGCGATCGAACATCGCTGATTGAAAACGGGCGTACGGGCACATGTGCGTACACATGATAGAACGCATCCAACCGGCATTGGCGTAAGTGCAGGCGGTAAAAAACAGCACCCAAAAGACCGTCCACCCGCCAGAGGCGGCGCGGAAAAATTCGCTGTACAGTGCTTTCGCTGGCACAAAGTAGCTGACAAACGCCAATGCCGTCAGCAGGGAAAACCCCAGCCAGCACAGATGCGTGGCGGTTTTACGCAGAATTTTATTGGCGCTACGCGGGGCTTTATCCAATGCTCGACGCTGGTTGGCAGTGCCTTCAAAACGCTCTTCAAACCAGATAAAAATGAACGTCCACACCGTTTGCGGGCACAAATACCCGCACCAGACGCGGCCTAAAAAGGTGGTAATAAAAAACAGGGCAAAAGCGGCAATGATCAGTAACCAAGCCAGCAAGGTGAGATCTTGTGGAAACAAGGTGGTGGCAAAAAAGTGAAACTGTTGCTGCTCCACATCCAGCAAAATCGCTTGTCGCCCTTGGTAAGGTAACCACGGCAGCAGGAAAAACAGCAGCATCAACACCCAACCACCGTAACGACGTAGACGCTGATAAGTTCCGCTGACGGCGCGAACATACAGGCGCTGACTCGGGTCAAAATACTTCAACCCAGAAGGACTGTCCGAGGTGTTAATATCCGTGTTGACATTCTTGACCGGAATGGTCGATTTTTGCTGCGGATCTGGCTGCATTCCCGCTCTCCCTCGCTTGCTCCGCCACCGGCTGGCTAGGCGCAGATGCTTCCCTCGTTCGGCTGGGTTCCGCCTGAATCGATACCTGCGCTAATACTCCACAAATTCGCGCCCAGTATAACGCAGCTGCGCCCCACATAACGCAACTTTTTATTATCACTTTGCTTACATCAAGGCAAAAAGGGCTACCGAGACGCACTCATCACCAGCAAACCATATTTTGGCCATAAAAAAACGCCACGCGCTATACGTGACGTTTTGCATTGATTTGCGTTACGCTAACCCACGGCCAAGCGGGGCGCTCGCCTGCGATCAGTCTTTGATGATCCCACGTGCACGCAGCAGCGCGGTTTTGAAGTCATCTTCGTAATCTTTGGCCAGACCTGGGATTGGCGCGGCTTTATCGGCCTCACGCATTTTCAGGTGATAGATCAACACATCATCGGTCAGATCGTTGAAATCACCGGTAAAACCCGCTTCCTGCGCCAGTTTTTGTAAAAAGGCAATCAGGTTCAGATCGGGCTCTTTTTGCCAGGCCGGATGCAGCAGTTCAATCAATTCATTTACGCGATGGCATTTCATTGCAGGTTTACCTTCTGTTTTCCCGCACCCTGGGGTGCCGTATGTGCATTATTATCCCTGAAAAATAGCAGGGTTTACCGTCACAGCACAAGATCTGGGGCTAAAATGCAACTTTCTGCAGTGAAACTGCCGCTATATGCAGCTAAAGATAATGCAATTATTATGTATCTGAATATTTCAATTCTGGAAAGCAGCGCTAAAATGAAGCCGGAATTCAGCGAGCAAAGAAGGTGGCAGTGAACACAGTGATTAGCGGTGCCATTCTGGCCGGAGGCCGAGCTACACGCATGGACGGCGACGATAAGGGATTACGTCAGGTCGCCGGTCATCCTTTATACTGGTATGCCGTGCAACGCCTGCAACCGCAGGTCAGCAGCCTACACATTATCGCCAATCGCAATTTGCATAGTTATGCAGAAAGTGGTTTTCCTGTTTATCCCGATAGCACCCCTGATTTTCCTGGCCCCTTGGCCGGTATGCTCACCGCCTTACAACACTGTACGACAGAGTATGTGGTCTGTGTGCCCTGTGATAGCCCACTTTTGCCACGCGATCTGGTCGCGCGCTTCGCCCAGCAGATAGGGGATGCCAGTTGTGCCATTGCCCACGATGGTGAGCGAGCACATCCGGTGTTTGCGCTGTTACACCAGCGCTTGCTGCCGGCTATCAGTGCCAGTTTGCAACAAGGTGAGCGCCGGTTGATGGCCTTCTTCCAGCAGCAACATGCGGTAACAGTTGACTTTTCCGATCAGGCGGCGGCTTTCGTTAACGTAAATACGCCCTATAATTGTATGATGATAGAGTCTGAATTGGAGAAGTTGGAATGACGTTGCCGATCTTGGGAATTGTGGGTTACAGCGGCAGCGGGAAAACCACCTTGCTCAAAGCGCTGCTGCCTCTGCTACGCCAACAGGGGATCCGTCCAGCACTCATCAAGCACACCCACCACGATGTGGATGTCGACACCCCCGGCAAAGACAGCTTCGAGCTGCGTAAAGCCGGTGCGGAACAAACCATTGTGGTGTGCGATCAACGCTGGGCTTTGATGACCGAAACGCCGCCCGAGCGCGAGCCCGCGGCCAGTTTGGACTTTCTGTGCCGTCAGTTAGACCCCACGCGCACCGATCTGGTGTTGGTCGAAGGCTTTAAACACGAACCGATCCCCAAAATCGCTCTTTACCGACAGGAGGTAAACCGTCCGCTGGCCAGTTTGCTGGATGCGCAGGTGATTGCGCTCGGCTCTGATGAGCCACAGCCGGTCTCGGTACCGCAACTGGATCTGAATCAGCCACAGCAGTTTGTCGATTTTATCGCCCGCTGGCTGTTACAAAATAAGCACTCCATTTCATAGTATTTCGCACTATTTCATAATGTTTCATCCTACTAATATAGATAAAATTACCGTCGAACAATGGGCCGGCGGCTCTTATAACAACACCACCGCATTCGGTTGGGAGGACAAATGAATCACCACCATCAAAAAGCGGCCCAGCGTAATCTGTCATATCAGTTGGCAGAAAGTATCGGACGTCAGATTTTGGCAGGTCAAATCGCCCCCGGCGCAATTTTGCCGGGCGAAATGGAATTAGGTGAAATGTACGGGGTAAGCCGTACCGCAGTCCGTGAGGCTGTGAAAATGCTGGCCGCAAAAGGCATGTTGTTACCACGCCCGCGGATCGGAACCCGGGTCATGCCTCGTCGTAACTGGAACTTCCTGGATCAGGATCTCCTGACCTGGTGGGCAGAGCAGGACGACAAGCAAAAATTGGTCGACGACTTTCAGCTACTGCGGATTATGCTGGAGCCAAAAGCGGCAGCGATGGCCGCGCAATATGCGTCACCGGAAGACCGTCATCAGCTCTCGTTGCTGATGGGCGAAATGCGCGCGCTGGACGAGTGCTTTGATAAAGATCGTTGGATTGAAGTGGATACCCAATTCCACCAGATGATCTATTTTGCCAGTGGCAACCCGTTCCTGACGCCGTTCGGTAACCTGTTCAAAGCAGTATTCCAGGTTTATTTCCGTACCGTGACCCGTGACTCGGTGGTCAAACTGGAGCGTCATCAGGCCATTATCGATGCCATTTTGCGTTCGGATCCCGATGCAGCCTCCGCGGCGGTTACCGCGCTGATCGAGCACGACGAATAAGTAAAACGCTGCCGCACTACTCTGGTTAGTGCGCACGTTTTGTATCGCGTTTTTGCACCGTATAGATGATGCGCTACCGAACCAAGTGTCGACTTGGGGGTAGCGCACCAATCTTCAGCTTAGCTCGCGCAGTTAAGCACCTTCGTCAGAATAATCTACCCCCGCGATGCCAAATCCATTCATCGCCAAAAATTCCTGTTTTACGCCCTGATAATCGCCGTACTGCATGAAATTATCGGGATTTAACAAGGCTAAACGCGCATCGACCGCCTGCTGTACAGGCTCAGCCAACTCCCAGTCATCGAGGCGAATCAGCTGGTCACTGTCGGTATGTACCTGCTCGGCAAATAGTTGGCTGTGACATAAGCGCTGCATTTGATCCAAACAATCCTCATGCACGCCTTGCTCTTTCATCACCGCATACAGGGCCATCAAATACGGCGCCATCCCCGGGATAAAGATACTGGCTTTGGTGACCAAGGCTTTCGCTACGACCACCCACGCGCCGCCATCCAGCGTTTGTAATTGGGCATTAATCTGCTGCGCCCGCTGATGCAAATCCGCTTTCGCCTGCCCTAAGGTGCCATCACGGTATAACGGCCATGTACTGGCTGGGCCAATATAGGAAAAGGCCACGCTACGTGCGCCGGGGGCCAACACGCCAGCCTCTTGCAACGCCGTCATCCACTGCTGCCAATCCTCACCGCCCATCACGGTCACGGTATCCGCCATCTCTTGGCTGCTGGCCGGCTCAAGAGTTACCGGTTGCAGTTTATCGGTCGCCAGATCCAGCTGATAGCCTTGATAAGGCGCGCCCGCCGGTTTGATGGCCGAACGCACTTTACGCCCATCTACCGTGCGCTGACCGGCGGCCAAGCTGTACACCACCAGATCCACCTGACCAAAATCACGCCGGATAGTCTCAATCACCGTCTGCCGACTGGCCGGCGCAAATGCATCCAGCATCAACGTCTCACCCGGCAAACCTTGCTCAGCAGCCAACTCGGCAAACGCGGCACTTAAATGCCAACCGGCCGAGCCGCTGTACTGCCCCGATGGCCCACGCTCATAAGCCACGCCTAAGGTGCGCGCGGCATATTCTTGCAGCAACACCGTGCGCAGTGCTAAACCGTAACCCGATGATGCGCCCAGCACTAACACACGCGGGCCAGCCGATAAGGCCGAGTTTGAGTTCGGAGCCGTACAGCGGGCGGCCCAACTGCGCAAAAACGCAGCACACCCGGCCGGATGGCTGTTACGGGCAATCACGCCCTGAATGCTTGGTTCGATCATGTTGCCTCTCTTTGCCGCAGCGTCACGTCACGCAGGGGCACTCTTGCCCTCGTGCGCAGCACGACGCATCGTTGATGCCGATGGCATTGCTACTGATGACTACGTTAATGTGGCTCCTGATGAACGGCTCACCCAACACCGTATGCCTAGCGTTAGCAATAGCATGTTCTGCTGCTTTTTTCACCTCAAGGGCGCACGCTTGGTTAGGCGCAAGCACCTTGGCGTACGCGGCAAAGTGCGCTACAGTCTGCCCCCTTTTTTCCCGCTGTCAGGAGTAGGCTAGATGTATATCGGATTTGACTATGGTACCGCCAACTGTTCCATGGGGTATATGACCGAGCACGGCCCACGGCTACTGACACTGGAAAATGACTCGCCTTATTTGCCGTCGATGCTGTGCGCGCCGAGTCGCGAAGCGGTCAGTGAGTATCTGTACCGCCACTGGCAAGTGCCGGCAGATGGCCCGGCCAGCACCCAATTGCTGCGCTCGGCCATCAGCAGTAATCGCGAAGAAGATATTCAGGTTACGCCGGGTTGCTTAAGCTTTGGTCAGCAGGCGCTGAGCCAATACATGCGCGAGCCAGACGAAGTCTATTTCGTAAAATCCCCCAAATCGTTTCTCGGTGCCAACGGCTTAAAACCGCTACAAGTGGCGCTGTTTGAGGATTTGGTGTGCGCCATGATGTATCACATCCGCCAGCAAGCCGAGCAACAGCTACAGCAATCGCTGACCGAGGTGGTGATTGGCCGACCGGTAAACTTCCAAGGCACCGGTGGCGAGCAAGCCAACCAGCAAGCGGAAGGGATTTTGCTGCGCGCCGCGCGCCGCGCCGGTTGGCAGCGGGTCGAGTTTCAGTTTGAACCGGTCGCCGCCGGACTGGACTTTGAAGCCACCTTACAGCACGAACAGCGCGTGCTGGTGGCGGATATCGGCGGCGGAACCACCGACTGCTCACTGCTGCTGATGGGGCCGCAGTGGCATCCACGCGCCGATCGCCAGCAAAGCCTGCTCGGTCACAGCGGTTGCCGCATTGGCGGTAACGATCTGGATATCGCCTTGGCCTTTCATCGCCTGATGCCGCATCTGGGGCTGGGAGGCAACTTAAGTAACGGTATTGCCTTGCCGACCTTACCGTTCTGGAACGCCATCGCCATCAACAATGTGCCCGCACAGGCCGACTTTTATGGCAGTGCCAACGGTCAGGTGCTGCGTAATTTGCTGCATGATGCCGCCGAGCCGGCGGTATTCGAGCGTCTGCTCAAAGTTTATCGTCAGCGTCTCGGTTACCGTCTGGTGCGCTGCGCCGAAGAGAGCAAAATTGCACTGTCGCAGCAAGCAAGCTGTCAGGCTAACTTAGACTTTATCGCTCCAGCGCTCGCCTGCGAACTGCAGGTGAGCGATCTGGAAGAGGCCATCAGCCAACCGCTGCAAAAAATCAGCGAGCTGGTCCATGAAGCGTTAACCTGCGGCGGCGGTATGCCGGATGTGGTGTATTTAACCGGAGGCAGCGCTCGCTCGCCACTGCTGCGCGCGTTGTTGCAACAGCAGTTACCGGGCATCCCGCTGGTCAGTGGTGATGATTTTGGCTCGGTCACCGCCGGTCTTACCCGTTGGGCCAATATTCTGTTTCGCGGCTAACATATACCCAAACAACGAGAAGTTGCAGGTAGGCGGCAAGTGAGTGAATCCCATGAACATAGGCAAACTATGTGATTGGGGTGAACGAACGTAGCCAACACCGCTGCAGCTTCAAGTAGGAAGGTATACACACTTCGCACTGAATATGCTGACTGCGTGATTCGCACGCTGGTTACCGCTTAACGCGGGATAACCGGTGTGCTGACAGGATCGCGCACCGACATTCCTCAAGTGGCAGAAAATGCCAACTTTCCCTGCAAAGCACATTCGCCCTTTCTCTTTTGACCAAAATCCGGTCTAATTCTGCTGTTAAGCAGTGGAAGAATGAGGATTCGGCATGACAGCCCCCAGAAGTATGGCAGGATTACCGTGGATTGCGGCAATGGCGCTTTTCATGCAGACGCTCGACGCCACTATCCTCAACACCGCCCTGCCCGCCATGGCGGCCAGCTTGCAGCGCTCACCGATTGCCATGCAATCGGCCATCATCAGTTATACCCTGACCGTGGCTCTGCTGATCCCACTCAGTGGCTGGATGGCCGATCGCTTCGGCACCAAACGGGTATTCCAAATTGCAGTGGTGCTGTTCACGCTGGGTTCATTAAGCTGCGCCATGTCAGCCAATCTCAGCATGCTGATCGCCTCACGAATTTTCCAAGGGATCGGCGGCGCCATGATGATGCCAGTCGCGCGTTTAGCGCTGATCCGCGCCTACCCACGCGATCAACTGCTACCGGTGCTCAATTTTGTCACCATGCCGGGGCTCATCGGCCCGGTGCTCGGCCCACTGCTCGGCGGCTGGCTGGTCACCTACACCTCGTGGCACTGGATTTTCCTGATTAACCTGCCGATAGGTCTGGTCGGCTTATGGTATGCCAACCGCCACATGCCGAATGTCACCATGCAAACGCATCGCATGGACTGGCGCGGCTTTTTACTGTTTGGTCTGGGGCTAGTGCTGATCACGTTGGGATTAGAGATGCTGGGTGAGCGCAGCCATGCACGCTGGCAAGCCTACCTGACCAGCGCCACGGGGCTGCTGCTGCTGCTCGGCTATATTGGCCATGCTAAACGCTACGCTACGCCACTGATTGATTTGAAGCTGTTCCGGATCCGCACCTTTAGTATCGGGATTTGCGGTAACCTGTTTTCCCGTCTCGGCACTGGCGGGATCCCCTTTTTGCTGCCCCTGATGCTGCAAGTCAGCCTCGGTTACAGCGCCGAAGTCTCCGGTTGGATGATGGCGCCGATTGCGCTGGCCGCTATCTTGTCCAAGCCGTTTATCACCCGTTTGCTGCGCCGGTTTAGTTACCGCCGCACGCTGCTGCTCAGCACCTTGCTGATTGCCGCTTGTATCGCCGCACTCTCGTTCTATCATGAACATCACGCGCTGTGGCTATTGATGCCGGTGCTGTTCCTGTTCGGGATGCTGATGTCAGTACAACTGACTTCGATGAATACCTTGGCGCTGAGTAATCTGTCCGATCAGAACGCCAGTAGCGGCAACGCCGTTCTCAGCGTGGCGCAGCAACTGGCCATCAGTTTCGGTATTGCCAGTGGCGCGTCTATCCTCTCGTTATTTAAAGACAGCGGTCTGTCACTGCAATCGGCCTTCCACCACACCTATCTGACGGTGGCGCTGATCACCTTGCTGTCTGGCTTGGTCTTCTTACTGCTGAAAAAAGACGACGGTGCCAATATGCACCGTCGCCAAGAGCCGGTCATTAACGTGATGGAAGAGTAAACGCTTCGTTCAGCACAGAGTTACTCCACCCGAAAAATCTGGCCGTTTTGAATGCCGGCCAAGGCTTTGTAATACGCCTTGGCCACGCGCGCCGCATCCACCGCCTCAAAGCCAGGGAAGAAGGCGCCATATTGCGCCAACGACTCGGTCACCACGCTCGGGCTAACAGCATTAATCCGGATCCGGCGCGGCATTTCACAGGCGGCCGCCCGCACAAAATGCTCCACCGCACCATTGACCACACTCGCGCTGATCCCACCGGCAATCGGCTCCGAGCTTAAAATGCCGCTGATCAGCGTAATTGAGCCCCCTTCATTGAGCCACGGCAGCGCCGCCTGCGTCAGGTGAATTTGGCCAAGTAATTTACTGTTCAAGCCGACCTGCCACTCGGCCGTACTCATGGCGCTTAAGCTATTAAACGCCACCGCGCCACTGGCCACCACCAAGGCATCAAAGTGACCGACCCTCGCAAACAACTGCGCAATACTGTCCGCATCGGTCATATCCACCGTCCACTCGCCGCCTTGATGGCGCACGCCGATCACCTCATGCTGCTGTTGCAGCAATAATTGCTGTACTGCACGGCCGATGGTGCCACTGGCGCCAATAATCACTACCTTCATATTCACTCCCGCCTCCACAATGGGTGTCCTTTCAGTCTAGACCGCTGCCCATAAAGAAAAAGCGACTACAATGAACGCATTGTTTCCCTAGGAGCACCAATAGATGGATCTGACCCATCTGCAAAGTTTTTATCGCGTGGTACAGGCCGGTGGATTTTCGGCTGCCGCCGAGAGTTATGACTGCAGTAAAGGGATGCTAAGCCGGCATGTCAGCGCCCTCGAGCGTGCACTGCAGACACGTTTGCTGCAGCGCACAACACGTCGCCAGCATCTCACCGAGGCCGGACATCAGCTATACCAACAGGCCGAGCAGATTTTTGCCGATTTACGTGCGGCCGAGCAGGAGATCACGGCACTGACGCAGGAAGAGAGCGGCCATTTACGTTTTACCTGCCCAGCCAGCCTGGGCGATCAGTTGATTGGACCGGTCATGCAAGCATTTACCACGCGCTGTCCGCAGGTCACGGTGGCACTGAATTTTACTAACCGACCGTTAGACCTAATCGCCGAAGAACACGACATCGCGCTACGCGCGACCCCTTCGCCGCCAGCGAACCTCAGTGCGCGCTTACTTGGGCACTTACGCGATGTGGTCGTGGTCAGCCCGCGCTGGCTCACGCGTTATGGCCGACCGGCCAGCCCACAGCAACTGCCGCCCGAGCACTGTTTCTTACAAGGTGATAATCCTGCTTGGGAGCAATGGCATTTTCGCCAAGGTGCACAGGCGGTGAGCCTGACGTTGAACGGCCGTTTACGCGCCAATCAGTACAGCAGTTTGCTGCAATTGGCGATGGCCGATGTCGGGATCGCTAAATGTCCGCTCCTGATTGCCGCGCCAGCTCTACAACGTGGCGAGCTGGTCACTCTACTCGATGATTGGCAGACCAGTGTACATCCGCTGTATTTACTGCATGTGGCGCAGCCCAATGTGCCGCGAAAAATTCAGATTTTCAGCGAAATTCTGCAGCAATGGTTTCAGGCTCACCCGCAATATTTGCTCTAAGCGCTAGCGCTGCCGAAACGCAGAGGAAAGATAAACAAACGCCCGTGTGTTCTGCCACTTTCTGGTGGAAAAACACACGGGCGTCTTATTAAACCCGAGTTGACCCCTAGCAGAAACCAATGAGCTTAACGGCTCGGTTGCTGCGGATAGAGGGTCCAGGTTTTGCGATCCAACGTCAGGTACTCTTTGCCCTGATAACGCAACATCACACTGCCTTCGTTCGCAGCCACCACAGGCACCGTCTGCGGCAATGCTTGCACCAAAGCACGCACATCCACGTTGTCCTGACTGAACGCTTGGCCATTGGCTAAATCAGCCACCAGCTGCGAAATGGCCAGATAACTGGAGGGCTGCGTCACGTGCATCGGCGATTGGCTGACGCGCGATTTGGCATTCACTAACTTAACCCCGACAGGGACATGCACAATCGATGGGCTCGGGATTTCCCGCATTCCCGATATCTGCATCAGATCACCGGTCAAGGCGGCACCATGCTCAGGCACAATCACCACCATCACCGGTCGACCGGATTGCTCCAGCTTCTGGATAAAGGCTTGCAGATCATCAAACAGACGGGTCAGGTTCTGCTTATAGTCGGCGCGGCTGGTTTGGCCGCGGTTATCGATGGTGCGATTGCCATCGTGCAAGGTGATGGTGTTGTAATACAGCACCTCGCGCGGTTTATCTGACTGCAGACGCTGCTGCCACCAGTTATCCAACACCGTCAAATCGCGATAGATTGGTGACCCATCAAATGAAGTCATCACCGGCGACATATTGGTCAAGGACATAGGCTCCGTCGCCAATCCACCAAATTTCCGCGCTTCGGCAACAAAATCACCAAAATGCCCATCATGGTTCATCGCCCAAGCTTCGCTAAACCCAATTTTCTGCAGATTATCAAACAGGTAACAACGTGGATCAGCCTGCGCGAACAGATCAGCATTGGTCTGCTGACCACAGCTAGCGCGCAGCAAACGGATCATCGCTGGCCCACTGTAGGTCGAGGCGGAGTTGAACTCATCAAACACCACATCCATCGATTGCCATAATGGATGCTCCATCAACCCAACCGCCTGCATATCTGACCAACTCAGCGAGCAGATATTCAAGATCAACACATCAAACGGCGCTTGAAGCGCCTCTGCAGCAGGGAAATTGGTGAACAGTTGGCTTTGCTGCTGGTAAAACTCACTCAGCGTGCGATTAAGTACCTCATCACTCGGCGGGGCGCCTGTGGCCGCCAGCGCCTGCTCGGCACTGCGGATATCACTATCGGCGCGATTCACCGCTTTATCGACACCGCGGCTAACCTGCTCCGCCTGTGCTTGCAGTTGCGGTTTTTCAACGCTCCACCACGGCTGCAAATACGGCCACAGGGTTAGTACCGCCAAAGTGCTAAAGATCAGCAGCGAAAAACGGATGAACTGACTTAAAAACAGGTAGACCACCAGCAGCGTCAAGCCTCCGGCCAGCCAGTTCCAGTTAATAAACCGCCCGGCCAGCTCCAGCATATAATCGGTCGAGAACGACTCTACCGCCGACGATTGTGCCAATAAGCGGTTAAAGGGCGGCAACCACGAATCGTAATAGAACAGCGCCACCGCAAACGGTAAGGCCAGTAACTGACGCCCACGATGCAGCCACAGCGGTGCCACAGGGAACAATAACCATGCCGCCAGCGCCAAGTTGTACAGCGGATGAAAGTTGATCAAGCCCTGCCAGAACAGCACCAGCTTGGTAATAAAGTAGAAATTCCATAATCCGAGCCCGCGCCAATGTCGCAGCGCTGGGGGTAACGGAGAGAGAGTCACATCGCTCATGGTCATCCCTTGATAATCACGGTGAGCCTTAGTTGCCCCGACAGGTTACTGATCTGTCGGAGTACGTGAACTAGACGGTCGTAACGTCATCAGGCGCTTGTTATAACGAGGGCGCCGCACCATATGGCGCAATACCCGCTGGGCAACTTGCCAAATCGGGCGCAGATAAAACCCCAGCAGACCGGCAATGATCGCCGTGATCAAAGTGACCTGACTGAACGACACTAAATCCATTATATGGCCTTAATCGGTAAGGTTATGGGCTTCACGGCAGCATGATTGCGCTCCAGCGCAGTCATCTCTACCTTACTGGATTGTAATTGCGGATCGCGCACACCCGCCCGCGCGGTCAGCTCGGCGGTAAAATCGGGCTGCTCCGGCAATTGTTGCAAACGAGCCAGCGCCTCTTGTATCTCTTCGCGCACCGACAACACTTGCGACTCGGTAAATAAGGTATTCACCGGCAGATAAAAGGCATTTTGCAACGCCCGCTCAGCATCATTGGGCCGACAGGCAAAGAAAAAGACATAGATATGATTATCGGCAACGGTCAGCACATCGCCTTGTCGGCGCATTTCACACTGGGCTAAGGCATCGGTCATGCTCAAGCTCATGGCCGGTGTCAGAATTAACATCAGCCCGCGCGTTTCACTGGTCAAACTACGGCGCATTTCATCTTGCAGTAGCCGAATAAATTCCGCCGCAGGCAGGTATCCTTTCAGCCGTTGTGGCTGCGATGCCGCCAGCAAGCTATCAATCTCTGGCCGGATCATGTGCGGATAAACTTGCCCCTGCACCATCTGCAGCAAACCGATGAAACGTGAAACATGACAAGCAAACGGCATCACCATATTGGCTCCGGCACTCAAAAACAGCCGATCATCCAAATTACGCAAGCAGTTAGCCGCTTCACGCACCACAATCTTCAAGCGTGCACCGCGCTCAGTGCGTAACTGGTAAATATCGCGGGCCAGCGCTTCGGTTTGACTGCTTTCCGTGATCGCAAAAATCACCGTGGCTTTTACTGCCTGTAGCGCCGCCTCCATCAAACGTGGCCGGTCGGGAAACAGCTTCCAATGTGCTGACGGCGCGATGGTATTGGCTAACACCTCTTGCATCGCCAACACCACATCATCATCGGCCAAAGAGGCACTGCTCAGGCTACCCCGCTCGGTATGCAGCACCAGCTGCGTATCCCGCTGCAATAGCATCAAACGCATACCGGACGTAACGCCCATCTCGTTGCGCCAATATGCCAGATCGTAATCCACCAGCTCGCCTTGACGACTCAAATGCACACAACCACTGAGCCAGTTATTGCCTCGGTTGAGCCACTGGCGCTGCTGACTGCTGTGCGCACCAGAGCCGATCACCAATACCGCCAGTTCCTGCTGCTCGGCCCAATGCGTAAACTGTTGCAGCGCACGATCCAAGCGCAGTAACTGGGCCGCTTGCGCGTCTGAGTCTTTTTCCAAGCCATCACAGCGGTAACGTACCACCAGCAAATCCGCCGCTTTACTGATACCAAACCACTCCATCTCAGCCGGTAAACGACGTAGCCACTCACCTTGTGGATCTTGGGTCAACGCAAACAGTTCACCCCGCACCTGCGGGTGGTGCAACGCACTCTGTAAGGCCTCCGTCATCGGCAGTGAAGAGGTGAGAAAATAACGGCTATCCGGCAACAACCCTTGAATAAAGGAAACCAGCAACAGATCGGCGACCGCTTCATCATCCACCGTCAGCCAATAAATGCCACCCTCGCGTAACTGAGTAAAATGCACGGGCAAAGCGTCAATGGCTAACTGAAACTTATTCCTCATTCTATTAGCCCCTCAATGATGGCGTTTAGGCTGTGCTATAATAATAGAACACGTCGTCTTAAAGATGTGCGTTTTATTTTTCACCGTATGATGATAAACATAACAGTAATAACAGGAACATAACGGTAATCTGCTACAAAATTTGATTTTGTTATCGCGTATTTGTTATCTCTGTCTAAAGTATAGAAAGAGGAGTGATTTAATTCTTTTTTCCTAAACCACTCGCGGTTATCCGTTGACGTTAACCACTCCGTGTTATCGAGAAAGTCTTTCAGTGTATAGATTTTCGCGTGCCGGCAGCGTCTGAGGAATGAGTGATGCAAACGAATCTGACGAACAGCACTACCGGTGAGGACGTAACTAACCTGCTTAACTGCTACCATATCAGTCAGTTACAGTACCTCGAAGTCAAAGACTTAGAAGCGATTAAAGGTATTACCGATCGCTGGCCTCTGTTGGCGCAAAGTTTGGTTACGCCAAAAGAACCAGATACAGAACATACCGCTGCAGCCTGAAAGTATTAATACCAACGTGATGTAATAAATTATTCTTCAAAGACGAACCCTTATAACCAAAAAATTAGTTGCCCCCCAAAGTTACATACATTTAGAAATAATGCGATTTTAGACGAATAACATTTCACGAGACACAGCGATAAAACGCGACGCAAATAAAAATAAAGAAATAAAAAACCAATATAACCACAACACAGCAGAATAAAAAAACAGTCAGCCAATACAATTTAGCAAAAGGAACGGTTAATCATGCCAGTCATTGCTATTCAGGGGATCCGTGGAGGATGCGGGACAACCACCGTCGCCGCAGGGCTGGCTGCCACCCTGCAAGCAATGGACTATCCGGTATTACTGTGGGATTTAAGCCCGCATAATCTGCTGGGTCAGCATGTCGGATTAGGTTTTCATATCAATACCGGTTGGGCGCAAGCTATCACCGAGCAACGTCCTTGGTATCAGGCGGCATTTGCCACCGGCTACCCGAATCTGTTGCTACTGCCATTTGGTCGGCCCACAAACTTTGCAGCATTAGATACGCTGCCCTCCACTTGGCTACAACAGGCGGTAAGCAGTCTGGCGCTGGATCGGCGCACTTGGATCATTCTCGATATTCCGCGCTATCCGCTCACCTTTGCCCAGCAAGCGCACGACATCGCCGATTTATGGCTACATGTCACCGAAGCGGATCCCGCCTGCCATGCACTGATGTATAGCGCCGCCCATCCAGCCGAGATGCTTACGCAACAGCAGGTGACGCCTGACGCCGCGGCGCTGGATCATCACTATTGGCTCGTCAATCGTCACCATACCTATCCCCAGCTGTCGCGCGATATCTGGCAACTGTGGCAGACCACCTTAGGCAATAAGCTGGTACCGGGCGCTATCCACCAAGATGAAGCGATCCGCGAAGCGCTAGCCACCAAACAGCTGATCACCGACTTTGCTCCGCAATCGCTGGCCGCTCAGGATTTTCTGTCGCTAGCGACTTGGTGCAAAAAAAGAGTGGAGCAGGGATCATGAGTGGCCATCTGCTCCTGCAACCCGGCCCTGCGGCCGCTATTCGTGACTATTATCAGCGCACCCACCGCCATTGGCGGGCGATCCCCGCGCTACTGATTACCGCCGGGTGGTTACTGCTGTGGTGTGTGCTGCGTTTAGAAGCCCCCGCCTGGTGCTGGCTGCGACAAAATCGGCGGCAACTGTATCCGCAGCTGCAACGCAGCTACCGCTTTGCCGATCCGTTACGCCTACTGCTGCAAACCCTGTGGTTACTGCTGCGCGGTGCGCGTAGTGCGCGCCCTGCAGCCACCCTGCGCCTGAGCGCGGCATCAGCGCGCCTGTTTGCCCTGCTGCGCCGTGGACGTCAGCGCCTGTATCACGCCCTGAATACCTTTCCATTTCACAGCCACCCGTGGGTGCAGCCGATGACGCAAACCGGCCCTTGGCACCAAGCACGCAGTAAATTGGCCGCACTCTGGCAGTGGGGCATCTTAGTGCTGGCGCTGGTCTTGGCTATTTTGTGTATCACCGAGCCGTTCGGCATGCTGGCTCAGCTGACCTTTGTGGTGATTTTGTGGGTGCTGGCTCTGCTGATCCGCAATGTCCCGGGGCGTTTTCCCAGCATGATGATGATTGTGCTGTCGGTGGTGATCTCCTGTCGCTACCTGTGGTGGCGCTATACCCAAACCTTGAACTGGGACAGCCCACTGGATTTAAGCTTCGGTCTTGGCCTGCTGGCAGCCGAAACCTACTCTTGGCTGGTGCTGATGCTGGGCTATTTCCAGACTATCTGGCCACTGCACCGCAGCCCCTATCCGCTGCCGTCAGATCCGAAGCTGTGGCCGAGCGTGGATATCTACATCCCCACCTATAACGAAGATTTGTCGGTGATCCGCCCGACGGTCTACGCCGCACTGGGCCTAGATTGGCCGCAAGAGAAGCTCAACATCTATATTCTGGATGATGGCCGGCGTAGCTATCTGGCTGACTTTGCCAGAGAAGTGGGCGTCCACTACCTGATCCGGGATAACAATTTCCACGCCAAAGCCGGTAACCTGAATGCGGCACTGAAGAAAACCCATGGCGAATTCGTCACCGTGTTTGACTGCGACCACATCCCGACCCGCTCATTCTTGCAGATGACGCTCGGCTGGTTCGTCAAAGACCCGCATATGGCGATGATGCAAACTCCGCATCACTTTTTCTCGCCCGATCCGTTTGAGCGTAACTTGGGCAACTTCCGCAAAACCCCGAACGAGAACACCCTGTTCTACGGCTTGGTGCAAGACGGTAATGACACTTGGGATGCGACCTTCTTCTGTGGCTCCTGCGCCGTGTTGCGTCGCACCGCGTTGGAGGAGATTGGCGGCTTTGCTGTCGAAACCGTGACCGAAGATGCGCACACCTCTTTGCGACTGCATCGCCACGGTTATCGCTCGGCCTACATTCGCATTCCCCAAGCGGCAGGGCTGGCGACCGAAAGTTTATCGGCGCACGTCGGCCAACGGATCCGCTGGGCGCGTGGTATGGTGCAGATCTTTCGCCTCGATAACCCATTGTTTGGAAAAGGATTATCTTGGGCACAGCGCTTGTGCTACACCAATGCCATGCTGCACTTTTTGTCCGGAGTCCCGCGGTTGGTGTACCTGACCGCCCCGTTGGCGTTTTTGATTTTCCACTCTTACATCATCTATGCCCCAGCGGTGATGATTATGCTGTACGTAATCCCACACATGACGCACGCCAGCATGACCAACTCGCGGATCCAAGGAAAATACCGCTACTCGTTTTGGAGTGAGATCTACGAAACCGTGCTGTCGTGGTATATCGCTCGCCCAACCACGGTGGCGTTGTTCAACCCCCGCAAAGGCTCCTTTAACGTTACCGCCAAAGGCGGTCTGATCGACGAGCAATATTTTGATTGGGATATCTCCAAGCCATTTTTAGTGCTCGCTATGCTGAATTTCCTCGGCGTACTGTTTGCTGGCTATCGCCTGATTTGGGGCCCCGCCGATGAAGCGATAACCGTGGTGATCAGTTTGCTGTGGACCTTGTATAACCTGCTGTTATTAGGCGGCGCTGTGGCGGTGGCCTCAGAGGTGAAACAGGTGCGGAAAACGCACCGCGTGCAGATCCGCTTGCCGGCAGTGCTGTATCGCAAAACCGGGCACGCCTTTCCTTGCATGATGGTGGATTACTCTGATGGCGGGGTGGGACTGGAATTGGATCATCCGCAAGCCTTTGATAGCAATGAGCCGATGACCTTGATGCTCAAACGCGGTACGCAAGAGTTTATGTTCCGCGCCAAGGTGTGTAACCAGCGCAATAACTTTGTCGGGATCCAGCTCGAACACATGGATTTGCAGTCACACATTAACTTTGTGCAATGCACCTTTGCCCGTGCCGACACTTGGGCGATGTGGCAAGAAAGCTATCAGCAAGATCAACCGATGCGCAGTATCCAAGATATCTTCGCGGTAGGGCTGCGCGGGTACAAACAAATGGCCAAGCAAGCACCACGGGCGATCGCTTGGCTGATCCGTCTGACGGTATGGCTGACGGAATGGTTTAGCTCATTTATACCCAGAACGCCGGCAATGACACTGGTGGCGGATCCCGTTAACTCTAAGCAAGAAGCTGAATTATGATGGCACTCTCACGTAATACCCTGTTGCTGGCGCTCGCTATGATCGGGGGGCTCCCTGAGCTGTGCGCAGCGCAAGAATACATTGGTGATACGCCGGCGCCGGCCGTATCGACTTCCGGCACCCCGCAGGCCACCACGGCCACGCCAAGTGCGGCCAACGCTAATAGCCCAAACAGCAGCGAAAATAGCGAGCAGGCGCCGGTGACGAACTTGAGCCTGAGCTTTAATCAGCTGTTGCCAAGCGGGATCCTTGAACTGCGTAATGCGCTTAAAACCATTCAAATGGATTTTGGCGTACGCAGCGATCAGATAGTGACAGATGCCAAGTTACATCTGATTTTTACTCCGTCACCGGCCATGCTACCGATCATGTCGCAGATTAAGGTGTACATGAACGATGAGCTGATGCAGGTGATCCCCATTCAGCAAGAGCAGATGGGTAAAGAGGTGGACCATGTGGTCAGCCTCAATCCACGCTTTATCAAAGATTTCAACACCGTTCGTTTTGAGCTGATCGGCCATTACAATGCGCCGTGCGAAGACCCGCTCAACAATGTGCTGTGGGCGGATTTGAGCCGGAAAAGTCGCTTGGATCTGAACGTGCAAACTGTGGCACTGAGCAATGATTTATCACTGTTCCCTGAGCCGTTTTTTGACGCCCGCGATGTCAACCCGCTGCAATTACCGTTTGTGTTTGCCAGCATGCCGTCCACTGTCACCCAACAAGCGGCGTCCGCCTTGGCCTCGTGGTTTGGCGCACAGTCTAAATGGCGCGGACAGACCTTCCCCGTCAGCCTGAATCAGTTGCCAGAGCAAAATGCGATTGTGTTTGCCACCAACAGTCAGCGTCCGGATTTCCTGCGCGATTACCCGCCGGTTGAAGCGCCGACCGTGGAAATCATCAGCCATCCACAAAAACCGTATATCAAACTGCTGCTGGTACTCGGTCGTGATGACGCCGATCTGCTTACTGCCGCACAAGGCATTTCTCTTGGCACCACCTTACTGCGGGGTCAGTCCACCACCATTACGGAGGTGAAAACCCTGCTGCCACGCCAGCCGTATGACGCCCCGAACTGGGTGCGTACCGACCGCCCCATTCCGTTCAGCGAGCTGATGGATTATCCGCAGCAGTTGCAGGTCTCCGGACTGACGCCAAACCCCATCACCCTGACCATGAATGTGCCGCCAGATCTGTTTACGTGGCGCAGCCCCGGTATTCCGCTTAACTTGCAATACCGCTACACGCCACCGGTCACCATGGATAGCTCACGGCTAAACGTCAGCATCAATGATCAGTTCGTGCAGGCGTTTTTACTGCGTGACTCTGGCCAAGGCGGCAGCTCCGAGCGCCTACGCTTGCCTATTCTGACGGATATGTTCAGCCGTGATAGCGATGTGCTGATCCCCGCCCTGAAAATTGGTTCACGTAACCAACTGCGCTTTGATTTTGCCTTTGGCTCCTACACCAATGGCGGCCCACAGGGCATGTGCGTCACCAACATCACGCCCAATGTGCATGCGGCGATTGAGCCAAGTTCCACCATCGATTTCAGTGGCTATCACCACTATATCGCCATGCCGGATTTACGCGCCTTTGCCAATGTTGGCTATCCGTTTACGCGCTTGGCCGACTTGTCACAGACGCTGGTGTTGATGCCAGCCCAACCCACCCCATCCGAACTGGGATTACTGCTCAGTGTGATGGGTAAGATGGGCGCCTCGACCGGTTATCCGGCGGTGCAAGTCAGCATCACCGATGACTGGCAGCAAGCCAAAGAAGCCAATAAAGATCTCTTGCTGATTGGTCAGTTGGCGTCCGGCGATCCATTACTGCAAAAAGATCACAGTGGTCTGATTGAACAAACCCGCGCTTGGCTTAACCAACCGCTGCGTCAGGTACGAGAAATCAACCCCACGCCAGCCAAAGAGCCGAACCCGAATGTGAAGGCGGCCAGCCGAGTGGATACTCGCTCAGAAGGTAATATCGCGGCGATGATCGGTTTTGAGTCGCCGTTTGGCACCCAGCGCAGCGTGGTGGCGATGCTGGCGTCCAACAGCGAAAATCTGGCGCTGATCACGCAAGGGCTGAATGATTCGGGTAAAGTCAGTGCCATGAGCGGCTCGGTGGTGGTCTTCCGAGATGGGCAAATTAACAGCGAGCGGGTTGGCGAGTTGTACTACGTCGGTCAACTGCCATGGTGGATGCTGGTGTGGTATCACCTCTCCTCCTACCCGTTGTTACTGGCGCTGATCGCGGCCGTCGCGGTGGTGCTGGTGAGTATCGCCCTGTGGAATACCATGCGCTGGGTGACCCGTCGTCGTTTGGATGACCAGCACAAATAAGGAGCAGGCACGGCCATGAGATACCGACGCACTGCGGCACTGCTGCTGATGTTACTGCTCAGCAGTACGAGCGTCCGTGCCAGCTGCACATGGCCGGCATGGGAAGCGTTCAAGCGCAACTTCATTGACCCGCAAGGGCGGGTCATTGATCGCAGTGACCCGCGCCTGATCACCACCTCCGAAGGGCAATCGTACGCGCTGTTCTTTGCCTTGGTGGCGGGCGATCAGCCCACTTTTCGCCGTCTGTTGCGCTGGACCGAAACCCATCTGGCGCGCGGCGATCTGGCCAGCCATCTACCCGCATGGTTATGGGGCTTAAACAAAACCGGCCAAGGCGAGGTGCTGGACAGCAACTCGGCGGCGGACTCGGATCTGTGGATTGCGTATACCTTAAGCGAAGCCGGACGGCTGTGGAAAATTCGCGACTACCAAAGCCGCAGTGCCCTGCTGTTGCAGCAGATTATCCGCCACGAAGTGGCGACGTTGCCCCAGCTTGGCCCAATGCTACTACCGGGCGCCCATGGTTTTCACCACGATGACAGCTGGACGCTAAACCCCAGCTATCTGCCCCCCTTTATCATCGACCGTTTAGCCGCGCAGTATCCGCATCAAGTGTGGCCAGCAATGCGTACCGCCACCCAGCGTTTACTGCAAGAAAGTGCGCCGCGCGGCTTTGCCCCCAACTGGATTAATTGGACCACCGCCGGTGCCTGGCAAGAGAAAAGCGGCAGTGGCTGGACTGGCAGCTATGATGCCATTCGGGTCTATCTGTGGGTGGGGATGCTCGACCCGCAAAACCCGCAGGCGCAGGCCTTACAACAGCACTTTGCCCCGATGGCGGACTATCTGCAGCAGCATCCCTTGCCGCCAGAAAGCATCAATACCCGCACCTTGCAGGTTAATGGTGACGGTCCGGTCGGCTTTTCCGCGGCATTGCTGCCCCTGCTGAGTCGGCAATCTGATCCAAGCGCTTTACAGCGCCAGCAACAGCGGGTGGAGCAACAGCCTCCCGCTGCGGATGCCTATTACAATACGGTCTTAACACTGTTCGGACAGGGATGGCTGGACGGACGTTATCGTTTCTCCCCGCAAGGAGAATTGATTTTACAAGGTAGTTCTTCATGTCAGGAATAAAACCGCTGCTTTACTCCCTGCTGGCCGTCTCGTTGACGCCAGCGCTACTGACCAGCCCACCGGTACTGGCGGCGCAGCAAGCTGCCTCGCCGACCCAGTGGCTGCTCAGTCAGGTAGCCTTGGGAGAAGCGACTAACCGCGACGATCTGGTTCAAGACGCTCTCGAACGACTGCGCAAAATTGCGCCTAATAATCCCGAGGTCTTAGCCGCGCAGCTGCGCTTTGAACTGCGCCAAAACCAAACGGAGCAAGCCGCCACAACGTTAGAGCGTTTACGCGCACTGGCGCCACAATCTGAGGCCTATCTACAATCGCAACGCGCCTACGCGCTGGTGCAGCCGCAAGGCAAAGCGCAGTTACAACAGGCGCGCTTGTTTGCCCGTGCCGGTCGTTATCAGCAAGCCATTGAGCTGTACGATAAACTACTCGGCGGCGCATTCCCCACCCCGCAATTGGCGCTCGAATACTGGCAAGTCAAAAGCCAGCTTCCCGACAGCCAAGCACAAGCACGCCAAGCGATTGCCAAGCTCAGCCGCCAAAATCCAGACAACGGCCAACTGGCTCTGGCCTATGCACGCCAGCTGTTTAGCGAGCAAGCCGACTCCGAAGCCGGTTTTGCGCTGCTCACGCGCCTTAGTAATGATGCGCAAGAGCGTAACAATGCAGGCCAACTTTGGTACGATCAACTGCAACGCCTGCCGGTGAGCAACCAAACCGCCGCCTTGTGGCAGCGCTATTTACAGCTCTACCCGAATGCCAGCGCCGAAGCGCACAGCGCTTACCAAACCTTACAGGCCACGCTCAGTAATCCCGCCTTTCAGGCCAAACAGCGCGCCAACCAAAAGATGGCGGCTAACAGCCAAGATTATGCGCAAATAGAGCAAGAGCTGCGCCGCGCGCTGCAAGGCTACCCAAATGATCCGGAGTTACTGGGCGAGTTGGGTCGGTTACGTCTGCGTCAAAGCCGGCATAGCGAAGCGTTGGCCTTGTTTGAACAAGCGCAGAAAAATGACCCCTCCGCCGACGATGCGGCCAAATGGACTGCGCTGATCAATACCGCCCGTTATTGGGGTCTAATCCAAACCGGCGATCAGGCGCTGGAAAAAGGTCAATGGGCGCAAGCCGAACAAGCCTATCGTACGGCACTGCCGATTGAGCCGAATGACCCGTATGCCAGCCTTGGCTTGGCCGATCTGGCCGCCAAACGCGGACAAATTACTGAGGCCGATCGCGCCTACCAAGAGATTCAGCGCCGCTTCCCAGATAATGACAGCGCTTTACGTAAGCGCATCAATCTGCAGCTGGAGAAAAATCCACAACAAGCTAAAGCCTTGATCGCGGGCCTCTCGCCGGCGCAGCGCAAGCTATTTGCCAGTGATTTGCAGCAAATTGAAGCCGATCGGTTGCAAAAAGAGGCCGAAAAACTGCAACAGCAAGCAGAAACGCTACAGCAAGAAGCCGAAACCTTATCGGGACAAAATCAGCTGGCACAAGCCGAAAGCAAACTGGCGCGGGCACAGAAAATCCGCCCAGATGATATTTGGCTCACTTACCGCTTAGCCAAATTACGCGCCCAACTCGGACAGCCTCAACCGGAGGCAACCTTTGCCCCCTTGTTGAAACGCACGCCACGCAACCCGGATCTGATCTACGCATATAGCCTGTTTTTAGCCGGCCAAGGCCAAGAGCAAGCGGCAGTGCGTCAGCTGCGCAGCATCCCAGAAAAACAGTGGGATAACCGCATGCAAGAGCTGGCGGCGCGGCTGGAGTTCGGTGCGGTGATGGATAATGCTCGGGCGATGAAAAACCGCGGCCAAGACAAAACCGCGATCGCCTATCTACAGATGCAGCAAAAAACCTATCCAACTCAGGCCGCAATCCCACTGACGTTGGGCGATTGGGCGCAGCAAGCCGGTCAATGGGACAGCGCACGCCGCTATTATGCGCAGGCGCTGCTACTGGAGCCGCAAAATGCCGATGCACGCCTGAGCCTGATTGAGCTGGATCTTGCTCAAGGGAAAACCACCCAAGCGCGAACCGCCCTGACCCAGTTTGAAGCCGAGCCGGCACGAGGTACCGCCCAAACCCCAGAGTTACAACGCCGCCGCGCGGTATTATGGGCTGAGCTGGGCGAGCCGGAAAAAGCCAAAACGCAACTGCGACCACTGCTGACCGCGCAGGCCAGCGATCCCCGCCTATTCCGCGATGCCGCCCGTTTAGAGCGGCAAACCGGCAATCCGCAACAAGCCAAACAAGATTACCGTCGCGCCATGCAGCTCGCCAAGCTGGGTGACGGGCAGGATGATGTGGCGTACACCCAACAAACGCGCGTCAATGCCCAGGATGATTGGCTGCAACGCAGTATCCGCAGCGATGCCGAGAGCCTGTATCGCCAACAAGACCCCACCGTTACGCTTGAATACGATCGCTGGGGCAGTAACGGCACTGCCGGTACCTCCGATCTGACAGCCGGCAACGTAATGCTGGAAACCGCTATTCCGCTGCAAGACGGCCGCCTGTTTTTCCGCGTCGATCAAGTGCATATGGATGCCGGACGGATTGATTTAAGCAATCTGCGCGATGCCTCCGATTTTGGCAGCGCCTTGCTGTGCACACCAAATTGCCAATATGGCTCTGAACAACAGACCGCCAATGGCACTGCATTAGCGGTCGGCTGGCGCGGCGAGCGCTGGGAAGGCGATCTGGGGGTAACCCCGCTGGGCTTTGAGGTCACAGACTGGGTCGGAGGCATCCGTACCGAAGGCGATTTGGGCAAATTGGGCTGGTCCGCCGTGCTATCACGTCGACCACTGAGTAACTCGCTGTTAGCCTATGCCGGCACGGTCGATCCAAATACAGGCGAGGTCTGGGGCGGCGTGCGCGCAACCGGGGTCAAACTGGGCTTGAGCGCCGACCAAGGCGGAGCCTATGGCGCGTGGAGCAGCCTGCAATATCATCAACTGACCGGCGAGAATGTCGAGGACAACACGCGGCTGCGCGTGATGGGCGGCGTCTACCATCGTGTGATTGATGAGCCGCATCGGCGACTGCGGGTCGGCACCAACGCCATGTATTGGACGTTCGACAAAGACTTGAGCGGTTATACCTTCGGCCAAGGCGGTTACTACAGTCCGCAGCGTTATGTGTCACTGTCGCTGCCGGTCAGCTACAGTCAGCGCTGGCAAGATTGGTCGTTACATATGGAAGCCTCGGTCGGCTACTCATGGCCGAAATCCGACGGTGGGCCTTACTACCCGAACCGCCCTGATTTACAGCAAGAGGCGGTCAATCGCAGTGGCGACACGTTTATCAATCCCATTTACGGCCCCGGTGGCGAGCCGGGTTTTGGCTATCGTGCCCGTATGCTGGTAGAGCATCGCCTGACCCCCAACTGGTTTGTCGGTGCGGCGTTTGATCTGGAAAAATCCGATACCTACACGCCAAACCATGCGCTGGTCTATCTGCGTTACAGCTTTGATGGTTGGAGTGGCGATCTGTTATTGCCACCGGAGCCGCTGGTGCCATACGCTGACTTTGACTAATGCACTGATTTAGCGACGAGCGCCAGACGCGAAAAAACAAGAAGGCCATCCCAAAGGATGGCCTTCTTGTGGTAAATCTGATTGGTTTAACGCAGCGGAAGCGCCATGCGGTTATTCGCTGAGCGCGGCTACCGACTCGCGGATCACCAAACTCGGCTCCAGCAACAAGATGTCCGCCGGTTTACTGCGATCATCAATGCGCGCCAGCAAGGTATCGACCGCCAATTGCCCCAAATCTTCTTTCGGTTGATGTATGGTCGACAGCGCTGGGGCCAAATAACGAGCCAGCTCAATATCATCGTAACCGAGTACCGACATGTCCTGCGGAATACGTAATCCCGCCTGATGCAACACCTGATAAGCGCCCACCGCCATCACATCGTTACCGGCAAACACCGCGGTCGGACGTGGCTCACAGGCCAGCAACTGCCGCATGCCCTTGATGCCGCCATCGAAATCAAAATCGCCCTCGGCCAAATACTGCGCCGATTCGGTAACACCGGCTTCTTGCAGCGCACGGCGATAACCCTGTAAGCGCCCTTGTGATGGCTGCTTATCCAAAGGCCCAGTGATAATGCCAATCCGGCGATGGCCCTGCGCGAGCAGGTAGCGGGTGGCCAGATAGCCACCGTATTCGGAGTTATCCTGAATCAAATCGGCGGCGATACCGAGCGGACCCCAATCCATCACCACCATTGGAATGGCCGGATGGCGACGAAACACATCCGAGACATCCACCCGCGATTCGCTGCACATCATCAGCAAGCCATCGACCCGCTTTTGCAGCAGCATATCCAGACTGTGGCTCATCCGCTTTGGATCGCCGGCGGTATTGCACAGCACCAGATTGTAGCCGCGCTCGTAGCAAGTCTGCTCGACGCCACGGACTACTTCGGCAAAAAACGGGTTATTACTGGTGGTCACCAGCATCCCGATGGTGCGGGTTTGATTGACCTTCAGGCTGCGCGCCAGTGCCGACGGGGAATAATTCAACGTTTCCACCGCCGCCATGATCCGCGCACGGATCTCATCACTCACAAAGCGACTGTTATTAATCACATGCGAGACGGTGGAGGTTGAAACGCCCGCCAGACGGGCAACATCCTTCATGGTCGCCATAATTACAGCGCCGTAGTCGGTTGCTGTTGCAAGAAGTAATCGGTTTCATTGCGCCACGGGATCGAAGGCTGGGCGCCAAAACGGGTCACCGACAGCGCGGCGGCCGCATGGGCAAAACGGATCGCAGCGGCCAGCGGTTTTTGCTCCAGCATGGCAGTCACAAACGCGGCATTAAAGGTATCGCCGGCGGCGGTGGTATCCAGCGCCTGCACGCGGAATCCGGGGATCAGCACGCCCGCATTATCTTGCTCGCTAAACCACACCCCACGCGCGCCTAAGGTGATCAGTACGGTACGGATCCCTTTGCCGTGCAGCATGGCAGCGGCGCGCGCCGCATCGGCATCCGAATCAATCTTGATGCCGGTCAAGCATTCGGCTTCGGTTTCGTTCGGAGTAATGATATCCACCTGCGCCAACAGGCTATCTGGCAGCGCATGGGCCGGCGCGGGGTTTAAAATCACGGTGGTGCCCGCAGCGCGCGCGGCGCTGGCTGCCGCCATGATGGTATCCAATGGAGTTTCCAGCTGCATCAGCAACGCATCAGCATCCCGGATCAGATCCAGATGAGGCTGTAAGCGATCAGGAGTCAACGCCGCATTGGCTTCGGCAGCGATGCCAATGCTGTTCTCGCCGTGGGCGGACACAAAAATCATCGCCACCCCGGTATTCATACCCGGAACGCGCATCACGCCTTGGACATCCACCCCATCACGCACAAACTGTTCGCGCATGCGGGCACCGATATCATCTTCACCAACACAGGCAATGAAGCTGACATTAGCGCCCAAACGACCGGCCGCCACCGCCTGATTGGCGCCTTTACCGCCGAACACCACTTGATAGGCATGGCCGGTGAGGGTCTCACCCGGACGCGGGAAGTGATTAACAGACAGGATGTGATCAGCGTTCACGCTACCCAACACCACAAGTTTACCGGTGTGCATACAGTCTCCTTTCACCTGCGCGCAGCGCGTTGTACGCAGGCGCAGCGGTTTCTCGCCCCGCGGCACAGCGAGGCACCCCGTTGGGTGGCCGCCGCATGGCGATGGCATTGCTGGGAAAACAGACCGGCAGCCTGGGCTGCCGGTCGCCTAACTTATTTGGTTACCACTTTCAGCGGAACAGGGATATTGGCTTCGACCGGTTGGCCTTTGAGCACTTTATCGGCTGTTTCTACGCCGATGCTGCCGATTTGATCCGGCTGCTGGGCAATAGTGGCGGCTAACTTACCACGCTGTACCGCTTTGATCCCGTCTTCGGTACCGTCAAAACCCACCACCAGCACATTTTCTTTGCCGGCAGCTTGCAGCGCGCGCAGTGCGCCAAGCGCCATTTCATCGTTTTGGGCAAACACCGCTTGTACCTGAGGCTGCGCGGCCAACAGGTTTTCCATGACGTTCAGACCTTTCGTGCGGTCAAAATCAGCCGGTTGTGCCGCCAGCAGTTGCAGCTGATGCGCTTCGATGGCTTGCTTAAAGCCCGCGCCACGCTCACGGGCCGCCGATGTACCGGCGATCCCTTCTAATTCAATCACTTTGGCCTGCTTGCCCAGCTTCTCGGCAATGAAATCACCGGCCATCTTACCGCCCGCGACGTTATCAGACGCGATGTGGCTGACCACTTTGCCTTTTTCCGCACCGCGGTCGAGGGTGATCACCGGCAGGTTACTGCGATTGGCCATCGCTACCGCGTTGGCTACGGCGGCTGAGTCCGTTGGGTTAATCAGCAGTACCTTCACGCCACGCACGGTCAGGTCTTCCACGTTCGCCAGCTCTTTGGCCGGATCATTTTGCGAGTCGAGCACAATCAGGTTATAGCCCAACTCATTGGCTTTTTTCTCCGCCCCTTCTTTCATGGTGACGAAGAACGGGTTGTTCAGGGTGGAAACCACCATCGCCAGCGTGTCTTTCGCCAGTGCGTTACCGGTCAGAGACGCGCTCAGCAGAGCCGCAGAAACCACAGTAGCCAGTTTTTTGATGTTCATCCGATTTATCCTTGTCATTATGGGTGTTGTTATGGGTTCAGAGGTTTATTTACCGCTTTTGTTATCCACCAGCACCGCCAGCAGGATCACGACCGCTTTGGCAATCATCTGGTAGTAAGACGACACGTCCAACAAGTTCAGGGCGTTGTTCAAAAAGCCGATGATCAGCGCACCAATTAAGGTCCCCATGATGCGCCCCTTACCACCGGCCAAACTGGTTCCGCCCAGCACCACCGCGGCAATCGCATCCAGCTCATAGCCAGTACCGGCGGTTGGCTGCGCCGATGACAGACGCGAGGTGACAATCAGACCGGCCAGCGCCGCCAGCAAACCACACAGGGCATACACGGCAATTTTGACCCGATCAACATTGATACCGGACAGACGGGTGGCGGCTTCATTCCCCCCCAGCGCATAGATATAACGGCCCATACGGGTGTGGTTCAGCATGTACCACGCGGCGATGAACACCAGTGCCATCAGCCAGATAGGCACAGGGATACCAAACAGGTAACCGGTACCCAGCCACGCAAAGCTATCGGCAGCATCGGAAAAACCGGTGCTGACCGGACGGCCATCGGTGTACACCAAGGTCGCCCCGCGCAGCAGTGTCATGGTGACCAAGGTAGCGATAAAGGCCTGTACCTTACCTTTGGCGATGATCACGCCGCTGATGCCACCCAGCGCAGCGCCGAGGGCCAGCGCCGCCGGAATCACCACATACACCGGTAACTCTAGCCCGACCATGGTGGCCGCTACCGCACCACACAGCGCCAACACCGAGCCGACTGACAAATCAATGCCAGCGGTCAGGATAACCAAGGTCATCCCCACCGCAATAATGGCGTTGACCGAGGTCTGGCGCAGGATATTCAGCAGGTTATCCAGCATGAAAAAGTTAGGGTTTAAGAATGACACCACGGCAATCAGCACCAGCAGTGCAATCAGGGATTTTTGCTCCAGAAGCCATGCTTTACTGAAGTAACGGGAAGAGGATGTCTGGCCTTTCATGGTCTGCACACTCATGCTGCTTGTCCTGTGGGTTTACCGACGGCGGCGGCCATCAGTGCTTCTTGGGTTGCATTTTCAATTGCAAATTCACCGCTGATGCGGCCTTCGTGCATCACCAGTACCCGGTCGCTCATACCAAGCACTTCCGGCATTTCCGAGGAGACTAAAATGATACTCAGCCCCTCTTGTTTGAACTGGTTGATCAACTGGTAAATCTCTTTCTTGGCGCCAACGTCGACCCCGCGGGTCGGCTCATCGAGGATCAGCACTTTAGGCCGCGTCATCAGCCCACGCGCAATCGCCACTTTCTGCTGATTACCGCCGGATAACAGGCCAATCGGTTGCGTCATGTGCGGGGTTTTGATGTTGAACAGGCGAATAAAATCCCCCACGGCTTGCTTTTCTTCCGCTTGATACAGCGGAGCCAGCGGGCTAAAGCCACTGAAATACGGCAGCGCCGTCAGGGTCATATTCTCTTGCACCGACATGCCGAGCACTAAGCCATCGCCTTTACGATCTTCAGAGATGTAGACAATGCCGTGCTGCAAACCATCTTGCGGCGAGCGGATATCCAGCGCCTGGCCATCTAATCGCACCTGACCGCTATGGCGCGCCAGCGCACCGTACAGTACTTTCATCAGCTCAGTACGCCCCGCGCCCATCAAGCCCGAAATACCTAAGATTTCGCCCTGATGCAGCTGGAAGCTGACATCATGCACCGCCTCGCCACACAGATTGTTAACCTCGAGGCGCAGTGCGCCGCGCGGCTGATTCAGGCGGGGATATTGTTCATCAAGACGACGACCGACCATCATTTCAATCAGGCGCTCTTCATCCAGCGCCGCCACTGGGCATTCGCCGATAAACTGGCCGTCACGCAATACGGTCACATCATCGCAAATCTCGAAAATCTCTTTTAAGCGGTGCGAGATGTAGACGATGCCGCGCCCTTCGGCTTTCAGCTCGCGGATCACCGCAAACAGCGCCTCGGTTTCGGTATCAGTCAGGGCATCGGTCGGTTCATCCATGATGATGACGCGCGACTCGAAGCTGATCGCTTTGGCAATTTCCACCATCTGCTGCTCGCCAATCGACAGCTCACCTAACAAGGTGCGGCTGTTATGCCGTACATTGAGGCGCGCCAGCAGGCGGTCAGCTTCTTGGTACATACGTGGCCAATCGATACGGCCAAAACGGCTAAGAAATTCACGACCGAGGAAGATATTTTCGGCAATCGTCAGCTGTGGGATCAGGTTCAACTCCTGATGGATGATACTGATCCCCGCCTCTTGCGACGCTTTCGGGCCATTGAAGCTGGCCGGTTGCCCTAAGTAATGCAGCGTACCGGCATCTTTGCTGTAAATGCCGGTCAGCACCTTCATCAAGGTCGACTTACCCGCGCCGTTTTCGCCCATCAGCGCCATCACCCGGCCGGGATACACCGTCAGGCTGGCGCCAGACAGGGCTTTCACGCCGGGGAAGGCTTTGTCGATACCGCTTAATTGCAGTAAAGGCATATCCGCCATAACGGGCTCCTTAAAACACCACGCCGGAGTAGAAAATCAGGTTAGCGTACGGGGTGCATTCACCACTACGCACCACTGCGCGGCTGCTGCGGGTGCGTACCTTGAAGGTGTCGTGCGGCACGTACTCGATAAAAATCTCGCGCCCTTGCTCCGCGGCCAGCAGCTCCAGATGCGCCAGTACCGCGCGGTGCAGCTCAGGGCTCACCGTGGCAAACTCTTCGGCCATCAGTACCGCTTCCACCTGCATCTCCGCAGTGATGCTCTGCACCACCTGCATAAATGACGGCACCCCGTGGGTCAGCGCCAGATCAATACGCGCGGTTTCCGCGGGGATTGGCAGGCCAGCATCGGCAACTGTCACCGCATCGGTATGCCCTAAACAGGCGATCAGGTGAGATAACTCGGCATTCAGCAGCAGACTTTTTTTCATGGCCTTCTCTCGTGGCTGATTCAGAAAAATAGGCATCGAAACGTTTCGATATGCGCTAATTAAAGCATATCGGCGCAAAACGACAACTGCAGCAGCGCAAAAAACTGCGTTAGAACAGGGAAATTGGAAAAAATTTTAGGCTGGATCGGTTAAGCCGACAGGGATAGGAAATAACAGTCTGTCGGCAACATAAAACGCTGTGAGCGCAGACACAAAAAAGACATTCCGACGCCCGAAAACCACCAACGTTCTGCCCGAGTACCGCTAGCCGGACAGCGCTGCGAAGAAAAATGTTGCCGTTTAACGCTGGCGTGAGCCGCCATTGCCTTGGTGATAAGAGGAATAGTGGCCACGGCCACCTTGATGATGCGGAGCCACTTCCTCACCCGGACAAATCCAGTTGCCCTGCAGATCGCACACCGCGCGATAACCAACGCCAATCGCCTGAAAACCACCACAATCACCATAGTGACGATTGACATGGTGATGGCCATGGAACAGGCAGCGCACCCCGAGCGCACGGGCCACATCATTGAGCACCGCAAAGCCACGGGCATGGGGCTGCGGCGCCTCGTGCGTCACCAGAATATCGGCTTGTTGTTGGCTTAAGCCTTCCAGATCGGAGGGAAACAAGGTGGTACGGTGGCGCAGCGGTAAACCGCCGTGCCACAGCTGACTTTGTTCCAGATGCTGACAGTAGTGGATCGGATCGAAGAACATCGGTTTATACGGCGGCATCCAGATCTGGCCGCGAAATACCCCGCCTAATCCAGCCACACGCACCCCAGCCACTTCCGTGACGCGCCCATGCAAGTTGCGGCCACGAAACGGGCCGCTGAACAGTGCTTCATAGGCCGCCACCGACAAGCTATCGTGGTTACCGGGAATGAACCAGACTTGGGTCAGCTCTTCCAATGCTTGCAGCTGGGCCGACGAATGCAAGGCCAGATCGCCTAAAATAATCAGCGCATCTGGCCGCCCGCTATGCAGCAGCGGCAGCAAATAGTCCAGTGAGCCGTGAGGATCGCCTGCCAACCAAATCACTTTCTCTCACCTCACCGCACGTCCGATCCTGTCTGCTGGAACCGGTATTATATTTCGACCTGCGCCCCCAACTCCACCACCCGATTCGGCGGGATATGGAAAAAGTCCGTGGAGCGCAGCGCATTTTTACTCAACCACATAAATAACAGGCCGCGCACCCGTCCCCACAAGGAGCGATGGCGCATCACCAACGTTTCACGCGATAAGAAGAACGAAGTATCCATCAAGCTGAACATCATGCCTTTCATGCAGCAGCGGCGGAACACCTCTTCCACATCTGGCGTCTCTTTAAAGCCATAAGTGGCAATCACGCGGATAAAGCTCGGCGACAGCTCTTCGATACCAATATGCTGATCGGCCGCCACATAGGGCACATCTTCAGTGCGGATGGTCATCAGCACCACCCGCTCATGCAGCACCTTATTGTGTTTGAGGTTATGCAGCAAGGCATACGGCACCGCATTCGGGGCGCGTGACAAGAAAATCGCGGTACCCGGTACACGAGTCGGCGGATTTTTCTCCAGTGCGTTGATCATGGTTTCCAGCGAGCCGTTGTTCTCGGTCATCCGGCGCACCAGATGAAAACGCTCGCTCTTCCACGTCATCATGATCGCGACCATGATGCAGCCAATCAGTACCGGGAACCAACCACCGGACTCCAGTTTCATCAGGTTGGAGCCAAACAGCGGCAGATCGATACTCAACATCACCAGCAGCATGACGATCACCACCGGCAGTGGCCAACGCCAGTTATGCCACGCCACCACCGCCAGCAAAATCGAGGTCAGCACCATGGTACCGGTCACCACAATGCCGTAAGCCGAGGCCAAATTGCTGGAGTGTTTGAAGGTCACCACCACCAGCGCCACCGCAATAAACAGCAGCCAGTTCACCAACGGCACATAAATCTGCCCCGCTTCCTCTTCCGAGGTATGCAAAATGGTCATCGGAGGCAGATAGCCCAACCGTACCGCTTGGCGCGTCAGGGAAAAGGCCCCCGAAATCACCGCCTGTGAAGCGATCACGGTAGCCAATGTAGCTAAAATCACCATCGGTAACAGCGCCCAATCTGGGGCTAACAGGAAAAACGGGTTACGCACGGCGGCAGGATTACTCAGCAGCAGCGCCCCTTGGCCAAAGTAGTTCAGGATCAGCGCCGGGAACACCAAAATGAACCAAGCCAAACGGATCGGTTTAGTACCAAAGTGGCCCATGTCGGCATACAACGCCTCAGCACCGGTCACTGCCAGCACCACCGAGCCTAAGGCCAGAAAACCAATCAGCTTATGCTGCCAGAAAAAGTCGATCGCCCAGCGCGGGTCGAGCGCCTGCAACACCGCCGGATGCTGAATAATGCCGTGAATACCCAGCACCGCCAGCAGCACAAACCACAGTAGCATCACCGGCCCAAACAGCTTGCCCACCATCCCGGTGCCGTGCTTTTGGATCACGAACAAACCGGTCAGCACCACCATCGCCAATGGCACAATATACGGGTCTAACACCGGCGTGATCAGCTCCAGACCTTCCATGGCGGACAATACGGAAATGGCGGGAGTGATCATGCCATCGCCGTAGAAAAAGCCGGCACCAATGAGGCCAATCACCAACAAGATTGCGGTGGTATGTGGCTGAGTTCGCCGCCCTGCCAAGGACATCAAGGTTAAGATCCCGCCTTCGCCAGCGTTATCCGCCCGCATCACAAAGCAGACATACTTGATAGAAACAACCAACATCAACACCCAAAACAGGGTGGACAGGAAACCGAAAATGACGCTTTGCGTCACCCCTAACGAAGAGGCGGCCAGAATACACTCGCGCAAGGTATATAACGGGCTGGTGCCGATATCACCGTACACCACACCAATGGCAGCCAAAGTCAGCGCCGGAATATTTCGCTTATGTTCACTTTGCATATCACAATCCAATGACGGGCAGCAGGGCAGTTGTCAGCCTACCATGCCGCGCAGGAGACCCTGTGCAGACCGGGTACTCATCCACATATTTTATCAATTTGTTACGTATTTATCGTGAAAACGGCCCGTTGGCAGTTTGCCAATGATAGTTTCAGCCGTTACTATTTTTGCGAGAAGTATCTTTTGTCCGATTAATTTACTTTGCGTTAGATTAACAGCCTATCATGCCGAAACCCAAACTTCCGATTGAAACCCTGCTCGAGCGTGCCCGCCAGCTAAACGAATCTGACGCGCGTCAGGAAATCGTGCTGAGCCGCTTGCTGCAACACACCACCAATCAACTCTTATGCCGGCACAATGAGGCCCTGAAACGCTATCAGTTGAACGACACCCTGTTTACCGCGCTGGTGTTGCTGTACACCAGCGAGCATTACTCGTTGCAGCCCTCTGAGCTTAGCGACCTGCTGAATACCTCACGCACCAGTGCCACACGAATTGCCGATGAACTGGTGGCACGTGGTTGGATCAGCCGTGAATTGCTAGACGGCGACCGCCGCTGCTTTCAACTAACCTTAAATGAAACGGGGCTGGCCTTTATGCAGAGTTTGCTGCCGGAACAACGCCAGCGCCTGCGTAACCTGTGGGCACCGTTTTCCGCCGAAGAAAAACAACAGTTTGAATATCTGCTGCACAAGTTGCTGCAGCAATGCTAAGTGGCGAATGTTGCCACTCAGCACTATCCCCTATTACCGTGCAAAGGAAGAGTTTTCATGACCGCGCCAAGCGCAAAAAATCAGGTTCGTAAACGAGCGCTGCTCGGCTTAACCACCCTATTTCTCGCCGCCGGTGTCGCCTATGGGGCGTATTGGTATCTGGAGCTGCGCCACTACCAAAACACCGATGATGCCTATGTGACCGGCGATATCGTGCCAATTAACCCACGCGTTACCGGCAGTGTCACCGCCATCATGGCCGACAACACCGACAAAGTGATGGCCGGTCAGCCGCTGGTAAAACTGGATGCGACCGACAGCCAACTGGCGCTGGAGCAAGCCGAAACCCAACTGGCCGAAACCGTGCGTAACACCCACAAACTGATGGTGGATGTCGGCCAGTTACAGGCCAATGTGCAGGCGCGCCAAGTGGCGTTGTCGCAAGCGATGTCCGATTTGACCCGTTTTAGCGCCTTGGGCCGCAGTGATGCTATCTCGCAACAAGAGCTACAACATGCCCAAGACAGCGTGAAACAAGCACAAGCGGAATTAAGCGCCGCCCAACAGCAACTGCTGGCCACCCAAGCCTTGGTACTCAATACGCCACTGGCCCAGCAACCGGCCGTGCAACACGCCATGCAAGTGGTCAAGCAGGCGTGGATCAATTTGCAGCGCACCACCTTGGTCAGCCCAAGTAACGGCTATGTCGCCAAACGCTCAGTACAACTGGGTAGCTATGTCACGCCGGGCACGCCGCTGATGGCGGTGATCCCGCTGCACAGCGTCTGGGTGGATGCCAACTTCAAAGAAACCCAGTTGCAGAACATGCGCATCGGTCAGCCGGTGACACTGGTGTCTGATTTCTACGGTGATGATGTGGTGTATCACGGCACCGTGGAAGGGTTGTCGGCCGGTACCGGTTCAGCGTTCTCGCTACTGCCGCCACAAAATGCCACCGGTAACTGGATCAAAGTGGTGCAACGCCTGCCGGTGCGCATTCGCTTAGAGCCAAAAGAGCTGGATCAACATCCACTGCGAATTGGGTTGTCGATGACCGTGACCGTCAATACGCTGGATCGCGATGGCAATGAGCTGGCGACCTCCATCAAGCAAGACGCGCACTCGTCTACCGATGCACTGCACGTGGATATGGCGCCGATTGAGCAGCGTATTGCCGCTATCTTGCAGCAAAATCAGGGCTGAGGACGGCGAATATGAATGCGCCGTTAGAAGGGAAGTCATTGATCTGGGCCACTCTCGCCCTATCAATGGCCACCTTTATGCAAGTATTGGACTCCTCGATTGCCAACGTGGCCATTCCGACCATCTCGGGCAGTCTGGGGGCGTCCACCACGCAGGGGACGTGGGTGATCACTTCGTTCGGGGTGGCTAACGCCATCTCGTTACCGCTGACCGGCTGGTTCGCCAAGCGCTTTGGCGAGGTGAAACTGTTTTTGTGGTCGACCGTGCTGTTCACGCTGTTTTCTTGGCTATGCGGGATCTCCTCATCGCTGGAAATGCTGATTTTCTTTCGCGTGATGCAAGGTCTGGTCTCTGGGCCGATGATCCCGCTGTCGCAAAGTTTGCTGCTAGCCAACTACCCGCCGGCCAAGCGCGCCATTGCGCTCTCGCTATGGTCGATGACGGTGATCGTCGCGCCGATTTGCGGACCGGTACTGGGCGGCTACATCAGTGATAACTACCACTGGGCGTGGATCTTCTTTATCAACGTGCCAGTCGGGATCTTTGTGGTGCTGCTCACCGCTCGGGTACTGGAAGGACGCGAGACGCAAAAAGAGTACAAACCGATGGATACCATCGGGCTGGGCTTAATGGTGCTCGGGGTCGGCAGTTTGCAGATCATGCTGGACCAAGGGCGCGAGCTTGGCTGGTTTAATTCCAACGAGATCGTGATCTTGGCGGTACTGGCGGTGGTGTCACTGGCGTTCTTTATTGTCTGGGAGTTAACCGATGACAATCCGGTGATTGATTTATCCCTGTTTGGTTATCGTAACTTCAGCATTGCGGTGATCTGTACCAGTTTGGGCTACATGATCTACTTTGGCGTGATCGTGCTGTTGCCGCTGCTGATGCAGACCAACTTGGGCTATACCGCCTCGTGGGCCGGTTGGGCCTCAGCGCCGGTGGGGTTAATTCCACTCCTGCTGTCGCCGATCATCGGTCGCTATGCGCACAAGATAGACATGCGGATTTTGGTCAGTATCAGTTTTCTGGTCTATGCCGGCTGCTTCTTGTGGCGCGCCACGCTGTTCTCGCCACAAATCAGCTTCGAGTGGATTGTCTGGCCGCAGTTTGTGCAAGGGATCGCGGTCGCCTGCTTCTTTATGCCGCTGACCACCATTACCTTGTCGGGTCTACCGCCAAGTCAGCTCGCCAACGCCTCCAGTTTGTCGAACTTTATGCGCACCCTGGCTGGCTCAATTGGCACCTCGATTACCACCACCTTGTGGGATAACGGGGAAGCGGTGAACCAGACTTACCTGACCGAGCATGTAAATCCGTATAACCCCGCCGCTCAACAGGCGCTGGACAGCATGCATCAGTTGGGGATGAACAGTCAGCAAGCGGCGGGAATGCTCGCGCAGCAAATCACTCAGCAAAGCTATATTCTGTCGGCGAACACCATCTTCACGATCTGTGGGGTGATGTTCCTCGGTCTGTTAGTGCTGATCTGGTTTGCCAAGCCGCCATTCAATGCCGCAGGCGGAAATAGCGGGGCGCATTGATGCGACGCGCACCGCTATCGGTATATTAATATTGGTCTAAAAACGCATGCACAAAAAAGCCCGCCATCTTCTGGCGGGCTTTTTTTACGATTGAGCCATCGGCAGCAACCGAGCAAGCATGCTTGGCGCTCAGCCATGTTCAACGCGCACCGGCAACAGCACTTCCGGCGCTGGCGCTACCGGCGCGACATGTGGCTTCACCGGCAGTGCTTTCAGTGGCGCGGTAGGCGCACTGCGCTGTCCGACAGGCTTGGCGTGATCCGGCGTTAAAGTCGCCATCCCCGGCAAAATCGGATCAATCCCGATACGCACCAGATTCCCAGCCTGATCGGTCAGCAGTGGTGGCAACCCAGCGTTATTCTTACCGATATGGTTACCGGCACTCGCCGCAGACCTCGCATGGTTGGCCGCGGGCGGTAATGTGTCCGGCTGCGCCGCGCTTGGCGCGACCGATTTAACCGGCACAGAATTAGCGCTTGGCGCCATACCGTTGGCGGCAGGAGCCGTCACTGTGCCAATACCATTGACTGCATTGGCCGCAGGCCGAGGCGCCGCATTCGGCTGAGGAGCCATGTATGGCGGCATCGGTTTGGCATTCGCGCGGCCAAATAGTTGAGCAATTTGCGCAGCCGCTTGCTCAGTCAGTACCGTGATCTCAATGCGACGGTTTTGGCCGCTCATTGGGTCTTCAATATTCACCGGCATCTGTTCGGCCATCGCCACCAGCTGCAAAATTTGATCGCGCTTCATGCCATTGGCCGTCATCACCCGCCGCGCGGCTAACGCACGCTCCGCCGACAAATCCCAGTTGGTGTAATCCACGTTATTGGGATAACGGGTGTTATCGGTGTGGCCACTGATCATGATCCGGTTTTGGATACTCCCCAGCACCGGCGAGATTTGATCCAAAATCCCCTTAAAGAACGGAGTGATACGGATGCTACCGCGCTCGAACATGTAGTGTTCGTTATCATCCTGAATCAGAATACGCAAACCCTGTGGCACCACTTCGACCATCACGTTATTGGTCGCATCTAAACGCACCGCCACCGCATTCAACGCTTCCGCCAGCACTTCCATTTGTTGCTGATTCAGGTACTTGCCTTGCAGCTTACCCAAATCCTTGTTTTTGTACTGACCTTGGGATTTATTCTCTTGGAACAGCGCATTACCCAGCTTATCGTTACCATCAAAATCGGATTTGACCGGGTTTTCCAATGGCGAGGCCTGCCCAGCAAAATCGACTGGGAACGGGCTGTTACTGATGTCGAACACGTTATCCATGTTGTCGAACACGCTGTAGGTCGCCATGTACTGCTGAACTTTTTGCCGCTCATCTTTAGTGGCAACTTCCATCACCCACAGCACCATGAAAAAGGCCATCATGGCGATGGCAAAGTCGGCAAATGCCACTTTCCATGCGCCACCGTGTCCTTCATCGTGGTCGTCGTGTTGGACTTTCTTGATGATAATGGTGTGGTGTGAATCTTTGGCCATAATCAGTTCTGCTCGGCAGTCAGCCAGCGTTCCATCTCAAAGAAGCTCGGTTTGTATTCGCTGATCAGCAGTTTACGGCCAGCATCCAGCGCCAGCAGGGTCGGACGACCTTGTTGCTGCGCCACTAAAATTGCCATCACCATTTTCAGGCCCATGACTTCTTTTTTCACCAAGTTGCCCATGGCCGCGGACAGCGGATCAAATACCCCGTAGCTCAGCAATACCCCGATGAAGGTTCCCACCAGCGCGGCAGCCACTTTGGCCCCGATCAGCGCCAAGTTGCCACCGATATTCTGCATGGTAACCACAATACCCAGTACCGCGGCCACGATACCAAAACCCGGCATCGCTTCGCCGGTCTTGGCTAAGGCTTTAGAAGGGCGCAACAGGTCATTCTGGATGGTATGGATTTCGGTTTCCAGCAACGCTTCTAAGTCATGTGGCGACATCTTACCCATCGCCATCAGACGCAGGTTATCGGTGATGAAAGCCAATAACACCGGCGAGGCGGTGATGCTTGGATATTTCGCGAACAGCGCACTGGAGTCGGGATTTTCAATGTGCTCATCCAGCTTTTTAATGCCGTCTTTACGCACGGTTTCTAAAAGCTCAAACATCAGCTCGATAATCGCGCGGTAGTAATCTTGGGTATAGCCTTTACCCAGCAGGGTTTTCAGCTGGCCACCAATGCCCTTCAGTACCGCGACCGGATGCGCCACCACCATGGCGCCCATCGCCGCACCGACGATGATAATCAGCTCCGCCGGCTGCCACAAAGCACCGAGGTTACCTTTCGCTTCCAGATAGCCCAGAACGACACAGCCAAAAACAATAAAAAAACCAATTATCCGTTGCATATACCCCCCATTAGTCCGGCTGGTTCCAGCCGTCTAACAGTCTGTTGAGCTGTTTCAGCGCTTTCTTATGTAACTGGCAGATCCGCGCTTCGGTAAGATCCAACACCAGAGCTATCTCTTTGAGGTTCATCTCGTGCTCGTAATACAAGCTCAAGATGGTCTGCTCCCGCTCCGGCAGTTGCTGCAGGGCGCAGGATAAATCACGTTTGAAACGGGCGGACTGGGCTTCATCGCTCGGCCAATACAGGCCGAAACTTTCAAAGCCATCTTCTTGCAGGCTGTCGAGACTATCGACTTGCTCAGCCTGACAGGCCAGCAAACGCTCGTGCAGCTCTTCATCGCTAATTTGCAGTGCCCACGCCAGCTCCTGTCGGGTGGGCTTGCGCCCAAGCTCTCGGCTGAGGCTACGAATGCGGTCTTTCAGCTCATGGCTCTTTTGCCGCACCCCGCGCGAGCGCCAATCGAGGCGACGCAGCTCATCCAGCATGGCGCCGCGAATACGGGGGCTCGCCATCACTTCCAACGGCACATCGCCATCAGGATCGTAACGGCGGATCTCACCCAACAGTGCTAGCATGCCGATCTGCTCTAAATCATCACGACCCAGTACCACGCTGACCTGCGGTGCCAGATGATAGGCAATGCGGCGCACCAGCGGCGCATGCTGTAGCAACAGACGCTGTTCGAGCGCCTGTCGCCCCAGTTTTTGGCTGGTCTGATAGGCATTTAAGCCCTGTGCGTTATCCGCCGCTCCGCACATAGTCGGTTACTGCACCACCAGCTTGGTGATCAGGACTTTGTCGATGGCGCTTTCCCCGGTCATGTTTTGCATGGTGGCGCGGATCGCGGTCAACAATTTCGCTTGCAGTGCCGCTACCGCATCCGGCGCGGTCAGCTTGGCAAAATCTTCGTGGCTGAGCTCAGTGACAATGGTGTTACGCACCAGTGGCATAAACTCTTGCGCCTGAGTTTCAAACTGGTTGCTGTAGGTCATCAGCGACAGCTCCAGCATCATGTAATGCAGGCGGTCTTCGCCCTGCACGCTGATCACGAAGCGATCCAGATTGATAAAAATTGGCTTTTTCACTACCGCCGCGTGGGATACAGCCACCGGCTTCACCGGCTCTGCCGGTTTATTCATCACAAAGTGCCAATAGCCCCAACCTGCCCCACCAATGAGGATCAGTAGCAATAGGGCAATAATGGCCAGCAAAATGACTTTGGATTTGTTTCCTTGCGACATCGTGTTCTCTCTTAAACCAGACTGTCAAAACCTGCGCGCTGACGCGGCAGACTGAGGGCCGGGATCGTGCTCTGACTGGTAGCGCGGCGGATCACCGGACCTTCATGGCCCGCTGCCTCTTGTTGCCCCTGCCGCCCTTGTTGTGGCTGGCCACCGGAGACCGACACATCAATCAAGTTCATCTGCGTTTGGCTAAAGTCTTGGCGCAGGCGATCGCTGCCCGCCAACAAGGCTTCGCGCAATTGCGGGTGAGCGGCGGTAAATTGCACGCTCAGTTTGTCGCCATCCATGCGCAGGCTGATATCCAGCTTGCCAAGCTCCGGCGGATCCAGACGAATCTGTGCATGTTGTAGCTTGTTGCCGGCTTGCACTTGGATGCGCTGACGCAGCTGTTCAATCAGCGCATCGCCCCACTGTGGCTTGTTGATATCCAGCGCCAACGTAGGCGATGGGGTGTTCATGGCATCTGCGGCGCTCGGCTGCGCGCTCGCGGCCATCGCCGTAGGACTCTTGGCGGTGATGGCATTCAGCCCCTGTTGGCTCATCGCCACTACCGGTGCGGTGACGTTTTTATCGCTCAGGGCACTGGCCAACGCGCTCAGATCCCCTTCGGTTAGGGGAATGGCTGTCGCCGCAGCCGCAACGGCGGGACGGGTGCTGTCAGCATTGCTGGCACGTTGATCCGCTGGAGCGGGAATATCATGTACCGGCGATTCACTCTTGCCGTTGCCGCGTAGCAGGTTATTGCCCGCCAATCCCGTCAGTGCCGCGGTCAGTGGCATCTCACTTGCGCCGTTTAGCGCCGCGCCATTGGCAAAACCTTGGCGTAACGTTTGCGGGTCGAGGGTTTGCTGGGTTTGCAGCAAGTACGCAATCTGCTGCGCTAAATCGGCTTGCCCGGTAGTCGCCGCGCTCTGCGCAGACTCGGAAGCCGCTTTATCCTCTTTACCGGCATCTTTACTCGGTGCGCCGGCATGGGTGTGCGCGTCAGTATCCGCATGCTGCGCGGACTTAATGTCATCGCGGCTATCGGTCTTTGATTCGGTTTTGTTGTCTGCCGCTCCGGTCGGACGCTGGTCATGTGCGCTATTTGAACCGTTGAGCGACTGACTAAAGCTATGACCATCGGCCTTATTCGCCGCAGGTTGTACGCTGCTACCGGTAGCAGAAGATGCACCGGTACGAGAGGCGGACGATGGCGCGGAGGTCAGTTGTGTCAATTGCATTATCACGAGCCTCGTCATGAGTTCTGTATATAAGCCTGCAGGCCTTGTTGCTGTGAGGGTTGCTGGCAGATTTGCGCCCGAACTTGCGCTTGTTCACTGCGCGCAGCGGCAATCCACTGTGGATAACGACTGGCCAGTTGCTTTAATACTGGCTGCGCATCCGCGGGGATTTCGGCACCGTTAAGACGTGACAATCCGGCAAGCAATTTCTGATCCAGCTCCGCGAGCAGGGTAAAATCACCACTGCGCACCGCCTGCTCCATGGCTTGACTCAAGCGCTGTAATCGCTCACTGAGTCCACTCATTGCCCAGTCACTTTGCTCGGATGCAAGGCCAGCCAGCCTTCGCGAATTTCGCTGATCAGACCGCTGACTTCATCCACCATCTCAATGCTGTTTTGCGCGTTGGCTTCAAACAGGCGACGCCCACAGTAGTCATACAGACGGTACAGCTCAGTAGCCACCTCACCGCCCTTTTCCATATCCAAAATGGCGCTCAGCCCCTGCAAAATATCCAGGCACTTAGTGATCATCTGCCCTTTTTGCTCAACCTGACCGCGCTCCATAAAACCGCGCGCACGTGTCAGGTTATCCAGCAGACCATCTAACAACATCAGGATCAGGCGATGCGGGCTAGCCGCCGCCGCCTGGGCCTGCGTTTTGGCTTGTTGATAAGCGTTAAGTCCGTTATTCATCATCTATTCACTATTATTATTTAGCCCATCAACATGCCGTACAGCATGTTCTGGGTCTGACTCATACTGCTGATCATTTTGTCCATCTTGGCGTAGTAATCGCGCAGCGATTGCTCACGCACTTTCAGGCGTGCATCGAGGTCTTCGCGATCTTCAGCGATCTTTTTCTGGTCTTGCTCTAAGCGATCAATGCGGGTGGTGAAGTTACCACCGGAAGTTTTGAAATCTTTTAAGTTACCGGTGATGCTTTGCATCAAGCCACTTTTGCCATCAGCGCCCAAAAAAACGGTACTGATGCTTTCCGGATTTTCGTTAATCGCTTTGGTCAGCTTTTCGTCATCGATTTCCAGCTTGCCTTGGCGATCGGTTTTGATACCGAGCATCGACAAGGTTTTGCCGTCATACACCTGACCTACACTGTTGCGCAGCTGACTCATCATGCCGCGCGTCATGCTGTCGCCTCCCAGCGCCCCCGGCTTCTTACGCTTCTTGCCGTCAGCATCGGTCACTTCGGTGGCCTTAGAGTGTTTGTCGATAGTGTCGACCAACTCGTTATAGGCGGTGACGAAGCTTTTTACTGCTTCTTTGGTGCCGTCATTATCCGGCTTCACACTGACGGTGGTTTTCCCGACTTGTTTGGCTTCAATCGAGATCCCGTCAATGATGTTTTCAAACTTGTTGTTTTTGGAGCTGAAGGTCAGCGAGCCCATCTTCAACACGGCATCTTGCGCGGTTTGCAAAGAATCAATCTTGGTCGCGGCATTGTTTGACGTTACCGATACCGCATTGCCCTTACCGGTATCTTTACCGCTGATCACCAACGAGTATTTATCACCCTCTTCACGCACCACCGCTGCTTTCACGCCCGGATTGTTTTTATCACCGTTAATTTGCGCAGCAATATCTTCCAGCGAACTACCGGCTTTGACATTAACACTAAAATCCTTGCCGCCGTATGTGAGGCTCAAGACCTGATCTTGAGGCACTTTATCCGTGCCATCAAACACCACTTTTTCACGGCCAATCTGTGCCATCTGGGTAACGTCAAATTCGTAGTTACCGCTGGCCGTAGTACCGTTGACGCTGGCCGACAAAATTTTGTCATCACCCGCCACCACCGTGGTTTTATTCAGCTCGCGCGCGGAGTCCAGCTTTTCTGCTGCGGTACGCAGTTTATTGACCGCCGATTGAGTTTCACGGTAGGCGGTGATCAGGGCACTGTTTTGATCTTCTTGGCGCTTCCACTGGGTTTCTTTCGGTAAACGCTCGGAATACAGCTGTGCGTAAATCAAATCTTCAATCGGCAGAGTACCGATACCACCAATGGTAATGCCCATAATCTATCCTCTGTCTACCGCGCGGCCACCGAGAGTACTTATCTCTCGGACGCAAAATGCTATGCGCTACGCTTTAAATGCAAAAAAATGATGCAAGAAAAATGCCATTAAACAGTCAATTCACAGCCAATAGAGCAGAATGCTATTGGCGCGTAAGAACTGCACTTTGCTCTGCCCCTTCACCATCACATCCGCGAAGAAGAACAACAAAACTCAGTAAAAAGGGGCCAGTCGGCCCCTTTTTGGATTGCGAGTTTTCCTTTGCGTAACCAACATCGGTTATCGCAAGACAAAACCTATGCGTAATCAGGCGTAATTAACGCAGCAGACCCATGATCATGGATGGAGTCTGGTTTGCCTGAGACAGTACAGAGATGCCAGCTTGCATCATCATGTTCTGCTTGGTCATGTTGGCAGATTCTTTAGCGATATCAGCATCCATGATGCGGCCTTTCGCCACGCTCACGTTCTCTTCGATGTTAGACAGGTTGTTAATGGTAGATTGGAAACGGTTTTGTACCGCACCCAGTTCTGCCATAGATTTACCCATTGCAGCGATGGCTTTATCCAGACCAGAAACTACTGCACCGATAGTGCCCGCAGTACCGCTAATTGCAGCACTGGATTTGAATGCTGCAGCGGTATCAACCTTAACGGTGATCTTGTCAGCAGACTTCATTTCAGCACCAACTTGGAAAGAGATACCCGCTTTCAAACCAGCAGATTCAAACAGTGCTTTACCTGCGAAAGTGGTAGTTTTCTGAATACGAGCCAGTTCTGCATTCAGTGCAGAGAACTCTTCATTCAGTGCAGTACGGTCAGCTGAAGTGTTAGTACCGTTAGCAGATTGCAGAGCCAGTTCACGCTGACGTTGCAGGATGTTAGAGGCTTCTTTCAGCGCACCTTCCGCAGTTTGAGACAGAGAGATACCGTCAGCCGCGTTACGCTGAGCAACAGACAGACCACGAGTCTGAGATTCCATACGGTTAGCGATCTGCAGGCCAGCAGCATCGTCTTTAGCGCTGTTGATACGCAGGCCGGTAGACAGGCGCTGCTGGGAAGTGTTCAGGCTCAGTTGAGTGCTAGCCAGGGAACGCTGGGCAGTCAGGGAAGACTGGTTAGTATGAACTGACAGTGACATGTGATCTCTCCTAAAATACAGAAACAGGTCTCGTACCTTGTTACTGGTATTAGGCGGAAGGGTTTTGCGGCGGCTTAAATCTTTTTTTCTGCTGATAGGAAATTTTTTTCAATGGGGATGGATCATGCCGTGCTTATAGCTGCCCCATAAATTCATCATCACGGCCCCTAAAATCACAGCGCCGACACATGGCCGGCACTGTAGATATCGAGTTGCGACACAATTAGGGTTAGCGCGTCAGTAACGCCACCACCGTCTGGCGTGAGATGCCGGCCTGGGCCAACAAGCTCGACAGCGGTTTATTGACGATACGATCTGAAATACCCGTCGTTTCGGTTTCCGGCATCCGAGCATAGCGCCCTTGCAACTGGCGCTCAATCTGCTGCTGATAGCGCGTCAGCTCTTGCAGGGAGCTACGGATCTGCTGCATCAAGCGTTCGATATCAGCCAAGGATTGGCGTGTATCTTGGGTTTTGCGAAAGCTGAGCTTCTCAGCATCCACCATCTGCGGCTGGCGCTGCTCTGGCTGAACTTTAACCGGATTACCGGCTGGGAAAATCTGCCCGTTGCCGGTCAACCAGAAGCCTTCTTCCACCTCTTGCCAGTTGCCTTTTGCAGCGGAAAACTCCAGATCGCCCCATTTATCGACCTCAGCGCGGATCCCACGCGATGACAGGCCACGGCTCAGTTTGCGCGCGACGGTCGCCATATCATCTTCCGGCTCAATCTGTACTTTCACCTGACGCGGCTTGCCGCCATCAAAGGCAAACTTCAACACTTCCGGCTGGCTACGCTCGCCTTGCAAGCGCAGACCGCGAATGGAAAAACGTTGCTGTTGATTACGATTTAAATGCCGTACTGAAAAATCGGCATTAAACAGCGGCTTCTCATCATAGGTCTGGTGCACTTGCTGACGCAGTTGCCGTTGCAATGAGGCCAACTCCTGCGTCAAACGCTGACGACGGCCTTCGGTTTGTTTGAGGCTGCGCTGCGCCAGTTGTTTACTTTGCTGCAAAATATCTTCGGCGCTGTGCAAGGCTCGCAAGGCGGTTTGCGTTTTCGCTAACTGGTAGTGCGCCTTGGCGGTTACGCCCAGTAAACTCCCGCGCTGACCATGACGTAGACGTTCGATTTCTTCCGCCGGCGTGCGGGTATCTACCGCCGCGCTGGCCGACGCCGATACCGCCAAGCCAGCTTTTTGCTGGCTCACCACCGGAGAGTGATTCAGATCGGAAGTACGTTGGGTGCCCAGACGGGTACTGTTAACTTGGTTAACCAAGGTGTGTTCTCTTTATTTATCTATTTGCTTCAATCTGCATGCGACTTACAACCCGACGACGCTTTCGCCATCGCAATACGCAGAGGCAGTGCTCTGTGTATTGGACCAGTGCATGGATAACCGGCGCATGTCACGCTTAACTCATGCCACACTTAACTTAAGCGACGATGTTATTTGATGTAGTTAAACAGGGACATATCGTTGATCTTGGAATAGCTCAACTGAGTGGCTGTTAACGCCAGTTCGTAGCCTTTCAGACGTGATGCAGCCTCTGGAATATCCAAATCCTTGATATCACCAATCATCTTCTTGTTCATCAAGGTATTGTCTTCGTGCGCGCCGGCCATACGCTCCAGTGATTGCATCTGACTACCTAACCCGCCCCACACACTATTCAGCTGTACTGAGGTTGACGCAATACTGCTATCCGCATTTTTCATCTGCGCTTCCAGCTCGTCTTGGGTGGTGGCCGGATCGCGCAGAGCGGCGGTCAAATCATCAATGGCTTTAAACACGGTGTTATTACCGGAGCCAAAAATAGTGTCTGCCGTCATGTTAACCGGCAAAGTGACCCCTTCCGCGGTGCTGGAGGTGCGACGGGCGCTATCACCTTGATAGACATAATCCGGTGCACTGTACGGCTTATTTTTCAGTTTGTTACCGGCAAACTGATAATCCCCATCCGGATTTTGGCTATTCGCTACACTCAGCAACTCATCACGAATAGATTCCAACTCGTTAGCCACCGCTTCTCGGTCATCTTGGGTCATGGCACCATTACCAAGACTCAACACCAACTCTTTACCGCGCAGCAAAATATCGTTGCCGTTACGCATCAACGCTTCTTGCTGGGTGTATTCGTTCATCAAGTTTTTGATGTTTTTGCTGTACTGATCGGTTGCCGCCTGCTGACGCTGCAACAGCATGATCTGTACCGAGCCAATCGGGTCATCGGACGGCGTCAAAATTTTCGTCTGCCGCTGCATCTGCATTATGGTGGTGTTGTAGTTGCTGTTGGCGGTTTGCATCCCGTCCATCATCATGCTGTTTAGCTGAAACGTACTCATGCGCATGGTGGTGGCTCCTTAGTTAAACATCGCGAGGGTGGTGTCAAACAGCTGCTGAGCAGTGCTAACAATCTTGGCGCTGGACTGGTACATCTGAGTGTATTGCATCAGATTCCCGGCCTCTTCATCTTTGGAAACCCCACACACGGACTCCCGATCGTTAAAGGCTTGCTTGTACAGCGAAGTATTCGATGTCAGCTCCGCTTTGATTTGCGCAGTCTGAATCGCCCAATCACCACAAATCCCGGTATAGGCCTTGCTCAGGGTTTTGCCATTTAAGCCAGCAACCGTCACACCGTATTCGGCCTGATCGGCAGGAGATAAGGTGATCGCCAGCGGCGTATCTTTCAGCGCAATCAGCTTGGTCAGGTTATTACCGTTACCCGGGCCAATATCCACATCATCACCCAGCGCCAGATCAGCAGGGTCTTTCAACGCCAGCGACAAACGGCTGGCTGCGCCTTCTACGCTGTCGGCACCGCTGAACATGTCCTTGCCACTAAGGTTACCGTTAAGATCATAACCTTGCTTATGTACCGTATTGAACTGCTGGGCAAAGCCGTAGGCCATGGTATCCAGCTCTTTTTGCTTTTCGACCAAGTCTTTATCGCGAAAAGTCATCAAGCCGCCGATATTGCCGCCAATATTGCGTGGCATCGCGAACGAGGCATCACCGCGCTTAATGCTAATTACGCCATCACGCGCCATATCCAGCTGACTGGCGGTATTACCGCTGACCAGCGGCTGGCCTTGATCCAAGTTGATGTCCACGGTGCCGTCTGGCTTGTACTGCACATTAACATTCAATTGCTCAGACAGCTGGCTGATCGCCTGATCGCGCGCATCCAGCACGTCGGTCATGGTTTGCCCGCGCGCGCCCGCTTCTTTGATCTGCTTATTCATCTCGGCGATGCTGGCCAGCAACGAGTTGGTCTGACTGATGCTGGAGTCCAGTTGGCTATCAAGCTGTTTACGCTGACTCTTTAATTGCGCATCCATGTTATTGAAACGCTGAACCACCGCATCGGCCTGCGACAAAATCGATTGGCGCAGCGCCATATCTTGCGGATTGACCGCCGCTTCGCTGAGCGCCGAATAAAAGCGATCCAGACCCACGTTGATGCTAGAGCTATCCGCAGTCAGGATCTGTTCGGTCTTGCTCATGTAGCGATATTGGGTATTGCTCTGCTGCAACGCCGAAGACTGGCGCCACAGGCTGGTATTCAAAAAGCCGTCGGCCAGACGATCAATGCCGGTTACACCGACACCCGCGCCCACGCCACCGGGACCAACCTGACTGGCCAGACCGATACGTTGACGGGTATATCCGGGCGTGTTCATGTTCACCAGATTGTGCGAAGTGGTGCTCAGGCCGGCATTGGCCGCGCCCAGACCGGTTAAACCGATATTAATCAGACTCATGACAACGTCCTTACTCAGTGTAAAAACACCCGACCCTCACGCCGAATGCCGACAGGCAATGGCCTGCACGGTTTTAAAACTCATCTGACAGTCATTAAGCGACCTGCAGGGCAAAACGATTAAATCGCCCAGCCCGTTAGTCGGTCACTCCAACATCTGTTGGACTTGCTGCCAGACCCCTTGCAGTTTGCGGGCATACTGCGGATCGGTGGCATAGCCAGCTTGCTGCAGATGATTGAAATAGCGTTCCGGATTATCGGCATGTTGCAGAGCCTTGGCATAACGGCGGTTACTGCGCAGGAAGTTAACGTAATCTTCAAACGACTCCGCAAAGCTCTGGTAGACCCGAAACGGCGACTCTTGATTCACGGTCTGTCCGTCAATCACTTCCGGCGCCGCCACGGTCACCTGCTCGCCTTGCCAACCCGGACTGGCTTTGATGTTAAACAGGTTATAACTGCTCTGATCGCCGCGACGTAAAATGCCACGGCCCCAACCGGTTTCCAGCGCCGCTTGCGCCAACAATACCGATGGCGAAGTACCCAGCGCGCGCGCAGCGCGGATCGCATACGGGAACAGTTTATTGATAAAGTTTTGTTTCTGCGGATCAGACGTGGCCGCCGTCGCCCCGTCGGCGCTGATTTCCGCCGCGCCGCCAAAGATGCGATCCAGTACCGTAGCCGGAAGCCACGGTGCCTGAATCGGTTTGCCTTGCGCCGGTTTGGCGTGCATGGTGACGGCAAAACTCTCCGCCGCGCGCGCCGACTCACTTGGCGCACCCGACACCGGTTTGCCGTTGCCCTTCGGTACGGCTGCTGCGAGCTGCTTCACCAGCATCTCCGCAATCCCCAGATGGCTTTTCTTGCTCATCTCCGAGGCTAATTGGCCATCATAGAAGGATTGGTAAAAGTCTTGCTGGCGACTGCTAAGTGGCGAGTCGGGGTCACGCATAGCATTATTTGCCTGACGCATATGTTTGAGCACGGTCTGCAAGAACACCGCTTCAAACTGCTGCGACACCTGACGTAACGCTTGCTGCTGATCGCGGTTACCCTTGATGTTTTGCAGCTGGTGCACATCGTTATACAGGAACGAGGCTTGCGCCTCGTCCGGAGAAATCTCCATACTCATATGACAATCAGCTCGCCTTCCAGCGCGCCGGCCTGTTTGAGTGCCTGCAAAATCGACATCAGATCGCTCGGGGTCGCGCCCAAGCTGTTGATGGCATCAACAATCGTTTTCAGTGAGGTGCCGGCCGGCCAGACAAACGCCTTGCCACGCTCTTCGTTCACGCTGACATTCGATTGCGGGGTGACCACCGTCTGCCCGTTCGACAGCGGGTTAGGCTGACTGACCCGTGAATTCTCGACAATGTTCACCGTCAGCGAACCGTGGCTGACCACCGCTGGACGCACGCGCACGTTCTGTCCCATCACGATAGTACCGGTACGGGCATTGAAGATAATGCGTGCTGGCGTTGGCCCTTCCGCCACCTTCAAGTTCTCCAGCGCCGCCATAAAACTCACGCGCTGGCTCGGATCTAACGGCGCCCGCATCACCACTTTGGCATTACTCTGGGCATTGGCAACCCCAGGGCCCAACACGCGGTTAATCGCCATCTCGATATTACGCGCCGTGTTAAAACCGGGCTGCTTCAAATTCAGAACAATGTCGGGATTGGTCAGGAATGAAGACGGAATTTCGCGCTCAATCAGGGCGCCGTTCGGGATCAAACCGGCGGTTGGGATATTGACCGTGATCCCGCTACCACTGGCGCCTTCGGCGTTCAAACCACCCACTACCAGATTACCTTGTGCCATGGCATACACTTGGCCATCGACCCCACGCAGTGGCGTCAACAGCAAGGTACCGCCACGCAGACTCTTGGCATCCCCCATTGAAGAAACCGTAATGTCCAGCGCCTGACCTTTCGCCGCCAGTGGTGGCAAGGTCGCGCTGACCGCAACCGCGGCCACGTTTTTCAGTTTCGGATCGGCATTGGCCGGCAATTGCACCCCGAACTGGCTTAGCATGTTTTTGATCGACTGTGAGGTGAACTTGGTTTGGCTCTTATCACCCGTACCGCTAAGACCGACCACCAAGCCATAACCGACCAGCTGGTTTTCCCGGATCCCCTGTACGTCCACCATATCCAGCAGTGGCGCCGCCACGGCTGACATGCTGCCAAGCCACAGAGCCAGCAGCCAATAACATCTCTTCATTATCATCCTCAGATCGGGAAGAACGGGCTGTTAAAGAAGCGGGTCAACCAACCTGCCGAGTTGGAGTCAGCCAGTGCGCCACGACCGGAGTAAGTGATCCGCGCATCCGCCAGACGCTGCGACGACACGCGGTTCGTCCCGTCGATATCATCCACCCGCACCAAACCGTTGAGACGAATATACTCGTCACCTTGGTTCAGACGCAGCCACTTCTCGCCGCGCACGCGCAAAATGCCGTTCGGCATCACTTCATACACCAGTACGGTGATGCTGCCGGAGAGCGAGTTTTGCTGCGAACTGGTGGAGTTGCCCTTAAAGTCGCGATCGGCGCCCAATGACGACGCCGCTTTCGGGTACTCACTGCCAAACAAGGTGGCGGCACCGATGCTGGTGTTGCTCTCTTTGCCAAAGCTGGTACCGGCCTTCTTGCTGGAGCTGGTCTGCTCTTGCAGTACCACCGTCAGCACATCGCCAACCCGGAACGCGCGCCGGTCCTGAAACAGTGCCATGTTGTAATCGGTACTGAACAGGCCACCGTCCTTGTCCCTTTCCATCGCTGGTAATTTCATCGGCGGTGGGGTGAATTCATCTTCCCCCGGATACGGGCCGATTGGCGGGTGTGCACACCCGGCCAGCAATAGGGTTAACAGAACCAGAACGCGTCTCATCTTAGGTTTACTCTCTCTTTATTCGCCACGTGCGCCGCTCGTCACGCTAATTACAGTGACTGACTCACAAACTTCAGCATCTGATCGGCACTGGAAACCACTTTGGCGTTCATTTCATAAGCGCGCTGAGTGGTGATCATGTTCACCATCTCTTCCACTACGCTCACGTTGGAGCCTTCCAGTGAGAACTGCTTAAGCTGACCCAGCCCATTTTCACCAGCCACCCCTTCATTCGGCGCGCCACTGGCACCGGTTTCTTTGAACAGGTTACTACCGGCTGCTTCCAGACCGGCTGGGTTGGTGAAGTTCACCAGAGTGATTTGGCCTAACTCTTGCGGCTGCGGATCATCGGCGCTGGTATAGGTCACGGTGCCATCGGTACCCACCGAGAAGCTGGTCGCATTTTCTGGGATCTCGATATTCGGGCTCAGCGGCAGACCGCTGGAGTTCACCAGCATGCCTTCGGCATTACGGTGGAACTGGCCGTTACGGGTGTAGGCCATGGTGCCATCCGGCATTTCAATCTGGAAAAAGCCCTGACCTTGAATCGACATATCGGTCGGTACGTCAGTTTGCTGATAGGCACCGGTCTTCATCAGCTTTTCGGTGCCCACGACACGCACACCGTTACCCAGCATCAGACCGCCTGGGGTCTCATTTTGCTGATCGGCCATACCACCAGGCTGCTTTTTGATCTGATAGAACAGATCTTCAAACGCGGCGCGGTCTTGCTTAAAGCCGATGGTGTTAACGTTCGCTAAGTTGTTGGAAATCACCTGCATCTGGACATCTTGTGCCGCCAGACCGGTTTTACTTACCCATAATGCTGCATTCATTCTGTTATGCCTTACTCACGGATCAGACGGTTACCGGCAGTGGTTAAATCCTCTGCGGTTTTCATCATCTTGACCTGAAGTTCAAAGTTACGCGCCAAAGTCATGTTGCGGATCATCGCGTCAACCGCGTTGACGTTGCTGGACTCTAAATAGCCGCTGGCCACCTGTACGCCGTCATCGGCAGGAGCACTGCTGTTATCCAGCATGCGAAACAGGCCATCAGGGCTTTTCGCGATTTGATCGGGTTTCGGATTGACCAATTTGAGCTGACCGGCTTCTTGCATCAGGCCGCCATTCGGCGCCACGATCGACAGTGTGCCGTCTTTCCCCACGGTCAATTGGCTGTATTCTGGCAACACGATCGGGCCGTCGGTGCCCATGAGCGGATGGCCATTGACGCTCAGCTCTCCGGCGTCGTTGGTGGTGAAGTTACCGGCGCGGGTATAGGCTTCGCCTTGTGGGGTCTCCACGGCAAAAAAACCGTCGCCCTGAATGGCCACGTCTAACGGACGATCGGTTCGCTGCAGCGCGCCACCGGAAAAGTCCGAGCCCAGCGCTTGCTCACCGACCAGTGCCCGCGTTTGGTAACCGGCGCCACGCAACAGCTCAGTGGACGCCTGCTCCAAGTCAGCGCGAAAACCGGTGGTGTTCACGTTGGCCAAGTTGTTAGCCTGCACCTGCTGTGACATCAGGGTTCGACGCGCACCCGACAGCGCAGTAAACAGCAATTTATCCATGACTTAAGCTGCGCCTTACAGAGAGTTGAACAGGATCTTGGTCATCTCATTGGCGACCTGAATCGACTTGGCGTTGGCCTGATAGCTGCTCTGCGCGCCCATCAAACCGACCATTTCATCGGTGATATTCACGTTGGAGTTCTCATAACGACCGGTCAAAATGCCGCCCAACTGACCTTCCCCAGCCACGCCCGTCATCGCCTGACCAGACGCAAACGTTTCGGTCCAGCGGTTACCACCGGCCGGTTGCAGGCCTTCATTATTGGTAAAACGCGCCAGTTGCAGCTGACCTTGGCTGACTTTTTCGCCATTGGTATAACGGGCCACCACGGTGCCGTCTGACTCAAAGGACCAGTTAGCAAACTTACCCGCCGCATAGCCATCAGAACTCACTGAGTTGATGCTAAAGCCGCCGCCGTACTGGGTCATGGCACTCATGTCCAGTGCCAACGGTTGACCGTTAGGCAGGGTCAATGACAAGTTGGATGGGCTTGGCTTGGTCAGCTTACCGGAATCATCAAACTCCACGGGGGTCGCGCCGCCTGGCAACAGGGTGTTATCCATCGCCACATGCATATCCCACTTACCATCGGCGGTCTTACGATAGTATTGAGTCACCTGATGCTCATTACCCAGCTTGTCATATACCTTCACGGTACTGGTGGAGTTGTAGGTAGACGGATCGTTGATATCAAACGGTTTTGCTGCATCGATAATTGGCGCCCCCGAATCCAAATTTAGCCCCAGAGAGCCTTTGGTGCTGGCCTTGGGCGCTTGATCCGTTTTGTCGATGGCGATCGGCTGACCGCCTTTACCCAGCAGCAACGAGCCATCGGGGCTTACCAGATTCATCATGCTTGGGTTGTTCTTGTCCTGACGGGTATCGAAGATCCCGGCGCGGGTATAAAACTTCTGGCCGTTGTTCTCGACCACAAAAAAGCCATCGCCGTTGATCGCCAGATCGCCGTTACGGTTAGTGGTGGTCATACTGCCGGTGGCAAAGCTTTGACGAATGTTAGACACCGCCACGCCGTTGGCTTGGCCGCCACCGAAAGTGGCAGAGTAAACATCCTGAAACTCGGTACGGGATGATTTAAAACCGGCGGTTGAGCCGTTGGCAATGTTGTGGCTGATGGTGTTCATCTGCTCACTGGTCGCTTGCAGACCGCTCAGGCCAATATTAAAAGACATACAAACTCCTGAAAAATCTTAGGTGATCAGATGAGAGAAAATGGGAATGGTTTACGTGACTGAGCCATCGCCGGCACCGTGTCGGAATCCGCGATTTCACACATGTCATAGATAGACATCCGGCCAACACCAGCCAACTCCAACTGATTCGGGACGTCGGGATTTTTACTGATATGAAACGCCTGCACTTTAGCGGCCAGCAGCATAGGCTGACTCCAAGCGTCAGAGCCATTTTCAGCCAACACTTCAAATTTGTATTTACCGGCACCCAACTTATCGCCGTCGATGTCGAACTTCACTAAACCAGCCGGCTGCGAACCTAAATCTAACGTATCAACCAACTTACCCTTTTCGTCGTACACCGCCACTTTGACGTTATCCGCCGCTTTATCCAGACGAATACGACCATCAATTTTCTGGCCTTCTTTGACCTCCAGCGCATTGTTGACTTCCATCAACACGCTCTTGCCAATCAAGCTGGCACTCTGCAGCATCTCCACATTGCTCATGCCGATGTTGAGATTCAGCGTGCCTCGCTTGACATCTTCCAGACTCGACACCGCCGACATCATGCCGAGCTGGGTCAGGTACTGGGTTCCGTCCATCGGGTTGAGTGGGTTCTGGTTGCGAATTTGCGCCACCATCATGGTCATAAAATCGTTTTGGTTCGGGTTCATCCCGTTTTGGCTTACCGCGCCCTGCGGCATGACATCATCAGCCGAAGGCTGGTTGGAAGACTGTACTCGGGCCAGACTCATGAGACGTCCTTAAAATCAGATAATCGAAAACGTAAGCCGAACCCACTTAGGCCGGATTGCCCAGACGCAAGATCCCTTGCTGCATGCTGCGCACGCGGGATAGCACATCCACGTTGGTTTCAAAGCTGCGTGACGCCGCCATCATGTCCGCCATCTCTTCCACGATGTTGACGTTCGAGACGAACACATAGCCGTCTTTGTCGGCTTGCGGGTTTTTCGGCTCATAACGGCGCGTTAATGGCGCTTGGCTCTCTTCGATCCCGCGGATGTTCACTTTGGCGGTCGCCAGACCACCGTGCGCGGTATTCCCCATAATGGTAGAGAACACCGGCCGACGCGCTCGGTATGCCTCTGCTGCGCTACCGGCCGTAACATCCACGTTCGCCATGTTACTGGCCACGGTGTTGAGTCGTACGGTTTGCGCGGTCATCGCCGAACCGGCGATGTCATAAATATCTCCGAATGACATCGGTTACCTCATTACTGTCCGGTAATTGCTTGCTTTAACCCGCTGAAGGTCATGTTCATGAAAGTCAAGCTGGTCTGAAAGTCCATCGCGTTACGCGCAAACTGCGCCTGCTCAACACCCTGATCAACGGTGTTGCCATCTTTCGATGGCTGATACGGATTGCGGTACATGGCCACATAATTCGGTTCGGCCGCCGCACGGCTGCCAAACTCGGCGCTCATTGACGAGCGATTAATCTGCCGCATCACATCTTTAAAACTGATGTCGCGCGCCTTGTAATCCGGGGTATCCACGTTGGCGAGGTTACCGGCCAGAACCTTGGCCCGTTCAGTGCGAAAATCGAGCGTGTGCGGAAAAACACCCAGCGCTTTATCAAAACTCAGTGACATGTTCTGTCCCCCTGCAAACAACGTGAATAAGCCCTGTCTCTTAGCAATTAACACGCCAATTTTTTAACCATCTGGATTACAATGCGCAAAACCGCGCACAGATTCCCTGGGCAACAGTGCCCTGTCAGTAGCGGAAACTGTGCTTCCTGCGCATTAAAGGAGACGCCATGTCCATGCTGGCTCGATACTTCGGCTTGTTGCCGGCCCTGCTGCTCGGCAGTGCCCCCCTGTGGGCGGCCGTGACCCCCGCCGAACAAGTGACGCAATTTATCCAACAGGACGTGACATCGTTCGCAAAAGCACAAAAGAGTCAGCAGTTTGACGTTAAGCTGCGCAACATGCCGGACTTCCCAGAGTGCGCCACGCCGCCGCAAATTCAGCGCCTGAGCGAGGACCCTCCAGCCGGTCGCATCAGTTACGAAGTGCGCTGTAGCGCCCCCAAAACCTGGCGTTTGCATGTCAAAGCCGATGTTTCCATCTTGCTGCCGTTGATTTTTGCCAGCCGTAACCTCGAGCGCGGCCAAGTGCTGAGCGCCGGCGATCTGAGCGTTAAAGCCACTGATATCGCGTTTTTACGCCAAGCCTATTTCACCGATCCACAGGCGCTGATTGGCCAGACATTGCGCCGCAATCTACCGGCCGGTCGCCTGATTAATCGCAATATGCTGACCGCACCAGATCTGATTAAGCGCGGCGATGAAGTGGTGATCTTGGCGCAAAAGGATGGGGTCAGTGCCTCAATGAAAGGGATTGCGCTGGAAGATGGTAGTCAGGGCAAAAAAATTCGGATTCAAAACAGCATCAGCGGCAAGGAAATTCGGGCCCGAGTGAGCGGACCGGGTCAAGTTATGACCGACTTTTAACCGTCAGTGCCGGATTTTTGCCGCTGCCGCCGGCAATTATGTGCCACAAATAAAAAACGGCCGAAAAAAGTGCGCTCTGATTTAAGTTAGGCCAGTAGCCGGTCGCCGTATATAATCAAGCGGTCAGATGCCACAGCCAAACTCACGGCGACGCACTGACTTCACCGATGACGTTAAGGTAAGCACCACCATGATGCCTACACTGCCTAATGCAAAAGGAGCAACCATGATTGGTAAAGTACAGCGTGACGTGGCCGTCAGCAGTGTACTGACTCCGGCCAGCGGCACCGCCCAGAAAACTCCCGCAGCCAACAGCAAGCCGGTTGAGTCCGTGGCCCTGAGCCGCGATCTGAAAATGCTGGAACAAGCGCAGCAAACGCCACGTCCGGCGGAAGTGGATTTAGAGAAAGTCGCGAAGATGCGCGCCCTGCTGGCGCAAGGTGGCTTGAGTATCAACACCGATCGTCTGGCTGACAGCCTGTATCAACATTACAAAGGCTAAACCACGCTATGGATCGTAAGTCTCGCGTTAAAGCGCTGCTGCAAACACTGGCGCACGATGTGCGTGATTATCAGCAACTGCAACCGCTGTTACAGCAGCAGTATACGTTGATGCAACAGCGCGATAGCCATGGCTTAACTGACAGCAACCACCAGTTGCAACCGCTGCTGCACACCTTGCAGCAACGCGCCACCGAACGTTGCCAACACTTGCAAGCGCTCGGCCTGCCCGCCGATGACCACGGGATGCAAGCGTTGTTTCGTGCCTTGCCAGAACAGCTCAGCGCCACTGCTCAGCAGCAATGGCAACAGCTGCATCAGCTGATCCAAGCATGCCAGCAGCAAAATAGCCGTAACGGCAAACTGCTGGCGCAGCAAAAACAGCTGGTGACCCAATTACTGAAACCGGATGCGGGACTGACCTACGCACCGCGCTAAGCCTGTGCCATCCGCAATCACCTACGCCGCGTAGTGTTAACGGCACGCCTGCTGACGACGCAAAAAACGCTGTCCTGACAGCTCATCTAACACCCGCTGCTCACGCTTCGCTTCGCGCTGTAACTGCTGTTGCTGCAACTTTTGCAGCAAGGTATCGCCTTTTTTCAAATTCAGATGCTGATGCAACACCCTCTCACGGGCGGCACGCAACTCGGCTTCGGCCAGCGCCAGCTCTTGCTGCTGTAATTGGGTGATCAAGGAAAGTTGGTTACGAAAGCGGCCAATGCCTTTTACCAGCAGCGCACTGGAGCCATTGCCGCTACCGAGCGCATATTGGGTCGAGACCTGCTGCAACAACTCCAAGCGCTCGGCGTGCGCCTGCTGCTGGCGCTGCCAACTGCCCTGCTCGGACTGTAACTGTTCAAATCGCTGCTGCTGCTGCTGATACCAGGCGTGCAACACGCCGTGCTGACGAGACATAACGCAAGACCGCTCCTCGAAAACTCCACCTCAGGCCAACGAATTCACCGTGTACCCACTGACGGCTGGCTGACGCTCACAGGTCGGCCAGCTGCCGGTTAGCGCAGTTGCAATAACTGTTCCGTACTGTCGGCGAGGGTGACTTTTTCTTGCATGCCTTGCTGCAGATAGGCACAGATCGCCGGATAACTGGCAATCGCCGTATCCAACTGTGGATCTTGCCCCGGTTGATAGCCGCCCAAGGCCAGTAAGTCTTGCACTTGGCGGTAACGGGAATAGCGTTGTTTGACCAACTGCGCCTGCCGCAGGTGCTCAGGGGATACAATTTGTGGCATGGCACGGCTGATCGACTGCTCAATATCGATCGCCGGATAATGGCCGCTTTCAGCCAAGGTGCGATTGAGAACGATGTGCCCATCTAAAATCGCGCGCGCCGCATCAGCAATCGGATCTTGCTGGTCATCGCCCTCGGACAGCACGGTATAAAAGGCGGTGATCGAGCCTTTGCCGTGCGCGCCGTTACCCGCGCGCTCCACCAATTGTGGCAACAGGCTAAATACCGATGGCGGATAGCCTTTGGTGGCTGGCGGCTCACCGACAGCCAGCGCAATTTCCCGCTGCGCCTGCGCGTAACGGGTCAAGGAGTCCATCAACAGCAGCACATCATGGCCGCGATCGCGGAAAAACTCGGCAATTCGGTGGCATAATACTGACGCTCGCAGCCGCAGCAGTGGCGGATCATCGGCTGGCGAGGCGATCACGACGGCATTTTTCAGCCCTTCACTGCCCAGCGAATGCTCAATAAATTCGCGCACCTCACGGCCACGCTCGCCAATTAAGCCCACCACGGTAATTTCGGCGGTGGTGTTGCGGGTCATCATCCCCAGCAGCACACTTTTACCCACCCCACTACCGGCAAACAGCCCCAGACGCTGGCCCTTACCGACACTCAGCATGCCGTTGATGGCGCGCACGCCCACATCCAACTGCTCACTGATCGGCTGACGGATCAACGGGTTAATGCTCTCACCTTGCAGGTGAATACGCTGATCGGTTTGCAGCGGCCCGCGGTTATCCAGCGGCTCACCGACACCGTTCAAAATGCGGCCCAGCAAGCCATAACCGACGGCAATTTTGCTGTCGCCTTGCAGCGGCAGCACGCGACAACCCGGGCGCAGCCCCGAGGTGTGCCGGATCGGCATCAGGAACGAAGATTCACGGTCAAACCCGACCACCTCCGCTTCCACCAGCGCGCCACTGTCGGTTTCTATCATGCAGCGCTGACCGCTACTGAGACGGCAACCGACCGCCTCCAGCGTCAAGCCGGTCATGCGGGTTAAGCGGCCATAGGTGCGCGCCACCGGCAGCTCTGGCAATTGCCGACCAGCCAGCGCCAAGCGACGCGCTAAGGTTTGCTGCAAATTACTCATTCGGCGTGTTCAGCCACCGGTTCAACCAGCAACGTATCGCGCACCGCATCCATACAAGCTTGCAGGCGCTCCTCACTGTCAGCCACCGCCTCCGAATCACGGGTCACCACGCGGCAACTGCCACTTTCCAGCGCAGAATCCGGCTCCAACTGCCACTTGTTCACCACATCCGGCAGCAATTGCTGCAGACGCTGGCAATCTTGCGGATTGAGATGCACCGCAATCTGACCTTCTTGCTCAGGCACTTGCGCTAAGGTCTCTTCAATCAAGGTCACTAGCTGCTGTGGCTGTAACGTCAACTCACAGCGGATCACCTGACGCGCCACCTTCTGCACCAGATCGCAGATCATCTCGCTCTGCTCACGCACATGCTGATGGAACACTTGCTGAATTTGCTGCAACAGCGCATCGGCGGCAGTCACCGAATGGGTCAGCTGCTGACGGCCCTCTTGCAAACCTTGCTGTTGGCCATCTTGGTAACCGGCTTGATAGCCTTGCTGACGACCGCCTTCCAAGCCTTGCTGCTGGCCTTGCATAAAGCCTTCGTCGTAGCCTTTTTGCATGCCGTCCTGAAAGCCGTTATTGAACTCTTCCTGATAGTGGGCGGCACTGCTGCCATGACGGCTGTGGCTGTCATCGGCAAAGTCATCAAAATCAAACTCGTCATCCCGGGACCGCTCTTCCACCAGCGGCGGAAAACGGTATGGCCGGAATTGACCGGGTTGCGGACGAAAAATGGTGCCGGGTTTGTCACACATGGCTCAGATCCCCTTACTCGACCACATTTTCCGCGAACAGCGATAGCTCGACTTCGCCGTCGTTGGCCAACTGACGCAGGGTCTGCATGATTTCGGTACGGGCTTCTTCCACCGCACTCATGCGTACTGCACCCTTGGTCTCCATCTCTTCGCGCAGATACTGAGCGGCCCGCTTCGGCAGGCAAGCAAAGATCTTCTCTTGCAAGGTGGTGGACGAGCCTTTGAGTGCCAGCGCCAAACGCTCTTGCGGCACTTCTTCGATCATGCGGCTCAAGGTGGCCTCGCTCTGACGCTCCAGAATGTCGAACTGGTACATGCTCTCTTCCAGTTTCACCATCAGGCTCGGATCCATGTCGCGCAGCGACAGCATGATCTCAGATGTACGGCTGCCCATACGGTTGAGGATATCCACCGCCTTTTTGGTACCGTCCACTTGCGAGCTGGTGCGATGGCCGACTTGCTGCAAGAATTTCTCCAGCAATACATGCACTTCATCAATCATATCCGGATGGATCTCATCCAGATTGGCCAGACGATACAGCAGGTCATCGTGGGTTTCTGGTGGCAAACGGCTCAGCAATTGGCTGGCCATATCCGGCTCTAAGTAGGCCAAAAACACCGCTTGTAACTGCGGGTGCTCACCGGCAATCAGTTCAACCAGCTTAGACGGCTCCAGCCACTGCAAACGCTGCAGGCTGCTACGTAGGGTATCGCCATAAATGCTGTCAATCAGTGGACGCGCCAAAGAGCGACCCAGTGCTTTATCCAGCGTGCGCTCCAGATAGCCACGCGATGCACCGGTGATCCCCGACTCCGAACGAAAGTCGGTGAAAAAGCGCAGAAAAACGGACTGCGCCTGATCTTTTTTCACTCCCGGCAGGCTGGCCATAGCAACGGTCAGGCGGCTCACTTCCTCACGGCTGAGCTGTTTGAGGATGTTGGCGGCGGCCTCTTCCCCCATGCTCAGCAGCAAAATCGCCGCCTGTTGCAAGCCGTCTTCCGGCTGCATTACTTCAGTTTCCGTCATGTTGCTCAACCTTTATCCACTGTTTAACCACCTGCGCCACACGCTCCGGCTCCTGATTAGCTAGGAACTGGATACGCTCCAGCTGCACTTCCAAACCGGTTTCCGGTGATGGCAGCTCCAGCAGGTTTTCGTTCAATGTCAGACCCGGACGTGATACCGGCAACGCCGCGCTCGCCTCGCCCTTCTCGCTCGTGCCATCTGGCTGCAGCTCACCGCTGCTGGCAGTAGCATCATCCTCGGCTTGCGCTGGCAGCGCCGGATCGTTCACCGGCAACGGCTTAGCCAGCTGACGCAGTACCGGACGGACGACACCGAACAGCACCGCCAACGCCACGACCGCAGCCAACACATAACGCAGGACATCCATCCAGAACGGATCTTTCCACCATGGCGCATCGGCACTCAGCGGATTATCACCGGCCACAAACGGGAACACGTGCAAGCTAATCTGATCGCCATTGGCACTGCGCAGGCCCAAGGCGTCTTGCAGCATGGTGGTCATCTGATCCAGCTCGGCTTTCGAATATTGCTCTGGCTTGCCGTTAATCAGCACCGACACACTCAGATGCTGCAGCTCGCCTTGCTGATAACGGATATGACGTTGGGTGCGATCTAACTGGAAGTCGCGGTTCAGCTCGGTGGTGCGGTTGACCAGATCTTTACTGTCCGACTGATTTTCTTGGGTCGTAGAGGTGGTCTTGTTGTTGGCGTTTTTGGTATTGGTCGATTTGTCAGCCGGTTGGTTACTCAGCGCGCCCGGCACCCCTGCACTTTGCTCTTCATTGCTACGATCTTCGCGACTGTACTCACGAGTTAACGCCCCTTGCGGGTTGTACACTTCTTCGGTGGCTTCCTTACGGTCAAAATTGACCTTGGCGGCCACTTGCACCTCAAAGTTGCCCATGCCGAGCATCGGATCGAGCATCCGGGTGGCGCGGTCAATGTAGCTGCGCTCCAAACGGTTAACGTATTCCAGATATTGGGTGTTGGTTTCACCGGCCTGCGCATCAGCATCGTTGGCGCTCAGCAAACGACCGGCCTGATCCACTACCGTCACGTTTTCCGGCTTCAGATCGGTGACGCTGCCCGACACCAGATTCACAATCGCGCGTACCTGACCCGGTTTGAGGCTCACGCCCGGTTGCAAGGACACCGCAATCGAGGCCGATGGCAGCTCAGGATTACCGCGGATAAACAAGGTACGTTTAGGAATGGCCAAATGCACACGGGCATTGGTAATGCCATCAAGGGACATGATGGTACGCGCCAGTTCGCCTTCTAACCCGTGGCGGTAGCGCGCATCTTCAATAAACTGACTGGTGCCGAGACTGTTGTCTTTATCCAAGATCTCAAGGCCGGTGGGCAACTGCACTTTAACGCCCGCCGCGGCCAGTGCCATGCGCGCTTTGCCTAACTGGTCACGGGCCACCATAAGTTGGCCACTGTTACCATCAACATAAAAATTAAAGCCCTGCTTATCCAACACGGACATCACTTGGCTTTGATCAAAAGCTTCATTGCGGCCATACAGCGGGCGGTATTCACTGTTACCGAGCCACAACGCCAACACCACAATGCCGGTCACCACCAGCGCAATCACCCCGAGCAGCGCGCTCAGGCGACGGCCTTTTACCTTGGCCAGCATCGCCGACGGCGCCGGCAATTGGGCCCATTTTTTCTGTAATAATTCGGTCACGTCAGACTCTCACTTATACCGGCATTTTCATGACATCGTCATAGGCTGTCATCAGTTTCTGACGCACCTGCACTAACGCGGTGAACGACAAACTGGCTTTCTGGCTCGCCACCATGGCGCCGACCAGATCTTGACTGGCCCCGGTATCGACCGCGGTCATCATGTCTTTGGCGGTTTTGCTTAGGGTATCGACCCGATCGACCGCTTGGGTCAGCGCCGCGCGGAAACTCGGCACCTGCGCACCGGATGCGGTCAACGGGTTGGCGGCAACCATTTCGGTGCTACTGCCGACGCCGATTTGTGACTTTACCGCCTCCATCTGGGCCAAGGTGTACTGCATTCCCGGGGCTGTGTGATACATGACGCTGACTCTCCGAAATCCTCTGATGAACAAGGCTCTGATAAACAAGGAAACCGCCACAATGACGTGGACGGTTTTACGCGCAGTTCAAAAGCAAGTAACGTGCCATTAATTGAGCAACACTGGCTAGGCGCGCTGACTGTTCTTTGTCACTTGTCAATCAATCCGCGCCTCAATATATGCCCAATCGTCACCTTTGCGACTTAAGTCAAAAAAATGACACGCCAATTACCGTCCTTTACAGCCGCTGCTCACGCCCTTACCGCCTTAACACTGACGCGGTTTTGTTCAAAAACTGGCAGAGAATTTGCATTACGCAGACCTTACTTATTACAGACACAGAATTTTGCGGTCGAGAAGACCCGGTAAGACGTTGCCGAGTGAGCCGGAATGAAAACAATCAAACGAAAAATTATCTCCCCCAGCGAACAGGCGCATATCAAGACTTTTGATCTGGCAAACCCGGAGCATCGCATTGGTGCGCTGCAGGCGACCCTCGATACCATCTGCCAGCGTTTCGAGCGCTCCGCCAAGCAGTTCTTCTTCGGTCTGCTGCGCAAGCCGGTGAATTTTCACTTCGAGCAGCAAGATACCCTGAAGCTGCGCGAATACTTGGCCTCTATCCCGAAGCCCAACAGCCAGCGCGAATTTCTGGTTGAGCCGCACGATATGCGCGGCCTGATTGCGATGGATGGCGATCTGCTGTTTTTCATGGCCGATCTGTTTTTCGGCGGCAAAGGCACCAGTACCCGTCGTCGCAGTGAGATGAGTGATACCGAGCTGCGTTTAGTCGAGCGGATTTTCCGCCAGTTGCTGGAGCAATTTGATGACTGCTGGCGCAACCAAACCAGCTGGTACAGCCAAATGACCCAGCAGCAATCGCTGCACTTAAACAACAGCATGGCCAATCAGCCGCTGTTCCAGATCTGTCGCTTCTCGATTCAAATTGGCGAACATCTGGGCTGGCTGGAAATCGCGCTGCCATTTAACGGTCTGGAGTTTTTACGTACCCCAGCGGCAGAAGAGGCCAACGTCGAGCTCGACCCGACGTTGCAAGCCAAGGTGGAAGAGCGGCTGCAACAAGTACCGCTGCGCCTGCAAACCACCTTGTGCGAAAAATCGCTGACTTTGGGTGACGTGATGGATTTGCAAGTGGGCGATGTGATCCCCGTGGACATGCCTTCGCAGCTCACCGTTCGCGCGGGAAATAGCCCACTGTATAAAGCGCGCATTGCCGAGCGTAACGGCAATCTGGTGCTGCAGGTTGATGACGTGCTGGACACGCCGGCCTAACGCCATTTTACGGCCCGGTACTGACCGGGAAATATTGATGATGTACCGTTTTTTGTAACCGCAAGGAACCCCCGATGTCCGAAACCCTGAATGATTTAAATCTGGATCTGAACGATCTCGATATGGGCGATTTGGCCGCCGAAACCCCGGCCAGCGCGCCGGAGGCAGCCAGCTTCCCAACGGACATGAAATTTATCCGCAATATTCCAGTGAAACTGACGCTGGAAGTTGGCAGCACCGAACTGATGATCGGCGATCTGATGAGTATCGGTCGCGGCACCGTGATTGAGCTGGACAAACTCAACGGCGAGCCGATGGATGTCAAAGTCAACGGCACCCTGCTCGGCCACGCCGAAGTGGTGATCGTGAATAACAAATATGGCCTGCGCCTGACCAACGTGGTGGACAGCGACGACATGCTCAAAGGGTTGTCTCGCTAATGCGCAAGCTCGGGTTACTGGTGCTGCTGTGCCTGCTGGCTCACCCAGCCTTAGCGGCGAACGGGGATATCGGCCTGCTGACGGTTACGCCGCAGGCCGGTGGCGCACAGGAGTACAGCGTCAAGCTGCAGATCTTACTGCTGATGACGGCGCTGTCGTTCCTGCCGACCATGCTGCTGATGACCACCAGCTTTACCCGCATCATTATTGTGCTAGCAATTTTGCGCCAAGCCTTAGGTCTGCAGCAAAGTCCACCTAACCGGATTTTAATTGGTATCGCCCTGACACTGACCTTGTTCATCATGCGTCCGGTGTTCAATGACATCTACGTCAACGCCTTCGAGCCGTATCAGAACGATAGCCTGACCTTGAAGCAGGCCTTTGCCCAAGCGGAAAAGCCGCTGCGGAAATTCATGCTGGCGCAGACGCGCGAAAGTGACCTGCAACAGCTGCTGGATATCGCCGGTGAGCCGCGCGCCACCCCGCCAGAGAAAGTGGATTTTCTGATCCTGATGCCGGCCTTTGTGCTCAGCGAGCTGAAAACCTCGTTCCAGATTGGCTTTATGATTTTTATCCCGTTCCTGATCATCGACATGGTGGTATCCAGCGTGTTGATGGCGATGGGGATGATGATGCTGTCACCACTGATTATCTCGCTGCCGTTCAAGCTGATGATTTTCGTGCTGGTTGATGGCTGGGCGATGACCGTCGGCACCTTAAGTGCCAGTTTCGGCTGACCGGACAGACTCTATGGATACCACTGCCATCTCCGTCATTTTTGGTCAGGCCCTGACCGTGATCGCCACTATGGTGTGCATTTTAGTGCTGCCCAGTTTAGTGGTCGGTCTGCTGGTCAGTATCTTTCAGGCGGCGACCCAGATTAACGAACAGACTCTGTCGTTCCTGCCGCGCTTTTTGGTGATGCTGGCGATGCTGGGGTTTGCCGGTTCGTGGATGTTGACCACCTTACACGATCTGTTTACCCAGATTTTCCACGAAATTCCGACCCTGATCGGCTGATGGGACACCGCTGATGTTAACCCTGAGCGCAGCCGATATTACCGCCTGGATAGGCATGCTGTGGTGGCCGTTTTTCCGCCTCACCGCCGCCTTTATGGTGATGCCGCTGTTTGGCAACCCGCAGATCCCGATTCAAGTGCGCATCGGGCTGGCGTTGCTGATTAGCGTGGTGGCGGCGCCCTTGATGCCGCCGATGCCCGCGGTTGATCCGTTCTCGCCGCTAGCCATTTTTTACGCCATCCAGCAATTGATCATCGGCGCACTGCTGGGCTTAGTGGTCGATATCCTGTTTGCGGTATTCACCACCTTAGGGCAGCTGGTGTCGATGCAGATGGGCCTTGGCATGGCGATGATGAATGACCCGGTCAATGGCGTTAGCTCCGCCGTGCTCGGTGTGATGTACCAGATGTATGTGTCGCTGCTGTTTTTAGCGCTCAATGGCCATTTAGTGGTGCTGGATATTTTGGTGCGCAGCTTCACCGCCATCCCAGTCGGTAGCATGCTGTCGGATACCGCCTTGCAGCAGATCATCAACATGTTCGGTTGGATGATTGGCGCTGCTCTGCTGCTGGCGTTACCGGCCATCGCCGCCATGCTACTGGTCAATATGACCTTCGGCATCATGACCCGCGCCGCGCCGCAGCTGAATATCTACTCGCTCGGTTTTCCGATGACCTTGCTGTGCGGAGTGCTGAGCGTCGGCTTAACGCTCTCCAGCGTGCCGGAAAACTTTACCCAGTTCAGCCGCGAAGTGCTGAACCTGCTGGCGGCCATTTACGCCCCGCCCGCGTCCGTGACCCCGTAAGAGCCAAGCCATGAGCGAGAAGAGATAAGCAATGAGCGGGGATAAGAGCGAAAAACCCACCGGCCAGCGGCTGGATAAGGCGCGTAAAGAGGGTAACTTGCCGCGCTCGCGCGAACTGGTCACCGCCTTATTGGTGCTGGGTGGCACCATCACGCTGTCGGCATTTAGCGAAAGCTTAGGCCGTCTGCTGACCGGCAGCATGCGCTACAACCTGGCCTTAAGTAAACAAGAGGTGTTCGACCCGCAACTGGCGTTCAAACATCTGGGCGAAAGCCTGTCCGCCATGGGCTGGACACTGCTGGTACCGCTGGGTTTGCTGATGCTCATCGCCTTGGTCGGCAACCTGCTGCGCGGTGGTTGGAACGTCAGTATCGATTCCTTGCAGCCGAAGTTTTCCAAGCTTAATCCGATCAGTGGGATGGGACGAATGTTCTCCTCGCAATCGATCGCCGAGCTGGTCAAAAGCGTACTGAAAACCGCGCTGATCTCGCTGACCTTGTGGAGCGTGGTTGGCGACAAAATCCAGATGCTGCTGAGCTTGCAGCATCGCGATATCGGCACTGCCATTACTCTGACTCTCGATCTGATTTGGTCGACGGTGCTGCTGTATGGCTTGGCTCTGCTGTTTATCGCCCTGCTCGACCTGCCCTACACCCAGTGGCAGTACATCAAAAAGCTCAAGATGAGCAAACAGGAAGTGAAAGAAGAGCATAAAAACAGCGAAGGGAACCCGCAGATTAAATCGCGCATTCGCAACCTACAGCGCCAGATGGCGATGCGCCGAATGCACAAGGTGATCCCGCAGGCGGATGTGATTATCACCAACCCGACCCACTATGCGGTGGCCCTGAAATATGACCAGAACAAGGCGGAAGCGCCGTTTGTGCTAGCCAAAGCGGTAGACGCCATGGCGCTGCAGATGCAGCAACTGGCACGGCAACATAACCGCCCGATCGTCAACGTCCCGCCGCTCACGCGTGCGGTGTACTACTCCACCAAGGAATGGCAGGAGATCCCGGCGGGGCTGTATACCGCCGTGGCCCATATTTTGACTTATGTCTTCCATCTGGAAGAGTACCGGCTCGGCCGTGGCCTACCGCCACCACCGTTGCCTGAATTAACCATCCCGCCAGAACTGCGCCATTAAGCGGAGAGATGATGCCCAGTAAATTATCCAACTTCACCCGTTACCTGAGTCAGGGCCAGATCGGCATCCCATTGATGCTGCTGGTTCTGCTCGCCATGGTGATCTTGCCTATCCCGCCATTGCTGCTGGATATGTTCTTCACCTTCAACATCGTACTGGCGCTGCTGGTACTGCTGGTGAGCGTGTACAGCAAACGGCCACTGGACTTCTCAGCCTTCCCGACCGTATTGCTGATTGCCACCTTGTTGCGTCTGGGCCTGAACGTGGCCTCGACGCGCGTGGTATTGCTCAACGGTCACGAAGGTGGCGACGCCGCCGGTAAGGTGATCCAAGCCTTCGGTGAAGTGGTGATCGGCGGCAACTATGTGGTCGGTATTGTGGTGTTCGTCATCTTGATGATCATCAACTTCGTGGTGGTCACCAAAGGGGGCGAGCGGATCTCCGAAGTGGGCGCGCGCTTTACCCTCGACGCCATGCCGGGTAAACAGATGGCCATCGACGCCGATCTGAACGCCGGCCTGATTGACCATGAACAAGCGCGTCGACGCCGAGAAGATGTGGCCAACGAAGCCGACTTCTACGGCGCCATGGACGGTACCTCCAAGTTTGTACGCGGCGATGCCGTGGCTGGTATGTTGATCCTGTTTATCAACATCATCGGCGGGGTCAGCATTGGGGTATTCCAGTACGGGATGCCATTTGGTAGCGCCTTCCAGACTTACGCCCTGCTGACCATCGGTGATGGCTTGGTGGCCCAGATCCCATCATTGCTGCTCTCCACCGCGGCGGCGATTATCGTGACCCGCGTCACCGATCAGGACACCTTCTCCAAGCAAATCAGCCGTCAGATGCTGGCCTCGCCAGTGGTGCTGTTTGTGGTGGCAGCCATCATGCTGATCTTGGGCTTGGTTCCTGGCATGCCACACTTCGCATTTTTCGCCTTTGCCGGTGTGGTTGCGCTGGCCGGCTGGAAGATGCGCCATTACCATGAAGACGACACTGAGTCAGAGGATGATCTGCGCCGCGCCGAAGCGCTAGTGCAATCGCCGGAGTTTGGCCCCGCACCGGAAGTCAGCAATGGCGATATCCCTGCGGTCTACGCACTCAGTATTGCGGTCGGCTACCGTCTGGTGCACCTGATCGATCAGCGCCAAGGCGCTGAATTGCTCAATCGCCTGACCGGGATCCGCAAAACCTTGTCGGAACAGCGCGGTTTTCTGATCCCGCAAATTCGGGTGCACGACGACCTGACACTGGCGCCCGATGAGTACCGGATCAGCCTGCGCGAAGCGGTGCTGGTGAATGCCGAGTTGGAAGACAACCACCTGCTGGCCATCAATCCCGGCGAAGTGTACGGCAATATCGACGGCATTTTGACCACCGATCCGGCCTACCAGATGGAAGCGGTGTGGATCCACCCAGATAACAAGGACCGCGCGGTCAACTACGGCTATACCGTGGTCGATCACGCGACCATCTTATCGACCCACGTCAGCAAAATCATCAACGACTACATTGATGAGGTGATGGGGCCACAAGAAGTGCGCCAGATCATCGAGCGCCTGCAAGCCAGCGACGCCAAAATGGCCGATGAGCTGCAGCAACGGCTCAATCCACAGCAGCTACTGCGCGTATTTCGCCAGCTGGCGGCTGAGAATGTGTCACTGCGCGATATCGTCACCATCACCAACTCCTTGCTGGAGTCGGCGGAGCTGACCAAAGACCCGATTTTGCTGTGCGCTGACGTGCGCTGCGCCCTACGCCGCCCACTGCTGTACCAACTGGTCGGCAACCGCAGCGACATCCCGGTGATCACCTTGGCCGCCGAACTGGAAAATATCCTGCTCGGCGCCCTGAGCCAGGCGCAGCAAGCCGGCCACGTCCAACTCGATGGCTTTGCCCTCGAACCGGGCGTGATTGAAAAACTGCAGTACAGCCTGCCGCAAGTGGTCGACAACATGCGCATGGCCGGGCACGCACCACTGCTGATGGTTATGCCACAGCTGCGCCCATTACTGTCACGCTACGCCCGCGTCTGCGCCCCGGGCCTGAGCGTACTTTCGTTTAATGAAATTCCTGATGACAAGAATGTGTCAGTAGTAGGGAATTTGGGGTAACGCCCGCGTAATTCGCAGGCTGCGTCTGCGGATTACCTCAGTAAATAACGGATAACATCATGATCAGCACGTTACAAACCTCCAGTGCGCTGGCCAAAAAAGGTCGGCTGTTTTTGCTCACCAATAAAATGGCCCAAGCGCAAGAGGCCCTTCAACAGCTCGAAGCACTCGGCCCTCTCGATCTCAATGGCGCGCTACTAAAACTAAAATTCGCCCAAAAAACCGAGCAGCTCGCCAACCTAGATCCCGCATTTATACGCGAAATTAATCAGCGTTTTGAGCTCAACACTGAAATTAATGCGCAGCTCGCCGCTTACTATGCGGCCGTCGGAGACACGACCGAAGCCTATCGGCTGGCGTTACATGCCCATGATCAAGAGGCCGCGCTGAAACTCATCAGCCATCTAGATGACTTGTTGCCTGAAGAACAGCGCCAACAGATCAAAATGCGCACTCTCGGCGAACTTAATGGCTACCAACGCATATTCCCGCTGGATGTCACCGGCCAATGTGTGTTTGGGCAAAGTATCTCTATCAATAACAAAGAGTACGCCGTCGGTATGTATGACCGCAGCCGAGAAGAGCGCACAAACTCCGGGATCTTAAGTTTATCCGGTGAGCAACAGCGTATGCTGGTGGGCTGTGAATTATTGCCAGGTCAAGCGCATACCCAGTATCAATATCAGGCCGATGAAAAATGCCTGTTACCAATCATGCCTACTCATGCGCAACAGCCCATCAATATTACCGTGAATGATGAGCACTACTTGCTGCATACGCTGCCAGAAAAACGCTTTCATTATTTGCCGTTCAATGCCGGTGATAATCTCAGCCTCAGCGCTCAGCATCCGGTTATGATTGGCGATCCAATCACTTTACGGCGTGAATCTGCTGGCCCAGCTCTGGTGTTAACTATTTTTGTTGATGGATTGTCACAAAAATTCATCGAACAAGAGGGCGGATTGTCCGCTTTAATGCCAAACACGGCAGCCTTCTTTGCCGAAGGAACCCAGTTTGAAAACTGCTACAGCAGTGGTGAATGGACATATGTTTCTCTCGCCAGCATTTTTAGCGGTTTGTATACCTATAACCACCGCATGTTCCATCCCGCCAAAGACAGCCAAACACTGTTACGCACGCCAACCTATACCGAGGTGTTCCAGCAAGCGGGTTACTTCTGTAGCCAAATTTCGGGAGATTGGCGCAGTACGCCGGTCACGGGTTATGGCAAAGGCATGGATCGCTTCTTGTATCAGCCCGCTATGTTGGCCATGGATAGCCGACACGTCATTCAAGAGACGCTCGAGCATTTAGATACCTTTGGTGAAAAGAATAACTGGATGTGGATCTGTCTACCGGATCTGCATGACATTGCCGATGAGTTTACTACCAGCATCAGTCATCAAGCAAAAACCCCATTAGCTCACCGTGTGAGTGAAAAAACCGGTGAGACTAGCGTACGCAAAAAGCGCAGCGCTGCCAAAGTGTTCCAATATCGAGAGCAAGTGGCCTATGTTGACCGCCAACTGAAAGTGCTGTTCGACTATATCCGCAGCCACTATGAGCAGAACGATATTATCGTGTCACTGGTGTCCGATCATGGTCAGTCCTACCTGATCGAATCAGATTTCTTTATGGATGAAGAGCGCACCAAAGTGCCACTTTATATGACTGGCCGCAATATTCCAGCCATACACAGCCAGGAGTTGGTACAGCATTTTGATCTGTTCCGTAGCGTTCTGCACTGTGCCGGAATCCCCGATCCACTACACAATGATGCCAACTTGCCACAAACACTGGGCGGCTCCAGCGCGCGCTCACAAATCTTTACCGAAAGTCTGTTCCCGGATGCCCCTTACTATGCGTGCATCATCGATGAAAGGCATAAATATTGCTTAACTTCGCAGGGAAAAACATCCAATGACGGAATGATCGATCTGGGTCAAATTGAAACGCAACTGTTCTGCCAGCACGAAAATGCTGATAGCGAAGAAGAGCAACAAACCGTGGCAACTCAGATGCTGAACCAGATTATCCGCAATACCATGCCATTTATTAACAAGTAGTGGAGTCTATGGAAAAGAGAATTCTGGTGGATATGTCAGCCACCTTAATCCATCACGGACATATTCGGCTGCTGAAAAAAGCCAGCGAATTGGGGCGCGTCATTGTCGCCCTCACTACCGATGACGAAATTCAAACCAAAAAAGGCTATACCGCCGAGCTCAATTACGCCGAGCGTAAGGAGATCTTGGAAAGCATCCGCTACGTGGATGAAGTTATTCCTTGTAACTGGCTCATCGATCACGATTTTTTAATCGAGCATAACATCGATTATCTGGTACATGGTTGCGATAACGCCAATCACATTCCTGAGCATAAGTTGGTCATATTTCCACGAACTGACGGGATCAGTAGCTCCGATTTGCGCGAACGCGTTTTAGACAGTCTGGTTTCCATGAATCTCAGCGGTAAAAAAGGGCCATCCGATAAGATCGCCCATATGCTGATCACCGCGATTAAAAATGAATTTAAGCTGGATTAAATGAACAAACTTTGCAGATTACTGGCTTGGATGCTGTGCTGTGCAACATACACCAGCGCCGTACACGCCGCACAACCGACCACGTTACTGGTATACACCGCAATTGAAAATGAATTGCTGGATACCTATAAAACACAATTTGAGCAGCGTCACCCAGATATAAAAATCAATTGGGTACGTGACTCAACCGGGGTGATCACAGCCAAATTACTGGCGGAAAAGGACGCGCCCAAGGCAGATGCCGTAATTGGTGTAGCCGCCACCAGTTTGATGCTATTGAAGCAGCAAAACCTGCTACAACCTTACCAACCGGCAGGCTTCGCTCAGCTATTGCCAAGCATGCGCGATCAAGATACCCCGCCACAATGGATTGGCATGAACGCATGGGCCACGTCGCTGTGTATCAACACGCGGTTAATGAAAAAATATAACCTGCCCTATCCAAAAACTTGGCAGGATTTAACCAACCCGATTTACCACGATCAAATTGCGGCGCCCAATCCCCTCTCCTCCGGCTCCGGTTTTATGAATTTATCGGCGTGGATCCAGATGTGGGGTGAAGAAAAGGCATGGCAATACAACGATGCGCTGAATAAAAACGTAAAAATGTACGTTCACTCTGGTAGCAAACCTTGCAGCTTAGCCGCACAAGGGGAAGTGGCCATAGGCCTTTCCTCCTCGGCGTTTGCCCAGAAGCTGCTCAAGCGTCGCGCACCAATCGAACTCGTGACCTTCAGTGAGGGAACCGGCTGGGAAATGGAGGCGGGTGGCATTATCCGTGGCTCTGCGCACCAAAAAGCCGCGCAGACACTGCTCGATTGGCTCGCCTCTGAAGATGTCGCCAAAATTGGGGCCGATTTCTCAGGCATAACCGCTCGCCAAGCCTTCATGACCGAAGAAGGTAAAGCTATTTATAAGGCGATGATCCCAAACAATTTGCCGTGGGCCGCCGAACAACGGGATGCGATTTTGGCGACTTGGCGCCAACACTACGAGCAACGGTAAGCATACTATGTCTGAGTTTTTGGCATTGCAGCATATCGTCAAAGAATACGGCAACTTCCGCGCTCTACACGGCGTATCGCTGGCAGTCAAACAAGGTGAGTTTGTCTGTTTTCTTGGGCCTTCCGGCTGCGGAAAAACCACCTTACTGAATATCATTGCCGGCTTACAGCCGGCAGATCAAGGTCAGCTGTTTTTCCAAGGCCATGACATTAGCCATCTGCCCGCGAGTCAGCGCGGTTTTGGCATGGTATTTCAAAACTACGCACTATTTCCTAATCTGAAAGTAAGCGACAACATCACCTACGGCCTACGCGGCCGACAGTGGCCTCGCACGCGTCGCCAAGCGCGCGCAGATGAATTGTTATCGCTCATTGGTTTGTCCCATACCGCCCAGCATTACCCACAACAACTGTCTGGTGGCCAACAACAACGGGTAGCACTAGCACGTGCGCTAGCCAATCATCCCCCGCTACTCTTGTTAGATGAACCCTTATCCGCTCTGGATGCGCGCGTACGTTTAACCCTGCGTTGTGAGTTAAAGCGGCTACAAACTCAACTCGGCCTCACCGTGATCATGGTGACCCATGACCAAGAAGAGGCTATGGCTCTGGCCGACCGCATCGTGGTCATGAATCAAGGGACGATCGAACAAATCGGTACGCCAGAGGCGCTGTATTTCCACCCACAAAATCGGTTCGTGGCTGAATTCATCGGCAACATGAATATTATTGAGCCCTCCGCCGCAAGCAATGAAGGCACATGGGGGATCCGCTATGAGCAAATCGCGGTACATCCCGCAGATGAGCTCACACTACGTCAGCCAGATACGCAAGTGATGCGTCTGGAATGTGCGCAATTGATTGGGCCGTTTTATCGTTTGTGCTTATTAATGAGCGATCAAAAAACACGAATTTTTGCAGATCTGCCCCCCGAACAAGCACGCCCATTGCTGCAACATTCGCTGGTAGCAGTCAGCCTACCGCAGGACAAGCGATGCCAGCTATAACCTCACGCTCTCGTTTATCGGTTACCGCTCGCCACCACCTCACTGCATTGGCGGCATTCGGGTGTCTATTGGTACTCGCGGGGGGTATTTTACTGCCGATCGTGACGTTACTGCGTTACAGCCTACAAGACAGTAACGGGCAATTTAATGGCATCACCAACCTGCTGCAGCTACTGCATACTCCCGGCCTAGTATCGGCACTAGAACACTCCTTAGCGATCAGTGCATTGGTCACGCTACTCAGCGTCACCCTTGCGTACTTGATTGCCTATGGGCTAACGAAAACGCGTCTCGCTGGTCGCACTTTGCTGCAATTAAGTTTACAGCTACCGCTGTGTGTCCCATCGATTTTGCCGTGCTTAGGATTAATGTACCTGTTTGGTGGTCAGGGTGTATTCAGTGACTACATCGATATTCCGCTTTATGGGCCACTCGGCGTAACGCTGGGTGGGGTCTTATTTACCCTTCCTCACGCGGTATTACTGCTGTGCACCACTCTGCGAGCCATTGATCCTCGGCTGTATCAAGCCGCAGAAATGCTCGGCGCTGGTAACGGACGTCAATTTTTTACCATCACCCTGCCTAACAGCTTGTATGGGATCATCAGTGCCTGTTTTGTTGTATTCACGCTAACGATGACCGACTTCGGGATTGCTAAAGTCCTGGCGGGCCAATACAACCTGCTGGCGACCGAAATTTATCAACAAATCATCGGGCTACACAATTTCCCCATGGGTGCTGCGCTGAGTTTATTGCTGCTGCTTCCTATGTTACTGGCCTTCATCGTCGACAACTGGGCGCGGAAAAAACAAGCACGTCTCTCTGGCGTTTTTGATTCAGCCCTACCGGGAAAATCGTTGCTGCGCGATAGCCTATTTACCTTGCTGTGCTGGCTGCCGACACTGGTCATTGTTAGTGTGATTGGCGTGGTAGTTTGGGGCTCATTCATTAACTATTGGCCCTATGATTTTACGTTAACCTTAGACAACTATCGCTTCGCCGCCTTAGGCTATAGCTGGCAGCCGTATCTTAACTCGCTACAATTTGCTTTCAGTGTTGCTCTTTGCGGTAGTCTCTTTTGCTTTATCGTGGCCTATCTGGCACAGCGCGCTGCGATTTGGCCACCACTCAAAACGGGATTGCGCCTATTAAGCCTACTACCACTGAGTGTGCCTGGCACCGTGCTTGGCTTAGCTTATCTACTAACATTTAGCAGTGTCTCGGCATGGACCAACGGCATGCTGATATTGGTTATCAATACCGTGATCCATCTTTTTTCCGTGCCGTTTTTATCCAGCAGTACCACTCTACTGCAAATCAACCCACGCTACGAAGCTGCAGGCACCGTGTCTGGCGTCAATTGCGGTATCACTTTTTACAAGGTGATCGTACCGCTCAGCCAATCAACGCTAGTTGACTCGTTTTTCTACTTGTTTACCAACGCATTAACCACAGTTTCCGCCGTGATCTTCCTTTATGGCCCTAACACGATGTTAGCGTCAATTGCGGTATTGAATATGGATGATGCCGGAGATTTAGCCGCCGCCTCCGCCATGGGAAGTGTATTACTCCTCACGGCATTAAGTGCACGCGCCATTTATAGACTGTTGGTTCGCCTGCAACAGCCTCGATGTATCACGATGAGTGCACCATCTCAAGTCACCGCGGACATCAATGCCTCACCGCTTAAGATAGCGTCGCCATTACATTGAAGCGAAATGATGAGTTTTTATATTCGCGCACTGCATGCGGGAAAATAGTCACCGAATGGCACCCTCGGGCAGTCAGCATCTCCGTAATCAAGCCTTGCTGATAAAACTGATGCGGGTGATGTTGATAACGCTGCTGATATTCATGCGGAGTTTTATAACCCGACATCCGTTCAGCATGATAATCCGACTCTTTTCTTTGATCGTTCAAATCCAGCAGAAACAGGGTTCCTCCGGATTTTAGACAGGTCAACATCGCGTCGATCACCTGTTCGGCATATTGCATCGACGGGAAATACTGAAAAACCGAATGGGATAAAACCATATCATATTGATTCGCTGGAAATAATCTGTCACGAGCCTCACCAGCAACAAACTCTCCCGACAGATGCGTGCGCGCAATATCCACTAATGCCGAGCTGTAATCACTTCCCGCTATCGCACAGCCACTGAGCTGCTGGAAAGCCAGTAACAATGCACCACTACCACAACCAAACTCTAAAACAGACGATGCAGAGTCAAGCTGAGCACGAGCCACTAAATCTTCGGCCATATGTAGCCATTGCGACTCCGAGTAATCGCCACAACCAGTATCAAAACCATTAGCCTGAATTAATGCCGATAACAACGAGTGGCTATCGCTGAGAGTTTTACTCTCCCAGACATTACGCCAATTATTAAAGCCACCATTTATCATCTTGTCTTATTTCCGTCCGATTCATCTCTCCTATTTTAGAAACGACACTTTCACCGCAGACCTAACAACCAAGATCACACAATCTAGTCACACAATTAAAACAAACAGGGTGACACAAATAAAAATCCCCACCTCTAATTAGAGTATGGGGATTTTTAGAATTAAATTACCCGTATCAGTGTAGAAAGATAGCTACGCTATATTCTTACTCCACCGTCACCGACTTCGCCAAGTTACGCGGCTGATCCACATCCGTTCCCTTGTTCACGGCCACGTGATAAGAGAGCAGCTGCAGTGGGATGGTGTAGAAAATTGGCGCCACATCTTCTTCTACCGGCGGCAGCGGGATGATCTTCATGCCCTCTTCATCGCGGAAACCGGCGTCTTGAGCGGCAAACACATACAGCTGACCGCCACGAGCGCGCACTTCCTCGATGTTAGATTTGAGTTTCTCCAACAGCTCGTTGTTTGGCGCCACCACAATCACCGGCATATCGGCATCAATCAGCGCCAGTGGGCCGTGCTTCAGCTCACCAGCGGCATAGGCTTCCGCGTGGATGTAGGAGATCTCTTTGAGCTTCAGCGCCCCTTCCATAGCTATTGGATATTGATCGCCACGGCCTAAGAACAGCGCGTGGTTCTTCTCGTTGAAATCCACCGCCAGCTTTTCAATGGTCTTATCCAGCGCCAGCATCTGGTCAATACGATTTGGCAGCGCTTGCAGCGCATGCACCAATGCCTGTTCACGCTCGGCGCTCATCCCGTGCAGACGGCCAATGCGCGCCACCAGCAGCAACAGCGCCGTCAGCTGAGTGGTAAAGGCTTTGGTAGAGGCAACCCCAATCTCTGCGCCGGCTTTAGTCATCAGCGCCAGATCCGACTCCCGTACCAGCGAGGAGCCCGGCACGTTACAGACGGTCAGTGAGCCCAGATAGCCCAAGGTCTTAGACAGACGCAGCGCAGCCAGCGTATCAGCAGTCTCACCGGACTGTGACAAGGTGATCAGCAAGCTACCCGGACGACGTACCGACTTACGGTAACGAAACTCCGAGGCAATCTCGACGTTACAAGCCACGCCAGCGATGCTCTCAAACCAATAACGCGCCACTGCGCCGGCATGGTAAGAAGTGCCGCACGCCACGATCTGTACATGCTGCACTTGCTCTAACAGCTGATCGGCGGCTTCCCCCAGCTCACTGAGTTGGACACTGCCGTGGGCAACGCGTCCTTCGAGGGTGTTCTTGATCGCAACCGGCTGCTCGTAAATCTCTTTTTGCATGTAGTGACGGAACTGCCCCTTATCGCCGGCATCATGCTGCAAGTTAGACTCGATCTCCGCACGCTGTACCGGCTGGCCATCGACATCAAAAATCGCCACCGTCCGACGGGTGATCTCCGCTACATCGCCCTCTTCCAAGAAGATAAAGCGACGAGTCACCGGCAGCAGCGCCAGCTGATCGGAGGCCAAGAAGTTCTCACCCAGACCGCGGCCAATCACCAACGGACTGCCGGAGCGCGCGGCAATCATGCGCTCTGGATCGCGCGCATCAATCACCACCGTGCCGTAGGCTCCGTCCAGTTGACGTAAGGTGCGCTGCACGGCCGCCAGTAATGGACCGCCGTTTTGGGTCAGCTCCCAATGCACCAAGTGCGCAATCACCTCGGTATCGGTCTGTGAACGAAACTCGTAGCCGCGCTCACGCAGCACGTTACGCAGTGGCTCGTGGTTCTCGATGATGCCGTTATGCACCACTGCAATAAAATCAGACACATGCGGGTGAGCGTTAGCTTCAGACGGCTCACCGTGGGTCGCCCAACGGGTATGCGCAATCCCAGTACCGCCTTGCAGTGGATGCTGCTCGACAGCCTCGGCCAATACTTGCACCTTACCTAAACGGCGCAGGCGCTGCATCTGGCCTTCGGCATTCACCACCGCAATCCCGGCGGAGTCATACCCGCGATACTCCAAACGGCGCAAGCCTTCGAGTAAAATCTCTGCCACATCCCGCTGCGCTACTGCGCCGACAATTCCACACATAGATCCAGTCCTTGTTACTTGCCGGAGCCGCGTCCGGCGCTATTTTGCACTTATCCCAGCGAAGGGATCAGAGTGAAGCGCAGAGTACCTGCACTCCCCGTTGTTCGATTTGCGCTTTAACCTGCGGGTCAATGCCCTGATCGGTCACCAGTACCGTGATGCTCTCCCACGGCAGCTCTAAGTTGGGAATTTTGCGCCCCACCTTGTGTGACTCAGCCAAAACAATCACTTCCCGCGACACCTCAGCCATTACCCGCGATAGCCCCACCAGCTCATTGAAGGTGGTGGTACCGCGCGCTGCATCAATACCGGCAGCGCCGACAAATAGCTGATCAAAATCATAAGAGCGTAAGACCTGCTCGGCCACTTGGCCTTGGAAAGACTCCGAATGCGGATCCCAAGTGCCACCGGTCATCAAAATGGTCGGCTCGACTTCTAGCTCACGCAGTGCCGATGCCACTTGCATCGAATTGGTCATCACCACCAAGCCGCGAAAACGCCCTAATTGAGGGATCAGTCCCGCCGTGGTGCTGCCAGCATCGATAATCAGCCGGTTATGATCGCGGATCAGGCTGGCGGCTAACGCCGCAATCGCCTGCTTACGCACAGAAAGCAGCTCTTCTTCGCCGCTCTCTTCCACCAACTCACTGGGGATCAAGACTGCCCCGCCATAACGGCGTAGCAACAGGCCATTACGCTCCAACTCGGCCAAATCCTTTCGAATCGTAACTTCTGAAGTTTCAAATCGCTTAGCCAGCATATCGACACTGACTTCGCCTTGCTCGCTGAGCAAAGCCATGATGGTATGTCGCCGTTGCTGGGTATTGCGCTTACTCATGGAAGTTTCGTTTCATCCCGTAATAGGTTAATTCGCTCATTATAAACTTACGAATCGAAACATCAATATTTGGTCAGTAAAATCGTCAGTAAAACAAGGCGGATTTTCTGTCCCCATTTTCAATCTCAAACGCTTAGCCTCAGCTTTAGCATCTCTAAGATCCGCTCGCTATCAATGCACTAACACACCCACAGCATCAACAACATCAATGCACGAAGAACTATACCCAAACGACTTGGCGTTGCAGTTAGGCGGCAAGTGAGTTAATCCCCATGAGCATAGACAAGGCTATGTGATTGGGGTGAACGAGCGTAGCCAACACCACTGCAACTTCAAGTAGGAAGGGTATAACTCTTAAGTATTAATTAATGAGTACTGTTTACAGCATAGTCCAGCTCAACCAGAGACGACGGGAAAAGCACAGCTAGCCATCAACAAGACACAAGAAAGGGCATAAAAGGGATAAAAAAAGGGCTGAGAAGACTCAGCCCAGAAAGGTAATACACGCTATTTATTATGTTTGTTACCGGAATTGAAACTTATCAGCAGAGCTGAGGGTTATTTTTTAACCGGACGCTGCCAGTTGCGAATATGACGCTGCGCAACGCGGCTGATCACCAGCTCACCTTCCGCCACATCTTTGGTAATGGTGCTGCCCGCTCCAATGGTCGCGCCATCCGCGATCGCTACCGGAGCAATCAGCTGGGTATCCGAGCCCACAAACACATCGTTGCCGATGGTGGTCTGGAATTTGTTCACGCCATCATAGTTACAGGTAATGGTACCCGCGCCAATATTGACGCGCTCACCGATCACCGCATCGCCCAAATAGGTCAGGTGATTGGCTTTTGAGCCTTGGCCCAGTACCGCTTTTTTCATTTCCACGAAGTTACCAACGTGGGAATGATCGTGCATCACCGCTCCCGGACGCAGACGCCCAAACGGACCGACGCTACACGCATGACCGACGCTGGCATCTTCAATCAGGGTATACGGCTTGATTTCAGTGTCATCAGCCACCGTGCAGTTTTTCAGTACACAGCCCGTCCCCACGCGCACGCGGTTACCCAGCACAACCTGACCTTCTAAAATCACGTTGGTATCAATCACCACATCGCGGCCACACTGCACGCTACCGCGCAGATCAAAACGGGCCGGATCCAGCAGCATTACCCCAGCTTCCAGCAAGCGATCGGCTTGCTCGCCTTGGTAAATACGCTCCAAACGCGCTAATTGCTGACGATTGTTCACCCCTTCCACTTCGTAGAAGTGGTTCGGATGCACCGCCACAATCTCATGCTGCTCTTCGTAAGCCATGGCGATGACATCAGTCATGTAGTACTCGCCTTTGGCATTGTTGTTGGTCAGCTTCGCCAACCAACGCTTGAGGTTCTTGCCGTCCGCCACCAGAATACCGGTGTTCACTTCACGGATCGCCAGCTGTTCAGCGCTAGCATCTTTGTGCTCGATAATGCCCGCCACCTTGCCGTTTTCACGCAAGATACGGCCATAACCGGCAGGGTTATCCAGCTTCGCCGTCAATAAACCAATGCCATTCACTGGTTTGGCTTGCAGCAGACGCTTCAGTGTATTGGCGGAAATCAACGGCACATCACCGTACAGCATCAGCACCACTTCATCGTCAGCAAAATGCGGCGCGGCTTGTTGCATCGCATGACCGGTACCCAGCTGTTCCGCTTGGATCACCCAATTCAGATCATCACCACTCAGACGCGCCTGCAGCTGATCGCCACCGTGGCCGTAGATCAGATGGATATTTTCGGCACCGATACTACGAGCCGTATCAATCACGTGAGACACCATCGGTTTACCGGCAATCGGATGCAGCACTTTTGGCAGATCGGAATGCATCCGGGTGCCTTTACCGGCTGCCAGAATGACCACACTGAAATGTTGATTTGGCATGCTAAAAACCTGAATTGAATAAGGGTACTGGTTCAATCGGTGCACTCTGTATTTCGCACGGACTGACTTATTTATGCGCTAAGTGTAACGGAACCACAGATAAAGAAAACCTGTCGCCGATCACCGACACCAATCGTAATGAATTGATTTTTAATAATATAAAGAGGGTCAGTGAGATCCTGTCGATCCGCCAGACATGAAAAAAGAGGGGCATGCCCCTCTTTTTTGCGTTTTTTTCGCCATCATCTGACGTTAACTAGGATTACACGTCCAGGTTAGCGTTGAGCGCATTTTGCTCGATAAAGGCACGACGTGGCTCAACCTCATCCCCCATCAGGGTGGTGAACAGCTGATCAGCGGCAATCGCATCTTTGATGGTGACTTGCAGCATACGACGGCTGTTTGGATCCATGGTGGTCTCCCACAGCTGATCTGGGTTCATTTCGCCCAGACCTTTGTAACGCTGCAGTGAGAAGCCTCGACGTGACTCTTTCACCAGCCACTCCAGCGCCTGCTCGAAGCTGGCCACCGGCTGACGACGCTCACCACGCTCCACAAACGCGCCCGCATCCAGCAGGTCACGCAGCTGGCTACCCAGCGCGCAGATCCGGTGATATTCACCGCCGTGAATGAAATCGAAGTCCAGCAGATACTGGGTGTCGATACCGTGGGTACGCACCGTAACCACCGCTTCAAACAGGTGACGCTCGTGGTTTTCACGAATTTCACAGCTGTAGGTACTACCGGAGGTCTCTTTCTCGGTCAGCTTAGCCACCAGCGCGGAGGCCCACTCGGTCAGCGCCGCTTGGTTGTTCAGCGCCCGCTCGTTCAGGGTCGGATGATAAATCAGCTCTTTGAGCAGCGCCTCAGGGTAACGACGGGTCATGCGCGCAATCAGCTTGTGTACGGAATTGTACTCTTTAACCAGCGTTTCCAACGCCATGCCGGACATCGCCGGGGCGTGCTCGTTGACATACAAGCTCGCGCCATCCAGTGCCAGCGCAATCTGGTACTGATCCATCGCCTCATCATCTTTGATGTACTGCTCTTGCTTGCCTTTTTTCACCTTATACAGCGGCGGCTGGGCGATATACACATAGCCACGCTCGATGATTTCTGGCATCTGACGATAGAAGAACGTCAACAGCAGGGTGCGGATGTGAGAGCCATCCACGTCGGCATCGGTCATGATGATGATGCTGTGATAACGCAGCTTGTCTGGGTTGTACTCATCGCGGCCGATCCCGCAGCCCAGCGCAGTGATTAGGGTAGCCACCTCTTGTGAGGAGAGCATCTTGTCAAAACGCGCCTTTTCCACGTTCAGGATCTTACCCTTCAGTGGCAAAATAGCTTGGTTTTTACGGTTGCGGCCCTGCTTGGCGGAACCGCCCGCAGAGTCACCCTCGACAATGTACAGTTCAGACAGTGCCGGATCACGCTCTTGGCAATCGGCCAACTTACCTGGCAAACCGCCTAAATCGAGCGCCCCTTTACGACGGGTCATTTCACGTGCTTTACGTGCCGCTTCACGCGCACGCGCCGCATCGATGATCTTGCCGACCACAATCTTGGCGTCGTTCGGGTTTTCCAGCAGGTACTCTTGCAGACGCTCGCCCATCAGCGATTCCACCGCTGGCTTCACTTCTGACGACACCAGCTTGTCTTTGGTCTGAGAAGAGAACTTCGGATCAGGCACTTTCACCGAGATCACCGCGGTCAGGCCCTCACGGGAGTCATCACCGGTCATGTTGATCTTGGCTTTCTTGGCAAAGCCTTCTTTTTCGATATAAGCGTTCAGGGTACGGGTCATCGCGGCACGGAAACCGGCCAAATGGGTACCACCATCGCGCTGTGGAATGTTGTTGGTAAAGCAGTACAGGTTTTCTTGGAAACCGTCATTCCACTGCAACGCCACTTCCACGCCAATGCCATCTTTCTCGCTGGAGAAATAGCACACTTTATCGTGAATTGGGTTTTTGTTGCGGTTGAGGTATTCCACAAACGCTTGAATACCACCTTCGTACTTAAAGTGATCCTGCTTGTCGTTACGCTTGTCGAGCAGATGAATCGACACGCCAGAGTTCAGGAACGACAGCTCACGCAGACGCTTAGCCAGGATCTCGTACTGGAATTCGATATTGGTGAAGATGGTTGGGCTGGGCCAGAAACGCACTTGAGTACCGGTGGCATTGGTATCACCGACCACCGCCAGCGGCGCTACCGGCTCACCCAGATGGTATTCTTGGGTGTGCACTTTGCCTTCACGGCGGATCATCAGCTCCAGCTTATCCGACAGGGCGTTAACCACCGATACCCCTACCCCGTGCAGACCACCGGACACTTTATAGGAGTTATCGTCAAACTTACCACCGGCGTGCAGTACGGTCATGATCACTTCGGCCGCTGACACCCCTTCTTCTGGGTGAATGCCGGTAGGAATACCGCGACCATCATCCTGTACGGAAACCGAGTTATCGGCATGGATGGTCACCACGATATCTTTACAGTGACCGGCCAGCGCTTCGTCGATCGCGTTATCAACCACTTCGAACACCATGTGGTGCAAACCGGTGCCGTCATCGGTGTCACCGATATACATGCCGGGACGCTTACGGACTGCGTCCAGCCCTTTCAGAACCTTGATACTTGAAGAGTCATAGGTGTTCGACATTAGAATATCTCGCCTTCTATCCTGCACACTCATTGTGCACTTATTTTGCCATGTTCCACGCGGAACATCCTGCCCTTTTCGCCGGTCATGTCGCTGACCTGATCCGGGCTAATCGCGCTGACAAATACCTGCGCGCCGGTCTGTTTTAGCTTTTCCGCCAGCAGCTGACGCCGCCCACGATCCAGCTCAGAGGCAAAATCATCAATCAAATAAATACACTGACGTGCACTGCGCTGGGTCAAATACTGTCCCTGCGCCAGACGCAATGCACACATTAACAGTTTCAGCTGCCCACGGGAGAGCACATCCTCCACCGGAGTACCGGCGGCGCGGAATCGAAAGTCCGCCTTATGTGGCCCTACCGCGGTATAAGTCAGTGCCCGATCGCGTTCAAAATCACGCTCCAGCACCTGCGCATAATCCGCGCCTTTTTCCCAGCCGCGATGAAAACTGACGCTCACTGGGATCTCGGGTAAAAACAGCGCACAGGTCTGCTGGATTTCTTGGGCAATAGCAGCGGCATATTGCGCCCGCCACTCACTCACCTGAAGGGCTAATTGTACCAGCTCCCGGTCCCAAGGGCGTAATTCTGCGTAACGGCGAACCTGTTTCAGGGCCGCATTTCGTTGTTTTAGCAAACGCCGCAGGTTACTCCAGGCGGCATAAAAGCCCGGTTCATCGTGAAACAGACCCCAATCGAGAAAGGCACGCCGGTATTTCGGCCCGCCACTGAGCAGGGTAAAGCCTTCCGGCGTGATCAGCTGCATCGGTAGCAGTTGCGCCAAGGCCGCCACTTTCTGCCCATCTTGACCATCGATCCGCACGCGGGTGTCGCCTTGCCGCGTTTTCTGTAAGCCCAGCGACACCGGATGGCCACCCTCATCGAGGCGGCCATGCAAAATAAAATGCGGCTTATCTTGCTGGATCACCCGCCCGGCCAATTGGCTTTTGAACGAGCGCCCGTGGCCAAGATAGTAGATGGCCTCCAGCAAACTGGTTTTCCCGCTGCCGTTGGCGCCGACCAAAAAATTAAAGCCGGAGTCGAACGCCAAATCAGCCTGCGCGATATTACGAAAATCCTGCACCAGCAGGCGTGACAAGGCCATGAGAGGTTATGTCAACGACTACAGACGCATCGGCATCACGACGTACACCGCCGCATCGCTGGCACAATCTTCAATTTGAGCACTGGAAACCGAATCCGACAGCAGCAGGCGCACGCGCTCGCACTTGAGGGTATTCAGTACATCCAGCACATAGCTGACGTTAAAGCCGATCTCCAGCTCTTGCCCTTGATAGGCCACATCAACAATCTCTTCCGCCTCTTCCTGCTCGGGGTTATTGGCGGTGATCTTCAGCTGTCCCGGCACAATGTGCAGACGTACGCCGCGGAATTTCTCGTTCGACAAAATTGCCGCACGGGAAAATGCTTGTTTGAGCTCATCGCAACCGGCTTCCAGTTGCTTGTCCGGATTTTTCGGCAATACCCGACGGTAATCGGGAAAGCGGCCATCCACCAGCTTGGAGGTAAAGGTGAAATCGCCAACAATCGCCCGCAGGTTACCGCGGCCAATTTGCAGCAGTAGCGGCGTATCACCACCATCGAGCAGACGCACCAGCTCCAGTACCCCTTTACGCGGCACGATCACCGAATGTGGCGGTAAGGTCTGGCCCACCGGCATACTGCACACTGCTAGGCGGTGGCCATCGGTGGCCACGGTACGCAAGCTGTCGCCTTCGGTTTCAAACAGCATACCGTTTAAGTAATAACGCACATCTTGGTGCGCCATCGAAAACTGGGTGGCATCAATCAGGCGGCGCAAAGTCGCTTGCGGCAGCGCAAATTCCACTTCACTTTGCCAATCATCCAAATTCGGGAAATCCGCCGCCGGCAAGGTCGACAGCGAGAAACGGCTACGCCCCGAGCGCAGCAGCGCACGCTCGCCCTCGAGCAAGACGGTAATTTCCGCCCCGTCAGGCAGACCGCGGCAGATATCCAGAAACTTACGTGCCGGCACGGTCACCGCGCCCGGCTGCAATTCACCTTGCAGCGGCAAACGCACCACCATCTCGACTTCCAGATCGGTGCCGGTGATCGACAAACTGCCGTCAGCCACCTGCAACAACAGGTTACCCAGAATCGGCAGCGAAGGACGGCCACCCAAGGCGCCGCAGACTTGCTGCAGCGGTTTTAGCAGACGTTCACGTTCAACGATAAATTTCATGGCGTTATGCTGACCATTATGATGAGAGTGTTCGGATTAAATTAGAAAAATCTTCTTTAATATCATGGCTTTCTTCACGCAGCTGCTCAATCTTACGACAAGCATGCAGCACGGTCGTATGATCGCGCCCACCAAAGGCATCGCCGATTTCCGGCAAGCTATGGTTGGTCAGCTCTTTGGCCAACGCCATCGCCATCTGGCGTGGACGTGCCACCGAGCGTGAACGGCGCTTCGACAGCAGATCCGCCACTTTAATCTTGTAGTACTCAGCCACGGTCTTTTGAATATTGTCGATAGTGACCAGCTTTTCCTGCAGCGCCAGCAGATCGCGCAGCGCTTCGCGCACAAAATCAATCGTGATCGCACGGCCAGTGAAGTTGGCGTTAGCAATCACACGGTTCAATGCACCTTCCAGCTCACGCACATTGGAGCGCAGACGTTTGGCGATAAAGAACGCCACTTCATCCGGCAGACGAATATTGTTCTCGTCGGCCTTTTTCATCAAGATGGCGACCCGCGTCTCCAACTCCGGCGGCTCAATCGCCACCGTTAAGCCCCAACCAAAGCGCGACTTAAGACGATCTTCCACCCCGTTGATCTCTTTTGGATAACGATCCGAGGTCAAAATGATCTGCTGATTACCTTCCAGCAGGGCATTAAAGGTGTGGAAAAACTCTTCTTGCGAACGCTCTTTGTTGGCAAAAAACTGAATATCATCGATTAACAGCGCATCGACACTGCGGTAATAACGCTTGAACTCTTCAATGGCGTTATTTTGCAGTGCTTTCACCATATCTTGCACAAACCGCTCGGAGTGCATGTACACCACTTTGGCGTTCGGCTTACGGGCAATAATGCCGTTCCCCACCGCGTGCAGCAGGTGCGTTTTACCCAGACCCGTACCGCCGTATAAAAACAGTGGGTTATAGGCACCACCCGGGTTATCCGCCACCTGACGGGCGGCCGCGCGCGCCAACTGGTTAGATTTACCTTCGACAAAGTTATCGAAGCAGTGCTTCGGATTCACATTGGAGCGGTGATTGATATCCGGACGCACCGCTGGCGCGCTATCCCAGCTACGCTGCGGCGCTGCGCTCGGCGCACTAATCGGCTGCCGACTGACACTGGCGGTCGGCTCGGGCAGTACCACACTGACCGGCTTGCTGCCTATTTCAAAGCGCAGCTCCGGCGTATCGGTACCACAATAATCATTCAGCAGGCGGTTGATGCTGTTGAGATACTTATCTCGTACCCAATCCAGCACAAAACGGTTTGGCGCATACAACGTCAGTGTATTGTCGCGCAGCTCCGCCTGAAGGGGACGGATCCACATGCTGAATTCGGTGGCTTGTAGTTCGTCCTGCAAACGGGCAAGACACTGCTGCCAAAGCGAAGATGACACGGCGGACTCCACTCGAACAATACCTATAAGAAAAGGGGAAACATTCTATTCCAGATGCCATCCTGATCGCTAGTCAGATCAGGATCGTGAACCGGGGATCATAGCCTAAAGCCGCGGTAAGATCTTCTGTTATCCACAGAAAAATCACATGTTGGATCGACAGAGTGCTGCACAGCTTCCAGAGTCTGACGGCCATTTTTGTGCGTCAAGCACGCCAGAGATGTGGATAACCGCGCGGTTTTCCCCGCTTGAGACCCATTCCCTCGTAGAGTGGATCACGCCGGCGCTCATCCACACGACTATCCACATCGCTATCCACAAAGAGTCGATCTGCCTTATAAAGGAGAATCCGCACAGGAGGATCATCACGATCCTTGTACTTATACTGCGCATGCGTATAATTCACGCTTCGAGCGAAACTTACGTAGATTGACGTGTATTGAACAGATGCTGATTGACTCAGGATTGTACAATCACTACAATTCTGCCTCTTTTGAGGCGCCATTTTATTCAAATCTGTCTGCCGCCTGTAGTCTCTACAGGAAAAAGCAGGGCTGAATAAGCGCTCGCCGTTTTACGTATTTACGTAATGCGTATACTGATCAGTAATACAGCTTTAGGTAGAAATCGCCATGAAACGCACTTTCCAACCATCAGTTCTGAAGCGTTCCCGCACCCACGGCTTCCGTGCTCGTATGGCCACCAAAAATGGTCGTCAAGTACTGGCTCGTCGTCGTGCAAAAGGCCGCTCCACTCTGTCAGCTTAATTCTGAACACTGAACATAGTGTGATTAAGCTAGCTTTTCCTCGGGAGTTACGTTTGTTAACTCCCGCTCAATTTAGCTTCGTTTTCCAGCAGCCCCAACGGGCCGGCTCTCCCCAGCTTACTATTCTTGCGCGATCCAACGATCTGGGCCATGCTCGTTTAGGCCTCACTGTGGCCAAAAAACATGTCAAGCGTGCTCACGAGCGTAACCGCATCAAACGTTTGGTACGGGAAAGCTTCCGTCTCAATCAACATGAACTGCCTGCGGTAGACTTCGTGGTGATTGCGAAAAAGGGCATTGCCGATCTCAGTAACCCTGAGTTGACGGAGCTTCTGAGTAAATTATGGCGTCGCCATTCTCGCCTCTCGCGTGGTTGATGATACTATTCATCAAAGTCTATCAGTGGGTCATCAGCCCTCTGATAGGCCCCCGTTGTCGCTTTCAACCTACCTGTTCACATTACGGAATTGAGGCATTGCGCCGGTTTGGAGCATTAAAAGGTAGTTGGTTGACAATCAAACGCATATTAAAATGCCACCCTTTGAACCCCGGTGGGTACGATCCCGTGCCAGCCAAATCTGACGATAACAGAGAACACTGAAGATGGATTCCCAACGTAACCTCCTTCTCATTGCTCTGCTTTTCGTGTCGTTCCTGGTGTATCAGCAGTGGAATACTGACTTCGGTCCTAAGCCTGCTACTGAAATCACACAACAGGCCAACGCGAAAACAGCAGCCGACGTCCCAGCCCAGGCTAACAGTGCGCAAGCGCTCGACAGCAGCACACAGGGTCGTCTCATTACTGTGCAAAGCAATGTCCTGCGTCTGACCATCGACACCTTAGGTGGTGACGTGGTGAAGGCCGAATTGCTGCAATACCCAGAATCTCTGGATTCCAAGCAGCCTCTGGTATTGCTCAATGACAACGCCAAGCATGTGTACGTGGCGCAAAGTGGCCTGATTGGCAGCAACGGAATTGACACCGTCGCCGGTCGTGCTCAATACCAGATTGAAGGCGATCACTTTACGTTGGGCGAAGGCCAGAAGGAACTGAAGATCCCGCTGACTCTGGTTAAAGACGGTGTGACTTACACCAAAACCTTCGTTATCAAGCCAGACAGCTACGCTATCGACGTGGATTACAGCATTGCTAACCAAACCGATAAGCCGGTTCAGGTGCAGCTGTACGGTCAAATCAAGCAGACCATCACCGAGAAAAGCAGCAGCCTGACCATGCCAACCTACCAAGGTGGCGCTTACTCTTCTGCCGATACCCGTTATAAGAAGTACAGCTTCAAGGATATGCAGGAGAAGAATCTGGCTATCAGCACCAACGGTGGCTGGGTTGCGATGATGCAACACTACTTCGTGAGTGCTTGGGTGCCGCCAAGTGCTGAAACTAACCAACTGTACAGCCGTGACAGCGATGGCGTTGCCTTTATCGGCTTCCGTGGTCCAGAAACCACCGTTGAAGCAGGCAAAACCGCCGAGCTGAACAGCATTTTGTGGGTGGGTCCAAAACTGCAAGACGCCATGGAAAAAGTGGCGCCGAATTTGGATCTGACCATCGACTACGGTTGGCTGTGGTTCATTGCTAAGCCAATGTTCCAGCTGCTGCAATTCCTGCACGGTATTGTCGGTAACTGGGGTGTAGCAATTATCCTGATCACCTTTATCGTGAAAGGTCTGCTGTATCCGCTGACCAAAGCACAGTACACCTCCATGGCCAAAATGCGCATGCTGCAGCCAAAACTGCAAGCGATGCGTGAGCGTCTGGGCGACGACCGCCAGCGCATGAGCCAAGAAATGATGGAGCTGTACAAGAAAGAGAAGGTTAACCCACTGGGTGGCTGTCTGCCGCTGCTGCTGCAGATGCCAATCTTCATCGCCCTGTACTGGACGCTGATGGAATCGGTAGAACTGCGTCATGCGCCGTTCATGCTGTGGATCCATGACTTGTCTGCACCGGACCCATACTACATCCTGCCAATTCTGATGGGTGTATCGATGTTCTTCCTGCAGAAGCTGTCACCAAGTGCGGTTACCGATCCTATCCAGCAGAAAGTGATGAACTTTATGCCGGTGATGTTTACCGTCTTCTTCTTGTGGTTCCCATCGGGTCTGGTGCTGTACTGGCTGGTCTCCAACTGCGTAACCATTATTCAGCAGCAGGTGATCTACCGCAGTCTAGAGAAAAAAGGGCTGCATTCACGCGATAAGAAATAACCCGCGCTGATGACATTTTTTACCACAGGCGACCCGCGGGTCGCCTTTTTTTCAGGAGGAGCTCCCTCATGAATGACACTATTGTGGCTCAAGCCACTCCGCCCGGTCGTGGCGGGGTCGGTATTTTACGTATCTCTGGCCCGCAAGCGGTCAGCATTGCCGAAACGGTACTCGGTCGCTGCCCCAAACCGCGTTACGCCGATTACCTGCCGTTTCGTGATAGCGATGGCAGCGTGCTGGACCAAGGTCTGGCGCTGTACTTTAAAGGCCCGCACTCCTTCACCGGTGAAGACGTGCTGGAGCTGCAAGGCCACGGCGGACCGGTAATTTTGGATCTGCTGCTCAAGCGCATTTTGCAATTTCCAGGAGTGCGAGTCGCACGTCCGGGTGAGTTTTCCGAACGTGCGTTTCTCAACGACAAGCTGGATTTAGCCCAAGCCGAAGCGATTGCCGATCTGATTGATGCCAGCTCAGAACAAGCGGCGCGTTCGGCGGTAAACTCGCTGCAAGGCGCGTTCTCACGGCGCATCGAAGCGCTGGTGGAATCGTTGATCCATCTGCGTATGTACGTGGAAGCGGCGATCGATTTTCCGGACGAAGAGATCGATTTTCTCTCCGACGGCAAAGTCAGCCACGATCTGCGTGGGATCATGCAGCAACTGCAACAGGTCCGTAGCGAAGCGCGCCAAGGCTCGTTACTGCGCGAAGGGATGAAAGTGGTGATAGCCGGTCGTCCGAATGCCGGCAAATCCAGCCTACTGAACGCCTTAGCCGGCCGTGAAGCGGCGATCGTCACCGACATCGCCGGTACCACTCGCGACGTGCTGCGCGAGCATATCCACATCGACGGTATGCCGCTGCACATCATCGATACCGCTGGTCTGCGCGAAGCCACTGACGAAGTGGAGCGGATCGGTATTGAACGCGCGTGGGACGAAATCGCCAAAGCCGATCGCGTACTGTTCATGGTCGATGGTACCACCACCACCGACAGCGATCCGCAAGCCATCTGGCCAGAGTTCATGCAGCGTCTGCCACACGGCATTCCGGTGACTGTGATCCGCAACAAAGCCGACTTAACCGGCGAAACGCTGGGCTTGAGCGACGAGCATGGCCATACCTTGCTGCGCCTGTCGGCGCGCAGTGGCGACGGTGTAGAGTTGCTGCGTCAGCACCTGAAAGAGAGTATGGGCTTTGAAAGCAGTCTGGAAGGGGGCTTTTTGGCGCGCCGTCGTCACCTGCAAGCGCTGGAGCAAGCCGATCAGCACCTGCAACAGGGCGAAGCACAGCTGCTCGGCTACAACGCCGGAGAGCTGCTAGCCGAAGAGCTGCGCTTAGCGCAACAAGCGTTAGGCGAGATCACCGGCGAGTTTAGCTCCGATGATCTGCTCGGTCGCATCTTCACCAGTTTCTGCATCGGCAAGTAAGCGCATAGCGCTGCCGAAACATAATCTCAGCAGCACCTCGTGTTGCCTAAAAGCGGTCTGATTCAGGCCGCTTTGGCATTATCTAAGCGCGGCAAACACACGCCACTACGTCTTACGGTCTTACGGCAAGTCACTCTCTGTAGCACGTAAAAACGCACTCACCGCCTCCAGCGGTTGCGGACGGACAATCAAGAACCCTTGCACCCGATCCACGCCACATTCGCTGACAAACGCCAGCTCCTGCTCAGTTTCAACCCCTTCGGCAACCACCTGACAATGTGCCAACTGACCGATTTGTACCAACAAGCGGTATAACTCACGCCCTTTCGGCGCCGTGCAGTCCAGCAGTAATGAGCGATCCAGTTTTACTTTATCGAATGGGTATTTCATCAGATGAGGGAAAGAGGCAAAACCGGCGCCAAAATCATCCATCGCCACCTGACAACCCATCGCCTGCAACGCTTGCATGGTGTCTAACAGCTGTGAACGGTTATCCAACGCCGCCTCTTCGGTGATCTCAATCTCCAGCCGCGTTGGCGCAATGCCAAAGTGCGCCAAGCGCCCCGCCAAATAAGGTACAAACTCCGCTTGGCTGATGGTACGCGCCGAAATATTCACACTCACGCGCACGTTGGGCGCCGCAGGCAGGCGTTGTAGGTCAGCCAACACCAGATCCACCACCCGTCGATCCAGCTCTGGCATAGCATCCAACAGCTGAAAATCGGCCACAAAGGCCGGCCCATGCAACAGCCCACTAGCATCACGGTAGCGCAGCAATGCCTCAAAACAGTGCCCAGCCTCACCCTGCACGGCGTGCTGACGCTGATAGTGCATCACCAGTGCGCCCGAGCGCAAAATTCGCGTCACCCGCCGCTGGGCATTGGCGCGCTGTAAACTGGCCTGCGCCGATGTGCGCATCTCTGCGAGCAATGCACTAAAGGTCACGCGCTCCACACCACTGGCGACCGCAGACCCCATCCGTTGCCCTTGGCCAGCAAAGGCCAGATAAAACGGCCGATACAGCGCCGTCCCCACCACAATCAGCAGTAGCTGCAACAGCGCCCCGCTCACCTGCTCGCCCATCGCCAGATAGCCACTTAACAGCGGTGGCGTCATCCAATCGACAATGGTCACCACAGGGCTGACCCATCCATAACTGATCGCCAAATAAGCCAGTACAAAACTGACCAACGGCACCCCAATAAAAGGAATGATCAGCAAGGGGTTAAAAATAATCGGTAAGCCAAACAGCAACACTTCATTGATGTTAAACAGCACCATCGGCAAGGCAGCAAAAGCCAACATCAAGTGTTTACGATCGCGAGAAAACAGCAAAATACACAGCAGTAGGGAAATGCTGTTACCCGAGCCACCCATCGACAAAAATGCATCATAAAAGCCTTGGCTAATGGTATGCAGCGGCGCTTGCCCGGCCTGCCACGCGGCTAAATTCTCTTGAGTCACCGCAAACAGCATCTGTTTCACGGACAATAAAAAGTTATGCCCGTTAATGCCCACCGAACCCAGGGCGCCCAGAATAAATTGATACATCAAACCGCCGCTCAAGGTCAGCGGATCGGGGCGATAATGGCTAAGCAGCCCAGTAAACAGTGCAATCCCGGCTCTCGTCAGCGCCGCCACCCACAGCGCCAGCAAGCAAAATAGTAAAAATTGACCGACTTGGCGTAGCAATAACAGGGCAAAATCCGCCGATTGTGGCTGCAACTCCCGAAACCGAAAGCAGCGACAAAACAGCAGCGTGATGACCGCACTGAGCATGGCCAACAACGGATTATTCGGCAGATGCAAGGTGCCAGCAAACAGACCGTTCACGCCCGACACCACATAGAGCAAGGTCAAGGCATACAAAATAAACGCGGCGCTGTTAAACGAGGTCTTATGCGATAGGTAGTAGCTGATCACCACGCACAGGGCCAGCGGGTATAAGTTGATCAGAATATCGGACAGGTGAAATAACTGCGCGGCGGCAGCCGGCCAATGGGCATACGACAGGGCTTGCCCCGACAGCACCGTCAGCGCATTGGCGAGCGTTAACGGTAGCAACAATAAGGCAATAGCAGAGATATCATAAAGATAGGTGCTATACCCCGTACGCAGGGGGGAAAATGGCAACGAACGCCAACGCGATAGCAAAGACAGGAAACACCTCATGGCCAAGCTCGGTATCACTTCAGGTTACGCATGTGCTGTCGTCCCTGTCGGCCAACATGCTCTTTAAGGCCGCCTTCCGTTGCCATACCAGCAACGAACCATAAACGCTCTCGGGACTTGTCCTTAGGACACCGGAAAAGCAGGCGGCAAACGGATCTCCGTAGTCAACATGACGCACCGATCATACTCTGTGCCACGTCATAACCTGTTAGCGATAAATGCGTGCAACAGACGCGCTAAGCCATTAAAGGGCCGAAAACCGAGTGGATCCCCACTTTACGAATGATCCACGCCCCAGTGACGTCCACACCATTCAGTGAATGCAAATCACCGGATCAGAAAAGTTATCCACACGATCTTCCCAACTCTAGGCAAGGGTGCGATCCCGGCATACAATGACCGCCATCACAACGTAAGATCGTGTTGATACCGCGTCCTGGGTAAATACGCGCTAGGCAAATACGAGTAAGTACAGGTAAGTATTGTTATGACATCCATCAGCTTGATCACCGGCAGCACTCTCGGCGGCGCCGAATATGTGGCGGAACATCTGGAAAGCCTGTTACAGCAGCAAGGCTATGCCACTGAGGTTTTACACGGTCCACAGCTGAGCGAGATCCCCTCCGATAGCCTGTGGCTGCTGATCAGCTCAACCCACGGAGCTGGTGAGGTTCCCGATAACCTGCAACCGCTACTGCAGCAACTGCAACAAAGTGCCGATCTGCACGGCCTGCGCTATGGCCTGATTGGTTTAGGTAGCCAAGCTTACGATACCTTTTGTCAGGCTGTGAAAACCTTAGATCAGGTTCTGCAAGCCAAAGGCGCGCAGCGGATCGGTGAACGCTTAGAAATTGATGTCAGCACCGGAGTTATCCCCGAAGATCCGGCTGAGGTCTGGCTTGAGCAGTGGATAACTTTACTGGATAAACAGTAAAAAATATTTTTCGGTTATCACTGTGGATCTCTGTGGATAAGCACTGATCATACACAGGGATAACCGGTATTTATTCAAAGAACAACTCACCATGCCTCAGGCCTATGTGGATAAACCCCACTTTTGATCCCAGCTTGTCCGCCCTAGGATCACGGATCTTCCACAGTAAATGATCCTTGGTAACTGAATGATCTCGTTGATCAATTCATCCTTATCCACAAGATCGTGCGATCCTAATAGAAGATCCAACAAAAGATCTCTATATAAAAAGATCTTTATTTTCTTTTAAGCCAGATCAATTCCGGTTTCCCTTACGACCTAAACTTAAGTAGAATCCGTGATCCTTAGCGAATAATTCCCCCAAGAAGATCTTGTTAACGCACAAACCGAGGTGTGGTGATCATGTTTTACCCGGATCCCTTTGACATCATCGTGATCGGTGGCGGACACGCCGGTACCGAAGCCGCGATGGCATCTGCCCGCATGGGACTGCGGACACTCCTGTTGACCCATAATGTCGATACATTAGGGCACATGTCTTGCAACCCTGCGATCGGTGGGATCGGCAAGGGGCACTTGGTCAAAGAGCTCGATGCCTTGGGCGGTCTGATGGCTCGTGCCACCGATCGTGCCGGTATCCAATTCCGCATTCTTAATGCCAGCAAAGGCCCAGCCGTTCGGGCAACCCGCGCTCAAGCCGACCGTGTGCTGTACCGTCAAGCGGTGCGCACCGCACTGGAAAATCAACCTAACCTGCAGATCTTCCAGCAAGCAGTCGACGATCTGATCGTAGAAAATGATCAGGTGGTAGGCGCCGTCACCCAGATGGGCTTGAAGTTCCGCGCCAAAGCGGTGGTGTTAACCGTGGGTACTTTCCTCGACGGCAAGATCCATATCGGGTTGGAAAACTACAGCGGCGGCCGTGCGGGCGATCCACCAGCAGTCGCGCTATCGCACCGTCTGCGCGAGCTTCCACTGCGTGTTAAGCGCCTCAAAACCGGTACGCCACCGCGTTTAGATGCTCGAACCATCGATTTTTCTGCCCTGCAGCAGCAGTGGGGTGATAATCCTGCGCCGGTCTTCTCATTCTTGGGCGATGCCAGCGAGCATCCAGAGCAGATGCCGTGCTACATCACCCACACCAACGAGCGTACTCACGATGTGATCCGCGCTAACTTGGATCGCAGTCCAATGTATGCCGGGATCATCGAAGGGATCGGGCCGCGTTATTGCCCATCGATCGAAGACAAAGTGATGCGCTTTGGTGATCGTAACGGACACCAAGTCTTCTTAGAGCCAGAAGGGCTGACCAGTCACGAAATTTACCCGAACGGGATCTCCACCAGCTTGCCTTTTGACGTGCAGATGGCGATCGTGCGTTCGATCCGCGGCTTGGAAAACGTCAATATCGTCCGTCCAGGCTATGCGATCGAGTATGATTTCTTCGATCCACGCGATCTGAAACAGACGCTGGAAAGCAAAGTGATCCGCGGTCTGTTCTTTGCCGGTCAGATCAACGGTACTACCGGTTACGAAGAAGCGGCAGCGCAAGGTTTGCTGGCGGGTTTGAACGCCGGCTTGTTCGCCCAAGAAAAAGAGGGCTGGTTCCCACGTCGCGACCAAGCGTATTTGGGCGTGCTGGTGGACGACTTGTGTACTTTAGGGACCCAAGAGCCATACCGCATGTTTACCTCTCGGGCGGAATATCGTCTGTTGCTACGTGAAGACAACGCCGATCTGCGCTTAACCGAAACCGGTCGTCTGTTAGGTCTGGTGGATGACGAGCGTTGGGCGCGCTTTAGCGAGAAGTTGGAAAACATCGAGTTGGAGCGTCAGCGTCTGCGTTCAACCTGGGTCAATCCGACCAGCGTGGGTGTCGATGCGGTGAACGCCGTAATTTCCGCGCCACTGTCACGGGAAGCCAGCGGAGAAGATCTGCTGCGTCGCCCTGAGATGGATTACGCCACTTTGACCGCTCTAGAGGCCTTTGCGCCGGCGCTGGCCGATGCGCAAGCCGCCGAGCAAGTTGAAATTCAGGTGAAATACGCCGGTTACATCGCGCGCCAGCAAGATGAAATTGAAAAGCAATTGCGACACGAAAACACCCCGTTGCCAGCGGATCTGGATTATCACCAAGTGAACGGGCTGTCTAACGAAGTAATTGCCAAACTCAACGATCACAAACCAACCAGTATTGGCCAAGCTTCGCGGATCTCGGGGATTACTCCAGCCGCGGTGTCTATCTTACTGGTGTGGTTGAAAAAACAAGGTCTGTTGCGTCGCACCGCATAACGGCGCGTAGCCTTCAAGGAAACTGTAACGCATGTTAGCGCAAACTTTAGACCGTCTGCTGGCGCAGACGGCACTTTCCGTGTCCGATCAGCAAAAACAGCAACTGCTGGCCTTTGTCGGTCTGCTGGATAAATGGAACAAAGCGTATAACCTGACCTCGGTGCGCGATCCGCAAGAAATGCTGATTAAGCATATTCTGGATAGCATCGTGGTAAGTCCTTACTTACAAGGTGAGCGCTTTATTGATGTCGGTACTGGTCCCGGTTTACCAGGGATCCCACTGGCTATCATGAATCCAGATAAATCCTTTACGCTGTTGGATAGCTTAGGCAAGCGCATTCGTTTTATCCGTCAGGTACAACACGAATTAGGCTTAACCAATATCATCCCTGTGCAAAGTCGGGTGGAAGAGTTCCAGCCGGAGCAGGGGTTTGATGGCGTACTGAGCCGTGCCTTTGCATCACTGCAGGATATGGTGGATTGGTGTCATCATTTGCCGGCTGTTGACCAAGGGCTGTTTTATGCTCTCAAAGGCGTCGCGCCTGATACGGCGAGTGACCCATTGCCGGCTTGGTGCCAAATCCAGCAAATTATTCCGCTGCTGGTGCCGGAGCTGGATGCCGAGCGACATCTGGTGCTGATCCGCAAAGTACAATAAGCGCGACTATCGATAACCGCCGCTGTGGGTAACCACCAGCGGCGGTGTTACATCTGTCGGTGCGAAATACCGCCTTATTTTTCTATGAGTCAAGTGGCATAGCTAAGGGCTGGTTTTGCATCTGATTGAGTGCTATTTACATGATGCTGGCGTGATCCGCGTAGAATGGCGCGACATGTATAGTTACCAAACGGACGTATTTTTTTGTGATGTTTTCCTCAAAACATAATGCAATTACCGGTTATGTTGAGGCTGAATCGATTTTCTTGGATGTGATAAGAATATCTTGTTGCAACAGAATGAAATCGTAGCATCATTATGTAATATTATTCTCCGGTCAAACGCTGGGAGAATAGGCTGCGCGGCAGTTAGGGTGTTTATATTTAGCATCACTGCATCGTCGGCATAAGAAAGAACAGGCTGTTTATATTTATCTAGTTGATTAAGTTAGGTTAAATATTACTGACATCCTTTTTCTTTTGCATTACAAGCATTCTTATTTATTGTACAAAATAAGCGGTTTGTGTTTACCAAATGTAAACAATTTAGCGTGTTTTTGCTGCTAACAGATTGCATTGATATACCGACTCCGTATAATTTCGTTTTATTCGGCACCGCTTGGCTGAGTAATAAAAAAATACCGCCTGCAAGTGCAGGGAAGAATTAAAGACAGCCGCGGAGTACCTGTTGGCTGGCACTTATCAATCAGAAGGGCGAGATGTCTGTATTAACCCTTGCCGGACGCCGTTTTGCGCGCCGGATCTGGTGGATCCAAGCCAGTGTGGTGCTGTTGTGTAGTCTGTTGTTTAGTGTGTACCGCCTACAATGGGGTTGGTCCGCATTAGCGTGTGGCGTGGTGGTTCTGATCCCCAATGCTCTGTTTGCTTGGTTCGCGTTTCGCTACGGCGGCGCACTGCACTCTGAGCAAGTCATGCGTTCGTTTATGGTGGGAGAACTCACCAAAATTTTTGTAACAGTTGCGCTTTTTGCATTGGTTTACAGGTACATGGATGTGTTACTCCTTCCTTTGTGCTTGACCTATTTGGCTGTGTTGGCAGTGAACCTGTTGGCACCGGTAATTTTTAACAACAACGAGTAGGAAGCATCATGTCTGCATCGGGTGAAGCTCTCACGCCGTCCGGATATATCCAGCACCACCTGACAAACCTGTCGGTGGGGCAGGGGTTTTGGACATTCCATCTGGATACGCTCTTTTTTGGTGCCGTCATTGGCTGTCTGTTTTTGTGGTTATTTTATCGTGTTGCGGTGAAAGCCACCTCCGGAGTCCCGGGGAAACTGCAGTGTGCCGTCGAAATGCTGGTCGAATTCGTAGACCAAACGGTACGTGATACCTTCCAAAGTCGTAACAACACTATCGCGCCACTTGCGCTGACCATTTTTGTCTGGGTGTTCCTGATGAACGCCATGGACTTGATCCCGGTCGATTTCCTGCCGCAAGCGGCCAGCCTGATGGGCATTCCTTATCTGCGTGTGGTTCCTACCACTGACCTGAATACAACCTTTGCGTTGTCACTGGGTGTGTTCTGCTTAATCATCTTCTATAGCGTGAAAGTAAAAGGACCGAAGGGCTTTATCAAAGAGCTGACGCTGCATCCTTTTAACCACCCGCTCATGATCCCCTTTAACTTCGTTCTGGAACTCGTGACCTTACTGGCTAAGCCAATCTCATTGTCTTTGCGTCTGTTCGGTAACATGTATGCCGGCGAGTTAATTTTTATCCTGATTGCTGTGATGTACACCGCCGGTTTGGGTTCGGGCTTTATCGCTACGTTCTTGCAACTCGGTTGGGCCATCTTCCACATTCTGGTTATCACCCTGCAGGCATTCATTTTCATGATGCTGACCGTGGTGTACCTGAGTATGGCGCATACGGATTCAGATCATTAATTGTGACCCCCATAACCTTAATAACTGGCTGTTTATAAACATAAATTGGAGATAACCATGGAAACTGTAATTAGCATTACTATCATCGGTGTTGCTATCATGATCGGTCTGGCCGCACTGGGTACTGCTATCGGCTTTGCGATTTTGGGTGGCAAATTCCTGGAAGCTTCTGCTCGTCAACCTGAAATGGCCCCTGCTCTGCAAGTTAAAATGTTTATCGTCGCAGGTCTGCTGGATGCGATTTCCATGATTGCCGTAGGTATCGCGCTGTTCTTCGTATTCGCTAACCCGTTTGTGGGTCTGTTGCAGGGTTAATTTTCCGCGGCCACTTAACTGTTAGGGAGATGCCGTTGTGAATATCAACGCAACTCTGCTGGGTCAGGCAATTTCGTTCATGTTATTTGTCTGGTTCTGCATGAAACTCGTTTGGCCACCATTGATCGCTGCCATTGAAGAACGTCAGAAAAAGATTGCTGATGGTCTGGCTGCGTCAGATCGTGCAGCCAAAGATTTGGAGCTGGTTCAGGCCAAAATGGCGGAACAGCTGAAAGACGCCAAAGTTCAGGCTGCGGCCATTATTGAACAGGCGAACAAGCGTAAAGCGCTGATTCTGGATGAAGCGCGCACTGAAGCTGATGCTGAGCGTCAGAAGATCATTGCGCAAGGTCAGGCAGAAATTGATGCTGAGCGTAAGCGTGCTCGTGAGGAACTGCGTAAGCAGGTGGCTGCACTGGCCATTGCCGGTGCGGAGAAAATCCTGGAGCGTTCTGTGGATGAAGCTGCTAACAGCGACATCGTCGATAAATTGGTTGCTGAACTGTAAGGAGGGTAGGGCTTATGTCAACAATGACTACTGTTGCCCGTCCCTACGCTAAAGCAGCATTTGACTTTGCGGTTGAACACAATGCGATTGAGGCGTGGCAGTCTATGTTGGACTTTGCTGCGCAAGTTGCCCGCAATGAGCAGATTGCCGGATTGCTTGATGGTGCGTTAGCACCGGAAGCGTTGGCGGATTTGTTTATTGCCGTATGTGGCGAACAGCTCGATTCGCATGGCCAGAACCTGATCCGGGTGATGGCTGAAAACCACCGCCTGGCCGCGTTATCTGATGTTCTGATGCAATTTGTTGAGTTGCGCACGGCGTATGAAGCCACAGTGGAAGTGGATGTCACCTCCGCCACCCCACTGACGGAAGAACAACAGAATAAAATTATCGCAGCCATGGAAAAGCGTTTGGCGCGTAAAGTTAAGCTGAATTGCAACCTAGAGAATTCTGTGATGGGCGGCGTGATCATTCGCGCCGGTGACCTGGTGATCGATGGTTCGATCCGAGGCCGCTTAGCTCGTCTCACAGAATCGTTGCAGTCTTAAGGGGACTGGAGCATGCAACTGAATTCCACCGAAATCAGCGAACTGATCAAGCAGCGCATTGCTCAGTTCAATGTTGTGAGCGAGGCTCGCAACGAAGGTACTATTGTTTCGGTAAGTGACGGGATCATCCGCATTCACGGCCTGGCCGATGTAATGCAGGGTGAGATGATCGCACTGCCGGGTAACCGTTATGCCATCGCACTGAACCTGGAGCGCGACTCTGTAGGTGCGGTAGTGATGGGTCCGTATGCCGATCTGGCTGAGGGCATGAAAGTCACTTGTACCGGCCGTATTCTGGAAGTGCCGGTAGGTCGTGGTCTGTTGGGCCGTGTGGTTAACACCCTGGGTGAACCTATCGACGGTAAAGGCGCAATCGACAACGATGGCTTCTCGCCGGTTGAAGTGATTGCACCGGGCGTTATCGATCGTCAATCGGTCGACCAGCCAGTACAGACCGGTTATAAGTCTGTCGATGCCATGATCCCAATCGGTCGTGGTCAGCGTGAGCTGATCATCGGTGACCGTCAGACCGGTAAAACCGCGCTGGCGATCGATGCCATCATCAACCAGCGCGACTCCGGCATTAAGTGTGTGTACGTGGCCATCGGCCAGAAAGCGTCCACCATTGCTAACGTGGTACGTAAGCTGGATGAGCACGGCGCACTGGCTAACACCATTGTTGTGGTGGCGTCAGCGTCTGAGTCTGCGGCTCTGCAATACCTGGCGCCGTACTCCGGTTGTGCCATGGGTGAATACTTCCGTGACCGCGGTGAAGATGCGCTGATCGTATACGATGACCTGTCTAAGCAAGCTGTTGCTTATCGTCAGATTTCCCTGCTGCTGCGCCGTCCGCCTGGTCGTGAAGCGTACCCAGGTGACGTGTTCTATCTGCACTCCCGTCTGCTGGAGCGTGCGGCCCGTGTTAATGCGGATTACGTAGAGCGCTACACCAACGGTGCAGTAAAAGGCCAGACCGGTTCTCTGACTGCGCTGCCAATTATCGAAACTCAGGCGGGCGACGTTTCGGCGTTCGTGCCAACCAACGTGATTTCGATTACTGACGGTCAGATCTTCTTGGAATCTAACCTGTTCAACGCCGGTATCCGCCCTGCGGTTAACCCTGGGATCTCCGTATCCCGTGTGGGTGGCGCGGCGCAGACCAAGATCATCAAGAAACTGTCCGGTGGTATCCGTACCGCACTGGCACAGTACCGTGAACTGGCGGCGTTCGCTCAGTTTGCTTCCGATCTGGATGATGCGACCCGTAAGCAGCTGGCGCACGGTCAGAAAGTGACTGAACTGCTGAAGCAGAAACAGTATGCCCCGATGTCCGTTGCGGCTCAGGCGCTGGTGCTGTTCGCGGCAGAGCGTGGCTATCTGGACGACATCACACTGAACAAGATTGGCGACTTTGAAGCTGCTCTGCTTTCCTTCGCCCAGCGTGACTACGCTGAGCTGATGGCACAGATTAACCAAACGGGTGGTTACAACGAAGAGATCGAGAATGGCTTTAAGTCTATTCTGGATACCTTCAAGGCAACCCAGACCTGGTAACCTGTCGGGCAGCGGCGTAAGTCGCTGCCCCGTCATGACGGAGAGGCAGAGATGGCCAGCGCAAAAGAGATACGAACAAAGATCGCTAGTGTGCAAAGCACACAGAAGATCACCAAGGCTATGGAAATGGTGGCCGCCTCCAAGATGCGTAAAACGCAGGAGCGCATGGCTGCCAGTCGTCCGTATGCCGAAACTATGCGTAAGGTGATCGGTCATATCGCGCTTGGTAATCTGGAGTACAAGCATCCGTACCTGGAACAACGAGATATCAAGCGTGTCGGCTACTTGATTATCTCCACTGATCGTGGTCTGTGCGGGGGCTTGAACATTAACTTGTTCAAGAAAACCCTGAACGACATGAAAGGTTGGAGTGATAAAGGCGTCGCAGTTGAGGTCGCGCTGATTGGTTCAAAAGCCACGGGATTCTTCAGTTCCGCGGGAGCCAAAGTGGTAGCGCAGACTAATGGTCTGGGCGATACCCCGAGTCTGTCCGATTTGATCGGGCCGGTGAAGGTGATGCTGCAGGCTTATGACGAAGGTCGCTTGGATCAGTTGCACGTGGTGTACAACAAGTTTGTGAACACCATGTCTCAGGTACCGACGATCGATCAGCTTCTGCCCTTACCTAAACCGGATGAAAACGATATCCCAAGCCATAAGTGGGATTATCTGTATGAGCCTGATCCAAAACCGCTGTTAGATACCCTGCTGTCGCGTTTTATCGAATCGCAGGTTTATCAAGGTGTGGTTGAGAACCTCGCCTGTGAGCAAGCGGCCCGGATGGTGGCAATGAAGGCGGCGACCGATAACGCCGGCAACCTGATTAATGACCTGAAACTGGTGTACAACAAAGCCCGTCAGGCCAGCATTACTCAGGAGCTGAGCGAGATTGTATCTGGCGCAGCAGCGGTTTAAGGGCAAACGAATTACTTTAGAGGATTCAAGATGGCTACTGGAAACGTCGTCCAGATCATCGGCGCCGTGGTGGACGTAGAGTTCCCGCAGGACGCTGTACCTCAGGTGTACGATGCACTGACAGTTGAGGGTGCTGAGCTGGTACTGGAAGTGCAGCAGCAGCTGGGTGGTGGTGTTGTTCGCTGTATCGCGATGGGTGCCTCTGATGGCCTCAAACGCGGTCTGAAAGCGCACAATACTGGTGCTCCTATCACTGTACCGGTGGGTGTGGAAACACTGGGCCGGATCATGGATGTGTTGGGTAACCCGATTGACCAGAAAGGTCCAATCGGTGAACAAGATCGCTGGGTGATCCACCGTGAAGCACCAAGCTACGAAGATCAGGCTAACAGCACTGAACTGCTGGAAACCGGTATCAAGGTTATCGACCTGGTATGCCCGTTTGCGAAAGGCGGTAAAGTCGGTCTGTTCGGTGGTGCCGGTGTAGGTAAAACCGTAAACATGATGGAGCTGATCCGTAACATCGCGATCGAGCACTCCGGTTATTCCGTGTTTGCGGGCGTGGGTGAGCGTACCCGTGAAGGTAACGACTTCTACCACGAAATGACAGACTCCAACGTACTGGACAAAGTATCCCTGGTGTACGGTCAGATGAACGAGCCGCCAGGTAACCGTCTGCGCGTAGCACTGACCGGCCTGACCATTGCGGAGAAATTCCGTGATGAAGGTCGTGACGTACTGCTGTTCATCGATAACATCTACCGTTATACCCTGGCGGGGACCGAAGTATCGGCACTGCTGGGCCGTATGCCTTCTGCGGTAGGTTATCAGCCAACGCTGGCGGAAGAGATGGGTGTACTGCAAGAGCGTATTACCTCTACCCGTACCGGTTCTATTACCTCGGTACAGGCGGTATACGTACCTGCGGATGACTTGACTGACCCGTCACCAGCAACCACCTTCGCCCACTTGGATGCGACCGTGGTACTGAGCCGTCAGATTGCGTCACTGGGTATCTATCCTGCGGTTGACCCGCTGGACTCGACCTCTCGTCAGCTGGATCCGCTGGTGGTAGGTCAAGAGCACTATGATGTGGCCCGTGAAGTGCAGTCTGTGCTGCAGCGTTATAAAGAGCTGAAAGACATCATCGCCATCCTGGGTATGGACGAACTGTCCGAGCAGGATAAGCTGATTGTAGCTCGTGCGCGTAAGATCGAGCGTTTCTTGTCCCAGCCATTCTTCGTGGCCGAAGTATTTACCGGTTCACCGGGCAAATACGTGCCGCTGAAGGAAACCATCCGTGGCTTTAAAGGCATTTTGGAAGGTGATTTCGACCACCTGCCAGAACAGGCCTTCTACATGGTCGGTGGCATCGACGAAGCGGTTGAGAAAGCCAAGAAGTACTAATGCTTCGTTGAGGAGGGCAATATGGCTGCAATAACTTTTCATCTGGATGTGGTCAGTGCGGAAAAACGTATTTTTTCCGGTCTGGTAGAAACCATTCAGGTGACCGGTAGTGAAGGTGAGCTGGGTATTTTATCCGGTCACACCCCACTGCTGACTGCCATTAAGCCGGGCATGGTGCGGATCGTCAAACAGCACGGTAAGGAAGAGGTGATTTACCTTTCCGGCGGCATCCTCGAGGTGCAGCCGACTTCCGTAACCGTACTGGCGGATACCGCTATCCGTGGGCAGGACTTGGATCTGGCGCGGGCACAGGAAGCAAAACGCCGTGCCGAAGAGCAGATCAAAAGTTCGCACGGGGATATCGATTATGCTCAGGCCTCAGCGGAACTGGCGAAAGCCCTGGCAAAACTTCGGGTTATCGAGCTGACCAGCAAGGCCGGCAGACGTTAAGTCTCATTTCTGCGTGAAAAAAGCGACCTACGGGTCGCTTTTTTTTGTCTGTCGTTTACCACCGTGAGGCGTTGTGCCGGGGATGACGATATCGAGATCTAGATTATGCCTCTCAACGCGCGTACACCTGCATTCTATGGTTTATGCACTGTTTGCATAATTATTCTTTTTTATGCGAATGATACGGGTAGAGTTCGGTGGCAAGGTTATGCACTGTTGTACGGTTATTGGGTTATTGGGTTATTGGGTTATTGGGTTATTAGGGGATGGGTTATTCGTCGAGAGTGAGCACTCAATAACCGAGGCTAGCGGTGTGAGTCTCTGGCAGCATAGTTTAGGGGGCGGATTTATCGGCTGGCGAGGCTGACACCTGTGGTAGCAAGCGCGGGTGGTGTTGGCGAGAGGCGTGGGGGAAGGCTCCGCTGTCATTATCGCTAGCGCTTGGCTTGCTAGTGCTAAAACCTACACGGGAAACGGTGCGATGGGGACTGTCGAGATCGCGTGCGGTAGATAAGAGATTGCAGACATAAAAAAGCCACACCCTTGGGTGTGGCTTTTTCGTTGAATCGAGCAGCAAACTTATTTGCTGTTTTCCATCGCCAGTTTGGTATCACGACCGGCCAGGAAGCCGTAGAAGATATAACCAATCAGCGTGATGATAGAGCCACCGAACACGGCATCAGCGCCACAGGCATACACGCCGTAGATGCTGTAAGCCACGGCCAGAGTACCCACGATGGAGGCGGCTTTGTACTGGCTTTCGGTGACTTTGTTCTTACGCAGCATCACTTGCAGACCGGTCATCGACAGTACGTAAGGCACCATGTTGATGAATACGGCCAGGTTCAGCAGGGCGTTGAACTGCTTGAGCAGGTTTGGAGAGATGGTCATACAGGCCAGCAGCAGCTCCAGAACCAGCATGATCAGCATACCGGCGATTGGTGCGTCGTCACGAGTCACTTTACCGAAGATTGCTGGGAACAGACGGATGTCTGCAGCGGCTTTAGATACCTGCGCGTTGGTGAACTGCCAGCCCAGCAGGGAGCCGATACAGGCGATAACCGCCAGAGCAGTAACGATTTGACCAACCAGTGGGGTGAACATCATGGAGAACACCAGACCGAATGGCGCATCAGAGTTAGCCAGTTGCGCGTTAGGTACGATACCTTGGATTACAGAGGTAGACGCGATGTACACGATAGCTGCGAAGCCAGTACCGAACAGGCAAGCCAGTGGTACGTTACGCTCTGGGTTTTCTACCGCACCAGAGTTAGCACCAGCAGATTCAATACCCAGGAATGCCCACAGGGTCAGTGCGATACCAGAAGAGATAGCGCTACCGGTACCCATGTTGTGCGGGTTCCATGCTTCAGCAAAGATTTTTGGATCGAACCAGAACCAACCGATGATAGACAGACCGGCTACTGGCAGGATGATACCCCACACGGTGAAGCCAGAGATCTGACCGGTGATTTTAGGACCCTTGAAGTTCGCTACCATGGTCACAATCAGGATGGCAACAACGGTGATGAAGGTGTTGATTGGGGTCGCTTTAATCCACGGGAAGAACGGTGCCATGTAACCGGCTGCGGATACCGCGATAGCTACGCAGCTGATCACCAGACACACGTAGTAAGTATAAGAGGCGATGAAGAAAGAAGATTTGCCGTGTGCTTCTTCAGAGTAAGCAGACATACCGCCGTCACGCTTACAGAAGGCACCACATTTTGCGAAGGTGTAAGCAATACACATGGCACCGACAGCGGTAACCAGCCAAGAGAGCATGGAGATGGCGCCGGTCTGTGCCAGACTGGCCGGTAACATGATAATGCCGGAGCCCATCATATTAACGGCAACCAGTACGGTCAGGCCGACAACCCCCATTTTTTTCGATTCTGTAGCCATGAATTGTATCTCCGAAAGGGATTATTCTTTTAATATTAGAAATCGATAATGTTGATGCTTTTTGCTTAACCAGAAATAAAAATGTATTTATTCATGCATAAAATACACGGACAAATATTGTTTTATTTCCGGTGTGTTTCTGTATATCTATCGTCAGCCAATGACATAAAACACATATACCGAAGTATATGAGAAATAACTTACATAACTGGCGAAAAGAAAATGAAGAATGAAACTTATTGGAATTAAGCAGCACGCTGCTTTTTCGGCTTAAACAGTATTGTAGATAGCTATCTAGGTCAAATTCAGTTCCGACAAAAAACACCAGAATACGTAACGAATTATTTATGCTTAATAATAGGTGGTTTTGGCTATCTGCTTGTTTTTGCGATTATTAATGGTGGAAATAACGATTTCTATGTATGCACAATTATGATCAACTGTGTTTTATGTATGTGGATGGGATTTTAAATGTGTTGAGCGGTAACGAGAGATTGCTCGCGGTATCATTTTGTATGGTGCGGAAACGAAATGTTGTTAAGTGTTGCTAGTTATTTCCATGAGCGTTTTTCATGGTTTTTTGTGACTTGAGTCACGGCATTATTTAGGTAATTTTCTTGCTTTGCAATCTATTCCTGAGTATTTAGCTCGACTATTTACCGCTATTTATAGCGTTAAATTAAAATTTATGCGTAATCATACAGCCAGACTAAAAATTAGTGAATAGTTATTTTGTATTTGTATGTTTATATTCACTCTAGGCTGTTTTGTAATGTTTTGACATATTAGTTAATAGCAAAAAATAAAAAATGGATTTACCATCACTGTGCTTGATGAGTTTGTGTTCCATCTTTTTAATTGACTGCGATATCTGTTAATTGGTTCCGACGTAACGGTAACGTAGAGCCATCTTTGGTCTTCTTATTTACCTGACAGATTATCTTTAATGTTCGCAGCCAATCTGACTATGTATTCAGATTGTTCTTTTATTCAATGAATCTATTCGAAGAATCTGAATACATTATCAAATCACCGTTTTATAACGTACAGACGATAAATGTCTGCGGATATTTATCCGAGCACACCTTGGTATGTGCGGCGTACACCTTGAATGATGGGTTTATCTATGTGTGATAAGAAATATCTGATCGTAGGAAACAGCACTGTTACTAACCTTCCGCTGGAAGAAGCAATCGAAAAGATTGTGACCTCTCTGACCAGCAAGGGTGAACAGGTTCAGTTTGCTCACTCTTACGAGAACGCGACCACCTATGTAACCTCTACTGCAGCAGTTGACTGCGTAATGGCTGAGTGGGTTCCGTCTGAGTCTGCAGAAATCATCGACTTCCTGAAGCAGCTGCGTCTGCGTCACGAGAAAGCCCCAGTATTCCTGCTGGTAAGCTCTCACGGTGACAACAAAGCCGTTACTGCTGAAGTGATGAAGCTGGTGACTGAAACCTTCATGATCCTGGATGACACCACTGATTTCATCGTTGGCCGTCTGCAAGCTGCCGTTGCGCGCTATGAAAAAGCAATCATGCCGCCACTGATGGCTGCCATGATGGAATACGCGAAAGAGAAAGAGTATTCCTGGTCTGCGCCAGGCCACCAAGGTGGTATCGGTTTCTGTAAGACTCCTATCGGTCGTAAGTTCTTCGACTTCTACGGTGAAAACATTTTCCGTACCGATATGGGTATCGAACGTGCTTCTTTAGGTTCAATGCTGGACCACACCGGTGCTTTCGGTGAGAGTGAGAAGTATATCGCTCGCGTATTCGGTGCTGACCGTTCTTACTCTCTGGTCGTTGGTACTTCCGGTGCAAACCGTACCATCTTCCAAGCGTGCTGCTCTGAAGACGATATCGCGATCTGTGACCGTAACAGCCACAAATCTATCGAACAAGGTCTGATGCTGACTGGTGTTGCACCGGTTTACATGACCCCAACTCGTAATGCTTACGGCATCATCGGCCCAATCCCTAAGAAGCAGATGCAGCCTGAAGCTATCAAAGCGAAAATTGCAGAAAGCAAATTCGCGAGCGCAGCGCCACATCAGCGTCCTTCTTACAGTGTGGTAACTAACTGTACTTATGACGGCCTGATCTACAACGGCGACACTATCCAAGAGCTGCTGGGTCAAAGCACTGATCGTATTCACTACGACGAAGCTTGGTTCGGTTACTCTCGCTTCAACCCTATCTACAAGGGCTTCCACGCAATGCGTGGTGATAAAGAAGCGCACGGTAAAGATCAACCAACTATCTTTGCTACCCACTCTACGCACAAACTGCTGAACGCGCTGTCTCAGGCTTCTTACATTCACATGCGTGAAGGCCGTAGCAACATCAAGCCAGAGCAATTCAGCCAAGCGTACATGATGCACGCGACCACTTCTCCGCTGTACTCTATCGCTGCGTCCAACGACGTTGCGGCAGCGATGATGGATGGTCAGCAAGGTATCAACCTGACCACTGAAGTGATCACTGAAGCGGTTGAATTCCGTCAAGCAGTAGCGCGCTCTTTCCACGATGCTGAGAAGAACAACGATTGGTTCTTCAAGCCTTGGAACCCAGAAACTGTTATCGACCCAGTAAGCGGTGAGTCTTATGACTTCGCTGAAGCGCCAGTTTCTCTGCTGAGCTCTGAACAGTCTTGCTGGAAACTGAACCCAGGTGACGAATGGCACGGCTTTGCCGATCTGGATGAAGATTGGGTAATGCTGGATCCAGTTAAAGTGAGCCTGCTGACTCCGGGTCTGAACAAAGACGGTTCTCTGCAAGAGAAAGGCGTTCCAGCTGCACTGGTAACTGCTTATCTGTCTAGCGTAGGTATCGTTCCTACCCGTACCACTGACTTCCAAGTTATGTTCCTGTTCTCCATGGGCGTAACCAAAGGTAAGTGGGTGACTCTGATGAACAGCCTGATGGCGTTCAAAAAGCACTACGATGCCAACACTCCACTGGAAGAAGTTCTGCCAGGTCTGGTAGCCACTGCACCAGAAGTGTACGCAGGTCTGGGTATGCACGATCTGGGCGACAAGATGATCGACTTCCTGAAGACTCACAACCCAAGCGTGAAACTGAACCTGGCTTACTCTACTCTGCCACAAATGGATATGCTGCCACGTAAAGCATATGGCCAATTGGTGGCTGACAATGTTGAGCTGGTATCTGTGAACGAGCTGGCTGGCCGTACTGCCGCGAACTCTGTAATTCCTTATCCACCTGGTATCCCAATGCTGATGTCCGGCGAAAACTTCGGCGACGACAACAGCCCACAAATTGGCTACCTGAAAGCGCTGCAAGCGTGGGATGACACCTTCCCAGGTTTCGAACACGAAACTGAAGGTGCTGAGAAAGAGCACGGCGTTTACCACGTAATGTGTGTAAAAAAATAAGCCGCGCTGACCTCTGATGTCAGGTGCTTGAAAACAAAAACCCCGGTTTAACCGGGGTTTTTTTATGTCTGCTGTATGTTTGTTTTATATCGGTGTTAGTCGCTATATTTTTGCGCGCCGCTTTACTCGCTCAATGGCTGTGCGGCGTCCGCCTCCTGCCACGCCCGCTCAATTTCTTCGGCTAAGATTTTCACGCCTTGCTCAATCAACTCTGGCTCTGGCACATAGTTCATGCGAATGCACTCATCGGCATGCCGCCACGGCTGCGCGAGCCCCGTGAAGAAATGACAGCCGGGAACCACCAGCACACCACGTGCTTTGAGGCGTTCGTACAGGGTTTGGGTCGAGATAGGTAGCCCTGCAAACCACAACCATAAAAATAGCGCCCCTTCTGGCTGGTGGATCTTACAGCGGCTAGCGGGCAGATAACGGCGCAAGATGGCGAGAGTCTGGCTCAAGCGTTGCTGATAGAACGGACGAACCACCTGTTCACTTAAGCGCAGCAGATCGCCACGGCGCAGCATGTCGAGCGCCAGTGCAGGTCCGACACTGCCGGGAGCCAGCGAGATAATGCCATTGAGGTTGCCGATCGCGCGAATGATGCGTGGGTGGGCAATCACAATGCCGCAGCGCAGACCCGGGAGCCCCAGTTTAGACAGGCTCATGCACAAGATGGTGTTGTCATTCCAGTGTGGTTTGGCGTCATTGAAGATGATGCCGGGAAACGGCAAACCGTAAGCGTTGTCGATGAGCAGCGGAATGCGATGGGCACGCGCGAGCTCATCAAGGCGGGTAATTTCCTGATCGGTCAGCACATTGCCGGTGGGATTGGTGGGGCGCGACACGCAAATCAGGCCGATATCCTCACCCAGTGGCAAGGTATCAAAGTCGATATGGTATTTGAAAAAGCCGTCGTCCAGCTCTTCAATCAGGGGGCGATGGGCCAGAAACTGCGAATCTTGCAGGCCGCCGTCGGTGTAGCCTAAGTATTCGGGGGCCAGCGGAAATAAAATCCGCTTTTGCTGACCTGCAGCATTTGGGCCAGCCAGCAGGTTGAACAGATAAAAAAAGGCACTCTGGCTGCCGTTGGTCAGGGCGATGTGTTCGGCGGTCAGTGGCCAGCCAAACTGCTGTTGCAGCCAAGCGGCTAATGCGTGCAAGAAGCTGTCTTTGCCTTGCGGGCCGTCGTAGTTACACAGCGCATCGGTGAGCTCACCGCTGTCGAGCAGATGACGACAGCGCTCGGTAAAGTAATCTTGCATCTGCGGGATGCGCGCCGGATTCCCACCGCCGAGCATGATGGCGCCCGGCGTGCGCAGTCCGTCATTCAGATCGTCCATCAGCTGGGTAATGCCAGCTTGCCGGGTAAATTTGTCACCAAACAAAGACCAGTTCATAAGGGAAAATCACTTCCTGTGCCGATATGGAGTGTCATTGCGTCATATTGAGCAATAACGCAGCGTTTTTTTCTTACCATAACGGCATAAGGGCGCAATCGGCAAGGGAAAGTGCGGCAAATTTAATCACGTTGACGTGCTGAGACATGCTGGTTGGCGGTGCTAAAAAAGAGCGGTAGAGAAAAAGCACCACGGCGCAGTGAGCACCTTATCGGTGACTGCGCTGTGATGTTGTGTCGTGCGGTATATGTGACGGATCAGGCGCTGGCGCGGATCACTTCATCGGCGAGGATCTTCAGGCCACGATCCAAGGTAGCGGCATCGGGGATCACGGTGATCCGGATGCATTGGCGCAAATGTGGCCACGGCGCATCCAGACCCAGCTCAAAGAAGCTGCCCGGCACCACAATCACTTTGCGCGCCTTGAGATGCTGGTACAGCTCATCGGTGCTGATGGTGAGTTTTGGGAACCACAGCCAGAGGAAAAACGCCCCTTCCGGACGATGCACCTGACAGAGCGAAGCCGACAGATGGCGCCGCAGCAGGTGTACCGCTTTATTGATTTTATTCTGGTAATACGGCCGGATGATGCTCTGGCACAGGTCGAGCAAATCGTTACGCTGGATCATCTCTTGCAGCAGCAACGGGCCTAAGGCGTTGACGGACAAACTGATGATGCTATTGAGGTTACGAATGGCGCGGATAATCTCCGGCGCGGCGATCACCAGTCCGCAGCGGGTGCCCGGTAAACCGATTTTGGACAAGCTCATGCACAAGATAGTGTGGCTGTTCCACGGTAACGAGGCGCTGCTGTACAGCAAGTCAGGGAACGGTTGACCGTAGGCATTATCAATCAGCAGCGGAATATCGTGTTGTTGCGCCAACTCGCTCAGGCGTTCGAGCTCGCTATCGGTGATCACGTTGCCGGTGGGATTGGTTGGGCGTGAGACACAAATCAGGCCGGTATTGTCATCCAGCGGCAGGCGCTCGAAATCGATGTGATATTTGAAAAAGCCATCATCCTGCATCTGAATATGCGGATGGGTCGAGATAAACTGACCGGCTTCTAAGCCAGCATCGGTATAGCCAATGTACTCTGGGTTGAGGGGAAATAACACTTTACGCTGGCGACCGTGCGCATCATGGCCGGCAAACAGGTTAAACAGGTAAAAAAAGGCGCACTGGCTGCCGTTGGTCAGGGCAATGTTGTCCGGGGTGAGATCCCAGTCATACAGCTGGTTAAACAGCCGGCACAAGGTAGTGGCAAAATCCTCCCCACGTGGCGGAGGGCTGTAGTTACACACCAGCTCGCGCAGCTCACCTTGCTGCTGCAGCGTGGCCAGTTGCTGTGCAATATACGCCTCTATTTCGGGGATGGAAGCGGGGTTGCCTCCGCCTAACATCACGGTATCGGCGCTGTAGATACCGTCTTCCAGATCGCTCATCATCTGGGTTACGCCGGCAGGACGCATGAATTTTTCGCCAAATTGCGAGAAGTGCATGAAGAGATCCTCAGCCTGAGACGGGCCGACTCATCGGGAGCCAGAGCCGGACAGGGATAACGTCAATCGAATAAAAAAGGTGCGATGCTGCTAACCATAGATCGTAGGGCGACGCTTGGCTATGGTTAGCGCGTTTTGCGTGGCCGTACTGTGTAACCAAGCATTACCGTGCGCTGTATGCCATGGTAGTTATTGCGGGTTGGCATGGGGATAAAAATGGATACGTGGGCAGATAAGGACAGGGCATAAAAAAACCCCGCCGAAGCGGGGTTAGTCACGATGCTTACCGCTGCTTATTGCAGTACGGAGATATCCGCCACTTGCAAGAACAGATCGCGCAGGGTGCTCAGCAGGGTCAGACGGTTGTTACGCAGGGCAACGTCATCCGCCATGACCATCACGCTGTCAAAGAAGGCGTCGACCGGCTCGCGCAGGGCGGCCAGTTCAGTCAGCGCTTCTTGGTAGCGACCTTCAGCAAACAGTGGCTGCAGCTTGGCAGACAGGCTCTGCACTTGCTCGGCCAGCGCTTTTTCAGCCGGCTCTTGCAGCAGGCTGCTGTCGATAGCACTTGGTAGCGCGCCTTCTACTTTCGCCAGAATGTTGGATACCCGCTTGTTGGCCGCTGCCAGTGCCGCCGCCGCATCCAGAGTACGGAAGTGCGATACCGCTTTCACGCGGGCATCAAAATCGGCTGGACGGGTAGGACGACGTGCCAGTACCGCTTGGATCACATCAACGCTGAAGCCTTCGTCTTGATACCAAGCGCGGAAACGGCCCAGCATGAAGTCGACCACGTCAATGACCATGTTGGCATTGCTCAGCTTGTCACCGTACAGGGCTACCGCATGCTCGGTCAGCGCGGTCAGATCCAATGGTAGGTCTTTTTCCACGATGATCCGCAGCACGCCCAATGCGGCGCGGCGCAGGGCGAACGGGTCTTTATCCCCTTTCGGGTGTTGACCGATGCCGAAAATACCGGCCAGGGTATCCATCTTGTCGGCAATCGCGACGGCGCAGGCGACCGCTGAAGATGGCAGGGCATCGCCGGCAAAGCGCGGCATGTACTGCTCGTTCAGGGCTACCGCCACATCTTCGGCTTCGCCATCATGACGGGCATAGTGCATGCCCATGACGCCTTGGGTGTCGGTAAATTCGAACACCATGTTGGTCATCAGGTCACACTTAGACAGCAAACCGGCGCGACGCGCGTGGTTTACATCGGCACCGATTTGGCTGGCGATGAAACCGGCCATCTGCTCGATGCGATCGGTCTTGTCACGCAGGGTTCCCAGTTGCTGTTGGAACAGCACGGTTTCCAGACGTGGCAGACGGTCAGCCAGCTTGTGCTTCAGGTCAGTCTTGAAGAAGAACTCCGCATCCGACAGACGTGGGCGCACCACTTTCTCGTTACCGCTGATGATTTGCTGCGGATCTTTGGACTCAATGTTGGTCACAAAGATGAAGTTTGGCAGCAGTTTGCCGTCGGCGGCGTAGACTGGGAAGTACTTCTGATCACCTTTCATGGTGTACACCAGCGCTTCGGCTGGCACCGCCAAGAATTTCTCTTCGAACTTGGCGGTCAGCACCACTGGCCATTCCACCAGTGAGGTGACTTCTTCCAGCAGGCTTTCGCTGATGTCAGCTTTACCGCCCAGCTCAGCCGCCGCTTGCTCGGCATCACGCAGGATCAGTGCTTTACGCTCAGCGTAGTCAGCAACCACTTTACCGCGCTGGCGCAGCAGCTCTGGGTATTGCTCGGCGTGCTCGATTTCAAACTCGGCTTCGCCCATGAAGCGGTGGCCGCGAATGACGCGATCGGAGTGGATCCCCAAAATGGTGCCAGGAACCAGCTCGTCATCCAGCAGCAGGGTAACGGTGTGCACTGGACGGATAAAGTAGGTGCTCTTGTCGCCCCAGCGCATTGGCTTTGGCATTGGCAGTTTGGCCAGCGCGCTATCGACCATGTCGCACAGCAGCTCTTTGGCTGGACGACCGGCGACTACGGCGCGGTGCAGCAGCCATTCGCCTTTATCGGTCACCATACGCTCGGCTTGGTCGACGGTGATCCCGCAACCGCGCGCCCAGCCTTCAGCGGCTTTGGTCGGTTGACCATCCGCGCCAAATGCTTGGGCAACCGCAGGGCCGCGTTTTTCAATCTGCTGATCCGGCTGGGATTTTTGCAGGTCGATCACTTTCAGCGCCAGACGACGCGGCGCAGCAAACCACTGCACTGGGCCGTGCGCCAGATTGGCTTTATCCAGCTCGGCAGTGAAGTTAGCGGCAAAGGCTTCGGCCAGTGCGCGCAGGGATTTTGGTGGCAGCTCTTCGGTACCGATTTCTACCAGAAAGGTCGCTTGTTGCGTCATATCATTTCGCCTCTGCTGGGTGAGTTTCACGCTGACACATAGGGAAGCCCAGCGCCTCACGAGAGGCATAGTAAGCTTCGGCTACCGCTTTGGTCAGCGTACGGATGCGCAGGATGTAACGTTGACGCTCGGTCACCGAAATCGCTTTACGGGCATCCAGCAGGTTGAAGGAGTGGGCCGCCTTCAAAATGCGCTCATACGCTGGCAATGGCAGTGGCTTTTCCAGATTCAGCAGGTGCAGGGCTTCTTTCTCGTACTGTTCGAAGCACTGGAACAGGAAATCCACATCGGCATGTTCGAAGTTATAGGTGGATTGCTCCACTTCGTTCTGGTGGAACACATCGCCGTAGGTGGTTTTACCCAGCGGACCGTCACTCCATACCAGATCGTAAACGCTGTCTACGCCCTGAATGTACATGGCCAGACGCTCAAGACCATAGGTGATCTCACCGGTCACCGGCTTACACTCCAGACCGCCGACTTGCTGGAAGTAGGTGAACTGGGTGACTTCCATACCGTTCAGCCACACTTCCCAGCCCAGACCCCAGGCACCCAGCGTTGGGTTTTCCCAGTTATCTTCCACGAAGCGGATGTCGTGGATGAGCGGATCGAGCCCCAGCTCTTTGAGCGAGCCTAAGTACAGCTCCTGAATGTTGTCAGGAGAAGGCTTGATGATCACCTGGAACTGATAGTAGTGCTGCAGACGGTTCGGGTTTTCCCCGTAACGGCCGTCAGTTGGGCGGCGGGATGGCTGTACGTAAGCGGCTGCAATCGGCTCTGGGCCCAGTGCGCGCAGACAAGTCATCGGGTGGGAGGTACCGGCACCCACTTCCATATCGAGCGGCTGCACAATGGTGCAACCCTGACGGGCCCAGTAGTCCTGCAAAGTCAGGATCAGGCCTTGAAAGGTCTTAATATCGAACTTAGCCATAATTATGGATTGCCAATTCGCTGAGGTTGAGATAAAGGAAATTAGTATACCGTTTGCACAGCTTTAATAGAAACACTTAAAGGAGGCGGAATGCAGCGTTGCAACTGGGTGAGTGACGATCCTCTTTATCTGGCTTATCACGATCAGGAGTGGGGACGCCCTTTGTATGACGGCGACCGTCTGTTTGAACTGTTGTGTCTGGAAGGTCAGCAAGCGGGGCTATCTTGGATCACGGTACTGAAAAAGCGGGCGCACTACCGGCACTGCTTTTTCGGCTTTGCGGCCGGCCGCATGGCCGCGCTCAGTGAGGCGCAGTTGGCTGAATTCATGCAAGACAGCGGCCTGATTCGTAACCGGCGTAAGCTGGCCGCGCTAGTGCAAAATGCGCGAGCCTATTTGGCGCTTCAAGCGCAGGGAGAAGACTTCAGTACTCTGCTGTGGTCGTTTGTCGGTGGGCAGCCGCAGATCAATCATTTTGCCAGCGCAGAGCAGGTGCCGGCCAGTACGCCGGCGTCGGTGGCGATGAGCAAGGCGTTGAAAAAGCGCGGCTTTACCTTTGTTGGCCCCACTATCTGTTATGCCTTTATGCAAGCGGCCGGTTTGGTGAACGATCATCTCACCAGCTGTGACTGGCATACACGCTGTAATGGTGCGCACGTTACGGATAAAGACGACAATCGGTAGTGAATTGCTGCTTGTTTCAGCGGTTTTTAGTCAGTAAAATGCCGGCGTTTCGTGTCCTTTTCTCTGTTTCGGATACGTCTCTCTTCCGTCATGGGGGAGTAGTCTTTTGCAACATACGTTGCCGGTACGCCAGTACCTGTTCGGTGTAGCAAAGCTGTCGTCAACAAACTTGCCCGAAGGGCATGGCGGCAGCGGCCTCGCATCTTTGAGGTTGACGAGACCTATGGCTAACGACTGTAACCGCAGGGGCGGGGACAGCGTTACGCCATATGTTTACGTTGGCCCCCGCCCCTGATGAGTATGTCGTGTCGATAATTGCAACTTCCTTTGCTTCCGTGGCGTTGGCCGAAATGGGCGATAGAACCCAACTGCTGACTTTGCTGCTGGTGGCACGTTTTCGCAAACCTTGGTGGATTCTGGCTGCTATTGTTTGTGCCACTTTGTTTAATCACTTTCTGGCTGCCTGGATTGGGGTGGAGCTGAGCAACTATTTAACGCCGGAGATTATGCGTTGGGTAGTGGGCGTCGGCTTCCTGCTGATGGCCGGTTGGGTGCTGATCCCGGATAAAGATAACGGTGAAGTGAAGGGCGGGCATCCTTTCTGGACATCACTGGTGATCTTCTTTATTGCCGAGATTGGCGATAAAACCCAAATTGCGACCACGTTGCTTGGCGCGCGTTATGACAACGTGACGCTGGTGATGATCGGTTCGACCTTGGGCATGATTGCCGCCAATGCGCCGATGCTGTGGTTTGGTGAACGCTTAAGTCCGTATATGAAGTCGGATTGGGGCCACCGCGCGGCAGCGATGGTGTTTGCTGCGCTCGGGATTATCACTTTGCTGTGGTAAACCGCCATTGGGCCTGCTGCTAGCGCGAAAGTGAGTATACAAAGTGTCAGGAATGCAGGCCTGCGCATGAAATGGGTTGCCAAATGCAGACCGAATTGATGCAATACGGCGCTTCAATGTCCCGTAGCGCTGGGCAAGGGGGGTCGGTTTACCGGCAACCCGTTTTTGTGCGCGTAGATGGAATAAGTTAGGTAAACAATAATGAGTAATAAAATCAAAGCGCTGGTTGGCGCTCTGTGTGTTTCCGTGGCTCTGTCCGGTTGTACCACGGTAAACCCGTACACCAATGAAGAGCAGACTGCGAAAGCAGCGAGTGGCTCTGCGATAGGTGCATTAGCGGGGGCATTGATTGGTGTGGCCTCTTCTTCCAAGAAAGACCGCGGTAAAGGTGCTTTGATTGGTGCCGCAGCCGGTGCAGCGCTGGGTGGTGGTATCGGTTATTACATGGATGTGCAAGAAGCGAAGTTGCGTCAGCAGCTGCGAGGCACTGGTGTGAGTGTGACCCGTGACGGTAACAACATCATCCTGAACATGCCAAACAACGTGACGTTTGATACCAACAGCACCAGCCTGAAGCCTGCCGGTATCAACACCTTAAGTGGTGTGGCCATGATCCTGAAAGAATACGAAAAGACCATGGTGAACATCATCGGTTATACCGACAGCACCGGTAAGCGCGCTTACAACATGCAGCTGTCTGAGCGTCGTGCGCAGTCTGTGGCATCAAACCTGATGATGCAGGGCGTGTCAGCCTCTCGTCTGCGTACCTACGGTGCCGGCCCGGATAATCCGATCGCCTCTAACAACACCGAAAGCGGCCGTGCGCAAAACCGCCGTGTTGAGATCACCTTAAGCCCAATCCAGTGATTTGGCTGCTACCGTAACAGGTAGAAAAAACCGCTGTCACCGAAAGGGGCCGCGGTTTTTTTATCTCTGCAGTTTCTTTACTTACCGACTGGCAGAGAAGAAGGGAATGCCGGAGATGCGGACAATCGCGCTTAGCGCGCCGCCGTCAGCTGAATTTCGACGCGGTAACCCGGATCGGCCATCACTGCCTGCACACAGGCTCGCACCGGCGCACTGCCGCTCGGCAGCCAAGCATCCCACACCGCATTAAAGGCCGCGATCTCGCTAATATCTTTCAGATAAATGGTGGCTGATAGAATACGCGATTTGTCAGAGCCCGCTTGTTTTAGCAGCGCCTCTAGGCTGGCCAGCACCTCATGGGCTTGCCCGGTGATATCGGCATCCAGTTGGCTCGGTACTTCAACCAGATAAACGGTTTGATTATGGATCACGATGTCTGACCAACGGGCCGTGGTGCCGATGCGTTCGATACTGCTCATGCACTCTCCTTGCTAAATATAAAACGGGGTAGGGAAGGATGGCGGTGCTTGGCACTCGCCGATATCCGCCAGCTGCTTTGGGACGGCAGCCTCTTGGCCGCTGATTATAGCTTGTCAGAAGGCGCTCGGCGTAAAGAGAAAATCACCGATTTGCGACCGGCGCGGCAGCCGACTGCGCGTAGGACTTCTACACTGAAGAGGGCTTCGGGAGTGAACCTGTCGAGAGTGCAAACACCCGATGTCGCTTTGGGTCAGACCCATACCGATAAGGAGCAGCTTATGTGGCGACGTTTTCCACTGTTATCGGCGAAAAAGCAGTGTCTGTTTTTTCACTTTGCCTTTTTGCTCAACATGCTGGCGCTGATCTTAACCGATGCCGGCTTACCGCTGTTGATTGGCTGCCTGATCACCGGTTATTTAGCGTTGGAGTCGTGGATCCGCTGGCGTTATGTGCAGCCGCTGCGGGAAGAAAATCGCCGTCTGCGCCATCAGGTCAATCAGCTGCAACAAAATCGCGCGGAATCGAGTGACAGCTGGCCGGAGGCATAGTCTGAATGCGCGAGTTGGCCGTTAAGCGTTGTTTGCTTTACGCGCCTTTGCGGATCAGATAGCGATACGGCAGGCTCTCGGTTTGGGCCTCGAGCAACTGGTGATCCATAAAGCGGCAGAAGCTGGGAATATCGCGGGTGGTGGACGGATCGTCCGCCACAATCAGCAGCGTCTGACCTGTGGTCAGATTGCGGATGGTTTTACGCACCATCATCACCGGCTCTGGGCAGCGTAGCCCTTGGGCATCCAGTGTGTGATCTGGGACAACGGAATTCATGCTACAGCAATCCTGCAAGTCAAAAGTCTGAGCGTTAATGCTGCCCGTGACTCTGCTCGCGCAGCGCGAGCGGTGGGCAGTGGATATGCGCAGTAGTTTAATGAGTAAACTCACACATCTCCAATCTTTAGCGTAAAAAAGGGGCAAATTGCCAACAGGCTAACAGCAAAAAATCTGCCATCGATTAGGGTAATCCTCAGGCTAGGCACTGCTGCGGGGATCCTCTCATGTTTACGTTGAATGACCGTCTCGCCATGTACGGCGCCCTGTGTTTCATCTCCACCAGCTTGCTGTTATTGCAATGGCTGGAAACATCCTGCTCACCACTTACGCTACTGGCACTGGTGGCTTCTGCGGTCGGGTTCGGTTTCGAGCGCGGTTTTTTATCAGCAGCGGACTGATCTCTTTCTTATTGATTAATAATACAAATATAAATTAATTGTCTGTTTTATCCGGCTGGGATTGGCCTTAATGGGTGTTCTTTATTTGAACTTGGTCACATAATTTGGCAACATTTTATGTAACTAAGCATGATTTGCACATCAATAGAGAACAGCATGAAGACTGATTTAGCAGTGGTCCTGCGCGCCTTACTGGCGTTTGTGGTATTGGCGCTATGCGCTGCAGGCATGGTGGGATTACTCCGGCTGGATGTCTATTTCGATGCCCATAACCTGTCGGAGTTTTCTTGGGTGGAGCTGACCCAAGAGGTATTACTGTTTTTGCTGGTGTTGGGTTATTTTGCGCTGGCTCGGCATAGCCGCTTATGGCGCCCGGCGGCGACCTTGGTGGGCGGCTTTTTTGCCTGCTTGCTGATCCGCGAACTGGATGCTTTTTTGGATGTGGTGTTCCACGGCTTTTGGGTGGTACCGGCGCTGCTGGTGGCTGGTTTGGCGCTCAGCGTGGCGTGGAAAGAGCGGGCGGCTACTTTGCGCGGTTTGGCGATGATGGTACGCAGTCCGTTTTTTGGAGGCATGCTGTGTGGTCTGGTGACCTTGCTGGTGTTCTCCCGCTTGATGGGGATGAGCAGTTTGTGGCAGATGCTGCTGCAAGACGGCTATGCGCGCATGATCAAAGAAACGGTGGAAGAGACGCTGGAGCTGTTTGGCTATATGCAGATTTTTGTCGCCAGTGCCGGCATTATCGGCCAAGCACTGCGGGTAGAACGCCATCACAACAGCCTGTGTACGGCGGATGAAAGGCTCACCCGATTTTAATGGGGGGGTGAACTCTTGCCGCGAATAGGTTCGGGGAAGAGGGCTGCGTAAACGAACAACGGCAGGATCTGGGTCCTGCCGTTTTGTTTTACCGCGCGCGAGATTTACACGCGCTCAAAGACTGTGGCAATCCCCTGACCTAACCCGATACACATGGTCGCCAGACCAAACTTGGCATCGCGCGCTTCCATCAGGTTAATCAAAGTGGTGGAGATCCGCGCGCCAGAGCAACCGAGTGGGTGGCCTAAGGCAATCGCGCCGCCGTTGAGGTTGACCTTGTCGTCCATCACCTCCAGCAAGCCTAAGTCTTTCACGCACGGCAAGCTTTGGGCGGCGAAGGCTTCGTTTAACTCGACCACATCGATATCGGCGATCGTTAAACCGGCGCGCTGTAGCGCCTTGCGGCTGGCCGGTACTGGGCCATAACCCATGATGGACGGGTCACACCCGGCAATCGCCATCGCTTTGATGCGCGCACGGATCGGGAGCCCTAACTCACGGGCTTTATCCTCGCTCATCAGCAGCATCGCGGCAGCGCCATCAGATAGCGCTGACGACGAGCCGGCGGTGACGGTGCCGTTGACCGGATCAAAGGCCGGACGCAAGGTGCTGAGTGACGCCACGGTCGTTTCCGGCCGGATCACTTCATCAAAATCGAACAACGTCAGCGTGCCGTCGGCATCATGGCCCGTCAGTGGAGCAATTTCAGCCTTAAAACGGCCTTCGACGGTGGCTTGATGGGCGCGCTGGTGCGAACGCGCAGCGAACTCGTCTTGCATCTGGCGGCTAATGCCGTGCAGGCGACCGAGCATCTCGGCGGTTAAACCCATCATTCCCGCCGCTTTGGCTACGGAGCGTGACAACCCCGGATGGAAGTCGACGCCGAGCGACATCGGCACATGCCCCATGTGCTCGACCCCACCAATCATGAAGATCTCACCATCGCCGGTCATGATGGCGCGGGTGGCATCGTGCAGCGCTTGCATCGAAGAGCCGCACAAGCGGTTCACCGTGACCGCGCCCACGGAGTGCGGGATCCCCGCCAGCAGTGAGGCGTTACGGGCAATGTTAAAGCCCTGCTCCAGAGTTTGCTGCACGCAACCCCAATAAATATCTTCCAGTGCCGTAGGGGCCACTTGGGGATTACGGCGCAGCAGTTCGCGCATCAGATGTGCCGATAAATCTTCGGCTCTCACATGACGAAATGCCCCACCCTTAGAGCGGCCCATCGGGGTGCGTAGGCAGTCAACAATGACAACGTTTTTCATGTTCAATTTCTCCCTCAGGCCGGCAGGCGATGGCGCGGATAATAAGTGTCGTTACGGCTGGCTTTATCACGCAGTCCATCCGGAACCTGATACAAGGCGCCCAGCGCACTTAAGGCATCGGCCTGTGCCACATAGTGAGCGCTACCGAGGCTATCCAGATAACGGCAGGCACCGCCACGGAACGGTGGGAAGCCCAAGCCATAAATCAGTGCCATGTCCGCTTCGGCGGCGCTACCGATAATGCCTTCTTCCAAGCAGCGCACCACTTCGTTGACCATCGGGATCATCAAACGGGCGATAATCTCTTCGCTGCTAAACTCGCGCCGTGGCGCGCATACCTCGCTCAGCAAGGTGTAGGTGGCGGGATCGGCCTCTTTCTTCGGCTTGCCCTTGGCATCTTGGGTATAGCGATAGAAGCCTTGTCCGTTTTTCTGGCCAAAACGCTGCAACTCGAACATCACGTCGACCGCATCGCGGTAATCTTTTTGCATCCGCTGCGGGAAACCGGCTGCCATCACCGCTTGGGCGTGATGCGCGGTATCCATCCCCACCACATCCAACAAATAGGCCGGGCCCATAGGCCAACCAAATTGTTTTTCCATCACTTTGTCGATTTGCTGGAAGTCAGCGCCATCGCGCAGCAGCAGGCTAAAGCCAGCAAAATACGGGAACAGGACGCGGTTGACGAAAAAGCCCGGGCAGTCATTCACTACAATCGGTGATTTGCCCATTTTGGCGGCATACGCCACTACGCGGGCGATGGTCTCTTCAGAGGTGCGCTCGCCACGGATGATCTCAACCAATGGCATCCGGTGTACCGGATTGAAAAAGTGCATGCCGCAGAAGTTTTCTGGCCGCTGCAGGGCACTGGCCAGCACGTTAATCGGGATGGTGGAGGTGTTAGACGTCAGCACGGCGTCGATTGGCAGCAGTTGTTCAACTTCAGCCAGTACGCTTTGTTTGATTTTCGGGTTCTCCACCACCGCTTCGACCACGATGTCACTGCGCTCGATACCGGCGTAGTTGAGGCTTGGCGTGATGGCAGTCAGGGTTTGTGCCATCTGCAGGCCGCTGATTTTGCCTTGCTCGCGCTGTTTATCCAGCAATTTGGCCGCTTCGGTCATCCCTAACGTGAGGGATTTTTCGCTGATGTCTTTCATCAGAACCGGTACGCCTTTGAGAGCGGACTGGTAGGCAATACCGCCGCCCATAATGCCTGCGCCCAGTACCGCAGCATGCGCGGTGGGTTTGCCGGCTTTGGCCGCTTGCTTGGCTTTGCTTTTCAGCAACTGATCGCCCAAGAAGATCCCCACCAACGCGGTGGCAACATCGGATTTGGCCAGCGGAATAAAGTGGCGAGTTTCAATATCCAGCGCCGCATCGCGCGTACAGCGCGCCGCCGCTTCCACACTACTGACGGCGGCCAGTGGTGCCGGATAGTGTTTGCCGGCAATTTGCAGCACCATCGCTTTAGCGGTGCTAAAACTCATGGCCGCTTCGGTGGCATTGAGGGACAGCGGTTGCAATTTGACCTGTCGCCGAGCTTGCCAGTTCAACCGACCTGCTATCGCCTCGTTGAGCATTTGCAGCGCCGCAGCATGCAGTTTATCGCTGGCGACCACCGCATCCAGAATACCCAGCTTTAAGGCCGCGTCAGCGCCGATTTCTTTACCGGCGGTGATCAGCTCCAGTGCGCTATCGGCGCCAATCAGACGAGGTAAACGCACGGTGCCGCCAAAGCCCGGCATGATACCGAGTTTGGTTTCTGGCAGACCGACTCGCGCTTGGCTATCACCGATGCGCAGATCGGTGGCCAGCACGCACTCCAATCCCCCGCCAAGGGCAATTCCGTTGACGGCGCAAACGGTGGGGACCGGCAGATCTTCCAGCTGATTGAAAATGGCATTGGCTCGTGCCAGCCAGCGTTGCAGCTCCTCTGCTGGCAATGCAAACAGGCCGAGGAATTCGGTGATGTCAGCGCCGACAATAAAAGAGTCTTTGGCTGAACTGACCAACAGACCTTGCAGGGCGGTTTGCCCTTGCAACAGCTCCAGCGCTTCACCGAGGCTGGTTAAGGTCTGCAGATCGAATTTGTTGACGGCGGCGGACTGGGCGGAAAATTGCAGTTCGGCAATCCCGTCAGTCAGCCAGCGCAGGGTCAGGGTTGGGCTTTGATAAAGCATCTTCTATCTCCAGAGCCGGATCTCTCCGGGGGCAACACTGGCCGCAGCCAGCAGAGGGTACGCACCGGATAACGAGCCAGTGTCATATTTTTAACCAGTGTGCTTTCAAATTAACAATATTTCAACACTCATTTAAAACATTTGTTTAATTTTTTGTTAACCATGAGGAGGCTCGATTCAGCGGCGAAAAACCGCAATATCCTTAAGGGGCGATGTGGAGATTTTGTGCTGATTGACGGGCAAGGTTACGCGATGGCCGAAGCGCCACAGGGCACATTGGCTGTGCTACTATGGGAATTCAGTGATGAATAGAAGAAAGGGTATTTTCATGGAACACGCTTACCGCGCGCATATTGCCGAGCTACAGAGTCGCACCCGGGCCGTATTGGAACGTGACCAGCTGCAAGGGCTGCTGATCCACTCCGGCGAGCCGATTTACGCATTTCTGGATGACAATACTTATCCGTTTAAGGTTAATCCGCATTTCAATGCCTGGTTGCCGCTGACGAATGTGCCGCATTGCTGGCTGCAAGTCGATGGCGTGAATCGCCCGCGTCTGTTCTTCTATTCTCCGGTGGATTATTGGCATGCGGTCGAGCCGGTACCGCAAGAGTACTGGGCCGAAGAGTTTGAGATAGTCGTGCTGCGCCAACCGCGTGACATAGAGCAGTATCTGCCGGCGGCGCGCGCCGAGTGGGGCTACATCGGCTCGAGCGAGCAGTTGGCTCGTGAAGCCGGGATTGGTCAGATTAACCCGCCCGCGCTACTTAATACGCTGCATTATCAGCGCGCTTACAAAACTGATTACGAGCTGCAGTGTATGCGCAGCGCTCAGAAGATTGCCGTTGATGGTCACCGCGCAGCGCACGATGCCTTTATGGCCGGCATGAGCGAGTTTGATATCAACTTGGCGTATCTGGCGGCTACCGGTCAAAGTGATACTGAGGTGCCGTACACCAATATCGTGGCCTTGAATCAGCATGGCGCGATTTTGCACTACACCACCTTGCAGCGTAAAACCCCCGCCAGCAGCGACAGCTTCTTGCTGGATGCGGGCGCGACCTTTAACGGTTATGTCGCCGATATCACCCGTACCTACGCCCGCGAAGAGAATGATTTTGCTGCGCTGATCCGCGATATGCATCGTCATCAGCAAGAGCTGATTGCCACGATTGAACCGGGCCAGCGCTACCCTGATCTGAATCTGCAGATGCACCAGCGTATTGCGCGCATGCTGCGTGAGCACGATATTGTGCGTCTCAATGAAGAAGATATGGTCAACGAAGGGTTGACTGGTAGCTTCATGCCACATGGTTTGGGTCACTTACTCGGCCTGCAAGTGCACGATGTGGCCGGTTTCATGCAAGATGAACAAGGCACTCATCTGGCTGCGCCTGCGGCCTATCCGGCCCTGCGTTGTACGCGGGAACTGGCGCCGCGCATGGTGCTGACTATCGAGCCGGGTTTGTATTTCATTGATTCTTTGCTCGAGCCTTGGAAAAACCACGCCCTGAACAGCCACATTAACTGGGCACGCATCGATGCGCTGCGTCCATTTGGTGGGATCCGTATTGAAGACAATATCGTGATCACCGAAGGCGGCATTGAAAACCTGACGCGGGATCTGGCACTGAACTGATGGCGCACTACCCCATTCCGGCCTCCGCGGTCGAGTTTGCTGAAGAAATAAAGAAAAGTCGCTTTATCACCTTACTGGCACATACCCCGGGCAGCGAGCAGGCCCGGGCCTTTGTTCAGGCGGCGAAAGCGGCTCACCCTCAGGCTCGGCATCACTGCTGGGCATTTGTGGCCGGTGCGCCGACTGACTCGCAGCAGCTGGGCTTTTCCGATGATGGTGAGCCTGCTGGCACTGCAGGGAAACCGATCCTCAACTGCCTACTGGGGAGTGGGGTCGGTGAGCTGACGGCGGTGGTAGTCCGCTATTATGGTGGGATCCGCCTCGGTACCGGTGGTTTGGTGCGGGCCTACGGCAATGGGGTGCAACAGGCGTTAAAGCTGCTGACCACGGTAGAGAAAGTTGAGCGGCAAGCCTTTTACTTAACCTGTGACTATGCTCAGTTAAGTTTGGTGGAAACCTTATTGGCGGCGTATGACGGTGAGAAGCAGGAGGTGGAATTTGGCGGCAATATTCGTTTGCGTATCGGTTTGCCTGCGGAGCAGGTCACCCTTTTTGCTCAAGCGCTCAAAGATCGCACCCGCGGTGGCTTGATCTTGCAGACATTGTCTGAATAATTCCCCCTCCGTTTTCGTCCAAGGATAGCTTTTGCATGCAGTTGCGCTCTATTACCCGAATCGTTGGCATGCTGATCATGCTGTTTTCCGTCACCATGTGCGTTCCGGCGCTGGTGGCGCTGCTGTACCGTGACGGTTCGGGCACCGCGTTTATGACCACCTTTGTCACCGCCGTGGTGATCGGTGCGCTGCTGTGGTTTCCTAATCGCCGGCACAAGCATGAGCTCAAATCCCGCGATGGCTTTGTGATTGTGGTGCTGTTCTGGACGGTGCTCGGCAGTGTGGGGGCGTTGCCCTTCATCTATTCCGCGGAGTTACCGCTAAGTTTTACCGATGCATTCTTTGAATCCTTCTCAGGATTGACGACCACTGGTGCGACGGTGATTGTCGGTCTGGATAACCTGCCCAAAGCCTTACTGTTTTATCGTCAAATGCTGCAGTGGTTAGGTGGCATGGGGATCATTGTGTTGGCGGTGGCGATTTTGCCGCTATTAGGCGTCGGGGGGATGCAGCTGTACCGGGCCGAAATGCCGGGGCCGTTGAAAGACAACAAGATGCGCCCGCGTATTGCTGAAACGGCCAAAACCTTATGGTTGATTTACGTCTTGCTGACCATCGCTTGCGCCTTGGCCTTTTGGTTAGCGGGGATGTCCGGCTTTGATGCCATTAGTCACAGCTTTGCCACTATCGCGATCGGCGGCTTTTCCACCCACGATGCCAGTATCGGCTACTTTAATAGTCCGGCGATCAACATTATTACTGGGGTCTTTTTAATCATCGCTGGGTGTAACTTCTCGCTGCACTTTTCGGCGCTCACCAGCCGTACCCCGTGGCGTTTGTATTGGCGCGATCCAGAATGCCGCTTTTTCCTGCTGGTTCAGCTGAGCCTGACGCTGATTTGCTTTGCCGTGTTGATGAATAAGCAGGTGTATGACACTTGGCAGCTGGCGCTGGATAACGCGTTTTTCCAATCGGTTTCTATCAGTACCACCGCCGGCTTTTCTACCGCCAGCTTTGCAGACTGGCCACTGTTCTTGCCGCTGCTGTTATTATTCTCTTCCTTTATTGGTGGCTGCGCCGGCTCGACCGGCGGCGGCTTGAAAGTGATCCGCATTCTTTTACTGTGCTTGCAGGGCAACCGCGAATTAAAGCGTCTGGTGCACCCCAGCGCGGTCTACTCGATAAAACTGGGCCGCCGCGCCCTACCGGAGCGCATCATTGAAGGGGTGTGGGGATTTTTCTCCGCCTATGCCTTGGTGTTTATGCTTTGCTTGCTGGCCGTGATTGCCACAGGGGTGGATGAGTTGACCGCCTTTTCGGCCGTGGCCGCCAGTTTGAACAACTTAGGTCCGGGCCTAGGCTCGGTCGCCCCGCACTTTGCTGACCTGAATAACAGCGCGAAATGGATTTTGGTGGTCGCGATGCTGTTTGGCCGCTTGGAAGTGTTTACCCTGTTGGTCTTGTTTACCCCAACATTCTGGAAAAACTGATCATGGCTCAGACTTATTTATTGCTCTATTCCAGCACGGACGGACAAACCTTAAAAATCATGCAGCATATTGCTGCGCAGCTGCAACAGCAGGTGCCTGATTGTCAGGTATGTCTGCATGATGTGCAGCAGCCGTTACAACCACAGTGGGCAGAGTACCGTGCCGTGGTGATTGGTGCCTCGATTCGTTATGGGCACTTTAGCCGTCAGGTGCAGCGCTGGATAGCGCAATACCAGCGCGAATTGCAGCAATTACCAACCGCCTTTTTCGGGGTGAACTTAACGGCGCGTAAACCGGAGAAGAGCACGCCGGAGACCAACGCCTATGTGCGTAAGTTCTTGCAGCGTTCTGTGTGGCAGCCTACCGTGGCCGCGGTCTTTGCTGGCGCGCTTTATTATCCGCGTTATCGCTGGTTTGACCGTGTGATGATCCAATTCATTATGCGCATGACCGGTGGTGAAACCGATCCAAGTAAAGAAGTGGAATATACCGACTGGAATAAAGTCAGCGAATTTGCGCAAAAAATCGCTGTTTTAGCCCCTTCGGCGCAGGCCTAAGACCTGAAAAGTGTGTTTTTTTGCCGTTTTGGATGAAAATGCAGCGGGCGAATTGTTTTTCTCACTTTTCCCTTGCGCCCGCCGCAAAACGCCCTATAATGCGACCCCACTGACACGGCAGTTGTGATGCAAATCACTGATTGGCCTGCAGTAATGAATATCGGCTCTTGAGAAAATTCAAAACATTTTCTTGACAGCGAAACAGGATTGCGGAATAATCCACCTCCTGTCGCTACTTCGGTAGCGAAACGCTCTTTAAAAAGTTAATCAGACAATCTGTGTGGGCACTCGTTTGAGAATGCTGATATCCAAAAGATATTAAGTTAAACGAGTGACTGAACAATTTATTTGCCAGTTTATTCGAGCGACAAACTTTAAATTGAAGAGTTTGATCATGGCTCAGATTGAACGCTGGCGGCAGGCCTAACACATGCAAGTCGAGCGGTAACACAGAGGAGCTTGCTCCTTGGGTGACGAGCGGCGGACGGGTGAGTAATGCCTGGGGATCTGCCCGATAGAGGGGGATAACTACGGGAAACTGTAGCTAATACCGCATAACGTCTACGGACCAAAGTGGGGGCTCTTCGGACCTCATGCTATCGGATGAACCCAGGTGGGATTAGCTAGTTGGTGAGGTAATGGCTCACCAAGGCGACGATCTCTAACTGGTTTGAGAGAATGACCAGTCACACTGGAACTGAGACACGGTCCAGACTCCTACGGGAGGCAGCAGTGGGGAATATTGCACAATGGGCGCAAGCCTGATGCAGCCATGCCGCGTGTGTGAAGAAGGCCTTCGGGTTGTAAAGCACTTTCAGCGGGGAGGAAGGGTCACTAGTTAATACCTAGTGGCATTGACGTTACTCGCAGAAGAAGCACCGGCTAACTCCGTGCCAGCAGCCGCGGTAATACGGAGGGTGCAAGCGTTAATCGGAATTACTGGGCGTAAAGCGCACGCAGGCGGTTTGTTAAGTCAGATGTGAAATCCCCGAGCTCAACTTGGGAACTGCATTTGAAACTGGCAAGCTAGAGTCTTGTAGAGGGGGGTAGAATTCCAGGTGTAGCGGTGAAATGCGTAGAGATCTGGAGGAATACCGGTGGCGAAGGCGGCCCCCTGGACAAAGACTGACGCTCAGGTGCGAAAGCGTGGGGAGCAAACAGGATTAGATACCCTGGTAGTCCACGCTGTAAACGATGTCGATTTGGAGGTTGTGCCCTTGAGGCGTGGCTTCCGGAGCTAACGCGTTAAATCGACCGCCTGGGGAGTACGGCCGCAAGGTTAAAACTCAAATGAATTGACGGGGGCCCGCACAAGCGGTGGAGCATGTGGTTTAATTCGATGCAACGCGAAGAACCTTACCTACTCTTGACATCCAGAGAACTTTCCAGAGATGGATTGGTGCCTTCGGGAACTCTGAGACAGGTGCTGCATGGCTGTCGTCAGCTCGTGTTGTGAAATGTTGGGTTAAGTCCCGCAACGAGCGCAACCCTTATCCTTTGTTGCCAGCGATTCGGTCGGGAACTCAAAGGAGACTGCCGGTGATAAACCGGAGGAAGGTGGGGATGACGTCAAGTCATCATGGCCCTTACGAGTAGGGCTACACACGTGCTACAATGGCATATACAAAGGGCGGCAAGCTAGCGATAGTGAGCGAATCCCATAAAGTATGTCGTAGTCCGGATTGGAGTCTGCAACTCGACTCCATGAAGTCGGAATCGCTAGTAATCGCGGATCAGAATGCCGCGGTGAATACGTTCCCGGGCCTTGTACACACCGCCCGTCACACCATGGGAGTGGGTTGCAAAAGAAGTAGGTAGCTTAACCTTCGGGAGGGCGCTTACCACTTTGTGATTCATGACTGGGGTGAAGTCGTAACAAGGTAACCGTAGGGGAACCTGCGGTTGGATCACCTCCTTACCTGAGATATTTGGCGCTTAAGCTGAGTGTTCACACAGATTGTTTGATGTATCTTCGGATGCACAACTGCTCTTTAAAAATTTGAAAACAAGCTGAAAAATAACTGAAGTTCTTGAGAACAAGCGACTTGAGAAACTGGCAACGACCAGTTTAGTGACTGACATTCAGCCCGACATTATTTTGGGTTGTATGGTTAAGTGACTAAGCGTACACGGTGGATGCCTTGGCAGTCAGAGGCGATGAAGGACGTGCTACCCTGCGAAAAGGGTTGGTGAGCTGGGATGGAGCGCTATAGCCAACCATGTCCGAATGGGGAAACCCACCTAAGATAACTTAGGTATCGTTAAGTGAATCCATAGCTTAACGAGGCGAACCGGGAGAACTGAAACATCTAAGTACCCCGAGGAAAAGAAATCAACCGAGATTCCGTTAGTAGCGGCGAGCGAACGCGGAGCAGCCCAGAGTCTGAATCAGTGGATGCGTTAGTGGAACGGATTGGAAAGTCCGGCGATACAGGGTGATAGCCCCGTACACGAAGACGCATTGCTGTGAGCTCGATGAGTAGGACGGGACACGTGGTATCCTGTTTGAAGATGGGGGGACCATCCTCCAAGGCTAAATACTCCTGACTGACCGATAGCGAACCAGTACCGTGAGGGAAAGGCGAAAAGAACCCCTGTGAGGGGAGTGAAATAGAACCTGAAACCGTGTACGTACAAGCAGTGGGAGCACCTTCGTGGTGTGACTGCGTACCTTTTGTATAATGGGTCAGCGACTTACATTTTGTAGCGAGGTTAACCGAATAGGGGAGCCGTAGGGAAACCGAGTCTTAATAGGGCGAATTAGTTGCAAGGTGTAGACCCGAAACCCGGTGATCTAGCCATGGGCAGGTTGAAGGTTGGGTAACACTAACTGGAGGACCGAACCGACTAATGTTGAAAAATTAGCGGATGACTTGTGGCTGGGGGTGAAAGGCCAATCAAACCGGGAGATAGCTGGTTCTCCCCGAAAGCTATTTAGGTAGCGCCTCGGACGAACACCTACGGGGGTAGAGCACTGTTAAGGCTAGGGGGTCATCCCGACTTACCAACCCTTTGCAAACTCCGAATACCGTAGAGTGCTATCCGGGAGACACACGGCGGGTGCTAACGTCCGTCGTGAAGAGGGAAACAACCCAGACCGCCAGCTAAGGTCCCAAAGTCATGGTTAAGTGGGAAACGATGTGGGAAGGCTTAGACAGCTAGGATGTTGGCTTAGAAGCAGCCATCATTTAAAGAAAGCGTAATAGCTCACTAGTCGAGTCGGCCTGCGCGGAAGATGTAACGGGGCTAAACCATGCACCGAAGCTGCGGCAATGACATTTAGGTGTTATTGGGTAGGGGAGCGTTCTGTAAGCGGTTGAAGGTGTACTGTGAGGTATGCTGGACGTATCAGAAGTGCGAATGCTGACATAAGTAACGATAAAGCGGGTGAAAAGCCCGCTCGCCGGAAGACCAAGGGTTCCTGTTCAACGTTAATCGGAGCAGGGTGAGTCGACCCCTAAGGCGAGGCTGAAAAGCGTAGTCGATGGGAAACGGGTTAATATTCCCGTACTTGTGGTAACTGCGAAGGGGGGACGGAGAAAGTTAGGCTATCCGGGCGACGGTTGTCCCGGTTTAAGCGTGAAGGTGGAGAGACTAGGCAAATCCGGTCTTTCATTAACACTGAGGCGTGATGACGAAGCACTACGGTGCTGAAGTAGCTGATACTACGCTTCCAGGAAAAGCCTCTAAGCATCAGGTTACCAGAAATCGTACCCCAAACCGACACAGGTGGTCAGGTAGAGAATACTCAGGCGCTTGAGAGAACTCGGGTGAAGGAACTAGGCAAAATGGTGCCGTAACTTCGGGAGAAGGCACGCTGATGGTAGGTGAAGTCCCTTGCGGATGGAGCTGAACTCAGTCGAAGATACCAGCTGGCTGCAACTGTTTATTAAAAACACAGCACTGTGCAAACACGAAAGTGGACGTATACGGTGTGACGCCTGCCCGGTGCCGGAAGGTTAATTGATGGGGTTAGCGAAAGCGAAGCTCTTGATCGAAGCCCCGGTAAACGGCGGCCGTAACTATAACGGTCCTAAGGTAGCGAAATTCCTTGTCGGGTAAGTTCCGACCTGCACGAATGGCGTAATGATGGCCAGGCTGTCTCCACCCGAGACTCAGTGAAATTGAAATCGCTGTGAAGATGCAGTGTACCCGCGGCAAGACGGAAAGACCCCGTGAACCTTTACTATAGCTTGACACTGAACATTGAGCCTTGATGTGTAGGATAGGTGGGAGGCATTGAAACGTGAACGCCAGTTTGCGTGGAGCCGACCTTGAAATACCACCCTTTAATGTTTGATGTTCTAACGTTGTCCCGTAATCCGGGATACGGACAGTGTCTGGTGGGTAGTTTGACTGGGGCGGTCTCCTCCTAAAGAGTAACGGAGGAGCACGAAGGTTAGCTAAGCATGGTCGGACATCATGCGGTTAGTGCAAAGGCAGAAGCTAGCTTAACTGCGAGACGGACAGGTCGAGCAGATACGAAAGTAGGTCTTAGTGATCCGGTGGTTCTGAATGGAAGGGCCATCGCTCAACGGATAAAAGGTACTCCGGGGATAACAGGCTGATACCGCCCAAGAGTTCATATCGACGGCGGTGTTTGGCACCTCGATGTCGGCTCATCACATCCTGGGGCTGAAGTTGGTCCCAAGGGTATGGCTGTTCGCCATTTAAAGTGGTACGCGAGCTGGGTTTAGAACGTCGTGAGACAGTTCGGTCCCTATCTGTCGTGGGCGTTGGATGATTGAGGGGGGCTGCTCCTAGTACGAGAGGACCGGAGTGGACGCATCTCTGGTGTTCCGGTTGTCACGCCAGTGGCATTGCCGGGTAGCTAAATGCGGAAGAGATAAGCGCTGAAAGCATCTAAGCGCGAAACTTGCCCCGAGATGAGTCATCCCTGAGGCTTAAAGCCTCCTAAAGGGTTGTTGGAGACTACGACGTAGATAGGCAGGGTGTGTAAGCGTAGCGATACGTTGAGCTAACCTGTACTAATTGCCCGTGAGGCTTAACCATACAACGCCAAAGTGATGTTGGATGAATGAAGTCACGAGTTACTTGTTCAAAGAACAATACATCAGTTATTTAGCTTGTTTTTAGATTTTAACTCTGGCGCGAGACACAAGTAGTGTACGCGATAGAGAAACAGAATTTGCCTGGCGGCGATAGCGCGGTGGTCCCACCTGACCCCATGCCGAACTCAGAAGTGAAACGCCGTAGCGCCGATGGTAGTGTGGGGTCTCCCCATGCGAGAGTAGGGAACTGCCAGGCATCAAATTTAGCAACCTATACTGATTGGGTTGGAAAAAGAATCGGTGGTGCGGTAGTTCAGTTGGTTAGAATACCGGCCTGTCACGCCGGGGGTCGCGGGTTCGAGTCCCGTCCGCACCGCCACTGATTCAAAAAGCCCAGCTGATGCTGGGCTTTTTACTATCACTAGCTCGCTAGTCGTAGTAATAAAGCTTTAGGGGCGTAGTTCAATTGGTAGAGCGTCGGTCTCCAAAACCGAATGTTGGGGGTTCGAGTCCCTCCGCCCCTGCCAGATAAAAAAGCCAGCAGCAATGCTGGCTTTTTTATTGTCTGTATTCCTGCTTCACTATCATTTACCCCTCTTATTTTGGCCTTTTGAGGCTTTATCTACGCGATTCCTAGTCGCTCTCCTTACATTCTCCCATCGCAATTCATTCTCCTTTTCTTCCCATGCAATGACGTTATTACGGTTAAGCATTTGTTTCTGGGCGGCACTGCTTTATACTCGAGGCTCTTGTCGGAGTGCCGTTTGGCTGAGACCGCAGTTGTAATGCGGGATCCGTGGAACCTGATCAGGTTAATACCTGCGAAGGGAACAAGAGTGGGTTTTCCCCGCGCGGTAAGTGTTATGTGGTATCGCATGAAGCTGTGATTAGCGTTTCATGGGCAACGTGAACATTTCCTTATCCGCGATGGACAGTACCGGCCGCATCAGCGCGCTTGGTACGGTGGTTAAATCGCGTTGAGTGATGATGCGGCACGGTTATTGGGTGATGAGATGATGATGACCCCGATGATGACAACGCCGTATTAAGCGAAAACGCCAAGCGACCTCGTCCCCCTCCTCTTTTCTTTCTACGTTCGACAAGCATCTCTTATTAACCCGTTATAAGGAATGCTATGTCATCTCATCTTGTTGAAAAATCAGCAGTTAACTCTAGAGCGCAGCAGCGCGCCGCCGCGCGTGAATTTCTGGCTACCTTACAGGGCTCTGCACACCCGAATTCGGAAAAAGTATTTTTGCCGGGCAGTCGCCCTGACTTGCAGGTGGGCATGCGCGCAATCAGCGTGTCGCCGACGTTAGTGGGTGGCGATCCGGCTGCGCCACGCTATGAGCCCAATGCGCCGGTGATGGTGTATGACACTTCAGGCCCTTATACCGATCCGGCCGCTACTTTGGATGTTAGCCGCGGCTTGCCGCGCCTGCGTGAAGAATGGATCAGTGAACGGGCGGATACCCAGTGGCTGGCTGAACCGAGCTCAGGCTATACCCGCCAGCAACAGGCGGAGGCGCAGCCATTAGATCAACCTTTTCCGCAGCGCGCACCGATTCGACGTGCGCAGCTGGGTAAAGCGGTGACTCAGTTGCATTACGCACGGCAAGGCATTATTACGCCGGAGATGGAGTACATTGCGCTGCGTGAAAACATGACGGCATGGTCCGAGGCGCAAGGGGTATTGGCGCAGCAGCATGCCGGTGAAGCGTTCGGCGCGCAGAGCCCATCTCAAATTACACCGGAGTTTGTACGCCAAGAAGTGGCGGCCGGCCGCGCGATTATTCCTTTAAATATCAACCATCCAGAAGCGGAGCCGATGATTATTGGCCGCCACTTTATGGTGAAGGTGAATGCCAATATCGGTAACTCTTCGGTCACCTCTTCAGTGGAAGAGGAAGTTGAGAAACTGGTGTGGGCCACCCGTTGGGGCGCCGATACGGTGATGGATCTTTCCACTGGTCGGCGGATCCACGAGACGCGCGAGTGGATCTTACGCAATAGCCCAGTGCCGATCGGTACCGTGCCGATGTATCAGGCGTTGGAAAAAGTGAATGGGGTGGCGGAAGACCTGAGCTGGGCGGTGATGCGCGATACCCTGTTAGAGCAGGCCGAGCAAGGGGTGGATTACTTTACCCTGCATGCCGGTTTGTTGCTGCGCCATATTCCGCTGACTGCGGAGCGTCTGACCGGCATTGTCTCGCGCGGTGGCTCGATTATGGCCAAGTGGTGTCTGGCACATCATCAAGAAAACTTCCTGTATACCCATTTTCGTGAGATTTGCGAAATCTGTCAGGCGTACGATGTGTCCCTCTCGTTGGGTGATGGCTTGCGCCCGGGCTCAATTCACGATGCCAATGATGCTGCGCAGTTTGCCGAACTGCATACCTTAGGCGAACTGACCAAAATTGCCTGGGAATATGATGTACAGGTGATGATTGAAGGGCCGGGGCATGTGCCGATGCAGCTGATTAAAGCCAATATGGATGAGCAGCTCAAGCACTGCGGCGGTGCGCCTTTCTATACCTTGGGGCCACTGACCACCGATATTGCACCGGGCTATGATCACATCACTTCCGGCATTGGTGCAGCGATGATTGGTTGGTATGGCTGCGCGATGCTGTGCTATGTCACGCCGAAAGAACATTTGGGGTTGCCGGATAAGAACGATGTGAAAACCGGCCTCATCACCTACAAGCTAGCGGCACATGCTGCCGATTTGGCGAAAGGCCATCCGGGGGCGCAGCGCCGCGATAATGCCTTGTCCAAGGCGCGTTTTGAGTTTCGCTGGGAAGATCAGTTTAACTTATCCCTCGACCCCGATACTGCGCGGGCCTATCACGATGCCACCTTGCCGCAGGCATCGGGCAAAGTCGCGCATTTTTGCTCGATGTGTGGCCCGAAATTTTGTTCGATGAAGATCTCGCAAGATATCCGCAGCTATGCGCAAGCACAGGCTGCTGACGCGTCAGTGGCCACCGACCTGACCGCGCCTGGCTCTACGGCCAGCGATGCTGGGATGCGCCAGATGGCGCAAGAGTTTCGTGCGCGCGGAGCTGAGCTGTATCACCCGGCTGACTCGGCGGAGGTGCCAAATGCCTGATCTCCTGACGTATTCGACGCAGATCCGCCAAGCGGCCGAGATGGCTGGAGTGATAAGCAGTGCCTTGCCATCAACGCCATTAGCGCCGATCTCCACCACGCCAGCCGCCGACGGCGGTTGGATTGATGAAGTGCACTGGCAAGGCGCGAGCCTGCGCCAATGGCGTGCGGTTCCTGGCGATCTGGCTTGTTTACAGGCGGCCTGGGCGCTGATGCCACAACTGGGATTTGATGGTGCGGATGCACTGTTGCTGGCCGGTGCGCTGGCCACTCAAGCCGCCAGAGTTTTCCCCCAACCACTGCAGTGGCCGACACAGGTCGCCGACTTTCCGCTGCCACTGGCTGCGTGGATGCCGGCAGCGTCGGCAACGCATTCACTTCCCGCTCACCACTTTGCGCCATGCCAATCGGCGCCGCTGGGTTTTTATCCGGTGGTGGATTCGTTGGCGCTATTAGAGCGTTTGCTGGCGCTGGGCGTACGAGCTTTGCAGTTACGCATCAAAGCGCCGTTTAGTGCAGACGTTGATGCGCAAATTGCGGCGGCGGTGGCGTTAGGTCGTCGTTATCGGGCGCAGCTGTTTATCAACGATCACTGGCAAGCGGCGTTACAGCATGGCGCCTATGGCGTGCATCTGGGGCAAGAGGATCTGGCGTTGGCGGACTTATCTGCGCTGGCGGCGGCCGGTCTGCGCCTCGGTGTATCGACCCACGGTTATGCCGAATTGCTGCAAGCGCTGGCGTTGCAGCCAAGCTATATCGCACTGGGCCATATTTTCCCAACCCCAACGAAGCAGATGCCGTCTCGTCCGCAGGGATTGGGGCGTTTACGCCAATTGCAAGTGTTAGTCGGCAGTATCCCCACGGTGGCGATTGGTGGCATTGATTTGCCGTGTGCGCCCCAGGTGTTGGCGTGTGGCGTGGGTAGCATTGCGGTCGTGCGGGCGGTCACGCAAGCCGAGGATTTGGCGGCCACCGTGCAGTGTTGGCAATCACTCTGGCAGGGCAATACATTGCTCTCGGCTACAGTCGAGGAGGCGGTCAAATGTTAGACGATCACGCATTTATGCGTTTTAGCCGTCAGATCATGCTCGATGAGGTCGGTGAAGTCGGTCAGGCCACCTTAGCCAAGCTGCGCGTGCTGCAAATTGGGTTAGGCGGATTGGGATGCGCAGCTGCGCAGGCTTTACTGGCTGCGGGAGTCGGTGTGGTGGTCGCCGCTGATGATGATGAGGTGGATCTATCTAATTTACCGCGCCAAGGGCTGTATCGGCTACAGGACGTTGGTCGCAGTAAAAGCGAGGCTGCGCACGCGGCGTTGTCAGAGGGGCGTGCTGCTGGCCGTTTGCGGACTCACCGCGTGCGGGTGGACGCTCTCTGGCTGGCGCGTGAAGTGCCGCTGGCCGATCTAGTGCTCGATTGCAGTGACAACATGCCGACCCGTCAGGCGGTTAATGCTGCCTGCGTGGCGGCGGGTAAACCGTTGGTCAGCGCCGCGGTGGCTGGCTGGCGCGGTCAGTTGATGAGTTTTGTCCCCGGTGGTGGCTGTTATCACTGTCAGTTTCCCGCCTTGTCACATGATGAAGCTGGCAGTTGCCGCACGTTAGGGATCATCAGTCCACTCCCCGCGCTAGCTGGCCACTGGCAGGCGACACAAGCGCTGCGGATTGGCTTACAAAGGCCGGCGGACCGCGCTGGGTTGGCAGCGTGCGCCACTATGGTGCGCTGTGATTTATGGCAAGGACAGTGGCAGGTGTTGCAACCGGCTAGCGATCCGGGCTGTCCAGTGTGTGGCGGAGGTCAGCAATGGGGACGTTAACCATGGGCGAATTAACCATAGTGCTAAATGGCCAACCGGTCACGCTAGCAGCGCCGGTTACGGTGGCTGAGTTATTACAGCAACGCGCTTTGCCGCAGCAGGGCTGCGCCGTGGCGCTCAATCAACAAATTTTGGCGCGCAGCGTGTGGGCGCAAACACAGCTTCAAGCAGGCGATCAACTAGCCGTATTTCAGGCGATTGCTGGCGGTTGAGAAGAGGGACGACTTTATGCAAAACCAAACTGACAACATTTTAGCATCCAAGACCTTGTCCACGGATGACGCCAGCCAATCCGCCAGTGCGTTGATAACCCCGACCACTGGGCACGATGAGTTAAATTTGGGGGGCGTGACCTTTGGCTCACGGTTGCTGACCGGCAGCGGTAAATTTGCTTCGGCTACGCAAATGGCGGCGGCGTTGCAGGCCAGCGGTAGCGAGTTGGTGACCATGGCGTTGAGGCGGGTCGACTGCGGTGGTGGGCAAGACGATATCCTCACCCCTCTGCGCGCAATGCCACATCTGCGTTGGTTGCCGAACACTTCCGGTGCGCGCGATGCCAAAGAAGCGATCCTGGCTGCCCACCTCGCGCGTGAGGCGCTCGGCACTACCTGGTTGAAATTGGAAATCCACCCAGACCCAAAATATCTGCTGCCTGATCCGTGGGAAACTCTGCAGGCGGCCGAACAGTTGGTACGTGATGGCTTTACGGTATTGCCGTATTGCCATGCCGATCCAGTGCTGTGTAAGCGGTTGGAAGAGGTGGGCTGTGCGGCGGTGATGCCGCTCGGCGCGCCGATAGGCTCCAATCAAGGGCTACAAACGCAAGCCTTTTTGCGCATCATCATTGAACAAGCCAGCGTACCGGTGATTGTTGATGCGGGGATTGGTGCGCCGTCGCAGGCAGCGCAGGCGATGGAGCTGGGCGCAGATGCGGTGCTGGTCAATACCGCGATTGCGGCGGCCGCCGATCCGGTTGCGATGGCCAGTGCGTTTCGTTTGGCCGTGCAGGCTGGACGACAAGCCTATCTGGCGGGCTTGGCCGGCAGCTCTACGCAGGCACAGGCCAGCAGTCCACTGACGGGGTTTTGGCTATGAGCCGCGCCGTATCGTCAAATGCGCCGGTGGCTGACCGGCTGCGGCAATGGGATTGGGAAGCGATCCGCTTATCGCTATACAGCAAAACGGCGGCGGATGTTGAGCGGGCGTTGGCTAAACCGCAGCTGGATCAGGGCGATATTCAGGCATTGCTGTCCCCGGCGGCGGCTGATTATCTGGAGCCGATGGCCCAACGCGCGTATGCGTTGACTCGTCAGCGTTTTGGCCAAGCAATTCAGATGTACATTCCGTTGTATCTGTCCAACTTGTGCAGCAATGAGTGCTCGTACTGTGGCTTTTCGGTCAATCAGCCGATCCGCCGTCTGGCGCTGTCAGCCGAGCAGATTGTGCGTGAGGGCGCGGCGATCCGCTCGCGGGGTTATCAGCATTTACTGCTGGTTTCGGGGGAGACAGAAACCAAAGTTGGCGCGGCCTATTTTCGTCAGGCGCTGCAGTTACTGCGTCCGCAATTTGCCCAGTTGTCGTTGGAGGTACAGCCGCTGACCACGGCGGAATACCAGATGCTGGTCGAAGAGGGATTGCATGCGGTGTTGGTGTACCAAGAGACCTATCAGCGCGCGGTGTACGCTCGCCATCATTTGCGCGGTAAAAAGCAGGACTTTGACTGGCGATTGGAAACGCCAGATCGCTTAGGTCAGGCGGGGGTTAGCAAAATCGGCGTAGGGGCGCTGCTCGGGTTAGCTGATTGGCGCACGGATTCGTGGTTTACGCTGCAACATGTGCGCTTGCTGGAGCAGACCTACTGGCGCAGTCGTTACTCCATCTCTTTCCCACGCTTGCGGCCATGTAGCAGTAATCGCGAGCAGTTTTCGGGGATGAGCGAACGTGAGTTGGTGCAGCTGATTTGTGCCTGCCGCATTGCCAGCCCACAGGCGGAGCTCAGTTTGTCGACCCGCGAATCGGCGGCGTTTCGCGATCAGGTGCTGCCGTTGGGCATTACCAGTATGAGCGCGGAGTCCTCCACCCAACCGGGCGGTTATGCAGAGCAAGATGCGCGTTTGGAGCAGTTTCGTATCGATGATACGCGCTCGACGGCCCAAGTCGCCGCGGCGATCCGAGCGCGCGGTTTTCAACCGGTGTGGAAAGATTGGGAGCCGGCATTTCGCTAAGGGCCGTTTCGGTAGCGATAGCTATACTCACTACTCACTTGCGGTGATGGCACTCGCCATCGCCGCTTTTTCACGTCCTACTTTTGATATTCTTAGCAGCGCCCATTCTCCGCGCAGATATGACTGTACTGGTATTTACAGTGCGAGTTCAGGCGGTCGGGTTAGGTGGCGCGAGAGAAAATCACGCAGCCAGCGATGGCCCGCATCCTGTTCGTGCCGCTCATGCCACAGCATCTGGTAGGCCACTGGCGACGGGTTGAGCGGCAGTGGCCGCTGCATTAACGGGTAGTGGCGACAGACATGATCGGCAAAGCAGCGCGGCGCGGTGAACACCAGATCGGTGTGACAGCAGATGGCGATCGCGCCGAAAAAATCCGGCATGCTGACCGGTGTGCTGCGCCGCCGTCCGGCTTGCGCCAGCAAATAATCCAGCGACCACCACTCGCGACCTTCACAGCGCGCCTGCACATGGCGCAGCGTCAAGTACTGCTCCAGATCCCACGGTTTGCGTAGCGCCGGATGCCCAGCGCGCAGCAGGCACACATGTTCATCGGTAAATAGCGTTTGAAAGGCAATGCCGGGCGGCAGCTGGGTGAGCTGCTGATCGGTGCTGGGGTACAGCTCGCGAATGGTAAGGGCTAAATCAAACTGACCATCGGCCAAGCCTTGCAGCGATTGCGCATCCCACAGGTGGGCATGCAGTTGTAAGTGCGGCGCCGTTTGCAGTAGGGCATTGATAAAGCTCGGTAGCAGCGTTTGGTAGGCGCTTTCCAGCATCACCAGATTAAAGTGACGATCGCTGCATTGCGGGTCAAAGTGCGGAGGGCGAGTCAGTAAATGCAACTCGTGCAATAAAGTGCGCAGCGGCGCCGCCAACTGTTCGGCATGGGCGCTGGGTGTCAGACCGTGCGCGGTGCGAAAAAACAGAGGATCATCCAGTAATTGACGCAGTCGCGCCAGCGATTTGCTGACCGCTGACTGTGACAGATGCAGACGTTGGGCGGCGCGCGATACGCTGCACTCTTCCAGCAGCACATGCAGGCAGACCAACAAATTCAAATCCATGCGGGCGAGACGATCCAGATTCACAGATATTCCTCAGAGGAAAAATGGTCGGGAAAATAAGCCATTTCACATCATATCCGCTTTCCGGTAGGGTACGGCAAAAATAATAGGATAACTGAATGAAAACGCGTCAACTGATTGGTTTGCTGGTGGCTTTGGTGATGTTCAGCCCACTGGCGATCGATATTTATCTGCCGGCGTTACCGCTGATGCAGCAAGACTTTGCCGTTAACCAAGAGCAAATCCAAGCCACCTTAGGCTTATTTTTGTTTAGCTTAGGGGTCGGGCAAATCATTATTGGTCCGTTGACCGATCACTTTGGTCGTCGTCCGGTGGCGTTGGCGGGAATCAGTTTGTATGCCGTCAGTGCGTTGGCGGGCATGCTGACCCACGACTTTACGGGCTTACTGTTATCGCGTATTGGACAAGGTATCGGCGCCTGTTCGACCTCCATTGTGGCTTTCGCCGCCGTGCGTGACAGCTTTGCTGCGCGCGAATGTGCCCGCATGTACTCGTACCTCAATGGCGCGCTGTGCATCATTCCGGCATTGGCCCCGACGTTGGGCGGCTTGCTGACGGTGCAGTTCGGTTGGCGTGCCTGTTTTGCCTTTATGTTGCTGTTTGCTCTGTTGGTGCTGGTGGCGGTATGGGGCTTGTTTGCTGAAACTCGTCCGGCTAGCGCGGTATCTACCGGGGCGCTGTATCGCTGGTCACGTTATCAGCCTATTTTACGCTCCCCTACGTTTATCCGCTATGCCTTGGTCTGCATGGCGGGGATGACCGGTATTTTATGCTACGTCACTTATGCGCCGATGGTGCTGGTGGGGCAACTGGGCGTGTCGGAGCTGGAGTTTAGTGCTTGGTTTGGCGCCAATGCGCTGATCAATATCGTGGCCTTCTTTGCCGCGCCACGCATCGTGCGCTGCTTAGGCGAAGTGCGTACCGTGATTACGGGTTTGAGCGTGTTTGCACTGAGCGGGTTATTCTTGATTGGCTCGTGGCTGTGGTGGCCACTGTCGGCTGCCGCCTATATGTTACCGATGACTGTCTTGTGCAGCGGCTTTGCCGTGATGTTGGGGTCGGCGTCGGCGTTGGCGCTGATGCCATTTGCCGGCTGTGCCGGTACCGCATCGGCATTGTTGGGCTGTTTGCAAATGAGTGGTGCGGCTTTATTGGCGGCATTAATCCAACAATGGGCGTTAGAGCCACGCTTAGCGGTAGCGGTCAGTGTGTTGTTACCTGCGGTGCCATTATGGCTGTGGTGTGTGCAAAAAGGCGCAAAACAACAATATGAAATGATTACTGAATAAAATAAATAAAAAAACTGACGACAACGAGGCTTTGCCTGCTATTCAAGCAGGCTTTTTTTCGTCAAAATGCGTATGCTTAAATATCAGTTGGCCTTATTCAGTGTCCCTGTCCTGCGGGATACACAGAGCCTATCCCATTAGGGCTATTTCGCTGTTCGGTGAGCCTTGGGCACTTGTTCGAAATCTTCACGTACGTTACGTACGCACTGTACGCTACGCACGAGTTTTTGCACCTTGCCTATACTAAAAATGGGTCACGAAATGGGCCATGCCATTATGCCTACTGGGATACGCTCTTAGCCATTTATGATGGTAATAAATTCTCCGGCGTAATTTGTCCTGCCGGTGTATATCTAATTTTATTATTTATAGAAGAAGAACTATGTCGTCGTTCACTACATTTGAAATGGCCAAAATTATGAATCAACTGGAGGACTCTCCAGAGAAAGTCATGTTTGGTCGTGTGTTAAAAGAACTGTGTCATCAAAGCCCTGAGCGGATCCGCTCTGCTGCGCGTCACGTGGATATTAAAGAGCTGCGCGATCTGGTGCATCAGGTCAGTGCGGTGATTGAAGAAAAGCGTGAAGAGCGTAAGCAGCAGATCCTGCGCGCGATGGCCGCCGAAGGTATTAATCCACAGGATTTGTTGGAGTCCTGATCCCCTTCGCGTTCGGCGCGAATAGCGCGGCAGCTGACCTCGGAGCTGCCGCCTCAGGCCAGTAACGCTTGGCGTGATAGCCAATCATCAATCGACCTCCCTGTTGGGCGGCCGCCGCAGTTATTTTGCTTAATGCGCGAGCTCGCCGTGAGCATCAACAACCGTGATCGCCATAATTAGCACAGGCTGTTGGCATTTATTGTCGGCCGATGTGTATTGCCCCTTTTCTTTTCGCGCGTTCTTTTCGTGCGACCTGTCTTTGGCTTTAATCGTGCGTGGCCGTTCTCTGTAATCCCGTGTTTATTGTTCCCTTATATTGTTTTTTCGTATTGTGTCTGGGCGATGGGTTTCTTATTGATTATCAACCGCGTTGCGCAGGTTATGGCTCGGCGCAATCGCCATCGCGCTTTATTTTTCTGTTATGGGATATGACGGAGATTTTTACACCTTTCGGGCTATTTAATTCAGCGTCAGGCTGTGGCATTTAATTAATGCGCTGACAAGGCGTCTGGTTAAATCGCCGTAGGCTAGTGCAATCCACTGGCGGGATAAATTGCCGGATTAATCGGACGTTTGTTTCTCTTTCCTTGTTGGTGACGGCCAACGCCTTGCGGTACACTGGCATGCACATATTTCATTCAGGCAAAGGCAGCAGTAGACATGGTTGATCAGTTGCAGGAAACCACTCACTTTGGTTTTCGCACCGTAGCCAAGGACGAGAAAGCCGGGATGGTGGCTGAGGTTTTTCATTCCGTCGCCGGCAAATACGATTTGATGAATGACTTGATGTCATTCGGTATTCACCGTTTGTGGAAGCGCTTTACCATCGATTGCAGTGGGGTGCGCCGTGGACAGCGGGTACTGGATCTGGCCGGAGGCACCGGCGATTTGACCGCTAAATTCTCTCGTTTAGTGGGCGATAGCGGTGAAGTGGTGCTGGCCGATATTAATGATTCCATGCTTAAGGTAGGGCGTGCCAAATTGCGCGATCTGGGCGTGGTTGGCAATGTCAGTTACGTACAAGCGAACGCGGAAGCTTTGCCGTTCCCTGATAATTATTTTGATTGTATTACCATCGGGTTTGGCCTGCGTAACGTCACCGAGAAAGAAAAAGCCTTAAAATCGATGTTCCGGGTATTAAAACCGGGTGGTCGTCTGTTGGTGCTGGAGTTTTCCAAGCCGACGATCGAGCTGCTGGGTAAGGTGTACGATACCTATTCCTTCCGCATTTTGCCGAAAATCGGCGAAGTGGTGGCTAACGACAGCGAAAGTTACCGCTATCTGGCTGAGTCCATTCGCATGCACCCGGCACAGGACGTGCTTAAAGGCATGATGGAAGAGGTCGGCTTTGAACAGGTGAGTTACTACAACCTGACTGGCGGCATCGTGGCTTTGCACCGCGGGTATAAGTTTTAACGGCTTGCTCAACACTAAGGATGATGATGCCTCTGCTCCCTTTGGTTACCGGTGTTCTGGAGACCGCACTGAATGCCTTGCTGGCAAAAAATGCCGAAGCGAAAAACAAACTGCCCCGACTGCGCGGCAAAGTCTTGGCGTTGCAGTTATGGGAATTACCGGCGCCGCTGGTGTTTGTGTTTTCGAATCGGATTGATGTGCTGGCGGCTTGGGAAGATGAGGCGGATTGCCGTGTCCGCACTGGCGTACTGGTGTTGCCTGAGCTGCGTGACCGATCACAGGTCACCCGCTTGATCCGCGAACAAGCGCTGGATGTGCAGGGCGATATTCAGGTGCTGCAGCATTTTGTGGCATTGATGGAAGCGCTCGGCTGGGATCCGGCCGAGTTGCTGGCGCCTTATACCGGAGATCTGGTGGCGCACGGTGTCAGCCGTTTGGTGCAAGGCACCGTGGCAGGCGTGCAGCGTCAGCATGCTCGAAATCTGGCTTATCTCGGTGAGGTGGTAACCGAGGAGTGGCGCTTGGCACCGGGAGCCTTGGAAGTGGCCTACTTTGCCGATCAGGTTGAAGAGTTGGCGACGCAGCTGACGCGTTTAGAGCGCCGCTTGCAGCGTCTGGAGACCTCGGCATGACGCCCGCTGAATTGCGCCGCCTGTACCGCATCACTCAGGTTTTTCTCAGCTATGGATTGGATGAGTTGTTGCCGCCAATCCGGCTGACCTTGCCGCTGCGCGTTGCACGCCGCGCGATTTTCTGGATCCGTCCGCAGCACGCGGAAAAGCCACTTGGCATGCGTCTACGTTTGGCGCTGCAAGAGTTAGGGCCGGTGTGGATCAAATTCGGTCAGATGCTCTCAACCCGGCGCGATCTGTTTCCGCCGCACATCGCCGATCAGCTGGCCTTATTGCAAGATCAAGTCGCCCCGTTTGACGGTGAGTTGGCGCGCAGCCAAATTGAAGCAGCGCTAGGCGTACCGCTGGAAACCCAGTTTGATGATTTTAACCCGCAAGCTCTCGCCTCGGCCTCGATTGCGCAGGTGCATACCGCGCGGTTGAAAGAGAACAGGCAGGAAGTGGTACTCAAAGTGATCCGGCCGGATATTCTGCCGGTGATCCGCGCCGATGTGCGCTTAATGTACCGTTTAGCACGTACCTTGCCGCGCTTGCTGCCCGATGGTCGCCGATTGCGTCCGGTGGAAGTGGTGCGCGAGTATGAAAAGACTCTGCTCGATGAACTGAATCTGATGCGCGAGGCGGCGAACGCCATCCAACTGCGGCGCAATTTTACCGGCAGCCCGATGCTGTATGTCCCCGAGATGTACACCGATTATTGCCGTGAAAATCTGCTGGTGATGGAGCGCATCTACGGCATCCCGGTGTCCGATGTGGCGGCGCTCAAAGCCAACGGCACCGACATGAAACTGTTGGCTGAGCGGGGCGTGCAGGTCTTTTTCACCCAAGTGTTTCGTGACAGCTTTTTCCATGCTGACATGCACCCCGGCAACATTTTTGTCAGCCGTGAGCATCCGGAAAACCCGCAATATATCGGCATTGATTGCGGCATTGTCGGGTCATTGAATCGCGAAGATAAACGCTATTTGGCCGGTAACTTTATCGCCTTTTTTAATCGCGATTATCGCAAAGTGGCCGAGCTGCACGTGGATTCCGGCTGGGTGCCGCCGGATACCAATGTCGAAGAGTTCGAGTTTGCGATCCGCACGGTGTGTGAGCCGATTTTTGAAAAGCCGTTGGATCAAATCTCCTTCGGTCATGTTCTGCTCAATCTGTTTAACACCGCGCGCCGTTTTAATATGGAAGTACAACCGCAGCTGGTCTTGTTACAAAAAACCCTGTTATATGTGGAAGGCCTTGGGCGACAATTGTACCCGCAGCTGGATCTGTGGAGCACCGCGAAGCCGTTTTTGGAAAGCTGGATGCGTGAGCAGGTCGGGCTACAGGCGTTAGTGAAAGCCTGTAAGGAAAAGGCGCCGTTCTGGGCAGAAAAACTGCCGGAATTGCCGGAGTTAGTTTACGATTCGCTGCGTCAGCAGCGGCAACTGAGCCAGCAAATCATGCTGCTCAGTCAGCAACTGGATAAGCGCAATCAGCGCGGATCGCAGTCGCGCTATTTGCTGACCGTCGGTGCGACCTTGGTATTATCTGCAGTGATCGTTGAGGTCAATCAGATAGCTTGGTGGCCGGCCGGTTTGTTACTGGGCGGCGTGGTGTGCTGGGTTGCCGGCTGGCTGCGTCAGTCCTGATTTTCGGATGACATGACGTCATATTGAATTGTGTGAACATACCGTAACTGCGGTATACCGTTAACGACGAGGTATAGAGAAATGGGTGGGATCAGTATTTGGCAATTACTCATTATTGCGGTGATCGTAGTGCTGTTGTTCGGCACCAAGAAACTGCGCAATATCGGCGGTGATCTGGGCGGTGCAGTACGTGACTTCAAAAAAGCCCTCAATCCCGATGAGCAACCGACTAAACCACAACAGCCAGCACAGTCTGATAACGCGGCCGATGCTGACTTTAACCCGAAAATCGCCGATCAGCGCCAGAGCGCTGAGCCAGCCGACAAGAGCCAGAGCAACCAGAATAACAAAGAGCAGGTGTAAGCCGTGTTTGATATCGGTTTCTGGGAGCTGGTACTGATTGCGGTGATCGGTCTGGTGGTGCTCGGCCCTGAGCGCTTGCCGGTCGCGGTTCGCACCGTGGCGCGCTGGGTACGTACCTTCCGTGCTATGGCGGCATCAGTACAGAACGAACTGAATCAGGAGCTCAAACTGCAAGAGATGCAGGAGAACCTGAAAAAAGCCGAGCAGATGAACCTCAAGGATCTGGCTCCCGAGGTCGATGCGTCACTGCGCGAGCTCAAAGAAGCGGCGGCCTCAGTGCAGCGCCCGTATGCCAACAGCCCAACCGCGGCTTCGTCGGAGTCGGCCACGGCCAGTGACGCTACGGCGTCGACGGCTGCCGATGTGACGACGGCCACTTCGGATAGTCCTGCGTCAATGGCGAGCGCCGCGTTGCAACCGAATGCCGCGGAGTTGGCCGAGCAGGAAGAAGACGAGGGTGACCATCCGCTGCTGGTGGCCGGTTTGCATGAACCGTTGACCTCCGCTGAGCCGGTACCAGTTGAGCCTGCGGTAGCGAAGTCTACGTCCGCTCAGCCTGCGTTGCAGAGTGATAACAAGAGGGATCCGGCATGACGGTGGAAGATACCCAGCCTTTAATCTCACACCTGATTGAGTTGCGAACCCGTTTGCTGCGCGCCATCATCAGTATTCTGGTGATTTTCCTCTGTCTGGTGTGGTTCTCTAACGATATCTACGCGTGGGTGTCCGCCCCCTTGGTGGAGCGGATGCCGCATGGCGCCAGCATGATTGCCACCGAAGTGGCTTCACCGTTTATCGCCCCGATCAAACTGACTTTGCTGGTATCGGTCTTTTTGGCCGCACCTTTGGTGCTGTATCAGGTGTGGGGCTTTATTGCGCCGGCCTTGTATCGCCATGAGCGGCGCTTGATCCTGCCGTTGCTGGTTTCCAGCTCAGCGCTGTTTTATCTGGGCATGGTGTTTGCCTATTACGTGGTGTTCCCGCTGATTTTTGGTTTCTTTACCAAAACGGCGCCGGAAGGGGTGACTATCGCCACCGACATCAACAGCTATCTCGATTTTGTGATGGGGCTATTTTTGGCCTTTGGCTTGGCGTTTGAAATTCCGGTCGCCATTGTCCTGTTGTGTTGGAGCGGCGTGACCACCGCCGATGAGCTGCGCAAGAAGCGGCCATACATCATCGTGGGTGTGTTTGTGGTCGCAATGCTACTGACGCCGCCGGATGTGTTTTCCCAAACCTTGCTGGCGATCCCGATGTGTTTGCTGTTTGAACTCGGGGTGTTCTGCTCACGTTTTTACGTGCGCCGTGACGCCGAAGGCGAGGCGGATGATGAAGAGGCTAATGCCTCCCATTGAGGCGGTCGCGCTTCGAGATCATTCGCGCTGCCAGCGCAACCCTATGAGGCCGTCATCACGACGGCCTTTTTACAACCGGGCATTTTTACCGCATTGATTGGTATCGTATTGACCGTTATCGCTTTCAATGGGGCGAACACGACATCAGCCATCAATGGCGGGGGCAGGATAAGCAATGTTTGATATCGGCGTTAATTTAACCAGCAGTCAGTTTGCTAGCGATCGCGAAGCAGTGCTGGCGCGCAGTTGGCAAGCGGGGTTACAGGGGCTGTTAGTGACCGGTACCTCACTGGCGGAGAGCGAGCAAGCACTAGCGATGACAGCGCTGGCGCCCGGACGCGTGTGGTGTACCGCGGGCGTGCATCCACATGATGCTAAAACCTGGGATGCCCAGAGCGCGCAGCGCTTACGCGCCTTATATCAGCACGAAGAAGTGGTTGCGGTCGGGGAGTGTGGGTTGGACTTTAATCGCGACTTCTCTCCACGGCCGCAGCAACTGGCCGCCTTTGCGGCGCAATTGGCCTTGGCTGCCGAGGTGCAACTGCCCCTATTTTTGCACTGCCGCGATGCGTTTGAGCCGTTTTTTGCCCTGCTGCGCGAGCATCGTGCGCAGCTGTGTGGTGGCGTATTGCACTGTTTTACCGGCAGTGACCAAGACCTAGATAGCGCACTGGAATTTGGGTTATCCATCGGCGTGACGGGTTGGCTGTGCGATGAGCGTCGTGGCGAGCTGTTACGCCAGCAGGTACAACGCATTCCTGCCGAGCGTCTGCTACTGGAAACCGATGCCCCTTATTTACTGCCGCGGGATCTGCAACCTAAGCCGAAATCCCGCCGCAACGAACCTGGCATACTGCCGCATATTGTATCCACCGTGGCAGCGTTACGCGGCGAATGTCCGCACGCATTAGCCCGGCAAACCACCCGCAATGCAGCCACCTTGTTCCGGCTGCCGCTAACGGCGTGAGTGTACAGGAAAGGAGAAAGAGCATGAGTATCAATATTCCCGGTTCATTCCCGGGTCGTCGTCTGCGCCGGGGGCGCTATCAAGATTTTAGCCGCCGTCTGGTGGCCGAACATCGTTTGAGCGTGGACGATCTGATTTATCCGGTGTTTGTTCTGGAAGGGGAAAACCGCCGTGAAGCGGTATCGTCCATGCCGGGGATTGAGCGTTTGTCGCTGGATTTATTGCTGGAAGAGGCCGCAGAGCTGGTGGCATTGGGGATCCCGGCGATTGCCCTGTTTCCGGTGATCGGGCAGGAGAAAAAATCCCTGCTGGCGGAAGAGGCCTATAACCCACAAGGGCTGGTACAAGAAACAGTACGGGCGCTGAAAGCGCGTCACCCCGAGCTTGGCATCATCACCGATGTGGCATTAGACCCGTACACCGTACACGGTCAGGATGGCATCATCGATGAGCAAGGTTACGTGCTCAATGACATCACCACCGAGGTGCTGGTGAAACAAGCACTGGCGCAAGCGGAGGCCGGTGTTGATGTGATTGCCCCAAGTGACATGATGGACGGCCGTATCGGCGCGATTCGTGAGGCGCTGGAAGCCAATGGGTTTGTGAACACCCAAATCATGGCTTATTCAGCCAAATATGCTTCTTGCTATTACGGCCCGTTCCGCGATGCAGTCGGCTCATCCGGTAACCTCAAAGGTGGTAACAAGAAGACTTACCAGATGGATCCGGCCAACAGCAACGAAGCCTTGCAGGAAGTGGCGCAAGATCTGCAAGAAGGCGCGGACATGGTGATGGTGAAACCGGGCATGCCGTATCTGGATGTGGTGCGGCGGGTCAAAGATCAGTTCGGCGTGCCAACCTTTGCCTATCAGGTTTCCGGCGAGTACGCGATGCACATGGCGGCAATCCAAAACGGCTGGCTGAAAGAGCGCGATTCCATTATGGAATCCTTGCTGTGTTTCAAGCGGGCCGGTGCCGATGGCATTTTGACCTACTTTGCTAAGCAAGCCGCCCAGTGGCTGCGTGACGAGCAGCGCTAAGCGTAGCGGTGTGCGTGTTCGCGAAGAGGCGAATTGCGCGAGCTATCTCTGCGGACAAAAAAAGCGGCCACCGGCCGCTTTTTTATCGTCTGTTGTGCTGTTCAGTGAAGGCTAAGCACTCATAACCGTGATGCTTAATGCGAGCAAGCGCCACTGCTAAAATGCGTATCTTCCGGCAGTAACAGCGGCAGATGCAGATTGTTCATCCAGCGACTTTCCTGACGCAAATCTTCGGCGCGCAGTGGATGCTGATGCAACCAACCGGCCGGTAAATACAGGCACAATTGCTCACCACTTACCTGTAACCGCACTTGTGGCAAGGTGTCGTCACGGCGACGCGAGGCCAGAATAATCGCCAAGCGCAGTAAACGGCACAGCTTCAGCGCATCGCTGACTGACAAGGCGTTTTGCCCAGCCAGACGGGTTAAGTCCGGTTGCTCACGCTGATTAAACAGCAGTGCGGCCAGCAACTTACGTTGCGCTGGGGTGAACCCTGGCACATCGGAGTTTGCCAGTAGATAGGCGGCGTGTTCATGGGCGCGTTTGTAGTCGATACCCAGCCCAATCTCGTGCACTAAGGCCACATAGCCGAGTAACTCACGGCTCAGCAGGCTCAAATGCCAGTCATCGGCCACTTGATCAAACAATTGCCAGGCCGTATTGCGCACCCGCAAGGCTTGTTCGGTATCTATTTGGTAACGCTGCTGCAAGGCGCACATGGTGCGCGCCCGCACATCACCTTCGCCGACGCAGCCGAGCATACCGTAGATCAACCCTTCACGCAGGGCGCCGCCCGACAAGGTCATTTCACGGATAGAAAGGGTTTCAAAGATGGCAATCAGGATCGACAAACCGCTCGGGAAGACCAGTGCGCGGTCGAGGGTCAGGCCATCAATTTCCAGCTCTTCCAGCTTATAGCACTGGATCGCCTGTTCGCGCAGTTGATACAGCTTGGACAAGGTAATGTGTTCATCCATCCCTTGTGCTTGCATAATCTCTTGCAAGGCTTGCACGGTACCGGAGGCGCCGACACAAATCTGCCAGCGCGCAGCGCGGTATTGTTCGGCAATCGGCGCTAGCACGTCACGCGCGGCCGCTTCGGCGGCGGCAAAATTGTGCGCGCACAGACGGCGATCGGCAAAAAAACGCTCCAGCCAGGTGACGCAGCCCATGTGCAGGCTGACCAATTGCTGCGGTTGCACCCCAGCGCCGACAATCAGCTCAGTGCTGGCGCCGCCAATATCGACCACCAGACGCTGCTCTGGGCCGCCGGTGGTGTGCGCCACGCCTTGATAAATCAGGCGCGCCTCTTCTTCACCGGCAATGATCTCGATCGGGTGACCTAAAATGCGCTCTGCTGGGGCGAGAAACTCCGCCGCGTTACAGGCACTGCGCAGCGCCGCGGTCGCGACCACCCGCACGTGTTGCAGCGGAATATCTTGTAGCCGCTCAGCAAACAGTGCCAGACACTGGCAACCGCGCTCAATGGCTTCGGCTGACAGGCGGTTATCCTGATCTAAACCGGCCGCCAGACGCACCTTACGCTTGATGCGCGCGATGGTCTGGATAGTCCCCGCCACCTCGCGCACCACCAGCATATGGAAGCTGTTGGAGCCCAAATCGATGGCGGCATAACAAGGCGAGACAGCACTCATCATACAGAGTCAAACTCAGGCCGGATGACGTTTACGCGGCCCACGGTTGCCCGGGCGACGCTGGGTATTGCCGCCACGACCGTTGTTAGGACGGTGTTGACGGTGCAGGCGAAACGGTGCCGGCAGCTCTTGCAACAGGGCATCCGGGTCATATTTGCTGACCGGAATGCTGTGCTCGATATAGGTTTCGATCGCCGGCAGATTCAGCGCGTACTCTTCACAGGCGAAGCTGATTGAGTTACCGCTGGCACCGGCGCGGCCGGTACGGCCAATACGGTGCACGTAATCTTCGCAGTCGTCCGGCAGGTCATAGTTGAACACATGGGTCACGGCTGGAATGTGCAGGCCACGGGCCGCCACATCGGTTGCCACCAGAATGTCCAGATTGCCTTGGGTGAAGTCATCCAGAATGCGCATGCGCTTTTTCTGTGCCACATCACCGGTCAGCAGACCGACGCGGTGACCATCGGCAGCCAGATGGCCCCAGATATCTTCACAGCGATGCTTGGTGTTGGCGAAAATAATGCACCGATCCGGCCACTCTTCTTCCAGTAGAGTCTGCAGCAGGCGCATTTTGTCTTCGTTCGACGGATAGAACAGCTCTTCTTTGATCCGATGGCCGGTTTTTTGCTCCGGCTCCACTTCCACATACTCGGCATTGTGCATGTGCTCGAAAGCCAGCTCACGTACGCGGTATGACAAGGTGGCGGAGAACAGCATATTGAGACGCTGATCCGGTTTTGGCATGCGGCGCAGCAGATAACGGATATCCTTAATAAAACCGAGATCGAACATCCGATCGGCTTCATCCAGAACCATCACCTGAATGGCACCCATGTTGATAATATTCTGTTTCTGGTAATCGATAATCCGGCCGGTGGTACCGATCAGGATATCAACCCCAGCTTCCAGCGTTTTGAGCTGCTTGTCGTAGCCGTCGCCGCCATACGCCAAACCAAGGCGTAAACCGGTGGACTGCGCCAAGGTCTCAGCATCGGTGTGGATCTGGATCGCCAGCTCACGGGTTGGTGCCATGATCAGCGCCCGTGGTTGGTTAATCTGACGATCAGCGGCAGCTGGGTGGGTCAGTAAGTGGTGGAAGGTCGATGCCAGAAAAGCCAGGGTTTTTCCTGTACCCGTCTGAGCTTGACCGGCGATGTCACGCCCTGCCAAAGAATAAGGCAGTGCGAGCGCCTGGATTGGTGTGCAGTATTGGAACCCTTGCTGAGCCAAGGCACGCAGGACATCCGGATGCAACCCGAAATCGGCGAATTTCTGTTCAGTTAAGTGTGTTTTGCTCATAGGTGATAGAATATCAGCTAACTCTTGCTTTACGAAAGCGTATCCATTGAAATAAAGTCAATAACAACTGTTGGTCAATGTTACACCAACAATGCGATATAACACTTGGGAGTGGAAGATGAGCGATAAAATTGTTCAGCTGACCGACAGCAGCTTTGAAAACGATGTAATCAAAGCAACCGGTCCGGTACTGGTGGATTTCTGGGCAGAGTGGTGTGGTCCTTGCAAAATGATCGCCCCGATTCTGGACGAGATCGCCACTGAGTACCAAGGTAAGGTAACGGTAGCGAAACTGAACATCGATCAGAATACCGACACGGCGCCAAAATACGGTATCCGTGGTATCCCGACCCTGCTGCTGTTTAAAAACGGTGCGGTTGCCGCCACCAAAGTCGGCGCACTGTCTAAGACTCAACTGAAAGAGTTCCTGGACACCCACCTGTAATACGCCTCACGTTTAGCGGTTGGCAGCGCATTTTATTTGACCAACCGCTAGACGCATTTCTGATTTGATGCTAGTTTATTCCTACTGCTGAAACGCAACTTTTCTTCTTATTGCTGATAGCTGGTGCGTGCTCACCGCATGCTTTGTATCGCCAGTATCATCGTAATTGACTTACCCCGAGTTCACTATCAAGAACCCATCGTTATGAATCTTACCGAACTGAAAAATACACCTGTCTCCGAGCTTGTGGCGCTTGGGGAGTCAATGGGCCTCGAAAATATGGCCCGGATGCGCAAACAAGACATTATCTTTGCCATCCTGAAACAACATGCCAAGAGCGGTGAAGATATTTTTGGTGATGGCGTGTTAGAGATTTTGCAGGATGGTTTCGGTTTCCTGCGATCCGCAGACAGCTCCTACCTTGCCGGTCCTGATGATATCTACGTTTCCCCGAGTCAAATCCGCCGTTTCAATCTTCGTACAGGTGACACCATTGCTGGTAAAATCCGCCCGCCAAAAGAAGGCGAACGCTATTTTGCCCTGCTGAAAGTCAACGAAGTTAACTACGACAAGCCGGAAAACTCCCGCAACAAGATCCTGTTCGAAAACTTAACCCCACTGCATGCTAATCGCCGTTTGCGCATGGAGCGTGGTAATGGCTCTACCGAAGACTTAACTGCCCGCGTACTGGATTTGGCGTCGCCAATCGGTTGTGGTCAGCGTGCCCTGATTGTGGCGCCACCGAAAGCCGGTAAGACCATGCTGCTGCAAAACATTGCCCAGAGCATTTCCGCTAACCATCCAGACTGTGTACTGATGGTGCTGCTGATTGACGAGCGTCCAGAAGAAGTAACTGAGATGCAGCGTCTGGTGAACGGTGAAGTGGTGGCGTCCACCTTTGATGAGCCAGCCTCCCGTCACGTGCAAGTGGCGGAGATGGTGATTGAAAAGGCTAAGCGCCTGGTTGAGCACAAGAAAGATGTGGTGATCCTGCTCGATTCCATCACCCGTCTGGCCCGTGCCTATAACACCGTGGTGCCAGCGTCCGGTAAAGTCCTGACCGGTGGTGTGGATGCGAATGCCCTGCATCGTCCGAAGCGTTTCTTCGGTGCGGCGCGTAACGTGGAAGAGGGCGGTAGCCTGACCATTATTGCCACCGCGCTGGTTGATACTGGCTCGAAGATGGACGAAGTGATCTACGAAGAGTTCAAAGGCACCGGTAACATGGAACTGCACTTGGCGCGTAAGATTGCCGAGAAGCGTGTGTTCCCAGCCATTGATTACAACCGCTCCGGTACCCGCCGTGAAGAGCTGCTGACTTCGTCAGAAGAGCTGCAAAAGATGTGGATCCTGCGCAAAATCCTGCACCCAATGGGTGAGATTGATGCGATGGAGTTCCTGATCAACAAGCTGGCGATGACCAAGACCAACGATGAATTCTTCGACATGATGAAGCGTTCATAATTCGGTCTGATAAAGATCACGTTACATGAAAAAAGCGTCGCCTTCGGGCGACGCTTTTTTGCTTTCTGGTCGCCAAATTTTGCTTTTAGCACACGGGGTTGTCGCTGATCGGCGACGCGTTTCGCACGGCTCAAATTCACGGTAATATGAATGGACTGACCTGTGACAAAGGGCGGTAAAAGCTCTCAGGCTGGCGGAGTAACTGATGTAATTCCGGCCGAATGATTGCGGCATAACGTCATTTTTGTCTATATGGCAGTAATAGTTTATCGGGTGCAGGTGCGCACCTCACTCAAGGGCTATGGATGGTGGACTTTATTCGCAGTGACGTGCTCATGATGAGTAGTGATCTTTTCTTTGTATTTCTGTTTTCACTGGCTTCACTGTTTGTCGCGCGCAAAGTGGCACGCAAAGTTGGCCTGGTGGACAAACCTAATTACCGTAAATTGCACCATGGGTTGATCCCGCTGGTGGGCGGTATTTCGGTGTTCGCTGGGATGGCCTTCTTTTTCATCCAGCACTGGAATAATTTGCGTCAGCCGGGTTTATATCTGTTGTGTGCTGGCGTATTACTGGTGGTCGGTATTTTAGATGACCGGTTTGATATCAGCGTAAAAATTCGCGCCTGTGTGCAGGCGACTATCGCCATCATTATGATGACCGCAGGTGGCTTGTATCTGAACAGTCTCGGCCAAATTTTTGGTCCGTGGGAGCTGGTGCTAGGGCCATTCGGCTATGTTCTGACGCTCTTGGCGGTGTTGGCGGCGATCAATGCATTCAATATGGTCGACGGCATCGATGGCTTGCTGGGCGGCTTATCTTGCGTGACGTTTGGCTCGCTTGGGGTTTTGTTTGTCCTCGATAAGCAGCCCGATTTGGCGCTGTGGTGCTTTGCCATCATTGCCGCCACGCTGCCCTATATTTTGCTTAACCTCGGGATCCCGTGGGGGCGCAAATTCAAAGTCTTTATGGGTGATGCCGGCAGTACCGTGATTGGTTTTACCGTGGTGTGGTTGTTGCTGCAAAGTACCCAAGGGCAAGGCCATCCGCTCAATCCGGTCACTGCGTTGTGGGTGATCGCTATTCCCTTGATGGACATGATCACCATCACCTATCGCCGCATTAAAAAGGGTCAAAGCCCGTTTTCCCCTGATCGTCAGCATATTCACCATATGGTGATGCGCGCCGGTTTTACCTCCGGCCAAGCGTTCTTGCTGATCACGGGTTTAGCTGCTGCACTGGCAGCATTCGGCATCATGGGGGAGTGGCTAGGTTGGCCGGAGTGGGTGATGTTGGCCGCGTTTTTAGTGACCTTTATCGTTTATGGATACTGTATCAGCCGTGCGTGGGTTGCCACCCGGTTTGTTCGTCGTATGCGTCGCCGGTTGAAAGTCTGGGTAGGTCGGCATTTCTAAGGTGTACGGGTTTTTGCGCCATTCGAGGATTATAGCGCCGTGATAAAGCAAGTATCAGAACAGACACATAGCACTGTGGATAACGAACTGGATATCCGTGGCTTGTTTCGTATTTTGTGGTCAGGTAAAGCGTGGATCATCGGTACCGGTGTTCTGTTTGCTGCGCTGGCGTTGGTTTACTCCTATGTGGTGAAAGAGGAGTGGAGCGCTAACGCGATGACCGACCGTCCATTGACCACGCAGCTGGGCAGCTATTTTGCGCAGCAGCAGTTCCTGCGCGGACTGGATGTGCAGGATACCGCCAACGTCACCTTGCCACCGGTGCAAGACGAAGCGTATGACGAGCTGCGCATGCAGCTGGGCTCCTACGATACCCGTCGTGATTTTTGGTTGCAGACCGATTACTACCGCAGCCGCACTGAAGGCAACGCACGTGCCGATGGTCAACTGCTCGATGATCTGATCAACGACATCACCTTCACGGCCAAAGATGACAAGAAAACCCCGTTCGACAGCATTCGTTTGAGCGCGGAAACTGCAGCTGATGCCAGCAACTTACTCAAGCAATACATCGCGTTTGCCAATGCGCGCGCGGTGGCGGCGCTGGATGCTAACTTGGCGGGCCGTTGGGCTTCGCGGCTGCAATCCGTGAAAGCACTGGTTTCGCGTCAAGAGTCAGTGAATAAAGCGCTGTTGCAACGTGAGCAAGATGGCAAAACCACCGCCGATGAAGCTATGCAAGCGGCTAACTTCGATGTGGACTATGCCCAGAATAAAGCGGTACTGGCTGCGTTAGCCATTGCACCGAAACTGGATCAGAATATTCAGACCTTCCGTTATCTGCGCACTCCGGTCGAGCCGGTGAATCGTGATAAGCCGCGTCGTCTGTTCTTGTTGATCCTGTGGGGTGTGATTGGTGGCATGACCGGTGCTGGGATTGCGATTGGTCGGCGGATTGCTGCCCGTTAATTTGTTGCGTAAGAAGGCAGGGGCGCCGGTTGTCCGGTACTCCTGATGTCGGATTTGACTACGTGTGTGGTGAGATCCTCTGACAACCAAAAGAGTATTGCTGTGAAAGTGTTGACCGTTTTCGGTACCCGTCCAGAAGCCATTAAAATGGCGCCGCTGGTCCACGCGCTGGCTCAACATCCTGAGTTTGAGTCTAAAGTTTGTGTCACCGCGCAGCATCGCGAGATGCTGGATCAGGTATTGCACTTGTTCGAGATCGTACCGGATTATGATCTCAACATCATGCGTCCCGGTCAGGGCCTGACCGAGATCACCTGTCGTATTCTGGAAGGCCTGAAGCCGGTACTGAACGAATTCAATCCAGATGTGGTGTTGGTGCATGGTGATACCACCACCACGATGGCGGCCAGCTTGGCAGCGTTTTATCAGCAAATTCCGGTTGGGCACGTGGAAGCCGGTCTGCGTACCGGTAACCTGTACTCACCGTGGCCGGAAGAGGGCAACCGTAAACTGACCGGCCATCTGGCCCGTTTCCATTTTGCACCGACCGAAACCTCGCGTCACAACCTGCTGCAAGAGCATATTCCCGATGCGCATATTTTCGTCACCGGCAATACGGTGATTGATGCCCTGTTTTGGGTACGCAATAAGCTGCAGCAAGATACCGCGCTGCTGGCCAGCATCGAAGCGCGTTATCCGTTCTTGCAAGACGATAAGAAACTGATTCTGGTCACCGGTCATCGCCGTGAAAGTTTTGGCGGTGGATTTGAGCGGATCTGTAATGCGCTGGCCGAGATTGCGCGTCAGCATCCAGAGGCGCAAATTCTCTATCCGATGCACCTAAACCCGAATGTCCGTGAGCCGGTGAACCGCATTTTGCGTGGCATCGACAACGTGATCCTGATTGACCCGCAAGATTACTTGCCGTTTGTCTACCTGATGAACCGTGCTTATCTGATCCTGACCGACTCCGGTGGGATTCAAGAAGAAGCGCCGTCACTGGGCAAGCCGGTATTGGTGCTGCGGGATACGACCGAACGCCCGGAAGCGGTAGATGCCGGCACGGTGCGTTTGGTGGGGACAAAAGTTGAAACGATCGTCAGCGAAGTATCACGTCTGCTGACCGACCATGATGAATACCACCGCATGAGCCGTGCTCATAACCCGTACGGTAACGGGCAGGCTTGCGCGCAAATTCTTGAAGCATTGAAGATTAATTCAGGTGACCAGTCATGAGCTTTGACACCATTTCAGTTATCGGTTTGGGATATATCGGTCTGCCAACGGCGGCAGCATTCGCGTCTGCCCAGAAAAAGGTGATCGGTATTGATATCAATCAGCACGCCGTTGATACCATCAATCAGGGCAAAATTCACATTGTGGAGCCGGATTTGGATCTGGCAGTGAAAGCCGCCGTGGAGGGTGGTTTCCTGCGCGCTAGCACCCAGCCACAACCAGCGGATGCGTTTTTAATTGCGGTGCCTACGCCGTTCAAAGGTGATTACGAGCCGGATCTGGCCTATGTCGAAGCGGCAGCCAAGTCGATTGCGCCGGTGCTGAAAAAAGGCGATTTGGTGATCTTGGAATCCACCTCTCCAGTGACTGCGACTGAGCAAATGGCGCAGTGGCTGATGGATGCGCGCAGCGATTTAAGCTTCCCGCCACAAGCCGGTGAAGCGGCCGATGTGAATATCGCCTACTGCCCTGAGCGCGTACTGCCAGGCAAAGTGATGGTGGAGCTGATTCAAAACGACCGCGTGATTGGCGGGATGACTCCGCGCTGCTCTGAGCGTGCCGCGAGTCTGTACAAGACCTTTGTAAAAGGGGAGTGCGTGATCACCAACTCCCGTACCGCCGAGATGTGTAAGCTGACTGAAAACAGCTTCCGTGATGTCAACATCGCGTTTGCCAATGAGCTGTCGCTGATCTGTGATAAGCAAGGCATCAACGTATGGGAGCTGATCCGTCTGGCTAACCGCCATCCGCGCGTGAATATCCTGCTGCCAGGACCGGGTGTTGGCGGCCACTGCATCGCGGTTGACCCATGGTTTATCGTGGCGCAAAACCCAGAAGAGGCGCGCCTCATTCGTGTGGCGCGTGAAGTGAATGACGGCAAGCCGCATTGGGTGGTGGAAAAAACCAAACTGGCGGTAGCCGAGTGCCTGACCGCGACCGGTAAGCGTGCGCAAGATGTGAAGGTTGCGTGTCTGGGACTGGCATTTAAGCCGGATATCGATGACCTGCGTGAAAGCCCTGCGATGGAAATTACCCAGCTGATCGCCGATTGGCATGCCGGTCAGGTATTGGCGGTGGAGCCAAACGTGCATGAGCTGCCGAAAAAGCTGCACGGCAAAGTTGAGTTGGTGTCGACCGAGCAGGCGCTGGCGCAGGCCGATGTATTGGTGCTGTTGGTCGACCATCAGCAGTTCAAGGCCATTTCTCCTGCTCAAGTGACGCAGAGCTGGGTAGTGGATACCAAGGGGGTATGGCGGTGAAAACGATTCTGGTAACCGGTGGTGCAGGTTTTATCGGTTCGGCGGTAGTACGCCACATTATCCAAGATACTCCGTATCACGTGGTCAATCTGGATAAGCTGACCTATGCCGGCAATCTGGAGTCACTGAACAGTGTCAGCGATAGCCCGCGCTATCAGTTCGAGCAGGCAGACATCTGCGATCGCAGCGCGATGGAGCGTATTTTTGCTCAATATCGCCCAGATGTGGTGATGCATCTGGCGGCGGAAAGCCATGTCGATCGCTCGATTGATGGTCCGGCAGCGTTTATCGAAACCAACATTATCGGTACCTATACCCTGCTGGAAGCGGCGCGTAACTATTGGAATGCGCTGGAGCCACAGGCGAAAGCGGCGTTTCGTTTCCACCATATCTCCACCGATGAGGTGTATGGCGATCTGGAAGGTCCTGATTCGCTGTTTACTGAAACCACGCCGTACGCCCCAAGCAGCCCGTATTCGGCCTCTAAAGCGTCCAGTGATCATCTGGTCCGCGCGTGGCGTCGAACCTACGGTTTGCCAACGCTGATCACCAACTGCTCGAATAACTACGGTCCTTTCCATTTCCCAGAAAAGTTGATCCCGCTGATGATTTTAAATGCATTAGCCGGTAAGCCATTGCCAGTGTATGGCAAGGGGGAGCAGATCCGTGATTGGCTGTACGTGGAAGATCATGCTCGTGCGCTGGTGAAAGTGGCAACGGAAGGCGCGGTCGGTGAGACCTATAACATTGGTGGTCACAACGAGCGCAAGAATATCGACGTGGTACACACCCTGTGTGACCTGTTGGAAGAGCTGGTGCCAAACAAGCCGGCCGGTGTGGCGCACTATCGCGATCTGATCACTTATGTGGCGGATCGTCCAGGCCATGATCTGCGCTATGCGATCGATGCCTCGAAGATCGCCCATGATCTGGGTTGGGTGCCGCAAGAGACGTTCGAAAGCGGGATCCGCAAAACTGTGATCTGGTATCTGGAAAATGAAACTTGGTGGCGCCGAGTGCAAGACGGCTCGTATGCCGGTGAGCGCCTTGGCTTAGGAGCCTGAGCATGAAAGGTATTATTCTGGCGGGTGGCTCCGGTACTCGCCTGTATCCGCTCACCCGCGGCGTCTCTAAGCAGATGCTGCCGGTGTATGATAAACCCATGATTTACTACCCGCTGTCAGTACTGATGCTCAGCGGGATCCGTGACATCCTGATTATCACTACACCCGATGATCAGCCCGCGTTTCAGCGTTTGCTGGGTGACGGTAGCGACTTTGGCATTAACCTGCAGTATGCCATCCAGCCTAGTCCGGATGGTCTGGCGCAGGCGTTTATTATCGGTGAAGAGTTCATCGGTGATGACAGTGTGTGCTTAGTGCTGGGGGATAACATCTTCTTTGGCCAATATTTCAGTGACAAGCTGAAAGTGGTGGCGTCGCGTACCAGTGGCGCAACAGTGTTTGGCTATCAGGTGATGGATCCGGAGCGCTTCGGAGTAGTGGAGTTTGATGACGACTTCAATGCACTGTCGATCGAAGAAAAACCGGCTCAACCCAAATCTAATTGGGCGGTAACCGGCCTGTATTTCTACGACAACCAAGTGGTTGAGTTGGCCAAGCAGGTCAAACCATCGCACCGCGGCGAGCTGGAAATCACTACCTTAAACGAGATGTACCTGCAAAAAGGACAGCTCAAGGTGGAATTGCTGGGCCGTGGTTTTGCGTGGTTAGATACCGGCACTCATGACAGCCTGATTGAAGCCAGCACCTTTGTGCAGACAGTGGAAAAACGTCAGGGCTTCAAAGTAGCGTGCTTGGAAGAAATCGCTTGGCGCAATGGTTGGCTGAGTGACGAACAAGTGGCTGCTGCCGCACAGGCACAAGCTAAGACCGGTTACGGTCAATATCTGAAGACCTTGCTGCATGTCCGTCCACGCCAATATTGAGCCATTAGGCTGGGAAAGCGCCTTTTTCGCACTCTCCAGTGCCAAATTGGTGTGGGATGAGCTGGCCGCGCCGGTGCAAGCGGCAGATTTACAGCCGTATGCACTGGTACAAGCCAAAGTACCGGCGGCGCGTCTGGATCTGGCCGATGGATTGGCTCGCTTGGGCTTTCAGTTGGCGGAAGGCGAAGTGGATCTGGCGCTGAGCTTGCCTGCTTCCTTACCGGTGCAAGCGCTGCCGAGTGGTTGGCGCTGCCGCGTCGCCACTGAGACTGACATTGCGCTGCTGCGCAGTGCGGCGGCGCAGACCTTTGCTCATAGCCGTTTTCGCGCGCCTTGGTATCAGCCTAGCGACAGTGGCCGTTTTTATGCTGAATGGATCGAAAAAGCGATCCGTGGCACGTTCGATCATCAATGCCTGCTGATTGAGCAGGATGAACAGATTCTGGGGTTTGTAACCCTGCGCGATCTGGGCCAGCAACAGGCTCGGATCGGCCTTTTAGCCGCGATACCTACTTGTGCTGGGCGTGGTGTGGGCCAACAGTTGATGTGGGCAGCGCAAAACTGGTGCCAGACGCAAGGGATTTCTACTCTGCGAGTGGCAACACAAACCGGTAATGTGGCGGCCTTACGTCTTTATATTCGCAGCGGTGCCGTTATAACCGACACTGCGTATTGGTTTTACAGGTGATAAGCATGATCCCATTTAATGCCCCGCCGGTTGTCGGCACGGAGTTGGAGTATATGCAGGCTGCCATGGGCAGCGGTAAGCTGTGTGGTGACGGCGCCTTTACTCGCCGCTGTCAGCAGTGGATGGAGCAGCATTTTGGCAGCGCCAAAGTGTTGCTGACCCCGTCCTGTACAGCCTCACTGGAGATGGCCGCCATCCTGCTGGATATCCAGCCGGGGGATGAGGTGATCATGCCAAGTTTCACCTTTGTGTCGACTGCCAATGCTTTCGTGCTGCGTGGTGCCAAGGTAGTGTTTGTCGATCTGCGTCCCGATACCATGAATATCGATGAGCGCAAGATTGAAGCGGCCATCACCGAGCGTACTAAGGCGATTGTGCCGGTGCACTATGCCGGTGTGGCGTGCGAGATGGATACCATCATGGCGCTGGCTGAAAAATATGACCTGTGGGTTGTCGAAGATGCGGCGCAAGGCGTGATGTCGACCTACAAAGGGCGTGCGCTGGGCACCATCGGTCACATTGGTTGCTACAGCTTCCATGAAACCAAAAACTACACCGCAGGCGGTGAAGGTGGCGCGACTCTCATCAATGATCCGGCGCTGATTGAGCGGGCTGAAATTATTCGTGAGAAAGGTACCAACCGCAGTCAATTCTTCCGTGGTCAGGTAGACAAATACACGTGGCGCGACATCGGTTCGAGCTATTTGATGTCCGATCTGCAGGCGGCTTATCTGTGGTCGCAGTTGGAAGCCTCTGAGCGTATCAATCAGCGTCGCTTGAAGCTGTGGCAGACCTATTTTGATGCCTTAACGCCGCTGGCAGAGGCTGGACGTATCGAGTTGCCAAGCCATCCTGCTGACTGCGCCCACAACGCACACATGTTCTATATCAAACTGCGTGATATCGATGATCGCAGCGCCTTTATCAGCTTTATGAAAGAAGCTGAAATCATGACCGTGTTCCACTATATCCCACTGCATGCTTGCCCGGCGGGCGAGAAATTCGGTGTGATGCATGGCGCGGATCAGTTCACAACGGCGGAAAGCGAGCGTTTGGTGCGTTTGCCGCTGTTCTACAACATGGATGAGTTGACGCAGCGTACCGTGATCCAGACGATGCTGAACTTTTTCGCCTGATTATGTCGTTAGCTAAAGCTTCGGTATGGACCGCAGCCTCGACCCTGGTCAAGATTGGGGTCGGGCTGTTAGTGGTCAAGTTACTGGCCGTATCGTTCGGCCCGCAAGGGGTTGGCCAGGCCGGTAACTTCATGACCATGGTGACGGTGCTGGGCGTATTGTCCGGCGCCGGTATTTTTAATGGCGTGACCAAGTACGTGGCCGAGTTTCACCAAGAGCCCGCGCGACTGCGCAGCTTATTGGGCACGGCCTCGGCGATCACCTTACTCTCCTCATCGCTGTTGGCACTGGTGTTTGTACTCGGTGCCGGCCCGATTAGCCGCGCTTTATTCGATCACCCCGATTTTGTGCCGGTGATCCGCGCGGTGGGCTTGATTCAAATGGGGATTGCCTACGCCAACTTGCTGCTGGCGATCCTCAAAGGCCAGCGCGACGCGATGGGCAATGCGTTGGCGCTGATTGCCGGTAGCGTAATTGGTGTGGTGGCGTACTGTCTGTGTTTCTGGTTAGGCGGCTATGCCGGCGCTTTAGCCGGGATGGCGTTAGTGCCTGCCATCACGGTGCTGCCTGCCGCAGTGGTGATTAAAAAGCGCAACAACATTCGTTTTGCCGACTTGCGTCCGCTGTGGGATAAGCCGCTGGCTCGTCAGCTGCTGAAGTTTACCCTGATGGTGGTGATCACCTCGGTCACCTTGCCCGCCGCTTACGTGATGCTGCGAAATAGTCTGGCCACCGATTATGGCTGGGATTCGGTCGGGATGTGGCAAGGGGTGAGTAAAATCTCGGATGCCTATCTGCAGTTTATTACCGCCTCGTTCTCGGTATACCTGCTGCCGACTCTGTCGCGCTTACAGCAGCGCGATGAGATTGTGCGCGAGATTGGCCGCACCCTGCGCTTTGTGTTGCCTGCGGTTGCCACGGTCAGTTTTGCCGTTTATCTACTGCGTGATGTGGCAATCTGGCTGTTGTTCTCGCCCGAGTTTCGGCCGATGCGCGATCTGTTTGCCTGGCAGCTGACCGGCGATGTGTTCAAAGTCGGCGCGTATGTCTTTGGTTATCTGGTCGTAGCCAAAGCGGCATTACGCTATTACTTGTTAGCTGAAGTGAGCCAGTTTGCCCTGTTAACGGGGCTGGCGCACTGGTTGATCCCGCGCGAGGGTGCGCTGGGTGCGGCGCAGGCCTATATGCTGACTTACATTGTGTATTTTTGCCTCTGTGTTGGGGCGTTCCTCATTTATCGAAAGCGTGCATGACAGCCTTAATCCATGTTCTGGGATCTGAGATCCCGCATCATAACCATACGGTGCTCACCTTTTTTGCCGAGGTGCTGACGCCGGCATTACAGCAACCGGCGCTGACCCGTGAGTTTTACGTGGTCAGTAACGAGCCGGAGCTGGCCGCGCGTTATCCGGCGCTCCGGCTGCACTGCTTTGCCGACAAAAAGAGTCTAGCACGTGCGGTGACGCTGGCGGCTCGTGACCCGGCGCAGCGCTTTTTCCTGCATGGCCAATTTAACCCGTGGTTATGGCTGGCGTTGCTGACGGGAAAAATCCGAAAGCAACAAGTCAGCTGGCATATCTGGGGCGCGGATCTGTATGAGGATGCGCAGAGCTGGAAATTCAAGCTGTTCTATCATCTGCGCCGTCCGGCGCAGGGGCGTATTGGCCGCGTGTTTGCCACGCAAGGCGATTTGCAGTACTTCGCTCAGCGTCATCCGCATTGTGCTACGCAGCGTCTTTATTTTCCGACCAAAATGGATCCGGCGCTGACCGGTGGGGTCCGTCAACATGACCCTGCGCAGCCGCTCACCATTTTGCTCGGTAACTCGGGCGATCGCTCTAACCGCCACATTGAAGCACTGCGTGAAATTCACGCCACCTTTGGTGACAAGGTGAAAGTGCAAATTCCTCTAGGCTATCCGGCGCATAATGAAGCCTATATCGCGCAGATTGCCGAGGTCGCGCAGCAACTGTATCCGCATGGACAGGTGGAGCTGCTTACTGAGCAAATTCCGTTTGACCGCTATCTGACACTGCTGGCGCAGTGCGATCTGGGCTATTTCCTGTTTGCCCGCCAGCAGGGGATTGGCACCTTGTGTTTACTGATCCAGTTTGGCGTGCCGTTTGTGCTCAGTGAGCAAAACCCATTCTGCGTGGATTTGCGTGAGCAAGGGGTGCCGGTGCTGCTCAGCGGTGAGCCGCTGGATGTGGCACGTGTGTGCCAGGCGCAGGCCCAACTGGGCGCGCTCGATCGTAGCCAGATTGCCTTTTTTAAACCGAATTACCTTGCGGGCTGGCAGCAAGCGCTGCAGCAGGCCGGCGGTGACGCTATTGCATCTGCAGACCGAGGAGCCGGCGCATGACCCTGACTGATTTTTCTGGCCTGCTGGTCGTTTACCTGCTGTCATTGGCGCTGATCCTGACATTGGGCTATCACGAATTTCGTCGTGAGCGCTTTAACTTCAATATCTTTTTCACCTTGATCTACCTGCTGACGTTTTACTTTGGCTTTCCGTTTACCTGCATTCTGAGCTTTCGCTTTGATGTGCAGACCGAGCCGCCGGAGTACCTGATGTACGCCATGCTGGCCTCGACCGCTTTCTATGCCTTGTATTACGTGGTGTACAAGACGCGGATTGTTCGCCGTCAGCGTCAGCGTCCGGTGTTAAGCATGAATCGGGTGGAAACCAACCTGACTTGGATTTTGCTGATGCTGGTGGCCGTGGTCACGGTGGGGATCTTCTTCCTGCAAAACGGCTTTTTGCTGTTCAAGTTGCAAAGCTACAGCCAGATTTTCTCCAAGGATGTGTCGGCGGTGGCGCTTAAGCGCTTCTTCTACTTCTTTATCCCGGCAATGTTGGTGGTCTATTTCCTGCGTCAGGACACCAAAGGGTGGCTGATGTTTTTAGTCACTACTGTGGCATTCGGGATTTTGACTTATGTGATTGTTGGCGGTACGCGAGCCAACATCATCATCGCTTTTGCGCTGTTTTTGTTCATCGGCATTATCCGCGGTTATATCACCTTACCGATGCTGATTGCTGCGGGCGCGGCCAGTGTGGTCGGCATGTTCTGGCTGGCGTTAAAGCGTTACAGCTTGGATGTGAGCGGCTCGGAGGCGTTTTACACCTTCTTGTACCTCACGCGCGATACCTTTTCGCCGTGGGAGAACTTGGCGCTGCTGCTGGAAAACTATCACAAGATTGATTTTCAGGGGCTGGCCCCGATTATCCGCGACTTCTATGTCTTTATTCCGTCCTCGCTGTGGCCGGATCGCCCAAGCTTGGTGGTGAATACCGCTAACTACTTTACTTGGGATGTGCTCGAGTACTTTGCCGGCTTAGCCATTTCGCCAACCCTGATTGGCTCGTTGGTGATCATGGGCGGCGTGCTGTTTATCCCGATTGGCGCGGTGATTGTCGGTTTGCTGATCAAATGGCTGGACTGGCTGTATCACAGCGGCATGCAAGAAACCAATCGCTATAAAGCGGCGATTTTGTTGGCGTACAGCTTTGGCAACGTGTTTACCCTGATCGTGCTGGTGCGCGAAGGGCTTGATTCTTTTGTGTCACGGATGGCGTTTTTCTCGATTATTTTCGGGCTGTGTCTGTTACTGGCCAAGTTACTGTATTGGCTGTTTGAAGCCTGCGGCTTGATCCGCCGGCGGTTGAAGGTGCAAGAACATGAGTGATATTCCTAAGTACACCCTGCGCGGTTTGCAGATCTGGGGTTTTGCCGACATGGCGCAGTTTGTCGCACACCTGCTGACGCCGCACGACACCAAAACCGGTACTCTGGTGGCGATCAATGCGGAAAAAGTGATGACCGCTGAAGAGTCTCCGGCACTGAAAGCTCTGTTGGATGCGGCTGAATACAAGTACGCCGATGGCGTCAGTATCGTTAACTCTATCCGCCGTAAATACCCAGACAGCCCGAAACTGCAACGCATCCCAGGTTGTGAGCTGTGGGAAGCCTTGATGGAAGAGGCTGGTCGCCAAGGGTTACCGGTGTTTTTGGTTGGTGGCCGCCAAGATGTCTTAAGTGAAGTGGAAGATAAACTGCGTCAGCAATGGCAGGTTAATATTGTCGGCAGCCAGAACGGATACTTCACCGCCGAGCAGACTCCCGATTTGTTCGAGCAAATTCGTGCCAGTGGAGCCAAGTTGGTCACGGTAGCGATGGGCTCGCCGAAACAAGAGCTGTTTATGCGCGATTGTCGTCAGGTTTATCCGGATGCCTTGTATATGGGCGTCGGTGGCACTTATGACGTGTTTACTGGTCATGTGCTGCGCGCACCGGCAGTATGGCGTAAGTTTGGTCTGGAATGGCTGTATCGCTTGCTATCACAACCGACCCGTTGGCGGCGCCAGCTCAAACTTTTGAAGTATGTCGCGTATCATTACAGCGGAAAGCTGTAGTTTTAAGCAAGTTTCGGGTAAAGTATCAGCAGTCGGTTCTTTTTGCATAAAAAAATACGAAAAGGGCTAGACAGCCGGATATGAAATCCGTAATATGCGACCCCGCAACGGCGCGCAGGGCGCCCGTAGCTCAGCTGGATAGAGCGCTGCCCTCCGGAGGCAGAGGTCTCAGGTTCGAATCCTGTCGGGCGCGCCATATAAGCATGTGGTAGTGATTTAGCCCAACGTTGTGGATATAAGCTGAAAGAAAAAACTCTATGGTGGCTGTAGCTCAGTTGGTAGAGTCCTGGATTGTGATTCCAGTTGTCGTGGGTTCGAGCCCCATCAGCCACCCCAGATTAAACAGTATGGCGTAAGCGGTACTGAGCAAGAAGATAAGTGATACGCGAAGGTGGCGGAATTGGTAGACGCGCTAGCTTCAGGTGTTAGTGTCTTAACGGACGTGAGGGTTCAAGTCCCTCTCTTCGCACCACACTTCTTGTAAACATGAATATTCGGTGAGTAGCGCAGTCCGGTAGCGCAACTGGTTTGGGACCAGTGGGTCGGAGGTTCGAATCCTCTCTCACCGACCATCATAGTGAAAAGCCCGCTCTTTGAGCGGGCTTTTTGTTTTTCTGCATTTACTCATCCCTTCACACTCTTCTTCTTTATCACGCTGTCGTATATGGCTGCCCGCGTTGAGTGTAATCTCTCTTGCTTCACGACTTGGCTTTCTCGCTCAGCGGCACAGCAAGCGAGTGATATATCTTCTATATAGCTATATAGAAGATATATAGAAGATATAGAGATAGCCTGTTGCGATATCCGTCAGTGGTGCAGGGCGATCAGCGGATCAGTTGCTGCAATGTGTGCTGCAGCGTCTCTTGGTTGTCACACAGGTAAACTCCCGCCGCGGCCATTTCCTGACAGGCCAGAGCGGTAGTTTCCGGCGCAATCCCGCGACAGGCCGCCAGATTCAGTAACACGGTAAAGTGGCCACTGCGCTGTAACTGCAATGCTGTGGTTTTCACACAGTAATCGGTCGCCAGCCCACCCAGCACAATATGGGTCACCCCCTGACAGCGCAGCCACTCGATAAGGCCGGTGCTGAGTTTCTCCTGTAAATCATGATAGCAAGCACCGTATGGATGCAGATCGGGCTCGATACCTTTCCACACCACAAAGTCATACTCGGTGACAGCCGGCAGACCCGGAATGGTTTCAAAGCCTCGGGTACCGGGAACCGCATGCGCGACCCAGGTCAGATCGGCATTGGGATGTGGCAGTGGTTGCAGCATGTGCTGAGGATCATCAACCACCCATAGCGCATTGGCGGGATGGGCATCTTTGGTCAGCACCCGCAGATCGGCCAGTTGTGCTTGCGCATTGAGTGCGTCAGCTATCTGATCGCCTTCTTGTACTGGCAACTCCTGTGGGCACAGCGGAGAGAACGTGCACTGCGGATCGACATCGAGCGCTGCAATCTTCATCACTTATCCTTTTTAATCGACCATAACCGTGCTGTTTTTGGCTAAATAACTAGCAAAAATCAGCCTTCTGACCGGATTTTCACCAAACAGCGGCAAATATGCAAATTATCTTGAATAATCCCTTGCGCCCGCCGCAAAACGCCCTATAATGCGACCCCACTGACACGGCAGCTGTGATGCAAATCACTGATTGGCCTGCAGTAATGAATATCGGCTCTTGAGAAAATGCAAAACATTTTCTTGACAGCGAAACAGGATTGCGGAATAATTCACTTCCTGTCGCTGCTTCGGTAGCGAAACGCTCTTTAAAAAGTTAATCAGACAATCTGTGTGGGCACTCGTTTGAGAATGCTGATATCCAAAAGATATTAAGTTAAACGAGTGACTGAACAATTTATTTGCCAGTTTATTCGAGCGACAAACTTTAAATTGAAGAGTTTGATCATGGCTCAGATTGAACGCTGGCGGCAGGCCTAACACATGCAAGTCGAGCGGTAACACAGAGGAGCTTGCTCCTTGGGTGACGAGCGGCGGACGGGTGAGTAATGCCTGGGGATCTGCCCGATAGAGGGGGATAACTACGGGAAACTGTAGCTAATACCGCATAACGTCTACGGACCAAAGTGGGGGCTCTTCGGACCTCATGCTATCGGATGAACCCAGGTGGGATTAGCTAGTTGGTGAGGTAATGGCTCACCAAGGCGACGATCTCTAACTGGTTTGAGAGAATGACCAGTCACACTGGAACTGAGACACGGTCCAGACTCCTACGGGAGGCAGCAGTGGGGAATATTGCACAATGGGCGCAAGCCTGATGCAGCCATGCCGCGTGTGTGAAGAAGGCCTTCGGGTTGTAAAGCACTTTCAGCGGGGAGGAAGGGTCACTAGTTAATACCTAGTGGCATTGACGTTACTCGCAGAAGAAGCACCGGCTAACTCCGTGCCAGCAGCCGCGGTAATACGGAGGGTGCAAGCGTTAATCGGAATTACTGGGCGTAAAGCGCACGCAGGCGGTTTGTTAAGTCAGATGTGAAATCCCCGAGCTCAACTTGGGAACTGCATTTGAAACTGGCAAGCTAGAGTCTTGTAGAGGGGGGTAGAATTCCAGGTGTAGCGGTGAAATGCGTAGAGATCTGGAGGAATACCGGTGGCGAAGGCGGCCCCCTGGACAAAGACTGACGCTCAGGTGCGAAAGCGTGGGGAGCAAACAGGATTAGATACCCTGGTAGTCCACGCTGTAAACGATGTCGATTTGGAGGTTGTGCCCTTGAGGCGTGGCTTCCGGAGCTAACGCGTTAAATCGACCGCCTGGGGAGTACGGCCGCAAGGTTAAAACTCAAATGAATTGACGGGGGCCCGCACAAGCGGTGGAGCATGTGGTTTAATTCGATGCAACGCGAAGAACCTTACCTACTCTTGACATCCAGAGAACTTTCCAGAGATGGATTGGTGCCTTCGGGAACTCTGAGACAGGTGCTGCATGGCTGTCGTCAGCTCGTGTTGTGAAATGTTGGGTTAAGTCCCGCAACGAGCGCAACCCTTATCCTTTGTTGCCAGCGATTCGGTCGGGAACTCAAAGGAGACTGCCGGTGATAAACCGGAGGAAGGTGGGGATGACGTCAAGTCATCATGGCCCTTACGAGTAGGGCTACACACGTGCTACAATGGCATATACAAAGGGCGGCAAGCTAGCGATAGTGAGCGAATCCCATAAAGTATGTCGTAGTCCGGATTGGAGTCTGCAACTCGACTCCATGAAGTCGGAATCGCTAGTAATCGCGGATCAGAATGCCGCGGTGAATACGTTCCCGGGCCTTGTACACACCGCCCGTCACACCATGGGAGTGGGTTGCAAAAGAAGTAGGTAGCTTAACCTTCGGGAGGGCGCTTACCACTTTGTGATTCATGACTGGGGTGAAGTCGTAACAAGGTAACCGTAGGGGAACCTGCGGTTGGATCACCTCCTTACCTGAGATATTTGGCGCTTAAGCTGAGTGTTCACACAGATTGTTTGATGTATCTTCGGATGCACAACTGCTCTTTAAAAATTTGAAAACAAGCTGAAAAATAACTGAAGTTCTTGAGAACAAGCGACTTGAGAAACTGGCAACGACCAGTTTAGTGACTGACATTCAGCCCGACATTATTTTGGGTTGTATGGTTAAGTGACTAAGCGTACACGGTGGATGCCTTGGCAGTCAGAGGCGATGAAGGACGTGCTACCCTGCGAAAAGGGTTGGTGAGCTGGGATGGAGCGCTATAGCCAACCATGTCCGAATGGGGAAACCCACCTAAGATAACTTAGGTATCGTTAAGTGAATCCATAGCTTAACGAGGCGAACCGGGAGAACTGAAACATCTAAGTACCCCGAGGAAAAGAAATCAACCGAGATTCCGTTAGTAGCGGCGAGCGAACGCGGAGCAGCCCAGAGTCTGAATCAGTGGATGCGTTAGTGGAACGGATTGGAAAGTCCGGCGATACAGGGTGATAGCCCCGTACACGAAGACGCATTGCTGTGAGCTCGATGAGTAGGACGGGACACGTGGTATCCTGTTTGAAGATGGGGGGACCATCCTCCAAGGCTAAATACTCCTGACTGACCGATAGCGAACCAGTACCGTGAGGGAAAGGCGAAAAGAACCCCTGTGAGGGGAGTGAAATAGAACCTGAAACCGTGTACGTACAAGCAGTGGGAGCACCTTCGTGGTGTGACTGCGTACCTTTTGTATAATGGGTCAGCGACTTACATTTTGTAGCGAGGTTAACCGAATAGGGGAGCCGTAGGGAAACCGAGTCTTAATAGGGCGAATTAGTTGCAAGGTGTAGACCCGAAACCCGGTGATCTAGCCATGGGCAGGTTGAAGGTTGGGTAACACTAACTGGAGGACCGAACCGACTAATGTTGAAAAATTAGCGGATGACTTGTGGCTGGGGGTGAAAGGCCAATCAAACCGGGAGATAGCTGGTTCTCCCCGAAAGCTATTTAGGTAGCGCCTCGGACGAACACCTACGGGGGTAGAGCACTGTTAAGGCTAGGGGGTCATCCCGACTTACCAACCCTTTGCAAACTCCGAATACCGTAGAGTGCTATCCGGGAGACACACGGCGGGTGCTAACGTCCGTCGTGAAGAGGGAAACAACCCAGACCGCCAGCTAAGGTCCCAAAGTCATGGTTAAGTGGGAAACGATGTGGGAAGGCTTAGACAGCTAGGATGTTGGCTTAGAAGCAGCCATCATTTAAAGAAAGCGTAATAGCTCACTAGTCGAGTCGGCCTGCGCGGAAGATGTAACGGGGCTAAACCATGCACCGAAGCTGCGGCAATGACATTTAGGTGTTATTGGGTAGGGGAGCGTTCTGTAAGCGGTTGAAGGTGTACTGTGAGGTATGCTGGACGTATCAGAAGTGCGAATGCTGACATAAGTAACGATAAAGCGGGTGAAAAGCCCGCTCGCCGGAAGACCAAGGGTTCCTGTTCAACGTTAATCGGAGCAGGGTGAGTCGACCCCTAAGGCGAGGCTGAAAAGCGTAGTCGATGGGAAACGGGTTAATATTCCCGTACTTGTGGTAACTGCGAAGGGGGGACGGAGAAAGTTAGGCTATCCGGGCGACGGTTGTCCCGGTTTAAGCGTGAAGGTGGAGAGACTAGGCAAATCCGGTCTTTCATTAACACTGAGGCGTGATGACGAAGCACTACGGTGCTGAAGTAGCTGATACTACGCTTCCAGGAAAAGCCTCTAAGCATCAGGTTACCAGAAATCGTACCCCAAACCGACACAGGTGGTCAGGTAGAGAATACTCAGGCGCTTGAGAGAACTCGGGTGAAGGAACTAGGCAAAATGGTGCCGTAACTTCGGGAGAAGGCACGCTGATGGTAGGTGAAGTCCCTTGCGGATGGAGCTGAACTCAGTCGAAGATACCAGCTGGCTGCAACTGTTTATTAAAAACACAGCACTGTGCAAACACGAAAGTGGACGTATACGGTGTGACGCCTGCCCGGTGCCGGAAGGTTAATTGATGGGGTTAGCGAAAGCGAAGCTCTTGATCGAAGCCCCGGTAAACGGCGGCCGTAACTATAACGGTCCTAAGGTAGCGAAATTCCTTGTCGGGTAAGTTCCGACCTGCACGAATGGCGTAATGATGGCCAGGCTGTCTCCACCCGAGACTCAGTGAAATTGAAATCGCTGTGAAGATGCAGTGTACCCGCGGCAAGACGGAAAGACCCCGTGAACCTTTACTATAGCTTGACACTGAACATTGAGCCTTGATGTGTAGGATAGGTGGGAGGCATTGAAACGTGAACGCCAGTTTGCGTGGAGCCGACCTTGAAATACCACCCTTTAATGTTTGATGTTCTAACGTTGTCCCGTAATCCGGGATACGGACAGTGTCTGGTGGGTAGTTTGACTGGGGCGGTCTCCTCCTAAAGAGTAACGGAGGAGCACGAAGGTTAGCTAAGCATGGTCGGACATCATGCGGTTAGTGCAAAGGCAGAAGCTAGCTTAACTGCGAGACGGACAGGTCGAGCAGATACGAAAGTAGGTCTTAGTGATCCGGTGGTTCTGAATGGAAGGGCCATCGCTCAACGGATAAAAGGTACTCCGGGGATAACAGGCTGATACCGCCCAAGAGTTCATATCGACGGCGGTGTTTGGCACCTCGATGTCGGCTCATCACATCCTGGGGCTGAAGTTGGTCCCAAGGGTATGGCTGTTCGCCATTTAAAGTGGTACGCGAGCTGGGTTTAGAACGTCGTGAGACAGTTCGGTCCCTATCTGTCGTGGGCGTTGGATGATTGAGGGGGGCTGCTCCTAGTACGAGAGGACCGGAGTGGACGCATCTCTGGTGTTCCGGTTGTCACGCCAGTGGCATTGCCGGGTAGCTAAATGCGGAAGAGATAAGCGCTGAAAGCATCTAAGCGCGAAACTTGCCCCGAGATGAGTCATCCCTGAGGCTTAAAGCCTCCTAAAGGGTTGTTGGAGACTACGACGTAGATAGGCAGGGTGTGTAAGCGTAGCGATACGTTGAGCTAACCTGTACTAATTGCCCGTGAGGCTTAACCATACAACGCCAAAGTGATGTTGGAAGAATGAAGTCATAAGTTACTTGTTCAAAGAACAATACATCAGTTATTTAGCTTGTTTTTAGATTTTAACTCTGGCGCGAGACACAAGTAGTGTACGCGATAGAGAAACAGAATTTGCCTGGCGGCGATAGCGCGGTGGTCCCACCTGACCCCATGCCGAACTCAGAAGTGAAACGCCGTAGCGCCGATGGTAGTGTGGGGTCTCCCCATGCGAGAGTAGGGAACTGCCAGGCATCAAATTAGTGAAGAGCCCATCCTAACGGATGGGCTTTTTGCGTTTTTAGGTTTTGTATTTTCGTCTTCCTTCCCTGTTATTTTTCTCTTTAATTCCTTATTTCTCTGATCTTGTTGCGTATTTGATAGCGGTACTGCCGGTTTCAGACTCAGTTTCTGGCTTCGCGTACCGGTTTAGCGCTGGATCTTCGTACGGATTCTGTCTAGTATGGATATCTGGATGTCTAAACGTTTATATGGATATAACGAGAGGTTTTCGCGTATGCCAATCCGGATCCCCGATGAGTTGCCCGCCGCCCATGTTTTACGTCAGGAAAACATCTTTGTGATGCCGGAATCCCGTGCGCTGCACCAAGATATTCGTCCGCTGAAGGTGATTTTGCTGAACCTGATGCCGAAAAAGATCGAGACGGAAAACCAGTTTCTGCGTCTCCTGTCTAACTCATCCCTCCAGATTAATATTGAATTACTGCGCATTGATTGCCGGCCAAGTCGTAACACGCCGCCGGAGCATTTGGATATGTTCTATCGCGAGTTTGCGGAGTTGGCGCCGCATAATTACGATGGCTTGATTGTGACCGGCGCACCACTGGGTTTGGTACCGTTTTCTGATGTGGCCTATTGGGAGCAGATCCGCACGGTGATTGAGTGGTCGAAGACCCATGTGACCTCGACTTTGTTTGTGTGTTGGGCGGTGCAAGCGGCGCTACAAGTGCTGTATGACTTGCCTAAACTTACCCGCAGCGAAAAACTGTCTGGCGTTTATCGCCATGCCACACTGGAGCCATTGGCTCCCCTGACGCGCGGCTTTGATGATTATTTCTGGGCGCCGCATTCACGCTATGCTGATTTTCCGACTGCGCAGATCCGCGAGTATACCGATTTGCAGATTTTGGCCGAGTCCGAGCACGCTGGCGCCTATCTGCTAGCCAGTGACGATCGGCGTCAGGTCTTTGTGACCGGCCACCCTGAATATGATGCGCTAACGTTAGCCGGAGAGTACCAGCGAGATCTGGGGGAAGGATTACAACCGGCAATCCCGGTCAATTATTTCCCTGACAATGATCCGACGCGACCGCCAGAGGCCAGTTGGCGCAGTCATGGCCATTTGCTATTTAGCAACTGGCTGAATTACTGCGTGTATCAGATCACGCCATATGATTTGCGGGTGATGCAGCCGACACGTGAATAGTGCTAAAACCCTAAGCATAAAAAAGGCGCCGTATGACGGGCGCCTTTTTTGTTGAGTGAGCCGACTGCTCGGCTGTGCACGGGCTATTACGTGGGTAATGCCGATTGCGTGAGATTAGTGATGACCGTGCTCAATGCTCGGGTGTTGATGCTCTGATTTGCTTGGCTCAACACGCTTGGATTTGATGATCATGCTTTCGATGGAGGAGCCTTGCACCAAAATGGAGAACAGCACCACTGCGTAGGTCATCACCAAAATCAGATCGCGCACGTCGGTTTGGGTACCCGGAATAAAGGCCGCTCCGGCTGGAATCGACAGTGCCATGGCCAGTGCCAGGCCACCACGCAACCCGCCCCAAGTGAGGATTTTCAGGGTGTACGGGTTATAGGTGCGGAAGAAGCGGAAGGCGATAAACGGCACCGCGACACTGATATAGCGCGCCAGCAAGCAAACTGGGATAGCCAGCAGCATCAGGATTATCCCTTCGCGGCTAAGATCAATTAGCAGCAAGCACAGGCCAATCAGCAGGAACAACAGAGCGTTCAGGAAGTGGTCAATCATCTCCCAGAAGTGATCCAGATAGTGGGCACTTTGCTCGGAGAAACCTTTATAGCGAGTCCAGTTACCGACCATGATCCCCGCCACCACCATCGCCAGCGCACCGGATACGCCCAGCATATTGGCCAGGGCAAAACCGGCAGTAGGTACCAACAACGTGATCAATTGCTCCAAGCTACCGTCATCGGTGGCGCAGATCAGCAGGTGCGCGATATAGCCAATCACCAGACCGTAGACCACGCCGCCCAGTGCTTCGTGCAGGAATACCGAAGAGACATCCATCAGAGTTGGTGAGCGACCACCGAAGGAGACGGCAAAAATGGTCACGAAAATCACCAAGCCAACCCCGTCGTTAAACAGCGATTCGCCTTCCACTTGCATCGAGACGCGGCGTGGCGCGTTGAGCTTTTTGATGATCGCCAGTACCGCAATCGGGTCCGTGGGTGAAATCAGCGCGCCGAACAGCAGACAATGGATCAGCGCCATGTCGATGCCGATTAAATGGGTCACGCCATAGGTGGCAAAACCAATTAAGAAGGTGGAGAACAGCGTGGAGAACAGCGATAAGACGGTAATTTCCCACTTCTGATCTTTAAGTACCGGCAATTTGATTCCGAGCGCGCCAGCGAACAGCAAGAAGCCCAAAATCCCTTTTAGCAGGAAATTTTGGAAGTTGATCTGCTGCACCACGCCCTGCGCAATGCTTTCCAACCGAAACCAGCCAAACTGACCGGCCAGAATAATGCCCAGCGAACAGATCAGGGCACCGGCGGTGATCGCTATCGTGGTTTGTACCTTATTAATGTACTGATTCAGATAGGCAATCATGATGGCGATTGCCGCTAAGAAACAGAGTATGTAATAGACATCCATAACAACCTCAGGGTGTGCGTGTTACAAAGATTTTGCTTTTTATATGTGCCAACACGGTAGAGGATTATCTGCCGTTATTAAATAGCCGTAAGCGATTATTTTAGAGGTGGTTAACGCTTATCGGATATAGACGTCTAGATTTCCATATGACATAGTTAACGCTCATGGATAGGTTGTAGACGCAGGGAGTGCAAAGGGAATCATGGTTGAGCATCCGGTAACAGAGGCATTACGCCGTCAGCTGGCAGAGCGCATTTTAATCATCGACGGCGGTATGGGGACGATGATCCAGCAATACCGGCTGCAGGAGCAGGATTACCGCGGTGAACGCTTTGCCGATTGGCCGAGCGATTTGAAAGGCAATAACGATCTGTTGGTGTTGACTCAACCCGAGGTGATCAGCGCCATTCACCACGCCTATCTGGAGGCGGGAGCCGACATTTTAGAAACCAACACCTTCAATGCCACCTCGATTGCGATGGCCGATTACCAGATGCAGGCATTGGCGGCGGAAATTAACCGTGAAGGGGCGCGTTTAGCGCGCGCTTGCGCCGATGCGTGGAGTGCCAAAACCCCAGATAAACCGCGTTATGTGGCGGGTGTATTGGGGCCGACCAACCGTACTGCGTCAATCTCACCGGATGTGAACGATCCGGCCTTTCGTAATATCAGTTTTGATCAGCTGGTGAGCGCCTACCAAGAAGCGACCTTGGCGTTGATTGACGGCGGCGTCGATCTGCTGTTGATTGAAACGGTTTTCGATACCCTTAATGCCAAAGCCGCGCTGTTTGCGGTGGAAAGTGTGTTCGAATCGCTCGGGATCCAGTTGCCGGTGATGATCTCGGGCACCATCACTGATGCCTCTGGTCGCACCTTGTCGGGGCAAACCACTGAAGCGTTTTATAACTCGCTGCGCCATGTGCGCCCGCTATCGTTCGGCTTGAACTGCGCGCTGGGCCCTGATGAGCTACGTCCGTATGTGGCGGAGCTGGCGCGAATTGCCGAATGTGCCGTCTCAGCGCACCCGAATGCCGGTTTGCCGAACGCCTTTGGCGAATACGATTTAGGGCCGCAGGCGATGGCGGCGCAGATCCGGGAATGGGCGCAGCAAGGCTTTCTGAATTTAGTGGGCGGCTGCTGCGGGACAACTCCAGCGCACATCGCGGCGATTGTTGCGGCGGTCGCCGATTTACGGCCACGAACGATCAGCACGCGTCCGGTGGCGTGCCGGTTGTCAGGTCTCGAGCCTTGTACCATTGATGCCCAGACCTTGTTCGTGAACGTTGGTGAGCGCACCAACGTGACCGGTTCAGCGCGTTTTAAGAAGCTGATTAAAGAAGAAAAGTATGATGAGGCGCTGGAAGTGGCGCGCCAGCAGGTCGAAAGTGGCGCTCAGATCATCGATATCAATATGGATGAGGGGATGCTGGATGCCGAACTGGCCATGGTGCGCTTTTTAAATCTGATTGCCGCCGAGCCCGATATCGCACGCGTACCCGTGATGATCGATTCCTCCAAGTGGGAAGTGATTGAAGCGGGCCTGAAATGCATTCAGGGCAAGGGGATCGTCAACTCCATCTCGATGAAAGAAGGCGAAGAGCGCTTTTTAGCCCAAGCGCGGTTGGTGCGCCGCTACGGTGCCGCGGTGGTGGTGATGGCCTTTGATGAAGTGGGGCAGGCCGATACCCGTGAGCGCAAGTTTGCCATTTGCCAGCGTGCTTACCGTTTGCTGACCGAGCAAGCTGGTTTCCCTCCGGAAGATATTATCTTTGACCCCAATATTTTTGCGATTGCCACCGGTATCGAAGAGCACAATAACTACGCGCTCGACTTTATTGGTGCCTGCGCGGATATCAAACAGAACTTGCCTCATGCGCTGATCTCGGGCGGTGTGTCCAACGTTTCGTTCTCGTTTCGCGGTAATGATCCGGTGCGCGAAGCCATCCATGCGGTGTTCTTGTATTACGCCATTAAAAACGGCATGGATATGGGGATCGTCAACGCCGGCCAATTGGCGATTTATGATGATCTGCCTGCTGAACTGCGCGAAGCGGTGGAAGATGTGGTGCTCAACCGTCATCCGCAGGCGACTGATAATTTGCTGGCCTTGGCCGAACGTTATCGCGGCAGTAAAGAGGGCGCGAGCGAAGATAAGCAAGCGGCCGAGTGGCGCAGCTGGCCGGTCAGTAAGCGCTTGGAGTATGCGCTGGTTAAAGGGATCACCGAGTTTATCGAACAGGATACCGAAGCGGCACGTTTGGAGGCGGACAAGCCATTGCAGGTGATCGAAGGACCATTGATGGCTGGCATGAATGTGGTCGGCGATCTGTTTGGCGAGGGCAAAATGTTCTTGCCGCAGGTGGTGAAGTCGGCGCGGGTGATGAAGCAAGCGGTGGCTTATTTGGAGCCGTTTATTCAAGCCGCCAAACAGCAAGGCTCATCGGCGGGGAAAATCTTACTGGCGACGGTAAAAGGCGATGTGCACGACATCGGCAAGAACATTGTTGGGGTGGTGCTGCAGTGTAATAACTACGAGATTATCGATCTCGGGGTCATGGTGCCGTGCGAGAAGATCTTGAAAACTGCCCGTGAGCTAGAGGTGGATATTATCGGGCTATCGGGCCTGATCACACCGTCACTCGATGAGATGGTGCATGTGGCCAAAGAGATGGAGCGGCAAGGCTTTACGCTGCCCCTACTCATCGGTGGTGCGACCACTTCCAAGGCGCACACCGCGGTGAAAATTGAGCAGAACTACAGCGGGCCGACCTTGTATGTGCAAAATGCCTCACGCACGGTCGGGGTTTGCTCCAACTTGCTGTCCGCGGAGCAGCGTGAACCTCTGCTAGCGCGCACCCGCCGTGAATATGAGCAGCTCCGAGTGCAATTTGCGCGGAAAAAGCCGCGTACCCCGCCGGTGACTTTGGCGCAGGCGCGTGCTAATCGGGTGGCGATAGCGTGGTCGGAATACCAACCGCCGAAGCCGCAGTGGCTTGGCGTGCAAAGTATCGAGGTGGGGATTGATGTGCTGCGCGAGTATATCGATTGGACACCGTTTTTCATGACATGGTCACTGGCCGGTAAATACCCGATGATTTTGCAAGACGAGGTGGTCGGCGAAGAGGCGCAGCGGGTATTTGCCGATGCCAATGCCTTGCTGGATACCTTGCATGCCGAGCAGTTATTGCAACCGCGCGGGGTCGTCGGGTTATTTGCGGCCAACAGTGTCGGAGACGATATTGAAATTTATGCCGATGAGACCCGTCAGCAGTGTGTCGCGGTCAGCCACCATTTGCGTCAGCAAACCGAGAAAAAGGAGTTTGCTAATTACTGCCTGAGTGATTTTGTAGCGCCGAAAGAGACTGGGCTGGCCGATTATCTGGGCGCGTTTGCGGTGACCGGCGGCTTGGAAGAGCACGCACTGGCCGATGCCTTCGATGCCCAGCAGGATGACTACAACAAAATCATGGTCAAAGCGGTGGCCGATCGGTTGGCGGAAGCTTTTGCCGAATATTTACACCAAGTCGTACGAACTGAGCTGTGGGGCTATGCACCGGATGAAGCTCTGAGTAATGAAGAGCTGATCCGTGAAAACTATCAGGGCATTCGCCCCGCGCCAGGCTATGCCGCTTGCCCCGAGCACAGTGAAAAGGCGGTGATCTGGCAATTGTTGCAAGCGCAGGAGCGTACTGGTATGCGGCTGACTGAATCGTATGCCATGTGGCCGGGGGCGTCGGTGTCGGGGTGGTATTTCAGTCATCCGCAGAGCAAGTATTTTGCCGTGGCACAAATTCAGCGCGATCAGGTACAAGATTACGCCGCGCGCAAAGGGATCACCTTGTCGGAAGCCGAACGCTGGTTAACCCCGAACTTGGGTTATGACCAAGACGCTTGAGTTAACATACTTAGCGTACCAATGCGTCGTTCATCCGTCGCGACAAAAAGGCCACCGATAAGGTGGCCTTGTTAGTTCCGGTGTTATTGCCGGTCATTATTCCAGCAAATGACGATGCAAGGTTTGCACGACCTTATCGGCATCATCGCCTCGGGTCAGCAGGCATAGATTGTGGGCGCTGGCACCATAGCTGATCATGCGGATATTAAAGGCGCTCAAGGTATCGAAGATTTGCTTACCGGCGCCGGCGGTATGACTCATCTGATTGCCAATCAGGGCCACCAGAGCCAAATCGCTTTCCACTTCCACGCGGCACAACTGACTGAGCTCTTCGAGCAGGCCATCGGTGAGCAAACTGGCGCCGGAGGAGGCGGAGCCGGTTTTATCTAGGGTCAGGGCAATGCTGACTTCCGAGGTGGTGATTAAGTCCACTGAAATCTTATGTCGCGCCAGAATATTGAACACTTCGGCCAGAAAGCCTTGGGCGTGCAACATATTTAGGCTGTGCAGGGTCAGCAAAATTTGATCGCGGCGCACCGCCACCGCGCGAAACAGCGGTTTGCGGCTGGCATTACGGGTAACCCAAGTACCGCCCGCTTTTGGCTCTTTGCTGGAGCCGACAAACACGGGGATATCACTGCGTACCGCTGGCAGCAAAGTAGCCGGATGCAAGATCTTAGCGCCGAAGGTCGCCATCTCAGAGGCTTCCGAGAAACTGATCTCATCGATACGCTTGGCGGCCGCGGTAATGCGCGGATCGGTGGTGTAGATACCGTCCACATCGGTCCAGATAATCAGGCTATCCGCTTTCATCGCTTCGGCCAGCAGTGCGGCGCTGTAGTCGCTACCGCCGCGACCGAGGGTGGTGGTGCGCTTTTTGTCGTCTGAACCAATAAAGCCTTGGGTGATAATCAGACCGGCATCCAGATGTGGCAGCAGATGTTGTTCGCACAAGGCGGCCGTCGCCACCAGATCGGGTACGGCTTTGCCAAAATGGCTGTCGGTACGCAGAACTTTGCGTACATCCACCCAGACCGCACGCTCGCCGCGTTGCAGCAGCAGCTCGGTAAACAGCAGGGTCGACATCAGCTCACCGTGGCTGACCAGCTCGTCGGTCAGCGCCGCCGAGGTGGCAAGACTGGCGGCTTCGGCCAGAGCGGCAATGCTGTCGAGCATCCGATTAATTTTTTCTTGGATGGCGGGGGGGTTGCCGAGATCTTGCAAAATACGCAGTTGGATGCGGCGCACTTCATCCAGATAGTAGGCGCGTTGCTCGGCATCGCAGCCATTGGCCAGAGCGACCAGCAAGTTGGTGACACCGGCCGAGGCCGATAGCACCACCACTTTGGTGTTCGGATCGTCAAGGACGATATTGGCACAGCGATTCATGGCGGTATGGTCCGCCACACTGGTTCCGCCGAATTTGGCGACCGTCAGATGAGACATCATGAAAATTCCTCGTGTCCTAGAAATGAGTCCTTACGTCTTGGCACGTGGCCCGTAGAACGGGAAGAGCTGAACGTGGGGGTCGCAGACGCGAACGGAATCCGTCCGAAAACAAGGGAAGCCCCGAGCCTACCGATGTAATTCCTGCACCCAGAAGCGCTCCACCTCGCAAGGTGACAGCCGGAAGGATTCAGCCTCCGCGGCCGATAGGCAGGGCTCCGGAACCCTGAACTATCTCGGCGTACATTCCCCTGACTGCCGCAAATTTCCGGTTGACCGGCAGCTGCCTGAATGACGCACCTCTTCTGGCCCGCCTGCCGGTTGTCCGTAAACCTGGCAAGCTAGGTTGACATCAGAAATATCGGTTTATTTTTAACCTGTCAACGGAATTGTGCTCCGAGCAGTGTATTGCCATTTTTGCCGTGGCTGCGGATACTGGAAAATGCAGCACTCTGCACCCTACACCTACAAGGAGAGTTCTATGTCCACTGCTATGCACTTTCGTTCATTTATGCCGCCGCATCGGATTTTAATGGGGCCGGGGCCATCGGATGTTTATCCTACCGTGTTAAATGCGCTCTCGCGTCCGACCGTGGGCCATCTGGATCCGCTGTTCATCGGCATGATGGATGAGCTCAAGCAATTGCTGCAGTACGCGCTGCAAACACAAAATCCATTTACCATCGCGGTGTCCGCCCCCGGTTCGGCAGGGATGGAAGCTTGCTTTGTCAATTTGGTGGAGCCGGGTGAAAAAGTGCTGGTCTGCCGGAATGGCGTGTTTGGTGGCCGTATGGCGGAGAATGTGGAGCGCGTCGGCGGGATCCCGGTGCTGGTGGATGACGCTTGGGGCGAGCCGGTGTCGCCAGACAAAGTGCGCGCGGCGCTCGCCGCCGATCCTGAGATAAAAATGCTGGCCTTTGTGCACGCCGAAACCTCCACGGGCGCCTGCTCTGATGCACAAACCTTGTGTCAGATTGCCCGTGAGTTTGATTGCTTGACGATTGTGGATGCGGTGACCTCGTTGGGCGGCGTGCCGCTGTATGTGGATGCGTGGGGCATTGATGCGGTGTATTCCGGCAGTCAGAAATGTTTATCCTGCGTGCCGGGTCTCTCGCCGTTATCGTTCTCACCACGGGCAGTAGAAAAAATCGAGCGGCGCCAGCGTAAAGTCGGTAGCTGGTTTTTAGATCAAACCTTGGTGCTGGGGTATTGGCAAGGCGGCGCGAAGCGCAGTTATCACCATACCGCGCCGGTAAACACGCTGTATGCTCTGCACGAAGCTTTGTTGGCATTGCATCAAGAAGGATTAGAGCAGGCATGGGCGCGCCATGCCCAGATGCACCAATTGCTGCGCGATGGGTTACAGGCCTTGGGGTTGGAATTTGTGGTAGCCGAGTCCGCGCGTTTGCCCCAGCTTAATGCGGTGTATATCCCCGATGGGGTGGATGATGCAGCGGTACGTAGCCGGTTGTTGAAGGAATACAACTTGGAGATTGGGGCTGGTCTAGGTGCGCTGGCGGGTAAAGCATGGCGGATCGGTTTGATGGGATACGGTGCGCGGCGTGAAAACGTGGCGCTGTGCTTACGGGCGTTACAAGAAGTGCTCAGTTAAGCGCTGAATCAGCGTAAAACAGGGGCGAGTCAGAACTCGCCCCTGTTTTGACACACTTACCGGTAATCCAGTAATACTCGTCATTCCGGTAAGGTGCCGTTAGTCCTGCTGTTTAGCGTTATGCAGGGCGCGTTGCAAAATCGGTTTGAGGAAGCGCGCGGTATGCGAGTCGGCACTTTCCGCCACGGTTTCTGGCGTACCAGCGACCAATATCTCACCGCCGCCACTGCCGCCTTCCGGCCCCAGATCGACAATCCAGTCAGCAGTTTTAATCACATCCAGATTGTGTTCAATCACCACAATGCTGTTACCGTGATCGCGCAGCTTATGTAGCACGGTCAGTAATTGCTGGATATCGGCAAAGTGCAAACCGGTGGTTGGTTCATCCAGAATGTACAAGGTTTTACCGGTATCGCGTTTAGACAGCTCACGCGCCAGTTTCACCCGCTGCGCTTCCCCGCCGGACAAGGTGGTCGCCGATTGACCCAAACGAATATAGGACAATCCCACATCCATCAAAGTTTGCAGCTTACGCGCCAGTGCCGGTACGGCATCGAAAAACTCGCGCGCATCTTCAACCGTCATATCCAGCACTTCGTGGATACTCTTACCTTTGTATTTGATCTCTAAGGTTTCGCGGTTATAGCGTTTGCCGTGGCACTGATCGCAAGGCACATACACATCCGGTAAGAAGTGCATCTCCACTTTAATCATGCCATCGCCCTGACAGGCTTCGCAGCGTCCACCGCGCACGTTAAAGCTAAAGCGCCCTGGGGTATACCCGCGTGCCCGCGATTCCGGTACGCCAGAAAACAGCTCACGGATCGGGGTGAAAATGCCGGTATAAGTGGCCGGATTAGAGCGTGGGGTACGACCTATCGGGCTTTGGTCGATATCAATTACTTTATCGAAATGCTCTAAGCCTTGGATCTCACGATACGGCGCCGGCTCTTCAGCGGTCGCTCCATTTAACTCGCGATGGGCGATACGAAACAGGGTATCGTTGATCAAGGTCGACTTGCCTGAGCCTGACACCCCAGTGACGCAAGTAAACAACCCGACCGGAATCGATAGCGTGACGTCTTTGAGGTTATTGCCGCGCGCCCCGATCAGACGCAGCACTTTGGCAGGATCAGCCGGTGTACGCTCCGTCGGCACCGCAATTTCACGCTGACCGGACAAATATTGCCCGGTGACGGAATTCGGATTGGCCATAATCTCGCTGGCGGTGCCTTCGGCTACGATTTCCCCGCCATGCACGCCAGCACCCGGGCCGATATCGATAATATGATCGGCAGCGCGAATCGCATCTTCATCGTGCTCTACCACAATCACGGTATTGCCCTGATCGCGCAGGTGGATCAGCGTATTGAGCAAGCGCTCGTTATCGCGTTGGTGCAAGCCGATCGACGGTTCATCCAGCACATACATCACGCCAACTAAACCTGCACCAATTTGGCTAGCCAAACGGATCCGCTGCGCCTCGCCGCCAGACAGCGTTTCCGCCGAGCGGGCCAGTGTCAGGTAATTCAAGCCGACATTCACCAAAAACATCAGGCGATCACGAATTTCCTTCAACACTTTCTCGGCAATCTGCGCTTTTTGCCCAGCCAGTTGTAGCTGGTGGAAGAAAGTCAGCGCCTCGGCGATACTCATCTGTGCGATATCCGGCAGCGTGGTGTCTTCGATAAACACATGACGTGCCTCTTCACGCAGCCGTGACCCGTGGCAGCTGGCACAGGGGCGGTTATTGATGTATTTAGCCAGCTCTTCACGCACCGCCATGGATTCGGTCTCTTTATAGCGCCGTTCCATGTTGTGCAAGATCCCCTCGAAGGGATGATGGCGAATCGTGGTATCACCGCGATCGTTAATGTACTTAAACTCGATATTTTCTCGCCCCGAGCCGGACAGCACCGCCTTTTGAATTCGCGGAGGCAGTGAATTGAACGGCGCTTCAATATCGAAGTTATAGTATTCCGCCAGCGATTTGAGCATCTGGAAGTAGTAGAAGTTACGCTTATCCCAGCCGCGAATTGCACCGCCGGCGAGTGACAGCTCCGGATGCTGCACCACTCGCTCGGGGTCAAAATACTGCTGTACCCCAAGACCATCACAGGTCGGGCATGCGCCTGCGGGGTTATTAAAGGAGAACAGACGCGGCTCCAGCTCGTGCATGCTGTAACCACAGTGCGGACAGGCAAAGTTGGAGGAGAATACCAGCTCCGGTGCGTTGCTATCCTCCATGTCGGCTACCACCACGGTGCCGCCAGAGAGTGTGAGCGCCGTTTCGAAGCTTTCGGCCAAGCGCTGCGCTAAATCTGCGCGCACTTTGAAACGATCTACCACCACTTCAATGGTGTGTTTTTTTTGCAGCTCTAGCGCTGGGGGATCGGATAAATCACACACCTCGCCATCTATACGGGCGCGGATATAACCCTGCGCGGCCAGATTTTGTAACGTCTTACTGTGCTCACCTTTACGCTCTTTGATGATGGGCGCCAACAGCATCAGCTTTTGCCCTTCTGGCAAGCTCAATACCTTGTCCACCATCTGACTGACCGTTTGTGCCGCCAGCGGCACATCGTGCACCGGACAACGCGGGTCACCCACGCGGGCAAACAGCAAGCGCAAATAGTCGTGAATTTCGGTAATGGTCCCGACGGTAGAGCGCGGGTTATGTGACGTGGACTTTTGCTCGATAGAGATAGCCGGCGACAGCCCCTCGATATGATCCACATCCGGCTTTTCCATCAAAGACAGAAATTGGCGTGCATAAGCCGACAGTGACTCCACATAGCGGCGCTGACCTTCCGCGTACAGCGTATCAAACGCCAGCGATGACTTGCCGGAGCCGGACAAACCGGTGATCACAATCAGCTTGTCGCGCGGGATAATCAGGTTGATGTTTTTCAGGTTGTGGGTGCGGGCACCCCTGACTTCGATCTTATCCATAGCGTCACTTTAGGTCGTAAAGGAAGAGAAGGTAATAAAGGTGAAAACGGTCAAAATCTGAGTATCGCACAAAATAAAAATAACTGAATAGATATCCAGTAATTCTCCCGTACCGATTTCGGTGCACCACACTGACAGCATGCGAGCGCTGCTTTGCGCAGGATTTCGCGCTTCTTTATTGGGAAGGTGCTCAGATCCGAAAGGAGCGTGATACAATCAGAAATTACACATCATTGACATCCAAGAAGCGGAGAGAGTTATGGCCAGAGGTGGCATTAACAAAGTTATCCTGATCGGTAATTTGGGGCAGGACCCTGAAGTACGCTATATGCCGAACGGTAATGCTGTCGCTAATATCAGCATCGCGACCTCTGAAAGCTGGCGCGACAAGAATACCGGCGAGCAAAAAGAGATGACCGAATGGCACCGTGTTGTGCTGTACCGTCGTCTGGCAGAAGTAGCGGGTGAATACCTGAAGAAAGGTGCCAAGGTTTACATTGAAGGTAAACTGCGTACCCGTAAATGGCAGGATCAGAACGGCCAAGAGCGTTACAGCACCGAAATTCAAGCCGATGAGATGCAAATGCTGGATTCCCGTGGCGGCATGGGCGCACCGGCAGGCCAATCACAAGGCGGTTGGGGTCAACCACAGCAGCCACAAAACCAAGGTTTTGCTCCACAGCAGTCCCAAGGTAACTACGGCAATGCCCCAGCGCAAGGCGGCTACGCCAACAATACCCCGAATGCGGCACCAGCGAATAACGCCGGTTTCGGTAGCGCTGAGCCTCCAATGGATTTTGATGATGACATTCCGTTCTGATACCAGTTGTCGGCCCGCGCTTTTCCTACAGCGCTGAACGCCTATCTTATATAGTGCATATAGCTTATATAAAAGTAAGGTTCAGCAGCGAACAGCGTGAACCGACCAGTATCAGCTAGCGATAGACGTCATAGACAGCCGCTTTATCCCATGTGCAAAGCCACATGAGTAAAGCGGTTGTTGCATTCTGAGCTTGGCTTTTAGATTGCACGTTACTTCTACGGCATCAATCGAAACACTGTTCCAGTGCACGCTCCCTACATTCATTCCCTCTATATCGTCATAAACCTAAACCGCACAAATAGCCCTGAGCATGCTCTGAGTTTTACTGTCAGTTTGGCTCTATCTAGGCTTTTCAACGAAGGAAACGCTGTCATTTCAGACGTTCGGCGCAGAAATTAATCAAACAGGATGAAAACCTAATTTTCCCTCTTGCGCCCGCCGCAAAACGCCCTATAATGCGACCCCACTGACACGGCAGCAGTGATGCAAATCACAGTGGTCGGTAGTCAACGAAACAACGCAGTTAAGCATGATAAAAAATGCTTGACGGCACAGCAGGAAAGCGGAATAATGCGCGTCCTGTCGCTAAGGGTGAAGCCCGAAGCGAAACGCTCTTTAAAAAGTTAATCAGACAATCTGTGTGGGCACTCGTTTGAGAATGCTGATATCCAAAAGATATTAAGTTAAACGAGTGACTGAACAATTTATTTGCCAGTTTATTCGAGCGACAAACTTTAAATTGAAGAGTTTGATCATGGCTCAGATTGAACGCTGGCGGCAGGCCTAACACATGCAAGTCGAGCGGTAACACAGAGGAGCTTGCTCCTTGGGTGACGAGCGGCGGACGGGTGAGTAATGCCTGGGGATCTGCCCGATAGAGGGGGATAACTACGGGAAACTGTAGCTAATACCGCATAACGTCTACGGACCAAAGTGGGGGCTCTTCGGACCTCATGCTATCGGATGAACCCAGGTGGGATTAGCTAGTTGGTGAGGTAATGGCTCACCAAGGCGACGATCTCTAACTGGTTTGAGAGAATGACCAGTCACACTGGAACTGAGACACGGTCCAGACTCCTACGGGAGGCAGCAGTGGGGAATATTGCACAATGGGCGCAAGCCTGATGCAGCCATGCCGCGTGTGTGAAGAAGGCCTTCGGGTTGTAAAGCACTTTCAGCGGGGAGGAAGGGTCACTAGTTAATACCTAGTGGCATTGACGTTACTCGCAGAAGAAGCACCGGCTAACTCCGTGCCAGCAGCCGCGGTAATACGGAGGGTGCAAGCGTTAATCGGAATTACTGGGCGTAAAGCGCACGCAGGCGGTTTGTTAAGTCAGATGTGAAATCCCCGAGCTCAACTTGGGAACTGCATTTGAAACTGGCAAGCTAGAGTCTTGTAGAGGGGGGTAGAATTCCAGGTGTAGCGGTGAAATGCGTAGAGATCTGGAGGAATACCGGTGGCGAAGGCGGCCCCCTGGACAAAGACTGACGCTCAGGTGCGAAAGCGTGGGGAGCAAACAGGATTAGATACCCTGGTAGTCCACGCTGTAAACGATGTCGATTTGGAGGTTGTGCCCTTGAGGCGTGGCTTCCGGAGCTAACGCGTTAAATCGACCGCCTGGGGAGTACGGCCGCAAGGTTAAAACTCAAATGAATTGACGGGGGCCCGCACAAGCGGTGGAGCATGTGGTTTAATTCGATGCAACGCGAAGAACCTTACCTACTCTTGACATCCAGAGAACTTTCCAGAGATGGATTGGTGCCTTCGGGAACTCTGAGACAGGTGCTGCATGGCTGTCGTCAGCTCGTGTTGTGAAATGTTGGGTTAAGTCCCGCAACGAGCGCAACCCTTATCCTTTGTTGCCAGCGATTCGGTCGGGAACTCAAAGGAGACTGCCGGTGATAAACCGGAGGAAGGTGGGGATGACGTCAAGTCATCATGGCCCTTACGAGTAGGGCTACACACGTGCTACAATGGCATATACAAAGGGCGGCAAGCTAGCGATAGTGAGCGAATCCCATAAAGTATGTCGTAGTCCGGATTGGAGTCTGCAACTCGACTCCATGAAGTCGGAATCGCTAGTAATCGCGGATCAGAATGCCGCGGTGAATACGTTCCCGGGCCTTGTACACACCGCCCGTCACACCATGGGAGTGGGTTGCAAAAGAAGTAGGTAGCTTAACCTTCGGGAGGGCGCTTACCACTTTGTGATTCATGACTGGGGTGAAGTCGTAACAAGGTAACCGTAGGGGAACCTGCGGTTGGATCACCTCCTTACCTGAGATATTCGGCGCTTAAGCTGAGTGTTCACACAGATTGTTTGGTTAATAAATACGAGCGACACTTACGATGGGTCTGTAGCTCAGGTGGTTAGAGCGCACCCCTGATAAGGGTGAGGTCGGTGGTTCGAGTCCACTCAGACCCACCACTTCTTGTACAAGAAAGTGGAAAGTAAGAAAAACGTCGGGGCTATAGCTCAGCTGGGAGAGCGCCTGCTTTGCACGCAGGAGGTCAGCGGTTCGATCCCGCTTAGCTCCACCATATCGCAAAATGAATTGAAATCAACAGTTTATTTTGCGATATGGTCATTGTGACGTAAGTCATTCTCGACATGCTCTTTAAAAATTTGAAAACAAGCTGAAAAATAACTGAAGTTCTTAAGAACAAGCGACTTGAGAAACTGGCAACGACCAGTTTAGTGACTAGCATTCAGCCCGACATTATTTTGGGTTGTATGGTTAAGTGACTAAGCGTACACGGTGGATGCCTTGGCAGTCAGAGGCGATGAAGGACGTGCTACCCTGCGAAAAGGGTTGGTGAGCTGGGATGGAGCGCTATAGCCAACCATGTCCGAATGGGGAAACCCACCTAAGATAACTTAGGTATCGTTAAGTGAATCCATAGCTTAACGAGGCGAACCGGGAGAACTGAAACATCTAAGTACCCCGAGGAAAAGAAATCAACCGAGATTCCGTTAGTAGCGGCGAGCGAACGCGGAGCAGCCCAGAGTCTGAATCAGTGGATGCGTTAGTGGAACGGATTGGAAAGTCCGGCGATACAGGGTGATAGCCCCGTACACGAAGACGCATTGCTGTGAGCTCGATGAGTAGGACGGGACACGTGGTATCCTGTTTGAAGATGGGGGGACCATCCTCCAAGGCTAAATACTCCTGACTGACCGATAGCGAACCAGTACCGTGAGGGAAAGGCGAAAAGAACCCCTGTGAGGGGAGTGAAATAGAACCTGAAACCGTGTACGTACAAGCAGTGGGAGCACCTTCGTGGTGTGACTGCGTACCTTTTGTATAATGGGTCAGCGACTTACATTTTGTAGCGAGGTTAACCGAATAGGGGAGCCGTAGGGAAACCGAGTCTTAATAGGGCGAATTAGTTGCAAGGTGTAGACCCGAAACCCGGTGATCTAGCCATGGGCAGGTTGAAGGTTGGGTAACACTAACTGGAGGACCGAACCGACTAATGTTGAAAAATTAGCGGATGACTTGTGGCTGGGGGTGAAAGGCCAATCAAACCGGGAGATAGCTGGTTCTCCCCGAAAGCTATTTAGGTAGCGCCTCGGACGAACACCTACGGGGGTAGAGCACTGTTAAGGCTAGGGGGTCATCCCGACTTACCAACCCTTTGCAAACTCCGAATACCGTAGAGTGCTATCCGGGAGACACACGGCGGGTGCTAACGTCCGTCGTGAAGAGGGAAACAACCCAGACCGCCAGCTAAGGTCCCAAAGTCATGGTTAAGTGGGAAACGATGTGGGAAGGCTTAGACAGCTAGGATGTTGGCTTAGAAGCAGCCATCATTTAAAGAAAGCGTAATAGCTCACTAGTCGAGTCGGCCTGCGCGGAAGATGTAACGGGGCTAAACCATGCACCGAAGCTGCGGCAATGACATTTAGGTGTTATTGGGTAGGGGAGCGTTCTGTAAGCGGTTGAAGGTGTACTGTGAGGTATGCTGGACGTATCAGAAGTGCGAATGCTGACATAAGTAACGATAAAGCGGGTGAAAAGCCCGCTCGCCGGAAGACCAAGGGTTCCTGTTCAACGTTAATCGGAGCAGGGTGAGTCGACCCCTAAGGCGAGGCTGAAAAGCGTAGTCGATGGGAAACGGGTTAATATTCCCGTACTTGTGGTAACTGCGAAGGGGGGACGGAGAAAGTTAGGCTATCCGGGCGACGGTTGTCCCGGTTTAAGCGTGAAGGTGGAGAGACTAGGCAAATCCGGTCTTTCATTAACACTGAGGCGTGATGACGAAGCACTACGGTGCTGAAGTAGCTGATACTACGCTTCCAGGAAAAGCCTCTAAGCATCAGGTTACCAGAAATCGTACCCCAAACCGACACAGGTGGTCAGGTAGAGAATACTCAGGCGCTTGAGAGAACTCGGGTGAAGGAACTAGGCAAAATGGTGCCGTAACTTCGGGAGAAGGCACGCTGATGGTAGGTGAAGTCCCTCGCGGATGGAGCTGAAATCAGTCGAAGATACCAGCTGGCTGCAACTGTTTATTAAAAACACAGCACTGTGCAAACACGAAAGTGGACGTATACGGTGTGACGCCTGCCCGGTGCCGGAAGGTTAATTGATGGGGTTAGCGAAAGCGAAGCTCTTGATCGAAGCCCCGGTAAACGGCGGCCGTAACTATAACGGTCCTAAGGTAGCGAAATTCCTTGTCGGGTAAGTTCCGACCTGCACGAATGGCGTAATGATGGCCAGGCTGTCTCCACCCGAGACTCAGTGAAATTGAAATCGCTGTGAAGATGCAGTGTACCCGCGGCAAGACGGAAAGACCCCGTGAACCTTTACTATAGCTTGACACTGAACATTGAGCCTTGATGTGTAGGATAGGTGGGAGGCATTGAAACGTGAACGCCAGTTTGCGTGGAGCCGACCTTGAAATACCACCCTTTAATGTTTGATGTTCTAACGTTGTCCCGTAATCCGGGATACGGACAGTGTCTGGTGGGTAGTTTGACTGGGGCGGTCTCCTCCTAAAGAGTAACGGAGGAGCACGAAGGTTAGCTAAGCATGGTCGGACATCATGCGGTTAGTGCAAAGGCAGAAGCTAGCTTAACTGCGAGACGGACAGGTCGAGCAGATACGAAAGTAGGTCTTAGTGATCCGGTGGTTCTGAATGGAAGGGCCATCGCTCAACGGATAAAAGGTACTCCGGGGATAACAGGCTGATACCGCCCAAGAGTTCATATCGACGGCGGTGTTTGGCACCTCGATGTCGGCTCATCACATCCTGGGGCTGAAGTTGGTCCCAAGGGTATGGCTGTTCGCCATTTAAAGTGGTACGCGAGCTGGGTTTAGAACGTCGTGAGACAGTTCGGTCCCTATCTGTCGTGGGCGTTGGATGATTGAGGGGGGCTGCTCCTAGTACGAGAGGACCGGAGTGGACGCATCTCTGGTGTTCCGGTTGTCACGCCAGTGGCATTGCCGGGTAGCTAAATGCGGAAGAGATAAGCGCTGAAAGCATCTAAGCGCGAAACTTGCCCCGAGATGAGTCATCCCTGAGGCTTAAAGCCTCCTAAAGGGTTGTTGGAGACTACGACGTAGATAGGCAGGGTGTGTAAGCGTAGCGATACGTTGAGCTAACCTGTACTAATTGCCCGTGAGGCTTAACCATACAACGCCAAAGTGATGTTGGAAGAATGAAGTCACAGTTACTTGTTCAAAAGAACAATACATCAGTTATTTAGCTTGTTTTTAGATTTTAGCTCTGGCGCGAGACACAACAACATAGTGTGTACGCGATAGAGAAACAGAATTTGCCTGGCGGCGATAGCGCGGTGGTCCCACCTGACCCCATGCCGAACTCAGAAGTGAAACGCCGTAGCGCCGATGGTAGTGTGGGGTCTCCCCATGCGAGAGTAGGGAACTGCCAGGCATCAAAATTTTATTAGAACGAGTCTAGTTCTAATAAATAAGTGTGCTGATATGGCTCAGTCGGTAGAGCGCACCCTTGGTAAGGGTGAGGTCCCCAGTTCGATTCTGGGTATCAGCACCATTATTTATTAGGATTTTCTCGGCGGCGATAGCGCGGTGGTCCCACCTGACCCCATGCCGAACTCAGAAGTGAAACGCCGTAGCGCCGATGGTAGTGTGGGGTCTCCCCATGCGAGAGTAGGGAACTGCCGAGATTCAACTTTCAGTTAGCACTTAGTGTTGACTTTGCTTAAGGATAGTGGAATAATTCGCGTCCTGTCGTTAAGGGTGACCTTGGCGCAAAATGCTCTTTAAAAAGTTAATCAGACAATCTGTGTGGGCACTCGTTTGAGAATGCTGATATCCAAAAGATATTAAGTTAAACGAGTGACTGAACAATTTATTTGCCAGTTTATTCGAGCGACAAACTTTAAATTGAAGAGTTTGATCATGGCTCAGATTGAACGCTGGCGGCAGGCCTAACACATGCAAGTCGAGCGGTAACACAGAGGAGCTTGCTCCTTGGGTGACGAGCGGCGGACGGGTGAGTAATGCCTGGGGATCTGCCCGATAGAGGGGGATAACTACGGGAAACTGTAGCTAATACCGCATAACGTCTACGGACCAAAGTGGGGGCTCTTCGGACCTCATGCTATCGGATGAACCCAGGTGGGATTAGCTAGTTGGTGAGGTAATGGCTCACCAAGGCGACGATCTCTAACTGGTTTGAGAGAATGACCAGTCACACTGGAACTGAGACACGGTCCAGACTCCTACGGGAGGCAGCAGTGGGGAATATTGCACAATGGGCGCAAGCCTGATGCAGCCATGCCGCGTGTGTGAAGAAGGCCTTCGGGTTGTAAAGCACTTTCAGCGGGGAGGAAGGGTCACTAGTTAATACCTAGTGGCATTGACGTTACTCGCAGAAGAAGCACCGGCTAACTCCGTGCCAGCAGCCGCGGTAATACGGAGGGTGCAAGCGTTAATCGGAATTACTGGGCGTAAAGCGCACGCAGGCGGTTTGTTAAGTCAGATGTGAAATCCCCGAGCTCAACTTGGGAACTGCATTTGAAACTGGCAAGCTAGAGTCTTGTAGAGGGGGGTAGAATTCCAGGTGTAGCGGTGAAATGCGTAGAGATCTGGAGGAATACCGGTGGCGAAGGCGGCCCCCTGGACAAAGACTGACGCTCAGGTGCGAAAGCGTGGGGAGCAAACAGGATTAGATACCCTGGTAGTCCACGCTGTAAACGATGTCGATTTGGAGGTTGTGCCCTTGAGGCGTGGCTTCCGGAGCTAACGCGTTAAATCGACCGCCTGGGGAGTACGGCCGCAAGGTTAAAACTCAAATGAATTGACGGGGGCCCGCACAAGCGGTGGAGCATGTGGTTTAATTCGATGCAACGCGAAGAACCTTACCTACTCTTGACATCCAGAGAACTTTCCAGAGATGGATTGGTGCCTTCGGGAACTCTGAGACAGGTGCTGCATGGCTGTCGTCAGCTCGTGTTGTGAAATGTTGGGTTAAGTCCCGCAACGAGCGCAACCCTTATCCTTTGTTGCCAGCGATTCGGTCGGGAACTCAAAGGAGACTGCCGGTGATAAACCGGAGGAAGGTGGGGATGACGTCAAGTCATCATGGCCCTTACGAGTAGGGCTACACACGTGCTACAATGGCATATACAAAGGGCGGCAAGCTAGCGATAGTGAGCGAATCCCATAAAGTATGTCGTAGTCCGGATTGGAGTCTGCAACTCGACTCCATGAAGTCGGAATCGCTAGTAATCGCGGATCAGAATGCCGCGGTGAATACGTTCCCGGGCCTTGTACACACCGCCCGTCACACCATGGGAGTGGGTTGCAAAAGAAGTAGGTAGCTTAACCTTCGGGAGGGCGCTTACCACTTTGTGATTCATGACTGGGGTGAAGTCGTAACAAGGTAACCGTAGGGGAACCTGCGGTTGGATCACCTCCTTACCTGAGATATTCGGCGCTTAAGCTGAGTGTTCACACAGATTGTTTGAATTTAGTTGCGTCCCCTTCGTCTAGAGGCCTAGGACACCGCCCTTTCACGGCGGTAACAGGGGTTCGAATCCCCTAGGGGACGCCACTTATTGCTCTTTAAAAATCTGAAAACAAGCTGAAAAATAACTGAAGTTCTTAAGAACAAGCGACTTGAGAAACTGGCAACGACCAGTTTAGTGACTAGCATTCAGCCCGACATTATTTTGGGTTGTATGGTTAAGTGACTAAGCGTACACGGTGGATGCCTTGGCAGTCAGAGGCGATGAAGGACGTGCTACCCTGCGAAAAGGGTTGGTGAGCTGGGATGGAGCGCTATAGCCAACCATGTCCGAATGGGGAAACCCACCTAAGATAACTTAGGTATCGTTAAGTGAATCCATAGCTTAACGAGGCGAACCGGGAGAACTGAAACATCTAAGTACCCCGAGGAAAAGAAATCAACCGAGATTCCGTTAGTAGCGGCGAGCGAACGCGGAGCAGCCCAGAGTCTGAATCAGTGGATGCGTTAGTGGAACGGATTGGAAAGTCCGGCGATACAGGGTGATAGCCCCGTACACGAAGACGCATTGCTGTGAGCTCGATGAGTAGGACGGGACACGTGGTATCCTGTTTGAAGATGGGGGGACCATCCTCCAAGGCTAAATACTCCTGACTGACCGATAGCGAACCAGTACCGTGAGGGAAAGGCGAAAAGAACCCCTGTGAGGGGAGTGAAATAGAACCTGAAACCGTGTACGTACAAGCAGTGGGAGCACCTTCGTGGTGTGACTGCGTACCTTTTGTATAATGGGTCAGCGACTTACATTTTGTAGCGAGGTTAACCGAATAGGGGAGCCGTAGGGAAACCGAGTCTTAATAGGGCGAATTAGTTGCAAGGTGTAGACCCGAAACCCGGTGATCTAGCCATGGGCAGGTTGAAGGTTGGGTAACACTAACTGGAGGACCGAACCGACTAATGTTGAAAAATTAGCGGATGACTTGTGGCTGGGGGTGAAAGGCCAATCAAACCGGGAGATAGCTGGTTCTCCCCGAAAGCTATTTAGGTAGCGCCTCGGACGAACACCTACGGGGGTAGAGCACTGTTAAGGCTAGGGGGTCATCCCGACTTACCAACCCTTTGCAAACTCCGAATACCGTAGAGTGCTATCCGGGAGACACACGGCGGGTGCTAACGTCCGTCGTGAAGAGGGAAACAACCCAGACCGCCAGCTAAGGTCCCAAAGTCATGGTTAAGTGGGAAACGATGTGGGAAGGCTTAGACAGCTAGGATGTTGGCTTAGAAGCAGCCATCATTTAAAGAAAGCGTAATAGCTCACTAGTCGAGTCGGCCTGCGCGGAAGATGTAACGGGGCTAAACCATGCACCGAAGCTGCGGCAATGACATTTAGGTGTTATTGGGTAGGGGAGCGTTCTGTAAGCGGTTGAAGGTGTACTGTGAGGTATGCTGGACGTATCAGAAGTGCGAATGCTGACATAAGTAACGATAAAGCGGGTGAAAAGCCCGCTCGCCGGAAGACCAAGGGTTCCTGTTCAACGTTAATCGGAGCAGGGTGAGTCGACCCCTAAGGCGAGGCTGAAAAGCGTAGTCGATGGGAAACGGGTTAATATTCCCGTACTTGTGGTAACTGCGAAGGGGGGACGGAGAAAGTTAGGCTATCCGGGCGACGGTTGTCCCGGTTTAAGCGTGAAGGTGGAGAGACTAGGCAAATCCGGTCTTTCATTAACACTGAGGCGTGATGACGAAGCACTACGGTGCTGAAGTAGCTGATACTACGCTTCCAGGAAAAGCCTCTAAGCATCAGGTTACCAGAAATCGTACCCCAAACCGACACAGGTGGTCAGGTAGAGAATACTCAGGCGCTTGAGAGAACTCGGGTGAAGGAACTAGGCAAAATGGTGCCGTAACTTCGGGAGAAGGCACGCTGATGGTAGGTGAAGTCCCTCGCGGATGGAGCTGAAATCAGTCGAAGATACCAGCTGGCTGCAACTGTTTATTAAAAACACAGCACTGTGCAAACACGAAAGTGGACGTATACGGTGTGACGCCTGCCCGGTGCCGGAAGGTTAATTGATGGGGTTAGCGAAAGCGAAGCTCTTGATCGAAGCCCCGGTAAACGGCGGCCGTAACTATAACGGTCCTAAGGTAGCGAAATTCCTTGTCGGGTAAGTTCCGACCTGCACGAATGGCGTAATGATGGCCAGGCTGTCTCCACCCGAGACTCAGTGAAATTGAAATCGCTGTGAAGATGCAGTGTACCCGCGGCAAGACGGAAAGACCCCGTGAACCTTTACTATAGCTTGACACTGAACATTGAGCCTTGATGTGTAGGATAGGTGGGAGGCATTGAAACGTGAACGCCAGTTTGCGTGGAGCCGACCTTGAAATACCACCCTTTAATGTTTGATGTTCTAACGTTGTCCCGTAATCCGGGATACGGACAGTGTCTGGTGGGTAGTTTGACTGGGGCGGTCTCCTCCTAAAGAGTAACGGAGGAGCACGAAGGTTAGCTAAGCATGGTCGGACATCATGCGGTTAGTGCAAAGGCAGAAGCTAGCTTAACTGCGAGACGGACAGGTCGAGCAGATACGAAAGTAGGTCTTAGTGATCCGGTGGTTCTGAATGGAAGGGCCATCGCTCAACGGATAAAAGGTACTCCGGGGATAACAGGCTGATACCGCCCAAGAGTTCATATCGACGGCGGTGTTTGGCACCTCGATGTCGGCTCATCACATCCTGGGGCTGAAGTTGGTCCCAAGGGTATGGCTGTTCGCCATTTAAAGTGGTACGCGAGCTGGGTTTAGAACGTCGTGAGACAGTTCGGTCCCTATCTGTCGTGGGCGTTGGATGATTGAGGGGGGCTGCTCCTAGTACGAGAGGACCGGAGTGGACGCATCTCTGGTGTTCCGGTTGTCACGCCAGTGGCATTGCCGGGTAGCTAAATGCGGAAGAGATAAGCGCTGAAAGCATCTAAGCGCGAAACTTGCCCCGAGATGAGTCATCCCTGAGGCTTAAAGCCTCCTAAAGGGTTGTTGGAGACTACGACGTAGATAGGCAGGGTGTGTAAGCGTAGCGATACGTTGAGCTAACCTGTACTAATTGCCCGTGAGGCTTAACCATACAACGCCAAAGTGATGTTGGATGAATGAAGTCACAGTTACTTGTTCAAAGAACAACATATCAGTTATACAGCTTGTTTTTAGATTTTAACTCTGGCGCGAGACACAACAAGATGTGTACGCGATAGAGAAACAGAATTTGCCTGGCGGCGATAGCGCGGTGGTCCCACCTGACCCCATGCCGAACTCAGAAGTGAAACGCCGTAGCGCCGATGGTAGTGTGGGGTCTCCCCATGCGAGAGTAGGGAACTGCCAGGCATCAAATAAGTGAAGAGCCCATCCTAACGGATGGGCTTTTTGTGTTTTGAGAGTTTGGTTTTTTCTTATCTGTTTTTTCTTCTATTTTCTTTTTATCCCTATACCTATTTCCTCAATCTTTTCCCTGCCTTCTGATGGGTATCGATAGATCTTATTTCTTAATTTTCTAACCGTTACAAGTAGATAAGTTATTTAAAAGTGTTACTTGTCGCACATTTTGCACCGATTCATAAATTTGTTTGCTTTATAGTGCGGGCTTTTCTTTAGTAGCACGTGGAAATAGCATGCAAACATGGCGAAGTGGACTGACGGCAGCAATGGTGTTGTGGTCGGGAATGATGGTTCCGACTTATGCACAAGACTCGGCTCGGATGTTTCCTATCTGGGGTGAAGAGGCGAAAGCTGCTGGGTATGAAATCCCTGAGCCATTTGGCCTGAATATTAGCCATATGCAGGTAAAGCAAGGGATCCAAGTCGATTCCATTAGCTTTTCTGGTTTATTGCCTAAAGTAGCGATTATGCCTGGAATTGCTGCTGAAAATATCAAGTTAGCGCCTACTGTTCGAGAGACAAAACAACGCTCAGATACTTCAACATTACGTGCTGATATGTGGGTTTTCCCCTTTCTAAATGTTTATGGCTTAGTTGGAAAAACCGACGGTAGAACTGATTCTATTCTTGATATGCAGGGCTCACTGGATGTGAAGTTACATAAGCTTTCTATCCCTGTACCAATCGAAATTAAAGATATCCATTTCCCTCTGGAATTTCATGGTGATACTTTTGGCCTCGGCTTTGTCTTGGCCGGCGGTTACGGCAACTGGTTTGCGCTCACCGATGTCAGTTATACCCAAACTAAGATGGATATTCTGGATGGCAAAATTGATGCCTTAGTCGCATCACCGCGAGTTGGCTATCAGTTTTCCGTGCTCGATCGTCCGCTGCGGGTCTGGGCCGGTGGTATGTACCAGAGCATTGACCAATCATTTAGTGGCAATATTGCTGACCTGGCATTGCCCGCCAATCTCAAACAGATGCTACTGCTGGTCGACCCAAGCAAGAGTGGCAAATTCCATGTTGAGCAGCATCTGGAATCTCCATGGAATACTTTGCTGGGTGCTCAATATCAGATCACACCGAATTTGCTGTTGCTGACCGAATGGGGTCTCGGCAAACGCACCAGTGCATTTTTCACTTTGGATATGCGTTTTTAACGGAGGCGTTTGCTGATGCGACAGACTCATTTTTCCCTGTTGATGCTGAGTACGCTGCTGATGACGCCGCCGTTGTATGCAGCGCAGTGGGTGGATTCCCTTCTGGAGGATTTAGGCTCTTCCGAGACGGTTGATGAGAGTAAGCCGATTGATTGGGGGGTACTGCCGGGGCCGTTTTATAACCCAGAGATGGGCGTGGGCATTGGCGCGGCGGCCATTGGGTTATACCGCGTCGATAAGCAGGATCGGGACACGCAATACTCCACACTGTCATTTACTGGTTTTGCCAGTTCAACCGGTGCCTTTGGGGTGGGTTTCGAGAACAACACCTTTTTGCAGCAAGATGCTTGGCGGTTGTTTCTCAAAGGCGCGGTGAAAAATGTACCGACCTCGTTTTGGGGAATCGGCTATGCCGCAGGCAGTCAGGACTGTAATAAACGTGAGTATACCGCCAAGGCGTTGGAGCTGACCCCAGAGCTGGCCTATCGGGTGGCACCTGACTTGTATGCGGCGCTGGGCGGCTCTTTGGTCCGGTTAAGCACGGAGAGCGACGAACCGCTGTTTACCGCATTGCCAGGCGGTGAGCGTAATCAGAGTATCGGTGTGAGTGCGCGTTTGTCGTATGACAGCCGTGATTTTCTGCCCAATCCTTACCGTGGTCAGGTAGCCAGTGTGAAATACACGCGCTATTTGCCCGCGCTGGGTAGTGATGCTGATTTTTCCACCGTAGAGGCGCGTTATAGCTACTACTGGCAATTAAGCGCGCGCACCATTTTGGCCTCTGAGGTGTATGGCTATTTTACTCACGGTGATGTGCCGTGGAATCAGTTGGCCCAGCTCGGTAGTGATAAGCGGATGCGCGGTTATTACGAAGGGCAATATACCGACCGCAATTTACTGACGACGCAACTGGAATTGCGTCAGCAGCTGAGTGGGCGGCACGGCGTAGCGCTGTGGGCTGGTGCGGGAACCGTGACTGCCCATGCTCGTGAGTTGCTGGATGCGGAGGCCCATTGGCTGCCAAATGCTGGGGTCGGCTATCGCTTTGCGTTTAAGCCACGGGTCAATATTCGTCTTGATTGGGGTGTTGGACGCAACACATCTGGTTTTTATTTTCAGGTGAATGAGGCTTTCTGATGAAACGCGGCTTGGTCCCACTGTTATTGGTCTGGGGGATGGGCGGCTTGCCGCTGCCGGCACAAAGCGCACCGGTGGCACCGGATGCGCTGCGGCCTTGCTGTGCGCTAGGCATGGATTTACGTACTTCGCTGTTAGGTGTGCCGCTACCCTGGTATCGGATCCCTAATGTGTTGGACACCCAATCACTCGGTCATCATCACTATAACGATAGCGTGATGCGCTCGGCAGGTGCGGTGCTAGGCTTAGGCGATGAGAAAAATGGTCTTTTGGTTACCCACGATGGCGGAATTTTAGATACCGCGCACATCCGAGATACCGCCGATAATACCTTTTATCTTTACCAAACCCTCTTACCGCGCTTAGGCCAGGCATTCTCGCTGGTACTGGCATCTGAGTTAGGCCAGCGCCATGTGGTGCTGCGTCCCTTTACCCCACCTAGTGCGATGGCGGATCGGCGCTTACTGGCCGCGCGTATGGCGGCTTTAATCGCCTTCCAGCTGGCGGAATGGCATGAGATAGCGCAGTGGTACGGTTATCGCTCGGTACCGGCGATGGCTGAGACGGTATCGGCGTTTTCGCCAGAGGATCTGTACTCTAACTTACTCGGTGCGCGGCTCAGCTCTGAGCTGTTGCGTGAGCCGGGGGCGCCGGTGTCGGCGGAGGATTTTAATCACCGCTTTGATCGGGCGTTGCGAATGTATTTAGCGCAGGCCGGTGTTTATCCTGAGGCGCAAGCGCGTCAGGCGTTACAGCAATTGGATGGTGTGTGGTGGGATAGCACACGGCGCTTGCCAGATCGGCGCTTAGTGCTGCAGCGTAATTATCAGTTGGGTTGGGTGCGAACGCCGATGTTACCGCCCAATTGGCCGGCACCGGGACGCCGTTTGTGGTTGGCCAGTCGCTGGCAGGGGCAACCGCTGAGTGAATACGTACAGCTGCAGATTTGGCCGGATAAATCGACCCCTGCGTCGTTGAAGGCGGTATTGCCGCAGACCTTTTGGACGCGCGATGATTTTGTCCATTTTGCAACTGCTGCCGAGCAGCGAGAGGCAACTTGGCTGGCACAAAGTGAGCAGGATTAACGCGAAGAGAAAAAACAACAGGCGACCATCTGGTCGCCTGTTGTCTATATTAAGCTCAAATTAAGCATATGAGCCGTATTAGAAGGGGTTAGAACAGATTCAACCCTTTGAGCATCACGATCAGTACCAGCAGCGGCGAGACAAATCGCAGTAGCAGGAACAGGATACGTGTCAGTGAGGCGTTATGCAGTTGCCCGTGATTGCTGACCGCTTGGCTCAAGTGTTGGCGTCCCCATACCCAGCCGACAAACAGACTCAGCAAGATCCCACCCAGTGGCATCAGTACCTTCGAGCTGAGGGCGTCGAACAGATCAAACATGTTCAACCCAGCCACGGTGACATGGGCCAAGGTACTGTTAGACAAGGCGCAGGTGGAGCCGATCAGGGCTAAGAACAACACGTTGATCAGCACCGAACGGGTACGGCTAATCTTAAAGCGCTCGCTGATCACCGATACTGGGACTTCCAGAATCGACAGCATAGCGCCGGTTGCCGCGATCGCCGATAGCACAAAGAACACCACCATCAGCAAATGGCCGAATGGCATCTGGGCAAATACCGCTGGGATAGTGATAAACAGCAGCGATGGGCCCGCGGATGGGGTAAAGCCAAAACTGAAGACCGCTGGGAAGATAGCGATCCCCGCCAGCATCGAGACAAACAGATCGGCGGTCATCACGCGTAACGCGGTGGCGGGGATATTCTGGTCATCGCGAAAGTAGCTACCGTAGGTCAGCATGGTGCCCATCCCGATCGACAGCTTGAAAAACGCCAAGCCCATTGCGGTCAGGATCACGCCAGCATCAATTTTGCTAAAATCGGGGCTAAACAGGAAACTTAAGCCTTCTGCCGCACCCGGCAGAGTCAGGCTGCGCACGGCAATAATCACCAGCAGCACAAACAAAATCGGCATCAGTTTTTTGGTTACCGCCTCAATCCCTTTCGATACCCCGATAATCAGCACCCCGCCGATCACCAGCAGGACTAACCATTGCCACAGTAGGGCTTGCCACGGATTGTGGATCAGCGCATCAAAGGCTGCGCCTGTCGCTTGCGGGCTGCTCGAGAGCAATGAACCGTCGGCGGATTTGAAAATGTAAGCAAAGACCCAGCCGGCCACTTCCGAGTAGAAACCCATGATCAAGTAGGCGCAAATAACGCCGAGCAGACCAATCACCCACCACGCTGAGCGGCGCGGGGCGAGTTTGACGAAGGTGGTAATGGCATCGGCTTTGGCGGCGCGGCCTAAGGTGAGCTCCGCAATCATGATCGGCAGGCCAATTAGCAAGGTGGCGAGCAGGTACACCAGCAGGAAGCTGGCACCGCCGTTGGCACCGGTCAGATAGGGAAATTTCCAGATATTGCCCAGTCCAACCGCAGAGCCTAACGTGGCGGCAATGACGCCAAAACTGGAGGTGAAACCATCGCGCTGCGCGGGTTTGGGAGTCGCATTACTCATAAATCAGAATATTCCTGTTTTATTATGATACATAAACCATGAGTGCACGTGAGATTGTTCTATCCTGCCTTTTATAGCCAAGAGCTTTTTGTCTGATTTATACTAACCCAATCATCGACATCATGCCCAAGTTTCACGCCAAGGCTATTTTGTGCCGTATTTGAGCCAAGGCAGGAGTTAAGATTACATGGAAAAACGCAAACCGCGGGCATTCTGGCAGGTATGGCGGTGGACTTTTTTTGTTTTTATTCTGTTATTCTTCGTGGATGTCAGCGCGTTTTACGAGTTGTCGCGTCAGAATAAAATTGAGCAACAGCGATTCTTTGCCGCTGAAGCTCGCGCGTATGTTGCGAAAGTCCGCGGTTCTATCAAAACCGATCTGCAATTATTGACGTCATTATCCTTAGGGTTCCGGCTCAATAATTACGTGCCACTGCGCGATATTCAGGCCTATATCGAGAGCATGCGCTTAAGTGCGCCACAAACCGTCAAGTTAGAGTGGTTTCCGCTGGTAACACAAGACCAAGTGGCTCCTTTTTTACAGCAGATGCGCAATATTTATCCGGCCTATCATTATCAAGGATGGTTATTTAGTGACAATACGCCGCTCGACACTCTATTGGCACAGCCGTATATCTTTCCATTAGCGTTTGTCTATCCGGCTAGCGAGCAAAATCAGCAATATTTAGGCTTGTTATTTGGCGGCGAAAAACGTGACAGTTATTTGGCCGATATTATTGCGGGGGCAGAGCAAATAATTACTGACCCGATTCGGCTATGGAATCAACAGAGCAAAAATAACAATCGGAAAAATGGTTTTTTGGTGATCAACGCGGTGCGTAATATCCGCGATAAAAGTTTAGATGGCATATTTGTTTCGGTGATTAACAGCTATGCTTATTTTTCTCATGTAATAAACACCATTAATCCACGTCCAGGGATGGCGATTCAAATCAGTGACGTTTCATCGAGCTCAGAAATTGTGTTGTATCACTCAGCCGCCGCTGTTGCTGCGCCGCGCTCGGCAGGGCCGCTCATGCAGCACGTGGAATATATTGCCCAAGGTGATCGACACTGGAAGGTTTCGGTAACCGGCCATTGGGCGCTGTACGCCGAAAATCGCCTGCTGCTGAAGATTTTGTGGTGGGGCGGGCTGGTGGTTTCCCTGTTGGTGAGCTTGATTGTCGGTTATGCGGTAAACCGTACCGGTCTGTATGAGTTTTTGCTGCAACAGCGCACGCGCGAGCTAGAGTTTATGTTGGAGCATGATCACTTAACGCGGGTGCTCAATCGCCGCGCTTATGATCGCTTGCTGGGGGAGTTTTGCCAGAGTACCCGGCCGTTCACCCTGTTTATGATCGATATGGATTATTTTAAGCGCATCAATGATTGCTTTGGCCATGCGGCGGGGGATGCGGCGTTGATTGAGGTGGCGCTGCGCTTGCAGCAAGCCGCCGGCAGCGGAACTTATCTGGCGCGCATTGGTGGCGATGAGTTTGCGCTGATGACGCCGGTGACCCAAAGCGATGCGGTGCAAAGTCTTGGCGAGCGAATGTTGCTGGCGGTGCGTGAGCCGGTATTCAGTTTCCGTCAGCAGGCAATTCATCTGAGCATTACCCTTGGCGCAGCGGTGTATCAGGCTGGACAAAACCCCGATCAGATCCAAGATTGTGCCGATCAGGCGCTGTATGCGGCGAAACAGCGTGGGCGCGGATGTTGCGTACAATATGTGCAATATATGAACGGACTCGCGCCATAGCCTGATATACATCACATAATTTAGGTAATATGTTGTATGTTAATTGCCTAGATTTGGCATTCGTCACATATCAGCAGGCGGCTCTTCGCTACAGTAATGACTTAATAGTGCAAGGACTCGCCTCCTGTATTCTGACCCATTCGATTAAAAGAAGGAGCCATGACCATGGCGAAATCAGATGTATTCCACCTTGGATTGACTAAAAGTGACCTGAAAGGCGCTACCTTGGCGATTGTTCCGGGCGACCCGGAGCGTGTGAAGAAAATTGCCGAGCTGATGGATAACCCGGTTCATCTGGCCAGTCACCGTGAGTTTACGTCTTGGTTGGGCGAACTGGACGGCAAGCCAGTGGTGATCTGCTCTACTGGGATTGGCGGTCCTTCTACTTCGATTGCCGTGGAAGAGCTGGCACAACTGGGCGTGCGTACTTTCCTGCGTGTAGGTACCACCGGTGCCATTCAGCCACACATCAATGTTGGTGACGTGCTGGTCACTACCGCCTCGGTACGTCTGGACGGTGCGAGCCTGCACTTTGCGCCAATGGAATACCCTGCGGTGGCTGACTTTGATTGTACGACTGCGCTGGTTGCGGCAGCGAAAGAGCGCGGTGCGAAGACCCATATCGGTATTACCGCTTCTTCCGATACCTTCTACCCAGGTCAAGAGCGTTATGACACCGTTTCTGGCCGTGTGGTGCGTCGCTTCCAAGGCTCGATGCAAGAGTGGCAGGATCTGGGCGTGATGAACTACGAAATGGAATCCGCGACCTTGCTGACCATGTGTGCGAGCCAAGGCTGGCGCGCGGGTATGGTGGCGGGCGTGATCGTAAACCGCACCCAACAGGAAATCCCGAACGCCGAAACCATGAAAGCGACCGAAAGTGATGCGGTGCAGATCGTGGTTGAAGCGGCGCGTCGTCTGCTGGATTAAGCATTCTGACCCCTTCTGTACCGCCTGCGGCTCTGCAGGGCGTGGACGAAAAAACGCGGCGATGGCCGCGTTTTTTTATGCCTGTGATTCACCGCGCGGTGGTGGCTCGGCTTTAACCGCCAGAATGCTTATAATGGCGGACGCCGCCGAGAAAAGGACTGCCGATGAAATATAAAGATCTGCGAGAATTTATCGCCTTGCTGGAAGCGCGAGGTGAGTTAAAACGCATCCGGGTACCGGTATCGCCGGATTTGGAGATGACCGAGATTGCTGATCGCGTACTGCGCGCGGGCGGCCCGGCTCTGCTGTTTGAAAATCCGACCGGTTATACCATGCCGGTGCTGTGCAATCTATTCGGTACGCCGCAGCGAGTCGCACTGGGGATGGGGCAAGATGATGTCAGTGCCTTGCGCGATGTCGGCCAGTTACTGGCCTTTCTCAAAGAGCCAGAGCCGCCGAAGGGATTTCGTGACCTGTGGGAAAAAATGCCCAAGTTTCGCCAGGTGTTGAATATGCCGACCAAGCGCCTCAGCAGCGCCCCATGTCAGGAAGTGGTACAACAAGGTGAGGCGGTGGATTTGACCGCGTTGCCGGTGATGCGTTGCTGGCCCGAAGATGCGGCGCCGTTGGTGACATGGGGGCTGACGGTCACCCGTGGTCCGGTGCGGGAGCGGCAGAACCTTGGCATCTATCGTCAGCAACTGCTCGGTCGTAACAAACTGATCATGCGCTGGTTATCGCACCGTGGTGGCGCGCTCGATTTTCAAGAGTGGCAGCAGGCCCATCCTGGTGAGCGTTTTCCGGTGGTGGTGGCATTGGGCGCCGATCCAGCCACTATTTTGGCGGCGGTAACACCGATCCCCGATACCCTGTCAGAATATGCGTTTGCCGGTTTGCTGCGCGGTACTAAGACCGAAGTGGTGAAATGCTTAACCTGCGATCTGGAAGTGCCGGCGTCGGCGGAAATCGTGCTAGAAGGTTACATCGAGCCGGGTGAACTGGCACCGGAAGGGCCGTATGGCGATCACACCGGTTATTATAACGAAGTGGATAACTTCCCAGTCTTTACCGTCACCTGCGTGACCCGCCGTCGCGATGCTATCTATCACTCCACCTACACCGGACGGCCACCAGATGAGCCGGCGGTGCTTGGGGTGGCGTTGAACGAAGTGTTTGTGCCACTGCTGCAAAAGCAATTTCCTGAGATTGTCGATTTCTACTTGCCGCCGGAAGGCTGTTCATACCGCATGGCAGTGGTGACGATGAAGAAACAGTATCCGGGGCATGCTAAACGGGTGATGATGGGGGTCTGGTCGTTTTTACGTCAGTTTATGTACACCAAATTTGTGATTGTGTGTGATGATGACGTCAATGCCCGTGACTGGAATGATGTGATCTGGGCGATTACCACGCGGATGGATCCGGCGCGTGATACGTTGCTGGTGGAAAACACCCCAATCGATTATCTGGATTTTGCCTCGCCGGTTTCCGGTTTAGGCTCCAAGATGGGGATGGATGCGACCAGCAAGTGGCCGGGGGAAACGGATCGTGAATGGGGCCGTCCGATTGCACGCGATCCCGCGGTGGTGGCCAAGATCGATGCGATCTGGGACAGCTTACAGCTGGATCAGCCGGCGTCAGAGGCTGCGGCGCAAAAATAAAGCGTTGCGGTAATCAATAAACGTGCATCTCGTTGGTCACAGGCTCATCGCTTGCCCGATGTGGTCAACGAGGAAGGGCGATTAGCCCTTGCTGAGTACGATAACAAGATCCAACACGAACAACAGACAAGAAAAACGCCGCTCGGGCGGTAGAGGAAAAGTCATGACAACGTTTTGCTGTAAAGTGTCGCTGGTTGAGCCGATCACCGAAACCGTCTATCGCGTCCGGCTGCAACCGGATCAGGCGGTCAGTTTTCGTGCCGGTCAGTATCTGATGGTGGTCATGGGGGAGCGCGATAAGCGTCCGTTCTCCATTGCATCGACACCGGACAATAGCCATGAGATTGAGCTGCATATCGGCGCTTCCGAGCATAATCCGTATGCCATGGCGGTGATGGATAAGATTAAAACCGGCGAGCCGGTGACGGTGGAAATGCCGTTCGGTGAGGCTTGGTATCGCGCCGATAGCCAAGCACCGGTGATCTTGATTGCTGGTGGCACCGGTTTTTCCTACGTGCGCTCTATCGTGCTGGATCTGTTGGCGCAGCAGCCGCAGCGTCCGGTCTCTTTATATTGGGGCGGCCGTGAGCTGACCCACCTGTATGACCTGCCAGAGTTGCAGGCGCTGGCCGCCGAGCACCGTAACTTGCAGGTGATCCCGGTGGTGGAGCAGCCTGCGGATAACTGGTCTGGACGCAGTGGCACCGTGTTGGCCGCCGTGATGCAGGATTTTGCTTCCTTGGCCGGTTATGACATCTATATTGCGGGACGGTTTGAGATGGCCAAAGTGGCGCGCGAGCTGTTCTGCGAGCAGCGTGATGCCGATGCCGCGCACCTGTACGGTGATGCGTTTGCCTTTATCTAATTTGCTCTGCGCTAAGCGCTAGGCATAAAAACGCGACATAAAAAAACGGGAGGCTAAGCCTCCCGTTGTTATTGGTACGCTAGTGATGGGGCCGAGTTAGGCGTGGTGCTCACCATCGACCAATGCCAGACCACGGCGGCGCATCTCACCGGCATCTTGCGGATGACCGGCTTTTTCCAGCACGTTAGCCAGCAGCGCATAGTCAGCGGCGTTCGGCTGTTGTGCCAGTGCTTTGCGCAGTGCGCTTTCTGCTTCCGGATATTGGCCTTGTACCGCCAGCAGGTGACCCAGCGCGCGGTTCAGCAGTGCGTTCTCCGGCTCTTTTTTCATCAGATGCTGCAGCACTTTTTCCACCGCAGCAGGATCGGTCGGGTGCAGACGACTCAACACGGTCAGCAGCTGTGGCTCGGACGATTTACGCAGACCGCTCAGCAGCACTTCTTGCGCGTGATGGTGATCATCACACTCAATCAGATGGTTGGCCAGCAGCGCTAAGGTACGCGGATTGGTGCGACGACGACGTGGCTGATTGCGCAGCCACGCCATCAAGCCTTCACTGCCGTTTTCCTTCATCGCCTTGTTCATCAGGCCATCTTCGGCATTCAGCTCGATTTGCTCCAGCTCTTGTTCTGGAAACAAGCCGGATTTGGTCAGCTGTGGCAGCAGATCCAGCAGCGCGGCGTACGCGCCCGCTTGGGTATAGGCTTGCTCGGCCAAACGCAGCACCTGTGGATGACGTGGCGCGACGGCCAGCAGATGATCGACGCCATGACGAGCGGCATGGATCTCGCCTTGGGCCAGTTGCAGGCGCACGCGGGTGATATCGACCGGCAGGGTATCGTTACCGGCCAACTCGGCGGCGCGGTGCAGATACTGGTTGCAGCTTAAGTTATCGCCGCGTTGCTGCGCCGCTTCAGCGGCCATCAGCAGGTTCACTACCGGTTGATCGGCATGCTCGGCGCTCTTCGCCATCAGGCGCTCGGCCTGTTGGTAATCACCCTCGGTCAGTTTCAGCAGACCGGCTAGGGTTTGTTTACGGGCGCGGTTTTGTTTGCGGCGCGCAAACCAGCCGTGGGTGGATGAGCCAATACGCAGCAGACGGCGCAGTACCGCATCCAGAATAAACAGCGCGGCCAGCGTCAAGATCACCAAGATGATCATGCTGGTCAGGCTCATTTCCACGGTATACGGACCGGCCACAATCAGCACATAGCCCTGATGACCGGCAAATTCCGGCCCGATCACCAGTCCGCCGATGATGATGGCAAGCAGTATAAAAATACGTGTCATGACAACTCCCGGTTAGTTAGTGGCGGGTGCCGGTGCCGCATTGGCCGGTGCACTGGTCACCGGAGCCGGTGCGGCATTGACGCCAGGCTGAGCCAGCAGGTTACGCACACGGGTTTGCAGCGCATCTTCAAGCAGCGGCTGGCTCTTGAGCGTGGTTGGCAAGTCCATGTAGATAGACTCTTGGCTCAAGGCTTCCAGCTCATTTAAGAACGCTTGGGTGCTGCTGTCTTGCATATCGAAGTAGGAGCGAACCCAGGTATCCACTTTTTCCAGTGACTGCTTATACAGCTCGTTCTGGTGCCGAGGAATAGCCATCGCGGCCATTTGCAGGCGCTGACGGATATTTTCCCGCAGGTAGTAATCCTGATTTGGTGCCAGCAGTGGCTCGACATTCCCATCGCGACGACGCACGGTGATGAAGTCGTTCACGAAACTGTCCCAGCTCTTCATCAGGTTGGATTTCCAGTCGTTAATCGAGCTGCTCAGAGTCAGATCTTCGGTCGCCCCTTCTGCCGGTGGCAGTTGGGTGTCGGCCAGCTTCAGGTTATCGACCTGATTGGCCAGACTGGTAATCTCGAGGATCAGACCGTCGGTGTCCACTTTGTTGATGCCGGCCAGGGCGCTGATGTCATCTTTCAATGCTTGGCGAATGGGCAGCAGGCTGGGGTCATTCATCTGCGCCAAGCTGAGATCGGCACTTTTCAGCAGGGCACCGGCGGAGGTGACATCTTGCTCCATCCACAGTTTGCGACCGGCGTTTTTGACCAGATAGTCAGCTTCGGCCAGCAGCCAGTCATTCGAGCGACGTCCGGCAACCTCGGTCAGCTGACGCTGCAGGGTGCGGATTTGCTCTTCTTGGGCCGCTTGGGTTTGGCGCGCCTTTTCCAAGGTTTGATTCATTTCGCTGCTCATCTCACCGGCCAGTTTTTTCTGGTTATCCAGAGCCTGAGTGAGGGCGCTGCTCAAGGTATCGACCTGTTGGCGCATCTGGGCCAGATCGCTCATCTGACTCTGATTTTGCTGGTGGCCGTGGTAGTACAAGCCGCCGCCGAGGGCAATCACCAGCGCAATGGCGATCGCGCCCAGCGTCTGACCCCCGCTGCGCGCAGGAGCGGCAGTGTCCGGCTTGGCCGGTGCGGGCTGAGTGACCGGCTGGGAAGCTGCTGTCTCTGGTACAGGGGTAGAGGAGGCTTGTTCATCCGCAGCGGGAGATGACTGGGGCTTTTGATCCGTCATTGAGATTCGTCCCGAGTTATTCAAATTGTTCAACTGCGGCAATCAGCGATCGGTTATCGGCGCGGTCGGAAATCACGATTTCCTGCCAGCCAAACTCCCGGGCCATTGCAGCAATACGTTTACTGACAACCACTAACCGGCAGGATGTCAGCCAGTGATGGGCAGTGTCAGGTACCAGTGCAACAAGTTGTTGCAGTATATCGCCGCTGGTGATCACCAGCAGATTTACATTGGCGCGCTGCCAGATATCGGTCTGTTGCGCGCCGCAATATTCCAAAGGAACGCGTTGATAGCATTCGCAAAAATTCACTTCGGCACCGCGCTCACGCAGCACCTGCGCCAATAACGGTCGACCGCCATTGCCGCGTAAAATCAGTACCTGCTGACCGCTCACGGTTTGCAGGGCAGGCAGCTGTAACAGCCCTTCGCTGGTCTCATCGCACGCCGGGAACAACACCGGTTGCCCACAGGCTTGTTGCAGATGCAGGGCGGTACTACGTCCGACCGCGGCATACTGCACGTGTGGCCAGCGGCCACCAATTTGCTCAACCGTTTGCTCAGCATAGCTGACCGCGTGCCCAGACGCAGCAATAATCCAATCACCAGGATTTAAGCGACTGAAATAGCCCGGCAGCAAGTTCAATTCACTGCCGGCGGCCAGTGTAAATAACGGTGCATGGATCGCCGCTCGTCCGGCGGCGGACAAGGCGGTGGTCAATTCGATGCCGGCCTGATCGGGCCGGGTGACTAAAATGGTCATGCCGCTGTGCTACTTCCGTTACTTCACTACATGGCCGTACACGGCAGACAAGATACTACCTGCACCGGCGTCCAGCAGTTGTTCTGCCAGTGCGCTGCCGAGCTGTTCGGCTTCCGTGCGCGGGCCGCAGATATCAGCTTGCAACAGGCGCGAGCCATCTGGCGCGCCAACCAGTGCGCGCAAATAGAGCTGATCGCCCGTCAGTTCGGCATAGCTGCCAATCGGCACCTGACAGCCACCTTGCAGGCGGTTGTTCATTGCCCGCTCGGCCACGACGCGATCAGCGGTGTCGGCGTGATTGAGTGGTGCTAACAGCGCGCGAACCCGCGCATCATCCAGTCGGCATTCGATGCCGATAGCTCCCTGACCGACCGCCGGCAGCGATTGCTGCACGCTCAAACGGGCGCGAATACGCGCTTCCAGCCCCAAGCGGCGCAGGCCTGCGGCGGCCAGAATGATGGCGTCATATTCGCCGTTATCCAGCTTACTCAAGCGGGTGCCGACATTGCCGCGCAGATCTTTGATGTGCAGATCCGGGCGCGCGGCGCGCAGCTGGCATTGGCGGCGTAAACTGGAGGTGCCGACGATGGCGCCCTGAGGCAGCGCATCCAGCGAGTCATAGTGATTGGATACCAGCGCATCGTGCGGATCATCGCGCTCGCAGATGCAGACCAAGCCTAAACCGTCTGGGAATTCGACCGGCACGTCTTTCATCGAATGCACGGCGATATCGGCGCGCTGTTCGAGCAGGGCCAATTCCAGCTCTTTGACAAACAGCCCCTTGCCACCGACTTTGGCCAGCGGGGTATCGAGGATCACATCCCCCTTAGTAACCATCGGCACCAGCGTTACCTCCAGATCTGGGTGCTGGGCACACAGTAACTGGCGAACATGCTCGGCCTGCCATAAGGCAAGCGGACTTTGACGGGTGGCGATGCGAATAAGCTGTTTGGACATGCTGTTAACCGTATGACGAAGATAGCTAATCCTACCACCGGGCGGTAGCAGGTGTCAGCGCATCGGATCGCACTCTGTGCGTTTGGCGGCGATATTCGGCGGCATAATTGTGAGAGCTATTGCGTTTTTCGTTATTTAATGTAAATAATTTGTGAACTTGATCTGGGTTTCACGACGGCCTGCTTTTTTCACTGTGGTGGTTGACGTGCAACAGGATTTCGTGGCTGGATTAACCTTGTTGTCTTTACGGTGACCGTTGAAAATGTTAAATTGATCACGTTTTCGACATCATCAAAAAGTAACAGCACAAGGCTTGGGTAAGACACGGATGTGCATGGTGTCGGTGGGTAGGTTACCGGGGCTCCGGTATTAATGTCAGGCAATGCGTATTGTACCTGTATATTGAGACACTCAAACGGCGAATGGATGCCATAAACCAGCTGCGCGTTGAACGTGCGTTGGCGGCGATGGGGCCTGCTTTTCATCAGGTCTACAGCCTGTTGCCCGTTTTGTTAAATTACAACCACCCGATGATGCCGGGCTACCTCGATGATGGGGTGCCGCATGGCGTCTGCCTGTTTACGCCTGATGAAATGCAACAGCAGTTCATCGACGACTGCTCCCGCGCTTGGGGGCAGCCACTCAGTGAGCCGCATCAAGGCGAGCTTCCGATCACCGCCATCTATTCGATGGGCAGTACCTCTTCCGTGGGTCAAAGTGCCGATTCCGATCTGGATATCTGGGTCTGTCACCAGTCGTGGCTGGATCGCGATGAGCGTCAGCGTCTGCTGGATAAATGCACTTTGCTCGAGCAATGGGCGCGCTCGCGTGGCGTGGACATCAGCTTCTTCCTGATTGATGAAAATCGCTTCCGTCACAACGAATACGACACCTTAAGTACCGAAAACTGCGGCTCGATGCAGCACCTGTTGCTGCTGGATGAGTTTTACCGCACCGCGGTGCGTTTAGCCGGTAAGCGGATTTTGTGGAATATGGTGCCGGTGGAGATGGAAGAGCAGTATGACGAGTATGTCTTGCTGCTGTACGCACAAGGGGCGCTCAACGCCAACGAGTGGTTGGACTTAGGCGGCCTAGGCAAATTGTCGGCGGCGGAATATTACGGCGCCAGCTTGTGGCAGCTGTACAAGAGTATCGACTCGCCGTACAAAGCGGTGTTGAAAAGCTTGCTGCTGGAAGCCTATTCCTGCGAATACCCCGAAACCGAATTACTGGCGTTGGAGATGAAGCGTTGTCTGCACTCCGGCGACATTATCAGCTGCGGTCTGGATGCTTACAGCATGATGCTGGGGCGGGTGACCCGTTACCTGACTTCGGTCGGTGACGAAACGCGTCTTGATCTGGCGCGCCGCTGTTTTTATCTCAAAGTGTGCGAGAAATTATCGCAGACTCCGACCGTGATCAGCTGGCGGCGTGAAGTGCTGCAAGGCTTAGTGGCCGAGTGGGGCTGGGATGCGGCCAAGATCCGTAAGCTAGATAACCGCGCGCACTGGAAAATCGAGCAGGTTCGCGAAGCGCACAATGAGCTGCTGGAAGCGTTGATGCAAAGCTATCGCAACCTGATCCGCTTTGCCCGTCGCCACAACCTCAGTGTCAGTGCCAGCCCTGAAGATATCGGGGTGCTGACCCGTAAACTGTATGCCGCATTCGAAGTGCTGCCGGGCAAGGTCACCTTGGTGAACCCGCAAATTTCGCCGGACTTATCCGAGCGTGACTTGACCTTTATTCAGGTACCGGATGGTCGCAGTAATGCCAAAGGCTGGTATCTGTATAACAAGGCGCCATTGCTGTTTGAAATTGCTGGTCGACCGAATCTGGAATACAACCGCTACCTGAGTAAGCTGGTGGCGTGGACCTATTTTAATGGTCTGCTGACGCCGCAAACCCGGCTGCATGTGCAGGGCGGCAGTGCCTGTGATACCGCCAAGCTGTGTCAGCTGGTGCAAGATATTCGCAGCCACTTCCCGATTAAGCGGCCGATGCCGAGCCAGAAAGAGCTGTATAGCCCGTGCGAAATTCGCCACCTCGGCATCATCATCAATCTGGAAGTCGATCCCACCGCTGATTTTAACAACACGGCGGTGCGTTTTGATTTTAGCCAAACCGATGTGTTCAGCTTCGGTCAGCAGCAGCAAAGCTTAGTCGGCAGCGTTGATCTGCTGTATCGCAATTCGTGGAACGAAGTGCGGACCCTGCATTTTCGTGGCGAAGAGTGCCTGCTGGATGCGATTAAAACCATCCTCGGCAAGATGCATCAGGATGCGGCCTTACCGGAAGCGGTCGAAGTGTTCTGCTACAGCCGTCATCTGCGGGCGATTATCCGCAACCGAGTCTCGCAGCTGGTGGCCGAGTGTATCGATCTGCGCTTGTCCAGTGAGCGCCAAGAGCCGAAACGCTTTAAATCGCTGCGCATTGCCGGTCAGACTTGGGGCTTATTCTTCGAGCGGCGTGGTGTCTCGGTGCAAAAGTTGGAAAATGGCGTCGATTTCTACGGCTGTATCTCCAACACCAAATTGCACGGCTTCCCGCTGATGCTGGGTAGCGAAGAGCCCAATTTGCCGCCGATTGTCGATGCTTACGCCAGCGAAGGGATCATTCAGTTCTTCTTCGAAGACAGCGAACGCGGTTTTAATATCTACATTCTGGATGAGTCTAACCGCATCGAGGTGTATCAGAACTGCGAAGGTAACAAAGATGAGCTGGTGCAGGATGTGAACCGCTTCTACGCGGCGTCGCATGACAAGCTGACATTCGGTGCCAGCATTATCAACTTCAACCTGCCGCAGTTTTATCTGATGGTGCAGCGCGATGGGATGACCCAGATAGAGCCGTATCGCAGCGGTGCGCCGCGTGATACGGCGGCCAATCAGGATACGACCTGGACGCCCGAGGCGCTGTTTCAGCACAGCCGCTCACAGGCGTAAGCGTGACGGCGGCTGATTGACCGTTACCGCATTATGCGCCATAGAGTCAGTGGCGCAGGCAACGTGGGTAACGGTCAATAACGCGCTTTAGCGCAGCTCCACCTCTTCCTCGGCCTGACGAGTGCAGGCGACCGACATAAAATCCCAGAACTCCGCACCACTGCGATCGCAGATCCACTCTTGGTCGACAAAGTTGAAATGGAAGCCGCCAAATTTGGTGGCGACCCAGATCTGATGCAGTGGCTGCTGGCGGTTGAGAATGATTTTGCTGTCGTTCTCAAAGGTCAGGGTCATCACCCCGCCTTGGGTGTCATAATCGATATCGGTATCGATCGCATCCAGTTTCTCTTCCAGCGCCAGCCAGATGGCGTCTGCGGCCTGATGAAATTCAGTGTCATTCATGGTGGCTATCCTATTGCTTTTCATGATCGAGCTGCGATTATAGAAGTCTTATTATCGTAAATAACAGGCAATCTCATGAAGAATTCTCTTTGCCGTGCATGGGCACTGGGTGTGGTACTGACGTTGGCGGGTTGTGGCGTAAAAGGTCCACTGTATATGCCAGCGCCAGAAAAGCCGGCGCCGACTGCGCCACAAGCGGCACCAGCCGCGGAAACCTCACCGGCAGCGTAATCGCCCACGCCGCATCGCGACGGACGCGAGGCGGCGTAGCATCCCAGCTCCCGGCAAGCAGAGCTTGATTGCACAACTCAAGGAAGGGCACGTTGGATCATTTTAACTATCAGGACGATCAGCAGTTATATGCTGAAGGCGTGGCACTGCCTGCATTGGCCGCGCAGTTTGGTACCCCGCTGTATGTCTATTCCCGCGCGACGCTGGAGCGTCACTGGCACGCCTTTGATACTGCAGTAGCCGGTCATCCACATCTGATTTGCTATGCGGTCAAAGCCAACTCCACCTTGGCTCTGCTCAATCTGCTGGCCCGCTTGGGCTCGGGGTTTGATATTGTGTCTCGTGGTGAGCTGGAGCGTGTATTAGCCGCTGGCGGTGCGCCAGACAAAGTGGTGTTTTCCGGAGTGGCGAAAAGCCGCAGCGATATCGAGCGCGCCTTGGAGGTCGGGATCCGCTGCTTTAACGTGGAGTCGGAAGCCGAATTACAGCGCCTCAATCAGATTGCCGGTGAACGCGGTTGCCGCGCGCCGGTCTCGTTACGGGTAAACCCCGATGTGGATGCCAAGACCCATCCATACATCTCCACCGGTCTGAAAGAGAATAAATTTGGCATCAGTCATCAAGACGCGCGGCGCATTTACCGTATCGCGCGCGATCTGCCGCACCTGCAGGTGGTGGGCATTGATTGCCATATCGGCTCGCAATTGACTGAATTAGCCCCGTTTTTGGACGCATTAGACCGTTTACTGCTGCTGATTGACGCATTAGCGGAAGATGGCATCCATTTACGCCATGTGGATGTCGGCGGCGGCCTTGGGGTGCGCTATGATAGCGAAACCCCGCCGCAACCGGCGGAGTATGCCGCGGCGCTGCTGGCCAAATTGGCCGGACGACCTGAGTTGGAGCTGGTGTTTGAGCCCGGTCGTGCGATTGTCGCCAATGCTGGGGTGATGCTGACACGGGTGGAATACCTGAAAGCCTCCGCCGATCGTCACTTTGCGATTGTGGATGCGGGGATGAACGACCTGTTGCGTCCGGCACTGTATCAGGCGTGGATGCAAATCCTGCCTGCCGATCGCGCCTTAGTACGCCCGAGCGCTTGCTACGATGTGGTGGGGCCGGTGTGCGAAACCAGTGATTTTCTCGGCAAGCAGCGAGAACTGGCCATCGCCCAAGGCGATCTGCTGGTAGTGCGCTCAGCTGGGGCCTACGGTTTTAGCATGAGCTCGAATTATAACTCTCGGCCACGGGCGGCTGAGGTGCTGGTTGACGGCACCGAATTTCACCTGATCCGAGAGCGAGAAACTTTAAGCGATTTATGGCGCGGGGAGCACCTGCTGCCGTGATAACGGAGAACCGCGTGCAATTTTCCAAGATGCATGGACTGGGCAACGACTTTATGGTTGTGGATGCGGTGACCCAGAACCTGTTTTTTTCACCGGAGCTGATCCGCAAATTGGCGGATCGCCATCGGGGGGTCGGCTTTGACCAGTTGCTGGTGGTCGAGCCGCCGTACGATCCGGATCTGGACTTTCACTACCGGATTTTCAATGCCGATGGCAGCGAAGTGGCGCAGTGCGGCAATGGCGCGCGCTGCTTTGCTGCGTTTGTGCGGCAAAAAGGGCTGACCAATAAGCGCGAAATTCGGGTCAGTACCCAAGTCGGCAAGATGATTTTGCAAGTGCAAGACGACGAGCAGATCACCGTCAACATGGGAGTGCCGGAGTTTGAACCGTCGCGCATCCCGCTGCGGGCGGTGAAAGAGGAAAAAACCTATATCCTGCGCGCCGGCGAGCAAACCGTGTTTTACGGCGCGGTGTCGATGGGCAATCCTCACTGTGTGTTGCAAGTGGAGAGTACCGATAGCGCGCCAGTGGAAACCTTAGGGCCGCTGCTGGAAAGTCATGAGCGTTTCCCTGAGCGGGTGAATGTCGGCTTTATGCAGGTGGTCAGCCGTGAGCATATCCGTTTGCGGGTATACGAGCGCGGCGCGGGGGAAACTCAGGCCTGCGGGAGTGGCGCTTGCGCGGCAGTGGCCGTTGGCATCATGCAAGGGCTGCTTGGCGAGTCGGTGCAAGTCGACCTACCGGGGGGCAGTCTGCAGATTCGCTGGCGCGGCGCCGGTCAGCCGTTGTACATGACGGGCCCAGCGACCCACGTTTTTGATGGATTTGTCACCCTGTAAGAGGGGCTGAGAGGGAGTAACTCCGGCATGAGTGATGCCAGTATCAGTGAGCGGCCGGTGGCCGAGGCGCCGGCGTTGACCGACCGTCAGGTAGCGGACTATTTACAGCGCCAGCCGCAGTTTTTTATCCGTCAGCCGACGCTACTGAACAGTTTGCAGATCCCGCATTACAGCCGCGGCGCGGTGTCGTTGGTGGAGTTGCAACTGCTGAGCTTGCGTCAGCAAGTCAGTGACTTACAACAGCAGCAGCGTGAGCTGTTGGCGCGTGCCGCGGAAAACGAACGTTTGTTTTTCAGTCTGTTACCACTGCAACGTCAGCTGTTACAGGCACCGACCTTGGCCGACGGACTGCAGGCGCTGCAGCAATGGAGCCGCGCGCAAGGCTTATTGGCCTGTGGTTTACGCCTCTTTAGTGACAGCTGGCAGCTAACCGCGCCGAGCACGGCTCATGAGCTGGCATTGAGTCAGCTGCAGTTTGAGCCGATCCGGGTGCAGCGCTTTGGCCAATGTTTCTTCCCGGGGGCCAGTTACTTGGGCCCCTTGAATGCCGTCGAGCAGCAACTGCTGTTACCGGATGTGGTGCGGGTGGGCTCGGTCGCCCTGCAGCGGTTGGGTGTCGAGCGCGAATGGGGGGTACTGGTGTTTGCCAGTCGCGATCCACAGCATTTCCAGCCCGGTATGGCTACCCACCTGTTACAGCAGGTGGCGACGATGGTGGAGCACGCGTTGCCTGCGTGGGTAGCGCTGCGCGCACCGAGTTAAACTGGCGCGTGAGGTATTCGCCTCACGTACCTGCCTGATAAACGGACATTCCTGATGCGAACCACGTTACCTTCTACTGCATCCTCTGCGGTGTCTACGACGCCGACCAATTTGTCGGTCGATGACAACCCACTGCATCCTTTGGCGCAGCAGTACTTGGACTTTTTACGCAATGAGCGCCAACTGAGCCCGAAAACGCTGGAAAGCTACCAACGCCAGTTAGGCGTGATCCAGCAACAGATGTTGGGCGTAGGGCTGCGTAGCTGGCCACAGTTGGATGCCGCATGGATCCGCCAGTTGGTGGCACGCGCTAAACGCGAAGGGCTTAAAGAGAGTGCGCAGGCGCTGCGATTGTCGGTGCTGCGCAGTTTTCTCGATTATTTGGTGCTGCACGGCGAGTTGGCGGCTAATCCGGCGCGTGGCATAGCGGCGCCGAAAAAGCCGAAACGATTACCGAAAAACATGGATGTGGATGAGGTCGGTCATCTGCTGACCGTCAACGACAGCGACCCGCTGGCGGTGCGCGATCGCGCCATCATGGAGCTGATGTACGGTGCTGGACTGCGTTTGTCGGAGCTGGTTGGTCTTAATTGCAACATGCTGGATCTGGCCGGTGGCGAGGTGCAGGTGTTGGGTAAAGGCAGCAAAGAGCGGCGGGTGCCGTTTGGCCGTACTGCATTAGCATGGTTAGAGCGCTGGTTGGCGCTGCGGCCAAGTTTTGCGCCGCACGATGAGGCTCTGTTTGTCTCACAGCGCGGCACGCGCATCAGTACTCGCAACGTGCAAAAACGGATGGCCGAATGGGGCATTAAGCAGGAAGTCAGCAGTCACGTGCATCCGCATAAACTGCGCCACTCCTTTGCCAGTCACTTGCTGGAGTCGAGCGGCGATTTGCGCGCGGTACAAGAGCTGCTCGGGCACGCCAATTTATCGACCACTCAGATCTATACCCACCTCGATTTTCAGCATCTGGCTAAGGTGTATGATGCGGCGCATCCACGCGCTAAACGTGAATCTGATTCATAACGCGGCGGCAATAGCCACGACCTCACTTGGCTAACTCACGAGGCTAACTGGGCGGCGGGCATTGCGGCAGCGTATTACGGGAGCATGATATGCAGTTTTTCCGTCCGCTGCGGCCGATTGCGGCCCTCAGCTTTGATCTTGACGACACCCTGTACGACAACGATCCGGTGATGCTCGCCTGCGAGCAGGATGCGGCGGCCGCGTTAGGGCGTCGCTATCCGCAGTTAGCGCACTTGAGCGCCGCCGATTGGGCGGCACGCCGCCATCTGCGCGCCCAACGCGAGCCGGCGTTGCAGCATGATATGACGGCGCTACGTGGGGCGACCATTGCCGCCGAGCTGGTGGCGCACGGCATGGCGGAAAGTGAGGCTGAACACGGCGCGCAGCAAGGGATGGCCGAATTTATCCGCTTGCGAAATCGCATTCGCGTACCGCAAGAAACCTTGCAAGTGTTGGCGGCGTTGGCTGAACGTTGGCCGCTGGTGGCCATTAGCAATGGCAATGCCGATCCGGCCTTGATTGGTCTGGCGCCGTACTTTCAGTTTTGTCTGCGCGCCGGCCCCGATGGGCGCGCCAAGCCCTATCCCGATATGTTCCAGCTGGCGGCGCAGCGTCTCGACATTCGTCCAGAAAGCTTGCTGCACGTTGGTGATCACCTGCAAACGGACGTGCAAGGGGCGATCCATGCCGGCGCACAAGCGTGCTGGTTGAACGATCATCAGCGGCAGCTGCGCAGCGACGATCACAGCCGCACCCTGCCGACCTTGGAAATCCGTCGGTTGGCCTCGCTGTGTGAGCTGTTATAATCCCTCATATTGTATAAAAACACAGTAGGTTTCCCGATGGATGTGTCCCTTCTGCTCGACGGCCTGAACGACAAACAGCGCGCCGTGGTTGCCGCGCCGCGCAGCAATTTGCTGGTACTGGCCGGTGCCGGCAGTGGTAAAACCCGCGTTCTGGTACACCGGATCGCTTGGTTGATGGCGGTAGAGCACAGCTCGCCGTACTCCATTTTGGCCGTGACCTTTACCAACAAGGCCGCCGCCGAGATGCGCCACCGGATTGAACAGCTGGTCGGCACCGCGCAAAACGGCATGTGGATTGGCACCTTCCACGGCATCGCGCACCGTCTGTTGCGCGCACACCATCTGGATGCCGGCTTACCGCAAGACTTCCAAATTCTCGACTCGGACGATCAACTGCGCTTACTGAAGCGCCTGATCAAAGCCATGAATCTGGATGAGAAGCATTGGCCGCCGCGTCAGGCTGCGTGGTACATCAACGGCAAGAAAGACGAGGGGCTGCGCCCTGCGCACATTGAAACCTACGGCAACCCAACCGAAGCGGTATGGCTGAAAATTTATCAGGCTTATCAGGAAACCTGTGATCGCGCCGGACTGGTCGACTTTGCCGAATTGCTGCTGCGCGCCCACGAATTGTGGCTGCACAAACCGGCGATTTTGCAGCATTATCGCAGCCGTTTTGCCAATATTTTGGTGGACGAGTTCCAAGATACCAACCGTATTCAATACGCGTGGATCCGCATGCTGGCCGGCGATGAGAGCAAAGTGATGATCGTGGGTGATGATGACCAGTCGATCTACGGCTGGCGCGGAGCGCGGGTCGAGAATATCCAGCAGTTCCTGCATGATTTTGCTGGCGCCGAGACGATCCGTCTGGAGCAGAACTATCGCTCCACCGGCAACATTCTGGCCGCCGCCAACGCCTTGATTGCCAATAACAGTGAGCGGATGGGCAAAAAGTTGTGGACCGATGGTCAAGGCGGCGAGCCGATTTCCCTGTACTGCGCGTTTAATGAGTTAGATGAAGCGCGGTTTGTGGTCGGGCGGATTAAAGCTTGGCAAGACAAAGGCGGCGCGCTCGGTGATTGCGCCATTTTGTACCGCAGCAACGCCCAATCGCGGGTGCTGGAAGAGGCGTTATTGCAAGCCAGTATGCCGTATCGTATTTATGGCGGGATGCGCTTTTTTGAACGCCAAGAGATCAAAGATGCGCTGGCCTATCTGCGCTTGATCGCCAACCGCAATGACGATGCGGCGTTTGAGCGGGTGATTAACACCCCAGCCCGTGGCATTGGCGATCGCACGCTGGATTTAGTGCGCCAAGCGGCGCGCGATCAGCAGCAGACCCTGTGGCAGGCGGCGGAATACCTGCAGCGCGAAAATGTGTTGGCCGGTCGCGCAGCTGGCGCATTGCTGCGCTTTACCGAGTTGATCCGCGCGCTGGAAAGCGAAACCTGGGAGATGGACTTACATCGCCAGACAGATCATGTGATCCGGCACTCCGGTCTGTGGCAGATGTACGAGCAGGAAAAAGGTGAAAAAGGTCAGGCGCGCATCGAAAACTTGGAAGAGTTGGTGACCGCCACCCGTCAGTTCGAAGTGCCAGAAGAGGCCGACGAGATGACGCCGCTGCAGGCCTTCTTGACCCATGCGGCGCTGGAAGCTGGCGAAGGTCAAGCCGATGCCTATGACGATGCGGTGCAGCTGATGACCCTGCACTCGGCCAAAGGCTTGGAGTTCTTGCAGGTCTTCATTGTGGGTATGGAAGAGGGCATGTTCCCGAGCCAAATGTCCGCCGAAGAGAGCGGGCGACTGGAAGAGGAGCGCCGTCTGGCCTATGTTGGCGTGACCCGCGCCATGCAAAAGCTGACCTTAACCTATGCCGAGTCGCGGCGAGTGTACGGCAAAGAGCAATATCACCGTCCATCGCGCTTTCTCAAAGAGCTGCCGGATGAGTGTGTGGAAGAGGTGCGCCTGCGCGCCACGGTGTCGCGTCCGGTTACGCAGACGCGCTTTAGTAGCGCGCCGGCGGCGATGCGCAGCAATGACAGCGGCTTTTCCCTTGGTCAGCGGGTGCAGCATGCCAAGTTTGGTGAAGGTACCATCATCAATACCGAAGGCAGCGGTGAGCATGCGCGGGTGCAAGTGGCCTTTAATGGCGCGGGCATCAAGTGGCTGGTGGTGGCGTTCGCCAATTTGAGTCCGCTCTAACGACTGCCTTTGTGGGCGGAATCCGCTACAACACTTCATTTGTTATAACACTTCGCAATGGTGCCCGGTCAGTGCCATTGCGAAGCCTGTCATCCGTGTGTCATGGTCGTCCGCCAAGCTGTGGTTTGGGGGTTGTAAACCGAGAGTGAGCCGGTGAGCATGTTGACAGCATGGCGCTATTTTTCGCCCTTAATGGCGGGATTTTACCCAGAAAGCGCAAAAAAACGGCTTATTTTACTCAACTGTCTGAGATAACGGCCATCCTGTACCGCTGAGCGGACAAAATTTATCCGTTACAGACCGGTTGCGCGGTTGACAGTCTTTTCCTGTCAGGCGTAACATTCGCGCACTATCATTTGAGAGGACACCGCCTTGGACACACCCAGTCGATGCTGGAATGAGATTTTTGCCCGTTAACCTGTCCTCTCCTGCGTGTGAGTTGACAGAGTTTGGCTGTCAGCAAGCACCGCGTCATCATTACCTGAAGTCCGCTGCATCTGATTAAATCTCATTGCACCAGTTTTGAATTGGTGGAAGCTGCGTGCTTCTGGCAGTGCTTCAAAGCGTTGTTCATATCGTAACCGCAAGGGGAGGTATGACACATGCTGAGCGCATTTAAACTTGACGATTGCCGTTTACAGCGTCTGGAATTGGACGAGCAGGATAAACTCACCTCAGCACTGTGGGTTGACTTGATCGAGCCAGACGAAGAAGAGCGGGATCGGGTACAACATGAGCTGGGACAAGGGTTGGCGACCCGTCCTGAGTTGGAAGACATTGAGGCCAGTGCGCGTTTCTTCGAAGACGAAGATGGCCTGCACATTCACTCCTTCTTCTATTACGAAGACAACGAAGACTATGCCAGCAACGCCACGGTGGCGTTTACCATCCGTGATGGGCGTTTGTTCACCTTGCGTGAGCGTGAGCTGCCGGCGTTTCGTTTGTATCGGATGCGGGCGCGGACTCAGCGTCTACAAGAAGGCAATGCCTACGAGCTGCTGCTGGACTTGTTCGAAACCAAAATCGAGCAGCTGGCCGATGTCATTGAGAACATTTATAGCGAGCTGGAGACCATCGGTAAGGTGATCTTGGAAGGCAAGCAGGGCGATGATTTCGATGAGGCGTTGTCTAATCTGGCGGAGCAAGAAGATGCCGGTTGGAAAGTGCGTTTGTGTCTGATGGATACTCAGCGCGCCTTGAGCTTTTTGGTGCGCAAAGCCCGTCTGCCAGCAAATGAGCTGGAGCAGGCGCGTGAGGTGCTGCGCGATATCGAATCTTTGCAGCCGCACAACGAATCGCTGTTCCAGAAAGTGAACTTCCTGATGGATGCGGCGATGGGTTTTATCAACATCGAACAAAACCGGATCATCAAGATCTTCTCGGTGGTCTCCGTGGTGTTCCTGCCGCCAACACTGGTGGCGTCCAGTTACGGGATGAACTTTGAGTTTATGCCTGAGCTACATTGGGAGCTCGGCTATCCGTATGCCTTAATCTTGATGATTTTGGCCGGTTTAGCGCCGTACCTGTACTTCAAACGCAAGGGCTGGTTATAACCAGCCCCGCGCTATTTTCCCGACTTTCCTCTTGATTTGGCCTACCGATTTGGCCTACCGATTCAGCTAGTCTTGCCTCTCTTCTCGGCAGTTAACGCGCTAGCGTAAAACCGCACAGCAGGCCTTGTTCAATCAGGGCCGGCAGCAGCTGGCTCGGATCCATCGCTTGCACTTGGCCTAAGGTGCCACCTTGCTCAAAGTGGGCCAGTAAGACAAAGGCAAAATCATCCAACGGCAACAGCGCCGCTTGTCCGTTACGTGGAACCACGGCCAACTGACACGGCTGCTCAAGCTCGAGCACACTGCCTTCTTGCGGGGCCAACACCTGCTGATACAACGCCAACACCGCAAAGTCGGACTGGATCAGGCTCATACCCGGCGTAGGCGTGAAGACCAGATCGGCGTACTCATCGGCGGATAACGCCTGCAACGCGGCCAAATCAAACGCAGGGCTCGGCGTGGCTTGCACCGCCTGCTCAATGGCCCACTCTAATTCGGCCAAGTCGGCCAGCCATGGGCTGTCTGCTTCTTGCTGTTGTAATAGCGCGATCAGCTGCGCCGCAGTGCTCGCGGCTGGTTCGGCCGTGAGGGCATGCGTCTGGCACAGCGCATCAAATTCAGGAACACCCAGCAGGGTGCGACAGGCAGGAAACAGGGTGCCCAGTTCGGTCATGGTTCTCTCAAAAATGTTCAGTTGATCGGAATATGCACCGGCGTGAATGGGGCGGCCGGTCACGGTAAAACAGGTCGGCAGCAAACTGGTTGCATCTGTGTCACAACGCTTTGTGACATCACAAAACAGACGCGGACTTACTGAAAAGTGCGTCGCTTATCCGCATGCTGTGCGCCGGTGGCCGCGTTCAGACGGCCGTAAGCAGAATAATAACCGAATTTATTGTCGTCGGGATGGATGTGATGATGAATATTGTTGACCGATTTATTGCCTATACCGAGATTAACACCACCACCAACCGTGAAAACGGTGCAGCGGGGATCATGCCGTCGTCCCCGAATCAGTTGGTGCTGGCCAAAAAGCTGGGCGCTGAGCTCGAAGCTCTGGGCTTGATTGATGTGGTAGTGCGCGATACCGCCATTGTGACTGCTACCTTACCGAGCAATGTGGCGTACCCATTGCCGACCGTGGCCTTCTTCGGTCACTTAGATACCAGCGCCGAGCTCAATACTGATACCCACGCGCAGGTGGTGAACTATCAAGGCGGCGATATCTGCCTCAATGCCGAGCTGGATATCCATTTGCGCCAATCGGAGTTTCCTGAGTTGGCCAACTACCAAGGTCAGGACATTATCGTCACCGACGGCACCAGTTTGCTAGGCGCCGATGATAAAGCGGCGTTAGCCGCGATTATGGATGCGTTGCAATTCTTGCAAGCCAACCCTGATATCCCACACGGGACGGTGAAAGTGGGCTTTGTGCCGGATGAAGAGCAGGGGCTGCGCGGCGCCAAAGCGTTTGATGTGGCCAATTTCGGCGCCGACTTTGCTTATACGCTGGATTGCTGCGGCATTGGCGAGCTGGTGTATGAGAACTGGAACGCCGGCGATGTGGAAATCGTGTTCACCGGTCAGTCGGCGCACCCGATGTCAGCCAAGGGCAAGTTGAAAAACTCCCTGCTGATGGCGCATAAATTTATCGCCATGCTGCCGGGCGGCGAAGCGCCGGAGTACACCGAAGGGCGTGAAGGTTACTACTGGGTCAAGACGATGCAGGGCAACAGCGCGCGCACCGTGCTGAAGATGGATGTGCGTGATTTCACGCAGCAAGGCTATGAGAAGCGCATGCAGTTTTTGCGTCAGCTGAGCGAAAGCTGTGAAGGATTGTGGGGCGAAGGCAGTGTGCAGTGCAAGCTGGCTGACCGTTACGCTAACGTTTTCAATAGCCTGCAGGGCGATTCCGCCTATCCGATTGAGATCGTGAAGCAAGCCTATCGCAATCAGGGTATCGAGCCGAAAGTGATCCCAATGCGCGGCGGCTATGATGGCGCCGTGTTGTCGCAAAATGGTCTGCCATGCCCGAATATCTTTACCGGCGCCCATAACTTCCACTCCATCTACGAATACCTGCCGGTGAACTCACTGCAAGCCGCTAGCCGCGTGGTGGCCGAAGTGGTGCAAGTGACCGCTCAGTGCTTTGCTCCGCAGGAGGCGTAATGTTTCAGATTATTCTGGCACTGCTGGTTATTCTGGTGGTCGCCCGTCTGATCCTGCGCGGTTATAAAGCGGAGCCAGTTTTGCTTTTGGCCGGGTTGCTGCTGATGGCAGCAACCCAGTTATTCGGCTGGGGTAAGATCTTACAGTCCTCCGTGCCATCAACCGGTATTGCGGCATTAGATGGATTTGAAGTCATCCGCGATCTGTTTAGCAGTCGGGCAGCGCAGTTAGGCATGATGATCATGGCGCTGATGGGCTTTGCCCATTATATGGATCACATTGGTGCCAATGCGGCCGTCGTGCGGGTTGCCACTAAGCCACTGAAAAACCTTCGTTCACCCTACGCACTGTTGTTTTGCTCATATCTGCTGGCCAGTGCGTTGCAATTGGCAATCCCTTCGGCAACAGGTCTGGCTGTGCTATTGATGGGCACGATGTTCCCGATCATGCTGGGGCTGGGGTTGTCGGCGGGCTCCGCGGCTGGCGTGATTGCAACTTCGTTGGCGGTGGCATATACGCCGACAGCGATTGATGCGATCCGAGGTGCGGCGGCGGTGCAGCAAGATGTGGTGCAGTATGTTCTGTTCAGTCAGGGGCCGGCGGCACTGGTCACCGTATTGCTGATGGGGATCGTGCATATTTTCTGGCAGCGTCATTGCGACCGTCAGGAAGGTTTTGTGCCGCAGCCCGCCGCTGTTTCTGAGGGTGAAAAACAAGGCGCGCCAGCGTTATATGCCTGTTTGCCAATGCTGCCGATTGTGATGGCTGTCGGCTCATCGCAGCTATTTGTGCAAGGGATCCGGTTGGATGTCACCACTATCGTGCTGATCAGTATGGCTATCTGTATGTTACTGGAGTTGATTCGGTTACGAGATGCCAAGCAGGTCTGTGCTGGATTTGATGTGTTCCTTAAAGGGATGGGGCAAGCCTTTACCGGCGTGGTTGGGCTATTGGTTGCTGCAGGTGTCTTTGCTCATGGAATTAAGGTGTGTGGTGCAATAGATGTGTTGATTGAATTGGCGCTGCATGTTGGTTTGCCGCCATTTGCCATGGCTGTGGTGTTTGCCATTGTGACGTTTGCCGCCGCAATGGTCATGGGCTCTGGTAATGCGCCTTTCTTGGCATTCGTTGAGTTGATCCCGCAAATTGCCAGCAGCATGGGTGCTAATGCGGTCAGCATGATCCTGCCTATGCAGCAGGCATCACATATGGGGCGCGCAGTATCACCGGTCTCCGGTGTCATTATTGCGGTTTCCAGTGCCGCGCATTTAACACCATTTGCGGTAGTTAAACGCACAATGGTTCCGGTTGTGGCGGGATTAGTGATCCATACCATTATTATTGGTGTGTTTTATTAATTGATTGCGCTAAGTGAATTCCCTCTGAAAAAGACCGGCATTGCCGGTCTTTTTATTGGCGCACCAAGTGCGTCGGTTTACGCTCCTGCTATCGTTAATTGACCAATTATTCCACTGAAACGCATTCTTGCCGTTTGCAACATCCTGCTGTGTTACCGTTTTACTACTGTTCATTTATCGTGCATGACGCCGTTTGCTATTTTGGTCGTCTCTTATTCAAGCGTTCTTGACTAGAGTTATTACGGGGCCGATGCGCACAAGGAGTTGCTGTATGTTATTTCCCGCATGGTTGCAGACGCTGGCTTGGTTTTGGCTGCTCAGTGCTTTGGTGAGCGCCGTCATTATTTATTGGGATATTCGACATCATCCGCAAGCAATGTCGATCATGGCGATTGCGTGGCCCATTAACGCCTTGTATTTCGGCTTATTGGGATTAATCGCCTATTTTTGGTTTGGTCGTGCCAATGCAGTTTCGAAGGGCGCGCATGCCATGGTGCATTCTCATACCATGCCGGGGATGACAAACGCGCCGGCGGGCGAACACACTGCGCACGATATGCACGATATGCACGATATGCACGATATGCACGATATGCACGATATGCACGATATGCACGATATGCACGATATGCACGATATGCACGATATGCACGATATGCATGGCATGATGATGATGCATCACGGCAAAGTGACTTGGAAAAACGTGTTTAAAACCAGCACCCACTGCGGCACTGGCTGTACGTTGGCCGATATTATCGGTGAAGTGTGGGTTCTGTGTGTGCCGGTAACCTTGTTTGGCAGCGCGATATTTGGCAGTTGGACACTGGATTTTTGCTTGGCATTACTGCTTGGCATTGCCTTTCAGTATCTGCCTGCCCGTCAGATGGGTATGGCCCCGGCGGCGGCGTTGAAAAACGCCATCAAGGCGGATGTGTTATCCCTGATCTGTTGGCAGATTGGGATGTATATCTGGATGGCGATTGTGCTGTTTGGTTTGTTTGCCCCCGATATGCCACGCCTCAGTGCGGTGTACTGGTTCATGATGCAAATTGCCATGGTGGCCGGCTTTTTTACCGCTTATCCGATGAACTGGTGGCTGGTGAAAAAAGGCATCAAACACGCTATGTAAGCGGTGTTTTTGCCTGATGAGGCGCGCTATACCCTTCCTACTTGAAGCTGCAGCGGTGTTGGCTACGTTTGTTCACCCCAATCACATAGTTTACCTATGTTCATGGGGATTCACTCACTTGCCGCCTGCCTGCAACTTCAAGTTGTTTGGGTATATATCCGCCTGCGATATTTAAGCGGTGGGCGAGAGATTTCCTGCATTTTTCCTGCGCTTTGCTGTGGGGCGATGTGGGAATTTTTTTATTTGCGATTCGGTGGATGCGCGGTTCGGTCAGAACAATGCTAGCTGAAAGTCAGTCTTAGATGCAGTGAGTGCTGTTGCGTATCAGTTGCGAATGGTTTGTAGTGGTTTGTTTATGTCTTATATTTCTTTACGATTTTAACCGTGATCACAACGTATTGTTTTGCGAAACAAATATATTTTTTCGCCTTGCTATAGCACCATTTAGCCAAACTTGCAGGATGTAGGGTGGTAGGCCTCATGTCGTATGAAATCAGGATGATTTTATTCCTTGGTATTTTTATTATCGCCAGTTTGTGTTTATTCGATGTGCTGGTGGATTATCTGTTAGTTAATTATCGCGGCGGCATTTTACGTGTCATGATGCGTTTGATGATGGATTCGCCGTTTAATTATTGGCCCGGCCAAGATGAGGAAATGCTGCAGGCGTTGTGTGAGCCGTTAAGCTAATTGGCTGGATAATGTGAGAGCGGCGAGCAGTGGTAGCGGACAGTAAAAGGCGGCCACCTGCGGTGGCCGCATCAGTAGATCTTGGCATTGCGCCTTAGCGCATGGTCACAAACTCTTCGGCTGCCGTTGGGTGAATCGCCACGGTATTGTCGAAATCGCGCTTGGTCGCGCCCATCTTCATGGCGACAGCAAAGCCTTGCAGGATTTCATCCATACCAAAGCCGATGCCGTGGATACCAACAATCTTCTGCTCGGCACCGACACACACCAGTTTCATCCGGCACGGCTGACGGTGCTGAGTGACCGCCGTGTACATGGCAGTAAAGGACGAGGTGTAGACCTTCACATTGGCTTCGCCATACTGTTCGATTGCCTGTGGCTCGGTTAAGCCCACTGTACCGATTGGTGGATGGCTGAACACCACGGTCGGCACGTTGTCGTAGTTCAAGTGCTCGTTCGGCTTGTTGTTGAACAGACGCTCAGACAGACGACGACCCGCTGCTACCGCAACCGGTGTCAGCTCGATGCGACCGGTATTATCCCCTACCGCATACACGCCCGGCACATTGGTGTTCTGGTACATATCAACGCGGATATAACCGCGATCGTCAAGCTCCACGCCGCTGGCATCCAGATTTAGACGATCGGTAGCCGGTTTACGGCCAATGGCCCAAATCAGGCAATCGACGTGCAGACTGCGGCCATCTTCCAGATGCAGCGTTAAGCTGCCATCTGTGTGTTTTTCTACGCGCTGTGGCACCGCTTGAGTGTGCAGCTCTGGGCCTTCAGTTTTAATCACTTCCAGCAGCGTATCGACCAACATCGGATCAAAGCTGCGCAGCGGGGCGTGCTTACGCACCACCAGATGAGTTTCCGCGCCGAGGGCATGCATCACGCCGGCAATCTCTACCGCGATGTAGCCTGCGCCAACCACGGCGACCCGTTTTGGCAGCTCGCGCAGGGCAAAGAAACCATCGGAATCAATCCCGTATTCGGCTCCGGGAATGGCAGGGCGGGTTGGATAGCCACCGGTAGCAATCAGGATGTGATCGGCAGTGATTTGCTCGCCGTTGACTTCCACGGTGTGGGCATCGACAAAACGGGCAAAGCCTTGGATCACGTCAACCTTGTTGTTGCCCAGAACCCGCTCGTAGGATTGATGAATGCGATCGATGTACGCTTCGCGGCTGGCGATCAGTTGCTGGAAGTCGAACTGTTTTACATCCACATCAAAGCCATAGTCTGCTGCGTAGCGGTGCATGGCTTCTGCAATCTGGGCGCCGTGCCACATCACTTTTTTCGGCACACAGCCGACATTCACGCAGGTACCGCCGAGGGCTTTCGCCTCAATCAGGGCACACTTCTTGCCGTACATTGCTGCTCGGTTGACCGAGGCGATCCCGCCGCTGCCACCGCCGATTGCCAGATAATCATAATGTTTGGTCATTGTTTGCCGTCCATTGTCAGGAGCCTTGCTCTAATGGATTGATTCTAGCGATAGAGGGCAGGCTCCGGCAAATTTCTGCATCGGGTTTTGTAGCCACTCCTGCAGTTCCTCAATCCGCATCGGGCGGGCAAACAAGAATCCCTGCAGGGTTTGCACCCCTTTTTGGCGCAGATACATGGCCTGCACCCCGCTTTCGACCCCTTCGGCAATCAAGGCGATCCCTAGGCGCTGCGCCAGCGCAATAATGCTGTCGAGCACCACGGTATCCATCCCTTGGGCATCAATGCTGGCGGTAAAGCGTTTATCGATTTTCAGGTAATCAGGGCGCAGTTGGTTTAAGTAACCCAGTGTGCAGTGGCCGGTGCCGAAATCATCCAGTGCTAGGTGCACATCCGGCAGCGCTTGTAACGCGTCGAGCTGGCGAATTTGGCTGGCATTGAAATGCAGCGGGCTGCGCTCGGTGATCTCCAAAATCAAGCGCGTTTGTGTCGGCAGCGCTTGGCGTAAGGTGCGGGTGTTATCCAGCAGCGCCGGCTCGTTGAAGTGATCGGGGGAGATATTCACGGAGACCCGAAAACCGGCGGGCAGGTTATCCAGCGGCAGTCGCTGCATGTCTTGGGCAATCAGCTGCATCAGGTGATGGGTCAGATGCGGCATCAGATGATGCTGCTCCAGCTGGCTGATAAAGGCATCCGGCGATTGGGTGATGCCGTGTGGTGTCCAGCGCAGCAAGGCTTCCACCCCGACGCAGCGACCACTTTGGCAGTCGATCAGCGGCTGATAATGCATGCGCAGTTTTTTCTGTCGGATCAGCGCGCGTAGATCGTGGCTGAAATGGTGGCGGTCACTGTACAGATGGAACACCAGCATAAACACACACAAGCCGAGTAACAGGGCAACGGAGACCGGCATCCCGCTCAGTAGCGGCACCAGCTGCCACCCTTCTGGGCCATACACGTTGAGGGTGACGTGATGGGCGCTGTCTTGCCAGCGGGCTTTTGGTGTGGCGAAGGTGGCGTCATCGGGCGCGATACTGCGCAAGGTCTGTGGATAGGGGTAGCTCACATCCATACTCAGACCGGTGATATACGGCAGCTGTGGACGCAACAGGATATGGGTGAGCGGGTAGATATCTTGCACGTACAGCACCCCTTGCTCGGCTTGGCTGCTGTGCGGCCACCAGTACACCAGCACTGGCGCGCTACCGGCCATTTCTTTGAGCAACATCGGCGTGCGTGGGTGTTGCAACAGTAAATCGAGGTACGGCTGTAACATGCGCGCTTCATCGGCGGTGGACGAGGAGCAGTGGATTTGGCCTTGCTGAACCAGTAAGTAGCTACGCGCACTGTGATCTTGGGTGGCCGCTTGTTGCAGCTGCGGTTGCACCTGTGCGCACGGGTAGTGGCTTAAGGTCAGTAACCGATTTTGCCAGTTACGGCTAAAGGGCTGCTGGGTTTCAAAATAATCGCGCAGTTGTTGAACCGCTTTCTGCTGTTGCTGTAAGGCTTGCTGGCGCAGTTGTTGGTAGCTGCTAAATAACGACAATAGCGCGCACACGATGCCCGCCACCAAGGCGATCCCGCCACGGTGCAAAAGATAACGCTGGCGCAATAAGCTGCAAGTTGCGGTGGTGCGTACTGGCACTGTGCTGCCTCATCCTTGATGGCCGTTGTGTGGGTCAGGTGATTGCTGACGTGGCCCAACTTCCTGTTGATGCTTTCACTGAGCGTCAGGTTCATGTGCGATGTGTAAAAACGCGGTTGGCTATACCCGAGTGACGCTATTTGATTTCACTATATCTGACTGCGCGCTGAAAACCTGCTTAGGTGGATGCTTGCAGTGTGAAATTGCGGCCAAGGTCTAAGATTGCCACGGGGGAATTTAGCGCAGATGACAAAACGCCGCCCAGTCAGGACGGCGCAGTGCACCGGAGTGCTTACTTACTCGTGACATTCCCCAAGGGGAAATGGGGAGCCGAGTTTATGCCAGCGCTTTTTCCGGCGTTTATTCAGGAACGACCCAAGTCACGCTGTGATGGCCAGTGCCTTCTGGCACCATCACCTCGGTCAGCCATGGCAGCAGCTCTTGCATCTGGCTTTCCAGCTTCCACGGTGGATTGATCACAATCATACCGGAGGCGGTCATGCCGCGCTGATCGGAGTCCGGACGCACGCCCAGCTCGATTTGCAGGATGCGGCGAATGCCGGTGGCTTCCAGATCGCGCAGCATGCGCTTGATGGTCTGACGCAGCACGACCGGATACCAGATGGCATAGGTACCGGTCGCAAAGCGCTTGTAGCCTTCGGTAATGGCGGTCACGACCTGCTGGTAGTCATCTTTAAGCTCGTACGGCGGGTCAATCAGCACTAAACCGCGACGCTCTTTCGGTGGCAGCTGAGATTTCAGCTGCTGGTAACCGTCACCGCGCTTGGTTGAGGCGCGTGGGTCTTCGCGAAACTCATGGCGCAGCAGAGGGAAATCGGTCGGATGCAGTTCGGTCAGCAGCAAGCGATCGTGATCGCGCAGCAGATGCTGAGCAATCAGCGGCGAGCCCGGATAATAAAACAGCTGCGGACCGCGGTTAACCGCTTTCACCGCCGACAGGTAAGGCTGCAGCAGCTCGGGAATATCATCGCGCTGCCAAATTCGGCCAATGCCTTCCAGATATTCACCGGTTTTCTCTGAATGGTCGCTTTTCAGGTAATAACGACCGGCACCGGAGTGGGTATCCAGATACACGAACGGCTTATCTTTTTGTTTCAGGGCGTCGATGATCAGCGCCTGAACGGTGTGCTTTAAAACGTCGGCGTGGTTGCCGGCATGAAAACTGTGTCGATAGCTGAGCATGGTGACCTCTCTCTTAGGTCGCATATTATGCCTGAGTGAGCATTGAATTTCGCCTGCAGGATCGCCATCTTAATAGAGATAATACATTTTAAGGATAACTGACCATGAGCAACCTGCAGTCTTCCAACCCACTGCTAAGCTTCACCGGATTACCACCGTTCTCACAAATCGAGCCACAGCACGTGCTGCCGGCGGTGGAGCAGGCCATTGCCGACTGCCGTGCCGAGGTTGAGCGCGTATTGGCGCAGGATACCCCGTACACGTGGGCGAACCTGTGTGAGCCATTGGCAGAGGTGAATGACCGCCTGAGCCGCTTGTGGTCACCGGTCGGTCACTTAAATGCAGTGAAAAACTCCCCCGAATTGCGTGAAGCTTATCAGCAGTGTTTGCCGCTGTTATCCGAATACGGCACTTGGATGGGCCAGCATGCCGGTTTGTATCAAGCCTACAAAGCGCTGCATGACAGTGAAGAGTTCAGCCGTCTGACTCCCGCCCAGCGCAAAGCGGTGGAAAACAGTTTGCGTGATTTTGAGCTGTCTGGCATCGGCTTGCCCGCCGAGCAGCAGCAACGCTACGGCGAGATCATGACTCGCCTGTCAGAGCTGTCGAACCAGTTTAGCAACAATGTGCTGGATGCCACCATGGGCTGGAGCAAGCTGGTCACTGACGTGAACGAACTGCAAGGGATGCCAGAGAGCGCGCTGCAAGCGGCGGCCGCCGCCGCGCAGGCCAAAGGCCAAGAGGGTTACCTGCTGACGCTGGATATCCCGAGCTACCTGCCGGTGCTGACCTATTGTGATAACCAAGCGCTGCGCCAAGAGCTGTATCAGGCCTATGCCACCCGCGCTTCCGATCAAGGCCCGAATGCCGGCCAGTGGGATAACTCGCCACTGATCGCTGAAATTCTGGCGCTGCGCTATGAGCTGGCCCAATTGCTGGGCTTTGCTACCTATGCCGATAAATCGCTGGCCACCAAAATGGCGGAAAACCCACAGCAAGTACTGGAGTTTTTGAACAATCTGGCCAACCGCGCTCGCCCACAAGGGGAAAAAGAGCTGGCGGAGCTGCGCGCGTTTGCCCGTGAGCAGTGTGGCGTCGATACGCTGGAAGTGTGGGATATCGCTTATTACAGCGAAAAACAAAAGCAGCACCTGTTTGCCATCAGCGATGAGGCGCTGCGTCCGTACTTCCCAGAAGATCGCGTGATCAGCGGCTTGTTCGAAGTGCTGCGTCGGGTGTTTGGTATCGAAGCACGCGAGCTGCCAGCGGGTAGTGTGGATGTGTGGGATCCGAGTGTCCGTTTCTTTGAGCTGATTGACGGCCAAGGCGAGCTGCGCGGTAGCTTCTATCTGGACTTGTACGCGCGTGAACACAAGCGCGGCGGGGCGTGGATGGATGATTGCATCGGCCGTAATCGTCGCCTCGATGGCAGTTTACAAAAACCGGTTGCCTACCTGACTTGTAACTTCAACAAACCGGTTGGCGATAAGCCGGCGCTGTTTACCCATGACGAAGTCACCACCTTGTTCCACGAATTTGGCCACGGCATTCACCATATGCTGACCGAAGTGGATACGGGCGCGGTGTCCGGTATCAACGGCGTGCCATGGGATGCAGTCGAGCTGCCAAGCCAGTTTATGGAGAACTGGTGCTGGGAAGCCGAAGCGCTGGCGTTCATCTCCGGTCACTATGAAAGCGGTGAACCACTGCCACAGGAAATGCTGTCCCAACTGCTGGCGGCGAAAAACTATCAGGCAGCGATGTTTGTTCTGCGTCAGCTGGAATTCGGGCTGTTCGATTTCCGTCTGCACCACGAATACTCTCCGGCCGAGGGCGCCAAGGTGCTGGAGATGCTGCACGATGTGAAAGCCAAAGTGGCGGTACTGCAAGCGCCAAGCTGGCAGCGGATGCCGCATAGCTTTAGCCACATCTTCGCCGGAGGCTATGCCGCGGGTTACTACAGCTACCTGTGGGCGGAAGTGCTGTCCGCTGATGCGTTTGCCCGCTTTGAGGAAGAGGGCATTTTCAACCCGCAAACCGGACAAGATTTCCTGCACTGCATTTTAGAGCGTGGCGGCTCGGAAGAGCCAATGGCGCTGTTTAAGCGTTTCCGTGGTCGCGCGCCACAGCTGGATGCCTTACTGCGTCATAAAGGCATTGCCGGTTAACGGCTGCGTTAACTCGCGTGTAGCGTGAAATACCGCGCGTGAGATGTAGTATCATAAGGGTGCATAATTGCACCCTTTTTTCTTGCCGGCGCTAAGTATGCGGCGCTGCCAACCTGCGGGAGTTGAGCTTTGTATTCGATCCACCTGTCCACTGACGTTGCGGCGCGTGCGCCTGAGCTGGCCGTCTTAGCTGAGCGCTGGCAGCTGCAGCATGATGAAGAGGCGCAGTTTGCGCTGGTATTGACCGCCGAGCGTCTGGAGCTGCGTAAACGCGATGAGCCAAAGCTGGGCGCGATTTGCGTGGATTTTGTCGGTGGTACTATGGCGCACCGTCGCCGCTTTGGTGGTGGCCGCGGTGAAGCGGTGGCGAAAGCGGTCGGCGTAAAAAAAGGCTATCTGCCGGATGTGGTGGATGCGACCGCCGGCCTTGGCCGCGATGCCTTTGTGCTGGCCAGTATCGGCTGTCGGGTGCGTTTGTTAGAGCGTCATCCGGTAGTCGCCGCCTTGTTGGATGATGGTTTGCAACGGGCGTATGCCGATCCAGAAATCGGTGGCTGGATGCGCGAGCGCATGCAACTGCTGCACGCCTCGGGCATCGAGGTGTTGGCCACTTTGTCGCCTGCGCCAGATGTGGTCTATCTCGATCCTATGTATCCGCACAAAACCAAATCGGCCTTGGTGAAAAAAGAGATGCGGGTATTTCAGTCGTTGGTGGGCGCGGATCTGGATGCCGATGATTTGTTGACCCCAGCGCGCGCCGTGGCACGTAAACGGGTGGTGGTTAAGCGGCCGGATTACGCCGAGCCGTTAGCCAATCAACCGGCGAGCGCGGCCATCAGCACCAAAAATCACCGTTTCGATCTTTATGTTACGCCTGCTGCCAGTTAACCGATTGACGCTATCGCGCCGGTGTGCCAGCGTGTAGAAAACGGCCAGCCACGGTGGTCTGGTCTAGAGAGTCACCGGAGGTCATCAAGGTGGAAATTCGCCGGTTATGCAAATGGGGGCGGGATGAATACAGCGAGCACTTCGCCTTGCTATGCGAGATCACCCGTAAGCCGAAATTTACCTGTGAGCGTTGTGGCCGCAGTGCGCGCAAAAAGCGTTATCTGTGCAAGCCGCGTAAACGCGACGAGTGATGAATCGAGATGAATAATGAAAACTCCCGCCGTGGGCGGGAGTTGTATGAATGCTCAAAACGCGCGTTGGCGATGCGCGCTATCGGGCTCTGCTGAGCTTAGTCTTCGTCGCGCAGCGGCACAATCAGCATATCAATTGGGATATTGTTAATCAGCTGGCGCGCAGATGACATCAGCTTGCTCCAGAAATCCTGATGGTGACCACACACCAGCAGATCCACGTCATATTGCTTGATCGCATCCATCAGAACCTGTCCCAGATCGCCGCTGCCACTTAAGGTTTCGGTGATCGGATAGCCGGCATTCAGCGCCAGTTCACGCAGGGCAGAATGGGTTTCTTCGGAAATCTTCTGCTGCATATCCCCAAGGTTGACATCAATCAGGCCGGTATACAGGTCTGAGTAATTGACATCAACATGGATCAGCGAAACTTTGGCATCGTTACGCTTGGCGACGCCGATGGCTTTTTTCAGCAGATAGTGACTTTCCGGCGACAGGTCGACAGCGACCAGAAGATGTTGATATGCCATGATGTTGCTCCTTTTCCATTCTTCCATACTCGGATACTAACATTAGTATAGATGGCGAAATGTTCAGTGGATCACAGCCCGTACCGCCATTGCCAGCCTCACAAAATGCCCTCACAAAAGGCTATAAAAGCCGCCATTTTAGCTTCAGCGCGTTCTAATGCGTTGGGGGTCATTAACCCGTAAAAATCGGGGCACTTTTCCTTGTCACAAAAAAAATTTTCGGTTGAAAAAATGCGCAGCGTTAGCGTAACTGCGAGGTTGCAAGTATTACCGTTGGTTTGTCGGTCTGCTTGCGCCCTTTTTCTTGCCATAAAACTTCACCGTAACTGACAGCTAAAAATTTGCCGCGATGAATTTCTGGTGCCATTGATTGCAGTATCTGACCGGACATGGTGACCCGTGCCACGGTGACAGCAAGGGCAAAGCCCAAAGTCTTACGACGGTAAAACTGAGCGGGAGTAGTGGTATGCAAAATAAAATCTGTGTCGTGACCGGTGGCGGTCGTGGGATTGGTCGCCAGATAGTCAATACGCTGGCTGACGCTGGGGCGGCGATGGTGATTGCCTGCGATCTGGATGCGGCCGCCTTAGAAGAGACCGTCAACGGACGCGCTAATGTGCGCGGCCAATTACTGAACGTCAGTGACCGTAACAGCATGCCAGCATTCGTGGCGGCGGTGGTGGAGGAGTTTGGCCGCATCGATGTGCTGGTCAATAACGCCGGTGTTACCCGCGATAACTTAATCCAGAACATGAGCGAAGCGGAGTGGGATCTGGTGCTGGATATCAACCTCAAAGGGGTATTTAACCTCACCCAAGCCATCGCGCCGGTGATGATGGCGCAAGGCAGTGGCGCGATTGTCAGCCTCTCGTCGGTGGTGGGGCTGGATGGCAACATCGGTCAGAGTAACTATGCCGCCAGTAAAGGCGGGGTGATTGCACTGACCAAAACCTGGGCCAAAGAATTTACCCGTAAAGGCGCGGTGGTGCGTGTTAACGCGATTGCGCCAGGATTTATCCGCACCCCGATGACCGCGGTGGTGCCGGATAAAGTCATCGATCACATGGTCAGCAAAACCCCCTTGGGGCGGATGGGTACGCCGGAGGATATCGCCAACGCGGTGCGGTTCTTAGTCAGTGAGCAGGCGGCGTTCATTACCGGACAGGTATTACGTGTCGATGGTGGGCTGACGATATAACACCAGAAACCCACTCGCGCTACGGCCACGTCAGAGGCCATGCACCCGAATAAGCCATAAGCACAAGAAAGTCAGTTCTGTGTATCTATTGCCCCGCTGGTCGGGGCTTTTTTTGTGCGTGCGATCTCGCTCTGCGGGATCGGCGTATGCAACAAGGCCAGAAAAGATCGTATCGGCAGTGAGTTTAGTTACAATCGCCGGGTAACCGGCGCCAAGGCGACCGGCGGCCATGCCAGAGCGTTTGGGCATGGCCAGTCACCGGGCAAGGCGTAGGCTAATGGTGTGCGCCTTGCGGAATAATCACCCGAATTCGATGTCCGCGGGACATCATGGGAGGAAACAACGACGATGAGTAAGCTGTGGGTGCAAAGCCTGGTTCTGAGCGCGACTGCCGTCATGAGCAGCGCAGGCGCCGCGCAAGAACAACTGTATGTGTATAACTGGACTGATTATATTCCGGCCGCGTTGCTGGAGCAGTTCTCCAAGGAAACCGGTATTGAAGTCATCTACTCCACGTTTGAAAGTAACGAGGAGATGTACTCGAAACTGAAACTCACTCAGGGTGCCGGCTACGATTTAGTGGTTCCTTCCACGTACTATATCAGCAAGATGGCCCGCGAAGGATTGTTGCAGGAAATCGATCAGAGCCAGCTGAAAAACTTCGCTAATCTTGACCCCGCATTACTGCATCGCGAGTTCGATCCGCAAAATACCTACTCCGTCCCTTATGTGTGGGGTGTGACTGGGATTGCGGTCAACAAATCCGAGATTGATCCGGCCACGGTGACCTCATGGGCTGACCTGTGGAATCCGGCGTTTAAAGATCGCCTGTTGCTGACCAATGACTCGCGCGAAGTGTTCCACATGGCGCTGCTGGTCAACGGCAAATCGCCCAATACCACAAATCCCGATGACATCCGGCAGGCCTATGAAAAGCTGCAGCCGTTGATGCCGAACGTGCGGGTGTTTAACTCCGATGCGCCAGACGTGCCGTATCTGCAAGATGAGGTTTCGGTGGGCATGATCTGGAATGGGCCGGCGTGGCGCGCCAGCTTAGAAAACCCGGATTTAACGTTCGTCTATCCAAAGGAAGGGGCGATCTTCTGGATGGATAGCTTCGCCATTCCGAAAGCGGCCAAGCACAAAGCCGCCGCGCATCGCTTCATCGATTTCTTGCTGCGCCCAGAAAGTGCTGCCGCCATCATCAAAGAGCTCGGTTATTCGGTACCGAATCAGGCTGCGCTTAAACTGCTGCCGGCGGAGATGGTCAATAACCCAACCCTGTTCCCGCCAGAAGACGCCAAACAACGTGGCCAATTCCAAGCGGATGTGGGCGATGCGGTTCAGATCTACGAAGAGTACTGGAATAAACTGCGGACGGGGAAATAATCCGTTACGGGGGCCGGGATTGAATTCCCGGCCCGACGCGCTATTGTGTCAGCAGAGGGGCAAACTCTGCACCGTCACCGAATACATAACAAGGAGTCGCTATGTTATCGCAAGCCATGACCGATAAGCTCAATGAGCAGTTGAATCTGGAATTTTTCTCATCCAACTTGTATTTGCAGATGAGCGCTTGGTGTGATCATCACGGCTTTGATGGCGCGGCGCTGTTCTTACGCCAGCATGCGCAAGAGGAGATGCAGCATATGCAGCGTTTGTTCACCTATGTCAGCGAAACCGGTGCGCTGCCGTTGATTGGTGCCATTGAGGCGCCGGACAGTGATTATCAGTCATTGGCCGATGTGTTTCATAAAACCTACAGCCACGAGCAGCTGATCACGCGCAAGATTAATGAGTTGGTGCATGTGGCCTTCAGTACTCAAGATTACTCCACCTTCAGCTTCCTGCAGTGGTATGTGGCAGAGCAGCATGAAGAAGAGAAGCTGTTCAAAAGCATTCTGGATAAAATCGAGCTGGTGGGCGAAGATGGTAAAGCGCTGTTCTTTATCGATAAAGACTTGCGTGCACTGGCCGCTCAGGGCGAGCAGGCATCGTTGGCTGCCAGCAATCAGTAAATCGCTGTTGGCGTACAACTGAACTACCCTGAGTAAGGATACTTAGGAGAGCAGGAATGGATTTGAATATCGTCTTTTGGGTGTTGCTGCTGATGAGCGCGCTGAATATTGCGCGCTATCTGTCCAGTTTGCGGGTGCTGTTGTTTATCATGCGCGACAGTGATCCCTACCTGTATTTGCTGGTGGATGGCCGCGGTTTTTTCCGACCGACCGGCGTGATCTCAAAGCAGATCCGGCTGTTTCACTACCTGCGTGAACAGCGTTATGTTTCGCATCATGATCCGCGCTTTATCGCCAAGTGTGTGCAGGTACGTCAGCAGTTTGTGCTGAGCAGTGCGTTGTTACTGTTAACACTGGTGGTGTTAGTACTGGGATGGGTGATGCCGGGGGTGACCCACTGATACCCGCCCGAAGGCGGGTATCGTGGTTGAACTGATAACGGTAGGAATGGGGCTGTCAGAGCAGGATATAGCTAGCAACCCAAAACAGCGTACAGGAAAGCAACATGGTTGCTGGCAAGGTGAAAATCCATGCCATCAGGATACTTTTAACCGTACCAGACTGCAGACGGTTTTTGTTTGCCAGCATTGAGCCGGCAACCGCTGAAGACAACACATGTGTGGTGGAAACCGGCATACCGGTGACGCTGGCAATACCGATTGCAGAGGCGGCGGTAATTTGCGCTGCCATCCCCTGTGAATAGCCCATCCCGCGCTCACCGATTTTCTCACCGACGGTGACCACGATCCGGCGCCAGCCGACCAAGGTACCCAAGCCCAGAGCCATCGCCACCGCAACGATCACCCAAGTCGGGGCGTATTCGGTGGTGCTGTTCAGGTCATGGCGGAAGGTCGTCAGGCTTGCGGCATCGGCTTTGGACATTCCCGGCGCCGCGGCTACTTTCTTGGCAGTATCGTCAATGCACAGGATCAAACGACGCGCCATCCGGCGTTGGTCGGTATCCAGCTGTGCATAATCTGATACGCCGTTCAGTAGCGAACTTAACCCATCCAGTGACTGACGTGTATTGGCCACATCGCAATGGAACTTACCTTGCGGGATAGCGTTATCCTGCGCTTTTGGATGTGAGGCAATAAAGGCATCCAGCACGGTTGGGTTGCGCTCGTAAATGGCGGCAATATGCTGCGCAGCATCGGCGGTTTTCGCGATTTGATACTGGCTGGCATTCATGTCGACCACAAACTTGGCCGGCGCAATCCCGATCAGTACCAGCATCAGCAGGCCGATCCCTTTTTGTCCATCATTCGAGCCGTGTGCAAAGCTCACCCCGAAAGAGGAGAGGATCAACACAGTACGCGCCCAGAATGGCGGATGCTTTTTCCCGTCCAGCAATTGGCGCTCTTCAGGATTCAGGTGCATGTGTGAGGTCGGGAATAACCGCTTTAACAGCAGGAACACCGTTCCCGCCAGCAGCAAGCCGACAACAGGAGACACGATCAGTGACAGCATGACATCAACCGCTTTTTTGAGGTTAACGCCATCACTGATAGAGGTATGGGTCATCAGTGCGTTTGCCACACCCACGCCCAGAATAGAACCGATCAGTGTATGTGAGCTGGAAGCCGGCAAACCCAGATACCAGGTACCGAAATTCCAGACAATCGCGGTGAACAACATGGAGAACACCATGATGAGACCGTGAGTCGAGCTGATATTAACAAGCAGGTCGATAGGCAGCAGATGCACGATGGCATACGCTACGCTTAATCCTCCCAATAACACCCCGAAGAAATTAAAAATTCCAGACAGCACCACAGCCAGCTGCGCCGGCATCGCTTTGGTATAGATTACCGTGGCAACAGCGTTGGCAGTGTCGTGGAATCCATTAATAAATTCATAAGCCAAAACAAACAATAACGCCAAACCAAGCAGAATGGCGATATGGGCATCAAGACCGGTAAATATATCAAACATAAAATAAGCCATAAAACCGTCATCAGACCGGCGCATTATCGATATAAATACAGTCGCTAGAAAGGGGAAATTCCAGTTATTTTGCAAAAAGTGCGAATAATTTGCCGCGATAATCTGGTTTGTTACGCGTAACTTTGCGAATAAAATTTGTATAACCTAATGATTTAAAAGATTATTTAAAAACAATATAGAAATGAGACATGGCGCGCATTCAGTTGCGCTAATCGCACGGCGATTTGAACTGTATTTTGTGCCGGATTTGACACAATTATCTGCTTTGTCTGTTTTATCTGCAAAAGGCGTATGCAAGCTATCCAGCTGTCAACTAAAACCGGGTAATACTGGCTGTCTGCAGCAAAGCCCTTTACAATCGCCGGCGTTTTTACAGCGGCCGGGAGTAAACGGTGAAATCAGCATTTGATGTGGTCATTATCGGCGCCGGGGCAGCCGGATTATTTTGTGCAGCGCAAGCCGCCGCACGCGGGCTCAATACCTTGGTGGTGGATAACGGCAAAAAAGCTGGTCGAAAAATTCTGATGTCCGGTGGTGGGCGGTGTAATTTCACCAACCTCTATATTGAACCGGCCGCCTATTTATCTGCCAACCCGCATTTTTGCAAATCGGCACTGTCGCGTTATACCCAGTGGGATTTTATTGCCTTAGTGGCGGCGCACGGGATTGCCTATCATGAAAAAACGTTAGGCCAGTTGTTTTGTGACGACTCCGCCGAGCAGATCGTCGAGATGTTGCTGAGCGAGTGCGATAAAGCCGGCGCGCAGATCCGTTTACGCACCGAAGTGTTAAGTGTCGCGCGTAGCGATAGCGGACTGTTCACCCTGACTACCGCGCAAGGTGAGGTGCAGACGCACTCACTGGTGGTGGCTAGCGGTGGTTTGTCGATGCCGGGACTGGGGGCTGGGCCTTTGGGTTACCGCATTGCCGAACAATTTGGTTTACCGGTGCAGCCAACGCGGGCTGGCTTAGTGCCGGTCACTTTACATAAAGAGATGCTGCAAGCGCAGCAGTCACTGGCGGGGATTGCCGTTCCCGTCACCGTGAGCACCAGCCGTGGCCCACAGTTTCGTGAAAACCTGCTGTTTACCCACCGCGGCCTCTCCGGTCCGGCGATTTTGCAAATCTCCAGCTACTGGCAGCCGGGGGAAACGCTGGAGATCAATTTGCTGCCGGATTGCGATCTGGATAATGAGTTGGAGCAGCTGCGCCGCAGTCAGCCTAATTTAAGCCTGAAAAATGCCCTGACGCGCTGGTTACCTAAGCGCTTAGTGGAGTGCTGGATTGAGCAGCAGCGCTTGCCGAGTCCGACCTTAGCTCAACTGAGCCATGCGCAAAAACAGGCGGTGTGTGAGACGCTGCAGCAGTGGCGCATTAGCCCGAACGGCACCGAAGGCTACCGTACCGCAGAAGTCACGCTCGGTGGTGTAGATACGCGCGCTCTGTCATCGAAAACCATGCAGGCGACCAGCGTACCGGGCTTGTACTTTATCGGCGAAGTGGTGGATGTGACCGGCTGGTTGGGCGGCTATAACTTCCAGTGGGCGTGGAGCTCTGCCTATGCCTGTGCGCAGTCATTACCACTGCCCGAGGCGGCGGTGGAATAAAACGCGCAAGAATTCTGCGATTTGGCTTTACAAGGATAATGATAATCGTTATCGTTTGTTGGCTGGCAGAGCGCCTCGGGAAGGAAAGCTTTGCACGCACGACATTGCTCACAATTGCTTCCACATATCTTCTACCGGTTCTCCTTGTCGTGAACCGGTATTTTTTTGCCTCTCTTACACCGGTTGTCCACCGCTTACACGCCGAGTAGGTATGGTGGAGAGACGGCGATCGCGGCCAGCGCCTTGCCCCGTCTGCGCTCCAGCAAAGTCAAGTCTAAAAATGGTATCCACAGCAGATGATCATCAAATGATCGCGCGCCGATCAGGGTGCGCTTGCGTAACCTAATGAAATTTAATGGTAATTAACCATACATTCACCTGCTAACGCCAAACGATCACATCCCCTCGTTTTATTGTTCACAAAGTTATCCACAGGCTACGCGTCATCGGTAGGAAGGAATGGGGGGCGCGCCAGATACGTAGTGGGACAAAAATCCCGACCGGTAAATTCGTTTCTGCCGCTGGCTGTGGCATCCTTTAGGGATGATGACTGACCGGATAGTGTAATTATGGCCCAGATAGCGCCCAACCCGTTGATTCTGGTCGACGGCTCTTCTTATCTTTATCGTGCATTTCATGCGTTCCCACCGCTGACCAATGCTGGTGGTGAACCGACCGGCGCCATGTATGGCGTATTGAACATGCTGAAAAGCCTGCTTAACCAATTTGCGCCGACCGAAATGGCGGTGGTGTTTGATGCCAAAGGCAAAACCTTTCGTGATGAGATGTTTGCCGAGTACAAGGCGCATCGCCCACCGATGCCCGATGAGCTGCGCAGCCAAATTGAGCCGCTGCATCAGATGATCCGCGCACTCGGCTTGCCACTGTTGGTGGTGCCGGGGGTGGAAGCCGATGACGTGATTGGTACGCTGGCCAAACAAGCTGCCGCTAATGGGCGCGACGTGCTGATCAGCACCGGCGATAAAGACATGGCGCAGCTGGTGAGCGATAAGATCACCTTGATCAACACCATGAACAACACGGTGCTGGGGCCGCAGGAAGTGCGCGAGAAATACGGGGTCGGGCCGGAGCTGATCATCGATTTTCTGGCGCTGATGGGCGACTCATCGGATAACATTCCGGGCGTGCCTGGGGTGGGCGAGAAAACCGCGCTGGCGCTGCTGACTGGGATCGGCAGTCTGCGTGAGATCTACGCCAATCTGGATGCGGTGCCCGCTCTCGGTTTTCGCGGCTCGAAAACGCTGCCGGCCAAGCTGGAATTGCACCGTGACAATGCCGATCTCTCCTATGCACTGGCCACCATCAAAACTGATGTGGAATTGGAGCCCATTCCACTGACGCGCCAAAGCGCCGATACCGACACCCTGATTAGCCTGTTTGGCCGTTATGAGTTCAAACGTTGGTTGGCTGAGCTGCTTGATGGCGGCGATATGCTGACGCCTAATCCGGCAGCGGCTGCGCCACGCGCCCGACCAACCGCCTCGGTGAGCGATAGCGCCGAACCTGCCGCAGCGGCCATGGCGTCGGTGACGCTGGATCGCAGTGCCTACCAGACCATTTTGCAGATGAGCGAGCTGGACGCATGGTTGGATAAGCTGCGCGCGGCGCCTTACTGGGTGCTGGATACCGAAACCGACGGGCTGGATTACATGACCGCCAACCTGATTGGCTTGTCATTTGCCACCGCCGCTGGTGAGGCCGCCTATTTGCCGGTGGCGCACGATTATCTGGATGCGCCGGATCAACTGGATCGCGATACGGTGTTAGCGCGCCTGAAGCCGCTGCTGGAAGATACCGATTCGCGCAAAGTTGGGCAAAACCTGAAGTTTGATCAGAGCATTCTGGCGCGTTATGGCATCGAGCTGCGCGGTATTTGGTCTGATACCATGCTGGAGTCGTATGTTCTCAACAGTGTGGCTGGTCGTCATGATATGGATAGCCTGTCTGAGCGCCACTTAGGTCACCAGACCATCACTTTTGAGGAAGTGGCTGGCAAAGGTAAAAACCAGCTGACCTTTAACCAGATCCCGCTAGAGCAAGCGGCCACCTACGCCGCCGAGGATGCGGATGTCACCCTGCGCTTGCATGAAGTGCTGTGGCCACAACTGGAGCAAGAAGTCGGTCTAGCCTCGGTGCTGCAAGAGATGGAAGTGCCGCTGCTGTCAGTGTTGTCGCGGATGGAGCGCAACGGCGTGTTGATTGATCCGGCTTTGCTGGGACGGCATTCCATGGAGCTGACCACGCGTCTGGCGGAGTTGGAAAGCAAAGCCCATGAGCTGGCCGGTGAGCCGTTTAACTTGGCCTCTACCAAGCAATTGCAGGGGATCTTGTTCGAGAAGCTGGGCTTGCCGGTGCTGAAGAAGACCCCGGGCGGCGCGCCATCTACCAACGAAGAGGTGTTGGCCGAGTTGGCGCTGGATTACCCATTACCGGCAGTGCTGCTGGAGTACCGTAGGCTGGCCAAGCTCAAATCAACCTATACCGATAAACTGCCGCAGATGATCAATCCGGCGACCGGTCGCGTGCACACCTCCTATCATCAGGCGGTGACCGCTACTGGTCGTCTGTCATCCACCGATCCGAACCTGCAAAATATTCCGGTGCGTAACGAAGAAGGGCGGCGCATTCGTCAGGCCTTTATTGCTGGTGCAGGGAATCAGATTATCGCGGCCGACTACTCGCAAATTGAGCTGCGCATCATGGCGCATTTGTCGGGCGATGCCGGTTTACTGCGCGCTTTTAGCGAAGGCAAGGATATCCACCGCGCCACCGCTGCCGAAGTGTTCGGCTTGCCGCTGGAGCAGGTGAGCGCTGAACAGCGTCGTAGTGCCAAGGCTATCAACTTCGGTCTGATTTACGGCATGAGCGCCTTTGGTCTGGCGCGTCAGCTCGGTATTGGCCGTAACGATGCTCAGCGCTATATGGATCTGTACTTTGAGCGCTACCCGGGCGTGCTGACTTATATGGAGCGCACTCGTGAGCAGGCGCATGCGCAAGGCTATGTTGAAACCCTGTTTGGTCGTCGTTTGCAGTTGCCGGATATCCGTTCGCGCAATGCGATGCGGCGCAAAGGCGCTGAGCGCGCGGCGATCAACGCCCCAATGCAAGGCACAGCGGCTGACATCATCAAGCGCGCTATGCTGGCAGTGGATGCATGGTTGGCGACGCCAGAGGCAGACGGTATTCGCATGATCATGCAGGTACACGATGAATTGGTCTTCGAAGTGCCGCAAGAGAAAGTGGCGCTGTGCAGTGCCAAGGTGCGTGAGCTGATGCAGCACAGTGCCACGCTGGATGTGCCGCTGCTGGTTGAGGTCGGCGTGGGTGATAACTGGGATCAGGCACACTGATCGGGTGCTGCCGCGACTCACACTGAGCCTGAGCTATTTTCACTGAGAAAAATAACCTCGGGCTAATGTTACCGTCAGTAGTGAAGTGCGACATAAAAGTGAAAACAAACTACAAAAATTGCTTTCCTCGTCCGTCGAATTGTTGTACAGTTTTTCGCGTAGGGTACAGAGGTAAGATGTTCTATCTTTCAGACCTTTTACTTCACGTAATCGGATTTGGCTGAATTTTTAGCCGCCCCGCTCGTTAGAGCGGGGCGTTCTTTTATCTGCGTTTTGCCGCTTTTTTCCCCACAACGTCGCCCCTTGTTACCGTTTTTCCCGCTGCGGGTTACTCTTTTTCCCGTTGATGCTGGCTTTTTTTCTCACACTGCGTCGTTTTTGTGAGCGCGGTCGCCGATTTTATCGCCTAAGAATTAGAGTAATTACTTTAAAATGTTTCTAAGTGCGATATAATCATTTCGCTCTTCTTGTTTATCTTATTTTTTGTCTGTGTGATGGCGGCGTTGTCACCAGACTCACATTTTTGCTTACGTATTTTTTTCGGGCCGGCTTTTGCCGGCCTTTTTGTTGCCTGTCTACCCGCTGCCCACCTTCTCCAGCAATTTGTTGTAAAGCTACAGCTTGCCCACACTTATTTCTCGATGAAAAATCAAATTGCGCTGTTGCGCTGTTGCGCTGTTGCGCGTGCTGCTGCACAAGCGCCGCACAAGCATAGTGCGGCATGGGTTTGCTAAGAGAGATTCGCACCACCGGTTGTGAATACGAAGAGGTGTGGCCGTGAGCAGGGAAAAGGACAGAGAAGCAGAACAGGGAAACAGAATTGGTCGGGCGCATTCGGTTATGCGCCAAACATAACACTGTCGTGTTAGATCGCGGCAGGATCTGACTTATCGTTGCTAAATCGGGCTTTTATCAGACAAGTTGCTATGAAGTAATGTGCGTATTCGTGAGGGGAATCAAGAGTGCAGCGCAAACTTATGTATGATGGCGCGATCTTACACAAAGATCTTGCGAAACCGCGCAGGATCGAAGATCCTTAACGGCATAACAATAAAAACCTCCTATTTCTCTCCCGTTGCCCCACCGTACGGTGGGGACTTATTTCCCTTTTCGCGACCCATCTCGCGTCGACCTAGAATAACGTGACAGGCAACGTGTCGATCACCGAACTTTATTCTGCGTCGCTATCGTCCGCATCCAGTTCAGCCTGATTCAGGGCATCAATCTCGGTGGTAAACCAGGTATCCAGCTTCTGGCGCAGCTTATCCACACCCAGTTTTTTCAGGGAGGAGAACGCTTCGACTTGAATATCACCTTCGAACGCCAGCACGGCTTCGCGTACCAGATTCACCTGATTTTTACGGGCACCACTGGCCAGCTTATCGGCTTTGGTCAGCAGCACCAGCACCGGCAGGCCGGATTCTACCGCCCACGCAATCATCTGCTGATCCAAGTCTTTGAGTGGATGGCGGATATCCATCAGCACCACCAGACCACGCAGGCATTCGCGTTTTTGCAGGTATTCACCTAGCGCGCGCTGCCATTTGCGCTTCATCTCTTCCGGTACTTCGGCATAGCCGTAACCTGGCAAGTCGACCAGACGTGCCTGCTCGGCCACTTCAAACAGGTTAATCAGCTGAGTACGGCCAGGGGTTTTACTGGTACGCGCCAAGTTTTTCTGATTAGTCAGGGTATTGAGCGCGCTGGATTTGCCCGCATTCGAACGGCCGGCGAAGGCCACTTCGATGGCGTTGTCCACCGGAAGGTGACGGATATCCGGTGCGCTAGTAACAAAATGGGTAACGTGATAATTAAATTGAGCCACGGAGCGATCTCCACCTTAAGTCAAATGTGGTGTGATGATTTCTTTTATGTGAAAATGTGTAAAATATCTGTTGTAATAGTGCGTAAGGCACTGCGCTGACCGCCGAAACCTTACGGTAACGGACAGGATTATCCGTTATTGGCATAACAACAATCATATAGCTAAATGGAACGCCATGAAAAAATTTGCGCTCGTGATTTCAATGATGCTGGGTGTCAGCGGTGTTGCGCAGGCACAGGGAAACGCAGAAGCGGGTAAGAAGATCGCCGCTGCGGTGTGTGTGGCCTGCCATAATGCTGACGGGAACAGTACCATCCCCGTCAATCCAAAATTGGCCGGACAACATAACAAATATCTGCTCAAGCAGCTAAAAGAATTCAAACTGGCGGCGGACTCCGGCGGTAAGCAGGGGCGCGCGAATGCCATCATGCAAGGTCAAGTGGCGGCCTTGTCTGAGCAGGATATGCAAGATTTGGCCGCTTGGTTCTCCGAGCAAGTCTCGGCACCTGCCTATACCGATAAAGCCAGTGTTGAGCTTGGCAAACAGCTGTACATGGCCGGTGATAAGCAGCGCGGCATTCCGGCCTGTGTCGCCTGTCATGGTCCGCGTGGTAATGGCACCGGCTTGTCGGGCTTTCCGAAAATCTCTGGCCAACACGCTGACTATATCAGCGCTCAGTTGACCGCGTTTCGCGCTGGACAGCGACAAAATGATCCGAACTTGATGATGCGGCAAGTGGCTGCGCATCTGACGGATGCAGAAATCAAAGCACTGGCCGGTTATGTTGGTGGCTTGCACTGACCGTGTTGCTCGCTGGCCAGATTCTCTGGCCGGTGAGCAAATCGCGCAGTGGTCAAATTTTCCGCTTTTTTACTGTGAAGTGGCGCACAATCACTGGGCCTTACGATTGCCTGCGCAGTACGGACGCGTAGATTAGCTGGGGCAGTGGAACCGGTATGGCGGGAATGCCGTGCCAGATAATGCGTCACCACCGACGCTGCTGTCAGGCAGTGGGTGAGTGGGGTTAGCGGCAGGACGCCGTGGTGGACATCAAAGATTGCACGGATGATAGAAAACATCAGGATGGTGTGATAGCAAGAGCTTACGCGCAGGGAAAGCGGACAGACCAGTTTAGGATGCACTCGGGGAGAGTTGTTATCCCCAGATGAAAAGAAGACACGATTCTTTCATGGGCAGCGTTGAACGCTGCCTTTTTTATTTGCTATTTACCCTCTTTTTGCTAGATTCCGGCGCTTATATTCCAGAATGCTCTATTTCTGAGCGTAAACACTGGCATAATGTTGTTTACTGATCCCGCATCACAATTGGTGTTGATATGACCCGCGAAAAGAAATCCCGTAAAGTGCCTGCTCTGAAAAGTGCCCCTCGTGCGCCGAAAAAGAGCCGCGCTGAAATTGATCAGCTCTCCCGTGAGCAAAAACGTCTGAAAAAGCGTAAAGGTCTGCGCTCTGGCTCACGCCAGAATGTGGCTGAGCAAGGCCAGCAAAATGAAGGTCGCGCCGTAAAAGACCCACGTATCGGCAGTAAAAAGCCGGTGCCGTTGATGGTGGAATTTGTCAACCGTCAGCCGAAAAAACCGGCGGTTGCTGCCGCGCCAGCGAAACCAAAACTGACCCCGGCAGAAGAGTTGGCGATGCTGGAAAATGACGAGCGTCTGCACCTGTTACTGGATCGCGTCGATGCTGGCGAAAGCTTGAGCAGCGAAGAGCAATCCTACGTGGATAACGCGCTGGATCGCGTGGATGAGCTGATGCAAATCCTCGGTCTGACCGATGAGGAAGAGAGTGCAGAACAAGACTCACAGGCGTCGGGCAACAGCCCAGAAGATCTGTGGGAGCGCTTTAACAACAGCGATCCGAAAGCATTCTGATGGCGTGGCAACAGGGATTAGTGCTGGCAGCAGTCATGGTACTGCTGCCGCTCGGTCTGTATGCCGGCTGGCTGCTCGGACGCCTCTGGCGTCAGGGGCAGCTGCAACGTCAGCAACAGGCTGCGCTGGCGGCGCATCGTCGCCAGCATATGCTCGATAGCATCCGTACCATCGCACGGGCGATGCAAAGCGGGCAGTGTGAATTGGCTGAAGGCGTGCTGCGCATTGGGCGGCTGCTGGAGCTGTTGGTGGAACAGGACAAACCGGAACTGGCGCGCGACTTTCCGGCGATGGCGGAGCTGTATCAGGTCGTGGCAGAAATGCCGACCCATGACGCTCGCAAGCAACACAAGCGCAATCAAATAATGAAATGGGATTTGGAGCGAGTCCGGGCCGAAGAGCGCCTGCAGCCCGCCATTGAACAGGAGCTGCCGCAGTTGCTGGCATGGTGCGCCAAATACCCTGAATAAAGTGCCGTCGCTGGAGCGGCGGCCATGTGGAAGGAATTAAAGCATGTCTGAGTCAGTGTCAGTGACGAACCCAACGCAGTGGGATTTAGATCTCATCCAAAAATATAACTATTCTGGGCCTCGTTACACCTCCTACCCGACCGCTCTTGAGTTTCACGAGGGCTACCAGTACAGCGATTTTGCCGAAGCGGCCGCCCGTTATCCAGAGCGTCCACTTTCGTTGTACGTGCACATCCCGTTTTGCCATAAGCTGTGTTATTTCTGCGGCTGCAATAAAGTCATCACCCGTCATGCTCATAAAGCCGACCACTATTTGGACGTGCTGGAGCAAGAGATCCGCGCCCGTGCCCAGCTGTTTGGCGGACGTCAGGTGACGCAAATTCACTGGGGTGGCGGTACGCCGACCTTCTTGAGTAAAGCGCAGGTTTCCCGCCTGATGGCGCTGCTGCGGGATAACTTCCACATCCTGCCTGAGGCTGAAATTGGTATTGAGCTGGACCCGCGTGAAATCGAGCTGGATATGCTGGATCACTTGCGCAGCGAAGGCTTTAATCGCATGAGCATGGGGGTGCAGGACTTTAACAAGGAAGTGCAGCGTCTGGTCAACCGCGAGCAAGATGAAGAGTTTATCTTTGCTCTGATGGCGCGGGCGCGTGAGCTGGGTTTTATCTCCACCAACATCGATTTGATTTACGGCCTGCCGAAGCAGACGCCGGAAAGTTTTGCGTTTACCTTGCAGCGAGTGATTGAGCTCAATCCGGATCGGTTAAGCGTATTTAACTATGCGCATTTGCCAGCGCGCTTTGCTGCGCAGCGCAAAATTCGCGATGAAGATTTGCCCTCTCCGGTGCAAAAGCTGGCTATCTTGCAAGAGAGTATCCAGATGCTGTGCGGGGCCGGTTATCAGTTTATTGGGATGGATCACTTTGCCCGGCCGCAAGATGAGCTGGCTGTGGCGCAGCGTAACGGCGAGTTGCACCGCAACTTCCAAGGTTACACCACCCAAGCGGAGTGCGATCTGTTGGGATTAGGGGTCTCGGCGATCAGCATGCTGGGCGATCACTATGCGCAGAACCAGCGTGAGCTGAAGCATTATTATGCCGAGGTTGAAGCGCACGGTCATGCCTTAGCCAAGGGGCTACGCATGAGCGACGAAGATTGTCTGCGCCGTGATGTGATTAAAGCGCTGATTTGTAACTTCCAACTGCGCTTTGCCGATATCGAGCAGCAGTATGGCATCGATTTCAACCAGCACTTTGCCGAAGATTTGCAGCTGTTAGCGCCATTGGCTGCCGATGGGCTGCTGGAGATGGACGCACAGGGCATTCGAGTGTTGCCGCGAGGTCACTTACTGATCCGCAATATCTGCATGTGCTTTGATACTTATCTGCGCCAGCAAGCGCGTCGCCAGCAGTTCTCGCGCGTGATTTAAAACCTGCGGCTGTGTCAGCTGCGAGTACGCGTGAGTACGACAAGCTCTCAGTACAGTAAATTCAGGACAAAAAAAGCGGCCTTTGGCCGCTTTTTTCTTGAACGCAATACGCACTGCTGTGGCGCTGCGTCGCGCGATGTATTACATGCTGCGCGCACGTGCTTGCGCACGCAGTTCGGCTTTATCGCTATCGCTTAAAAACGCTTGATGCATGCCGTTTTCCTGCGCTTGGCGGATTTGCGCTGGAGTTAGACCCGCCGCTGGTGCGGCGACATTGTATTCGTGCGCAATTTCGATACCTTCTACTGCCGGATCGTCGGTATTGATGCTGGCGACAATGCCGTGCTGCAAGAAAGTTTTCAGTGGGTGGGCGGCTAGCGCGCTGACCGTGGTGGTCTGCACGTTGGAGGTCAGGGCTGATTCAATGCCAATGCGGTGCTCGGCCAGATAATCCATCAGACGCGGATCTTCGATGGCTTTTACGCCATGACCAATTCGCTCTGCGCCCAATTGCTGAATCGCTTGCCACATGCTGGCTGAGCCCGCCGCTTCTCCGGCATGCACGGTGATGTGTAAGCCGGCATCGCGTACTTGGCTAAAGTGCGGCACAAACAGCTCACCCGGTTGACCGAGTTCATCACCGGCCAGATCGATAGCGACTAAGTGTTGGCGGCAGGCCAGCAGCGCATCCAGCTCTTGCTGGCAGGCGGCGGTGCCGAACGTACGGCTCAAAATACCAATCAGGTTGGCCTTCACGGTAAAGTCACGGCGGCCTTGCGCAATGCCGTCGGCGACCGCTTCCACCACGCCCTGTACTGGCAGGTTGTGTTTCATCGCCATGTAGTATGGTGAGAAGCGCAGCTCGGTGTAATCCAGACCGGCGTTATCGGCATCTTGCATGTTTTCATAGGCGACGCGGCGGCAGGCATCCAGATCGGCCAGTACTGCCACGCCCCAATCCAGCTTTTGCAGGAAGCTGACCAGTGTTGGGGCATTATCGGTGATTTGTACGTGCGGCAGCAGATCCGGCAGGTTATCGGCGGGCAGCATGATGCCGTGCTGTTGACCCAGCTCCAAAATGGTCGATGGACGAATATTGCCGTCCAGATGACGGTGTAAGTCGGTCAACGGTAAATCGCGTGCAATCATGCAAAGGCTCCCCAGTGTATTTTAGTTGGTGTGACAGTATAGACACTGGGGTGAAAATAGCCTAACCCTGTTACGGTTAAAAGTGTGACGAATATCGCTTTAATTTGCCGTGGTCAGTGGATCCCTAATTCCTTCAGTTTACGGGTCAGGGTATTGCGCCCCCAGCCCAGCAGGCGGGCCGCTTCTTGTTTGTGACCCCGGGTGTGTTGCAAGGCAGCATCGAGCAGTAATTGCTCAAACTCCGGTTGCAAAGTGGTGAGTAAATCCTCCTGACCCCGCGCCAGTTGTTGTAACACCCACTGTTGCAGCGGTTGCTGCCAGTTTAGCGCCGAGGCGGCTGTATCAACACTGCTGGCGGGGCGGGTCAATTCTGCCGGTAAATCGGAGACAAAAATCTCCTTACCGGCGGCCATGACGGTCAAACCACGACAGATGTTTTCCAGTTGTCGCACATTGCCCGGCCAGTGAAACTCGCTCATGACCCGTAGGGTATCCGGATGCAACGTTTTTGCTTCCACCCCCAGTTCGCGTGCGGCACTGAGCAGGAAATGGCGACTTAACGCGGCGATATCTTGGCGTCGCTCACGCAGGGCGGGCAGCTGTAAACGGATCACATTCAGGCGATGGAAGAGGTCTTCGCGAAATAGCCCTTCGCGCACACGCGCTTCCAGATCTTGGTGGGTGGCGGCGATGATGCGCACATCCACGTGCAGCGGGGTATGGCCGCCAACGCGGTAAAATTGGCCATCGGCCAAGACCCGTAGCAGGCGAGTTTGGATATCCAGTGGCATATCGCCGATTTCATCCAAAAATAAGGTGCCGCCGTTCGCCTGTTCAAAGCGCCCCTGACGTACCGCGCCGGCACCGGTAAAGGCGCCTTTCTCATGGCCAAACAGCTCCGATTCAATTAAATCTTTCGGAATGGCTGCCATATTCAGGGCGATAAAGGGCGCGCTGGCACGTGGGCTGTGGCGATGTAGGGCATGGGCAATCAGCTCTTTACCGGTACCGGACTCGCCATTAATCAGCACGCTGATGGCGGTGCGTGATAGACGACCGATAGCGCGAAACACCTCTTGCATGGCCGGCGCTTCGCCGATGATTTCGGATTGCGCGCCACGTACCTGTTCATTGGCTGGCGTGCGTTGTTGGTGCTGTTCAAGGCTGTGTTGCAAGGCGCGTTCAACTAACGCCACCGCTTCATCTAAATCAAAGGGCTTGGGCAGGTAATCAAAGGCTCCGCGCTGATAAGCGCTGACCGCGGCATCGAGGTCGGAGTGGGCGGTCATGATGATCACTGGCAGCTGCGGTGCTTGCTGTTGCAGCTGACCGAGCAGGGTCAGGCCGTCCATGCCCGGCATGCGGATGTCAGAGAGCAGGACATCCGGTTTGCTCTGTTGCAGCGCGTCTAGCACGGCGGCGGCGCTGTCGAATGTTTCACAGCGGATCTGGCTGCTACTGAGGGCCTTGTCCAGTACCCAGCGGATGGCGCTGTCGTCATCCACCACCCATACCCGTCCTTTCGTCATGCCGTGCGCCTCGTGAACTTGCTGATTGGTCTATGTCGCGATATTAGGCTATCGCGTGGGCTTAGTGTAAGCCGCTGGGAATTAGCGTTCCAATATTCGAGCTAAATTCATGCCAATTTGATGCCGCTATTTGCGCAGTGGCAGGTAAATGGAAAATTCGGTATGCCCTGGCCAGCTGCTGCACTCAATCTTGCCGCGATGTTGGTCAATCAGATTACGGGCAATCGATAGGCCTAAGCCGTGGCCGCCTTCGCGTCCGCTGACCATCGGGTAGAACAGCGTATCTTGCAGCTGCGCCGGAATTCCGGGGCCGCTGTCGATGATATCGAGCCGTACCGCCAGTCGGTAACGTTCACCGTGCAGGGTTTGCTGGAAGGCGGTGCGGGTGCGCAGGGTGATAGTGCCGGGTTGCTCACCGAGGGCTTGGACGGCGTTGCGCACAATATTGAGGATAGCTTGCTCAAGCTGCTCAGGATCATGCTCGAACTCCGGCAGGCTGGGGTCGTAATCACGAATTAAGGTGATGTGGGCGGGGGTTTCCAGCTCCACCAGCTTGCGTACTTGCTCCAGTACCACATGCAGATTTTGTTCGCTGCGCACGCCCGGGCGCTGCGGGCCGAGTAGCCGGTCGACCAGATTACGTAGGCGATCGGCTTGGGCGATGATCATGCCGGTGTACTCAGTCAGTGCCGGATCGGGCAAGGCGCGCTCCAGTAACTGCGCCGCGCCGCGCAGGCCACCGAGCGGGTTTTTGATTTCATGCGCTAGCCCGCGCACCAGCTCGCGCGCTGCCGATTGTTGCGATTGTTGCAACTGCTCTTGGCTTAGGCGGCGATGGGTATCCAACGGGTGCAGCTCCACCAGCACGGTGTGCTGAGTACCGGTATGCAGGTGCTGGGCGGTCAGTTCGACGATGCTGGCTTTGCCGTCAATCACCAGCGTGACTTCGTTATCGGTAAAGCTTTGCTGCTGCTCCAATGCGTGGCGCATCAGCGTCAAATCCAGCGAGATATATTCAATCAAGGCGGGCAGCGGCACGCCAATCAGCTTGCGGGCGCTGTGCGACAGCAATTGTTCGGCGGCCGGATTGGCATAGTGGATGTTCAGACTGTTATCCAGCAACAAGACGCCGGTTTTCAGGTTGTGCAGCAGGGATTGAGCAATATCCGGCTCCATCATGGCTCCTTGGCAGCAAAGGTGCGTCGCGGGTGGTCGGCGCACGGAAACTGTCTGTCACTATAATCGAGCAGGCGGCCTTTGCCACCTTAACTTATCGGTATCGGTCGGCACTGGCGCTGCATGATAGGCCTTACTTGGCGCGCGGCTGAATCGGCGGGTTGAGCGCTTCGCGGTTCAAAATGCTGGCGCGGTGTAAAAATACCGTGACAGGCGGCGCGGAGGCGATCACTTTGCCGTTTTCCAGCAAATCCGCACTCAGCTGATGCGAGCCGCGATCGATATTGTGAAGTTGCTGTTGGATACTGCGACTCGGTTCTCCTACCGCTTGGCCATCGATTTTCAGCTGAATGGTTTGCTGCTCGGCCAATTTCGGCACCACCATCACGGTGACATCAATATTGCCGCTGTTGTTGCGCACGGTCGCTTCATCAATTGGTGACAAGATGGCTATCTGGGTTGCCACGTTGCCCGCGAGTGTGGGGCCGGCGTTAGTGCTGCTGCGGGTACTGCGCGCGGGCGCGTTCGCGTTATTGTTCAGGCGCGTCGAGGGTAGCTTGCCACTGTCATATTTGATGGGGGCGGCCGGGGTGATTTCACGGCAGGTGGCCCCTTTGGGCTGGTTAGTGCTGAAGTGGGTAATGCCGTTGGCATCGGTCCATGAACAGATCAGCCGAGTCTCACTGGCAAACGCCGACAGGGTGGCAAACAGCAGTGTCAGGCAAAACAGGCGCATGACGTTCTCCGCAGATGAAAAAGGAAATGGTCGAGCGAGTAGCGCGTACAGCCAGACAATCGGGCGGACGCGGTTGGACGCTCAGACAATGATGCTTAAATAATGGTGCTTAAATGATGGCGTCTAAATTATGGAGCCATAAGTTATGGCGCTAAGTGTCGATGCTCGGGGGCCGTGGCGGCAACCATAAAAAAGCCCGCCTGTGAGGCGGGCTGAAAGTTTCCACGGCAACAAAAAAGGTTGTTACACGCACTGCCGTTGAAATGACGCGGCGTATTACACGCTGTAGTACATTTCGAACTCAACTGGGTGCGGCATCATGCGCACGCGGTCGATATCGGCGTGTTTCAACTCAATATAGGAATCGATAAAGTCGTCGGTGAAGACGCCGCCACGGGTCAGGAACTCACGGTCGGCATCCAGCTCGCTCATGGCCTCTTCCAAAGAGCCGGCCACGGTTGGGATCTCAGCGGCTTCTTCTGGCGGCAGATCGTACAGGTTCTTGTCCATCGCATCGCCTGGGTGGATCTTGTTAGCGATACCGTCCAGACCGGCCATCAGCTGAGCAGCAAAGGCCAAGTATGGGTTAGCACCTGGATCCGGGAAGCGCACTTCGATACGGCGCGCTTTCGGGCTCGCAACCACAGGGATACGGATAGACGCGGAGCGGTTACGCGCTGAGTAAGCCAGCATGACTGGCGCTTCATAACCTGGTACCAGACGCTTGTACGAGTTGGTGGTTGGGTTGGTGAAGGCGTTCAGCGCTTTAGCGTGCTTGATGATGCCGCCGATGTAGTACAGCGCCATTTCAGACAGGCCGGCGTACTTGTCACCGGAGAACAGGTTCACGCCGTTTTTCGCCAGTGACTGGTGGCAGTGCATGCCGGAGCCGTTGTCACCGAACAGTGGTTTTGGCATGAAAGTCGCGGTTTTGCCGTAGGCGTGCGCTACGTTGTGTACCACGTACTTGTAAATCTGGATTTCGTCAGCCTTGATGGTCATGGTGTTGAAGCGGGTCGCCACTTCGTTTTGACCGGCGGTGGCCACTTCGTGGTGGTGAGCTTCTACCACCAGACCCATCTCTTCCATCACCAGACACATCGCAGAGCGCAAGTTCTGGGAAGAATCAACCGGTGCCACAGGGAAGTAGCCGCCTTTCACGGCTGGACGGTGGCCTTTGTTACCGCCATCGTATTCGGTGCCGGTGTTCCATGCCGCTTCGATATCATCCAACTGGAAGAAGGAGCCGGAGATCCCGGTTTTGAAGCGCACGTCATCGAACACAAAGAATTCTGGCTCTGGGCCAAACAGCACGGTGTCGGCGATGCCGGTGCTGCGCATGTAGTCTTCGGCGCGTTTGGCGATAGAGCGTGGGTCACGATCGTAACCTTGTAGGGTGCCTGGCTCTAAGATGTCACAACGGATAATCAGGGTGCTGTCATCGGTGAATGGGTCTAAAACTGCGGTTGCCGGATCCGGCATCAGAACCATGTCAGATTCGTTAATCCCTTTCCACCCTTCGATGGAAGAGCCATCGAACATTTTACCTTCTTCGAAGAAGTCGGCATTCACTTGGTGAGAAGGAATGGAAACGTGCTGCTCCTTGCCTTTGGTGTCAGTAAAGCGCAGATCAACGAATTTCACTTCGTGCTCTTGCAGCATAGCTAATACGTGTTCAGCTGACATGGTGTAACCTCCGATGTTGTCGCAATGTTTTATGTTGTCGTGGACTGCCAAAAATACTTTGTAGCGATGTAGGTCTTGGTCACTAGGCCGCTGCGGACCTTCATGGGGTATATAGCGAGAAGTGTGCCAAGTTTTCAAAACCTGTTTTGCCGCGTGCGGCTGCGGCTGGTCAGGGTGCAACGGCGCGGTATCCACAGAGGCGTTGCCATTTTTTGCACCGTGATGGGGAATCATTGCACCATTTTGGTGCAATGCAGGAATTGATATCCTCTATAATAGGTTGGTTGTATAATCCTTCAGCAAAATTATGCGCAGAAAGCGCAACCCTGCCGTAAAGATCATATTGCCTGCGATATGTGGCAGCAAAATTACGATTCTTCTGTAATAATGTTCACACTTTGATTGTGCAGCTTGTGAAACGGCTCACGCCGGCAGTCAGCTAAACTTGCCAGTAATGTTTTGCTGTGATCTGTTTAGTCTTTTGCTCAAGCTGTGTACAATATCCGCTAATTTGTTAACCCCCAGAGACCACATCTGTGATTGAGAATCTGCGTAATATCGCCATCATTGCCCACGTTGACCACGGTAAGACCACCCTGGTTGATAAGTTGCTGCAACAGTCCGGTACCCTCGGAGATCGTAGCGACGCCACTGAACGTGTAATGGACTCCAACGATCTGGAAAAAGAGCGTGGGATTACCATCCTGGCTAAAAACACGGCCATCGAGTGGAATGGATACCGCATTAACATCGTTGATACCCCAGGTCACGCCGACTTCGGTGGTGAAGTAGAACGTGTGATGTCGATGGTAGATTCCGTACTGTTGCTGGTAGACGCAATGGACGGTCCTATGCCACAAACCCGTTTCGTTACGCAGAAAGCCTTTGCTTACGGCCTGCGTCCGATCGTGGTTATCAACAAGGTTGACCGTCCGGGCGCGCGTCCTGACTGGGTGGTGGATCAGGTGTTCGACCTGTTCGTGAACCTGGGTGCAACTGACGAGCAGTTGGACTTCCCTATCGTTTACGCTTCTGCTCTGAACGGTATTGCCGGTCTGGAAGCGGACGAGATGGCTGAGAACATGACGCCACTGTTCGAAACTATCGTTAAGCACGTTGAGCCGCCGAAAGTTGAGCTGGAAGCCCCATTCCAGATGCAAATTTCTCAGCTGGACTACAACAACTACGTAGGTGTTATCGGTATCGGCCGTATCAAGCGTGGTTCTGTTAAGCCAAACCAGCAGATCGTTATCGTGGATAGCGAAGGCAACCGTCGTAACGGTAAAGTCGGTAAAGTGTTGGGCCACATGGGTCTGCAACGTATCGAAGCGGAAGTGTGTGAAGCGGGCGATATCATCGCAATCACCGGTCTGGGTGAGCTGAACATCTCCGATACCCTGTGCGATCCATCTGCCGTTGAAGCGCTGCCAGCGCTGACTGTGGATGAGCCAACCGTAACCATGTTCTTCTGCGTGAACACCTCTCCATTCTGCGGCCGCGAAGGTAAATTCGTGACTTCTCGCCAGATCCTGGACCGTCTGCGCAAAGAGCTGGTACACAACGTGGCGCTGCGTGTTGAAGAAACCGAAGACCCGGATGCATTCCGTGTATCAGGTCGTGGTGAACTGCACCTGTCCGTTCTGATCGAAAACATGCGTCGTGAAGGTTACGAGCTGGCGGTATCCCGTCCGAAAGTAATTTTCCGTGACATCGACGGCCGTAAACAAGAGCCGTTCGAGCAAGTGACTCTGGACATCGAAGAGCAGCACCAGGGCTCCGTGATGGAAGCGATGGGTCTGCGTAAGGGTGAAATGCGCGACATGATCCCAGATGGCAAAGGCCGTATCCGTCTGGATTACATCATCCCTAGCCGTGGCCTGATCGGCTTCCGTACCGAGTTCATGACTATGACTTCCGGTACTGGTCTGCTGTACTCCAGCTTCAGCCACTACGATGACGTGCGTCCAGGTGAAATCGGTCAGCGCATCAACGGCGTTCTGATCTCTAACGGTACCGGTAAGGCTCTGGCGTACGCGCTGTACAGCCTGCAGGATCGTGGTCGTCTGTTCCTGGGTCACGGTACCGAAGTGTACGAAGGCCAGATCATCGGTATCCACAGCCGTTCTAACGACCTGACCGTTAACTGTCTGCAGGGTAAGAAGCTGACCAACATGCGTGCTTCTGGTACTGACGAAGCGACCACGCTGACTACCCCAATCAAGATGACTCTGGAACAAGCACTGGAGTTCATTGATGATGACGAACTGGTTGAAGTGACTCCGCAGAGCGTGCGTCTGCGTAAGAAACACCTGACCGAAAATGATCGTAAGCGTGCGCATCGCGGCAGCAAAGACTAATTTGTCACGCTAGTATAAAAAGACCGCAGGCATTAAGCCTTCTGTCGAATAATCCAAAGAGGGAGCCGGTTGGCTCCCTTTTTTTATGCTTTTTATCAGTGCGTTATAGCTGTGATTGGCTTTTGTCCCCAGCAGGTACTGATTAGACATCTGGCGATATTTAAGACAACAGCAAGGAGTGAGCGGGTGTTATATATCTTTGATTTGGGCAATGTGATTATCGATATCGATTTTCAGCGCGTGCTACAGGTATGGAGTCAGCACAGTGGGGTGCCGGTGGCCACTTTGCAGGCGCGCTTTACCCATGATGCGGCATTTTGCGAGCACGAGCGCGGGACCTTGAGTGATGCCGAGTTTGCCGAAGCGGTGAACCGAGTGTTAGGCATGCAACTGAGTTTTGCCCAGTTTGCCGAAGGGTGGCAGGCGATTTTTGGCGCGCTGCGTATGCCGGTGATTGAGCGCATGCAGCAACTGCGCGCGGCGGGTGAGACGGTGGTGGTGCTGTCAAACACCAATGCGCTGCACTGTGAGTTATGGCCGAGTCTGTACCCACAAGTGGCGCACAGCGCCGATCGGGTCTATCTGTCCAACGAGATGGGATGGCGTAAACCACAGCCGCAAATTTATCAGCAGGTGCTGGCAGATACCGGATTTACGCCGGCACAAAGCTGCTTTTTTGATGACAATGCCGACAATATTGCCGCCGCGCGCGCCTTAGGTATTGAGAGCGTGTGGGTAAAAGATGCGCAAACTGTCTTGGAATATTTCCGGCAGCGGGATCTCGGGGCGTAATTCGGCAACAGGATCGTTACTATAGGCACTGATTAATACAACGTGATTGATACAGTGAGAAGGACATTGTCATGGATACGCCATCTTTTGTGCGCAGTTGGGCGCAAGTACGGGCCTTTGCCGGTCTGCTATTGGCGCGCAGCAATGAAAACCGCCTGACGGTGACGGCCGGTTATTTAGCTTATGTGACGTTGCTGTCGTTGGTGCCGCTGGTGACGGTGGTCTTTTCGGTCTTTACCGCTTTTCCGGTGTTTGTCGGGGTGACCGACAAGGTGAAGCACTTTATTTTCAGCAACTTTGTCCCAGCGACCGGGGATGTGGTGCAAACCTATCTGGACGAGTTTGTCTCTAACTCCAGCAAGATGAGTGCGGTGGGGATCATCGCTTTGGTGGTGGTGGCGCTGCTGCTGATCTCGGCGGTGGATAAAACCCTGAACCACATTTGGCGCAGCCAGCGGCGTCGTCCGGCGGTGGTGTCGTTTGCCATTTATTGGATGATTTTGACGCTGGGGCCGTTGTTGGCCGGAGCCAGCTTAGTGACCAGCTCGTATCTGTTATCCCTGAAATTACTTACTGATACGGGGATTAACGGGGTGCTCGACAACTTGCTGCTGCTGTTCCCGTTTGTGTTGTCCTCGCTGGCGTTTTGGCTGCTGTACAGCGTGGTGCCTACCGAGCGGGTACCGACTCTACATGCGCTCAGTGGCGCATTGATCGCGGCGTTACTGTTTGAGATCAGCAAAAAAGTCTTCACCTTGTACATCACCTTTTTCCCATCGTATCAGGTGATTTACGGTGCGCTGGCGGTGATCCCGATTTTATTTGTCTGGGTTTACTTAAGCTGGTGTATTGTGTTGTTTGGTGCCGAAGTGACCGCAACCTTGGGTGAATGGCGACGGACACAGGCGCTGCAAGATGAGCCGTCACCCACGTTATAAATCGTGAGCCGCTGGCCGCTATCAGGCCGGTACATATAGCTCGGCACCTATTCGCAGGAGGGAAGGCTTATGTTTCATCTGTATCCGCCCATTCAGCCGTATTACAGCGGGTTTATCCGTCGCGGTCAGCACCAGATTTATCTGGAGCAGGTCGGTAATCCGCAGGGTCTGCCGGTGCTGTTTGTGCATGGTGGACCGGGGGCGGGGTGCAATGAGACCAGCCGGCGCTTTTTCGATCCGCAGCGTTTTCGGGTCATTTTGTTTGATCAGCGCGGTTGTGGTCGATCATTGCCGCATGGGCAGTGGCACGATAATCAGGTCAGTGATCTGTTAGCCGATATCGAGGCGATCCGCGAAGAGCTGCAGATCCCACGCTGGCTGCTGTTTGGTGGCTCGTGGGGCAGTACGCTGAGCTTGCTGTACGCCGAGGCCTTCCCTGAGCGGGTGCAAGCGTTGGTGTTGCGCGGGATTTTCTTGGGGCGTCAGCGCGATCTGGAATGGCTGTATGGGCCACATGGCGCGGCGCAGATGTTCCCTGAGCATTATCGGCACTTCATTGCGCCGCTGATGCCAGACATTGATGAGAGCAATGCACGTTTGTCGGCCGATACAGTGCTGGAAGGCTATTGGGCACTGCTCACTTCAAATAATGAGCTGGAGCGTAGCGCGGCAGCTCGGAGCTGGGCGCTGTGGGAAGCGCATCTGATACAGCTGCTGCCCGATCCGCAAATCTTAGAGCAGATGGGCAGTTTGCAGCATGCGGTGGCGCTGGCTACCCTCGAGTGCCATTACTTCCGCCATCGGTTATGGCAACCGGATAATCATATTTTGCTCAATGCCGAACGCTTGGCGGCGATCCCTCTGTATCTGGTGCATGGCCGCTATGACATGATTTGCCCGCTAGAAAATGCCTGGCTGGTGCAGCAAGCGTTGCCGCATGCTCAGTTGCAGGTGGTGCCGAATGCCGGGCACTCGGCGTTAGAGCCGGGGATCACTGATGCGTTGATCCGCGCGTTGCACAGCGCGGCAGCTGACGCGGAGTCGGCCTCGTAAATCGTAAGAAAATCAGCAGTAGGTTGTACACAAGGAGTTGCAGTAAATGATTGGATTGATTCAGCGCGTCAGTGAAGCCAGTGTGACCGTTGACGGAGAAGTGACCGGCGCTATCGGCCCGGGCTTGTTGGTGTTGCTCGGTGTTGAGCAAGGGGATGATGAAGCCAAGGCGCGCCGTCTGGCGGATAAAGTGTTGGGTTACCGCATTTTTGAAGACGAGCAGGGCAAGATGAACCTGAACGTGCAACAAGCCGGTGGCAGTGTGCTGGTGGTATCGCAGTTTACCTTGGCGGCAGACACCCAAAAGGGGCTGCGCCCCAGCTTTTCCCGCGGCGCAGCGCCCGATGACGCGCAAGCGTTGTATCGCTATTTTACCGATTACTGCCGCGGCCAATTGCCGACCGAAGAGGGCCGGTTTGCCGCCGATATGAAAGTGGCACTGGTCAATGACGGTCCGGTGACCTTCTGGTTGCAGGTGTAACCGGCAAGCTCTTCTTTGCTGCGCCGGCCAGACCGGTGCACTGGGTGAGTCTCTCACCGATACATCTCAGTTTGATAGATGTCAGAGCGATGGATTGCAAGGAGTACAAGGATGTACCGCTTAAGTACCCCCACCACGGATGAGGCGCTGGCGCGCTATTATCACTTTCGCTGGCAGATGCTGCGGGCACCGCTGCACCAACCGCCCGGATCAGAGCGCGATGGCTATGACGCCGGTGCGCATCACCAGATGGTGGTGGATGAGCACGATAATCCGGTGGCCATCGGGCGGGTCTATATCAATGCCGATGATGAGGCGGCGATCCGTTTTATGGCGGTGCATCCCGATTTACGCGGGCGCGGTTTGGGCACGCTAGTGGCCATGGCGCTGGAGTCGGTGGCACGGCAAGAAGGCGCGCGTCGTGTGGTATGTAGTGCACGCGAAGAGGCGGTGGCCTTTTTCACCCAATTGGGCTATCAGAATCAGGGGGAGTTGCAGACCGCCAGCAGCACGCCGGTGCGCCATTTTCTGATGATCAAGCCGCTGGCCGACCTCGAGACTATCTTGCACCGTCCAGATTGGTGTTTGCAGCTGCAACAGGCGTGGTATCAGTCGATCCCGATCAGCGAAAAGATGGGGATCAAAATCATGCAATACACCGGCCAGCGCTTTGAAACCAGCTTGCCGCTGGCGGCTAATCAAAATCCGTATGACAGCGTGTTTGCCGGAAGCCTGTTCTCGCTGGCGACCTTAACCGGCTGGGGCTTGATTTGGTTGCTGCTGCGTGAGCGTAATCTGGGTGGTGAGATTATTCTGGCCGATGCCCATATTCGCTATCCGCATCCGGTGGGCAATCGACCACGGGCGGTGGCCGATTTGAACGATTTGGGCGGTGATTTGGATCGTTTAGGGCGCGGACGCAAGGCTCGCGTTCAGATGAAAGTGCGGTTGCTGTCGGATGACAGTCCCGGCGCGGTGTTCGTCGGGACTTATTTGGTATTACCGGCCGGTTGTGGACCACATGCCGGTAACGGCGTGACGTCGACGCTGCTTTGAAGCGGCGGGGCTGCTACGGAACCGTCGGCGACAGCGTTCGATGGCGTGCTGGATTGCCAGTAGCGCATGAGGCGCTCACACAAGCCGGGATTGGAGAGCGTCAGCTGCAACTGGGTGCTCTGGACGGCATCTGGCGTGCTGACGGTGCGCGCATAGCGACCGGTGAGGGTAAAGGGAAGCTGACCGGCGGCGCTGGCTTGTTCAATGTTCACCATCCCTCCGGCGGCGCGCAGGCGCAGTTGCAGATTACGCAGCAAGGTCATTTGCCCTTCTTGCTGGCTCAGATCCAACCAGCGCCGTGGGTTGTCACCGGCTTTGGCTTCGGCAAACAGTCCGGCGGCCGCCGTATTTTGCAGCATCGCTTGCTCGGCGCTGACGGTCAGTTGTCCACTGAGTGGGCGTAACCCTTGCTCTGGAGCACGTGCGCTGCTGGCCAGTTCCAGATGAATATTACCAAAGCCACGTAATGGCAGCGCTGACCAACCCCAGCGCTGCAGGCTATCTAAGGCCACTTGCTGGCCGGTGAGACTTAAGGTGAACGGCCATGCCCCTTGTTGCTGCAAGTTGCCACTCCCTTCCCACAAACCTTGTCCACCAAAGGCGCTCAGCTCATGCAAGGTCAACTGACCGTCTTGTGCCTGCAGGTCTAACAGCAGGTGGCGTAAGTCCACTTTGTTGACGGTGGCATCGCGAGCATTCAGACGTAGACTGCCTTGCCACAGCCCCCAGTGCTGGTCACGGATCAGTTGCAGGTTACTGCCACTGGCACCCAGCGCGGTGAACTGGAAAGGAAAACGCGGACGGATATCCACCAGTAAGTTGTTATTTACATCGAGGCGCAGCACATTCAGCTGTTGCAGCCAGCTCGGTAGCGGTTGGGCGAGCCAGTGCAGCCAGCTATCAGGCAGGGTGTACTCAATACCGCTGATCCCCACTTCATCCAGCTGCAGGCTGTGTTGGGCGGCATTCCAACGCCCGTAGGTGCGCAGCAGTCCGTTTTCAAAGCGGGTGCTGACATCATCCAGCGTAATGCCATCAGGGGTGAAGGTCAGCTTGAGTACCGGATCGCGCAGGTGTACATCGCGGTAGACCAGATCGAGTGCATTCAGACTGAGCAAGCCATCGCGGGATTGCAGGCGGCCTTGGCCGAGTTGCAGGTCTTCGGCGCTCAAGTCCAGATCGTTAACCGACCAATCATTGCCCTCAAAGCGCGCATCCACCAGATCCAGATTGTGTAAGGTGATGGCCGGTAAACGCTGCCACAGACGACTGAGGACTTGCGGCAGACGGTTATCTTGCAAGCGCAAGCGGGTTAGACGCAGATCGCGCAGACTCCAGTGGCCGTCGCGGCTACGCTCGCCGCGGCCACTGATTTGGCCTTGCAGCATATCGGCACCAAAATCTTGCAGCAGTAACCGACCTTGTTGCCAGCGGCCGCGCAGCAACATCCGCTGCAATTCCAGTTCGCCATAAGTCAGGCTTTGGGCGCTGAGTTCAAACCGTGAATCATCGCCGAGCCAGCCGCCGGGACCGGGAATAAACGGGGTGATCCCGCCACTGACCGGATGTGCCACCAGTAAACGACCATCGAGTGGCGTACTGAGCGCCATGTTTTGCAGCAGCAGTTGGCGCGCTTGCAATGGAGGTTGAGTTTGTGGCTGTAATACGGCCGGTAGGCGCAGTTCACCGTCTTGCAGGCGAATTTGTTGCCAGTGGCGCGGATGGGTCAGGGTGTACCAGCCCATGCGCAGGGTGACCGTTCCGGCATCCAGCAGCGGTTCACTCCCACGGCTGAGGCGCACTTCACGTAGGCGAATTTCGGCAGGATTAAGCGGACTGTGTTGTACGCCGGCAATGGTTATCTGGTACCCACTGCGGCGCGAGAGCAGATCACTGAGCCAGCCAGCACCGGTTGGCGTTTGCAGCAAGGCATAGGCGAGAACCAGCGCCAGAGCCAGCAAAATCAGAAGGGTGCACAGAAATTTGCTCAGTAATTTCATAGGCCATGCATCTCGTTTGGGTCCGCGCCATTACGATCTCCGCCGTCAGGATAACAGCAGATCGTTACATTTCTCCGCGTCACGGCGGGCCGCGCCGGTGGCGAGCGGAGTGGCAGTCTCGGGCAGCCAATCGATAGTCAGTCCGCCGCAGCGCTGACGCAGGCGCGCCATGTGCTGCAACAGCTCGGGCACCGGTCCTAATTGCTGATGGGCGCTTTCCAGACAGCGTAAGGCCGGATGCAGCATATCTTGCTCGATTAGTAACGCAGCCAGCAATAACAGCTCTTCTGGACGGCGTTGTTGCAGGATCTGATTGAGCAGGCGGAAATTGTCGGTCATCACTCCTCCATGAGCAGATGGCTGCCTGATATAGCAGTCTGCCTGTTTCCGAGCAGCCTTACTAGAGGGTAGCCCAATAACTTGTCAGACAGATCACGTTCATCGGATGTGACAGACACCGGCCACTGACGTGGCCGGTGAGGTGGGATCAGCGTGGTTCGGCAGGCAGGATCAGATTCAGGGCAATCGCGGTCAGGCCACCGGCGGCAAGGCCAGATGACAGCACGCTTTTTAGCCACTCAGGGGCAAACTGCAGAATTTGCGGCTGCTGCGCCACACCCAGCCCCATCGCTAATGAGATAGCGATGATCAGCACGGCGCGGCGATCCAGTTGTTCACGGGCCATGATGCGCACACCGGCAGCGGCAATCGAGCCGAACATCACGATAGTGGCGCCGCCTAAGACCGGCTCAGGGATACTCAGCACCCAGGTCGCGATAACCGGGAACAGACCCAGCAGGGCCAGCATGGCGGCCACGGCATAGCCCACGTAGCGGCTGGCTACGCCGGTCATTTGGATCACGCCATTGTTCTGGCTGAAGGTGGAGTTCGGGAAACTGTTGAACAGGCCGGCCAGCGCGGAGTTCAAGCCATCGGCCAGCACGCCGCCTTTGATACGGCGCAGGTAGACCGGGCCACACACCGGTTGTTCGGACACTTCCGAGGTGGCAGTGATATCACCAATCGCTTCCAGTGAGGTGACCAGAAATACCAGCACCAGCGGCAGCAGCAAACTCCAATCGACACTCAGACCGTAGTAGAGCGGGGTCGGGATCATCAGCAGCGGTGCATCGTGGCTGGTGGTTGGCAGCATATCCAGCGCCCACGCCAGCAGGCAGCCCGCGCCCATGGCAATCACCAGTGACGCCACGCGCAGGTACGGATTACGCTGACGATTGAGCAGGACGATAATGCCCAGCACGGTACCGGCCAGCAGCAGGTTTTTCGGGTTACCGAAGCTGCCATCGCCGAGCGCACCATAGCCGCCACCGATGGAGACTAGCCCCACTTGGATCAGCGTCAGGCCAATTAAGGTGACCACAATGCCGGAGACCAGCGGGGTGATCACTTTTTGGGCTAGGTGCAAAATGCGCGATAACAGCACTTCGCTAAAAGAGGCCAGAATGATGGTGCCAAACAGCGCCGCCATCATGGTCGGTACGTCGGCGCCGCCTTGTTTGAGCGCTAAGCCACCGGCGATGATCGGGCCTAAAAAGTTGAAACTGGTGCCTTGAATCGACAGCAGACCGGAGCCAATCGGGCCTAAAGTCCGGATGGTCAGGAAGGAGGCCAGACCGGAGACAAACAGTGACATGCTGATGATGCGTTGGGTATCGGCAGCAGGCAGGCCCAGCGCCTGACAAATCAGCAGAGGCGGGGTGATCACGGCCACGAACATCGCCAGCAGATGCTGACCGGCGGCAAACAGGGTTTGCGGTAGTGGCGGGCGGTCGTCAAGGCGGTAAACCAGATCCGGATTACGGCGGGAAGTGCTGGCAGGAGTGGTATCGAGGTGTTCCGTTTCGATAGCTTGTGAGCTCATGCTGATTCCAAAATGTCAGAGTAAAAGGATTCGGTTAACTGCTGTGACCAAGGCGATGGCTCGCCGTGCGGGTGGTCGTGCGTTCGGTATCGGTGCGGCGTCTGCGCCTTCTTATCGTGTCGGCGGGCAAGACGGCAGGTCATGCGTCTTTTCCTCTTATCCGGCGATAAGTTATTCCAGTAATAGCGGAAGCAACCGTAAGTTCAGTACTGGCTGGTGTGCACGTTAAGCAGATAATGGCGCGCATTTTAGCCAGCTTTCGCCAAAAAGCAAACGTTTGCTTGTGATGGCGGTAACTTTTTTGCCGCGACATGCGTGTGGCTGCATAGCGATGGATATCTCGGAGAATATCTCGGGAAATACAGTGCAAGAACGCAGAGGACTATCTGGCGAGCCAGTTGGCGTGGATGCGGGAGTACACCGCAGTGTGCCGCGAGATTAAGCCTGAGAGTAATCGGTTCGCCGTGGCAGCCAGCGCTCGATTAAGGCGGCGGCGTGCTCGGGATAGCGCTCGTGCAGGTGACGGGCCAGTTTTTGCACCTCAGGGATCAGCGCTTGATCGCGCAGCAAGTCGGCAATTTTAAACTCAGCCAAACCGGTTTGCCGAGTCCCCAATAGCTCACCGGGGCCGCGGATTTCCAGATCTCGCTGGGCAATCACGAAGCCATCGTTACTGTCACGTAGCACGCTCAAGCGCTTTTGCGCGGTGGCGGTGAGTGGGGTCTTGTACAGCAGTACGCAGTGCGAGGCGACCGCGCCACGGCCAACCCGGCCACGTAACTGGTGCAACTGCGCCAAGCCCAGTCGTTCAGGGTTTTCGATGATCATCAAACTGGCATTCGGGACATCCACCCCCACTTCAATCACCGTGGTGGCAACCAGTAAGTCTAACGCGCCGGCTTTGAACTCGGCCATGACCGCCTGCTTTTCCGCCGCTTTCATGCGGCCATGCACCAAACCGATGCGCAGTGCCGGCAACTGCAGACGCAGATCGGCGGCGGTGTCTTCGGCGGCTTGTGCTTCAAGCTGCTCGGATTCTTCAATCAGGGTGCAGACCCAATAGGCCTGACGGCGCTCTTGCTGGCAGGCATCGCTGACGCGGCGGATGATATCGGCGCGTCGGGTATCGGGGATGGCGACCGTGGTGACTGGCGTGCGTCCGGGCGGGAGTTCGTCGATCACCGAGGTGTCGAGATCGGCATAGGCGGTCATCGCCAATGTGCGCGGGATAGGGGTGGCGGTCATGATCAGCTGATGTGGATACAGGCCGTTGCTGGCCCCTTTTTCGCGCAGGGTCAGACGCTGATGCACCCCGAAGCGGTGCTGCTCATCAATGATAATGAGGCCCAAGCGAGCAAAGTGAATTTCTTGCTGGAACAGCGCGTGGGTGCCGACCACCATCATGGCCTCGCCATCGGCGATCGCTTGTTGCTCCGCGATTCGCGCTTTGCCTTTTTGCTTGCCGGCTAGCCAGCCGACTCGAATACCCAGCGGCTCAAACCAGCTGCGAAAGGTGGTGGCGTGTTGCTCGGCTAATAGCTCGGTCGGTGCCATCAAGGCCACTTGCTGACCGGCGCAGATGGCTTGCAACGCCGCCAGAGCGGCCACCAAGGTTTTACCGGAGCCAACATCCCCTTGCACCAAACGCATCATCGGCTGCGCTTTGGCCAAATCGGTGGCGATTTCGCGCACTACCCGCTGTTGGGCACTGGTCGGCGAAAACGGCAAGGCGGCCAGAAACTGCTGATACAACGCGGCCTGCTGACATGGCGGTAAGCTCGGTGCTTGATGCGCTTGGGTTCCGGCGCGGACTTGCAGCATGCTCAAGTGATGGGCTAACAGCTCTTCAAGGATCAAGCGCTGCTGCGCCGGATGGCGACCATGCTCCAGCGCCTCGGCGCTGATATCGGGCGTAGGCCGATGCAGCAGGTGTAATGCCTGCACAATGCCCATCTGGCGATGATTGAGACTGTCAGGCAGTAACTCGGGGATGGCGACGCTATCGAGCATCGCTAATGCTTGATCGGTGAGTTTGCGTAAGCTGGCTTGCTTGAGCCCTTCGGTCGCCGGATAAACCGGGGTGAGCGTCTCTTCGACGCTGCTATCGGCCTGCTCACCGAGCAAGCGATATTCGGGATGCATCATCTCGGGGCCAATTTGTCCGCGTTTGACTTCACCAAAGACACTGATGCGACGCCCCACCGCCAGCGAGTTTTTCATCGCCGCGGTGAAGTGGAAAAAGCGCAAACTGAGGATGCCTGAGCCATCACTAATCCGGCACAGCAGCATGCGCCGCCGACCACCGGTTAACTCACAGCTTTGGATGGTGCCTTCGACTTTGGCATGCACCAGCGGGAGCAAGCCGGCAATTGGTGTGATGCGGGTACGGTCTTCATAGCGCAGTGGCAGGTGCAGCAGCAGATCCTGCACCGAGTGCAGGCCAAGCTTATCCAGCTTACCGGCCATGCTGCTGCCCACCCCAGACAGGGCGGTCAGCGGCAGTGCATCGAGCAGACGCCCGCGCATCACTTAGTTATCCGCCGCCTGGATCGCCGCCCACCACTCGGGCGGCGCCACGATTTCACCGTATTGGTCAATCTGCGGCATCGGCAGCCCTTTGCGGCGCGCCACTTTGGCAATCACCGGATAGCCGCCTTCATACAGCAGACGTTGCTGCTCTTCTTCGCTCAGGCGACTGGCGGCGCAGCTGTCATACATGCCCGCCAGCTGACGCTGACGTTGGGCTTCGTACAAAATCAGCGCCGAGGCCACCGACACATTCAACGACTGCACCATACCGACCATCGGGATGATGATCTGGTGATCGGCTAACGCCAGCGCTTCTTCGCTGATACCGGTTTTTTCCTGACCAAGCAAAATGCAGGTTGGGCGGGTGTAATCGATGCTGCGAAAATCCACCGCTTTATCGGACAGGTGGGTGGCCAGCACTTGCATGCCTTGCGCTTTGAGATGGCCGACTGCCGCGCCAATGGTGCGGTGAGTGCGGATCTCCACCCAGTTGTTGCTACCGGCGGCGGTAGACACCAACGAGCGCATCCGATCGCCTGGCCATACCGCATGCACTTCGTGTACGCCGACCGCATCGGCGGTACGGATCACCGCCGACACATTGTGCGGCTTGTGCACTTGTTCCATGCAGACAGTCAGATCAGGCTGGCGCAAGGCCAGCATCTGTTGGATCCGTTGAAAACGTTCTGGAGTCATGATTAATCAGTAACGGTTACGGCTGACCTTGATGACATCCGGCATTACCCGGATTTTGCGCATGATGTTGGCCAAGTGAACCCGGTCGTGTGCGCTTAACCGGATGAAAATGTTGTACACGCGGCCATCGCGCTCTTCGGTGGTCAGGTTGTAAATATTGGACTCAGTGGTGGCAATCACCGCGGTCAGATCAGCGAGCGCGCCGTGATGGTTCACCATCTCGACTTTGATCTCGGTAATAAACTCTTGGCTAGCGGCGGATTTATCCCACTCGACGGCCATGAATTTTTCCGGCTCTTTCTGATAGCCGCGAATGTTGCGGCAAGACTCATGGTGGATCACCAAGCCTTTACCTGGGCTGACGTGGGCAATGATCGGATCGCCCGGAATCGGTCGGCAGCACTTGGCAAAGGTCAGCAAAATGCCATCGGCACCGCGGATCGGCAGCTTTTTGTGCGGTAAGGCTTTTCCACTTGGCTCCGGTTGCGGCTCACTGACTTCCTGTTGCAAACGGCGAGCAATCACCACGCTCATGGCATTACCGAGGCCAATTTCGGCCAGCAGGTCATCTTGCGTGTGCAGTTTCAGGTCATCCAGCACGCGTTTGACTTTCTCTGGCGCGATATCTTGCAGTTTCACACTGCCTAAGGCGTGATTGAGCAGGCGGCGGCCAAGGCTGACCGAGTCATCGCGTTTGAGGTTTTTCAGCATCTGGCGGATTTTGGCCCGCGCTTTGGAGCTGACCACAAAGTTGAGCCACGCGGCGTTTGGCCGGGTGCCCGGTGCGGTGATGATTTCCACCGTTTGCCCCGAGCTTAAGGCTTGCGACAGCGGGAATGGCAGGCGATCAACCCGTGCGCCAACACAAGTGTGGCCGATATCGGTATGCACCGCGTAGGCAAAGTCCACCGGTGTGGAGCCTGCCGGCAGCTCGACAATGCGGCCTTCCGGCGTGAACACGTAAATCTCATCGGGGAACAGATCGGATTTCACGCTCTCGATAAACTCAAACGAGTTACCGGCACTTTGCTGCAGCTCCAGCAAGCTTTGCATCCAGCGCTGGGCGCGGATTTGCGCGGTCGAGACCGACTCGCCTTGCTGTTTGTAGGCCCAATGGGCCGCCACCCCCATCTCTGCCATCTGATCCATATAATCGGTACGGATCTGCACCTCAACCGGTACGCCGTGCGGGCCGATCATCGAGGTGTGCAGGGATTGGTAGCCGTTGGCTTTGGGAATGGCAATGTAATCTTTGACGCGACCAGGGCGCGGTTTGTACAGACTGTGCATTTGACCGAGCACGCGGTAACAGCTGTCGACATCTTTGACGATCACCCGAAAGGCATAGATATCCATGATCGAGTGAAAACGCTGCTCTTTGAGCCGCATTTTGTTGTAGATGGAGTAAAGGTGTTTTTCTCGTCCGCTGACTTTGGCGCTGATCCCCACTTCACGTAGGCGACCGTCAATTTCGGATAAGATCTTTTGGATCATCTCTTTACGGTTGCCACGCGCCGCTTTCACCACCTCTTTGAGGACGCGAAAACGATTCGGGTACAGGGCTTCAAAGCCTAGCTCTTCCAGCTCGGTCTTCAGGTGATGAATACCCAGACGGTGGGCCAGCGGGCTATAGATTTCGAGCGTTTCGCGCGCAATACGCCGACGTTTATCAGGGCGCAGTGAGCCTAAGGTGCGCATGTTGTGCGTACGGTCGGCCAGCTTGATCAAAATGACGCGGATGTCTTGCACCATCGCCATGATCATTTTGCGAAAGTTTTCGGCTTGGGCTTCTTTCTTATCGCGGAATTTGAGCTTATCGAGTTTGGACACGCCCTCGACCAGCTCGGCCACGCTTTTGCCAAACCGCTCTTGCAGATCTTGATGGGTAATATCGGTGTCTTCAATCACGTCATGCAGCAGGGCTGCCATCAAGGTTTCGTGATCGAGGTGCATTTCGCCCAGAATACAGGCCACCGCCACCGGATGGGTGATGTAAGGCTCCCCGCTGGAGCGGGTTTGTCCTTCGTGTGCATCACGCGCAACAATAAATGCCTGCCTGAGGCGATCTATCTGATCCTCAGGCAGGTAGCGCTGTGCAACTTGGTACAGGCTCTCAAATAAATACAAGGCTTAAGGCGCACTCTGTAACAGAATTAACGACGGCCTTCAGCGATGGCTGCAACAGCTTGCAGTTCAGCCGCTTCTTGCTCCTGCTGTTCTTGACGCTCACGGGCATCCAGAATGTCAGCGTTGATCAGACCATCTTCGATCTCGCGCAGGGCGATCACGGTGTACTTGTCGTTCTCTTCCGGGACAAGCGGATCTTTACCCTGGGTTTGCATCTGACGCGCACGACGTGCAGCGACCAGTACCAGGTCAAAACGGTTACCAACTTTCTCAACGGCGTCTTGTACGGTTACGCGGGCCATGAACGACTCCAATGGATCCAATAGGGAAAAGACAAATGACTAGAAATGATACTCAATCCGAGCTTACTCTGCCAACAATTTGCTGATCATCGCACCGTGGCGCAGCCCCTGACGCTCTCGTTTTAGGCGCTCGGCGCGGATAATGTTCTTCAGATCAACCAGCGCTTGATCGAAATCGTCGTTCACGATCAGATAGTCATACTCATCGTAATGCGACATCTCGCTGACCGCTTTGGCCATGCGCTTGGCGATCACGTCATCACTGTCCTGACCGCGGCCACGCAGGCGGCGCTCCAGCTCTTCCCGTGACGGTGGCAGGATGAAAATGCTGCGTGCCTGAGGCATTTGCTCACGCACCTGACGTGCACCTTGCCAGTCGATATCCAAGAAGACATCGATGCCCTGATCCAACACTTTTTCGATGGTCGGGCGGGAAGTACCGTAATAGTTACCAAATACTTCCGCGTATTCTAAAAACGCTTGCTGCTCAATCAGCGCTTTGAATTCATCCACGCTGATAAAGTGGTAATGCTCACCATTATTCTCGCCCGGACGTGGTTCACGGGTGGTGTGCGACACCGAAACCTGCATGTCGTAGGTTGGGTGAGTTTTCAGCAATGCATTGATAAGGCTGGATTTACCAGCACCGCTCGGAGCGGAAACAATATACAGAGTACCTTTGGGCATAATGTCACTATACAGTTGCAGGTATACGGTTACAGGCATCCAGTTACAGGTACCCCGGTACGGGTGCCGAGCAGTGAAGTCGGTGACCGCCGCTATACGGGCAAAGGCCGGGGATTACGGGACGACAGGCTGTCAGTGTGCGGCGGTGCCTTTACGGCTAACCGAGCGGCAACTGACGGCGGGTAAACGATCATTTTAGCCCAAATTGCTCAGGCTGTCGTCAGGATTGTCAGGATCTGCGTTAGCCTCATGAGTGAGGTGCCCGATGAACGCGTATTGTCTGAAGAGGTTATCTGAAACTGTTATCGGAAAGGGAAACAGGGAAGACGGTACATCTAGGCATGCAAATACAGCCACCTAAGACGCGTTGCTTAGGTGGCTGAACAAAATTATTTCACTAACGAGATGGATTTCACATCCACTTTGTTTTTATCCATGCCCCACTCGCGATCGTATTCACCGGTAATTTTTACGGTGTCGTTCGGGCCGGCATTCACGCCATTCCACACTTTCTGATCGATCTCGACTTGGATTTCGCCGCTGCCGTCAGAGAACAGGTATTTGTCATGGCTAACTTGAGAAACCAGTTTGCCTTGCAGGGTTACCCACGCATCATTTTTCTGGTTAGCCAGATCTTTTACGCTGACTTGAGCTGCGGCTGGAGTACCGGTATAGGCTGCCATGGCCGGGGCCGCAGACAGAGCAGAAAACAGCGCCAGTGGTAATACGAATTTCAGCATTTTGTTCATAACGACCTCGGTAGATGGTTAAGCCAATTAAGTTAAGCTAACAATTCAGTGAGCGGGATACGCGGTATCCGTCATAACGATAGGTGTTGCTTAACGATGGAATGAATCATAACGCCAATTTTCTGAATGCGGGATGAATGAAAAAGTCAGTTTCTGTTTTTATTGGTTTGGCGTAGTTAGATACCATTGGTTACAGGTGCGCTAACAAAAACAAGGCCATTTATCACACCAATAATTATTTAACTCATTAATTATTCGGCACTATTTTATTAAATGCTTGGCGGTAAATTTATTTTTTGTCTGCGTGGTTTGGTCGGTGGGTTATTAAAAGTAGGCTAACCCTAAAAATAGGGGTTAGGTTATTTTCGGATGTGTTATATCGGATATGTTCTGCGGCGATAAGAATAAAGTTGAATATCAAGGCGGCATTTGAGTTCTGCCAAAAGAAAATAAATCAGGGCGACTGGTGTCGCCCTGATTTATGCCGCTAATAGAGCCAAGTTCTGGCGATAAAAAGCAGTGATAACAACAGTTATAAAATAACCGCTATAAAATGACCGTTATAAAATAAAGGTCGATACTTGCTGGCTCAGATTGCTGGCGCGACCTTTCAGGGCTTGCGCCTGATCCAGATCGCGCATGGCCGCGGCGGTGATCTCGTCGGTTACATCTTTGATCGCGGTGGTGTTCTGGGTGATTTCCCCCGTCACTTGGGTTTGCTCCTCGGCGGCGGTGGCAATCTGACTGGCCATATCGGAAATCAGCGCTACGGCATGAGTGATCTCTTCCAACGCTCGCGCCGCGGCATCGGCATCCTCCACACTGTTACCGGCCAGCGCCTGACTGGTTTGCATCAGACTCACCGCGCGGGCGGTGGTTTGCTGCAGGGTATCGATGGTGGAGTGGATCTCCTGCGTGGAGTCTTGGGTACGGCGTGACAATACCCGTACTTCGTCAGCTACCACCGCAAAACCGCGCCCTTGCTCTCCGGCGCGCGCCGCTTCAATCGCCGCGTTCAGTGCCAGCAGGTTGGTTTGCTCGGCAATGCCCTGAATGGTGGACAAAATACCGGAAATCGCCTGCGCATGCTGACTCAGCGCGCCGATCACTTCGGTGGCTTCGCTGACTTCATCGGCCAGATTATTGATGGACTGACGGGTCTTATTCACCAGCACTTTGCCTTGCTCGCTGCTGGCGGTGGATTGCTGAGCGGCGGTAGCCGTTTGCTCGGCGCTGTTGGCAATCTCTTGGGTGGCGCTGGCCATTTCGGTCACGGCGGTGGCGACCATGGTGACGTCTTGCTGCTGGCGCTGTAATTCGCTGACCGCTTCTTGGTTGATGACCAAGCTACGCTCGGCATCGGCGTTCAATTCGGTGGCCAAGGCGCGGATATGGGTGATCAGTTGATGTTGACTGCCGACAAAGCGGTTGAAGCTGTCTGCCAGTTGGCCGACTTCATCTTGAGTGTTAACCACAATGCGTTGGGTCAGGTCGCCGTTACCGTCGGCAATGCGTGCCAGCGCGCGCGCCACGTTACCCAGTGGGCCGAGCAGCACGCCAATCAGGTACGAGATAGCCCCGATGCTGCCGACCAACACCAGCAGTGCCAGCCCCAGTTGGGTCAACAGCAGGTTTTGCAGCGGTGCTTCCAGCGTGTCTTTATCCAGCACCAACACCAGCTCCCAATCGGTATCGGGAATGTTGGTAGCCCACACCAGCTTGTCGCGCTGCTCTTGCTCGAAATACAGCGGCGTCAGGGTATGGCCGTTTTTGCTCTGTTCGATGGTTTGGTTGTTCAGATCGTTATCGATTTCCGAAGCGGAGCGCATCGCCTTGGCCGCATCTTTATACGCGATCACCGTACCGTCTTTGTGCATCAAAATGGCAAAACCGTCGGCGGGCAGCACCATCTTGCTGATATCTTCCACGATCGTGTTAATCGCCAGATCGCCGCCCACGACCCCACTGACAAGGCCAGTGTTAACCGGCTGGGCAATGGTCAAAATAGTGCCTTCTGCCGCTACGCCCAGATAGGGTTTGGTGGTGATCATCTTGCCCTGTTGGCTGGCTTCCTGATACCACGGACGCGAGCGCGGATCGTACTGACTGCGATCGATTGTCGGGTCGGCATCGTGCATCACGCCATCGGCTTGACCAAAATAGGTCAGCTGGAAGCGACCGGAGTTTTGAGCTTGTTGCAGTACCGTCAGGGGTTGGGCGGAGATTTTACCGGCCATGGCCTGAATTACATCACGTCGCGCTGACAGCCAATCGCGAATGCGCTCCGCTTGCTGAATGCCCAGACGCTCGGTTTGTTCTTGCGCATCTTGCAACAAAATGGCTTTTTGCGCCGAGTAGCTGCGCCAAGATAACAAGGCGATCACCAGCGTCAGTGCCAGAGTGACCGAAAGGAGAATTTTGTGTTTGAGTGATAGCGTCTTCATAGGCGTGCTTCCTGATTGCTCCTGCATACGGCGCGGACGGATTACTGATCATCTTGGCTAGCGGCGTCGCAGGCGAAATCTGAAAGCGCAATGTTCTATTTTGTGACCGAGTCGTGCTTATCATAGCCAGAATGTAAATTCTGTGAAATTAAGCGACATTTCGTGCGGTTAATTGGGCGCGTCGAGTGCAAGCTGCGGGATGCATCACACTGGCTTGGGTACGCGCCACGTTGAGGGGCGATGGGTTAGCGGATCTCACTGAACTCGGCCACCGTGCGGCAAAATTCTTGCAGCAGTGGCGTGGTCGGCGCGGCTGGGCAGACGAGTCCGATTGTCCAGCACGCCGCGGGCTCGGTCAGGGGCAATACCCGCACCGCCGGATGATCGACCAAGGTGGACGAGGGCAAAATAGTCCATGCAATCCCGGCGGCGGCGGTGGCAATTCCGGCCGCAAAATCATTCAAATAATGCAGGCGCTGAAAACGTAGCCCGCTTTGCGCCAAATAGTGCATCAAGTTGTCGTAAAAAGAAGGCGCGCGATCGCGGCGTAACATCGCTAGCGGGTAGGCGGCCAACTCATCTAAGGCGTGGACGGGCGGGTAGTCAGCCGGCAGTACGGCCACAAAGTTGGCTTGCACCACCGGCATAGCATACCATCCGCGTGGGGCGGGTAGACGACAAAACCCCAGATCGAGACGATTTTCGCTTAAGGCTAAGATTTGGTGATGGGTGGACAGATCGTGCAGTTCAATATTAACCAGTGGCCGCTCACGGCGAAAGCGCGCCACCGCCGCCGGTACCAGACGATTGGTCGCCACACCAAAGCCGACTCGCAGCAGGCCACGGTTGCCGGCCAGCACATCTTGGGCAGTCAGCGGTAATTGCTCACTGCGGCGCACGATGTCGCGCGCTTCATCCAGCAATGCCCGTCCAAGTGGGGTAAGCGTGGTAGCGCCGGCACTGCGGGCCAGTAATGCGCCGCCGAGCGCTTGCTCCAGCCGTTTAATCTGCTTGCTGAGCGCCGATTGGGTAATGTGCAGCCGTTCGGCTGCCTGACTGAAATGCAGGACATCGCTTAAGGTGACAAAGGCTCGCAGATCGCGCAGTTCCATAGCTTCCCCCATCATTCCTCTGTGGAATGAAAAAGCAGATTAAATGTCATTGGACGGAATTGTAGGTCTGGGCGATGCTTATTGCCAAGCACGATCTGTACTGTGACCGCACTGTGACAAGGAGCTTTTGAATGCATCACTCTCACCTGCAGCCGTTTGCCACCGATTTTCTGTGGGGCGCCGCCTCCGCCGCCTATCAAGTGGAAGGGGCGTGGAATGAAGATGGCAAAGGGCCATCGGTCTGGGATCTGTTCACCAAAATTCCCGGCACCACGTTTCAAGGCAGTAATGGCGATGTGGCGGTCGATCACTATCATCGCATGGAAGAAGATGTGGCGCTGATGGCCGAAATGGGCCTGAAAGCCTACCGTTTCTCGGTCAGCTGGCCACGCATTTTCCCGACCGGGCGCGGTGCGGTGAATGAAGCCGGTTTAGCATTTTATGAGCGCCTGATTGATGCGCTGCTGGCGCACGGCATTGAGCCGGTGCTGACCTTATATCACTGGGATCTGCCGCAAGCGCTGCAAGATGAATACGGTGGCTGGGAAGATCGGCGCATCATTGCCGATTTTGAGCACTATTGCGTAACGCTGTACCGCCGCTTTGCCAACAAGGTGAAATATTGGGTATCGCTCAATGAGCAGAATTTTAATCTGACTAATGCCTACTTGCTGGGAACCCATCCGCCAGCGGTGCAAGATAGGAAACGCTTCTTTGCCGCCAACCATATTGCGTTTTTAGCCAATGCCTCCGTGATCAAAGCGTTTCGCCAGCATGTGCCGAACGGTTTGATAGGCCCTAGCTTTGCCTATTCGCCGGCCTATCCGGCCTCGGCGGCGCCAGCAGATATTCTGGCTTATGAAAACGCTGAAGAGATGACTAACTACTGGTGGCTGGATGCGTATTGCTATGGCCGCTATCCACAGGCTTCGTTGGCGTGGCTGCGTGAGCGCGGTGAGGCGCCGCAGATTTTACCGGGTGATTTAGAGCTATTGGCCGAAGGTAAGCCGGATTATATCGGGGTCAATTACTACTATACCCTGACCTATACCGATAACCCGCTCGATGGGCAGACGCTGCAGCGCATCAATAACACTGGGCGCAAAGGTACCACGCCATCTAGCGGTGTGCCGGGGCTGTATCGCACCACGCCGAACCCACATCTGGAGACCAGTAACTGGGATTGGGCCATCGATCCGACCGGTCTGCGCATTGCGCTGCGCCGTTTGGCCTCGCGCTATCACTTGCCGATGATGATCACCGAAAACGGTCTGGGTGAGTTCGATAAGCTGGAAGCGGATGACAAGATCCACGATGACTACCGCATCGATTACTTGCGCAGTCACCTGCTGGCTTGTCAGCAAGCGATGCAAGATGGCGTGCAGCTACTTGGCTACTGCGCTTGGTCATTTACCGACATTTTGAGTTGGCTCAATGGATATCAAAAACGCTACGGCTTCGTGTATGTGGATCGGGATGAGCAGTCGCCACGCACCTTGCGCCGGATCCGTAAAGACAGCTTCTTCTGGTATCAGAAGGTGATCCAATCCGCGGGCGCAGCATTACATGACCGTGTTGAGTGACCCCTATTCACGCAGCGCAGTCGGCCCATGAGCATGATCTCTACCAATGAGTATGTGGCCTGATTCAACAGGCTATTTTTCCCCGCCACCCGGCGGGGCTTTTTTTAGCATATGGCTTTATCGGTGCACGGTAGTGACGTGTGATCTGTAAGAGATCCAAAGTCGAAGACGATCTTGCCAAAATGACGCCCTGAGTCGAGCAATTGATGCGCGGCCGCCGCCTCATGCAGAGGGAAGGTCTGATAAATTTGTGGTTTAACTTGTCCACTTTCGAGCAGTGGCCATACGTGTTGTTTTAATTGCGCAATCAGTGCCGCTTTTTCTTGTGGAGTACGAGAGCGCAGCGTTGAACCTGTATGGGTAAGCCTTTTTTGCAGTAACGGGAACAGATCGAGTTGGCGAGCGGCGCCCGCTACGATGCCGATTTGGATGATACGCCCATGCATGGCGGCAGCGGCATAGTTACGCGCAACATAATCACCTCCAATAATATCGAGAATGATGTCGGCCCCATGGCCATCAGTGGCATGGAGTACGGCCTCAACGAAGTCCTCTTCTTTATAAAGTATGGCGACATCGGCACCGAGCTTTAGGCTGGCATCTCTGTTTTCCGGTGAACCCACCGTGGTAATGATTTTGGCCGCACCAAAAGCTTTAGCGAGCATGGTCGCTGTAGTGCCAATGCCTGACGCACCACCATGAATCAAAATGGTATCACCGGGTTTAAATTGACCCCGTTCAAACATATTGGTCCATACGGTCATCAATGTTTCAGGTAATGCGGCGGCATCGACAAAGCTCATTCCAGCAGGAAGCGGCATCGTATTGCTTTCGTGGGCAACACTGTATTGTGCATATCCACCGCCTGGGATCAGCGCCGCGACCTTATCTCCGATATTGAGATGAGAGACGCGATCACCTTTGGCCACGATGATCCCAGATACCTCTAATCCTGGAATATCGGTGACGCCGGCCGGTGCCGGATACAACCCTTTGCGTTGCATAGCATCAGGACCATTGATCCCCGCAGCATAATGGCGAATCAACACTTCATCACTTTTGGGCTGTGGTGTCGGGCGAGTGGTTAATTGCAAGACATCAGGTCCGCCCGGCTGGGTAATTTCTACGGCGTACATCGTGGCGGGAAGAGTAAAAGATTGTGGATGCGATTGTGGGTACATAGTGGGCTCCGATAGTAATTCGACCGCGGTAACGGGATCTCGTTGGTAGACGACGATAGTAGAAACTACCGATGAATAAACGCAGTATTAGCCCTAACCGATAATGCAAAAATGCATCTTGACGAGGAGATGTAATGAATTGGGATGATGCCAAGATTTTTTTGGCGCTATATCGTGAAAGGAGTTTGCGCGCTGCGGCGCGTGTCGTGGGGGTTGATCAAGCGACGATAGGTCGGCGTATTGCGGCGATGGAGCATGGATTGGCGGCCACATTGTTTTTGCGCACCTCGCAAGGCTATGTGTTGACCCCTGTGGGAGAGACGGTATTAGCCAGTGCCGAGCAGATGGAGTTGGCGGCTATGGATTTTGTCCGAGCCGCTCAAGGGGTGGATAACCGATTGGTGGGGGAGGTGAATGTTGCGACCACCGATACGCTCGGTATCGATTTTTTACTGCCTGCACTGCGTGAGTTACATCGGCATCATCCAGATATCAGGGTGATCCTCAATACTTCGACACAGGTGGCCAATCTGACCTTGCGTGAGGCTGATATTGCAATCCGCTCGGTGAAACCAACCAATCCCGATCTGATCATTCGTAAACTGGCCTCTTGGCCGATAGGTTTGTATGCCTCGGCCGAGTATTTAGCCCGTCAAGGAATGCCTGAGCAAGGCAATGGTTTTGCTGGCCATTCGCTGGTGGTTTACGAGCCACATTGGCAGAACTCTCGCGCACTAACGATGCTTGATGAACCGGCGGATGGGGCGAAAATTGCCGCTGGCGTTAACACCAGCTTAATGCTGCGTCACGCGCTGATGACGGGATTGGGGCTAGGTGAAATTGCGGTACCGCTGGCTGAGCAAGTCGGTTTGGTGCGTGTTTGGCCAGAAAGACAGTTACAAAAGCCTTATGAGGTGTGGTTAGTGATGCATCGTGATGTGCAGCATGCCGCGCGGGTTCGGGCGGTCATTAAGGCCATTGAAGTATCATTTGCGGCTATGTTCTAAACGCCGTCATGGTTTGTATTTAATGAGGCGCTTAGTGCAGTTAAAAGGTGACTCTACATGGCATCACTACATGATAGTAATAATGATGAGAGTCGCCTTATTAACGTTCTTAGTGTGTGTGCCATCAACAAGAAGTCAGGGCGTCAAATTATCCCGTGAGCCACGAGGCTTATTTTTTGGCCGCGACGGTATTCAGTTTGGCTTGATGCACTTTTTTATGCGTGGCGGTTTTGTGGTGTTTTACCACCGCGCTGTGATGCGTCGTATGGGCTGGCGCTTTTTCTGGCATTTTCTCTGAGCCAGTGGCGGCAAAGCTCATGGCGGAAGACAGACCAAATACGGCGGCAACGGCGGTTAAGTAAATCTTTTTCATCTTTGAAGCCTTATGCGAAATATTATTGTTAAATAAAACTGCTCTTCTTACGTCTTCTTGCTTTTACGTCTTCTTGCGAGGTTGCGAACACGGCGATCGCTCGGTGTTGGCAACGGCGAGAATGTATGCGCTCGGTTGCTTAGCTGCACGCGAATATTGATGTCGGACTGTAACCCTGCATGTCGATATTTGACTGATAACGACTCGCATTTTCGGATTTATGCAGGATGAATAGCCTAATTAGCTCACGCTTTTTACCAAGTGCTTTATTTATCAAGCTGGGGCTATGCAGTGCTGCTGCATTAAAGGTGTTTCCGGCGTAGCGGCAAAATTTACAACTCAATAGCCGGCAGAATGAGGCCAGAAAAATTAATGTTCTCGGGTGGGAATGTTTTAAAAAACGGGCGGTCAAAATGCGATTTTGGCTTAGATTTTAGTGTCGATTTTTGCTCACGTTTATTGCGTTTTATCGGCGCACTATTTGGGGGGATTATGAATGGGGGCAATTATGAATAGGTTGTCTTACGGGAAATAAAAAAGCGCCCTTACTGGCGCTTTTTTTGGGTATATCAAAACAGCTTGGCTTATTCGATATTCTGAATTTGCTCACGCATCTGCTCAATCAGCACTTTCAGCTCGACGCTGCAACCGGTGATTTCAGCATTGATGGATTTTGAGCCCAAGGTATTTGCTTCGCGGTTGAACTCTTGCATCATGAAGTCCAGACGACGGCCCACGGCTTCGTTCTTTTTCAAAATCGCGCGGGTTTCTTTCACGTGCGCTTCGAGGCGGTCGAGCTCTTCGGCCACATCCAGACGCTGGGCCAGCAGTACCAGCTCTTGCTCCAGACGGTTGTTGTCGGCCTGCACTTGCGCATCTTCCATCTTGCTTTGCAGACGCTCACGCTGCCACTGCAGCACATCCGGCATATGACTACGCACAATTGCCACTTGGGCGCTGACGCCATCCAGACGCTGCTCAATCAGTGCTTTGAGTGCGCTACCTTCACGTTCACGGGCGGCCACGAACTCATCCATTGCTTGTTCAAAGCCGGCCATCAGGGCGGCCGAAATCGCATCCAAATCTTGTTCGGCGGCGGCCATAACACCCGGCCAGCGCAGCACTTCCAGAGGATTGATGGTGCCTTCACCACTGGTTTGCTGTACCCACTTTGCGGCGGCCATCAGCTGACGCGCCAGCTCTTCATTAATGGTCAGGGTGCTTTGCGCGGCTGGGTTGGCATCAAAGCGCAACGCGCACTCTACTTTCCCGCGGGTCAAACGCTGACGGATACGCTCACGCAGTACCGGCTCCAGAGAACGAAACTGCTCCGGCAGGCGCAGGTAAGTTTCCAGATAGCGCTGGTTTACGGAACGGATCTCCCAGGCGGCGGTGCCCCAGTCGCCTTTAACTTCGTTGCGAGCGAAGGCTGTCATACTACGGATCATGCGCGTGTATCTCGTCATCAAAATGAATGTCAGGCGATTATAACCCAGTGGCTCTAAGGCGTCAGTGCCAATCTCCGCGCGGGATTAGGCATCGGCGCCACAAATCCGTATAATGCGCGGTCAAACGATTTCCCCTGATACCTGATTCCCGATTAAGGAGGACGCGATGCGCCCGGCAAACCGACTGGCTTCGCAGGTTCGACCGATTACCCTGACCCGCAATTTCACCAAACATGCCGAAGGTTCGGTGCTGGTGGAGTTCGGTGAAACGAAAGTGCTGTGCACCGCGACCGTGGAAGAAGGCGTCCCTCGTTTCCTCAAAGGCAAAGGACAGGGCTGGGTTACTGCTGAGTACGGCATGCTGCCACGCTCGACTCACACCCGTAACCAGCGCGAAGCGGCCAAAGGCAAGCAAAGCGGCCGTACCATGGAAATTCAGCGTCTGATTGCGCGTGCGTTGCGTGCGGCGGTAGACCTGACCGCGCTCGGTGAATACACCATCACTCTGGATTGCGATGTGATCCAAGCCGACGGTGGTACCCGTACCGCCTCGATTTCCGGTGCTTGTGTGGCCCTGGCCGATGCGCTGAACGCGCTGGTGGCTAAAGGCGCACTGAAAGCCAATCCAATGAAAGGGATGGTGGCTGCGGTGTCAGTGGGCATCGTGGATGGCGAAGCACTGTGCGATCTGGAGTACGTGGAAGACTCCGCCGCCGAAACGGATATGAATGTGGTGATGATGGAAGATGGCCGCATGATTGAAGTACAAGGCACCGCCGAGGGCGAGCCATTCTCCCATGAGGAGTTGCTCAGCTTGCTGGCGCTGGCCAAGGCTGGCATTGCTGACATTATCGCCGCGCAGAAAGCGGCGCTCAGCGAATAATAAGAAAAGCGGCTTGATAGCCGCTTTTTTTTCGCCTGTTGCTATGTCTGATAAATAACGGCCTGATAAATCGAGCTCTGGTATATCGGGGCTATGGCCGATGTGCCGCGTTAGAGCTAGCAAACAGCGCGACAGCTGTTTTTGAAATGAACTATTGCTTTTGTAATGAATTATTCAGGCGCAGCGCCGACAGGCGGCTGTGGCCGAGCATCACATCAACATCGTAACCGGTAACAAGGAAAGAGCATGAAAGCCTATCAGCGTGAGTTTATTGAATTTGCCCTGCGCAAGCAGGTACTGCGTTTTGGTGAGTTTACCCTCAAGTCCGGTCGCAAGAGCCCGTACTTCTTCAACGCTGGGCTGTTTAACACCGGTCGTGATTTAGCGCAGCTGGGGCGCTTTTATGCGGCAGCGTTGAATGAATCAGGCGTCGAGTTTGATTTGCTGTTTGGCCCGGCGTACAAGGGCATTCCGATTGCCACCACCACCGCCGTGGCGCTGGCCGATCACTACGATCGCGATGTGCCGTATTGCTTTAACCGCAAAGAGGCCAAAACCCACGGTGAAGGCGGCAATCTGGTCGGTAGTGCGCTGCAAGGCCGCGTCATGCTGGTGGATGATGTGATCACCGCCGGTACCGCGATCCGTGAATCGATGGAAATCATTGCCGCTAATCAGGCGTCGCTGGCTGGGGTGATGATCGCGTTGAACCGTATGGAGCGCGGCCAAGGCGAGTTGTCAGCGATTCAGGAAGTAGAGCGTGATTATGGCTGTCAGGTGATTGCCATCATTACCCTAAACGATCTGATTAGCTACCTCGAAGAGCAAGTGGCCAGCCAGCCAGAGTTAGCCCCCCATCTGGATGCGGTGCGGGCTTATCGCGCAGAATATGGTGTGTAACTCACGTATGTATACCCAAACAACGTGAAGTTGCAGGTAGGCGGCAAGTGAGTGAATCCCCATGAGCATAGGCAAACTATGTGATTGGGGTGAACGAACGTAGCCAACACCGCTGCAGCTTCAAGTAGGAAGGGTATAAAATAAAAAAGGCAGCCGATGGGCTGCTTTTTTTATTACGGCTGGCGTGAAGGCGGGGACGCCATGGTTTAGGCGAAGCCTTCGCGCAGTACCGTTGATGCTAGTGCCTTATTTTGATGCATTAGTCAGAGGTATTCGCCACGGTTGATGGCGGTTGCAGAGCGGGGCGCGCCAACATAAAAATCGCCAAGGTCAGCAGATAAGCCGCGGTGAAGGTGGGCAGCCCTAATGGGGTGAACAGGCGATTGAGCGCCGCTTGCACCAGTACCGTCACTAAGGTGGCGAAGATGGCTAACCATAAGCGCACTGGCGAACGCAGATAAAAGACGCGGCCAATGGCCAGCGCACTTAGTACCGGCGAAAAGCCGTACAGGCCGGTCAAAATCGAATAGGTATCGGCACCAAACAGGCGTGCCACGGTGGTGGCCAAAATCGCTCCGCCCAGCGTCGTCAGCGCCATCGCCCGTGAGCGCCACGCCAAGCCAATTAAAATCAGCACGCCACTGACAGTATTGTTGAGCAAAAAGACTTGGGCAATGTTACGGATACTGGCCTGAAACAGCATCAACAGAGTGACATGGCTTTCATCGGGATGCTGCACCGCGGCGGATAACACATGCAGATGCACCCCCGAGAGGTTATAACCGGCCAGCAACAGCATCCAGCTAATCAGCACAAACGGCAAGGTAGAGCCGGGCACGCCCCAGCTGCGGGTGACCGATTGTTTAATTGCACATTCGGCTATCGGGCAAAGCATCGCGCCGGAGATCAGCAGCACCCACATGAGTGGTGACGGGATGAAAAAGGTGGTCACCGTGATCCCAACCAAGATACCGTTAAAGCCGTGCAACCCTTGCGCGATGTCGTTATCGTCCAAGTGCAAACGGGTAGCCATCAAGGTAGATACCGTGAGGCCAACGATCGCGCCAAGGAGAGTATAAGGGGTGCCGTTTTGCAGCGCCGCAAAGGCAATGGCGAGTAAGAAAAAGGCGCCAGTGATGGCATTGCCGGCAAAAAAGACCTGTCCAGCACCGCGCAGTAGGGTACGAAGAAACTGATTGAACATGATGCTCACATGTTGGGTGTTGACCAAAAAAAGGCGCAAAGACCAGCTTTGCGCCACCATAACTGTCGATCACGGTGATGTTACGGCTCTTGCTCGTCGCCTTGAGTGAGCCGTTGTCCGAGTAAGGTGCCAATGCCGGCGGCAGCTAATCCGGCCAGCAAACTGGCCGCGATATAGCACAGGGCCGTGCGAAAAGTGGCCGAATTTTGCACCAAGGTCACCGCGGCATAGACAAAGCTGGAGAAGGTGGACATCCCGCCCATGATGCCAGTGCCGACTAGCAGGTGCACATGTTCGTGGATCCGCAGGCGCTGACGACTGCCGGTGGACAAACCGAGTAAGAATGAGGCCAGCACATTGGCAAGGAAAATCGCCAATGGGAAATCACCGGCGTGGGTCGGAAACCCCAGCATAAAAAATTCGCGGCACATGGCACCGAACGCGCCACCGACAAAAATCAGGATCACCAGATTAATCATGGTTGCGTTTCCCTCTTATGGCATCGCCAGCCAAGCACCCAGCGCGGCGGCAGCCATACCCAGTGCGGTGGAGGCCGTTAAATAGGTCAATGCCAGCAGCGTTTTGTTATTTTGAATCAGGTGTGAGGCTTCCAGCTGCATACTGCTGAAAGTGGTGTAACCGCCCAAAAAACCGGTAATGATGGCCGCATTCACTGGCGTACCAATACGCGAAACCCAATCAACGCCAAATAACACGCTGAGAAACCCAATCACAAAGGCACCAAAAATATTGATGGTGAAAGTGGCTAGCGGAAAGATCCCCTGGTAGCGGCGTTTAATTTGCACGCTAAACACGTAGCGCAATAACGCGCCGAGGCCGCCGCCTAAGCCGACCCACATCATGTCGAATGCAGTCACGAAATGCTCCTCGAAGTGATGGCATACAGGCGAGAAACAGCATGTACAGACCGCTGACACAGATGCCCAAGAATAATCTGAGTATTATTTGGTGTGGCGGCGGCGATAGCGACGTGAAACCTGTATCCGTTTATTAAAATTAGTAATCAAATACAACGCGCGGCAAACCTCGTGCGCAAAATTGAGAGCCTAAGCATGGATGTGGGGGAAAATAGCTCGTCAGTCGAGGATAAGACACCAACAACAGTGGCAGAGAGGCGGGTGCGGTAGATAGGTAGCCTGGAAGGCGTGTACGTATCTCGCAGGGAGACGTGACCGGCGGGAGGCCGCCGGTGCAGAGGTTCGCGCAGGCGCGTAGCGTGGACTTAGCCGAGCTCCGCGGTCAGTAGTTGCCAGCGAATGTCGAAATCTTGCGTGGGCAGATAGCGAAACTCCGAGCGAACAAAGCGTGACATCAGACCTTCACAAAACGCCAGTAACTGGCTAGCCAGCAGACCTTCGTCTTGAGCAAAGCCTTTGCCCTCGCGCAGTTTACGCTCGCGCATCACCTGACGCAGCTGGGTTTCAATGCGCTCAAACAGTTGATTGATCCGGTTTTGCAGCCGGTCTTGTTCAAACATGAGGGCATGACCGGTCAAAATACGGGTCAGCCCCGGGTTTTTCTCGGCAAAGCCTAGCAGCAGCTGAACGATTAAGCGCAGGCGCAGCAGGGTGTCTTTTTCATCTGTCAGGATCAGGTTGATCCGCGACATCAGGCTCTCTTCAATAAACTCGATCAGCCCCTCAAACATCCGGGCTTTACTCGGAAAATGCCGGTAAAGCGCCGCTTCCGAAACCCCGACCGTCGCCGCAAGGCGCGCGGTGGTGATCCGTTGTGACCCTTCACTGGACTCCAGCATTTGGGCCAGCGCCTGAAGGATCTCTTCTCGACGGTTTTTCTTATTATTTCCTGCCATTAATCGCGGTTCCCTTAAGACCAAAAGCCATCTGATGGGCCTCAGATGGCTGAAAATCAAAGCACCAGGGTAAGGCCGGGTACGGTGGTGTCAGTGTTACTGACGACCGGTATGGCCAAAGCCACCCGCACCACGTTCACTCTCGGCAAAATCGGTGACCAGATTGAATTCGGCCTGCACCACCGGCACGAACACCAGCTGTGCCAGACGTTCACCCGGTTCAATCACAAAGGTCTGCTGGCCACGGTTCCACACCGATACCATCAGCTGCCCTTGATAATCGGAGTCAATCAGACCGACCAGATTGCCGAGCACCACACCATGCTTATGGCCAAGGCCAGAGCGCGGCAGGATCACGGCGGCTAATGACGGGTCACCGATGTGAATCGCCAGACCGGTGGGCACCAGCACGGTGTTGCCAGGCTCCAGCGTAATGGCATCATCCAGACAGGCACGCAGGTCCAGACCCGCAGAGCCTTCAGTGGCGTAAGACGGCAGCGGAAATTGGTTACCGATGCGAGAGTCGAGAATTTTCAGGTCTATTTTTTTCATGAGAGCGTATTATTTGCTGTATGCCGGTAGAGCCGGACGATGTTGTCCATCAGTTGCTGGCCGAGAGCGGCCTTGCTGTCCAGCGCCAGTGAGTGTTGCCCGTCTTTCCAGAATAGATGCAGGGCGTTCTGATCGGCGTTAAAGCCTTGTCCCGGTAGGGATACGTCATTGGCACAGATCAGATCCAGATTCTTGCGGGCGAGCTTGTCGCGCGCATATTGTTCCACATTCTGGGTTTCAGCCGCAAACCCCACCACAAAGGGGCGCTGGGTGGTCATTGCACCAACGCCGGCCACAATGTCAGGATTTTTGACCAGCGTCAGGCTGATTTCGTCACCGGCTTTTTTGATCTTTTCCGGCGCGACGCAGGCGGCACGATAATCGGCCACGGCAGCGCAGGCAATAAAAATCTGGTGATGTGTGACTTCGGTCATCACCGCGCTTTGCATTTGCAACGCGCTTTCCACATCAATGCGCTTAACCCCGGCTGGGGTTGGCAAATTGACCGGTCCGCTGACCAACGTGACCGTCGCGCCACGTGCGGCGGCGGCGGCGGCAATCGCATACCCCATCTTGCCAGAGCTGTGATTGCTGATAAAACGCACCGGGTCGAGCGCTTCGCGAGTTGGGCCGGCGGTGATCAGCACCGCGATGCCGGCTAAATCTTGCTGCTGGGCAAAATGCTGGCTCACACGTTGGCACAGCTCGGCCGGCTCTAACATGCGGCCTGGGCCGACATCACCACAGGCTTGCGCCCCTTCGGCTGGCCCCCAAATCAGCGCACCACGAGCGGCCAGTTTGGCGATATTTTCTTGGGTGACCTGCGCTTGATACATCTGCTGATTCATGGCCGGTGCAATCGCCAGTGGCGAGCTGGTGGCCAGACACAAGGTCGTTAGCAGGTCATTTCCCATACCCGCCGCCATGCGCGCCATCAGATCGGCGGTGGCCGGTGCCAGCAACACTAGATCGGCCCATTTGGCCAGCTGGATATGCCCCATGGAGGACTCGGCAGCCGGATCTAGCAGGTCGTCAGCCACAGGATGTCCGCTGACGGCTTGTAAGGTCAGTGGGGTAATAAAAGCTTTGGCGGCGGCGGTCATCACCACCCGCACTTCTGCGCCTTGCTCACGCAGACGGCGTACCAGCTCCACACATTTGTACGCCGCAATCCCGCCGCTGATCCCGAGCAGGACTCGTTTATTGGTTAATGCACTCATGGCCGATTTCCGCCTCTGGCAAATTGGCTACATCACGTTGACTCAATGCGGCACACTTTACCACATCCGTCGGTGTTTGCGCTTCGCCCACCGGGCTTGCGCCGTGAAGCCGCGTACGTGGGCGGCTCTCTGGGCGCAAGTTGCGGTCAGTCTCGCAGCTTTTTGCCGCGCCGATCGCACACGCAGTCGAGATCTTCTACAACCTATCAGCGACCGATTACGGCCAGTATTAACCGTATATCGTCAAGACGCGTATTTTCACCGATGCAGGGAATGCCACAGATGACGCATGTTCCATTAAAAGCATTGCCGATGGCCGAGCGACCACGGGAGAAATTATTACAACAGGGCGTCGGTGCGCTGAGCGATGCCGAGCTCTTGGCTATTTTCCTGCGCACCGGTATTCAAGGTTGTAACGCGGTCGAACTGGCGCGGCGTCTGCTACGCGATTTTGGTTCGCTGCGCGCTTTACTGGCGGCAGACCAGCTGACGTTTTGTCGCCAGCACGGCTTAGGTGAAGCCAAATATGTGCAGCTGCAGGCTAGCATCGAAATGTCACGCCGCTATTTGGCCGAGAAGTTGCAGCGCGACAGTGCCTTGAGTAGCCCGCAAGACACTCAGCAGTATCTGCAAAGTTGCTTAAGCAGCCGTGAGCGCGAAATTTTTTTGGTCCTGTTTTTGGATAATCAGCATCGGGTGATCAAAAAAGAGGAGTTATTTGCCGGAACATTTAATAGCGCCACCGTGCATCCCCGTGAAATAATCAAAGCGGCACTGGCATGTAATGCGGCGGCACTGATTTTGGCGCATAACCATCCCTCTGGCGTTGCTGAGCCCAGTCGAGCTGATCGGCAAATTACGCGTCAGATTCAAGATGCCTGTGCATTGGTGGAGATCCGGGTGCTCGATCATGTGGTGGTTGGCACCGGTGAAACCGTTTCGTTTGCGGAGCGGGGGTGGATTTAGCGTAAATTAATAATAAAAAGAGCATGGAAAATTGCATGATTGATAATCAGCATCAGCCACATCCATATGATAAATCTCATATTCGTCTGTCATATATCACGCACTTTTACTGCAACCAAACCAATATTGACTCGGTTACCGAGCTACTGCGCCATTATGAGCAGTATGATCCGGCCTTGCTGGATGTGATTGAATTTGTGATTGTGGATGATGGTTCACCGGTTGAATACGAGATCCCGCAGCTGAATCTGAACATCACTTGGCTGCGTATCAATGAAGATATCCAGTGGAATCAGGCCGGTGCCCGCAATCTGGGGGTCACCTATGCGAAGTCCGATCGGATTGTACTGTCTGATTTAGACCATATTTTCCCACCTGAAACACTGCATTATATGGCGTACCGTCGTCATCCGGGGCGCAGCTTTTTTAAAGTATACCGAACCGATGAGCAGGGTCAGCGGCAGACCGGCCACTCTAATTTATTTTACATGTCACGCGCACGCTTCATGCGTTTTTTTGGCTATGACGAAGATTTTGCCGGTCACTATGGGGCGGAAGATTACCGCTTCGTGAAGTTTCAAAAGCACCACGGCTCGCGGCAACGTTATTTGCCGGCGCGGTATCGCTGTTTTGAGCGGCAAAAATTAAACCGCAAGACCTCCTACCACAGTTTGAACCGCAGTTTGGTCTACAATACGCCGGTGGATGCGCGTAAAAAGCAGGAAATTGAGCAACACGGACGGGAATTTGGCCACAGTCGACTGTTTTTAAATTTTACTTGGCACGTGAAAGCGGTATTCTTACGCCCAGCCCCAGTAAAGCCATCCCACAAATTGTGGAAGCATCTTTGGTGGTTTAGATACTTGTCGGGGTATCTTGCCCGTTAACGGCAGATCCTTTCTTGATCCTGAGGGTGACTGCCTCTTGAGCAATGGCAAGATATCTTGTACAATCCCCGACCTTTGAGAATCACGGGTAAGGCACGTTGCCTGACGAGGTAGCCTTAACCTAACGACGCTCGAGCTGATTTGATTTTTGGAGAATTGACATGTCCCGAGTATGCCAAGTAACTGGCAAGCGTCCGGCAGTCGGTAATAACCGCTCTCACGCGATGAATGCGACTCGTCGTCGCTTCCTGCCGAACCTGCACACTCATCGCTTTTGGGTAGAAAGCGAGAAACGTTTCGTATCCCTGCGTGTTTCCACCAAGGGTATGCGTATCATCGACAAAAAGGGTATTGAAGCTGTTCTTGCTGAACTGCGTGCCCGCGGTGAGAAAGTGTAAGGAGCTGACTCATGGCTAAAGGTATTCGTGAAAAGATCAAGTTGGTGTCTTCTGCCAACACTGGTCACTATTACACCACTACTAAAAACAAGCGCACTATGCCTGAAAAACTGGAACTGAAAAAGTTCGATCCAGTTGTTCGTCAGCACGTAGTGTACAAAGAAGCAAAAATTAAATAATTTTTCTTCTCTGACTTGTCAAAAACCCAGCTTCGGCTGGGTTTTTTTATGTCTGCGATTTGGCCTACGGGGAACATTTGCGTGTGGCGTGCGCTTTATGATGGGTTTGCTAAGATAGGGCGCATGTTGTTTGCACCTATGTTATCCATACCTTGGATGATAAGTGGTCGCGTGAAAAAGGATCGTTGTGATGCCAGAGTTGCCGGAAGTCGAAACTAGCCGCCGCGGCATTTTGCCGCATGTTTTACAGCAAACCATTGTACAGGTGGTGGTGCGGCAGCCGAAATTACGCTGGCCGGTGGCTCCTGAGATCATGGAGTTGTCTGGCCTGTGCGTGACGGCAGTGGAGCGGCGAGCCAAATATCTGCTGTTGCAAATCAGTCAGCCAGCCACCTTGCAGGCGGTCGGATGGATCATTATCCACTTGGGCATGTCGGGCAGTTTACGTGTGGTGCCGGCCGGTACGCCGCCGGCGTTGCATGATCATGTGGATGTACAACTGAGCAATGGGCGGGTATTGCGGTATAACGATCCGCGCCGTTTTGGGTGCTGGTTGTGGAGTGAGACGCCGCTTTCACATGCATTATTGGCTAAATTGGGGCCAGAGCCGCTGAGTCCGGAATTTAATGCCGAGTATTTGTATCAACGTAGCCGTAAACGGCGTACTGCACTGAAGGCGTGGTTGATGGACAATCTGGTGGTGGTTGGTGTGGGTAATATCTACGCCAATGAGGCCCTGTTTCAATGCCGTTTGCATCCCATGTTACCGGCGCATTCGCTGACGTTGGCGCAATGTGAACAGTTGGTGGGCGTTATCAAATCCGTGCTGACGCACTCGATTGAACAAGGTGGCACGACGCTGCGTGATTTTACTCAGCCCGATGGTCGCCCCGGTTATTTTGCGCAAACCTTACAAGTGTATGGCCGCGCGGGTGAACCCTGCCGCGTGTGTGGTACCCCAATTGAAAGCATGCGGATCGGCCAGCGCAACAGTTTTTATTGTCCACATTGTCAGCCGAAACCGGTGCAAGCGCCTGTAACGAAAGCGCCGGTCACTAAAGCATCGACAGCAAAATGATCTACAGAGAACGTCTTTACGGATAAGTGACCGCGTAGCTCGTGTGAGCGAGTTTATCGGTCATGTTAACGTCAGGTGGCGCTCAGACATAGCGGGCACGCGGCGGAGCCAGTCATGCTCCGCCGTTGTGAGGTCGTCGTGGATTTAACGTGCAGGTGTTCGAGTATCGAGACGGCTTAGCGGTAAGTTTGTTTATGGCGCAGAACATCAAGGACGGCCGCCGGTACAAATTCGCTGACATCGCCGCCGTGTAAGGCGATTTCACGCACCAGAGTGGAAGAGATAAACGACCACTGTTCGCTTGGTGTGAGAAAAACGGTTTCCAACTCGGGCATCAAACGGCGGTTCATATTGGCCAATTGATGCTCGTAATCAAAGTCGGTGACGCCGCGCACGCCACGCAGTAGCACCGTTGCGTGCTGCGCTTTGGCCAAATCGACCAGCAAGCCTTTAAAGCCGATAACCGTCACATTGGGGAGTGCGGCTACAGACTGGCGCAGGAGTTCAACCCGCTCATCCAGCGTAAATAACGGTTGCTTGCTCGGGCTGGCCGCTACGGCCACGGTGACATGACCAAACAAGCGGCTGGCGCGTTGAATTAAATCCAGATGGCCATTGGTGACCGGATCAAAAGTGCCGGGATAGATAACGTTCACACTCATCATTTATTTCTCGCTACCAGACAAAGCGGTATCCAATAGAGTTAATAGTCGCGACAGCGCACCTTGATTTTGCTGCATGAAGGTGAGTGCTTGCTTACCTTGGCGGGCAGCCAGTTCAGGCTGTTGCAAACGCTCGGTGACGGCTTGCTGTAAGCTACGCGCATCACTGACGCGTGTTAAGCCGCCGGCTTCTTCCAATTGCTGACAAATTTGCGCAAAGTTGAAGGTATGCGGCCCCATTAAGACCGGTAAGCCATAGGCGGCGGGTTCGAGCGGGTTATGTCCGCCGCGTTCAATCAGGCTTCCGCCGACAAAGGCCAGATCAGCCACGCCATACAGCACCATCATTTCGCCCATGGTATCACCTACCACTACTTGCGTTGTCGCCATGACCGGCGCTTGGCTGCTGCGCGTGACACTTGAAAGTTGGTACTTACTTACTAATTCATGCACGGCAGTAAAGCGCTCGGGATGACGGGGGACTAAAATGAGCAGCAGATCTGGAAATGCAGCAAGCAGTGCTTGATGGGCTTGCAAGATCGCGCTTTCTTCGCCGTCATGGGTGCTGGCGGCAATCCATACGGGGCGCTGCGCCGCCCATTGTGCTCGTAGCGTGGAGGCGGCGTTTTGTTGCTCCGCAGTGACGCTGATATCAAACTTGATGCTGCCGGTTACGGTTAGTTGCGCTGCGGGCAGACCGAGCGCGATAAAGCGCTCACCATCGGCAGGTGTTTGTGCGGCGACATGGGCAATTCTGGGTAATAATTGCGCCATAAAGCGCCGGATTTTTCCGTAACCTCGGGCCGAACGTGCAGACAGCCGTGCATTGGCAATCACTAACGGGATCCCGCGTCGGTGGGCATGCCAAATCATATTTGGCCACAGCTCGGTTTCCATCACGACGACTAATTTAGGTTGTAGATGACGATAAAAACGGTGCATGGCATCCGGTAAATCATACGGCAGGTACAGGTGCTGCACGCTGTCACCGAATGCTGCGCGGGCGCGCTCTGAGCCGGTCGGCGTCATGGTGGTGACTGTGATCGGTAATTGTGGGTAACGCTGCTGCAGCACTCGAACTAAAGGGACTGCGGCCAGTGTTTCGCCGACCGATACCGAATGCAAAATAATGCCGTGTTGTGATACCGGAGTTCGGTACAGGGCATAGCGCTCGGTCCAGCGGCGGCGGTACGCCGGTGCTCGGCGACCACGCCACCACAGACGCAATCCAATCAGCGGCTGGAGCACATAGAGCAGCAAGGAATAGCAAAATCGGAGCATGGAGTACCTGTTGTTGGTGACCGGGGTAAAAATATCAGGGTGATCAATTATAAGGTACAATAAGCCACTGGGAAGGCGTGATTTATGCCTCAACCTCCGGTGCCTGCGTATCATGGGTACGAGTGGGTGTGCGTAACGTACGTGAGATAACATAACGATACGCCAGTATAGATAAGTAATAAAAGACAGGAACACCATGAAATTCAGCGGATTGGTCATCACCTTTAACGAAGAAAAAAATATTCAGGCCTGCTTGGCCTCGTTGCAGCAGGTGTGTGATGACATCGTGGTGGTGGACTCCGGCAGTCAGGACCGCACCTGTGAATTAGCGCGGGCCGCCGGTGCGACCGTGGTGACCAGCGTGCCGTTTCTCGGTGATGGACCACAGCGTAGCCATGGCTTGCCGTTTTGTCAGCATGATTGGGTGATAAATCTGGATGCCGATGAACGTTTAGATGGTGATCTCGTGGCCTATCTGCAGAGCACCGATGTGTCTGCGCTGGGTGTAGATGCGATAGAAAACCGCCGTAAGAACTATATTGGGCAACGGACAACGCCATATGCGGGTCAATATCCTGATTATATTTGCCGTATTTTTAACCGCACCCGTACTGATTTTTCCCCGGTATTTACTCACACGCGCATTATGGCGCGTAACACGCGCAAGATTGATCAGCACGTAATCCATTATTCGTATGCCGATTATCAGGATATGTTTGCCCGTTGTGTCAAATACGGTCACTGGCAAGGACGTACGCTGGCGGAGCGTGGTAAGCGGGTACAAGGCTGGCAGCCGGTGGTACACGGGGGGTGGACGTTCATCCGTTTATACGTGATTAAGCGCGGTTTCTTAGCGGGGTTAGATGGTTTTTCTATCGCCAAAGCCAAAGCGGTGAGTTCATACCTCAAATATGCCGTAGCGTGGGAATTACAGCAAACCGAGCAACAGACGAACAGATAAGATAGCGGCAGTCTTTTTGTCCATCTTCATGGCGTATTCATAGTGTAAAAAAACGGGGAGCATAGACGGATGCTCCCCGTTTTTTATGAGAAATTAGAAAAAATTCAACGCCGGTTTTTGTACCTTTAGCACGCTAAATATTGCTCACACGCTTGCGTGCGAGTGAACCGGCTAAGATCTACCGTGGATAAGTCTACCGGATGCGCCACTATTTCTCGCATCGCGTTAGCCAATGCCGCGGCGGACATGTCGCTGGCCAGGCCGCGCTGTAAGTCACCGACTAAAATCTCCTTTGGCCCGCCTGGGCAAGGTGAGCTGATCACTTGCGTCTGGCAGGCGAGCGCTTCAACCAGCACGTTGCCAAACCCTTCACAATCGGAACTTAGCACTAAGGCGCGTGCGGCGCGCAGGTAGCGGTATGGATTATCTTGAAAGCCCAGATAGCGTACTTTTTCGCGAATACCTAATTGCTCGGCTTGTTGGTTGATGGCTTGAACGGCCTCGTCACTGCCGTTGCCCAATAACACCAGCGGTTGTGATAAACCACTTTGGGCATAAGCGTCGAGCAGTCGGTCGTGGCGTTTTTGTGGGTGCAAACGGCCGACATGCAGCAAGAAATCTTCGCCATCCAGTGGACAAGGCGCGGCGGCATGCTGGCGGATGCTGTCGAAGTCAAACGGGTTGTAGATCACTTTTTGCGCGGCCGGTACCACCGCAAACTCTTGGCATAAGTCATCCAGCACTGCTTGGGAGACGGCGATTAACTGCTTATGTTGATAGGTTCTGGCCATGCGCCACCGCTTCCACCAACGGGCGAAGCCTTGCTTGTGTGCCAGATAAGACAGAGAAAGCATGCTATGGATGCAGAACCATAGCTGTTGCGGTTGTAGACTATGACAAAGAGATACAATTCGGTCAGTTTTCGGCAAGTTGGAAAATACGCGATCAAAGTACCCCAAATCCGCTTGTAGCTGGGTAATGGCATGATCTAGCCGTTTGGCGCGGCGGCGTAATTCACCGAGTTTGTGTAGTGGGCCGCGAGCCTGATCTGCCACGACCTGATAGTTAAGGCCTACAGGAAGAGAGTAGTGACACACATCGCGCAGGGAAATCAGCGTCACTTTATGCCCTTGAGCCAACATGCCTTCGGCTAAGGTCAGCACCACACGTTCGGCGCCGCCCCCCGGTAATCCATCAATAATAAACAGAATATTCTGGCTCATTTATGTAGCAGCTCTCGGTACAAGTTGATCAGCTTTTCGGACATCTTTTGTGGTGAACAATCCAGTATTTGCTGGCGTGCGGCCTCACCCATGTTTGAGCCGAGCGCTCGCGGCGGTAATTGGCTGATGGCTTCTTGAATCGCGGCGGTATCCAACGCATCGGTCACAAAACCCTGTTGGCCGTTTTGAATAAATTCGGCGCCACCACAATGTGTGCTGGTGATGACCGGTAAACCGCAGGCCATCGCCTCGAGGATCACGTTAGGGAACGGGTCATAGCGTGTCGGCAGTAACAATGCATCGGCTGCGTGGTAAAAAGCTAAGACATCGCGCTGCATACCGAAAAAGTGAACTTGATGCTCAAGGCCCAAGCTGCGCGCGAGGGCGCGGTAACGTTGTTCAGCTTTGTCCTTACCAATCACCAAAAGATGCCGTTGGCTGCCTTGTAGCGCGGCGATAGCGGTAGCGAGCCCTTTGCGCTCAAAGCCGGAGCCGACATAAATTAAATAGCTAGGCTTACTTGGCAGCCCTAAGTGGGCTAAGGCTTGTTGGCGTTGTAGCTCGGTGGCGGGCACGAAGCGCGTACTATCAATGCCGTTGTAAATTACGTGGATTTTTTCATCCGCCACCCCAAAATCGGCCATAATTTCTCGTTTGACCATTTCGGCATTACAAATCACCGCTTGCAGCTCTGGAGCGGTGAACATCTCGCGCTCGGCCTGCAACACATAGCGATGATAGGGGTCGGCGTACAGCAGTTTGCCGCGCCAGCCGGGCAGGGTACGACAACGCTGTTCTAAGTAGCGACGATGGACGCCATCGCCTGCTCGGTATAAGCCACAACCGGGAATGCGCTCATGGCTTTGCACCAAATCAAAGCCTTGCTGTGTCCATAGCGCCCGCGCAGCATGGGCAAATCCACGTTCGCGGCTGATCCGGCCCCATTTTGGGGGATTGCAGATGTGAATGTGCCAGTTAGGATTGACGGCATCATTCCACTGGCGGGTGATCACATTGAGTTCGATGTTTTGTCCCGATAACGCGGTCAGGGCGCGTGCCACAAAGCGTTCAGCGCCGCCATCAGGACGGTATTTTTGCCGGACGAGGGCAAGGCGGAAATTATCCATGTAAAAGCTCTCTGGCTGCCTGGATCACATCTTGACTGGGGATCAGATCCAGATAACGTTGTTCGGTATGGGTATCAATGCTGTCCGGATCTGGCAAGGTGCCGTAATCTCCGGCCCAGAAGACTTTCCCCTTGGCTTGCCACGGACGCCAAAAGTGTAGTTTAGTCGGTCCAAATAGGGCGATCAGCGGCGTTTGTAGCGCCGCGGCCATGTGCATTGGCACGGAATCAACACCGATAAACAGCGCGGCGCGGTCAATTAGGGCGGCGAGCTGAGGTAAGGTCAGTTGGCCGGAGAGGCTATAAGGCTGCCCCTGTCGGCACAGGGCTTGGATCTCCTGCACCATCTGCTGTTCACGGGCATCAGGACCACTGGTTAAAATAACAGCATAACCATCTTGCTGGAGCGCATCGATGACTTCGGCAAAGCGAGCATTTTGCCAACATTTAAAAAACCAGCGTGCAGAAGGCTGGATCACCACATACGGCTTATCAATCCCTAAGGCGTGGCAGCGTTCGACAACCTTGGCACTATCGGTAGGCGCATACGCCATGGTGACTTGTGCGTTCTGTGTGGGCAGTTGTAGTGGGGCCAAGATAGCCAGATTTTGCTCCACGGTGTGCATCTGCTGCAGTGGCTGGCAATCAATCAAAGTGGTGTGGCAGTGTGACCACAGCCAGCCACGACGTTTAGGCAGATCGAGGCCAATTCGCTGCGGCGCACCGGTAACGGCGGTCAGTATGGCACTGCGCCATTGATCGGCTAGATTAAGCACCAAATCGTAGCGTTGACGGCGCACTTGGCGCAGCAACGCGAACTCTTCCGCCAGTTGTCGACGAACCCCCAATTTTTTCCATTGCCGATCAATGACTCGCAACGCATGAATGGCCGGATGTTGTGCCAGCATTGGCTGGGTTTCGCTATACAGCAGTACATCTATTTGTGCAGACGGATAATTGTCGTGCAAGGTGTTGATGACCGGCGTCAGCAGTAGCATATCGCCATGGTGGCGCAGTTTGATCACCAAGATCCGCTCAATAGAGTTAGTATGAGCTTGGCGTGCAGATTCGGTCGTGTGTGCTGAGTTAGGCATGCAAAATCATCACTGTGAGACATGACAAAAAAGCGTAAACTAACGCTTTGTATGCGAGGCAACAGGCGTTGGCTCGTTGGTCACTATTGTGGCTTACTATACCATATAACCAGTTATACGGCGGTACGGTCCGCGCTTACTCCTGCGAGCATTCGAATGAACAAACCTTTTTTTATTATCACCATCGATACCGAAGGGGATAATTTATGGCAGAACAGCCAGCAGATCACGACCAAAAATACCCACTACTTGCCACGCTTTCAGGCGTTGTGTGAAAAGTACGGGTTCAAGCCGGTCTATCTGACAAACTATGAAATGGCCTCGGATCCGGCCTATGTTGAGTTTGCCCGTGATGTGATCCGCCGGGGTCAAGGTGAGGTCGGGATGCACCTGCATGCTTGGAACAACCCGCCGTTGCAGCCATTGACCCGAGATGATCTGGTACATAAACCGTATTTGATTGAATATCCGCAAGATGTGATGCGCGCCAAGGTCGATGTGATGACCAAGCTCTTGGAAGATAACTTCCAGACCAAGATGCTGAGTCACCGCGCCGGCCGTTGGGCGTTTAATAGCTTCTATGCGCAGTTGTTGGTGGAGTACGGTTATCAAGTGGATTGTTCCGTCACACCACATGTCGATTGGCGTGGGGCGAAAGGCAATCCGCATGGGCAAGGGGGGACTGATTACCGCCATTTCCCCGCACATGCTTACTTCATGGATTTAACCCACATTGAACGAGCCGGTGATTCGCGTTTGCTGGAAGTGCCGATGAGCACCTGCTTGAAGCATCCTAGCTGGTATAACGTACTGAAAGGTGGATATGATCGTTTACGTGGTAAACGACGTGCGCCATCGGTCAGCTGGGTGAGGCCGCGCGGTGGTAATAGCGCCGAGATGCAGCGGGTGGCGAAAAAATACCTTAGCCAAGGCAGTGATTACGTGGAGTTTATGCTGCACTCTTCCGAGTTTATGCCTGGAGGTAGCCCAACGTTCAAAACCAAGCAGGATATCGAGCAGTTGTATCGCGATCTGGAAGAGACCTTTGCTTGGCTTGCACAGCGCACCCAAGGTGCCACGCTGGCGGAATATTACCAATATAAAACTGCCCGTTAACGGGCAGTTTTAGGCATGGTCGCGCTATCTTAATTGTCTGCGGCAAGATAAGTCCGGCCGTTTAGCGGCCGGCTAGGCTGCGCAAGCGTTGTAGCAGAGCCGTGGATAATTCCGCAAAACTACGGCTATGTTGCGCGTGTTGCTGCGCTGCACGGGACATTTCTGCGTAACGTTGCGGATTCTCGCATAAGTGCAATACCGCTTGTGCGATTTGCTGCGGAGCCAACATGGTTGGTGCGGTTAAACAATCCAGATCTGGGCGATATACCAACGGTGAAAATGCGGTTGAAGCCCCTGTTAGCGCTGCATATTGTTCGACACTTAATTCTGGGCTGAGGCATAGTCCGGTTTGTTGATTGATTACGGCTTCAGGTAATCCATCGACATTACTGGTGATGGTCGGAATGCCATACGCTGCGGCTTCAAGGCTCGTTAGCGATACACTTTCATGCATTGACGGGCACACATACACATCCAGTTGGCGGTAAAAGCTCGCCATATCATCTACATGACCGAGTAGGGTGACTTGCTCACTGATACCCAGCGCCGCGATGGTTTGCTCCAGATAGTTTCTTTCTGGACCATCACCTGCAATATAACAATGACAAGGATTACCGAGTTTATTCAGCTCTACGATGGTGAACAGTAATAGACCAAGACATTTGAGTGGAACCATTCTCCCTGCGCTACCAAAGATGAGTGGTTTACCGGGTTGCAATGGCTTGGTGGGTTGCATTGCGGGGAGTAAACGCGGTGCGTTAAACTCAACGTCAATCGGCACCGATATTTTATGTTTGAGCTCCAACATCCTTTTGGCGGCATGAGAGACGGCAATGCAATGATCAACGTGGGCAAAAAAGCGCTGAGGTAGCGTTGGACGATGTTGATACCATGACATGCCATGCTCATAGTAAACCACGGGGCAGGGCAAATAGCGCTGCACCTGTTTGGCAGATAGATGCCACTCAGTGAACTGATTCCAGACTAAAATTACATCCGGCTGAATATCATGGATCATGCGTAGTCGATTCCAGGCACGAAACAGTTTTGGCCGGTTAGGTAATTTCAGAAATGACAGACGCTTAATATCTTGCACCTGCAGCGCTGCTTGGGTGGCTAAGCGTGGCTGTAAGGGCGCTGCAATCGCGGCATGATCCATTAAGACCGAGTGCCGCACCGCGCCCAGGGCGGCAGGCTGTCGGACAAAGTCACAAAACATTGTCTCAACCCCACCGACTTTACGTAGGTCGATCAGGTGCAAGATGTGCAAGGTATCAGAAGGCGTGCGGCTCATCGTTGCAGCGTGTCCTGATAAAAGTTAACCATCTCCTGCATCATATAATCGAAGGTCATAAATTGCTGAGCATGCTGCAAGGCATGTTGCTGGAGTTCAGTTTTCAGTGACGGATTTTCTACTAGGCGCTCGATAGCATGTGCTAGCGCATTGGCATCGCGTGGTGGGCAGAGTAGACCAGTTTTTTCATGCTGGATCATTTCTGGCAGCCCGCCGGTGGTGGTGGCAACGATATTCTTTTGCATAAAGAAGGCTTGCGCGACCAAGCGGGTTTGCGCTTCGGTGGCTACCGAGGCAATCACCACGATATCGGCTAACGCTAGGTAGTTTTCAATATCATTGTGATAACCGAGGAAACGAATTTGTTGCCCCAGATAAGGTTGAGCAGCGGCCAGTACTTGCGCTTTAAATTCTGCCGTTTGACCGGTTGCCTCACCCACTTGGATACAGGTCAGGGGGAGCCCTTTATCTAGCAGGGTTTTACAGGCGTCGATGTAATAGTTCTGCCCTTTATCCGGGCGGATCATACCGATGTTGGCAATTATCATATGCTCGGCAGGAATACCCAGTTCGCGGCGCAGAGCTTGGCTATCCAGCGAGGCAGTAAATCGCGCAGGATCTACGCCGGCAGGGGCGACCAGCGTCTTATCACGATTCGGGATCCCAAGCTCCTCTAGCATATCCTGAATTTTTTTTGCGGTGGTAATGATGCCGTGGTTGCCATGCCGCCAAACCAACCCGTGTAATCCGGACGTTTTAATGGGGTCAGTGACATGTCGTGAACGGATCACTTTAATGCCGCTTAATGCCTTGACCAACGCACCATAAACACTGTCTCGGCTGCCGTGACAGTCTAAGAGTTGGATCTGATTTTGTTTGAGGAATTGCAGCAGACTTTTTAAGGTGCTCGGATGTACCGAACCTCGCACGCGCAATTCAAATGCGGGCAAGTTTTTTTCGCGCGCTTTTTTAATGATCGCCGCACCTGGACGGGCAACAATCCATGTAGGATGACCATGCTGATTCAGCCATTCGGTCTGTTCTACGATCCGTAATTCCTGACCACCCCAATCCATGGAGGTTTCAAAGTGAGCTATTTTCATGTTGATTTCCGATCATGATCGCAAGTGCTAGTGCTGACATATAAGTAACAGTGACTTCTTGGCTGAAGAATAGAACATCGCTAAGACCATAAAGAATGATAGTTAAACTGATTGACAGCAATAAATAGTTTTTTTCTTTCAAACTGAATTTTATTGTAAATAGATAGAATAATATTAATGCTGAAAATCCGGTAATTCCTTGTAGAGATATTGTGTCAATCGTCTCATTGTGCAGGTGAACATCTACGTATCGATAAATCATGGGATTGATGATATTTTCCTTAATTTGTCTATCTATCGATTGATAGCGTTGCTCCGCTGATTGCCCGAGGGGATGAGAGTAGGTTGATTTAGCACCTGCGATCCACATAGTAAAACGGTTGCCAAGGGAACCATTATCTTTTGTTTGGTCGAAGTTTATAATCTCTGTGAACGCTTGTGTTGCTCGTGGCTTAACTATACCGTCATAGTTTATAATGGTAGCTACTGAAATAATGGTTGCAAGCGATAGCAAAACGGTTTTTCTTATTTCATTTTTTAGCTTAAACATGAGCATGAGTAATGCGATAAATGTAAAGGCTAATATTGCAGCGCGTGTTTGTGTTAATAGGATTGAGTAGAGGCAAGCTCCGAATACTAAGGCTAAAAATATAATGTTATTCAGTGAGGGTTTTTCTTTTATACAGCAAAATAGGCTAAGTAATAGAACTGGTGTCAACATATAGGCGGTTGCTGTTGCTCTGTTTGTTGATAATTCAGTGCGTGCTAAGCCAAGAATATGAAACTGATAGGCTGAGTATACAGCGATAGCTAAAGCGACAAATGGCATAACTAGCCGAATGATGTTCGTTAGCTTTTCCTTATGTACACTGTCAGTATTGATTGCAAATGAGACAAGGAATGATGCTATGACAAGTCTTTTTCCTACATCAAAATAAGAGTTGTAAACATTACTGAAGTTGGAACTACTTGGTTCGTAGTACATTGACCAGATTATTTTTGAAAGTCCAAGGAGTAAAATCGATAGAGGTAATGCATTACTGATAATAGTCTGCTTGTTGATATTTGTTAAAAAGTAAATGATAGATAGATATCCTGCAATATAAAAAGTATCACGAGAATATGCTATGTTAAACATCGCTAAGGAAATAGACGCGAAAATAAATAATATTGTCGTATTAGGCAGTAGTTCTTTTTTATTCATGTTACATTCATTACCTTAAGTTTTAGTAGCATTCTTTTCCTACTTAATCTTACTTTGGGATCTAGAACGAAGCTAAGAGTGTTTATAGTGCTAAGTTTTCTTTTTGCATTCTCAGGAATAGGTAGTCTACCTTTGCCTCGAGCAACAAGATCTGATATGCATTTTACCCATAGGGCATTAACGATATTGGCATACTTTAGTTGAGGTGAGAAAATGTTTTCGATTTTTTCTAATGCATCGAATAACATAGCAATTTTTTCACCGCCCTTATCATTAGATATACTGCCAGTTCTTTTCCTATAAAGATAGAGGTGGCTATTGCAAAATAAAATATCGGTTGATTTTGATATGGCGTGGCCAATGGTGATTATATCTTCATAGCAGAGTGTTTCAGGGAAAAAATCATCTGTTAATAGTGAACGTTTAATAAACTTTCCAGCAATGTGTCCTTCTATTTTTTTATGCGACAGAAATAGTTTTGTTGCATTATCTTGACTGATTTTTTCTTGTTGAGTTAAATGTGTTATTGCGTCAACCTGAAAGTTATTATATACCTCGCTAATGGGTGTTATTACCATGTCGTATTTATTTGAGGCGAGGGTTTTTGTAATTAATGTTAATGCGTTATTTCGAAATGCATCATCGCTATCTAAAATAGTGATGTAATTGCCTTGGCATTGTTTAAATGCAAAACGTTTTACTTTTCCGACGTTATTATAGTTAACAGAGAAAAATCTTTTTTTAAAGTTATCTGGTTTATAGTTATTGATGATTGATACTGAGTTATCAGACGATGCATCATCAACGATGATTGCTTCAACTGTCGAACTTAATTTGTAGCCATGCAGAGCTTGATCTAAACTTTTTAGAGCTTGCTCAACATACTCTTCAGTGTTATGCACGGCAATAATTACGGATAAAATAATCTGTTCCATGATGCAATTCATCCAATATATATATCGATAATGTTGGATGCATTAATGCTATCCATATCATTATCGTTGGCAACTACTGATTCCTGCCCCTTCCCATACCCACCAATCAATCCCGGATCAGTTGGTCCATACAGCGTGATATTCGGGATATCCAGTGCGGCGGTCAGATGGCTGAGACCGGTATCGACGGAAATCACTTGCTTGGCACCGGCCAGTACGGAGGCAACTTGTGCCAAGGTTAGCTTGGGCAAAACGTCGACGTGGGAAAAGCCTGCGGCCAAGCGTTCTGCTCGTGCTTGTTCGTGCGGCGCTCCCCACGGTAATTTTATACGCAGTGCCGTATTTTTGCCGACCCAATCAATCAATTCGCGCCAGTGTGTCTCCGGCCAGTGCTTATCATCACGGGTGGTAGCATGCAGAAAGACCATATATTGGCCGGCATCGGCCGGTAGCGTGCTGGTGAAGTGACGGGCAATGGCGTAATCGCCCAGCTGTGTCGGCACTGGGTAGTTCAAACTTTGCGCGACCAGTTGCCGAGTGCGTTCGACCGCGTGTTGCTGAGTGGCCACTGGGTGCTTGCAGTCATAAAACAGACTGGCTAATGGCTCACGCGCGCTATGACGGTCAAAGCCATGCTTGGTGCCGTGACTTAAGCGGGTGATTAGCGCCGCGCTTTTCAGTAACCCTTGTGCGTCTATCACCACATCATAGGTTCGCGCTTGCAATTGCTGGCGAAAGGCATGCCATTCTTGACGGGTCTGTGGGCTCAACAAATTTTTGCGCCAGCGGCGGATCGCCACCGGGATGACGCGGTCGACGGCAACATGCCAGCTTGGGATTTGAGCAAAGCCCTCTTCGACGACCCAATCCACCTGCAAATCGGGGATTGCCCGCTTGGCATCGGTGAGCGCCGGTAGCGTGTGGATCACATCGCCCATGGAGGAAGTTTTGACCATTAACACGCGCATGCCGCTTGCTCCTGACTCAGTAACGGCTGCAGCGCATCCAATACCTGTTGTGGCGTAATATCAATCAGACTCTGGTGATAGCCGGCATCGGCATCCCCTTTGCGCACCTTATGGTAACCGCTAATCAGGCGCAGTACCGTTGATTTATCTGACAGCGGCGGCGTGAAGTCTGGGCTGCTCGGGCCGTACAGGGCGACCAGCGGACGACCGAGTGCGGCGGCCACATGCATCAAACCGGAGTCATTACTGACCACCGCTTGGCAATCGGCAATCAGCGCCACGGCTTGCGCCAGTTCGGTCTGACCGGCCAAATTAATGCAGTGCTCCTGCAACTCGGCAGGCAAGCTGGTGATAATCTGCTCACCAGCGTCTTTATCTTTGGCTGAGCCAAACAGACGTACTTGGTAGCCTTGGCGGATCAGCGCCTCGGCCAGTGCTGCATAGTGATAGTGTGGCCAGCGTTTGGCCGGACCAAACTCAGCGCCAGGGCAAAAGCCGATGGCTTGACGCTCATCATTCAGATCAAAGGCCGCACAGGTGTTGGCAATCTCGGTATCTTCAATGACCAGTTTCGGCCACAGCAGTGGCGTGGGCAGCTGTTCGGCGCGGCTAATTTGCCCGTCGTAGGCTAACGCAACGTAGCGCTGAACCATCAAGGGAAAGGCGGCTTTATCCAGCACACGCAGATCATTGAGCAAACCATAGCGCATTTCACCGCGCCAACCGGTACGGGTTGGGATCGAGGCAAAAAATGGGATCAGTGCGGATTTAAACGAATTAGGTAACACAATCGCCTGATCATAGCCCTCCGCTTGTAGCTGCTTACCCAGTGCCCGGCGCTCGGTCAGGGCAAAACGGCCATGACCAATCGGCATTGCAATTGCGCTGTGAACCTCGGGCATCAGCTCGAGCAGCGGGCGGCACCAAGCGGGTGCCATGACATCAATTACACAATCGGGATGCTGCGCTTTCAGCGTACGGTATAAGCTTTGTGACATCATCATGTCACCGACCCACGAAGGGCCTATCACCAGGATTTTCATGTGTCCTCAAAAAATAAAACGAGCAACCGTTGTTACTCGTCAGAAGATGGCGCACGACATTTGCCGTGCGCAGCAGTCGGGCATGGCAGGCCGCAATTAACGCTTATTCAGCCACGCCATATATTCCGCTACCCCTTCGGTCACGGTTTTGAATGGCTTGTTATAGCCAGCCGCGCGTACTTTGGTCAAGTCGGCTTGGGTAAAGGCTTGATAACGGCCCTTTAAATGTTCAGGGAATGGGATGTATTCCACCTGACCTTTTTGATGGTAGGCGGTGACTGCATCGGCAACCGCTTGGAAAGATTCCGCATTGCCGGTACCGCAGTTGAAAATGCCAGACACACCGGCTTCCCAGAACCACAGGTTCATGGCGGCGACATCACCGACATACACGAAGTCACGCTTGAAGTTTTCGCTACCGGCGAACAGCTTAGGATTTTCACCCTTGTTGATCTGAGTGTTGAGGTGGAACGCGACGCTGGCCATGCTGCCTTTGTGGCCTTCACGTGGTCCGTAAACGTTGAAGTAACGGAAACCGGTGATTTGCGACAGTGTTTCGCCATGTTCTTCGGCATCTTGCCACAAACGACGCACATAGTTGTCGAACAGCTGCTTGGAGTAGCCGTAGACGTTCAACGCGCCTTCATAAGGGCGTTCTTCGATAAAGTCGTGGTCACGGCCGCCGTAAGTGGCTGCCGAAGAGGCATACAGGAATGGGATCTGGCGATCCAGACAGTAATGCAGCAGCTCTTTGGAATACTCATAGTTGTTGAGCATGACATATTTGCCGTCCCATTCCGTGGTGGCAGAGCAAGCGCCTTCGTGGAATACCGCATCGATATCGCCGAAGTCATCGCCGGCCATAATCTGGGTAATGAAGTCCTCTTTATCCATATAATCAGCGATATCAAGATCAACCAGATTGACGAATTTAGTGCCGTCTTTCAGGTTATCGACCACCAGAATGTCGCTGCGTCCCATGTCGTTCAACGCTTTAATGATGTTGCTGCCGATCATGCCGGCGCCGCCAGTGACGATAATCATGGATGGAATCCTTCTTGTTTACACTACAGAGTGATTGCCCTTGGATCTGAGTCCGTTATCATAACAAACGGCTCAAGCTGGAGCCTTTGTTGAGGAGCGTTGTGCAGATGAAAACCCGTGATCGTATTATTCAGACCAGTCTGGAGTTGTTCAATCAACGCGGTGAGCGCAACGTAACCACCAACCATATCGCTGCACATCTGGGGATCAGCCCTGGCAACCTGTATTATCATTTTCGCAATAAAGAAGACATTATACACGCCATTTTGTGCGAGTATGCAGACCATTTGGCGCTGGCCTTCCAGCCTAAACAGCAATCTGAGCTCAGTCTGGATGTGCTGATGGGCTATCTGGATGCCATCTTTTACACCATGTGGCGCTACCGTTTCTTCTATGCCAATCTGGCCGACTTGTTAGGGCGCGATGAGCGTCTGCAGCGGCAGTACTTGGCGGCGCAGGCAGATCTTGACCAAAAGCTGATCGCCATCATGCGCAACATGCACGCTAGCGGTTTGCTGGATATGTCGGCGGAAGCGTTGCCAGAGTTCGTGCATACCATGAAGCTGATTGTCACCTGCTGGATCCCCTACCAGAGTACCCAATCCCCGCAAACCTTGATTACCCGTCAGGTGGTGTATCAGGGCGTGCTCAGCATGCTGAATCTGATGCGCCCGATGATGACGCCGGTGGGTAAAGAGCGAATTGAACGCCTCAGTGCCCATTACCGCGAACAGCTCGAGCGCGAGTTGCACGAGTAACGCCGGCGACCACGATTTTTCTCTAGCGAGATCGCTGTTTTTATATACAGTTGTGGCGACTTAGTCAGCGGCGGTCTATACCGGTTGAGTCGGTCACGGTGGCATGCCGTGATCATCTCTAGCCGGTGAGAGGGAAGCATCGTGTCAAATCCATCTATGCAATTACAAGACTTGGCTGCCTGTGAGTTAGCTGGGGTGCGCGTGACAGGGCCGTATGGTCAAGGTTACGAGGCCGCCATGCAGCATTTGATGCAATGGGTGCATCAGCATGGGGTCGCAACGCGCGAAGTGATTTTTATCTATCATGACGATCCGAATACCACCGCACCTGAGCAATGTCGTACCGATTGCTGCATTACGCTGGCCGAGCCAGAGGCGGTCGCGCCCAGTGAGGCGATTAGCCGCATCAGTTTACCGGGCGGGCGTTATGCCACCTTGCGCTGCCAGATTGCCTCGCCAGAGCAGTATGGCGCAGCATGGCAACAGTTGATGCAAGAGCTGGAGCAAGCGGGGTTACAGTGGGATGAGCGCCCATGCTTTGAGCTCTATCATCACAGCGGGCCGCAGGCGGCTAGTTATGATGTGAGCATCTGCATTCCGGTGCGCTAATCTCGGCGCTGTGTCGGTGTGGCTAGCGGTCATTCTTCGCGTTGACCGCGCAGCAGTGGCAAATGGCGATACGGAGGCACCGAGGTTGGTGCTGGCAGCAAGTCCAGCTGCTCAAGTCCGACTACACCGGTCTCGTTACTTGGTGTGAGGTTTGGTTTGTTAGGGGCGGTTGAAGGCTCGGCAGTCGAGTTCGCCTCTGTTGCCGCCGGCGTGCTAGTGCGCGTAGGCTCTATAATCGGCCCCGGTTGGCGCAGACTCGATGATGGGGCGCTGTTATGCTTGCCTGTGCCTGTGCCTGTGCCTGTGCCTGTGCCTGTGCCTGTGCCTGTGCCTGTGCCTGTGCCTGTGCCTGTGCTAGGCGCAGGTTGTTTACCGTCGGCCGGCAGCTCAGCGATCAATGCGCGTAAGCTGATCAATTGCACATCAGCTGGCAAATGGGCGAGGCCCTCTTGCAGCACTTTCAAGGTATTGGGCCGTGGATGGCCGATGGCGACCGCCCAGCCTTTGTGGCGCGCCATGCTCACCGCACGCTGAAACTCGGCCTGTACCTTGGTCAAACTGTTGTTGTCATCCAAAAACACTGTGCGCCGCAGCGTGGGCACCCCAAAACGACGCGCGGTAGACTCAGCCACGGTCGCCGCTGTGGTGCGGCTATCGAGAAACAACAGATGGCGAGCTTTTAGCTCTTGCATCAACAGCTGCATCAAGGCTGGATCGGCGGTAGCGGCACTGCCCATGTGGTTATTCATCCCACGCGCGTGCGGTACCACCTGTAAGGCTTGTTCTAGGGTGCGACGTACCGCGGCGGCATCCATACCGGTGTGCAGGGCGCCGGCTTCAACACGCGTGCTACCGCGCGGTTGCATCGGCATGTGGATCAGCGCGTCGCGCTGCTGCTTGGCCGCTTGTTCGGCCATGCGGGCGGCATGCGGGGCGACCGGTAAAATGGCCACCGTCACCGGTAACGGCAAACGCATTACCGCCTGATCGGCAGGGCGGTAGCCGACATCATCAATCACAATCGCCAGTTTGCCGGCATGGGCATAGCCAGTCAGTGTGCCGCCAACCAGCAACGTGAGGCTCAAACGAGTGAGGTTTAAGCGTACGAGACGACTCGGTTGCAAGGTCAGCCTGTTGCAAGCGAATAGACAAGGGCGAGCGGATAAACAACGTCTGGCAGCCGAAAGAACGGCAGTGGCAGCCAGTGAAAGACGGGATAACAGCAAGGACGGGCTGGACACGCCGCTTAGCCACCTAGCCATGGGCGCGGGTTGACCGCTTGCCCTTGACGGCGAATTTCAAAGTACAGACCGGCACTACCCTGACCGCCACTGTCACCGACTAAGGCAATCGGCTGACCGGCTTTGACGTTATCGCCCGGCTGGAATAACACGGTTTGGTTATAACCATACAGGCTCATGTCGCCTTTACCGTGCTCGACCACCATCACCAGACCGTAGCCTTGCAGCCAGTCGGCCAAGAGCACTTTGCCGTCGGCAATGGCGCGTACTTCGCTGCCTTCTGGCGCGGCGATCACCATTCCTTTCCAGCGCAGTTCGCCTTCTTGGCTATCGCCGAAACGATGCAGGATACTGCCGCGTACCGGCCAGATATGTTGACCTGCCGGCCGGCCAAGACCGCCGCTTTGTGCCATCAAGGCCCGCTCGCGATCGTTAGGCACATACGGTTTACCGGTACGTTTTTCTTCTGCGGCTTGTTTGCGTGCTAGCTCGCGCGCTTCACGTTCGGCGCGCGCTTTGGCTTCACGCTCAGCGCGCGCGATTTGATCGCGCAGGCGTTGTTCGTTCTGTTTGAGTTGTGCCAGCTTTTGCTGGTTTTGTTGCAGGTCGGCTTCTAAGGCACTCAAGGTTTTCTTCCGCTCGGTGCGCGCTTGCTGCAATTTATCCTGTTGCTGTTTTTGACTTCCCAGCAACGTGGCTTGTTCTTTTTGTTTAGCTTGTAGCTCATCTTTTTGCTGCTGCAACTCGTGCTGATTCACGCTGATCTCGTTCATCACGGCTTGGCGTTCTTCATTGATGGCACGGTAGTAATGCAGCATGCGTTCGGCGCGGGCCGGATCATCCGAGGACAACATGGCCTGCAATTGGCCTTGTTTACCCTGTCGATAGGCGGCATCTAACTGGGCCGCTAAACGCTGTTGATGCTGTTGCTGCTGCTTTTCCAACTCGCTGATCGAGCTAGTCAGGCGTTTGAGATCGCGGGTTAAGCGAGTCAGCCGCTGCTCGGTTTGGCGCAGTGCTTTGCTGGCGGAGCTGATGGACTGATCTTGCTTACGTAGCGCCTGTTGCAGTTGCTGGCGCTGATCTTGTTGCGCGGCCACTTTACTGGCCTGCTGGGCAATTTCTTGTTGCACGCCCTGCAGCGCCGATTGGGGTGCTGCAGGGGCATACGGCGCGCACAGCAGCATACCGGTGCAAAGAGCACCGGTACACCATTGACTGATACGTGAGCCGTATGTATTTAGCATGTGAAAATTATTTCACGATAAACAGCGGCTTGCCAGTCATCTCTGCTGGAATTTCCATGCCCATCAAGGTCAGCATGGTTGGTGCCAGGTCAGACAGCTTGCCACCGGCGACCACTTCAGCCGGTTTGCCAACATAAATCAGTGGCACTGGCAGGTTGGTGTGCGCGGTGAATGGCTGACCAGTAGTCTGGTCTTTCATCAGCTCGGCGTTACCGTGGTCGGCGGTGATCAGCAGCTGACCATCCACTTTACGTACGGCGGCCACCACTTGCTCGATGCAGTGATCCAGCGCTTCAACGGCCTTCACTGCTGCATCGAACACACCGGTGTGGCCGACCATGTCGCCGTTCGGGTAGTTACAGATGATGGTGTCGTACTTACCGCTTTCGATTGCACCGACCAGCTTCTCGGTCAGCTCGGCAGAGCTCATTTCCGGTTGCAGATCATAGGTCGCCACTTGTGGCGATTGGATCAGAATGCGATCTTCGCCTGGGAACGGCTCTTCTACGCCACCGTTGTAGAAGAAGGTGACGTGCGCATATTTCTCGGTTTCCGAGATCCGCAGCTGGGTTTTGTCATGCTTAGACAGCCACTCACCCAGGGTGTTTTCCAGATTCTCTGGCGGATAGGCGCAGGCGGTTTTGATGTCAGCAGCATATTCGGTCAGCATTACGAAGTTGCTGAACTTAACCACTTTCTCACGGGCAAAGCCGGTGAAATCTGCGTTGATGAAGGTACGCGTCAGCTGACGCGCACGGTCGGCACGGAAGTTCATGAAAATCAGTGCGTCGCCATCTTGCATCGCAGCATCAGCTTCGCCTTCAGCGCGGATCACAGTTGGTTTGACGAACTCATCATTTTCTTCGCGCGCATAAGCGGCGTTCAGGCCGTCTAGCACGTTGCTGGCGTGGAATTCCGCTTTGGCTTGGGTCAGCAGATCGTAGGCCAGTTGTACGCGATCCCAACGGTTGTCGCGGTCCATGGCGTAGTAACGGCCAACCATCGAGGCGATGCGGCCTTTACCCAGCTCGGCAAAGTGGTGCGCCACGCGTGCCAGTGAATCTTCGGCGCTGCGTGGTGGGGTGTCACGACCGTCTAAGAAGGCGTGCAGGTAAATCTTGTCGGCGCCACGTTGGGCGGCCAGATCGATCATCGCCAAGATGTGATCTTCATGGCTGTGTACACCACCCGGTGACAGCAGACCCATGATGTGTACGGCTTTACCGGCGGCGACAGCGGTGTCGACAGCGCCAGTCAGCACGGTATTGTGGAAGAAATCACCATCTTTGATTTCTTTATCCAAACGGGTCAGATCCTGATACACGATACGGCCGGCACCTAAGTTAACGTGGCCGACTTCAGAGTTACCCATCTGACCGTCAGGCAGGCCGACATCCAGGCCGGAGCCGGAAATCAGGCTGTGCGGACACTCGGCCCACAGCTTGTCCATGACCGGGGTGTTAGCATTTAAAATGGCGTTGTCCTGCTTATCTTCGCGGTAGCCATAGCCATCAAGGATGACCAGAACCATCGGTTTCTTCGCGGTAGTCATGTAAGACCTCTCGTCGATAATAAAAGAATAGCTGTGTATTGATAGTGCAGTGTTGAGGAATTTTACTACATTACTGACTCGTGTCAGCTAATGATTGCGCCAGAATGTGTGACTCACAGCACCCTGGTTGCCTGCTTACCTGCAATAATCTCTGATCATAGAGTAACCCATCGCTTGCGTTACTCCACATATTACTGTGATAGGCGGGGCTTAAAGCTGTAATTGGTGTGGCACGCAGGTATACTCAATCACCTTTCTTTCACCGATTTTTTGATGGCGAAATTCTATGCAGCAACAAGTGATGCTTTTTATTCAAAGTCACACCATTTTGAGCATGGCGTGGATTGCCCTGTTTGTAGCCGTGATCGTAATGACCTTCAAGAGCCGTTTTTCTGCGGTGAAGAGCATTGATAACGGCGAGGCGACCCGTCTGATCAACCAGGCCAACGGTGTGCTGGTGGATATCCGTTCGCCGGATGAGTTCCGCAAAGGCCATATCGTAGACAGCCTGAATCTGCTGCCATCCGCGATTAAAGCCAACAATCTGGGCGAGCTGGAAAAGCACAAAACCCAGCCTGTGGTGGTGGTGTGCGCAACCGGTATGACCGCGCGAACTGTGGCAGAAGATCTGAGCAAGCAAGGCTTTGCCCAAGTACACGTACTGCGTGAAGGCATTGCGGGCTGGAGCGGCGCGCATCTGCCATTGGTGCAGGGCAAATAATTCGGTCTTGGTGCATTGGTACTCGGCGGGATAACCCCCTTGTGGCAACGGCACTAAGATGTGGGACAACAGTGAATCCGGTGGGGTGTGTGATGGCCCAAATTGAAATTTACACCAAAGCGACCTGTCCTTTTTGTATCCGCGCCAAGGCGCTGCTGACCCGCAAGGGCGCAGCCTTTGACGAGATAGCTATCGATAACGATGCACAGGCGCGCGCAGTGATGATTGAACGCAGTGGCCGTACGACGGTTCCACAGATTTTTATCGACGGCCAACATGTCGGTGGGTGTGATGACCTGCATGCACTGGACGCTGCCGGTAACCTGGATCCGCTGCTGGCCCGCTAACGCGACTTTGGCGCACTGCGCACGGATTGGGGTCACTAATCTGAGTCACTGCGCTCTGCGTGCGTAATTTAAGTTGTGTCATTGATGAGTGGCTAGCCACTGACGCATTCGCATGGTAACGCTCGGGTATCCTGAGGGTTGCCTTTTCAGGAAGAATATTCCGTTTTCAAGGAACCAGAAACCAAAAGGTAAGAGTCATGTCTGAACAAAATCCAAACGAAACCCTGTTCCAAATCCAGCGCATTTACACCAAAGATGTGTCTTTCGAAGCGCCGAACTCACCAGTGATTTTCCAAAAAGAGTGGCAGCCAGAAGTGAAACTGGATCTGGACACTGCGTCAACTGATCTGGGTGACAACGCTTTTGAAGTGGTTCTGCGTCTGACCGTGACCGCCAACGTAGGCGATCAAGTGGCGTTCCTGTGTGAAGTGCAGCAGGCGGGTATTTTCTCCGTGGCTGGTCTTGATGGTGCGCAAATGGCACACTGTCTGGGTGCATACTGCCCGAACATTCTGTTCCCGTATGCCCGTGAGTGTGTAACCAGCCTGGTTGCCCGCGGTACATTCCCGCAGCTGAATCTGGCTCCGGTAAACTTTGATGCGCTGTTCATGAACTACCTGCAAGAGCAGGCGCAACAAGACCAGAGCGTAGCGGCTGAATAATTCAGACCAAGAGTAAAGACAATGAAACCAGATGTAGCCATGACAGTGATCGGTGCCGGCTCTTACGGGACGGCTTTAGCCCTGACGCTCGCGCGTAATCAGCACCCCGTGGTGTTGTGGGGCCATGATCCGCAGCATATGGCACGTCTGGCGGCGGAGCGGGAAAATGCGGCCTTTTTGCCGGGGATCCCGTTTCCGCCGGATCTGCACATTGAAGCAGATCTGGCCAAAGCCGTGACCGCTAGCCGCGATATTTTGGTGGTGGTACCGAGTCATGTTTTTGGCGAGGTGTTGCAACAACTGCGTCCGTATTTGCGCCCAGACAGCCGTCTGGTGTGGGCGACCAAAGGCTTAGAAGCTGAGACCGGTCGTCTGTTGCAGGATGTGGCGCGCGAAGTCTTGGGTGACACTATTCCGCTGGCAGTATTGTCCGGCCCCACCTTTGCTAAAGAGATGGCGGTGGGTATGCCGACGGCGATTTCGGTGTCGGCCTCCGACCCGCAATTTTCCGCTGATTTGCAGCAACTGTTTCACTGCGGCAAGAGTTTCCGTGTCTACAACAGCCCAGATTTCATCGGCGTCCAACTGGGCGGCGCGGTGAAAAACGTGATTGCCATTGGCGCGGGGATGTCGGATGGCATGGGCTTCGGGGCCAATGCGCGCACCGCGCTGATCACCCGTGGTCTGGCGGAGATGACCCGTTTGGGCGTGGCGCTGGGCGCCGAAGCGGCCACCTTTATGGGGATGGCCGGTTTGGGCGATCTGGTGCTGACCTGTACCGATAACCAATCGCGTAACCGCCGGTTCGGCATGATGCTCGGCCAAGGGCATGATGTGGCGCAGGCACAGGCCAGCATCGGGCAGGTGGTGGAAGGCTATCGCAACACCAAAGAGGTGTACGTGCTGGCCCAGCGTCTGGGGGTGGAAATGCCGATCACCGAGCAGATTTATCAGGTGCTGTATTGCGGCAAAGATGCCCGTGAAGCAGCTGTGGCTCTACTGGCGCGCGCCAGTAAGAGCGAATAAAGGTTAATGACATCATCTATTGGAGTCGGTTTGCATGTCTGAACCGGAACTGGAGTTGGTGTGGCAAGAAATCCAACAAGAGGCGCGTCGTCTGGTTGACGGCGAGCCGATGCTGGCCAGTTTTTTCCATGCCACCATCTTAAAGCATCGCCACCTTGGCAGTGCGCTCAGCTATATTCTGGCCAACAAGTTAGCCACCGCCACCGTACCGGCGATTTCGGTGCGTGAAATTGTTGAAGAAGCCCACGAAAGCGATCCGCAGCTGATTGTTAGCGCGGCGCTGGATATCAAGGCGGTGCGTGATCGCGATCCGGCAGTCGGTAGCTGTACCACGCCATTGCTGTACCTCAAAGGGGTGCATGCGCTACAAGGTTATCGGGTAGCCAATTGGTTGTGGCGTCAGGGGCGCACGTCACTGGCGGTGTATCTGCAAAACCAGATTTCGGTCGCCTTTGCGGTGGATATCCATCCGGCGGCGCGCATCGGTCACGGCATCATGCTCGACCACGCCACCGGCATTGTGATCGGGGAAACCGCGGTGGTGGAAAATGATGTGTCGATTTTGCAGAACGTCACCCTCGGCGGTACCGGTAAAGAGTCTGGCGATCGTCATCCGAAGATCCGCGAAGGGGTGATGATTGGCGCGGGCGCGAAAGTGCTGGGCAATATCGAAGTGGGTTGCGGCGCTAAAATTGGTGCCGGTTCAGTGGTCTTGCAACCGGTACCGCCGCATACCACGGTGGCTGGGGTGCCGGCGCGGGTGGTGGGGCGTCCGTGTTGTGACAAACCATCGCTTGAGATGGATCAGGACTTCAGTGGCTTGATTCAGCAGTTTACCCACGGTGATGGGATCTGAGCCGCGCGTCTCTCATCACAAACCACGAATGACTCATCGCGAACGACTACATCACGCACCGCCAAAATGATCACGCACCGCCAAAATGCGGTGCTGAATAATCTTCCGTCACGTCTTTGGAAAACGCCCTGTCACCGATTGGTTGCAGGGCGTTGTTGTTTATCGCTTGGCTCCGGGATAACCAAGCTGTCGCCACGACTCGAACACCACCACCGCAACGGTGTTGGACAGGTTCATGCTGCGACTTTCTGGACACATCGGTAAGCGGATCTTCTGCTCGGGTGGCATCGCATCGAGAATTTCCGGCGGTAGACCGCGCGTCTCGGGGCCGAACAGCAGATAGTCACCGGCTTGGTACTGGATGTCGCTGTGCGCAGGGGTACCTTTGGTGGTCAGGGCAAACAGACGCGTCGGTTGTTCGCTGGCCAAAAAGGCGGCGTAGTCATGGTGACGCTGGATTTCGGTGAACTCGTGATAATCCAGACCGGCGCGGCGCAGGCGCTTGTCATCCCACACAAAACCGAGCGGTTCAATCAGATGCAGGCGATAGCCGGTGTTGGCACACAGGCGGATGATGTTGCCGGTATTAGGCGGAATTTCCGGCTGGTACAGAACAATATTCAGCATGATAGTGGTATGTCAGCGTGGGCGCGAAGGCCGGCGGATAAACGAATGAGCAGCAGGATACCCGATTGCGGTGATGGGGTACAACCGGCGGCGTGGTGAAGCTACGTTGTGGTGGAAATAAGCGCTGACTGGCGGTATCGGTCAGCGCTTTGGTGTGTGAGGGCCGCGAGATGTGCGCGGCGGTTTAGGCAAGCAGCGGCAAGCGCAGGATCAGACGCAGTCCGCCCAGCGGGCTGGTGGCCGCTTCGATATGGCCTTGATGCTGACGCAGGGCATTATCGACAATCGCTAAGCCAAGTCCGGTACCGCCGGAGGTGCGCGCCCGCGCTTCATCAGTGCGATAAAACGGGCGGAAAATTTTCTCGCGCTCGCTTTCCGGCACGCCCGGGCCATCGTCATCCAACGTGATACAGAGCTCATGGCCGCCGTCGGGCAAGGCGGTACGGCAGAAGCTGACATGGATGTCATGGTGCGCATAGCGCAGGGCATTGCGAATGACATTTTCCAGCGCACTTTCCAGCAACGCGCGATTGCCAGACAGCAGCCAAGGGCCCGGAGCTTCGCTGATGGTCAGCTGTTTACCGCTTTGTTCGGTTTCGAAGATGGCATCGTCTAACACCGGCAGCCACAGCTCATCGGCCGGCACGGTTTCGCGCTCCAAATGGCTATTGAGCTGCAAGCGCGATAAGGCCAACAGCTCGCCAATCATGGCATCGAGGCGCTGGGCTTCGGTTTCGATACGCGCCAGTTCGTGACTTTCCCCTTGGCGACGGCGCACCAGCGCGGTGGCCAATTGCAGGCGCGTCAGTGGCGTGCGCAGCTCATGGGAGATATCCGATAGCAAACGCTGCTGATTACCCACCATCTGCTCCAAGGCCGAAATCATCTGATTGAAGCTGCGGCCAGTAGCACGAAACTCTTTGGCGCCGCGCTCAAGCTGCGGGTCGGGGGTTAGCTCACCGCGCGCCACTTTGTTGGCCGCTTGCTGTAAACGCCGCGCCGGCCGAGCCAGACTCCAAGCGAGCCAGAGTAAAAATGGCGTACTGATCAGCATGGTCACCCCGAGCAACGTCAGCGGGTGATCGAGCAGGTAATTGAGAAAACCGGCCTTGCTACTGGCTGGGTGAGACAAAAACAGCCGGAACGGCTCGCCGTGGACTTGGATCAGAAACGGGCCAATCACCATCCGTTGGTTATACAGTTTCTTACGCGGCGCTTGCAGCTCTTCGGACAGGGCGATGAAGTTATTCATCTCACGCACGCCCATGTGGTTGGTGTTGAGCAGCAGCCCATCGGCCCGTTGTAGGGTGATGCGCAGTCGGCTGTGATCGCTGTTGCGCAGCGCTTGGCGAATCTGCTGATCTTGGCTGTCGCTCGGTAGTGCTTGTAGGCGTTCGGCAATTTGGGTCACAAAGCGCTGGTAGTTCAGCTGCTCGCGCTCTGACAGTGCCGAGGCGTTACGGCTGTCCCAACGTGGCAACATCAGCACCACCAACAGCACCAGCGCCAGCGTAAACCAGAAGATGGCGAAGATACGTGCGGTCAAGCTGTTACACAGCCCGAATGTGGAGGCACACAGGCGACGCGCATTCATGAGGCGGCCACCAGCAGATAACCGCGTCCGCGCAGGGTCTTAAACCACGGTAGACCGTCTTGGCGGTCAGGCAGTTTTTTGCGCAGATTGGACATGTGCATGTCGATTGAGCGGTCAAACGGCGACAAGCGTTTGCCGAGAATATCGAGGCTCAGGCTCTCGCGCGACAAGATCTCGCCCGGATGCTGTACCAGTTGTTGCAGCAGGCTAAACTCGGTGCCGGTTAGCTCCAATAAGGTGCCCGCAAAGCGCGCTTCTTGCCGCCCTGGGTAGAGTTCCAGTTGGTCAAAGTGGAGGGTATCGCTGGTCTTTTCCTCGACCGGACGGCTGGTACGGCGCAAGATAGCGCGAATGCGCGCCACCAGTTCGCGATCGTTAAACGGCTTGGGCAGATAGTCATCGGCGCCAAGCTCGAGGCCCAGCACGCGATCCAGCTCGCTGCCGCGCGCGGTCAGCATCAACACCGGAGTATTGTGCTCTAGACGCAAGGCTTTTAGGGTTTCCAGCCCATTGCGTTTGGGCATCATCACATCCAGCAAAATCATATCGATAGAGGCATCGAGCATCGCCAGAGCCTGATCGCCATCATGGGCGACCGTGACGCTAAAGCCTTCCATATCCAGCAATTCGGACAACAGATCAGTGAGCTCCAGATCGTCATCTACCAACAGTAATCGGGTCATGGGAACAGTCTCCATCAGTTATGCTTTATAAGGTAAGGGATCCCACGCAGCAGGGCTATTAGCCTTTACACAGCTTTACATCTACTGACAGCACTTTGCAGGAGACGGCGTACACTTAAATCCATAGACACATTGCACCAGAGAGTAACGCGCTTGGCGTTGCACTCGACATATATCGCACTGTTTTTTTGAGGAGATAACCATGCGTGTACTGAACAAAGTGATGATCGCATCTGTTGTGGCTCTGACTTCCACCATGGCATTTGCACAAGGTGGTCAAAATGACACCATGATGATGGGCAAAGGTATGATGGACGGCGGCATGATGCAAAAGCATCACAACGGTCAAGGCCGCGGCATGCGTTGTGCCGGTTTCGCCACCAAAGGTCTGAACCTGACCGAAGCGCAACAAAAACAGTTTACCGAGCTGTGCACTCAGCTGGATCGCCAGCCAATGATGGACGCGCAAATGCGTACCCAGATGCACGCTATCATGACCGCGCCAAAATTTGATGAAGCTGCGGCGCGCACCATGTTTGAAAAAATGAATACTCAGCGTATCGAGCAGCAAGTACAGCGTGCCAAGGTGCACAATCAAATGTACAACCTGCTGACACCAGAGCAGAAAGCCAAAGTTGACCAGCGTTTTGCGGCGCGCCAGCCTGTAGCGACACCAGCTCCAGCGGCTGCTCCGGCGACTCCCGCCAGCAACTGATTTTATAACAACAAAATAGCCTGTCTCACCCCGGTCTGCATTACTGTGCAGGCTGGGGTTTTTCATTGTGCGACGCAGAGCGGCGTTGAAACCGGTATACTGAGCAGTGCCAATCGTCCATACAAATGAAGGCGGAGTACATTCAAATGAACAAGGAATACGGGCACTGGGTCAAACTGGCGGCGTTGTGTTCAACGTCGGTGGCGACCTTGCTGCTACTGGTCAAAATCGTGGCCTGGTGGAAGACCGGCGCTGTCAGTCTGTTGGCTTCGGTGGTGGATTCGCTGCTGGATATTGCGGCCTCACTGACCAATTTGCTGGTGATCCGCTACTCACTGCAACCGGCAGATGAAGAGCACCGCTTTGGTCACGGCAAAGCCGAGTCATTAGCGGCGTTGGCTCAGAGCATGTTTATTTCCGGCTCAGCCTTTTTCCTGTTGCTGCAAGGTGGCGAGCGTTTGATTAACCCGCAGCCGATGACCGATCCAGGATTAGGAATGGGCGTCACCGTGTTTGCGCTGCTGGTGACTCTGGCGCTGCTGGCGTTTCAACGTCAGGTGGTGCGCCGTACCGGCAGTCAGGCCATCAAAGCCGATATGCTGCACTACCAAAGTGACTTGTTGATGAACGGGGCGATTTTGCTGGCTATCGGCCTGAGCTGGTGGGGCATCGGTATGGCGGATGCACTGTTTGCCGTCGGTATTGGTTGCTACATCCTGATCAGCGCGGTGGTGATGGGCTACCATGCGGTGCAATCGTTGCTGGATCAGGCGCTGCCGGAAGAAGAGCGCGCCCAGATTTTAGAGCGTGTGCGCTCAACGCCGGGCGTGCGTGGTGTGCATCAACTGCGTACTCGTCGCGCCGGGCCTACCCGCTTTATCCAGCTGCATCTAGAATTAGACGATAACCTGCCGTTGGTCGACGCTCATCGGATTGCCGATGGGGTAGAGCACGATCTGATGGCGTTGTTCCCGGGGGCGGATGTGATCATTCACCAAGATCCGGTATCGGCGGTGCCATTGGAAATGAAAAACAGTGCTGTGAGCCAAATCTCGTAAACTTTTATCACAATCCTTCATGCTGAAAGGAGTAAGCCGATCGATTTTGCCCTTGCAGTGGGTGTGATGAGTTACTGTGATGCGTATCAATTTAGTTTTTTTTCAAAATTGTAATACTCATCACGTACTTATTTTTTCCTGTCATCTTATGTCCGCATAACTTGGGGTAAGATGCCGGAGTTTAGCTGCAATGGCATTCGGATCAGAACATTGGGGGATGTGGATCCGGGTGGGCAGTCTGAGCAGTAACTAACTTCCGAAAGTCAGAGGGTTGTCATGATTAAAAAGATTGGCGTATTGACCAGTGGTGGTGACGCACCGGGAATGAACGCTGCCATTCGCGGTGTGGTTCGGGCAGCATTGAGTGAAGGGCTGGAAGTTTACGGTGTGATGGATGGTTATCTGGGTCTGCACCAGAACCGTATCCGTAAACTGGATCGTCAGAGTGTGTCCGATGTCATCAACCGTGGTGGTACTTTCCTCGGTTCAGCGCGTTTCCCAGAATTTCGTGATGAAAAAGTGCGGGAACAGGCGGTGGCCAATCTGCGCAGTCATGACATCGATGCTCTGGTAGTGATCGGCGGTGACGGCTCCTACATGGGTGCTAAGAAGCTGACGGAAATGGGTTTCCCATGCATCGGTCTGCCGGGCACAATTGATAACGATGTGGCCGGTACTGACTACACCATCGGTTATTTCACCGCACTGGAAACCGTGCTGGAAGCGATTGACCGTCTGCGTGATACCTCATCTTCGCACCAGCGTATCTCTATCGTAGAAGTGATGGGCCGCCACTGTGGTGACCTGACACTGGCCGCGGCGATTGCCGGTGGTTGTGAGTTCATCGTGCTGCCGGAAGTGGAATTCAACCGCCAAGAGCTGGTGGAAGAGATCATGGCCGGGATCAGTAAAGGTAAGAAGCACGCGATCGTGGCGATCACCGAGCACATCTGTGATGTGAACGAGCTGGCCAAGTTCATCGAGAAAGAAACCGGCCGTGAAACCCGCGCCACCATTTTGGGCCACATCCAGCGTGGCGGTGCGCCAGTGGCGTATGACCGTATTCTGGCTTCCCGCATGGGCGCTTACGCAGTTGAGCTGCTGCTGGAAGGTTACGGTGGCCGCTGTGTCGGTATTCAGAACGAGAAGATGGTGCATCATGACATCATCGATGCTATCGAGAACATGAAGCGTCCATTCAAAGCCGATTGGCTGGCGACAGCGAAAAAACTGTTCTGATACGCAACCCGTGCTCTGAGGCGTATTGGCCATAGCTTATCGGTATGGCGAAGCGCATCTTAAAAAGCGGTCACTACGGTGGCCGTTTTTTTATGGCCGGAATTCTGTGGCTAGCGCACGGCAAAGTGGGGGGAGGCAGTGGATAGGCAAGTGGAGCGAGTAGTGTGGAAAAACGCGTGTTGTGCCGATACCGAGCTGGTATGGATATAAAAAATCCCGGCCTTGTGAGCCGGGATTTTTGAATGCTGCGAGGTGCTCGCTGGCGTCGCCGTATCAATGTGGCATCAATATCAATGAGACATCAATAAATGCGACGCGAAAAATTAGGCTTTGGCTTGCGCTGCTGCTTTAACGATCACCGCAAAGGCATCCGCTTTCAGGGAAGCACCGCCAACCAGCGCGCCATCGATGTCTGGCTGGGTGAACAGCTCAGCGGCGTTAGCGGCGTTTACGGAGCCGCCGTACTGGATGATCACTTGCTCAGCAACTTTGGCGTCATGCTTAGCCACGTGGCCACGGATGAACGCGTGCACGGCTTGCGCTTGTGCTGGAGTGGCAGACTTGCCAGTACCGATAGCCCATACTGGCTCGTAGGCAATCACTGCGCCCATGAACGCTTCGGCGCCCAGAGTGTTCAGTACTGCGTCCAGCTGCTTAGCGCACACCGCTTCAGTTTGGCCAGCTTCGTTTTCGGCTTCGGTTTCACCGATGCACAGTACTGGGATCAGACCGGCAGCTTTCAGTACGCCAAATTTTTGCGCAATGAACGCATCGCTTTCTTTGTGATAAGTACGACGCTCGGAGTGACCGATGATGATGTATTCAGCACCGAACTCTTTCAGCATGTCAGCAGAGATGTCGCCGGTGAACGCGCCAGACAGGTTTACGTCAACGTTCTGGCTACCCAGAGCAATGGCAGAGCCTTGCAGCGCCGTTTGCGCTTCGGCCAGATACATCACTGGTGGCGCAATCGCCACGCCACAACCGTCCACACCGTTCAATTCGGCTTTCAGGCCAGCAATCAGCTCTTGTACCATGGCTTTGTTGCCGTTCAGCTTCCAGTTACCCATAACTAATGGACGACGCATGCTTTACTCTCCAGTCAATATAGAGCGATCTGAATAGCCGCACTGGGCTACCGCCGCTGATCTGTTAAACATATCCGAAAAAATATAACAGTTATCTGAATCGATTTATCAGAGAATCATCATAGATTTGTGCTTCCATCGGCATTTTTTGTTGCCTATTTACGAAAGCCAGTAACTCAGCACCATACGCAATCGAGTATCAGACTTTTGCTGCGCACCACTCAGGCTGGCTGGCGGTGATCCTGACTGCAAGTATGCGTAATAGTTGGGCGAGAGTGGGACAAAGCCACGTCCCGCTGTCGATTTTTTAACCCGAGTAGGCTAACGTTGAAACAGAGGATTGAAAAGGCCTAAGGAGAGGGCATGCGTCTGTTTAAAGCCGAAATCTGGAATTTGGAGTTACTGGCCGAGTCATTTGAGCGTTATCGAGTGCTGTTTGGCGGGAAGCCGGATCTGAAGCGTTCGCAGGTCTTTTTGAAAAATCGCATCCGCTTTGATGAGAGCATCATTTTTGTCGCGGTCCAAGAGGAGTCGCAGCTGCTGGGTTTTGTGCAGTTGTATCCGCTGCTTTCTTCCATTGATGTGCAGCGCACGTGGCTGGTCAATGATTTGTACGTGGATGATGCGTTTCGCGAACAAGGGGTAGGGCGGGCGCTGATGGAAAAAGCGCGCGAGTTTGCCGAATACACTAACGCCGGGGCGTTGGTGTTGGATACCGAGTTTGCCAATCATCCGGCGCGGCAACTGTATCAGTCTTTGGGTTACCAACCGCTGGATAATCGCCTGCTGTATGCGTTGACCTTGTAGCTTCGCGTGAGCTATCAGCGGCGTGGATGTGGCACGTGGTAGGCGCTAAAGTTGTGTGCTTTCGCACGCCTTGCACTTTTACTGCTGGGAAGTTCCGTTGGAAGCAGGATAATGTGCGGCCTGATAGAGTGACTGGATACAAAGGTGAGTTATGCCGATAAGCACGTGGTTGTTTTCATTTCAGGGACGACTGGATCGTCGAGGATTCTGGCTGGGTATTGCAGTCTGTCTGCTGCTACTGATGCTGGGCACGGCGCTGTTATCGGCTTATCCGTTGCTGCGTGATGCGTGGGTATTGGTGTTGTTGTGGCCGCTGCTGGCGGTGATCAGTAAACGCCTGCACGATCGTGGCAAACCGGCGGGCTTTTCGGCTCTGCTGCTGATCCCTATTTTGTTTCCCGGTTTAGCGCCGCATGTGACCGATCCGTTCTGGCAATGGGCGATTGCACGCTTTATGCCGCTGTTTGTGCTGGTGGTGTTGGTGCTCGATTGCGGGGTGTTTCGTGGTCAGCCGCAAGCTAATCGTTTTGGTGACCTGCCAACCGCAATCCGCTGGCGTGGATAAGCACGGCGACAGCGCAAACCGACAACAGAAAACAACATCAGAAAACATAAAAAAAGTGGCCCACCGTGGCCACTTTTTTGATCCGGCATGCGGAGCGAAGCTTCGCTTACCAGTAATGCTCGCTGGTGATCTGCCCTGGCTTGCGACGCAGGTGCTTGCTCAGGCCATATTGTTCTTTCAGTAAGGCTTGGGTGTCGCGTACCATCTGTGGATTTCCGCACAGCATCAGGTGACTGTGCTCGGCACTGATCGCTAAGTCGGCGGCCTGCTCGAGAGCGCCGCTGGTCAGCAGATCTGGGATCCGTCCTTCCAGCCCATCAGGATTGGCTTCGCGGCTGACCACCGTCAGGCAGCGTAGGCGGCCAGCGTAACGCTGCTCTAACTCGCGCATCTGCGGCAGGTAACTTAAATCTTCTTGCCGGCGCACGGCGTGGATCAGGCGCAGATGGGTAAAGCGTGTTAACGCGCTCGGGTCGGCCAGGATCGACAGGTAAGGGCCGATGGCGGTGCCAGTCGCTAGCATCCACAAATCGCGCGCGGGCGGGATCTCATCGAGGACAAAAAAGCCATTGGCATCGCGGGTTAACCACAGGGAGTCGCCCGGCTGCAGACGTTGCAGCGCCGGTGAAAGACGCCCTTGCGGCACCTGAATAATGTAGAACTCTAACTCCGGATTAGCGCTGCCATTGACATATGAGTAAGCGCGCTGCACGCGCTCACCATCGAGATCCAACGCCAGTTTAGTGAACTGACCGGCTTGAAACGGGGCAATATCAGCCCGTACTCGTAATGAGAACAACCGCTCAGTCCAGCGGGTGTTGCTGATCACGGTGCCTGCAACCCATTCAGTCATGGCTGACTCCTTATTGGGGCGAGAGGGGGGAGCAAGAGGCGTGTCGTGGGGTGATCCGGTAGGTACAGCGCCGGTCACCGCCGACAATATGTTCGGTTCGTTCAATGTGGCAGTCGTCACCCAGCAGGCGCTGGAATAAGCGTAGTTCACTGCTGCACAGTGCCTGACATTGACTGGCGGCGTGGCACACCGGGCAGTGTTGCTCGGTCAGGATAAAGGCGTCATCCTGCGCTTGCAGCGATGCCATGTAGCCATCTTGTTCACGCAGGCGCACTAAGGCGCTGAGCCGCGCTTCGAGGGTGGTGGCGTGCACCATCGCCTGCGCATATTGTGCAGCCAGCTGATCTTCCCGTGTTTGCAGCAACGAGGGTAGCGCCTGTTCGCCATATTGCTGCTGTACGGCCAGCAGCAGATGGGCGGAGAGTTCGGCATGCCGATCGGGAAACTGGGCATGCCCTTGTGCGGTCAGGCTCCAGTAACGCACCGGACGGCCAATTTTGACCCGCTGATCTTCGTAGCGCACCAGCGCTTGCTGCTCGAGTTGCTGCATATGCTGACGCACGCCCATGGTGGTCATGCCGAGTTGCTCGGCCAGCGCCTTGACCGGCAGCGGCCCCTGACTTTTCAGGCGGTGCAGGATGATATCCGCAGTTTTCATCTCATGACTCACTGGGTGACGGAAATTGTTAATATGTTGTGTATTATGCCCCCTGTTGTTTATAAAGCAATAGCTTTACTTAACTCGAATGGCAAGGCGTAGGCTGTGCACAGAGTCAGCGTGCAGGCATGCTGTGGAGGCGGTAGAGCATAAATGTAAAGTTTTATTTCCATTCGGTGCGGGGTTATTTGTACAGACGCCCCAAGGCGTTACAGGATAAGGAGTTGTGAGCAAGCTCACGACTTTGCTATCGTATCGCGTCTGATCATTTCGGTCGTTTTTCCATCTGATTTTCCCTTAATACCAAGAAGTAAACTCTGCATCTCACACTGTCTGCTCGCAGCCGGTGGGGCTCCGGCAGGGTAACTGAAGCCTGATTAAAATGAATAAAGCACAAGAAAATAAAATGTTATTGCTGCTGATTTTGCTGGTAGCGGTCGGGCAGATGACCCAGACCATCTACGTACCGGCAATGACGCAGATTGCCAGCGGCTTGATGGTGCGCCCGGGGGCAGTGCAGGCGGTGATGGCTGCCTATCTGCTGACGTACGGTTTATCACAGTTGGTGTATGGTCCGCTGTCGGATCGCTTTGGCCGTCGTCCGATGGTGTTGTCCGGCTTATTGGTGTTTGTGTTCGGCTGCGTGTTTGCGCTGCTGGCGCCGTCACTGGATATGCTGGTGGCCGGTAGTGCCATTCAGGGCATGGGTACCGGGGTGGCTGGGGTGATGATCCGTACCGTACCGCGGGATCTGTTTGAAGGCGCGGCACTGCGCCGCGCCAATAGCCTGATCAGTATGGGGATTATTTTCAGCCCTCTGCTGGCGCCGGTATTGGGTGGTGTGCTGTCGACTCACTTTGGTTGGCGCGCGTGCTTTGTGTTCCTGCTGTGTCTGGGAACGGGCGTGTGGCTGGCGATGGCGGCCTTGCTGCCGGAGACCCGTCCGGAAGCGGCGAAAAACAATGCCATGGGACTGGTGCGCAGCTATCGGCACCTGCTGGGCAATGCTGATTTCCTCGGTTACGTGCTGATCATGGTGTTTGCCTTGGCGGGGATCGCAGTATTTGAAGCCAGTGCAGGGGTACTGATGAGCAACGAGCTGGGCCTGAGCGAAGTGACGGTCAGCATTTTGTTTATTCTGCCATTACCGGCGGCGTTTGTTGGCTCGTGGCTGGCATCGCAAAAAAGCTTCTCTTTGCATCAGCTGATGTGGATTGCCGTTAGCGCGGCGCTGCTGGCTGGCTTTAGCATGTGGCTGTGCGGCGTGCTGGGCATGCTGAGCGTGTATAGTTTGCTGATCCCAGCGGCGATGTTCTTCTTCGCTGGTGGCATGCTGTTCCCGCTGGCGACCACCGGTGCGCTGAACCCCTTCCCACTGCTGGCCGGTACCGCTGGTGCGCTGGTGGGCGGTTTGCAAAATATGGGCTCGGGGATCACCACTTGGTTGTCAGCCAGTTTGCCGATGCACGGCCAGACCACGTTGGGTCTGTTGATGCTGAGCATGGCGGTGCTGATTGTGCTGAACTGGGCACTGATTGTGTGGCGGGCGCGTCAGCATGAGCAGATGCTGGTAAGTCGCCGGATTGGCTAAGCGGTGGCTGACACGACCAATAAAAACGGCGCTCATCATGAGCGCCGTTTTTGTTTGTGCGGTTTTGCGGTTTCGCAGCGCATGGCCGAGTGGCAAGGCGCTCAACGCGCAGCCTTACAAAATGATTTGGCAGATGGCGGCGTCTTTACGATCCAGATAATGGGTCGATTTGATACGGCGGATGGTGCGCGATTTACCGCGGATCAGCAAGGTTTCCGTGGTCGCCACATTGCCCTGACGGTGAATACCTTCCAGCAGGTCGCCTTTGGTGATGCCGGTGGCGGAGAAAATCACGTTATCGCTGCGTGCCATATCGGACAGGCTCAGCACTTTACCGGCCTCAATGCCCATTTCGGCGCAGCGCGCCAACTCGCTTTCACCCAGACGGCGGTTTTCGGCGCTATCGCCTTTCACGTCGTGACGGGCCAGCAGGCGGCCTTGCATATCGCCATCCAGCGCGCGGATCACCGCCGCAGAAATCACCCCTTCTGGCGCGCCGCCGATGCCGTACAGCACATCCACTTCGCTCTCGGGCATACAGGTCAGGATTGAGGCGGCCACATCGCCATCAGGAATGGCGAACACGCGCACGCCCAAGGCTTGCATCTCGGCAATCGCCGCTTCATGGCGCGGTTTGGCCAAGGTGATCACGGTCAGCGAGCTCAGCGGTTTATCCAGCTTGGCGGCTACGCGCATCAGGTTGTCAGCCAGTGAACGGTTCAAATCAATCACGCCTTTGGCGCCTGGGCCGACCACCAGTTTTTCCATGTACATGTCAGGGGCGCGCAGGAAGGTGCCTTTCTCGCCAACCGCCAGTACCGCCAGTGCGTTGGCTTGTCCCATTGCGGTCATACGGGTGCCTTCAATCGGATCGACGGCAATATCTACCGCATCGCCTTTGGTTGTCCCGACTTTTTCTCCGATGTACAGCATCGGCGCCTCGTCGATTTCCCCTTCACCGATCACGATTTCACCGGCGATGTCGACCTGATTGAGCATGATGCGCATGGCGCGGACGGCCGCATCATCGGCGGTATTTTTATCGCCACGACCCAGCCACTTGTACCCGGCCAGTGCCGCTGCTTCAGTCACCCGGGAAAACTCAATGGCTAATTCACGTTTCATGGGAGCAAACCTGTATGCAAGAGATTGAACAAAAAGACTAAGGATCAAAAAACGCCGCTGATGGTATCACAAAAGTCAAAGTAACCGTTTGCGTAATGGAAAATAAAAGCGTGATGCAGGATACATTTGTCGGATGACACTCGGCTGCAACAGCGAGCATTGAGGTGCGGTGGATGAATTATGGCGCAGAGCAATGGTATCGCGTAGATGAAAGGGCGATAGAAAACAGCAAAGGCGCTCGAGGGATAAAAAAAACCGCGCCGAAGCGCGGTTTGTCATAGGGTGGAGAGGGCTATCAGTGTGATAGCGGGTCAGCATACGGTGACGATCAATCTTCCCAGTGCTGGGCGCGGCTCACCGCTTTTTGCCAGCCTTTGTACAGACGGGCGCGTTCGCCTTCGGACATGCCTGGCTCGAACACGCGGTCGATCGCCGCTTTGCACTGCAGCTCGTCCAGATCTTTCCAGAAGCCGATGGCCAGACCGGCCAGATAGGCGGCACCCAGCGCAGTCACTTCACGCACCACTGGACGCTCAACGGTGGTGCCCAGAATGTCAGACTGGAACTGCATCAGGAAGTTGTTCTGCACCGCACCGCCATCAACGCGCAGCGCTTTCAGCGGCGTGCCGGAGTCGGCTTGCATCGCATCCAGAACGTCACGGGTTTGGTATGCCACGGATTCCAAGGTCGCACGGATCAGGTGGTCACGGTTCGCGCCACGGGTCAGACCGAAGATGGCGCCACGGGCATACGGATCCCAGTAAGGCGCGCCCAGACCGGTAAAGGCCGGCACCACATACACGCCGTTGCTGTCTTTCACTTTGGAGGCGAAGTATTCAGAATCGAACGAGTCGCCCAGCAGACGCAGCTCGTCACGCAGCCACTGAATCGACGCACCACCGATAAACACGGCACCTTCCAAGGCATAGTTTGGCTCGCCTTTTGGACCGCAGGCCAGGGTGGTCAGCAGACCGTGACGGGAGCGTACCGCTTCCTTACCGGTATTCATCAGCAAGAAGCAGCCGGTACCGTAGGTGTTTTTCGCCATGCCCGGCTGTACACACATTTGGCCGAACAGCGCGGCTTGCTGGTCACCAGCAATACCAGCGATTGGGATACGGGTACCGCCTTTACCACCAATGTTGGTTTGGCCGTACACTTCAGAGGATGGACGTACCTGTGGCAGCATTTCACGCGGGATGTCCAAGACCTCCAGCATCTTGCTGTCCCAATCCAAGGTGTGGATGTTGAACAGCATGGTACGGGAGGCGTTGGTGTAGTCGGTCACGTGTACGCGGCCTTGGGTCATCTTCCACACCAGCCAAGTATCGACGGTACCGAACAGCAGCTCACCACGCTTGGCGCGCTCACGGGCACCTTCCACGTGATCCAAAATCCATTTTACTTTGGTGCCGGAGAAGTACGGGTCAACCACCAGACCGGTGTTGTGGCGGATGTACTCTTCCAGACCTTGCGCTTTTAAGTCTTCGCAAATCGGTGCGGTACGACGGCACTGCCATACGATGGCATTGTAGACCGGCTTACCGGTTTCTTTTTCCCACACAATGGTGGTTTCACGCTGGTTGGTGATCCCGATACCGGCCACCTGATCTGAGGTAATACCGGCTTTGGCCAGAACTTCCACCAGTACCGCACTTTGGGTACCCCAGATTTCCATTGGGTCATGCTCAACCCAGCCGGCTTGCGGGTAATGCTGGGTAAATTCGCGCTGCGATACGCTAACGACATTGGCATTGTGATCGAGGACTATGGCGCGGGAACTGGTCGTACCCTGGTCCAGCGCGACCATGTATTTTTTTTCAGTCATCATCGATTCCATTGTTCTACCCTAGGTAATGTTTATTGTGGTGGTTTTTAGCGTATTGTTCATCAAGGGGTGCGAGTTTCCCCGCACCACTTTGGATCAGGCTTGCTTGGTTTGCGCGCTTTCGTCTTCATCAGACAGGCGGCAGGTATTGCATGGCAGGTTGCGACCAATCATGGCGCGGTAGCCCGCAGCACCCAGGCAGGCACCGACAATCGGCGCCACAATTGGCACCAGGAAATAAGGGATATCACGTCCGCCGGTTAAGGCCATGTCGCCCCAACCCGCCAAGAACGCCAGCAGTTTCGGACCAAAGTCACGCGCTGGGTTCATCGCAAAGCCAGTCAGTGGACCCATTGCGCCACCGATTACGGCAATCACCAAACCAATCAGTAGTGGAGCCATTGGGCCACGTGGCAGACCGTTACCATCATCGGTCAGCGCCATGATCAGGGCCATCAGCACCGCAGTGATCACCATCTCCACCACAAAGGCATGGCCAACAGAAATGGCCGCATGTGGATAGGTAGAGAAGACTCCGGCAGTTTTCAGGCTTTCGGCGCTACCACGCACGATATTGTGCGCAGTTTCATATTCAGCGAACAGATTACCATACAGGAAGTACACCAGTGCAGCCGCGGCGAACGCGCCCGCCACTTGGGCGAGGATGTATGGCAGCACACGTTTGCGTTCAAAACAGGCAAACAGCCACAGGGCGATAGTGACCGCTGGATTTAAGTGGGCACCGGAAACTCCGGCGGTCAGGTAAATTGCCATCGCAACCCCGACACCCCAGATGATACTGATTTCCCATAGGCTTAAGGCTGCACCGGCCAGATTGGCCGCAGCCACACAGCCGAGGCCGAAAAAGATTAACAGGCCGGTGCCGATAAATTCCGCGATACACTGCCCGGTCAATGAGGGCTGGGTCGTTGTGCTCATACGTGCTGTCCTTGAATTTATTGTGGGGTACGTTATCGGAAACACTATCTGGTTCGACCAGTTGGCTGGTCAATGGTGTAAATGTAACGTTAAAGCGCGAATACGAAAAACAGCAAAAGGTGAATGTGCGTTATTGGTCAAAATTTTAGAGAAAATGCTCATTATTTAGTGAACAGGCTCAAAAATTGGGCGTGTGCAGAGTAATCTGCTGCTAAGCCCTTTTCTGATAGCTGAATCAATTAAGCGAAAGAAAGGTTGCGAGTTTGCATGAATGTAATGAGTGTTAATTGATGGTTAACGCAAAAATCAGACTGTGGCATGGCGTTTTATTGCGATTTATTGCGAGAGCAGAAAGTCGGGCGTGATTAAGTCAGGTCGTTGCTCAGTGCACAATGCGCGATATGGAACATCGGTCGGTTACAGCGCAAATCCTGCGGCTCGCCGGATAGCGCTGGCTCGCAGCCGGTGGTAGAGTACAAGGAAATGCACACCGATCGCGATGAGGCGATGTTTAAGGGAGTCCTTATTTATGTCTTTTGAAGTATTTGAGAAGCTGGAAGCCAAAGTACAACAAGCAGTAGATACCATCCAACTGCTGCAGATGGAAATGGAAGATCTGAAAGAACAGAACCAAGCACTGGAACAACAAGTGCAGCAGAATGCGGCAGAACGTGAAGCGATGCTGCGTGAAAATGAACAACTGCGCGCTGAGCATCAAGGCTGGCAAGAGCGCCTGCGCATGCTGCTGGGCAAAATGGAAGAAGTGTAATTGGCCCGCCGTGGGGATGTGTAACCGGTTCAGTCTCGCTAGGCGAGTTTGCTTCGGTCGCTGCACGTGCTCACATCAAAGCTATTACAATATCAATAAAAAAAACAGAGCATTATGCTCTGTTTTTTTATGGCGAACGTTGCACGCTACGCGTTAACAGCGGTGTTATTCCAGATCCAACGCTTCTGGCGACAGGATGATACCGGTGCTGTCAGCGTACACGTGGTCTTCCGGTAAGAAGGTCACGCCGCCAAAGTTGACCGGCACATCGGTTTCACCGTGGCCGTTGCTGTCTGCGCCTACCGGAATGGAGGCCAGCGCCTGAATGCCAATATCGCACTCTTCCAGCTCATCAACCTGACGCACCGCGCCATAAATGATCATGCCTTCCCATTCGTTCTCGGCTGCGCGGCGCGCCAGTTCGCCGTCGAGCAGTGCACGACGCAGTGAACCACCGCCATCGATCAGCAGCACCCGGCCAAGGCCGTTCTCTTCCACCACATCACGCAGCAAGGCATTGTCTTCAAAGCATTTGATGGTGGTGATTTTGCCGCCAAAAGAACTCCGTCCGCCGAAGCTGGAGAACATCGGCTCAACCACATCAACTTGGTCCAGATAGATATCGCACAGTTCGGAGGTATCGTATTTCATAGGATAAGGCTTTAGTTGTTGAAATTGTACGAAGTATAACCCCGTCTGGGGTGATTGCAAAATCACCAGCTGACAGCGTGTGATTTTGCAAGCAGGACGGCCGCCGAAAAGCGGCCACGAGGATCAGCTGAGTACCAGTCCGGCGGCAAACAGCACGTTGGTCAGCAGCGCGCCTTTCACCACTTGCTCCAGCAAAGGACGCAGCGCAGCGCCATTGGGCTCTTTCCACACTGCCACACCGTGACGCAGCAGCAGCGGGCTAGCCAGCAGGAACAGCCAGATCACCGCCGTATGCACTGCCAAGGCCGCGTACAGCGCCAAGCTCAGCAGCGCGCCACCTAACAGCAGCAGATGGTAGCGACGGCCCCACAGTGGCCCCATGCGCACGGCCAGGGTGTTTTTGCCACACTGACGATCGGTATCGATGTCACGCAGGTTGTTGAGGTTCAGCACCGCTGTAGCCAGCAGACCACAGCCGAGCGCTGGCAGCAGCACCATGGCTTCAAAGTGGCCGGTTTGCAGATAGTAGGTGCCGCCCACGCCGAGCAGGCCAAAGAAAATCAGTACCGAAATATCACCGAGCCCCATATAACCGTACGGCTTGTTACCCACGGTATAGGTAATGGCAGCCACGATCGCCAGCACGCCCATCACCAGAAATCCGAGAATATCTTCCGGCTTTTGGCAGGCTAGCAGGATCAACACCCCACCGCTCAGTAAAGTCAGCAGCAGTACCAGCAGCATGGCCCGTTTCATGGCCTGCGGCGTGATCAAGCCACTTTGTACCGCACGTCGTGGGCCGACTCTGTCCTTGTCAGTTCCCTTGACGGCATCGCCATAGTCATTGGCGAGATTAGAAAGAATTTGCAGCAGAGTCGCAGTCAGCAGTGCCAGTACTGTGATCCCTGCATGGAAGCGTCCTTGCCACATAGCAACCGCAGCGCCGGTGACAATGGAGGCCAGGGCCAGCGGCAGCGTACGCGGTCGGGCGGCTTCCAGCCAGATGGCAAATTTAGAGTTACTCATGGATATGGCTTCAGGCTAGTTAAAAAATGAGCGTGCTAGTTTACCGCAGAGCGTCGGCGGCGGGTATGCCTGTTTTTGGGTAGTGGCGTCGCCGATAATCAACGGCAGACCCTAAACAGCAGATAAAATAAAGGCGCCGTCAGCAGACGGCGCCCAGTCCAACCCGATGAGCGCGACAACATGCGCGCCGTCATCTGACGGGCAGCACTTACAGGATAAAGCGGCTCAAGTCTTCGTCTTCGACCAGCTCGCCCAAGTACTTACTGACGTAATCGGCATCGACGGTCAGTGTCTTGTCTTGACGCTCGCTGGCTTCAAAGGACACTTCCTCGAACAGACGCTCCATCACGGTGTGCAGACGGCGAGCACCGATGTTCTCGGTACGCTCGTTAACTTGGAACGCGGCTTCGGCCAGACGGCGGATCCCTTCATCGGTAAACGTCACGTTCAGCCCTTCGGTGGCCAGCAGTGCTTTGTACTGCTCGGTCAGGGAAGCGCTTGGCTCGGACAAAATACGCTCGAAATCACCGGTAGTCAGCGCTTCCAGCTCAACGCGGATTGGCAGACGACCTTGCAACTCTGGCAGCAGATCCGATGGACGTGCAACTTGGAAGGCACCGGAGGCGATGAACAGGATGTGGTCAGTGTTCACCATGCCATGCTTGGTGGAGACGGTACAACCTTCGACCAATGGCAGCAGGTCACGCTGCACCCCTTCACGGGACACATCAGGACCAGAGCTTTCGCCGCGCTTACAGATCTTGTCAATCTCATCGATAAACACAATGCCGTTTTGCTCAACCGCGTGGATAGCCTGCTCTTTCAGTTCTTCTGGGTTCACCAGCTTGGCCGCTTCTTCTTCAATCAGCAGCTTCATCGCTTCGGCAACTTTCAGCTTACGCTTTTTCTTCTGCTGACCGGCCAGATTCTGGAACATCGATTGCAGCTGGTTGGTCATCTCTTCCATGCCCGGTGGGGACATGATTTCCACGCCTACGTTACCGGCGGCAGAGATTTCGATTTCGATCTCTTTATCGTTCAGCTGACCTTCACGCAGTTTCTTGCGGAAAATCTGACGGGTATGTGATTGCTCGTCAGTCTTTTCGGTCTGGCCCCACTGATCGCGCGCTGGCGGCAGCAGTGCATCGAGAATGCGGTCTTCGGCCAGCTCTTCCGCGCGGAAGCGGTTTTTCTCGATAGATTGCAGACGCACCATCTTCACCGCGGCATCAGTCAGATCGCGGATGATGGAGTCCACTTCTTTACCCACATAGCCCACTTCGGTGAACTTGGTGGCTTCAACTTTGATGAACGGCGCGTTAGCCAGTTTGGCCAGACGACGGGCAATTTCGGTTTTACCGACCCCGGTTGGGCCAATCATCAGAATATTTTTTGGGGTAACTTCATGGCGCAGCGCATCAGGCAGCTGCATACGACGCCAGCGGTTACGCAGAGCGATGGCGACGGCACGTTTGGCTTTGTCCTGACCGATAATGTGGCGATCAAGTTCGTGGACAATTTCGCGAGGAGTCATTTCAGACATGGTCAGGCCCTTAGCTCTTACTTGGCAGTTCTTCGATGGTTTTGTGCTGGTTGGTGTACACACAGATGTCACCGGCGATAGTCAGCGCTTTTTCCACGATTTCGTGGGCGGACAGATCGGTATTTTCCAGCAGAGCGCGTGCAGCAGATTGCGCGAATGGGCCACCGGAGCCGATCGCAATCAGATCATTTTCTGGCTGAACCACGTCACCGTTACCGGTGATGATCAGCGAGGCATTCTCATCGGCCACTGCCAGCAAGGCTTCTAGCTTGCGCAGTGCGCGGTCGGAGCGCCAGTCTTTGGCCAGTTCAACCGCCGCCTTGACCAGATTACCTTGATGCATTTCCAGCTGGCGCTCAAAGCGCTCAAACAGAGTGAAAGCATCGGCGGTACCACCGGCGAAACCGGCAATCACCTGATCGTTATACAGACGGCGCACCTTACGGGCGTTGGCTTTCATTACGGTGTTGCCCAGAGAAACCTGTCCATCACCACCAATTACTACTTTGCCGTTACGGCGCACACTTACGATGGTTGTCACTGTGTGGTCCTCAGCGTGGGAATAGAAAATGCCCTGCAGGATGCAGGGCTCATATTTTCTTAGATGGGGATGGGGAAAGTAAGTTTCAACCCTGGACCGGAAGAATTAAACAGGACATACCACTGCCTTTAAGGCGTGATTGCTGTTTATCGGCCGCGGCACGGCTGCTGTACGGCCCTAATACCACGCGATGCCAGCTGTTGCTGGTACGCACGTTACTTTCGATCCCCTGAAAAGCCAGTGTAGCCTGAACTTCTTCGGCCTGTGATGAAGTACGGTAGGCACCGCACTGTACCAGCCATTTCTGACTGCTTTCGGCAGGTTTTTCGGCCGGCTTGCTGGTTTCGCTGTTACGCGGGATCGGTGGCGGCTGCACCAGTACCGGTTTGGCTTCGGTCACGCTAGGCGCCGGTTTGCTTGGCGGTGTCGGTGGCGTTGCCGGACGGGGTGGAATTTGCTCCACGCGCGCGGTTTGCCCTGTGCTGGCCGTTGGCGGTGTATACAGCGGTTTATCTGGATTCACCCGCGTTTCACCATCGATATTGCCGTTCCGATCCGCTTGCGGCAAGGTGATTGGTGCTTGCTTCATCTCGGCCTGCAACTGGCTCAAAATCGCCTGTTGCTCGGGGCTCAATTGGGTTGGTGGCGTGCTGTCTTGAACCGGATTGTGGTCAGTGACCACCACTTCTTTGTTTTCCAGCTCTTTAATATAGCTCCAGCGCTCTTCCGGTTTGACCGGCAGGCCGTTTTTATGCGGCTGTTGCTGCAGAGCCTGCGCTTGTTCGGCGGAGCGATGCTTAAGATAATACAGACCACCGGCAAGGCCAGCGATCAGCAGCACGGCGAGACCGATTGCCATAACAGGCAACGGCTTACGGGCTTTTTTGTTATTACGGCGGGTTCGCGCCGGAGCGGAACGTTTACCGCGGGATACATAGTCTCGTTGTGCCACAGTGAGTATCAGATCTGACGGGTTAACAGGTAAGTTAAGCATGTTACTGAAGTGGAACAGTGTTGACCAGTTACCCGGTGCAAAAGTTACACAGATTGGGGCATCGGTAACGGCATTTTATGCGGCTCGATGCGGAAATAAGGCATATCGCCTCGCTGGCGTTGATCTGGGTCTTGCTTTTACGTCAGCCACTCTATGTCGCGGGGTAGATGTAGCCTGGTGGCGTGCACCGGCTAAGGGGAAGGACATCAGGCCACAGCATACAGACCTCATGTCCGGTTAATCCCCGGTGTGACGAGTCACGTTCGGTTTAACGACGTGGCGGCGCAGCACTGGCACGCACCACCAACTTGGCCTCCAGCAGACGCGAGCTAGTACCGATATCCTGACCTTTGAGCATGTTCAGCAGTAAGGTCATGGATTGACGGCCAATTTCATAGCGTGGTTGGCTGACGGTAGTCAGTGGCGGATCGCAGAACTCCGAGAACTTGATGTCATCGAACCCGATGATCGACAAATCCTGTGGCACGCGAAAGCCCAGTTTTTTCGCCTGCTGCAAGGCACCAATCGCCATGACATCGCTTTGGCAGAAAATCGCGGTCGGTGGCGACGGTTGTGCCATCAGTTGCGATACCGCTTGTGCACCGGCTTCAAAGGTGAAGTTGCCGTAGGTCATGTAACGCTCTTCCACCGCAATACCGGCGCGGCGTAGTGCCTGAATGTAGCCTTGGGTGCGATAGCTGCACAGTGGCATGCTGCTTGGGCCGGCGATACAGGCCACACGCTTGTGTCCTAACTGAGTCAGGTAGTGCACGGCGTCAAAGGCGGCGGTCAGGTTGTCGATATGAACGGTCGGCAGCTCCAGCTCCGGTGAGAACTCATTGGCCATCACCATCGGTGGCAGGTTCTTCTGCTCCGGTTTGCTGATATCAAACGGCAGGTTGGAGCTCAACAGCAGCATGCCATCGGCTTGCTTAGTGAACACCAAATTGACAAAAGAACGCTCGCGGGCATTTTGCTGAGCACAATCGCCCAGTAATACCAGATAGCCCTCTTCGGTGGCGGTTTCCTCGATACCACGGATCACATCGGCAAAGAAGGGATCACTGATATCCGGCACGATCACCACGATCGTTTTTGATTCGTTGCGGCGCAGATTGCGGGCGAGTGAGTTCGGAGAGTAACCGACCTCAACCACGGCTTTTTCAACACGTTGTCGGGTCGCTGTTGAAACCTTATCCGGGTTCATCAGCGCACGTGATACCGTGGCGGTAGATACACCTGCAAGCTGGGCAACGTCCTTCATTGTTGCCATAAAACGGTTCTCCTACATCTGAAATTGACTTTCTCCCTGTCGGCAACAGGCTGCCAAAATCCGCAGCCAAAAAGTCAGCCGCCGAACAACCAATATTGTAAACAGCTGTGGCAGGAGGACAAACTCGTTTGCTTGCGGAAATTACATTCTTTTCGTGATGCAGTTCGCCTTTTAGAGCAAAGGTTTGCGCAGCCCTCTGGATCATCCCGATTTAGATCATCTCAATCGGATCGACATCGATGTTCCAGCGCACTTTGCGCGCTAGCGGTAATGCTTCAAAGGCGGGTCTGGCGATCGCCAAGATCTGCTGCAATTTACGCCGCGATGGGTGCTGTAACAGCAGTTGCCAACGAAAGCGTCCCGCGCGTTTGCTTTGCAGTGCTGGAGCAGGCCCCAGTAGCCAAAAATCGCTGTCCAGCAAGGGGCTGGCTTCGAGGATGGTACGCAGTTGCGTCAGCAGCTGGGCGGGCGGATCGCTTTGGTGATCTTCGGCGCGGATCAATACATGGTAAGTATAAGGTGGTAACCACGCCGCTTGGCGCTCGAGCAGAGCTTGCTGGGCGAAGGCGCCATAGCCGCTTTGTAGCAAGGTTTGCAGCAATGGGTGCTCAGGCTGGTGGGTTTGCAGTAACACTTCACCGGCTTTACCGGCACGACCGGCACGACCCGCTACCTGCGTATACAGCTGAGCAAAGCGCTCAGCGGCGCGAAAATCGGCGGAGAACAGCGCGCCATCCACATCCAGCAAGGCAACCAGCGTGACATCGGGAAAGTGGTGGCCTTTGGCCAGCATCTGGGTGCCGATCAAGATTTGGCTGCGCCCGTCGCGGATATCGTCCAGATGTTGCTCCAGCGCGCCTTTACGGCGGGTGCTGTCGCGATCAATCCGGCTGATGGCAAATTCCGGCAGCAATTGCTCTAGGGTGTGTTCGACCTGCTCGGTGCCAACGCCGACCGGCACCAGCTGTGTGGAGCCACACTGCGGACATTGGTGCGGCACCGGATGCTGGTTATCACACTGGTGACAGCGCAGGTCGCGGGTGGCCTGATGGAAAGTATACGGACGCTCACAGCGCGGACAGTGGGCAACCCAACCGCACTCATGGCACAGCAGCGCCGGTGAGAAACCACGCCGGTTGAGAAACAGCATCACCTGATTGCCCTTCTGCAAGTGCTGACGCATGCGCGCCAGTAAGGCAGCGGACAGTCCCGCTTGTACCGGCTGACCGCGCATATCTATCACATGCTGCTGTGCCGGGCGGGCATTACCGGCGCGGCTGGCCAGCGTTAAGAGGTGGTATTTCCCTTGTCGTGCATTAAGCAGACTTTCCAGCGATGGGGTGGCCGAGCCTAAGATAATCGGAATTTGCTCGGCATGGGCGCGCATCACCGCCAGATCGCGGGCGTGGTAGCGCCAGCCATCTTGCTGCTTGTAAGACGCGTCGTGCTCTTCGTCAATCACCAGCACCCCAGGGCGCGCTAAGGGGGTGAACAGCGCCGAGCGGGTACCGATGACAATGGCACTTTCACCGCAGCGCGCCCGCTGCCAGACGGCCAAGCGTTCGCTGTCATTGAGCGCGGAATGCAGCACATCTACTGGTACCGCAAAGCGCTGGCGAAAACGGTTGATGGTTTGCGGTGTCAGGCCAATTTCGGGCACCAATACCAGCGCTTGCTTGCCTTGGCTGAGCGCCCGCTCAATCACATTCAGATAGACTTCGGTTTTCCCCGAGCCGGTGATGCCATCGAGCAGCCACGCGGAAAAACCGTCTTGTGCATTGATGGCGGCAACCGCCGTGGCTTGCTCGGTGTTGAGGCGCAGCGGCGGCTCGGCGCCGTTGTGGCTCAGCACGCCGGTGCTACTGGCGTGCGCTGCGGGATAGCTACGCCGCCAGTCGGTCAGCTCTGGTTGGCGCAGTTGCTGGTCAATCAAGCCTTTTTGCCGCAGGGCATTAAAGGCGCTGTCGCTACAGCCTTCGGCCTGCAGGGCGCTTTTTTCCAACGCACCGTGGCGCAGCGCCTGAATGATCTGCCATTGCTTGGGCGAGCGTTTGAGCTGCTCAGGTGTGCACAGGCGACCGCTGTCGGTCAGTTGCCACACGGTTTGCGCGGCGGGCTCGGCGCTGTGCCCTTGGCGCAGCAGAACGGGCATTGCTTGGGCAAACACATCTCCCAGCGGATGTTGATAGTAGCTGGCGGCCCAGTGCAGCAGATCCCACATCGGGGTTGGCCACAGCGGCTCTTGATCCAGCACGGCCAGCACAGGTTTGCATTGATCGAGCGGGATCTCGGTGTGATCCGGCAGACTATCGATAACACCAATCAGCTCACGTTTGCCAAACGGCACCCGAACCCGTACACCAGGGCGAGCTTGCGCCTGCCAAGAGTGTGGCAAACAGTAATCAAACAGGCGGGGCAGTGGCACAGGAAGGGCCACGCGAACTAGAGTATCGCTCATCGAAGGGTCGCTGATCCGTTATCATTCAAAGTGTAAGCTGGTGTTGGCAGTGTACGGCTTTGGCGCGCTTTTGTCGCCTGCTGGGCGGCGTTGGCGCGTGAGGCGCGCGCGCTAAAAAAAGGCGAGCGGGAGCGGTGAAAAAGACGGCAGATGGCTTGAAAGGGGTAGGCGAATGCCGTATCATTCTGCGCCTTATAACTGAGTTATTAACCCTCGTGTGGTGTTTGGCTGGCAGTAGCTGAGACCAAATAGCGACACGGCCTTTACTTGAGGTTTCCCCATGAAACAAGGTATCCACCCAGAATACAAAGAAATTACTGCAACTTGCTCTTGCGGTAACGTAATCAAAATCGGTTCTACCGGTCACGACCTGAACCTGGACGTGTGCGGCAAATGCCACCCGTTCTACACTGGTAAGCAGCGTGAAGTGTCTACCGGCGGCCGTGTTGACCGTTTCAACAAGCGTTTCGGCGCACTGGCTTCCAAGTAATTTTTACTCGGACGACCACGAAAAAAAGCACCTACGGGTGCTTTTTTTGTTTCTGTGATCTGGGCACGGATCTGACGATCGTGCGCTGATCGGATCTGCATTATCCGGCCACGGTTATGCTGGGCATCCCGCCTGAGATTGATTATCATCCCCTGTGCTCCACTACCCTCATCTAATTATAATGTTATAAATGCAGGAAATTTTGATGTCTGCCGATTTACGTCAACAAGCACTGGATTACCACGCCTACCCGATGCCGGGCAAAATCACCATCGCACTGACCAAACCTGCCGATACGGCGCACGATCTGGCGCTGGCTTACAGCCCAGGTGTGGCTGAGCCGGTGCGCGAGATTGCTCGCGATCCAGAAAATGCCTACCGCTATACCGGTAAAGGCAATCTGGTGGCGGTAATTTCCAACGGTACCGCAATTTTGGGTTTGGGCAACCTCGGCCCGCTGGCGTCAAAGCCGGTGATGGAAGGAAAAGCCTTACTGTTCAAACGTTTTGCTGGGGTCGATGCGATTGATATCGAAGTGACCCATGATACGGTCGATGAGTTTGTCGATACTGTGGCGCGCATTGCCGACTCGTTTGGCGGTATTAACCTTGAAGATATTAAAGCGCCGGAGTGTTTTGAGATTGAACAGCGTTTGATTGAGCGCTGCAATATTCCGGTCTTCCATGATGATCAGCACGGTACCGCGATTGTGACGGCGGCCGGTGTGCTCAACGCCTTGGAAATTCAGGGCAAAACCTTGGGCCAAGCGCGCATTGTGTGCTTGGGCGCGGGCGCGGCGGCCACCGCCTGCATGGATATGTTGGTTAAATGCGGCGCACAGCCGGACAACATGCTGATGCTGGATCGTAAAGGCGTGATCCACAGCGATCGCGGCGATCTCAACGAATTTAAAGCGCGCTTTGCGCGTCAAACCGATAAGCGCACTTTGCATGATGCGCTGACCGATGCCGATGTGTTCTTGGGCGTATCGGGCCCGAATTTGTTGCCAGCCGATGCGTTGGCACTGATGGCGCCAAATCCAGTGGTGTTTGCTTGTGCTAACCCAGATCCTGAGATCACGCCGGAGCTGGCGTTTGCTACTCGCAGCGATCTGATCATGGCCACCGGCCGCTCAGATTATCCGAACCAGATTAACAACGTATTGTGCTTCCCGTTCCTGTTCCGTGGCGCGCTGGATGTGCGTGCACGTGCCATTAACGATGCGATGAAACTGGCCGCCGTTGAGGCGATTCGTCAGCTGGCGAAAGAGCCAGTGCCACAAGACGTGTTGCAAGCGGCTGGTGTTGCGGCCTTGGCGTTTGGTCGTGATTACATCATTCCAAAACCGATGGATTCCCGTTTGCTGGAAAAAGTGTCGCAGGCGGTGGCCAATGCGGCAATTGCATCAGGCGTGGCCAGTGCACAGGCCGTATCGGCTGCGGAGCGCGCGCGTCACACTGAAGCGGCGAGTGCTTAAGCTCTGCTCTCCTCTGAGTCATAAAAAACGCCGCAATCGCGGCGTTTTTTTATGTCGGTATTTTTCTCGGTATTACGTGGCCTGAACAGCGCGCGCGTTTAGTTGCGCGCTAGCCACTGACCGGCAATGGTCATCAATATTCCCACTCATCGGGGTTGATCCCCATCTGACGCATCAGCTCTTTGGCTTCGACTGGGATTTCGTCATGGCGCTCTTTGCCCAGATCATCATCGGTCGGCAGCGGCTGACCGGTAAAGGCGTGCAAAAAGGCCTCACACAGCAGCTCGCTGTTGGTGGCATGACGCAGGTTGTTGACCTGACGGCGGGTGCGCTCATCGGTCAGAATTTTCAGGACTTTAAGCGGGATCGACACGGTAATTTTCTTTACTTGTTCGCTTTTTTTACCATGTTCTGCATAAGGGCTGATGTATTCGCCGTTCCACTTAGCCATAAAACACCTTGTACTTGGGTCGCGGCACGACACTTAGCGCGTAAAGTTTTCGCGTACAGTTCTCGCGTAAAGTCAGCGTGGTCGTGCTATCAGAGAAGATTGAGATATACCTGCGCATAATTCTAACGGGTTATGTAAGGTCTTACAATCTAAACGCAAAGATGTTTAGACATCCAGATGTATTGACGGCTATATATAAAAGCCGCTACATTGAAGCATCGCATGCACGAGGGAAATCGTAGGCATGTGTTGGGTTTTCGCAGGGAGAGCATGACCAGCATGAGCAAACACTACCAACCGGCCACCGCCGCCATTCGTAGCGGGCTGAATAACGATGATCAGTTCGGCTGCGTGGTGCCGCCGATCCACTTGTCATCCACCTACAATTTTACCGGATTCAACCAGCCGCGGGTACACGATTATTCACGGCGCGGTAACCCCAGCCGCGATGTGGTGCAGCAGGCGCTGGCTGAGCTCGAAGGCGGTGTGGGTGCGGTGATGACCGCCAGCGGCATGGCGGCCATCCACTTAGTCTGCACGTTACTGCTGCGCCCGGGCGATGTGCTGGTTGCTCCGCATGATTGCTATGGCGGCAGCTATCGGCTGTTTGCCAGCCAGCATCAGCGCGGCGCGTACCGCGTGATTTTTGTCGACCAAGCGGATCCCGAGGCGCTGGCTGCGGCACTGGCCGAAAAACCGAAACTGGTATTGGTGGAAACGCCGAGCAATCCTCTGCTGCGGGTGGTGGATATTGCCCAGATCTGTCAGCAAGCTCATGCGGTGGGGGCGCTGGTGGTGGCGGATAACACCTTCATGACTCCGCTGGGCCAACAACCTTTGGCATTGGGCGCCGATTTGGTGGTGCACTCGTGTACCAAATACCTCAATGGGCACTCCGATGTGGTGGCTGGATGCGTGATCGCTGCCGATCCGGCGCTGTATACCGAACTGGCGTGGTGGGGCAACAATATCGGTGTCACCGGTTCGGCGTTTGACAGCTACCTATTACTGCGCGGTTTACGCACCTTGGCGCCGCGTATGCGCCAGCACCAAGAAAATGCCGATGCGTTGGTGGAATATTTGCGCCAACAGCCGTTGGTGAGTCGTTTATATCATCCTTCTTTACCCGAAAATCCCGGCCATGCAATTGCTTGCCGGCAGCAGCAGCGTTTTGGCGCCATGCTGAGCTTTGAATTGGCAGGGGATGTGGCCGATTTTGTGGCACAATTGCAGCTGTTTACTCTGGCAGAGTCACTGGGCGGTGTGGAGAGTCTGATTTCCCATGCGGCGACCATGACCCATGCCGGGATGGCGCCGGAAGCGCGCCGTACTGCGGGGATCAGCGATCAGTTGCTGCGCATTTCCGTGGGCATTGAGGATGCACAAGATTTAATTGCCGATCTGGAGCAGGCGTTCCGGGTCGTGGCGGAGAGGTAACCGAATGAGCGTATACAGCGGAGCTGGGCAGGAGCGGCGTCCACTGCGACAGCTGCACAAATTTGGTGGCAGCAGTCTGGCCGATCCGAGCTGTTATCAGCGGGTCGCCAACATCATGATTGAACACAGCCAGCCCGGTGACCTGATGGTGGTATCGGCGGCCGGTAGCACCACCAATCAGCTGATTGCGTGGTTGAAGTTGGCGTATAGCGATACGCTGGCCGCCCATCAGGCGCAGCAGGAATTGCGCCGTTACCAGTGCAGCCTGATTGACGGTCTGCTGCCGGAGGCGCATGCCGAAGTACTGCGCCAAGCACTGCTGGCCGATTTAGACACGCTCGCGCGCTTGCTGCAAACCCCTTACAGCGAAGCGGTGTATGCCGAAGTGGTCGGCCACGGTGAAATTTGGTCGGCGCGTCTGATGGCGGCGTATTTAAACCAGCGCGATGTGGATGCTGCTTGGCTGGATGCGCGTCAATTTATGCGCGCCGAGCGTGCCGCTCAGCCGCAGGTGGATGAAGGGCGCTCTTGGCCACTGCTACAAGCCTTACTGGAGCAGCATCCGCAGCGCCGTCTGGTGGTGACCGGTTTTATCTGCCGCAATGAAGCTGGCGAAACCGTCTTGCTCGGTCGTAACGGCTCGGATTACTCCGCGACCCAAATCGGCGCCTTAGCCGGTGTGCAACGGGTGACTATCTGGAGTGATGTGGCCGGGGTGTACAGCGCAGATCCGCGCAAAGTCAGTGATGCTTGCCTGTTGCCATTGCTGCGTTTGGATGAAGCCAGCGAGCTGGCCCGTCTGGCCGCGCCGGTGCTGCACGCCCGTACTTTGCAGCCGGTGTCTGGCAGCGAGCTGGACTTGCAGTTGCGTTGCAGTTATCAGCCGGATCAAGGCTCGACTAAAATCGAACGGGTACTGGCGAGCGGTACTGGCGCCAAAATCGTCACCAGTCACGATGATGTGTGCTTGATTGAAGTGAGTACCCAAGAGAGTGCACGTTTTGAGGCGCTGCGTGATGATGTGCTGCGTTTGCTCAACCGCGTCCAAGTGCAGCCGATTGCCTACATGGCGCACCATGATCGTAACTTGCTGCAACTGTGCTACACCGCCGAAGTGGTCAATAGCGCCTTTTTGCTGCTGCAAGAAGCCACCTTACCGGCGGAATTACGCCTGCGCGAAGGGTTAGCGATGGTGGCGCTGGTGGGGGCTGGCGTGTGTAACAACCCGCTACACAGCCACCGTTTCTACCAACAACTGCAAGATCAGCCGGTGGAGTTTGTCTGGCAGTCTCCAGAAGGGATCAGCTTGCTGGCGGTATTGCGCCAAGGGCCAACCGCGTATTTGATCCAAGGGCTGCATCGCCGTCTGTTCCAAGCGCAAAAACGCATCGGATTGGTGCTGTTTGGTAAAGGCAATATCGGCTCACGTTGGCTGGAGCTGTTTGCCCGTGAGCAGCGTAACTTGTCGGCGCGCTCCGGCTTTGAGTTTGTGCTGGCTGGGGTAGTCGATAGTAGCCGCAGCTGGTTGCACTATGATGGCCTTGATGCCAGCCGTGCGTTGGCCTTCTTCCACGATGAAGCGGTGGCGCATGAAGATGATGCTCTGGTGCAGTGGATGAGTCAGCATCCGTATGACGATCTGGTGGTGTTGGATGTGACCGCCAGCGAGCAGGTGGCCGGTCGTTACCGCCAGTTTGCCGAGTATGGTTTCCATGTGATCAGCGCCAATAAGTTAGCCGGTGCCTCGGGCGCGGGCGAGTACCGCCGCATTCGCGATGCATTTGAAAAAACCGGTCGCCATTGGCTGTATAACGCCACGGTCGGGGCGGGGTTGCCAATTAACTATGCGGTGCGTGACCTGCGCGAAAGTGGCGATACTCTGCTGTCGCTGAGCGGGATTTTCTCCGGCACGCTGTCGTGGCTGTTCCAGCAATATGATGGTAGCCGTCCGTTTACTGCGCTGGTGGAGCAAGCGTGGCAGCAAGGGTTAACTGAGCCCGATCCACGTGAAGATTTGTCTGGGCAAGATGTGATGCGCAAGCTGGTGATCTTGGCTCGCGAGGCCGGTTATCCGCTGGAGCCTGAGCAGGTGCGGGTGGAGTCACTGGTGCCCGCCGAGTTGGTTGAGTTGTCGCTGGATAACTTCTTTGATCAGGGCGAGACGCTCAATCAGCACATGGCGCAGCGTTTGGCGGCGGCGCGCGAAGCGGGCTTGGTGCTGCGCTACGTGGCCCGTTTTGAAGCCGGCGGTAAGGCGCGGGTGGGGATTGAGGCGTTGCGCCCCGATCATCCATTGGCCTTCTTGCTGCCGGGCGACAATATCTTTGCCATCGAAAGCCGTTGGTATCGGGATAATCCGCTGGTGATCCGTGGCCCAGGTGCGGGTCGCGATGTGACCGCGGGGGCGATTCAATCCGATCTTAATCGCTTGGCACAGCTGCTGTAATCCGCGAAACGCAGCACGAATCAGCAAGGGAAGACCGTCGGGTCTTCCTTTTTTTATGCGCGTTTGCCAGCCCGACGAGGCGAGCAGGGTTTGGTGGGAAGGCATAATTTTATCGTGGCGAGGTGAGCAAATAACGCAGGATAAACCAGCTAATTGCCGCATTGGCAGTGGATACCTTGGTTGCTTGATTTGAGCGTTGACAGGGGCGTAGACTTGGGTCATCTTGTGTTTAGCCATCTAAACGTATGGACGTCAATTAACGGATTAATTAGCCACCGCTTACGGTGGCCTGCACGAGCGGCCAGCAGGGCCGACAAGGAGCGCCCATGAGTTACCATGCCCATCAACTGGAAGCCTTAAATCAGAGCGTGGCCGAGCTCGACGGGCGCATTAATGTCTCGTTTGAGTTTTTCCCACCGCGCAGTGAAGAGATGGAAAACACCCTGTGGCAGTCGATTCAGCGCTTAAGCGTGCTGCGGCCGAAGTTTGTGTCGGTGACCTACGGGGCTAACTCTGGTGAGCGCGATCGCACCCACTCCATCATCAAAGCCATCAAAGAGCAAACCGGCCTGTGCGCCGCGCCGCATCTGACCTGTATCGATGCCAGCGAGCAAGAGCTGCGCTGCATTGCCAAAGATTACTGGAACAACGGGATCCGTCAGATTGTCGCCCTGCGCGGTGATTTACCGGCCGGACAGGAAAAACCGGCGCTGTATGCCAGCGATCTGGTGGCCTTGCTGCGCGAGGTGGCGGATTTTGATATTTCGGTGGCGGCCTATCCGGAAGTGCATCCAGAGGCGAAAAGTGCGCAGGCCGATCTGCTGCATTTAAAGCGCAAGATTGATGCCGGTGCTAGCCGCGCCATTACCCAGTTTTTCTTTGATGTTGACAGCTACTTGCGTTTTCGCGACCGCTGCGCGGCGATCGGCATTGATGTGGAAATCGTGCCGGGGATTTTGCCGGTCTCCAACTTCAAGCAGTTGACCAAATTTGCCGCCCTGACCAACGTGCGAGTACCGAACTGGATGCAGCGGATGTATGACGGGCTGGATAACGATCCGGCGACCCGCAATCTGGTGGGCGCGAGCATTGCGATGGACATGGTGAAAGTGCTGTCCCGTGAAGGGGTGAAGGATTTTCATTTCTACACGCTAAACCGTGCTGAGCTCAGCTACGCCATCTGCCACACGCTGGGCGTGCGTCCTGCGGCGTGAACAGGATGTGACGCGGGGCGCTAACATAATTGCTGAGCCAATAGCTAATCTAATCGCTGATCTAATAGACAAGCTATTATAGATAGAGGGAATTATCCTGCCTGCGGATAAAACAACCGGCAGTTGCTAAAGCAACTGCCGGAGGGGACGAGATCAGAGAGGGATGCAGCAATCAGCGAGCACAGGGCATCGCACCCTTCGTACTTAGTAGCAGCCGTGCTTAGTAGCAGCTTTCTTCCAACTCTTTTTCCAGACGGGCGCGAGTGGCATTGAGCTCCAGCTCCGCCAACAGGTTTTGCGCCTCTTCCGCCCACATCAACCATGCTTGCTCTTGCAGCATGCCACGACGCAGGGTCAGATAGGTCAGCTTGTCTTCCAAGCTGAGGCTGTCCGGATCGGCAAATTGCTCGTTGGCCAGCAGCTGGTATTTCTCCAGACGCTCGTTATGCAGATGCGTTTGCTGAGTCAGTGACTGACGTACCGGCGCAATCGGGTAGTGGCTGCAGGCCAACATCCGCACCAGCAACTCATCGCGCTGTGGACGCTCTTCCACCGCGGTGCTGAGCCAGTTTTGCAGGCACTGACGGCCAGAATCGGTAATGCTGTAAACTTTGCGATCAGGTTTGCCTTCTTGCGGGATCAGTTGGCTGGTCACCATGCCTTGTTCGGCAAGACGGCTGAGTTCGCGATACACTTGCTGGTGGCTGGCTGTCCATACCAATCCAACCACTCGGCTGAATTCTTTGGTAATGTCATAGCCACTGGCGTCCTGACGACTCAGGAGTGTCAGAATAACCTGTGAGAGAGCCATAATTTCCTCATTTGCTCTTGGTGCTTCCCTGTCGCTGACTGCAACTTATATCTATGAATAACTTCCACAAAATCCCTGGCGTGGAAGGACGAGATACTTCCCGTCTGGCAACATGCTGAGTAGACAAAATCCTATTGCGAAACTGGCCGACCAGCATCCACCGCCGGTTATCGGTTATTCCGTCAATAAGCAACTAGGATGACATACAACGAATTGCAAAATCTTAGCAATGGGTGTTATGTAGAATATGCACAGCACAGCGTGTGATATAGCATGAAGTTATTAGATATTCATCTATAAAATATATTGTAGATAACAAAATGAGACTGTGCCGACAAATAATTGTCATTGCGTCACAAGGCTGTGAAAACCGCTGTTTACAAGGTGTTGTTTAAAATCGAACTGTTTTTTACGGCTATTTTACGTTGTTTATTCGCGCTAAGTTTGGAATGCAGTGCATATTTATTAAAATATTTATATTACATATTACGTTTTAAACGATATATATTTTTACGCTCAAAATCGTGTGATGAAATAAGCAGCGTTTTAGCAGAGAATAATTTTCTGCCTAAAGCGAGGGATTGCTAGGAATAAAATAATATATAAAAAATAACCCCGGCGATAAAAATGCCGGGGTTAGCGATTAATGCCACAGGCTCTGCGGCGAGCGTTTAACCGGTGTTACGCATACCGGCGGCAATACCGGCAATGGTCACCATCAGCGCTTGCTCCACTTGCGGATCGGACTCGGTCAGCTGACGCGAGCGATGCAGCAATTCAGCCTGCAACACGTTCAGTGGGTCGGTATAGATGTTACGCAGGCCGATGGACTCTTTCAGCCACGGCTGATCGGCCATCGGATGGTCATCATTGGCAATCGCCAGCACCACCCCGATGTCATGCTTAAGCATACGACGCAGTTGCTCGCCGAGCGGCCACAATGCTGGCTCCACCAAGCGTTGATCGTAGTATTCGGTCAGCCACAAATCGGTTTTACCGAACACCATCTCCAGCATGCCGATACGGGTGGAGAAGAATGGCCAATCGCGGCACATCTCTTCCAGAATGCCTTGCTGGCCTTGGTCGATCACTTTTTGCAGTGCGTCACCGGCACCCAACCAAGCGGGCAGCATCAGACGGTTCTGGGTCCAGGCAAAGATCCACGGGATCGCGCGCAGACTTTCTACGCCACCATCAGGGCGACGTTTGGATGGGCGCGAGCCCAGTGGCAGCTTAGCCAGCTCCCCTTCCGGCGTGGCGGCGCGGAAGTACGGTACGAAGTCAGGCTGTTCACGCACGATACTGCGATACACACGGCAAGACTCGTCTGACAGCACATCCATGGTGTCGCGCCAGTTTTGCTTCGGCTCTGGCGGCGGCAACAAGTTGGCTTGCAAAATGGCACTGGTGTACAGCGACAAGCTGTTCACCGCCACTTCCGGCAGACCGAGTTTAAAGCGGATCATCTCGCCTTGTTCGGTCACGCGCAGGCCGCCTTTGAGCGAGCCTGGCGGCTGCGACAGCAATGCGGCATGGGCTGGCGCACCGCCGCGGCCAATGGTACCGCCACGGCCGTGGAACAAGGTCAGCTCGATACCGGCTTCTTCACAGGTTTTGATCAAGGCTTCTTGTGCGCGGTACTGCGCCCACGAGGCGGCCATCACGCCAGCATCTTTGGCTGAGTCAGAGTAGCCAATCATCACCATCTGACGGCCTTGAATAAAGCCGCGATACCAGCCGATATTCAGCAGCGCACGCACCACTTCATCGGCACGGTTCAGATCGTCGAGGGTTTCGAACAGCGGCGCGACCGGCAGGTGCACGGCGCAACCGGCTTCTTTTTGTAGCAGGTGGACGGCCAGTACATCAGATGGCTGACGGGCCATCGAGATCACGTAGGAGGCCAGCGCACCGGCCGGTTGTTCGGCAATCGCGCGGCAAGTCTCAATCACTTCTGCGGTGTCGGCGCTTGGCTGCCAGCTGTGTGGCAGCAGTGGACGCTTCGAGGTCAGCTCCTTAATCAGGAACGCTTGTTTGTCCTCTTCGCTCCACTGGGCATAGTCGCCCAGACCTAAGTAGCGGGTAATTTCGGCTACTGCATCGGTGTGGCGGGTGCTCTCTTGGCGAATATCGAGGCGCACCAGATGGATGCCAAAGCAGCGGATCCGGCGCAGGGTATCCAGCAGCAGGCCGTCGGCAATAATGGCCATGCCACTGTCTTTCAGTGACTGGTAACAGGCGTACAGCGGCGTCCACAGCTGTTCGTTGCAATCGATGATGTCATCTGGGGTCGCGTGTTGGCCTTTGAGGCGCGCATCCAGATAATCCAAGGTGTTTTGCAGACGGCGACGCAGCTGCTTGAGCAGTACGCGGTACGGCTCGGCGGCCTCGGCTCCTACTTCGGCGCGCAGCGCTGGGCTGCACTCGGTCATCGACAGCTCAGAAATCAGGTCATTCACATCGCGCAAGAACAGATCGGCGGCTTTCCAGCGGCTGAGCAGCATCGCTTTGCGGGTGATGTCAGCGGTCACAAACGGGTTACCGTCACGGTCGCCGCCCATCCACGAGCTAAAGCGGATCGGGATAGCGTCAATGGGCAAACCGCTGCCAAAGGCTTCTTTCAGGCGGCTGTCGAATTCACGCAGGAATTCCGGCACCCCTTGCCACAGACTGTTTTCCACCACGGCGTAACCCCATTTGGCTTCGTCCAGCGGGGTTGGACGCTCTTTGCGGATCTCATCGGTGTACCATGCCTGTGCAATCAGCTGCATCAGGCGCTTTTGCATTTTGCTTTGCTCACGCTCGGAAAGATCGTCGTGCTCTAAGCGATCTAAGCAGCGGTTGATCTGCACATGCTTGTGGATGAGGGTGCGGCGGGTGATCTCGGTCGGGTGCGCGGTCAGCACCAGTTCGATAGAGAGCTGGGCCACGGCAGCTTGGATCTTGTCTTCGCTGATCCCTTCGGTTTTCAGATGATTGAACAGGGTATCGAAGGCATCAGGACAGAAAATATTGGCTTCACAGTTACGTGAAATGGTGTGGTACTGCTCGGCGATGTTGGCCAGATTCAGAAACTGGCTGAACGCGCGGGCGACCGGCAGTAATTCGTCGTTGGACAGATTTTGCAAGGTCTCCAGCAGCTGACGGCGGTCTTGCTCATTGCCGGCACGAGAGGATTTGGATAATTTGCGGATAGTCTCTACCCGCTCCAGCAGGGATTCACCTCCGGCCTCGCGGATTGTCTCCCCCAACAGCTTGCCCAGCATACTCACGTTGCTGCGCATGGCGGCATATTGTGCGTTCATGGCTCTCCATCCATTTGGTAATTTTACTACATCCGTTACGCAGACAGCGCTGTCTGTTATCTAGCCATGAAGTCGGGCGTTCGTCAAATAGCCCGTCGCCCGTACTTAGGTCATACTTTTGTGCTAAATCAAGGTAATGTGAAATTAAATTACGCCATCTTCTACCTTGGGGCCGGCACTGATACAAAACTCGGTGATCAGGCGCGTCAGTAAGGTTTTGGTTGGCAGAATAAAGTCGGTCGACAGATATTCATCCGGTTGATGCGCTTGTTCGATAGAGCCGGGGCCCAGCACCAGCGTTGGACAAACCTGCTGGATAAACGGTGCCTCGGTACAATAATTGACGCTATCGCATGGCTCTCCGAGCAGCCGCTCCACGCTACGTACAATCTCCGCGTCCGGTGGGCATTCGTAGCCGGGGATTGGATCGTGCAAGGCGCTGATCGACAAGCGTCCCGGCCAGCGTGCTTGCACCGGTTGCAGCGCTTCTAGCAACAAGGCATCCAGCTCACCCAAACTCAGCCCCGGCAGCGGGCGAATATCCATATGCAGTTCGCAGCAGCCACAAATGCGGTTGGCCGCATCGCCGCCATGAATATGGCCGAGGTTCATGGTTGGGTAGGGAATGGTGAACAGCGGATGCTGAAAACGCTCACGCAGCCGATCGCGCAGCGGTAACAGGCAGGCAATCACTTCATGCATCAATTCAATGGCATTTACGCCGCGATCGGGATCGCTAGAGTGGCCCGATTGCCCAGTTATGCGAATGGCGTTCGACAGATGACCTTTATGGGCGCGAATTGGGCGCAGTGAGGTCGGCTCACCAATCACGGCATAATCCGGGCGGATCTGGGTGGTGGCGGCAAACAGCTGAGCACCGGCCATCGAGGTTTCTTCATCGGCGGTGGCCAATACGCGCAGTGGGCGCTGCAACGCCGAGCGATCCAGCTCGCGCACCGCTTCCAGAATAAAGGCAAAAAAGCCTTTCATGTCGGCGGTACCTAATCCATACAAACGACCATTTTCCTCCGTTAAGGTGAACGGATCTTTACTCCAGCGCCCATCATCAAACGGTACGGTATCGGTATGACCGGCCAGCAGTAGCCCGCCCGGGCCGCTACCGAGGGTGGCCAGCAGGTTGAATTTATGCCGGGTATTAGGAACCGGCTGCACCTCAACGGTAAAGCCTAAATGACTGAACCAGTCGGCCAGCAAACTGATCAACTGGTGGTTGCTTTGGTCCTGCGTACTGTCGTTGGCACTGATGGACGGCGTGGCGATCAGAGCCCGGTACGTTTCAAGAAAATGGGGAAATTTCATACAGTGATTGACAGTCCTTTGATTGAATGGTATCGATATATTAATGCACTATATGTGAATATAAATTCGATGTGAATCGATAATGCGCCAAGCAAGGTGAGCCTAAAAAGGACAGGCAAACCGGTGCGGCACCGTCATAACCCGAATGCTTTTTTTGTGGATGACCGCGACTATGATAGGGACTGTTTTCTCCTCACCACTGTCTATTTCCTTCCCTTCGCTCCGACGATGAGTCAGCCCGTTCGTGCGGCAGGATCTAACGGTGCATACCGTTAACTTACCTCGGCAGCTTATTTTCTGCACGATGAAATTGATCCCTTCCGCAGCCAGCTAATCTGTTTTTTTCTCTTTCGATACAGGAAAACGTTGTGATGCTTAACACCCTGATTATCGGTGCCAGCGGGTACACCGGTGCAGAGCTGGCAGCCATGGTGCTGCGCCATCCAAATCTCACTTTAGGTGGTTTATTTGTGTCTGAGGGCAGCCGAGATGCCGGTCGCCTGTTGTCGTCGCTGCATCCGCAGTTTAAAGGCGTGCTGGATGTGCCATTACAACCACTGAGTGATGTCGCCGCAGTGGCGGCCAGCGCCGATGTGGTGTTCTTGGCCACCGCCCACGAGGTGAGCCATGACTTAGCGCCGCAATTTTTAGCCGCCGGTTGTGTGGTGCTGGATTTGTCGGGGGCGTTTCGGGTGCGTGCCAGCGGGTTTTATCCCCGTTATTACGGCTTTGAGCATCAGCATTCGCAGTGGCTGGAGCAGGCGGTGTATGGCTTGGCCGAGTGGCAGGCCAGTGAATTGGTTGGCGCGCAGTTAATTGCCGTGCCGGGCTGTTATCCTACCGCGTCGCAATTGGCATTAAAACCGTTGGTGGAAGCGGGGCTGTTAGACCCACAGATGTGGCCGGTGATTAATGCGGTGAGTGGGGTCAGTGGCGCGGGGCGCAAAGCGGCGCTGGGCAGCAATGTGTGTGAGGTCAGTTTGCAGCCCTATGGCGTGTTTACTCACCGCCATCAACCGGAGATCGCCGCGCATTTGGGCATTCCGGTGATTTTTACCCCGCATTTGGGCAATTTCCCACGCGGGATTGTCGCCACTATTACGGCGCGTTTGTTGCCGCAGGTGAGTGATGCGCAGATTGCCGATGCCTTTAATCGCGCCTATGCCGCGCAGCCGTTAGTGCGGCTGTATGACAGCGGTTGGCCGTCAGTGCGCGCAGTGGCTGGTACTCCGTACTGCGATATCGGCTATGCCCGTGGTGGTGAGCATCTGATTGTGGTGGCGGCCGAAGACAATTTATTGAAAGGCGCCGCGGCGCAAGCCATGCAGTGTCTGAATCTGCGTTATGGCTTTAGCCAGACGCAGGCTTTGTTGTAACCGGTCGCGGTTAACGATGACCCATTCCCGGTAATTATTGACCCAGTTTAGAGAGCAAGGAGCACAGCATGACGGCACCGGTCACAACCCCGCTAGTGATTAAATTAGGCGGCGTACTTCTCGATAGCGAAGAAGCCCTGCAAAAACTGTTTTCCGCCTTGGTGACCTACCACCAGACTCATCCGCGTCCGCTGGTGATTGTGCATGGTGGCGGTTATTTGGTGGATGACCTGATGAAAAAGCTGGCGCTGCCCGTGCAGAAAAAACAAGGGCTGCGGGTCACCCCGCCGGAGCAAATTGGCATTATCACCGGCGCGTTAGCCGGTACCGCCAATAAGACCTTACTGGCATGGGCGGTGAAAAAGCAGCTACCGGCGGTGGGCTTGAGCCTCGCCGATGGCGGGATCACTCAAGTGACCCAGTTGGCCGAAGAGTTGGGCTGCGTGGGTGATGCCAAACCCGGCTCACCGGCGCTACTGCACCTGCTGCTCGGTGGCGGTTATCTGCCGATCATCAGCTCGATTGGTATTGATGCCAGCGGCCAGCTGATGAATGTGAATGCTGACCAAGCGGCTACCGCGATTGCCGAAACGCTGCACGCCGATCTGGTGATGCTGTCGGATGTGAGCGGCATTCTCGATGGTAAGGGCCAGCGCATCGCGCACCTGTCGAGCAAGAAGGCGCAGGATCTGATCACTCAAGGCATCATCACTGACGGCATGATCGTGAAAGTGCGTGCCGCGCTGGACGCGGCGCAAACACTGGGGCGTCCGGTAGATATCGCCAGCTGGCGCTACCCAGAGCTGCTGCCTGCCCTGTTTGATGGTGAGGCGATTGGTACTCGGATCAGCGCCGAGTCATAGCCGACTAATCACAGGGCGCAAGCCCAAAGAGTAAGAACAGATAAGACGCATTTCCTGCGTCACCAGATTTGCTTTAGCGGGTGGCCGGCGGCGCACGGCGTGGCCACACGATGAAAACTCACGATTTTTGCCAATTCAACGGAAGGAAATTCAGCATGAAAAAGAGCGGCATCAACAAGATTGTTCTGGCGTACTCCGGTGGTTTAGACACTTCGGCGATCATCCCATGGCTTAAAGAGCACTATGACTGCGAAGTGATCGCGTTTGTGGCCGATGTCGGCCAAGAGCGTGAAGATCTGGTCGGGATTGAAGAAAAAGCGCTGAAATCTGGCGCGTCTGCCTGCTACATCAAAGATTTGCGCGAAGAGTTCATCAAAGAGTATGTCTATCCAACGCTGCAAACCGGCGCGCTGTATGAAGGCACTTATTTGCTCGGTACCTCGATGGCACGTCCGATCATTGCCAAGGCGCAGGTCGAGCTGGCGCTAGAAATTGGCGCCGATGCGCTGTCACACGGCTGTACCGGTAAAGGTAACGACCAAGTGCGTTTTGAAACCACCTTTGCTGCACTGGCACCACAACTGAAAGTGGTGGCGCCATGGCGGGAGTGGGATCTGCGCTCACGGGAAGCGCTGCTTGACTATCTGGCGGAGCGTAATATTCCAACCACCGCATCACTGACCAAAATTTATAGCCGTGACGCCAACGCGTGGCACATCTCGACCGAAGGCGGCGTGCTGGAAAGCACTTGGAATCCATCGAACGCCGATTGCTGGGTATGGACGACCGATCCTGAGCAAGCGCCAGAAAAAGCTGAATATGTCACCGTGCAGGTAGAAAAAGGTGAAGTGGTGGCGGTCGATGGTAAAGCCATGAGCCCGTATCAGTGCCTGACTTACCTGAATGATAAAGGCGCTCCGCACGGCATCGGCCGAGTGGATATCGTGGAAAACCGTCTGGTGGGGATGAAGTCCCGTGGCTGCTATGAAACCCCGGGCGGCACCATCATGGTGACGGCACTGCGCGCGGTGGAGCAACTGGTGCTGAACAAAGACAGCTTCAAGTGGCGTGAGCAGTTGGGGCTGGAGATGTCACACGTAGTGTATGACGGCCGTTGGTTTACGCCACTGCGTAAATCGCTGGTGGCGGCAGCTAAAGTGCTGGCCGAAGATGTGAACGGTGAAGTGGTGCTGAAGCTGTATAAAGGCAACTGCAGCGCCATTCAAAAACGCTCACCGAACAGCCTGTATTCCGAAGACTATGCCACCTTTGGCGCCGATCAGGTGTATGACCACAGTGATGCCGATGGCTTTATCCGTCTGTACTCGCTCTCGGCGCGCATCAAGGCTCTGAGCGGCCAGTAAGTTCGGCGCGTGAGTCTGGACCGTTCGCCCGACGTAGGTTGGGCGAACGATGAGAATAGCGATGAGAATAACGAGTGCAGCACATCGCACAGCAGAACCGACCATTGGAAAAGGAACCGACGATGACGCAGACCGGCGCATTATGGGGCGGACGTTTTAGTCAGGGCGCCGATCAGCGCTTTAAACAGTTTAATGATTCCCTGCGTTTTGATTATCGCTTAGCCGAGCAGGATATCGACGGCTCGCTGGCGTGGGCGCAGGCACTGGTGTGGGTTGGCGTGCTGACTCCCGCAGAGCAGCAGCGTTTAGACAGCGCACTGCGCACGCTCAAAGCGCGGGTACAAGCTGATCCCAAGCAAATCTTGGCGTCTGGCGCCGAGGATATCCACAGCTGGGTGGAAGGGGAGCTGATTGCAGCGGTGGGCGATCTGGGCAAAAAACTGCATACTGGACGCAGCCGTAACGATCAGGTTGCTACCGATCTGAAACTGTGGTGTAAGCAACAAACGACCTTGCTGCAGCAATCGGTACGCCATCTGCAACAGGCGCTGGTAGTGACTGCCGAGCAGTACGCCCACACCGTGATGCCGGGCTATACCCATTTACAGCGCGCGCAGCCGGTGACCTTTGGTCATTGGTGTTTGGCGTATGTCGAAATGTTGGAGCGCGACCACAGCCGTTTGGGCGATGCACTGCGTCGGATGGATGTCAGTCCGCTGGGGTGTGGGGCGCTGGCCGGTACCGCTTATGCCATTGATCGTGAGCAGTTAGCGCAGTTGATGGGCTTTGCCAGTGCCACTCGTAACAGTTTGGACACGGTGGCCGATCGCGATCATGTGGTGGAGCTGCTCTCGATTGCGGCTCTGAGCATGGTGCATCTGTCGCGCTTTGCCGAAGATCTGATTTTCTTTAATAGTGGAGAGGCCGGTTTTGTGGAGTTGGCCGATAAAGTCACTTCTGGCTCTTCGCTGATGCCACAAAAGAAAAACCCCGATGCCTTGGAGCTGATCCGCGGCAAAACCGGTCGGGTATGTGGCGCGCTCAATGCTTTTTTAATGACCATCAAGGGCTTACCGCTGGCCTACAACAAAGACATGCAAGAGGACAAAGAAGGCCTGTTTGATGCTTTAGATACTTGGCTGACGTGCTTGGATATGGCCGCATTGGTGCTGGAAGACATTCATGTGCGCGCGGTGCGCACCGCTGAGGCGGCGCAGCAAGGTTATGCCAATGCCACCGAGCTGGCCGATTATCTGGTGGCGAAGGGCATAGCGTTTCGTGAAGCGCACCATATCGTGGGCGAAGTGGTGCTGGCGGCCATTGCCGCTGGGGTACCGCTGGAAGAGATGGCGTTGGTGCAGTTACAGCGTTTTTGTCCGCTGATTGGCGCCGATGTTTATCCTGCGTTGTCGTTGGATGCATGCTTGAATCAGCGCGTGGCCAAAGGCGGAGTCTCGGCGGCACAAATTCAAGCCGCGCTTGCAGAAGCGCGCAGTCGTGTCTTTATGAGTGAGTAACGCGTTATTCGTCACGCGCTAAGAGTAAAGAAAACGATAGACAGCACTGTCGAGCAACTAAGCAACGAACAACACGCCGTCGCGTAAGAGAGGGCGTGTTTTTTTATTGGCTGATCTGCTGTGGTTAGGTTTACGACAGGTCAGGGCAGACGGTGAGTTATGTTGATGCGCGCTCAGGCCAACTTATGACGTCAATTTATAACGCTAAAGCGAGCTGCGCTTCTGCCGGGATAAACTTAACGTGCAGTTTATTGCTGCGTGGAAACTCGCGGGCAATGACCGGTTTTAACACTGTTCGCAGCTGGGAATACGGACAGCGGATTTTCTGATCCATAAAGCCAAACACTTCCAAACTGAAGCAGCCGTCAGCGTCATCCAACTTTTCCAGCCAGTAGCCGCGGTCTTTTTTGAAACTGAAAATCCCTAAACGATCGCCGGGTTGAAATTTCTGACAGCGTTGCAGGGAATAAATCAGTGCATGAGCAGCTGGGATCATGACGTGCCCCCGAAGTGAATATTTTTAAGACATGCCTATTGTGGCAAAGGGCTGGCAGTGCGGCTATTCAGGAATTCTGACAGCGCAGTTCAAGTCTTTTGAATGAGAAATAACAGGGCGTAGATAAGAAAAAACGGCCAGATTAGGGGAAATCCGACCGTTGGGTTGCAAGTGGCGAGTGCCGTACGGGTCATTTCAGCTGTTGATTCAGAGGCCTACCCACGTCAGTGAGGGGATAACGTCGGTAGGCCACGGTCTTAACTTACTTGACCCGCTGGCGGGCAGAGGCTTACTCGCCTGGGCAGGTCTGGCAGTGCGCCACCATCTCTGGGCCCAGTTTCAGTTTGGCTTGCAGATCACGCAGAGCGGTGCGCAGCCCTTCTTCAATCACCGGATGGTAGAACGGCATATCCAGCATTTGGCTTACGGTCATCTGCTGTTGATGTGCCCACGCCAGCAGGTGCGCGATATGCTCAGCATCGGGGCCCATCATCTCGGCGCCGAGGAAGCGGCCGGTGCCTTGTTCGCCATAGACGTGCAGCATCCCTTTGTTACGCAGCATCACCCGTGAGCGGCCCTGATTTTCAAAGGACACTTCACCGGTGGCAAAGCAGCCGCAGCTGCCGTAACGGGCGGTCAGCTCACGGTGGGTGCTACCGACCATCGCAATTTGCGGATCGGAGAACACCACCGAGATGGCGCTGCGGCGCAGGCCAGCGCGCAGATCTGGGAAGCGTCCGGCGTTGTCACCGGCAATCTTGGCCTGATCGGATGCTTCATGCAGCAGCGGTAGCTGGTTGCTGGCATCGCCGGCAATAAAGATGTGCGGGACGCTGGTTTGCATGGTGTAGCGATCGGCCTGTGGCACGCCGCGGCTGTCTAATTCCAGCGCGGTATTTTCCAGCCCCAGATTATCCACATTAGGACGACGACCGGTGGCGGCCAGCACGTAATCGACCAGGATTTCCTGCATCTGGCCTTGCTTATCCTGATAGCGGATAAACACTTGCTCGCCTTCACGCTCCATACGCTCGACCTTGGCATCGGCGTCCAGATAGAACTCTTGATTCAGCGCACGCTCAGCATAATCTCGGATCGCGCTGTCGGTCAGTGGGCCCACCAGACCGCCCATGCCAAACATCACCACGTTCACGCCCAGACGGTGCAGCGCCTGACCGATCTCCAGCCCAATCACGCCCGGACCAAACACGGCCACCGAACGTGGCAGAGTATCCCAGTTGAACACGTCATCGTTGATGATCAGGCGATCGCCTAAGCTATTCCACGCCGCCGGCCAGCTTGGACGTGAACCGGTCGCAATCACAATCCGCTTGGCCTGAATCTGGGTGTGGTCATCGACTTGCAACGTGTGCGCATCGATAAAGCGTGCATAGCCAGCAATTTTGTCTTCGGCCGGAATACTGTCGACGCCTTCCAGCACGAAACCGACGAAGCGGTCACGCTCGCGCTTAACGCGATCCATCACTTCCACGCCGTTAATCTGCGGCTTGCCGTTAGGGTGAATCCCAAAGCCCGGCGCTTTTTCAATGTGGTGTACCGCTTCTGCTGCGGCAATCAACAATTTGGATGGCATGCAGCCAACGCGCGCACAGGTGGTGCCGTATGGGCCACCTTCAATCATCACTACGCTTGCGGTATGCGCTTTAGCGGCGCGATAGGCGCCTAAACCGGCGGTACCGCCGCCAATCACAGCCACATCAACCTGTAATTGTTTCATGGAAATATCCTTGCCTTAATGCTGTATTTATTCTTGGTAATTCGGGGCATTACCGAAATAGCGGGTAAAAAAAGGCGGGGATAAATCCCCGCCAAAAGTTTACGTTGGCTTTTCGGGTATGGAGTTATAGGAATTACTTGAACAGGTAAGTTTCCAAATCGTCGCTGCCGCCGATGTGCTTACCGCCGATAAAGACTTGCGGAACCGTGGTGCGGCCAGAGATGGCGCGCAGGCTAACGGTGGTCGCGTCTTTACCCAGAATAATCTCTTCAAAGGCGATGCCTTTATCCATCAGCATCTGCTTGGCCTTGGCGCAGTATGGACAGCCTGGCTTGGTGATGATGGATACGGATTCTTGTACTTTATACTCCGGTGACAGGTACTTCAGCATGGTGTCTGCATCAGAAACTTTGAACGGATCGCCCGGCTCTTCTGGCTCAACAAACATCTTCTCAACCACGCCGTTACGCACCAGCATGGAGTAACGCCATGAACGCTTGCCAAAGCCCAGCTCTTCTTTCTCGACCAGCATGCCCATGCCCGCGGTGAATTCACCGTTACCATCAGGAATGAAGGTGATGCGATCGGCTTTCTGGTCATCTTTCCAGGCGTTCATCACGAAGGTATCGTTGACGGAAACACACAGGATGTCATCCACACCCAGACGGGCAAATACCGGAGCCAGCTCGTTGTAGCGTGGCAGATGGCTGGAAGAGCAAGTTGGTGTGAATGCGCCTGGCAACGAGAACACAATCACGGTCTTGTTCTTAAACAGTTCATCGGTGGTGACATTCACCCACTGATCGCCTTGACGGGTGTGGAATGTAACCTGTGGTACAGCTTGTCCTTCGCGTGCAGTAAACATACGGTAGTTCCCCTAATAACGTGGTGTGTCTTTTACTGTTCTGGTGTATGACGGTGTGTCCGTCATCTGATGTGTTGCATTATGTGATCCGGTGATTGATAGATCTAATTACTTGTCGCTATTCTACCGATAGGTTCTCACTATCAACTGGAAGCGCATGAACATTCGTGATCTGGAATATCTGGTGGCTCTGGCGGAGCATAAACACTTTCGCAAAGCGGCCGAGGCCTGTTATGTCAGTCAGCCCACCTTGAGTGGACAAATCCGTAAGTTGGAAGATGAACTGGGCGTGATGCTGCTGGAGCGAACCAGCCGTAAGGTGTTGTTTACCCAGTCCGGTTTGCTGCTGGTGGAGCAGGCGCGCAAGGTATTGCGGCAAGTGAAAGTGCTCAAGGAGATGGCCAGCGTGCAGGGCGAAGATATGTCCGGCCCGCTGCATATGGGCGTGATCCCAACGCTCGGCCCCTATCTGTTACCGCACATCGTGCCGATGCTGCGTCACACCTTCCCGAAATTAGAGCTGTATCTGCACGAAGCCCAGACCCATCAATTGCTGGCGCAACTGGATGCCGGTCAGGTGGATTGCGTGTTGCTGGCGTTGGTCAAAGAGACCGAAGCGTTTGTGGAAATTCCGCTGTTTGATGAGCCGATGCAACTGGCTGTGTGCTGCGATCACCCGTGGTCTAGCCGAGACAGCATCAACATGCGCGATTTGTCCGGTGAACATATCCTGATGCTGGAAGATGGCCACTGCTTGCGCGATCAGGCGATGGGCTTTTGCTTTGCCGCCGGCGCTGATGAAGATACCCATTTTCGCGCCACCAGTTTGGAGACGTTGCGTAACATGGTCGCCGCCGGTACGGGGATGACTTTGCTGCCGCAATTGGCTGTGCCGCCGGAGCGCAAGCGCGACGGGGTTTGCTACTTGCCGTGCCACAATCCTGAGCCGCGTCGTACCATCGGTTTGGTCTATCGTCCGGGCTCGCCGCTCAAGGCGCGCTATGAAAAACTGGCCGAGGCCATCAGCCAGCAGATGCAAACGGTGATAGCGCAGTCGCGCTCGTAAGCCGCGCTCATAAGCAAAGAACGGTTGTAGCTAAAAATGGGGTTTAACCGCGTGCAGCGCAGTGGCTGCACGCCTTGGCCATTCTTAAATTTATGACGCTTAAAACAATCGGTTCAAACCATTGAGCGCCGCCACCCGATAGGCTTCGGCCATGGTCGGGTAGTTGAAGGTGGTATTGATAAAATACTCCACACTGTTGGCGCTACCTTCTTGCTCCATGATCGCTTGTCCGATGTGGATAATCTCTGAGGCCCGCTCGCCAAAGCAGTGAATGCCCAAAATCGCTTTGGTCTCACGGTGAAACAGGATTTTCAGGCTGCCGACATTCATACCGGCAATCTGCGCGCGAGCCAGATGTTTAAACTGGGCGCGCCCCACCTCATACGGGATCTGCTGCGCGGTCAGCTCCTGCTCGGTTTTCCCCACCGAACTGATTTCGGGGATGGTGTAGATGCCGGTAGGAATGTTCTCGGCCCGTTTGCGCCGAATAGGATGCTTACCAATCGCTTGTGCCACTAAGCGCCCTTGGTCGTAGGCGGCGGAGGCGAGGCTCGGGTAGCCAATCACATCGCCCACCGCGTAGATATGCTCGGTGGCGGTGCAGTAGCTATCATCCACCGCCAACTGACCGCGGCTATCGGCGCTGAGGCCCGTATTTTCCAGTGCCAGCGCTTCGGTATTGCCGGTGCGTCCGTTGGCATACAGCAGGCAGTCGGCTTTCATCTTTTTGCCTGATTGCAGGTGCAGAATCACCCCATCGTCAGTGCCTTCGATATGGGAAAACTCCTCTTGGTGGCGAATTAAAATGCCGCTATTCCAAAAGTGGTAGGAGAGTGAGTCGGAGATCTCCTGATCGAGAAACGCCAGCAGACGATCGCGGGTGTTGATCAAATCCACCTTGACCCCTAATCCACGAAAGATTGACGCATATTCGCAGCCGATCACCCCAGCACCGTACACGATCACGTGGCGCGGATCGTGTTGCAAAGAAAGGATCGAATCGCTGTCATAAATACGCGGATGGTTAAAGTCGACCCCTTGCGGATGGTACGGGCGGGAGCCGGTGGCAATCACCACATAGCGGGTGCGCAGCACCTGCGGCGCGCCCGAGGTCGGTTGCACCTGAATGGTGTGCGGATCGAGAAACGAGGCTTGTCCAAAGAACAATCGGCAGTGGTTGCGATCATAAAAGCCTTGGCGCATCCGTGTTTGCTGGCCAATCACCTGCTGGGCGTGGGCTAGAATACGGGCGAAACTGCTGCGTAGTGGCACGGTATTGTCGCAGTACAGCGGATTGTGGTTGAATTCGATGATCCGGCTGACCGCTTGGCGCAGTGCTTTGGAAGGGATGGTCCCCCAATGGGTGCAACCACCGCCGACACTGGGGTGGCGCTCTACCACCGCCACCTGTAAGCCCTGTTTGACCAGCCCCATCGCCGCACCTTCGCCGGCTGGGCCGGAGCCGATCACCACCACATCCACATCACAGCTTGAAGTTATTGTTTGCATCGCCGCGTCCGCATCCTTTGGTTGTTGTAACAATATGGTAACGTGTTGCGAACCCCTGCCCAACATCCTTTTGTGGGAGGACGAGCAAAGCGTGAGCAAAATGGCATTTTTGTTGGCCGCGCTGCCTGTACGGCCGTACCAAGATGACGCGGTGGGAGAAAACCCGACAAAGCGGATGGGCAGCTTCGGCGGATCACGGTAGACTGAAAAGACCAAGAGTGAACGATTTGCATCATGACCAAAGTAGATAAACCGATTATGGGTGTTCGCGCCGAACAAAAAGAACGTACCCGCCGTGCATTGATTGATGCGGCTTTCAGCCAGCTCAGTGTCGAGCGCAGTTTTTCCAGCCTCAGTTTGCGCGAAGTGGCGCGTGAAGCCGGCATTGCGCCGACCTCGTTTTATCGCCATTTTCGTGACATGGATGAGCTGGGGCTGACCATGGTGGACGAAAGCGGTCTGATGCTGCGTCAGCTGATGCGTCAGGCGCGTCAGCGCATTGCCACCGGCGGCAGTGTGGTGCGCACTTCGGTGGAAACCTTTATGGAGTTTATCTGCAACAGCCCGAACGTCTTTCGCTTGTTATTACGAGAACGTTCCGGGACCTCGGCTGCATTTCGTGCGGCAGTGGCGCGCGAAATTCAGCACTTTATTGCCGAGCTGTCGGAATACATTGTGCAGCACACCAAGATGCCGATTCCGTTTGCCAATGCGCAGGCCGAGGCGATGGTGACCTTGGTATTTACCGCCGGCGCGGATGCGCTGGACATGGATGAGCATCACCGCGATTTGCTGGAAGAGCGTTTGGTACTGCAATTGCGCATGATCGCTAAAGGTGCATACTGGTATCGTAAGGAGCAGGAAAAGCGTGCTGCCGCACAGTAAGCCTGCTACCAATTACGCTATGCTAAGTAGGCAAAAGAACGCATAACGCGGATGCCGAAGAAAAAGCCGAAGAGAAAATAGGGTAGAACAATGAACGAGCAAACTCAGAAGAAAGAACTGAAACCGTTGCTTTTTGCGTTACTGACCGGATTTTGCGGCAATGCGTCAGTGGGCGTTCTGTTTAACAGCCATGTGACCTTTAGCCTGTTTCCGCTGATTGCGCTGGGCTTGTCCGTGTATTGCCTGTATCAGCGTTATGTAGCGGCGCCGCTGCAAAATGAGACCCCGCTGCTGAGTGGCTTGAGCTTCCTGTTCGGCGTGCTGGCCTATTCCGTGGTGGTGCGGGTTGAGCATCCGCAGATTGGCTCGAACTTTGTCCCGCTGATGCTGTGCATGGCACTGCTGTTCTGGATTTTGTACAAGATGGGTTTGATTAACCGTAAAAAATAAGCGCTGTGACACGTTCTGCTGAACTTACGCGCGCATACCAGTGAATCATCAATTGAGAAAATGCCGGCATCTGCCGGCATTTTTTTATCGGGTTTTTATTGTTGTGGTTAAAAGGCCGCGCTTTATGCTGCGCTACGGCGCACCAACAGCACCCCACTTTCCATATGATGGGTATACGGGAACTGATCAAACAGGGCCAAACGTTGGATCTCATGGGTTTGGCTCAGTACGCGCAGGTTATCGCGCAAGGTTTCTGGATTGCAGGAGATATACAAGATCCGCTCATACCCTTGCACCAGCTTCACTGTTTCATCGTCCAGTCCGCTACGCGGTGGGTCGACGAAAATGGTGTTGCACTGATAGCTTTTCAGGTCGATGCCTTTAAGGCGGTTAAATTCACGCACGCCCTGCATCGCTTGGGTAAAGTCTTCCGCCGACATCCGGATAATCTGCACATTATCCAGCTTATTAGCCGCGATATTGAACTGCGCCGCTTCTACTGACGGCTTGGCAATCTCGGTCGCCAGTACGCGGTTGAAGTTGCGTGCTAAGGCCAAAGAGAAATTACCGTTGCCGCAGTACAGCTCCAGCAAATCACCTTGTGCGCCCGCAGTGACATCCACCGCCCAATCCAGCATGTGCATGTTCACGACCGCGTTCGGCTGGGTAAAGCTGTTTTCCACCTGACGGTAGATCATCTCTTTGCCCTTCACCAGCAGGGTTTCGTCTACGTAGTCGTGATCCAGCATGATTTTTTGCTTGGTGGCGCGGCCAATCAATTGCAGGTTAAAGCCTTCACAGCGCAGTGCATCGCGCAGATGACGTGCGTCATGTTGCCACTGCTCATCCAGTTTTTTGTGATACAGCAAAGACACCACCACCTGATTGCTTAAGGTGGACAGGTAGTCAATCTGGAACAGCTTATTGCGTAGCACCGGATTGTGGCGTAGCTGATCCAGTAGCGCTGGCATCAAGCGATTGATCAGCTTACTGGCGGCAGGAAATTGATCCACCCGAATACGCTGTTTGGTCTCTTGATCAAAGACGATGTGGTACAGATCATCACCGTCATGCCAGATCCGAAACTCTGCCCGCATGCGATAGTGTTGATGCTCCGAGGCAAACACCTCCGGTGCCGGCGGGGTAAATTCGGCCATCAGCGCCTGCAGGCGCGAGGTTTTCTCCGCTAGCTGCGCATCGTATTGTTCGACGGGTAAAGTACCGGGGGTCATGCTGTATCTCCGAAGACATCTCTATATTAGGAGGGAATTGTAGGCAAACGGGGCTTGAAGTCCAGCCGCGCCGCATTTAGCAATCTAGACATCTAAACTGACAGCCAGTAGTATAGCGCCTCCGGTCTCTACCTGAGTGAAAAGGGAATTTGGTGCAAATCCAAAACTGACGCGCAGCGGTAAGAGGGAACGAAGGTAGCAAGCAGATGAACTGCAGACACTGTTTCTTATGTCGGGTGACACTTTCTCACCCCGCGTAACAATGGGAAGTCGGCTACTGTAGGCAGACAGCCCTCAAGTCCGAAGACCTGCCGGAACTGACGAGCCTGTTGTTATCAGGTACGCCGCGGGATGCGGCCTGCTAACGGCGGCAATTGCTCGATTTGCAAGGCAGATAATTAGATGAATAACCCAACGTTGTTAGCCAGCGCGATTGCGGCTGTGCTGTTTTCTGGTGCGACTTACGCGCAAACTTTCTCCTCCAGCGAAAAAACCACCGCCGATGGCTCACCGATCATTGTGATCACCAGTGCCAACCGTTTTGCTCAGCCCGTCTCTTCAGTGTTGGCACCGGTGGAAGTGGTGACGCAAAAAGAGCTGGCGCGCTGGCAAGTGACCACCGTGACCGAAGCGCTGCGTCGCCTACCAGGGCTGCAGATTGCACAAAACGGTGGCATGGGACAAAAATCCAGTGTGTTTATCCGCGGCACCGAATCCAAGCATGTGCTGATCCTGATTGATGGCATTCGCGTATCACAAGCGGCAGATCTCACCGGCTCGGTGGATTTCAGTCAGATCCCATTAGGTTTGGTACAACGCATCGAATATATTCGCGGCCCTCGCTCCTCGACCTTTGGTGCGGATGCGATTGGCGGGGTGATTAACATCATTACCGGTCGTGAAACGGATGGCGGCACGTTACAAACGAGTTTTGGCAGCAATCGCTATCAGAACTATCAAGGTAGCGTGCGCCAAACCTTAGGCGAGCATACCCGCGTCTCATTGGCGGGCCAATTTGCTGAAACCCGTGGTTATGATGCTGTGGCCGGTTATCCGAATGCCTACTCTGGTGCGGAAACCGATCGCGACGGATTCCGTGGTCGTTTTGGTTGGGCCGCATTGGAGCATGATTTCTCCGAGGCGATGACCGCGTTTGCGCGTACCTCCGTTACCGCAAACCACACCGATTACGATGCGGGCATTCCAGCGCCGGGGGCTACTTACTATCCGAACGAAAGTCGCTTCTATACTCGCCAGTATGATGCTGGGGCGCGTTATCATCAGGATAAGTACTCCTCACAGCTGCTGGGTAGCTACCAAGATACGGATAGCCATAACTTTGGTGCCAACGTGCAGCAGAGCAACGAGCGTCGTGCGCGTTATAACCAGACCTCTTTGCAGTGGATGAACAACTATCAGGTTGGCTATGGTCAAGTGGGCGCAGGTGTTGATTGGTATCGCAACCGCATTGAGCCAGTACAGCAGGGCGCTGATGTCGGCCGTGAGGTGGATAATACCGGTGTGTACCTGACCACTCAGCAGCAAGTGGGGGATTGGACCCTCGAAGGTGCGGTGCGCCAAGATCACAACCAAGACTACGGTGATAACTTTACTTGGCAAGGGGGACTCGGCTGGCGCTTTATTGATAGCACCCAGGCCATTTTGTCCTATGGCACCGCGTTCAAAGCGCCAACCTTAGGGCAACTGTATGGTGCCGGTTACACCGTGGGTAACCCAGATCTGCAACCGGAAACCTCACGCAATCTGGAGCTGGCTTTTAGCGGACAGGTTCAGGCCCTCAACTGGCGTGTATCGGCCTATCGTAACCAGATCGATAACCTGATTGACTACGATGTGAATCAGTATCGAAATATTGAAGCTGCCACTATTAAAGGCATTGAAACGGAAGCCAGCTTCAGTACCGCGGCCTTCATGCATACGCTGTCGTTTGATTACCTTGACCCGACACGCTCTGATGGCAAGCAGTTGCCGCGCCGCGCTAAGCATAATTTCCGCTATGCGCTGGATTTCGCGATTGCCAATACGCAAATCGATGTGGCCTACAACTATGTTGGCAAGCGCTATGACGATTATGCCAATAAGCGTGAGTTGCCAAGCTACAGCCTGTGGGATTTGGCCGCGTCATATCCTATTACGCAAAGCCTGACCGCCCGTGGTAGAATCGCCAACCTGTTTGATAAAAAGTACGAAACTGCGTACGGTTATCCGGCGGCTGAGCGCGCCTACTATCTGACCTTGAGTTATGACTTCTGATGAACATCCGCTGATCCCCCGCGTTCTGATTTTTGATTCGGGCGTCGGCGGTCTTTCCGTGTATCAGGAAATCCGGCAGTTACTGCCGGATTTACCCTATATCTATGCCTTTGATAATGCCTGTTTCCCCTATGGTGAGCAGCCGCAAGAGCTGATTGTAGAGCGCGTACTGCGCACCGTCGCTGCGGTGCATCAGCGTCATCCGCTGTGCATGGCCGTGATTGCCTGCAATACTGCCAGCACCATTAGCTTACCGGCGCTGCGTAAAACCTTCAGTTTCCCCATTGTCGGCGTCGTACCGGCCATTAAACCGGCAGCCGCTGCTACCCGTAATGGTGTGGTCGGGTTGCTGGCTACTCGGGCTACCGTCAAGCGTCCGTATACGCATACCTTAATAAAGCAGTTTGCCAGTACTTGTGATGTGCGCTTGCTTGGTTCTGCGGAGTTGGTACAGCTGGCGGAAGAGAAGATGCAGGGAAAGGAAATCGATAAAGAGCGTCTGCGCGCAGTATTGCAACCGTGGTTAGATGCCAGGCCGTGTCCGGATGTCTGGGTACTGGCGTGCACCCACTTTCCTTTATTAAAAGCCGAGCTACAGCAACTAGCGCCTACTGGTGTGCAACTGATTGATTCCGGGCAAGCAGTCGCGCGCCGGGTAAAAAGCTTGTTCAGTGATGAGTTGCTGGCTGCTGCGCAGGGGCTGCCTGAGCCTAATCGCGCCTATTGCACCCATTGGGATGATAAAACCGCGACCTTAGCCAGCTTGTTTGCCCGTGAAAATCTGGGGCAATTACAGCTACTGCCGGTATAAACGGCAATAATCGCCGCATTATCACTCGGATCGATGTAAAAACACGCGCTTGAACTAAAAGGTCTAATTTATCCTTGCTAAGCGCGCCTAACGCCCTATAATGCGACCCCACTGACACGGCAGCTGTGATGCAAATCACTGATTGACCTGCAGTAATGAATATCGGCTCTTGAGAAAATGCAAAACATTTTCTTGACAGCGAAACAGGATTGCGGAATAATTCACTTCCTGTCGCTGCTTCGGTAGCGAAACGCTCTTTAAAAAGTTAATCAGACAATCTGTGTGGGCACTCGTTTGAGAATGCTGATATCCAAAAGATATTAAGTTAAACGAGTGACTGAACAATTTATTTGCCAGTTTATTCGAGCGACAAACTTTAAATTGAAGAGTTTGATCATGGCTCAGATTGAACGCTGGCGGCAGGCCTAACACATGCAAGTCGAGCGGTAACACAGAGGAGCTTGCTCCTTGGGTGACGAGCGGCGGACGGGTGAGTAATGCCTGGGGATCTGCCCGATAGAGGGGGATAACTACGGGAAACTGTAGCTAATACCGCATAACGTCTACGGACCAAAGTGGGGGCTCTTCGGACCTCATGCTATCGGATGAACCCAGGTGGGATTAGCTAGTTGGTGAGGTAATGGCTCACCAAGGCGACGATCTCTAACTGGTTTGAGAGAATGACCAGTCACACTGGAACTGAGACACGGTCCAGACTCCTACGGGAGGCAGCAGTGGGGAATATTGCACAATGGGCGCAAGCCTGATGCAGCCATGCCGCGTGTGTGAAGAAGGCCTTCGGGTTGTAAAGCACTTTCAGCGGGGAGGAAGGGTCACTAGTTAATACCTAGTGGCATTGACGTTACTCGCAGAAGAAGCACCGGCTAACTCCGTGCCAGCAGCCGCGGTAATACGGAGGGTGCAAGCGTTAATCGGAATTACTGGGCGTAAAGCGCACGCAGGCGGTTTGTTAAGTCAGATGTGAAATCCCCGAGCTCAACTTGGGAACTGCATTTGAAACTGGCAAGCTAGAGTCTTGTAGAGGGGGGTAGAATTCCAGGTGTAGCGGTGAAATGCGTAGAGATCTGGAGGAATACCGGTGGCGAAGGCGGCCCCCTGGACAAAGACTGACGCTCAGGTGCGAAAGCGTGGGGAGCAAACAGGATTAGATACCCTGGTAGTCCACGCTGTAAACGATGTCGATTTGGAGGTTGTGCCCTTGAGGCGTGGCTTCCGGAGCTAACGCGTTAAATCGACCGCCTGGGGAGTACGGCCGCAAGGTTAAAACTCAAATGAATTGACGGGGGCCCGCACAAGCGGTGGAGCATGTGGTTTAATTCGATGCAACGCGAAGAACCTTACCTACTCTTGACATCCAGAGAACTTTCCAGAGATGGATTGGTGCCTTCGGGAACTCTGAGACAGGTGCTGCATGGCTGTCGTCAGCTCGTGTTGTGAAATGTTGGGTTAAGTCCCGCAACGAGCGCAACCCTTATCCTTTGTTGCCAGCGATTCGGTCGGGAACTCAAAGGAGACTGCCGGTGATAAACCGGAGGAAGGTGGGGATGACGTCAAGTCATCATGGCCCTTACGAGTAGGGCTACACACGTGCTACAATGGCATATACAAAGGGCGGCAAGCTAGCGATAGTGAGCGAATCCCATAAAGTATGTCGTAGTCCGGATTGGAGTCTGCAACTCGACTCCATGAAGTCGGAATCGCTAGTAATCGCGGATCAGAATGCCGCGGTGAATACGTTCCCGGGCCTTGTACACACCGCCCGTCACACCATGGGAGTGGGTTGCAAAAGAAGTAGGTAGCTTAACCTTCGGGAGGGCGCTTACCACTTTGTGATTCATGACTGGGGTGAAGTCGTAACAAGGTAACCGTAGGGGAACCTGCGGTTGGATCACCTCCTTACCTGAGATATTTGGCGCTTAAGCTGAGTGTTCACACAGATTGTTTGATGTATCTTCGGATGCACAACTGCTCTTTAAAAATTTGAAAACAAGCTGAAAAATAACTGAAGTTCTTGAGAACAAGCGACTTGAGAAACTGGCAACGACCAGTTTAGTGACTGACATTCAGCCCGACATTATTTTGGGTTGTATGGTTAAGTGACTAAGCGTACACGGTGGATGCCTTGGCAGTCAGAGGCGATGAAGGACGTGCTACCCTGCGAAAAGGGTTGGTGAGCTGGGATGGAGCGCTATAGCCAACCATGTCCGAATGGGGAAACCCACCTAAGATAACTTAGGTATCGTTAAGTGAATCCATAGCTTAACGAGGCGAACCGGGAGAACTGAAACATCTAAGTACCCCGAGGAAAAGAAATCAACCGAGATTCCGTTAGTAGCGGCGAGCGAACGCGGAGCAGCCCAGAGTCTGAATCAGTGGATGCGTTAGTGGAACGGATTGGAAAGTCCGGCGATACAGGGTGATAGCCCCGTACACGAAGACGCATTGCTGTGAGCTCGATGAGTAGGACGGGACACGTGGTATCCTGTTTGAAGATGGGGGGACCATCCTCCAAGGCTAAATACTCCTGACTGACCGATAGCGAACCAGTACCGTGAGGGAAAGGCGAAAAGAACCCCTGTGAGGGGAGTGAAATAGAACCTGAAACCGTGTACGTACAAGCAGTGGGAGCACCTTCGTGGTGTGACTGCGTACCTTTTGTATAATGGGTCAGCGACTTACATTTTGTAGCGAGGTTAACCGAATAGGGGAGCCGTAGGGAAACCGAGTCTTAATAGGGCGAATTAGTTGCAAGGTGTAGACCCGAAACCCGGTGATCTAGCCATGGGCAGGTTGAAGGTTGGGTAACACTAACTGGAGGACCGAACCGACTAATGTTGAAAAATTAGCGGATGACTTGTGGCTGGGGGTGAAAGGCCAATCAAACCGGGAGATAGCTGGTTCTCCCCGAAAGCTATTTAGGTAGCGCCTCGGACGAACACCTACGGGGGTAGAGCACTGTTAAGGCTAGGGGGTCATCCCGACTTACCAACCCTTTGCAAACTCCGAATACCGTAGAGTGCTATCCGGGAGACACACGGCGGGTGCTAACGTCCGTCGTGAAGAGGGAAACAACCCAGACCGCCAGCTAAGGTCCCAAAGTCATGGTTAAGTGGGAAACGATGTGGGAAGGCTTAGACAGCTAGGATGTTGGCTTAGAAGCAGCCATCATTTAAAGAAAGCGTAATAGCTCACTAGTCGAGTCGGCCTGCGCGGAAGATGTAACGGGGCTAAACCATGCACCGAAGCTGCGGCAATGACATTTAGGTGTTATTGGGTAGGGGAGCGTTCTGTAAGCGGTTGAAGGTGTACTGTGAGGTATGCTGGACGTATCAGAAGTGCGAATGCTGACATAAGTAACGATAAAGCGGGTGAAAAGCCCGCTCGCCGGAAGACCAAGGGTTCCTGTTCAACGTTAATCGGAGCAGGGTGAGTCGACCCCTAAGGCGAGGCTGAAAAGCGTAGTCGATGGGAAACGGGTTAATATTCCCGTACTTGTGGTAACTGCGAAGGGGGGACGGAGAAAGTTAGGCTATCCGGGCGACGGTTGTCCCGGTTTAAGCGTGAAGGTGGAGAGACTAGGCAAATCCGGTCTTTCATTAACACTGAGGCGTGATGACGAAGCACTACGGTGCTGAAGTAGCTGATACTACGCTTCCAGGAAAAGCCTCTAAGCATCAGGTTACCAGAAATCGTACCCCAAACCGACACAGGTGGTCAGGTAGAGAATACTCAGGCGCTTGAGAGAACTCGGGTGAAGGAACTAGGCAAAATGGTGCCGTAACTTCGGGAGAAGGCACGCTGATGGTAGGTGAAGTCCCTCGCGGATGGAGCTGAAATCAGTCGAAGATACCAGCTGGCTGCAACTGTTTATTAAAAACACAGCACTGTGCAAACACGAAAGTGGACGTATACGGTGTGACGCCTGCCCGGTGCCGGAAGGTTAATTGATGGGGTTAGCGAAAGCGAAGCTCTTGATCGAAGCCCCGGTAAACGGCGGCCGTAACTATAACGGTCCTAAGGTAGCGAAATTCCTTGTCGGGTAAGTTCCGACCTGCACGAATGGCGTAATGATGGCCAGGCTGTCTCCACCCGAGACTCAGTGAAATTGAAATCGCTGTGAAGATGCAGTGTACCCGCGGCAAGACGGAAAGACCCCGTGAACCTTTACTATAGCTTGACACTGAACATTGAGCCTTGATGTGTAGGATAGGTGGGAGGCATTGAAACGTGAACGCCAGTTTGCGTGGAGCCGACCTTGAAATACCACCCTTTAATGTTTGATGTTCTAACGTTGTCCCGTAATCCGGGATACGGACAGTGTCTGGTGGGTAGTTTGACTGGGGCGGTCTCCTCCTAAAGAGTAACGGAGGAGCACGAAGGTTAGCTAAGCATGGTCGGACATCATGCGGTTAGTGCAAAGGCAGAAGCTAGCTTAACTGCGAGACGGACAGGTCGAGCAGATACGAAAGTAGGTCTTAGTGATCCGGTGGTTCTGAATGGAAGGGCCATCGCTCAACGGATAAAAGGTACTCCGGGGATAACAGGCTGATACCGCCCAAGAGTTCATATCGACGGCGGTGTTTGGCACCTCGATGTCGGCTCATCACATCCTGGGGCTGAAGTTGGTCCCAAGGGTATGGCTGTTCGCCATTTAAAGTGGTACGCGAGCTGGGTTTAGAACGTCGTGAGACAGTTCGGTCCCTATCTGTCGTGGGCGTTGGATGATTGAGGGGGGCTGCTCCTAGTACGAGAGGACCGGAGTGGACGCATCTCTGGTGTTCCGGTTGTCACGCCAGTGGCATTGCCGGGTAGCTAAATGCGGAAGAGATAAGCGCTGAAAGCATCTAAGCGCGAAACTTGCCCCGAGATGAGTCATCCCTGAGGCTTAAAGCCTCCTAAAGGGTTGTTGGAGACTACGACGTAGATAGGCAGGGTGTGTAAGCGTAGCGATACGTTGAGCTAACCTGTACTAATTGCCCGTGAGGCTTAACCATACAACGCCAAAGTGATGTTGGATGAATGAAGTCACGAGTTACTTGTTCAAAGAACAATACATCAGTTATTTAGCTTGTTTTTAGATTTTAACTCTGGCGCGAGACACAAGTAGTGTACGCGATAGAGAAACAGAATTTGCCTGGCGGCGATAGCGCGGTGGTCCCACCTGACCCCATGCCGAACTCAGAAGTGAAACGCCGTAGCGCCGATGGTAGTGTGGGGTCTCCCCATGCGAGAGTAGGGAACTGCCAGGCATCAAATAAGTGAGAAGCCCATCCTAACGGATGGGCTTTTTTCGTTTTTAGGTTTTGTATTTTCGTCTTCCTTCCCTGTATTTTTCCTTATTTATCTTTTGCTTTTCTTACCTTCCCCACGTGTTTTTCTGTTCCGGCTATTCTTCTCGACTATGCGGATTCTTTTTCTATCCCTCAGCGCTCATTTATTTTGCTCATTTCTCTTACTTAGATAGCCCATATTCGCAAATTTCCTCGTAAAACGAGCCATCTTGAACTGCAGAATCAACTTAAGCGGCAAATAAAAAACCCGCCGAAGCGGGTTTTGATAAGGGATGTTAGCGTGTTGCGCTACATGATTAATGCGAGCTGGCTTTCGCTGCGCCAATACCGGTTTGTGAGCGCACAAACTGGGGCAGGAATTTAGCATGCTCTTCTTGTGCCGAGCGTGATTTATCGGTGATGGAGAAGAAGAAGATCCCGATAAACGCGACCGCCATGGAGAACAGTGCCGGATATTCGTACGGGAAAATCGCTTCGGCGTGGCCGAGTACTTTTACCCAGACGGTTGGGCCTAAGATCATTAAGGTGACAGCGGTGATTAAGCCGGCCCAACCACCGATTACAGCACCACGGGTGGTCAGTTTTGACCAGTACATGGACAGGAACAGTACTGGGAAGTTACAGCTGGCGGCGATGGAGAATGCCAGACCTACCATGAAGGCAATATTTTGTTTTTCAAACAAAATTCCCAGCCCAATGGCGACTAAGCCCAGTACTAACGTGGTCAGTTTGGAGACTTTGATCTCTTCAGCTTCGTTCGCTTGCCCTTTATGCAGCACGTTGGCATACAGGTCATGGGAAACCGCAGAGGCACCGGCCAGCGTCAGACCGGCGACCACAGCCAGAATCGTGGCAAAGGCGACTGCGGAGATAAAGCCGAGGAACAAGCTACCGCCGACGGCATCAGCCAGATGGATAGCGGCCATGTTGTTACCGCCAATCAGTGCGCCGGTGGCATCTTTAAATTGCGGATTGGTGCTGACTAACAAAATCGCGCCAAAACCGATGATAAAGGTCAGGATATAGAAGTAACCGATAAAACCGGTGGCGTAGAACACGCTCTTACGTGCTTCTTTCGCATCACTGACGGTAAAGAAACGCATCAAAATATGCGGTAAACCGGCAGTACCAAACATCAATGCCAGACCCAGTGAGATGGCAGAGATAGGATCGGCGACCAGACCGCCCGGGCTCATGATTGCGGTACTCTTTGGATGCACTTTGATCGCTTCGCTGAACAAAGAGGCAAAATCGAAGTTTACGTGCTTGAGTACCATGATGGCCATAAAGCTAGCACCGGAGAGCAGCATAACCGCTTTAATAATCTGCACCCAGGTGGTCGCTAGCATGCCGCCAAACAGTACGTACATCACCATCAACACGCCGACTAAGATCACGGCGACGTGATAGTTCAGACCGAATAACAGCTCGATCAGCTTACCGGCTCCTACCATTTGGGCAATCAGGTATAACGACACGACAACCAGAGAGCCACAGGCCGACAAAATACGTACGTCTTTTTGCTTGAGGCGGTATGAGGCCACATCCGCAAAGGTGTATTTCCCCAAGTTACGCAGACGTTCGGCGATCAGGAACAGGATCAACGGCCAGCCAACCAGAAAGCCGATGGAGTAAATCAGGCCATCATAGCCGGAGGTGTACACCAGTGCGGAAATTCCCAGAAATGAGGCGGCAGACATGTAGTCGCCGGCAATGGCTAACCCGTTTTGAAAGCCGGTGATCCGGCCGCCTGCGGCGTAATAGTCAGATGCGGAGCGGTTACGTTTCGAGGCCCAGTAAGTGATCATCAGTGTTGCGCCAACGAACACCAAGAACATGACAATGGCCGAGACATTGATTGGTTGACGCTGTACGTCGCCGGTAATGGCATCGGCGGCTTGACTGAGCGTCGGTAAACCGAGCGCGGCCAGCAGTAGGATTGGGCGCAGGATCATGATTGCACCTCACGGATAATTTCCTGATTCAGTTGATCAAATTCGCCATTGGCGCGTTTGACATAAATACCCGTTAATACGAACGCGGCGATGATGATGCCCATGCCAATGGGGATCCCGCGAGTGATACTGGATCCTTCACTGATCGGTGCGCCAAGCCAGGTTGGCTCAAAGGCGATCAGTAAAATAAAGCCGAGGTAAAAGCCGAGCATGATGGCTGACAGCAACCAGGCGAAGCGTTGCCGTTTGCTGACCAACTCCTGAAAGCGTGGGTTGCTTTCAATTTTCTGGTAGATGTTATCGTTCATGGTGTTTGCTCTTCTTGTTGTAGGGGGATTGCCCTGCCGAGCGCGGAGGCTATCGACGACAGGGCTGGTCAGTTATTGTGCTTCGGCGTACAGCGCCTGTTTTTGTTCGATTAAGCGCTCAACAACACTTGGATCGGCCAGTGTGGAGGTATCCCCCAAATTACTGGTTTCACCGGCGGCGATTTTGCGCAAGATCCGGCGCATGATTTTGCCGGAGCGGGTTTTGGGGAGCCCATCGGTCCAATGCAGGACATCTGGGGTGGCAATCGGACCAATCTCTTTGCGTACCCAATCACGAACTTCCGCGTGCAGGGCTGTGCTGGGGTTTTCGCCGGCATTCAGGGTGATGTAGGCGTAAATGGCTTGGCCTTTGATGTCATGCGGCACACCTACGACTGCGGCTTCCGCAATTTTTGGATGTGAGACCAGTGCCGATTCAATCTCGGCGGTACCCAAACGGTGGCCGGAAACGTTCAGTACGTCATCGACTCGTCCGGTGATCCAGTAATAGCCATCGGCATCACGGCGCGCACCGTCACCGGTGAAGTACATACCTTTGAAGGTGGAGAAGTAGGTTTGTTCGAAACGGTCATGATCGCCATACAGGGTACGGGCTTGGCCTGGCCATGCATCTAACAGCACCAGATTGCCTTCGCACTCACCATCTTGAATATTGCCCATGTTATCGACGATAGCCGGTTGCACGCCGAAAAACGGACGGGTGGCGGAGCCGGGCTTGAGATCGGTTGCTCCTGGCAATGGGGTGATCAGGATGCCACCGGTTTCGGTTTGCCACCAAGTATCGACAATCGGGCAACGGTTGTCGCCGATGGTACGGGAATACCACTCCCACGCTTCTGGGTTAATGGGCTCACCGACCGAGCCGAGCAGACGCAGACTTTGACGCGACGTGCCTTCTACAGCGGCTGTACCTTTGGCCATCAGAGCGCGGATAGCGGTTGGCGCGGTGTACAGAATATTGACTTGGTGTTTATCCACAATCTGCGCCATGCGGTTGACCGCAGGGTAGTTGGGCACCCCTTCAAACATTAATGTTGTCGCGCCATTGGCCAAGGGGCCATAGACCAGATAGGAGTGGCCAGTGACCCAACCCACATCGGCGGTACACCAGTAAATCTCGTCATGGTGATAGTCAAAGACGTATTTGAAGGTCATCGCGGCATACACCAAGTAACCACCGGTGGTGTGCAGTACGCCTTTGGGCTTGCCGGTGGAGCCGGAGGTGTAGAGGATAAACAGCGGATCTTCGGCATTCATCTCTTCTGGCGGGCAGTCATCGGACGCTTGTTGGGTCAGCGCATCCCACCACAAATCACGGTGTTCGTGCCAAGCGATGGGGTTACCGGTACGGCGGTAAACAATCACTTTTTCCACCGTTTTGACATCTGGATGGGTCAGTGCTTCATCGACATTTTTTTTCAGCGGCACACTGCGACCGGCACGCACGCCTTCGTCGGCGGTGATCACCAGCTTCGCGCCGCAGTCAATGATGCGTCCTGACAGAGCTTCTGGCGAAAACCCACCAAACACGATGGAGTGAATGGCACCAATGCGGGCGCAGGCCAGCATGGCAACTGCGGCTTCGACGACCATCGGCATGTAAATGGTGACCACATCGCCTTTGCGGATCCCTTGTGCTTTCAGGGCGTTGGCAAAGCGGCAGACTTGTTGGTGCAGTTCGCGATAGGTGACTTTTTTGTCTTCGGCTGGGTTGTCGCCTTCCCAGATGATCGCGGTTTGGTCGCCACGCTCGGCTAAGTGCCGATCCAGACAGTTGGCGGCCAAATTCAGGGTGCCATCCTCGAACCAGCGAATGCTGATATGGCCGGAGTCATAGGAGGTATTTTTGACCTGCTGGTATGGACGGATCCAGTCCAGGATTTTGCCTTGCTCACGCCAGAAACTGTCCGGATTGCTCACGGACTGGCGATACAGGGTCTCATAATCCGCACGGGTAACCAGTGCGGTGCGGGCGAACTCGGGAATAACCGGATGGATCTGGACCTGACTCATAACGCTCTCCTTGGCAACATTCACATACTGCGTGTTAATAAAATGTGAACTTAAAGGCGCGCTTAGACAATTAGACTTTGGGATGAGAGATCCGGCTACCGTAGCGCAGGCGCAAGAAAATCAGCGCGGCGGTCAGCGCATCATTCAGCGCATCGTGCTTAGCCAGCAGAGGTAAACCCAGATGACGGCAGATGTTGTCGAGCCCCAAATCGATCAACGCATCCGGTAATTGGTGAAAGACGCGATCGTGATACAGGGTACTGACTTCGATTTGTTGGTGCGGCAAGCTAAAACCGTACAGCTCGCGGCAGTAGCGATTGAGAATATGCGCATCATAACGAATGTGATAACCGACCAAGGGGCGATTGCCGATAAAGGCCAGCAGCTGGGCTAAGGCTTGCTCGATACTGCAGCCTTGCTGCAAATCTTGATGGCGCAGTTGGTGGATCACCACCGAATCGGCCTGCAAACTGGCCGGTGGCGTCAGGCGTAGATTCAGCGATTCGCTGAGTAAAATATGGTTATGCCGGATACGCAGCGCACCGATAGCCACGATTTCGGCGCGCTGGGGATTGAGGCCGGTGGTTTCAAAATCCAGCGCAACCCATTCATCCGGCAGTGGCGGCGCGAACAGTTGTGCATGCTCGCTATATCGGAATCGGTGTTGTAACCACAAGCGCTGCAACAAACCCATGATCGTCAGACCTGAATGGCATAGCGGCGAGCCAGCCACTGTTGAAAAAGATGCACGACCTGAAAGGCATGGCGCAGCAGATCACGCTCGCGATGGCGCAATTGTGCCGGTTGGAGCGCGGTGGAAAGTGAGGTTGCAGTGTGTGGGGATGCCAGCTCTGTGCTCTGTTCGGCCGAGGAGGATGACGCGGCGTGCAGCTGGGCATGCAGGCGTAAACGCAACAGTAAGCGAAAGGCGGCCGCTATATCATCGGCAAAATCGGCCGACAGCACGCTAAGACTGGTGAGCGCTTGCAATCGTTCAAGAGTGTTGTGGCTTTCCAATCCGGCTTCTGCTGCCAGTACGCGTACCCCATGCATCAATGGAAACAGCCCACGCCGTTTGAGATCCACGCCCTGTTCATTGGTGCGCAATTGTCCGAACAGATTCAGCGGCGGTTCAAACATCAACGCGGTGCGGCACAGGCCGGCAGGTAATAAAGGGTAAGTCCGAAATTGTTCATGCAGTGTTTGTTGTACTGGCGTCAGTAAGGTTGCTTCACCGGCAATTGCCTGCATGTCACATAAGATGGCCAGCCACAGCAAATCATCGGCTTGTCCGCGCGCTGCCGCTTGCTGAATGGCCTGTTGCCACGCACTGACTGTTTTAACCCACTGCGGGTTGTTGACCATGACATGGCCAGGACAGGGCGGATAACCGAGTTGGCACAGCGCCGTGGTGAAACGTGCCAGATCGGCCTGCTGGGTTGGCCAATTAAGATCATCGGCGATCACTAGCGCATTGTCTTGATCGGTTTTGAGCAGCTGTTCGCGCCGCCCTTCCGAGCCCAGCACAAACAAGCAAACCTGCGTTTGGATGATTTCGGGGATGGTGAGTGCAAAGGTCTTTTCTATTAATAACTCATTTAAGCCGCTTATCAGCTGGCATAGCACCCGAATATGCACATCGTTATGGTGCAGCGTATTGAGTAGCATCGGCAGCTGGGCACTGATGAGGATTAACTCCTCCAGTGTGCGTGCTCGGCGGATACGCAGCGCGAGTGCGTGGGTATGGGTAGAGAACAGACTCAAAATTTGGGTCAGGTGTAAGATCCCGCACGGTTGCTGCTGCTCATCGACCACCACGATCCGTTTAATGTTATGCCGCATCATACGTTGCATGGCGTTAAACAGCGAATCGCCCAACTGAACTTTTTGTAGCGTTGGGCGCGGCAGTAAAGCGATGGGATCGGTGAGTTGTCGATTCTCCTGCGTGAGGGCTTGCAGCAAGGTGGTGCGGGTCAGGATATACCATTGACCTTGATGCTGGCGCAGGGCGCAGTCTGTTTTACGGGCAAACATCAGCTGGCTGACTGCTTGAAGGGTTTGTTGTTCGTCAACGGTCAGCACTTCACTGAGCATGGCCGGTTGGATCGGTTGTAAGATAAATTCCGCCATACTGGGCGGCAGCGCGGGGTCGTGATCCGGAGAGCGAGCGGTGAGCATCGCGGTAAAGTAATGGCTGAAATCCGGATTGTCGCTGCACAGCTGCTGGAAGATCCGATAGGGCAGCGTAAAGCAGATGGTATCTTCTTCGGCCTGAAAACGGGTCAGGGTATGGGGATCGGGTCGGATAAAGGCGGCGAAAATATCTTCCCCAGTATAGTCGTTGTGCGGCTCGCTATGGGCGGCACTGTATTCGGCCACGCGGCCTTTAAGGATCACATACAGTGATTGTGTATCTAGGAGACGGTCGCTGCGCGTGATTTCGTCACCGGCGCGAAAATAGGTCAGATCCACATGTTGTTGCAGTATCTGTTGCTGCGCGGGGCTGAGTACATCAAAAGGTGGTCGCGCCAAATTGAGAATATCGGTCATGGCATACATCCCTGCAGCAGGTGCCGTTACCACCTGTTGAGGCGGGTAATCCGACACCGGTCAACGGTGAATGTTTTTCAGTTTGAGCAATTTCACCGCAGCTGAATAGGCGACTTTAGTCGCAAAGCTGAGCTGAATCGAAGCAAGCCTTCGCAAAACGTTGCAACCCCAGTAGCGCTTTGTCAGAGTAGCGGTCTTTGTTGGGCGAGTTTATTTTGTGCTAGGAGAGCACCGATGACGCTGTCGTCGCCTTTATGGCTGGGAGTCTACTTTTTTACCTATTTTTTCACCTATGGCATCTATTTACCGTTTTGGTCGCTGTGGCTATCCGGCATCGGCCAGTCTCCAGACAGTATCGGCTTATTGCTGGGCGCGGGGCTGGCGGCGCGTTTCACCGGTAACCTGTGCCTGACACCGCGAGTTAAGCATGCCGGTTTACTGATCCATGCGCTGCGTTTACTCGGCGGGTTGAGTTTGGTGACCGCCGGCGGCTTTGTCTTCGGCCAGCAGCACCTGTGGTGGCTGTTTATAGTGATGGTGCTGTTTAACCTGATCAATGGCCCGCTGATCCCGCTGGGCGATGCGCTGGCAAATACTTGGCAACGTCAGGTGGGGTTGGATTATGGCCGCGCCCGCTTGTGGGGCTCGCTGGCCTTTATTGTCGGTTCGACGTTGATTGGTTGGGTTATTCAGCTCACCGACTATCGCGCCGCATTGTGGGGCTTACTGATTAGCTTAGTGGTGTTGAATCTGTGCTGGTGGATGCGTCCACGTACCGCGCCGGCTGATGTGGCGACGCGCCACGGTAGCCAAGTCAGTTTCGCGGATGTTTTACAATCGTCCAATGTCGTGCGTTTTATGCTCTGCGTAACTTTGCTGCAAGGCTCGCACGCAGCCTATTACGCATTTAGCACTATCTATTGGAGTTCGTTGGGATACAGCACGGCGACCATCAGTATGTTGTGGTCGATTGGTGTGGTGGCCGAAATCTTAGTGTTTGCCTTCTCCGGTCGAGTGGTCAGCAGTTGGGCGATTCGTACTTTGCTGCTGATTTCCGCCATCGGCGTGTTTATCCGCTGGGGCATGCTGGCTGAAGTACAAAGCTTGGGCGCACTGATTTTGGTGCAATTGATGCACGGCATTACGTTTGCCTTATGTCACGTGGCGTCAATTCGGTTTATCCGCGAGCAGCCCGAGAGCCATACGATCCGTTTGCAGGCCATTTATGCTGCGCTGGTTACCGGTGGTGGTATTGCGGTGATGACGGTCATCTCCGGTTATCTGTATGAAAGTCTGGGCAGTAACGTCTTCTGGTGCATGGCCTTGTTGGCTATTCCGGCGATAATGCTTCGCCCGTCACGTGGGTAAGTAAAAGCGATTGTTGTCCTGCCGAAACCCCGCCACAATGGCGGGGTTTGTTATTGATATGTTGCAGGATGCGCAATGCAGGGATGGGGCGTCATACTGGTCACGCTGGGTTGGCTCGGCGTGCTGTTTCTGGTGGCTTGGCTAGGTGACCGCTTCTACCGCGGTAATACGGCTTGGCGACCGTGGGTGTACAGCTTTTCCATCGCCGTGTACTGCACGTCGTGGACCTTCTTCGGTACGGTCGGGCAGGCCAGTCGCGATTTGTGGTCTTTTATTCCTATCTATCTTGGCCCCATTTTGGTGTTTGTGTTTGGTTGGCGCTTATTGGGGCGCATGATCCTGATTGCAAAACGCGAACACATCACCTCGATTGCTGATTTTATTGCTGCTCGTTACGGCAAAGCGCAGACCATTGGCGTGTTGGTCACCTTGATTTGTGTGGCTGGCGTGCTGCCTTATATCGCTTTGCAACTCAAAGCCATCAGCAGCGGTTTAACCATTTTAGCGCCGGATCTGATTGCGCGAGCTAGCCTCAGCGATCGGCAGCTCTCCTTGTTGGTGGGTATTGCACTGAGCTTGTTCGCTATCTTGTTTGGCACTCGACATATTGATGCTACCGAGCACCATCGTGGCGTGGTCTTGGCTATTGCGTTTGAATCGCTGGTCAAGTTGGTGGCCTTCCTTGGTGTAGGGGCTGGTATTGTCTGGTTAGCCGCCAAGCAAGAGATTGCTTGGCAGTGGCCGACAGTGACTCAGAGCCTGCCGACCAATTTCAGCAGTTTTGCGATCCATCTGTTGTTGGCCGTTAGCGCCGTGATTTGCTTGCCACGCCAGTTTCATACCACGGTGGTGGAAAACAGCCATCCGCAAGATTTGCATGTGGCACGCTGGGTGTTCCCGTTGTATTTGTTGTTGATGAGTCTGTTTGTGGTGCCGATTGCCTTGATTGGCGCCGCAGTGTTGCCCGGGCAAGTGGCGGCCGATACTTACGTCATCAATCTGCCACTGGCATTTGGTCATTCCGGTTTGGCGTTGCTGGCCTTTTTGGGCGGCGCGTCGGCGGCGGCGGGGATGGTGATCGTATCGAGCATTGCGCTGGCTATCATGGTCAGCAATGACCTGATTTTGCCGCTGCTGTTGCGGCAAAAACGTTTTTCCCATCGTAGCTATCATCAGTTTGCTGGTTTACTGCTGAATGTCCGCCGCTTGACCATTGCCGTACTGTTTTTACTGGCTTGGCTGTGCTACCTCACCATTGATCCCATTCCGGCGTTGGCGGAAATTGGCTATTTATCGCTATCGGCCGTGGCGCAGTTTATGCCGGCATTGATTGGCGGCCTGTATTGGCGCTTGGGTAACCGCAAAGGGGTGTACGCCGGCTTGTGCAGTGGTTTTTTACTCTGGCTGTTGGCGTTGATGGCACAAACCCAGTTATTAGCCGGTACCGCGGAAACTAACATCTTATTGCGGCTGGTTACACCGCCGGCCATCCCTTATTTAGAGCATCTGTCACTGGCCGATTGGGGCGCATTGCTCAGTTTGCTGGTGAATAGCTGCTTATATATTGCGGTTTCACTGATGACGCGTGCATCACTGAGTGAGCGTTTGCAAGCGGCGGGCTTTACCGGTGTGCCGGTACAAGAAGAAGATACGCAGACTCTGTACCAGAGCCGAGTCTCGGTGGAAGAGTTGGAAACGCTGGTGGCGCGTTTTCTTGGCCAGTTTCGCGCGCGGCGCGCCTTTATGCGTTTTGCCGATCAACATCAGCAAATTTTGACTCCTTCTTCGTTGGCTTCGGCGGATTTGATCCGCCACAGCGAGCGTTTATTAGCTGGGGTGTTTGGGGCCTCCTCAGCACGCTTGGTTTTATCCTCGGCCTTACAAGGACGTGATATGCAGCTGGAAGAGGTGGCCACCATCGTGGATGAAGCCTCCGAGCTGTTTGATTTTTCGCGCACCTTATTACAAGGCGCGATTGAGCACATTGATTTGGGCTTAAGTGTTATAGATAAGCAGTTGCGGCTGGTGGCATGGAACCGGCGTTATCTGGAGCTGTTTAACTTTCCTGTAGGTCTAATTCAAGTTGGCCGCCCAATTGAAGATATTATTCGCTATAACGCGCAGCAAGGGTTATGTGGCTCTGGGGATGTTGAAACCCAAGTGCGTCGACGAGTCGCGCATATGCAGCAAGGCACTTCACATCGCTCGGCCCGCCGCCGCAGCGATGGGCGGGTTATCGAGCTGCAAGGTAATCCGATGCCCGGCGGCGGCTTTGTCATGAGTTTTACCGATATCACCCCATTCATCGAAGCGGAAAATGCCCTGTTGGAGGCCAACGAAACACTGGAAGCGCGGGTGCAAGATCGTACTCGCGAGCTGACCTTACTCAATCAGCAGCTGGTGGCGGCGACCCAAGCGGCGCATCAAGCCGCGCACTCCAAAAGTCGTTTTCTGGCTGCCGTTAGCCATGACTTGATGCAGCCACTGAATGCCGCCAAGTTATTCAACGCATCTTTATTAGAGATTTTACCGGCCGGTGAAGCACGGCGCTTGGCGGCGCAAGTGGAAGAGGCAATGACCTCCGCCGAAGAGCTGATCAGTGATTTGCTGGATATGTCGCGCATTGAGGCCGGTAAACTGAGCGTTCGGCGCACCGATTTTAATCTGTTTGATGTGCTGGATAACCTGCGCAGTGAATTCACCATTTTGGCGCAAGCGCAGCAGATGCGTTTAGAGGTGGTGGATACGCAGATGTGGGTTAACAGTGATAAAAAGCTTTTGCGCCGCATTTTACAAAACTTTCTCACCAATGCTTTTCGTTACGCGCCCTGTGGTCGGGTGGTCTTGGGCTGTCGTCGCCAAGGCAAAGATGTGTGGATCCAAGTCTGGGATAACGGGCAAGGGATCCCGCCTGATAAAGTGGAGATCATCTTCGAAGAGTTCTCCCGTTTGGATCACAGCCGAACCGCCAAAGAAAATGGACTGGGCTTAGGCTTAGCGATTGCCAAAGGGATGGCCAGCGTATTGGAACACGGCATCACCGTGCACTCCGAGTTGGGTAAGGGGTCGGTATTCAGTATTCGAGTGCCGCGGATCCGCCAATTACTGCCCGCAGCCACTGTCGTCGGTCGTCAACCAACCGAGCAAATGCCACTGCCTGAATTTCAAGGCATGCGTATTTTGTGCGTTGATAATGAGGTCAGCATTTTAGATGCGCTCCAAGCGCTATTAAGCCGCTGGGGATGTGAAGTGCGTTTGGCCGAAGATCTGCACCAAGTCCAAGCGTTACTACAAAGTGGCTGGCAGCCGCAGGTGATCCTGACCGATTACCATCTGGCGGAAAACTTAAGCGGGTTAGATGTACTACACCACATCAACGCCCAGTTTCCGGTTCGCTGTGGTGCCGTCTTAAGTGCCGATCGCTCACAACAGGTATTAACGGCTGTACAGCAAGCGGGTTATCCATTTTTGGCCAAACCGCTTAAACCCCTTAAATTGCGTCTTCTGCTCAACAGCTTTTATCAACAGAGCTTTCACCAATCGAGCGATCTGCGATGATCTGGCTACTTAACACTGTGCATACTCAGCATGATCGGATGGTGTTTGGGAGATCGCAGACAAAAAAGCGAAGCAATAAAAGATCTTATTGGAGAGGGAAGAGAGTGTGTGTCGGTTAAAAAAGATCCAAAACACAGCGTAAAAGGCCTGAACTAGAGGGGAAAGGATCTATCTTGCTGTTTATTTGTGCAAACGCATCATAAATCGAAGATTTCTACTTGCGAAGATCCGTAGCATCCCTATAATGCGACCCCACTGACACGGCAGCAGTGATGCAAATCACAGTGGTCGGTGGTCAACGAAACAACGCAGTTGAGCATGATAAAAAATGCTTGACGGCACAACAGGAAAGCGGAATAATACGCGTCCTGTCGCTAAGGGTGAAGCCCGAAGCGAAAC
>NZ_JAJNMQ010000002.1:0-312500 GCF_021368255.1 Plesiomonas sp. PI-19
AGGCGCCGAAAAGACGCAAGGGCTAATTCGTAGATTTAATTCAAGCGCGCACTTTTTAACCTAAAACAACAAAATCTACCCTATTTTAGGCGGTAACCACCACTGCCAAGCTCATTTTTCACACTAAAAAAACTATGTGTACCTCATTTACAGACTTCCTTGCTTATTTATTTTTTCCTCTTAGCTATCCCTTATTCGATATTCCCAATTTTATGAGACTGCGGAACCGGCTGGCGTTTCACCAACGCGCCATGCAACAACGTTGGCATTCACTAACTCGTAACGCACTAAAATGCATAAAAAACGTCCGCTTATTATATTTCACGCACAGGTGGTGAGTTTTTAAACATTTTACTTTACTTGCTATTAACAGATTGTCATAACCATAGAGAGGTAGACCAATGTCAGCTAGCAACGTACCGATATCAGTCTTCCTTATAGGTACACCCAATTTATGCAAACCAACGCTTTGGTAGAATGACAAGCTCGTAGCATGACAAGCTTGTAACGTGAAAAGTACTGTGATTTTTGACGCACATCTTTTGCTGTGCCGTTAAATGGCGTTATCGCAACCTGATGATGAGGCTGACCCATGACGCAACCGGATGATAATGCTGCCACCGTATCCCCACAACGCGTGTTAATCACCGGCGTAACCTCAGGCTTGGGTGAGCAATTGGCGCACGATTATTTGGCGCGTCACTGGCACGTCAGCGGTATCGGACGTAATCCGGAAAAAATTGCTCAACTTACCGCAGCCGGTATCGAGGTTTTTAGTGGCGACCTCATCGATGAACAGACCTATCAGCAACTGCCTGCTAGCCAGCAATGGGATGTGGTAATCCTCAATGCCGGCACCTGCGAATACATCGACGATCCGCTGCACTTTGATGCGGCCCTGTTTCACCGCGTTATCGAGACCAACGTGCAAAGCCTCGGCTACAGTTTGCACTATCTCCTGCCACATCTTGCGCCTCGAGCTAAATTGGTTTTCATCAGCTCGTCTGTCACTTGGTTACCGTTACCGCGCGCCGAAGCTTATGGCGCGTCAAAAGCTGCCGTGGATTATCTGGCCAAATCGCTACGCTTGGATCTGCGCCCACACGGCATTGATGTGTTACTGGTCAAACCCGGTTTTATCAAAACTCCGTTGACCGATAAGAACACCTTTCCCATGCCAGGGATCATCAGTGTCAAGGCCGCGTCAGCGCACATCATTCAAGGTATTGAAAAAAATCGAGCCGTTATTAGCTTTCCGACGCTATTTATTCTCAGCCTGAAATTGCTACAACATTTGCCGGAGCGCTGGTTGGCCCGCTTATTGAAAAGGACATAACCCATGGAACGGATCGCGATTATCGGCTCAGGGATTTCAGGTCTGACAGCGGCCCACTTGCTCGATGCGCATTATGACGTCACCTTGTTTGAAGCCGATTCACGCCTTGGTGGTCATACTCACACCCATGATATTGAACTCAATGGCCACCAATACTGCATCGACAGTGGCTTTATCGTGTTTAACGATCGCACCTATCCCCTGTTTAATCAGCTGCTCACCCGTATTGGCGTGCAAGCCCAGAAAACCGAAATGAGCTTTTCGGTGTGTGGACGTAACGATTTTGAATACAACGGACACAGCCTGAACACCTTGTTCGCTCGTCGTCGTCATTTACTCAGCCCGACCTTTTATCGTTTTATCGTTGAGATCTTACGCTTTAATCGCTTGGCCAGTGTCACCTTGCGTCAGATAGACGCCAACGATACCTCCACCTTGGGCACCTTTTTAAGCCGGCATGGTTTCAGCACCGTCTTTCAACAACACTATATATTGCCGATGGGGGCAGCTATCTGGTCAGCCAGCGTGCAGCAAATGCTGGCATTCCCTTTTTTGTTTTTCGCACGTTTTTTTGCCAACCACGGATTATTAAATGTCGCTGACCGACCTCAGTGGTATGTGATCCCTGGCGGCTCACGTCAATATATTGAGCCGTTGATAAAAGGGTTACGGGCTAAAATCTATTTATCCACCCCAGTGCTACGCGTAAGCCGTTCACCGGATGCGGTGCAGATAGATGCTGGCGGTGAAACACACACCTTCAGTAAAGTGATTTTTGCTTGTCATAGCGATCAAGCGCTGGCTCTGCTACAAGCGCCAACACCGGATGAGCAGCATATTCTGGGTGCGCTGCCGTATGCGGAAAATGAAGCGGTGCTGCACACCGATACGGGCGTGTTACCCGCGCGCCGCTTAGCGTGGGCCAGTTGGAACTACCGCTTGCAACCGGATCTGCAAGCATTACCGCAAATCACCTATAACATGAATATCCTGCAAGGTATTCGCTCGAAAGAGACCTTCTGTGTCACCTTGAACCCGCGCTTTCCGATTGCTGAGGAGCGCATTATCAAGCGCTTGCGTTACCACCACCCAACCTTTACCTCGGAAGGGATCTGGGCACAGCAGCAGCGTGAGCGGATCTCCGGCGTTAACCGGACCTATTTTTGTGGCGCTTACTGGTATAACGGGTTTCACGAAGACGGGGTGCGCAGTGCCGTTGATGTCGCGCGACGACTCGGGGTGGTGTTTCCATGACGATCCCTACCGCCCATTCTGATGGCACACAACACACGCTGTACTGGCACGGCGAGGTGCTGCACAGCCGCCGCTCACCAAAACACAATGTCTTCAAGTACCGCGTGTATATGCTGGGTAAATGGCTCGATGATTTGCCGGAGCACCAAAATTGGGTCGCCAGCCGGTTAGGCCCGTTTCCCCTGTTGAGCTTTTACCGCGCGGATTACCTTCCCGGCATCGGCTCATTGCGCCAAGCCGCGCGCGATAAAGCGCGCCAACTCGGTGCAATACTGGATGATGACGCAGCCGTGCTATTTATTGGTAACGCGCGCTGTCTTGGTGTGTATTTCAGCCCAGTGAACTTTTATCTGCTCATGCACCAGCAACAACTGCGTTATTTACTCGCCGAGGTATCCAATACCCCTTGGGGCGAACGTGACTACTATCTGGTACCGTTACCGGCAGAAGCGGTGCAAACAGCCAAAGCATTCCACGTGTCACCCTTTATGCCGATGGATATGCGCTACCAATGGCAAATTCATTATGATCCGGCCCATTTTTCTGTGGGCATCACCAATCTTGATAATCAGAGTCAGCAAGCGGTCTTTCATGCTCGTTTGTCATTGCACGCACAACCCGTAACGCCGAGCAGTACGCGGCAGTTGTTACGCTGCTTCCCTGCGATGACCTTGAAAGTGGTTCTTCTTATTTACTATCAGGCAGCCAAGATGCTGTTCAAAGGCTTTCGTTTTTATCCGCATCCGTGAGGCCCGTATGGATTCAGCCCGTATACAGACCCTGTCATCGGTTAATAACCACGCCCGTAAGCTGGTATTGCAATTTTTACACGCCATCACCTGTGGCACCTTGATTATTCATGATGACCATTTTGGCGGACTGACGATTCAGCGCGATGACAGCATCAGCGCGACATTAACGGTACATGATCCTCTGTTTTATCGCCGACTGCTCTGGGGAGGTGATGTGGCTGCCGGTGAAATGTGGATGCGCGGACAATGGAGTAGCCCTGATCCGGTGCAAGTGATCCGTTTGCTGGCACGTAATCAGGCCGTATTTGATAAGCTCGAAGCGCGATTACGCTGGCTCACGACGCCGCTAAATCGCCTACGCCATTTTTTCACCCGCAATACTCTGCGCGGTGCGCGCAAAAATATCGCTCAGCATTACGATCTGGGCAATGACATGTACCAGCTGTTTCTCGACCCCGAGATGCAGTACTCCTCCGCGCTGTTTAGCCACCCGGAGCAAACGCTGGCTGACGCGCAGTACAACAAACTCGAGCGCATCTGCCAGTCATTGGATTTACAGGCGCAAGATCACCTGCTGGAAATCGGCAGTGGTTGGGGCGGCTTGGCGATCTATGCCGCGCGCCATTATGGTTGTCGCGTCACTACAGTGACCTTGTCACAAGAGCAGTTTGAGTTTGCCAACGCGCGTATTCACGCCGAAGGGTTGCAAGATAGGATCACCCTCTTATTACAGGACTACCGCCATATCCAAGGTCAGTTTGATAAGGTGGTGTCGATTGAGATGATTGAGGCGGTCGGGGAAGCTTTTTTGCCCAGTTACTTTACCCAGATCTCAACACTCCTCGCTCCCCAAGGGCGTTTTCTGATCCAAGGAATCACCATTCGCGATCAACGCTATCAGGTGTACCGCTCGCAAACCGATTTTATCCGCCGCTATATTTTCCCCGGCGGTTTTCTGCCCAGCCTGACTGTGATCCTCGATACCCTCACCCGCCATACCGATCTGAATGTGGTTCAGGTGCATGACTTCGGCCATCACTATGCTAAGACGCTGCATATCTGGCGCGATGCCTTTAATGCCAAGGCGGCAGCCATACAACAACTCGGCGCCTCAGATGAATTCATGCGCCTATGGGACTTTTACTTTGCTTACTGCGAGGCTGGATTTTTAGAACGCGCCATCAGCGTGGTGCATATCACTGGCTGTAAGCCGGGGTCACAGGCATGGAACTCTCTCGATGCCACTCTTTCGCGCTAAGTATTGGCGTTGGATCCACTTCTTCGCCTTCGAGCTGTACTGGCTGGCCGCTGTCAAATTCCATGCGAACGGCGTTTGCCTGCTGCTCGCACTGTTGCATCTGGCGCTAACGCCCACACCTCGGCGCGATCTGCGGATTTTGCCGTTGTCACTGCTTGGTATCGGCGTTGATTTTTTGCTGACTTATTCTGGGGTCTTTGTTTTCCCGAGCGGTTTCCCATTATGGATGGTGGCGGTTTGGGTCGGGTTTATTCTGGCTCTGCCACATGGGTTAGGCTGGTTATTTGAGTTTCACCTAGGCTGGCAAATCGTTTTTGGCGCGCTCGGGGGCGCACTCTCCTATTTTTCTGCATATGCTTTGGGAGTAGTCCGTTTTGGTTATCCGCTCATGCTGGTGATCATCGGCATTGCCGCCATCTGGGCGCTGCTGCTGCCGTTGCTGATTCACTTGGCCCGGATCATTTCAACGAGGTATCCCGATGCCGTTTCTGACTGATTATCGCCAAGCGCTGTGTTTTCAACGCCAGTTTCGTTTCCTATCGATTAGCCTTTTGGCTCTGGGCTTGTTCGCCGCATGCGGATTTAGCTCTGCGCTCTATGCATTACCCACACAGCAATTAAAACCGGTCGGCCAAGGCACCATGAATTGGCTATGGGCCGATATTTACAGCGCAACCTTGCTCAATCGCAGCGGTATTTACCAACCCAATGTCTATCCCGTTGCGTTATCCATTTCGTATTTCACGGATATCGATGACGAAGATTTGATCAGCGCTACCCGCGATGAATGGGAGCGCCTCGCGATCCAAACGCCAGCCGTGCGCGAACGCTGGCTCACGCAACTGGAACAAATCTGGCCGGATATTCGCGCCTACGACACCCTCACGTTTTATGCCACCAGCGCGGATAGCGCTGAGTTCTACCATAACGCACAACGCATCGGCCAAATTCGCTCACCACAATTTAGTCCCTCGTTTTTGGCTATCTGGTTATCGGACAACAGCTTAAAGCCGGCGTTAACCCGGCAACTTAAAGGAGAAAAACCATGAAAGCACTTTCCCTGTTGCTGGCGGCCGGTATGGTGGTCGGCTGCGGCGTCAAACCGGAGAACTATGCTGGCAAAGCGCCGGAGTGGGATCTGCCTACTTTCTTTAATGGCAACTTGGTCGGCTATGGCATCGTAACCGACCGCCGCGGTGAAGTGCAGCGGCGTTTTAGCGTTACCATGCAAGGGATCTGGAGCTCACCGGAAAAAGGAGAGCTGCATGAACAGTTTTTATTTGATGACGGTAAAAAACAAGAGCGCATCTGGTATTTGCAGAAGGTCAATCAGAAGTGGCAAGGCACCGCAGGTGACATTGTCGGTACTGCTGGCGGTAGCACCTATGGGTTTGCCATGAACTGGAACTATACCCTAGATCTGGAGCTCAGCAGTGGTCAGCGTGTGAACGTGAAATTTGATGATTGGATGTATCTGATTGATCAGCAGCGGCTGATTAATAAAGCCGAAATCACCAAATTCGGTTTTAAAGTCGGCGAAGTGATTATCTATATAGAACAAAAACCCAAAACTTAAATAGATACATGACTTAAAAACGAGAAAAAGGAAAAGCCGCAACACCTGTTCCGACTTTTCCTTTTATGCGTACATTTACGCGCATATACATGCAGCGTCCATACAAACAGAACGCGCATACATGCAAAGCAATAACATTTAGCGTATAGAGCCGTAAGCAAATTAAAATAACCTAACTTACGGCACTACTCTGACACTATTTATTTTTTACCGTTGCAATGCGTGAACATACTGGAATATTAGTCGCATCCAATCCTGGTTTTGTATTATGGAAATCGAATTCCAACTCAACACTTGGTTTAAATACCAAGCAGTGAGTAGAACCACCGAAGTGGAACATGCCTAACTCATCGCCTTTATTAATGTGCTGGCCTTCTTTAACGGTAACATCACAAGAAGATACTTCCGCCATACCGATAGCAATGAAACACATTAAACCAATTTTTGGATTATCCGACTCAATGAAGATCAACGAACGTGTCGCAACAGCAGATAAGAATGGCTGTGAATTATTTGGTGCACTGTCATCTGCGCCATTTTCATTCTCAAAACCTTGGTTACGGTTACCTAAATAGTAAGAGCCGTTCACCATTTTGACTTTTTTGACGATACCGCTTACCGGGCTATTCCAGCGGTGATAACTCAAGGCGCTCAAAAACGCTTGGTAAACAGTACCCCCAACAAACTCCGCCGCTTCTGGCTCGAAGTCCATCATGTTTTCCAGTGAATACTCTTGCCCTTTCAGCCAGAATTTCGATGACTGTTTAACATTTTTGACCACTTGCAACGGCGCGGATTCACAGGCATTGGCAATCACATCGTCACCTTCAGCGACCGGTCTTACGCCAGGCACAAAGGTACGGGTGAAGAAATCATCCCATGATTTGAAGCCGTAGTACTTATCACTTGGATCGCAATTGAAGAAGTGTTCGAATGGTTTTTGACGATTTGGTGAGTTAGCCGGCTCAGCTTGGCAAGCCACAGAAATCATTTCGGTACGCGCATTTTCACTCAGCCAACCAAATACTTTTGGTGTCCGCTCAGGGAAATTATCGACCAATACAGAGCGAGATGCTTCGGATGATAAATACTCACTCCAATAAGTCAGGATTTTTTTGAACTGCTGGTTCACTAATTCATTCGCGAAAAATGCATAGCCGGAGTTAGTCGCCATCGGCCAATCCAGCAACGCGTTAATCGGGAAACCAATTAGACCACACGGCTCCAACGCACCGGTTTTAGGATCCAAATACTCAGTGCACTCAGGTGCTTGAGTCATCACTTGATTTAACAGTTGGATAAACTCGTTGAAGTCTTTAACTTCTGGGGTACCAATGGGTGTTAATTTTTTCTGCGCTAATGCTTCCGTGAACATGGCGGCAGCAAGACGGGAGAGTTCAGGATCACCTTGCACTAATTCTTGGAACTCTTTAACCGGCTGAACCAGCTCTGCATTTTTATCAATTCTGGTTTTTTGATCTTTTATCCATGCTGCGATGTGATTTTTGTTTTTTGGCAACCAGTTACCACTGTGACTTTTTTTATTAATGCTCATAACTATGCCTCTTCTGATGGCGCGTTTAATAACTGCGCCGCTATATGACGGTAAATACTAACTTTTAAGCAGTATAGGCACAGTGAACAAAAAGAAACCAAGCCAAAACAAACACGCATTGTATCTCTGTGTTTCGTGGTGTGTATATGAATGCAGCAGTCATAACTAAATATCAAATCATGAAAGCGGGCCGAATTTAGAGAATAAATCGGTGTGGGCGTTCTACCGGTAGAGAGCGAGAGCTCGGGATGAAGGGATAACACAGGCCCAACACATGATGCGATGAGCCACAGAAGATCAGCGCTTTTTACGTCCGCCCGCTTTGCCCAGTGCTAACTGACGCGCGCGCTGTTTATCCGAGCCTCGGCGCCGCGCCGGCGCAACTTCACGGGTTAAATCGGGTTCAAACCCCGGATACCACTGCTGTGGCAAACGTGTGTCGAGCAAGTCTTCGATCGCCGTCAACAAGCGCTGATCGGCATCATTGTATAAGCTGATCGCTAATCCACTATGCCCTGCACGACCGGTACGGCCAATCCGGTGCACATAATCTTGCGCGCTAAACGGCAACTCCAAGTTGATCACACACGCTAACTGCGCAATATCTAAACCGCGCGCCGCCACATCGGTCGCCACCAGCACGCGAACCTCACCGGCAGCAAAATCGGCCAACGCCTTGTCGCGCACCGCTTGTGATAAATCCGCATGCATTGGCCGCGCCGCAATAGACTGCTGTTGTAACCAAGTGGCCACTTTGTCACAGCCTTCACGTGTCCGGCTAAATACCAGCACTTGCGGCCAGCTCTCGGTTTGTAGCAAATGCGCCAGTAATCCCAACTTACGCTCTTGATCTACCACATACACGCGCTGCTCAATACGCTCGATGGGCGTGCTGTTATTGCTGATATCAATGCGCTGCGGTGAGCGCAGCATCTTGCCGGCCATGCGATGAATGTCATCACTCAGTGTGGCGGAAAACAGCAGTGTCTGACGCTCAGTAGAAACCTGACGGACCACATCACGGATTTCATCCCGAAAGCCCATGTCGAGCATCCGATCGGCTTCATCAAACACCAAAAAACGCACATCACGCAGATGCACCACACCCTGTCGCAGGTAATCGAGCAAACGTCCTGGCGTTGCAATCAGTATATCCGCGCCGGTTTTCAGCTCACGCGATTGCGTGGCCAAACATGCGCCGCCATACACCACCACACTGCGAAGCGCGGTATGTTGGGTAAAGGCTTCCATATTATCTTGCACTTGACGCGCCAGCTCACGGGTTGGCACCAAAATCAGCGCACGCGGCGCCTTAGCCGCCGGTTGTTCCAGTAATTGCTGAATAATCGGTAGCGCAAAGGCCGCCGTTTTACCGGTACCGGTTTGTGCGCTCGCGAGAATATCTTGCCCTTGCAAAATCAGCGGGATCGCCTGCTGCTGGATAGGCGTTGGTTGGTGATAGCCTAATTGCGTCAGCGTCTGCAATAAAGGAGCCACCAGATTCAGGGAGGAAAAAGACATGCGCACACTTCTCGGTCAGTAAAACAGCGCGCGATTGTACCTGTCTGCACGCTGCGATGCCACCGCTAGACACACCGTACTCGGCCAGTATTCATTAGCAGATACATTTATTAGCAACTGTTTATTTGCTATTACGCTAACTGATTATGATACTTTCCGATCTGTTTGTTTGCCGATATTCAGCATGAATTTTATCTCCTTTCGCGAGGAGTTCGCCGTTATCCGGCGTGAACTGCTCATCTCCTGTGAAAAAATAAAAGCCCTCGATTTTTCCTACAGCAACGTATTATCGGCGGTCTTGTCGGTCGGATTGGCTATCTTGATCTGCCATCTTCTGCGCATGGAATATTCCACGTGGGCGGCCTTCAGTGCCTATGTGATCATGCGGCCAGTCTTTAAGCAAACCTGGCACCGCGGGCTGCTGCGGATCGCCGGTACCTTACTCGGTGCGCTGTGCGCAATTGGCTTTTTACTGTTGTGCCGCACCGAGTTGAGCTTAGCTCTATTATGTACTGCCATTTTGCTGGTCAATACCGCAACGGCCTATTACACCAATGTGGCGTCTGATGAGTACAATTACGCGATTTTGTTTTTTGGGCTGACCTTTACCCTGATTGTCAGCTATGCCTATGTTTATCCAGATACTGACATTTTCCATATTGGCATGATGCGTACTGGCGATGTGATGATTGGCTCACTCTCTACCATTGCGGTGGGCATGCTGATCCAACGTATTTGGCCAGATCCGGCTCCAGTTGCCGCTAACTCGAAGACGCATTCCGAACCCACAACTTCGGCACCAAAAACCACAGCCGCGATTGCCTCTGTCAGCGCGCCAACTAAAGCGGTGAGCTGGCCGTTTTGCCATTTGCACTTTTTGTTTGCCCTGCTGGCTGGCGTCACTATTACACTGATGCCGCTATCGACTTTGGTACATCACAACTCGCTGTTTATTCAAGCGGCGGTGAGTATTTTGGCGGTATCCAACCAGCCACGCTCGGTACAGGCCGATGATTTGCCGATCTCTACCGCACGCAAGCTGATTTACCGAGCGACCGGCTGCTTTTTAGGTGGGGTTGTGGGCATTATCTGTAACCTGTTCAGCGTGGCCGCCGACTCGTATGCCCTGTTGGTGTTCTTGACCTTACTGGGAACTGCCTTTGGCCGCATCATTCAAGACAGCAGCAAAACTGCCTCGTATGTCGGTACCCAATTTACCGTTGGTTTGCTGATGGTGTGCGTGCATGACACCACCCAATTAGTGAATGACAGTTACGGAGTATACCGCTTCGCCGGTGTCTTTATGGGCTTCCTGATTTTTGTCCCTGCGCTGTTTATTCTGGCCAGTCTGTTTTACCGCTACGGCAGCAAACCGCAGCACCCCACAGAGGCGTAACACCTCAGCTGACGGCGTGCAAAGCGCCGTCATTTCCCCGCACTCAAAACCTATCTCGGTTCAAAACTCAAAAACAGCGCAATTCACTGTTATTCAATAAACGTCGCTTAGCCCTTGTCGCCACGCCGGCTGTTCATCGGCAAATGCCCAGTAAGTGGTAATGGCACAAATCTGATTGGCGCGAAACGCAAACAACGAAGTGGCGAAAAAATGGTCATCGCAATCTGGGCTAATCACATGCGTAATGCTCAAAACCTGCCCGTTATCCAATGCGTTGATGGTATACGGCAAAAAGTGCCACTGTCCGGGGAATTGTTCATTCACGTGGATAAAAGGCGCGCGACCGGCAAACAATTCGCGGCTAGTAGGCCAAACCACACTCACATCGTCGGTTAATAGCGTTCCGGCTAAGTGAAATTGGCCGTGATCAAACGCATCCCAAAACTGCGTGACTAACGCCACTTTCTGCGTAGCATCCAGCATTATCTTTCCTTCCTTGTCCTTAATCGCGCCTAGTATTTCTCACTGATTGTGGCATAGCACTCACCGCCTTGCTCAAGCAGGATTCCGCTTTGTTTTGTCGCTCCCAAAAAAGCGCTCAGAAAATAGCGCCAGCGCACATAGCCATTCTCTCTGTTTATCGGCGCAAGAGCCGCAGACTCATCTGCATGAAAACGCGACATGTATTTTTATCCTGTATATCCCTGCCTGTTAAAGGGAGATAAGCTGTATTCGTACCTTATTGACGATCAATGAATCACCACCTGACCGCGCATTTTTACCTACGGTCACAAGCACGGATTTCTTATGGATAAGCATTACTCTGCCGCGTTAACCACTCACTCGCCGACACACAGCACCAGCGCTGAGCATACTCACCTGAAATTTTTGGGATGCTTACTTGGCGGCGCGATCGGCGATGCGTTGGGTGCGCCGGTCGAGTTTATGAAACGCAGCGCTATCTTGTCGCAATTTGGCCCTGAAGGGATCACCACCTACGCCCTAGCGTTCGGCGGCTTAGGGCGCATCACTGACGATACGCAAATGACTTTGTTTACCGGCGAGGGATTACTGCGTGGTTGGGTGCGCAGTTGTCTACGCGGTATCGGCGCTGATCTGCCGGCCATTACCGCGCACGCCTATCTGCGCTGGTTGCAAACACAAGGTGAGCGCCCGTATTGTCAAAGCGATCTAGGCACGGAGTATTCCGGTTGGCTGGTCACTCACCATGATCTGCATGCACAGCGCGCCCCAGGACATACCTGCATTTCAGCGCTACGCCTGATGACCAGTTTTGGGCAGCCGGCACAAAATAACAGCAAAGGATGTGGTGGTGTCATGCGCGTCGCGCCGGTCGGTTTGTATATGCAGCGCTTACATCAAGCACAGCATCCAGCCCAGACATTTGAGCTTGGCAGCCAACTGGCAGCACTGACCCACGGGCATCCCACAGGCATCTTATCCGCTGGCGTATTTGCGTTATTAATCCAGCAATTAGCCAATGGCGCAACGCTGTCAGAAGCATTAACCGTGGCCATGACGCATCTTTGCCAACACGCCGGACATGAAGAAACGTTGCATGCCTTACTGCGCGCCCAGCAGCTGGCAGCACAACCGCGCGCAGCCGCGGAGGCCATCGCACAATTAGGCGAAGGCTGGGTGGCCGAAGAGGCACTGGCGATCGCCGTGTATTGCGCTCTGACCGCCGAGAATTTCTCGCAAGGGGTTATCCACGCAGCCAACCATGACGGTGACTCGGACTCCACCGCCGCCATGACCGGCAATTTACTGGGCACGCTGTATGGCGCGCAAGCACTGCCTTCTGGGTGGTTAGAACCGCTCGAGTTGCACGATGTAATAGCCGAGCTGGCCGAGGATTTGTACCACTTTCCGACTTGGCCATTAACTGATACGTATTCATCTGCGCAAGAGCAAACCCAATGTGATTATCTGTGGCAGAAATACCCTGGCTACTAGCTGTATAAGCGGCTCGCCATAAAAAACGAAACTCCCTATACCGACACATTTTTTCACGCTTACTTGCAGAGAAAAACGGTAGGGTTCGGTATAACGCCTCACTCAGATTGGTTGGTTGCCTCTTAACACGAGCATTGGCTATGCAAGACATTTACATCGCGACTTTTATTTTTCAGAAAAAAGAGTATGACGACGAGTTTTACGCGCTAGACGATAAAATCGCCGACTATGCCAAGCAAAGCGAAGGTTATCTTGGCGACGAGAGCTATGAAAATCCACAAACTGGACAGCTGATTAACCTGTATTACTGGCAGGGTAAACAAGGCATGGAAGATGTCATTCACAACAAGCTGCACGGTGAAGCGAAATCCAAGCAAGCTCGCTGGTTAAATGGCTATCAGGTCACCATTTCCAAGTTGGAAGCCGCTTACAATGATGGCGTATTGCCACATCCTCTGGCGCATATCAAACCGCGCTAATCGGTATGTGTGAGATCGCATGCAAAAAGGCGCCATGTAGGCGCCTTTTGTCTTGATTACACGACTATTTACGCTTTGAACACAATGTCATGTAACTCATGTAAGCTGCGAACTTGGTAATTTGGCGTAATATGCGCCGGTTGCGCTTGCTCAGTACGGTTCAACCAGCAAGTATGCAGGCCCGCATTCAGACCGCCAAGAATATCCGAGTCAGGGTTATCACCCACCATCAAAACTTTGTCGCGCAGCGGATCACCCATCAGCCGCAAAGCGTGGTCGAAAATTTTACGGTCAGGTTTCGCGACCCCCACCTCTTCCGACACCACCAAAATATCAAAGTGATCCTGCAAACCGGTATTTTGCAGGCGCACCTGCTGTAACTCGGTAAAGCCGTTAGTAATAATGCCTAAATTAACGCGCCCTTTTAGGGTATCCAGCAGCTGAACTGCCCCCTCTAGCGGCGTGCAGATTGTTGCCATCGCTTGTTGGAAAGCGTCATTCAGCGTCTGCGGAGTCACGTCTAACCGCTCAGCCCATTGTGAGAAACGGCGCGTTTGTAAATCCATCGACGTGATCGTACCGTTTTGGTATTCCACCCACAGCGGCTTATTGCGTAACTCATACTCGGCATAATCTTCACGGGAAAAATCAACACCGAAACCGGCAAACATCTGTTTCAGTCCGCTGAATGAATCAAAATGAAACAAGGTTTCATCAGCATCAAACAACACCCATTCATACTCAGCAACCATGATCTTTTCCTACTTCGCCGCGCTCTTCGCTAAAGCCGTGAGGATATGTCAACCCACACGGAAATTCAAACCGTGCCTCACAGCGAAATGCGTGATTAGCAACCGGTTGCCTAACTTACTGTGACGCGTCTAACACTACCTGCGCACTAACATACGGCATAGCCTGCAATCCACCCATCAGCTGCGCCACTACGGCATGTAGCGTTTCGCGCTCAGGATGACATTTAGCGACCGTCACCAAGCCTTGAATGCCGGTCATCAAATACAAGGTTAATACCTCGATATCTCGCTCGAGCGGCACTTCACCTAACTTTTGCGCGCGCAGCAACACCGCACGAAAATCCTGCTCCATATGGTGATAAATCAGCGCTAGCTGAACGCGCAAATCCGCATCTTCGCCGAGCTCCAATAAGCTGCGGGTCACCAGACACACACCCTGCACCATCTCACCGGCCACCAAATTTAAATAATGATGCAGCGCCGCAAGCGGCGAAGGATCCGCCGTCAGCATCTGCTGGCGAAAACGGCTACGTTCAGCCACATAATGTTCAATCGCTGCCAAAAACAGACCGCGCTTATTCCCAAACGCGGCATAAATACTGCCCGGGTGCAGGCCGGTGGCAGCCACCAGCTGCTGCATCGTAGTTTTGCTGTAACCATGGGCGCGGAAAGTTTCCATCGCCTGAACTAACACGGCATCGCGATCAAATTCAGCACTGCGCATTGATCCCTATCCTTCCATTCACTTATCGGTATGGGGTTTCGCTTTCAGTTTTGAGTCAACATTGAAGCAAAATGTGATGGTGATTTAGCCAGTTACACCTGCTGGCGGTTCTCGCGCTCACAGCCTGCACTTCACCAGAGAACGTTGTTCTGAATCAACCATTCAAGCGCCTTAGTTTACTCCAGCCGCATAGCCAAACCAACCTATCTTGAACAATCATTCAAAAACCACTTGCGCGACATCAAAAAAAGATCTTGAATATACGTTCAAGAAAGGTAACCCATCCTGAATGGATGAAGAATTGCGAGTGATAGACAATGAATATGCTGCTAGAACCCTACACACTGAACGCCAGCCTGACTCTGGCCAACCGTTTTGTGATGGCGCCAATGACCCGTTGTATGGCCGCTGAAGGTTTACTGGCCACCCCTGAAATGGCGGCTTACTACGCTCGCCGCGCAGACATGGGGTTAATCATTTCGGAAGCAGTGCTGATCCGCCCTGATGCGCAAGGCTACCCTAATATGCCGGGGATTTTTACTGACGAACAGATCTCAGCTTGGCATGCCGTGACCGATGCCGTACATGCGCGCAACGGTAAAATCATGGCGCAATTGCTCCATGTCGGACGCGTATCGCACAGCTATTTCCACGGTCAAACCCCGGTAGCCCCTTCCGCGATAGCATTAGAAGGCACGCTGCCACGGATGCGTGAGCTGACCTATCCGGTTCCACGCGCCTTAACCGCCGATGACATTGTACAGTTGGTCGAAGATTTTGCTGTGGCCGCCGAAAATGCCATCGCCGCCGGTTTTGATGGCGTTGAAATTCACGGTGCCAATGGCTATCTGATTGATCAATTCCTGCACTATGACACCAACCACCGTGACGATGTATACGGCCAAACACCTGAGAACATGAGCCGCTTTGTATTGGAAATTATCGATGCGGTCAGTGCACGGATCGGCGGTGAGCGGGTCGGGCTGCGATTGGCACCTGCTGCGTTTGTGCTGATTAAACCGGATGCTCGTGATCGCGCGGTGTTCGATCACTTGTTACACGAATTGGATCAGCGTCCACTGGCCTACTTGCACGCTGCCATCAACGATGACACCGCAGAAATCGATTATCTGGGTGGGCGTGTTAGCGATTATCTGCGTGCCCGCTATCACGGCACCTTGATTGCCGTCGGCAACCTAACCCCTGAAGCAGCCGAGCGCGCCGTGGATAGAGGCCGTTTTGATCTGGCAGCGATCGGTCGCCCGGTGCTGGCAAACCCTGACTACATTGATCGTCTGCGTAGCCAAGCGCCACTGGCCGACTTCCAAGATAGCATGCTGGCCACCTTATTCTGAGTGCGGCTTCAGCGTGAGTCGGCACGACTAACGCTCAACGCACGTATACCCAGCAATGAAAATCGGCAGACCGGTTATTCACCGGCCTGCCGATTTAAGCTCACTTAACATGAGTGACAATGTGGGCAACACGAACGGTATACCGTACCCAACAGGTTTAACGCCCAGCTCGCATCAAGGTTGTAGCGTTTGCAAGCAGGTGGCATTTTCCTTATTCACCGCAATCACTTTACCATTTGCGGAAATTTTCAGGTATTCGGTCAACAAAGCAGCATCACCAGCTCGACATTGGTCGCCTGCCGCAGAGAGCTGATTGTCACGCAAAATCATGACTGGATAGCCTTGCTCCAAATCTTGCACAAAGAGCGCACTGGTAGCGGCATCGCGACTGGTTCCCCCTAATACGAGCTCTTCTGGTTCGCTCGGCATTTCATGCAGCGCAGCATCCACCAGCAATACAGTCCGTGATTCGGTATCCCCATTCACCGATAACCAAATACGACTGCCATCCTCAGACATGCCATAAATCGGCAAATAGACATCCGGCTCGGCAATCACATCATGCAGATTTTTGCGCCCCTTGGCATTAAAGCGCCACAATTGCGGCATCTCAAATGATTGGCCGGGCTTCAGCGCGCTATAAGCGAAAGCTTGTTTACCGTCTCGCGATAACCCCGCAGACGACTCCATCCCATCCAGCAACTCGACGCCTTTGCCAACTTGCCATAAGACCGCTTGCGTGCTCAGCGGCGTAAAAGCCTCACTGGCCGACATTCCTGCCGCCTTAATAATACGCTGGCGGAACGCCGCAAAATCGGGCTCAGCACCATTTTGTGGTTTTTCCAACAACCCGGCACTGTCTAAGTCGGCAAAACCATTATCGGCTATCCACAAAAACGGCTGCCAGACCGGCTCGGCGGTATGCGCGACATAACCAGCAATCCGTTGACCATCATGACTAACCGCGACCACTTCGTAATAGCCGAACTCGTCTTGGCCATCAAACGGCATACTGTTCATGAATGCCTGCGCCTGCTGATTTTGCTGCAACGATTTCAACGTCGCGCGGTAATGCTCACCGAGAACCACGTTACCATCGCCGCTGGTAAACACCGGCTCATTGAGCATCGCCGGCAATGGCGTAAAGCCACCGGCTTCTGTCCACATAAAACCGCGGGTCAGATCACTGGGTGAAGCCTGATACCAACCGATGATCGTCCGGCCATCATTGCTCATATCCGAAACCCCAGAGATATGAGCCTTTCCTGCAGGAATTAACGGCTGTAAACCCTTCGTGGTTTGCCAACGCATTGCGTGTAATTGGCCGTCGTGCCCCGTGGCTAACGCCAATACCGTACCATCATCGGATAAGCGTGCCGTACTAGGTACATAGTAGCTACCCGCCGGCAATCCCAGTTTGCTCTCTTTGCCTTGCGCGCGAATCGCCAACTGTTCTGCACCGCGCAATACCCACTGCTCATGCAGCGGTAACAATGTACGTAGCGTATTGGCTAAGGTAACCACTCCTGAAGACTGCGGCGCATTATTTCCCGGCGTATTAAGCAGTTGCACTGATCCATCGTACGATAGCAGTTCGACTTGCCGGTCTTGCAGTACAGCGTCCACCGGTTTCACCACAGCGGTAGTGTCAGGGGTTTCTGACGCCGCCCATGCCACCGAATTGAGACTCAGCAGCAACGCCATGGCAAATGGCTTACGCGAAAAATGCAGCATATGAAAATCCATTTATTAATTAGTAATATAAATACATGCGTATTCTAACTGAGAAGCCGCAGCCAGCAAGTGAACAATTTTGCGATTTGCAAATATCCAGCATGGAATGAATCAATAAAAATCAGTTTTGTGATCAATAGCGATAAACGCACACTTATCGCCATGCAGCCTCACGGATTTACACTTAATAATATAAGCACTGATATTCCGCCCACTAACTTATTGCATTTAAAATAGGAAAGGATAAAGAGATGAAAATAAAATCCGCGCGAAGTTATATTTACAACAATAAGTCACATTAATTTTAATCTCTAATTATCCACAAAACCCATGTATTGGGCACGATGCATGGTTAGAAACTAAAGCGATACCGGAAGCGAAAAGAAGTCGAACCGAGTTTTAGCATCCGAAAATTAACCCATCTCATCGTTCTAAATAGACAACTGATAATATTGGTGCGTCTTTTTTGTATTGCGCCCTATTTATCTGAGCGTTCCACTCTACAATCCGCCTGTCGACATAAGAGGTACTTACGCTGATATTTAAGTGTATAGCCATGCGGTGTGCACCTCTTTGATATAGTGCTGGCATAACACTAGCGATGGTTTATCAGTGCTTATTGCTGTATCAGACACGGCATCGCGTTTACTTGAACGTGAGCCATTACATATATATCTATTAGTTCTAATTGCTCTCTAATATTAGAATGAGCGGCTTGTATAACCGGACAAGATTGAAGGTGATGAGACAGCACATTAAGCTCAATGAACGGACAAACTGACTTATTGAGGCCATCACTGTGTCCCATTCTTCGCTTTTGTTTTCCGATGCGTTACCTGATGCCATTATTACCTTGCCGCATACTGACTGGGCTACACCATCCGAGTCGGCGATCGATGCAATTGATGCCTTAGAGCAAGGAAAAGTGCTGTTCTTGCCCCAACTGGCGTTTTCCCTAAGCGCCGAAGAAATTAGCCTCCTAACGCCAACCTTAGTCGACCCAAAACGCAAAAACATCAGCTATCAACCCCAGCGCGACAAGCTAAGCGGGATCGCCAATGATGCGCACAATCAAAGCGATATCGCCACCGTGCGCACATTACTGCAGCGCCACTACCAACAATGCCAGCAATTAATTGACCATCTGCTGCCTGCATACCGCGACCATCTGCATAGCCCGACCAACAGCTTACGTCTGCACCCCATCGCGGCGTGGAAAGCGGGCAATTCGTGGCGTAAAGACGATACCCGTTTACACATTGATGCGTTTCCCTCTCGCCCCAATCACGGCGAGCGAATTTTACGTATTTTCACCAATATCAATCCTCGCGGTGAAAGCCGTGTTTGGCGCGTAGGCGAACCCTTTCCTGCATTAGCGCAGCGCTTTGTGCCACTTTGCAAACGCTATCATCCCCTCACCTGCTGGCTACAAAATAAAGTGGGGATCACCAAAACTTACCGCAGCCATTACGATCACCTTATGCTGCAATTACATGACGCCATGAAAGGCGATCCGGACTATCAAGAAGCAGGACTACAACGGCAAATTGCATTTCCTGCGGGAAGCAGCTGGATCTGTTTTTCTGACCAAACCGCGCATGCCGCGATGTCAGGGCAATTCATGCTGGAACAAACCTTCTTGCTGCCGGTGAAGGCCATGAAAACACCCCAGCACGCGCCCTTACAGATATTAGAAACGCTCCTACATAAGCCCTTGGTATAAAAGTCTTCCCCAAACACATAATGTCTTGGATGTGATGCAACGATTCGAATTACATCAATGACACACACATAAAACACCGACAAAAAAGGCCGCAAATGCGGCCTTTTTAAGCTTACTTTCCAACTCAGATATCACGCTTATACCAAGCACGCTGAGCATAAGATTGGGGGGATCAGTTACCCATTTGCGGCAGTGGCTGACGGAAACGGCGCGTCAACACGGCCATATACACGACACCCACCAGCGCCCATGTCAGACCCAGCACCAATGAGCTTTCTTCCAGATTCATCCACAACACCCCTACGGTCATCGCGCCGAGCAGTGGCAGGATCAAATACTGAACGGTCTCTTTCATGGTTTTGTTGCGCTTTTCACGAATGTAAAACTGCGCTACAACGGCCAAGTTAACGAACGTAAAGGCCACCAACGCACCGAAGTTAACCAATGCGGTTGCTGTCACCAAGTCAAACGATACGGCTGACAGCGCTATCGCCCCCACCAGCAACACGTTAATCGCTGGGGTGTGCCATTTCGAGTGCACGAAACCAAACACTTTCTCCGGCAGCACCGCATCACGACCCATCACGTATAACAAGCGCGAAACCCCCGCATGGGAAGCCATGCCAGAAGCCAGTACCGCCACCGTGGTCAAACACAACACCACGGACTGGAACAGCTTGCCGCCTACATACAATGCAATTTCCGGCAATACCGCATCAGGATCGTGGAAACGTGAAATATCCGGAAAATACAACTGCAAGAAGTATGACACGGAGATAAAAATCACCCCGCCAATCAGCGCCGTCAGGAAAATAGCTTTCGGCACCACACGTTCGGCGTTTGGCGTCTCTTCCGACAACGAACTGATGCCATCAAAACCGAGGAACGAGAAACATAAGATCGTCGCGCCTGTCAGCATTGGCAGCAAATGTGCATTTTCCGAGAAGAATGGCTTAGTACTGGCGACCGTTCCAAGGCCTTCACCTTGGTACACGCCATACGCCACCAACGATATAAACACCACGATAATGGCAATTTGTAACGTCACAATCATGCTGTTGAGATTTGCAACAACATTAATACCACGCAAGTTCATGAACGTCATAAGGCTCACGAAACCGAAAATAAAGATCCATGGCTCTACATTCGGGAACAGCGCAGTTAAATAAATCTTTGCCAACAAGGCATTGATCATCGGCATAAATAGGTAGTCAAGTAACGATGACCAGCCCACCATGAAACCGATATACGGGTTAAATGCCTTCTGCGCATAGGTATATGCCGATCCGGCAGAAGGAAAACGTCGCACCAGTTTTCCGTAACTGAGCGCAGTAAAGAGCACACCAATCAGTGCAATCAGATACGATGAGGGTACATGACCATCAGTAATATCTGTCACGATACCAAACGTATCAAACACGGCCATAGGCGTGAGGTATGCCAAACCCATCATGACAACTTGCCATAATGAGAGCGTCTTTTTTAATTGTGGTTTTTGGGTCGTGCAGGTATTAGATGCCACGGACGTGTCCTCCTATCCGCTCAACTTTTTGGGTACTAACGACAGCCAAAAGCTGGGTGAACAAGAGAATACTTCGTTGCAGATCAGAAACAGAAAAACAAGAAAGGATACGGGAGAAAACACGGGTGCAGGTTACGTTCAGTCCTGCTCCGGCCCCATAATCGCTGCTGGTGCAGCGCATGAATGCGAATAATTGCATTACAGGTTCCTCGTACGGCGTTTTGGCGCACTAAATCAGATTATCATGTCCGGATGAACTCCGGCCTCGTCAACAAATTAAAAGCAAAAAAATAACCGACGCCTTACAACGTCGGTTATTTACGTGCGCATTTTGCACTAACTATTATATCGTTACAATCCCTTCGATACACTTATATAGCAACACATTGATATTAAATAGAATATTTTAGATTTGCCGTTTTTTTTGAACCAAAACATGACAACGTCTAACTCATTGAGTTAGCAAAGAAAAAAATACGCCTTTAGCATGCATTTCTGGTGATTTATGATGGCATTGAACAGAACACCATGATCTATCACTTCACCCGATTTTTATCTTTTTATAAACAAACCAATTTGTTAAAACGTGCCGTATCACCCATCTTACTTTTCGAAACCTGTGCGACAAAAAATATGCCGCACATGTTTGTTTTTTCACCGAATGCTTATTGCGCAGGATACTCCGCCCGTTTTTGTCCAGCCAAAACATCCATCAGCGAATAACGAGCTTCACTGCCTAAACCATCCGGTAGCCACTCCAGTACCAATATCTTCCAGTTAGGGCTAAAGGTAACCGATTTGGGCAGATCATCAGCCGAGAACGTCCCGATCAAGGTGCTGTAATCCGGCCGGATCATGGGAGCGATGGTGGTACTGTCTGCGGCTGAATACACATTCACACGCACCGCGTCAGGGCCTTTGAAATACAAGGTCAGCGGCTTATCAGTGGCCAAAGTAAAATTATCCGGTACCACTATGTCTGATGAGCTGGTTACTGGCGTAACCGGAACGGGCACTGGCACGGGTACAGGAACCGGAATTGGCGCTACCGGCGTGGGTTCCGGTTTCACAACAGGCTCCGGCACCGGCTTTACTACTACCACTGGTTTCGCCTTCACTGGTTTGGTCACAGTAGCAGGCTTGGTTGGGGTAGGTTTAACCACGGTCACGGGCTTTGTCGGTACGGGAGCTGGTTTGACCGGCGTGGGCGCAGGCTTACTGGTTGCAGTAGGCTTTGCCGAGACAGACGCCGGTTTAGTGACTACCACTGGTTTTGTCGACGGCGGTACAGATTTGACGACCGGCGCAGACTTCTCCGACACCGCAGGCGCCGATTTAACGCTTACCGCCTGCTTGGCCGGTGCAGATTTGCTTGGCGCGGTCGACGCTGGCTTAGCGGGTGCCGTACTTTCTGCGGCGAGAGCAAACATAGCGCCACACGACATTATGAGTGCAACAATCTTAGGGATCAGCTTCATCATCGGCTCCTCTACTGTTCCTGCCCTTGATACAAGCGGTCAACTATCGCTCGCAAAAAGTGATACCAATCAGTGTCTTTTAGACCGCTCGACTGGATCCATGAAGGAAACGCAGGGTAACTCAGCGTAATATCAATACGCTCGGCACTTTGTGACCAGCCATCAATGAAATTCATGGCCCATGGGAAACCGCGACTATCCACAAACTTCGATGTGGAGAAGATCGCCGAGTTATCATCTAATCGTCCATACAACGTGGTATCAAACAGCTCAGTACCGCCAAATTGCGGTAAATGCACCTGCCACTTCAGGCCTGGCTGGAAACCAATATTCTCACCGTGATAAATACCGGGGGTGGCGAAAATGAAAGGATCGTACGGTGCGCTGCCTAAACGCGCGCGGGCTATCGGTTTATCAAACTCCACCACCAGCTGATACTGTGTATTAATATCTTCACGGCAATCCGGTTTAGTACGGAAATATTCACACCGTGTCGGTACGGCATCTTTTAAATCATAGCTGAAGACAAATACTGCCTCTCGGTGACTCGGATCGAGCGCTAGTTTGTTCACCACCTCGCCATTCTTGGTTAACAGCGCGGATTTTACTTCGCTGGCTTGAACGCCCGGAAGCCGCCATGCAAAACCATTATGATACCCCGCTCCCAGTGATTGCACTTTGGCGTCAATCGTCAATTGCTTCAACGCATTAACGTTATTGGACACTTCATGCATCTGATAAGAAATGGCGACGTCATTAAAATCATAATCACCTTGTTGCGGCCACAGATCTTCAAAAGCCACCGTTGCCCAGCGATTCTGCCCTGGATAATAGCTATCAAATTCGATATTTGGATTATCAATCTGCACCAGTTGTTTAAAGCGCGTTGAATCCACACTGTAGTTAGGATTTTCATCCGTGCCCTGATTACTGATACCTTTTACCGCCTCAATAGGCGTTAATACCATTTCAGCAATCACATCGTTGAAATCATGATCGCCACCGGTGCGGAATATATCTTCAAAACCGATAATTAAACTTTTCCCCGGTTGGTTAAAGAGCACTACATTATGGAATTTTAAATCCGCAGCGGCTTCAGTATTCAGTTGGCTCAGGTTATAAAACGGGCCTTGGTAGGTGGGGCTATTGGTGACTTTGCCATAGCTGCCCCCCCATCCCCAGCCATTTGGCACAACAAAGAGTCCAATCCCTTGATTAGCGGTCAGCTCTACCCCTTTAAGGGCTACCGTATCACCGGTGACCATCTCCCCATCGGGCGGTAATGACGCATTGGGAAATACAATGACGTGATTTTCAATATCTGCAGAAGTCTTAGGTGGGTTGTTCACATCATAAATAAAATAGCCCAAGCTATTTCGATATCCAGCACCTTCGCGCAAAAAGCGCAGTTTAACGGTGGCTATACCCTTGAAATCGGGGTCCAACTCAATTTTGGTATAATCGTCACTGGCAATAAATTCAGGTTTGACCCGAATCCCTTCCGGTAACATCGAGTAGACATTGTCCAGAATTTTCGCTGGAGGGGGTTCGTTAACGACCGCTACAGGCTTCCCTTTCTGACTATAACCCACATCCGGCGAGCCGGTCATCCAGCTAAAGTCTACCGCACTAGCCGGTACCGCTAGCATCAGACTTGACAGAGAGATCAGTGTACTGAGTGATCGCATCACACTACTCCTCGTTTACATTACTTACTGTAAAGCGTAGATGAGGATCACAAAGGTGCTTAAGTCTAAATCATCATATATCTCGACATTATCGTGCCGAATACTTAGGCTCAGGGCGAAAATCAGGTTGTATCAATAGCGCTCGTCTCTATCTTCCCCTCTCCCGCTCTCTCCTCACCGCTCAATCGCACTGTGACAATTGGCTACATTCCTAAAACTCGACCAGACTGAATAGGTTAAGTTGCGTTGGCAGGAATCGAAGATGAAACAATACAAAATTTTTCGCAATGCCTCGGGCCAAGTTGAAGCGGTGAAACAGGGCTGGTCTTGGCCGGCCTTCTTTTTCAGTGTGATCTGGGCCATTGCTAAACGGCTGTGGATCATTGCGATTTGGGCCATCCTGATTGTCATGGCGATAGGTACGTTTTTAAGCCTGAATGTCGATTATGAATATAGCTATGAAATTACCAACATCCTTTCCCTGTTGGTTTATGTCGTGTTCGGGGTATATGGCAACCGCTGGCGCGAAAAACATTTGCTCACCCGCGGATTTAAACATGTCGAAACCTTAACCGCTGCCAATCCCGCCGGTGCAGTTGCCCTGTATTCAAAAGCAACCAGCGAAGCAGCGTGACCATTTTGTTTTGCTTGGGATCGGCTAGTCACATCTCCACCAATACGGCGACGACACAGCAATTATAAACTCACATTTTACTAACTGACCAATGAAGAGGGATGCATGAAAAGATCGCAATATATCGCGCTGTTGATAATCGCACTCAGTTCAACAACCGCTATCGGTAAAGAAACGTTGGTGATCAATCGCGCGATTACCGAACCTGAAGTTCTGGCGGCACAAAAAGCATGGTGCGCTGCCTTAGTCGATATCAGTAACACCTACCAAAAAGAAGGGCTAGCAGCAGCCAAAGCTTTAGCGGGAAAAGTGATCGACAGCGCCTATGGCTATCAAATGGGGGGAGTGCTGTTTAAGCCTACGTTAACGGTCAACCCGCAAACATTTCGTACCACTCGGGCCGGTGCGTTAGCCTATTTTGTTGGGGATGATCCTGCATTTCCAAACGACACCGGCTTTGCACTCAAAAACTGGAAAAACTGCGCCATTGACAACGCCGCGATTCTCATCACCGGTGATAGTGCCACGACGATGGGCAAAGTGAATCTCACCAATGCTCAGGGCCAAGTCACTACCGTCGACAAAACCTGGCAGTTTGTTAAAGACGACAATGGCGCACTGCGAATCGTGGTACACCATTCATCATTAGAGCATCAAGCCAAATAGCCGCCTATACGGTCTTAGCGATGTGCTGCACGATCAAATCCTCGGCGGATTGACGTTGTTAGCGCAATAAAAAAGGGAGCAAAAATGCTCCCTTTTTTACATACGACCACACAAAGCAAACCAAGAGTCACATATTGATTTACGTGCACAGCGCCTGTTCTTGTTAATCAACAGCTAACCAAATCCCGACAAAAATCATCAAACTGCCTGCGATTCGGTTCAACCACTGAACATTACCGCTTTTTTGCAAAAAATAACGTAGGCTCTGCCCACCACCGGCATATGCCAGTAAACAGGCAAACTCAGTAAACAGAATAATACTGATCAGGACGCTAAGTTGCGGCGCCAATGTTTTAGCTGGATTCACAAACGGTGGAAGCAAAGACACCATGAATACCCAGCCTTTAGGATTGGAGATTGCCGTCATAAATCCCTGCATCGCTAAGCTGCGTGCTGACACCATGGGTTTCTCGTCATTTTGCGTCAACTGCATAGCGCCACTGCTGAGCCACATCCGTACTCCGAGATAAATCAGATACGCGCCGCCCGCATATTTGAGCAACTGAAACAGTGTTGGATAGTTCAGCATCAAGCTAGCGACGCCAATCACCGAAGACACCGCCACCACCGCCACACCGATTAGCTCGCCCCACATCATCGGCAACGTTCTGCGTACCCCAATTGACATTCCCAGAGTCATCGCCAATGTCATACACATCCCTGGCGTAAAAGAGACAAAAAAGAAAGTCGGAATAAATAACATCAGCGATGTCATATCAATATAAGCGGACAACATCATTCCCCTGACAAGCGATAAAAATTAGGTCGACTCGCTACAGTAAGCCAGCGCTAAACTAAATGCCATACCACGCACGTATAAACATTCCGGCCACTGCAAGCCCAGCAAACAATTCGTGCGCCAATGCACAGTTTGCAATTAAAATATGATTATCCGTGATCATTCCGCCGGATTTAAACCGCCACGACTCCACTCTCACGCCGGTTTAGCAGACGAGGCAATCAGCTGGGTCACAGCAGCTCGCCACGCATTGGCATGAATGCGCGTACATACAAAACAGGCTACCCAAAGGTAGCCTGTCACTGCGGTTAGGCGCAGGTCGCAAAGTACAACTCTCAGTATCCAAATCAACCCGAGACTTGATCCGCAATACGCACCTGGCGATTTTTGCGGTAGATTTTTACCTGACTCATGGTGATATAAGCCGCGCCCGTGATGAAGATGATCCCCGCCGGGATCAGTAACGCGGTATATTTCAACGCGGTATACAAAAATGTACCCAGCACACCGCCGCAGAAAAATCCGCCCACTAGCATGCTGTGAATCAAAATTTTCTTCTTACTGTGCTGCTTACCCGCGAGCCAATGCCCTACCGAGGCCCCCAGATCAGAGATGATCCCTGTTAGGTGGGTTGTTCGAATAATCGCCCCACTGTAAGTGGTGACCATCGCATTTTGCAGACCACAAGCCGCCGCCGCCAGTAACTCGCCAACGAAATATTCCCGGCTAAAAAAGAGGTAGGCAAAAAACAGCAGCGTACTTTCCAGCAGCAACCCAACGCCATAACTGCGGCTTTGACACAGACTCTGATTTTTGACTACAAAACCACTTAACATCGCACCAACAAAAAATGCGGTGATGATAGAAATCGTCGGAATGAGCGCCTGTAGATTTGCCTGAGCCAGTTCGATGGATGATTTTGCGACCATGCCGGTCAGATAAGAAATTGCATTGTGTGTGAATCCCAGTACAGCAATCGCGTTGGTCAAACCGGCGCATGCTGCAAGGATAAAACCCCCATACCACACTACACGGGGTAACTTGCCAATCACAACCTTGTCCTGATAGCTAACAACAGAAGACGCTACTATAAACCTAATTTTTTCTAATGGAATAGAGCAAATAGACTACTCACCAAATCTTTGCGCTGTATTAATTTTTACCGCTTTCACTCCCCACGTTCTGTGACCTTGCGCGATAGGAAAACACCGAAAACACTTTTCTGCGGCACAAGATCATCACGATGCAATAAAAAACGCCCCGCACAACAAGTATAAATTCTGAATACCTGTCTTATTTATAGAAATCCATAACGAATCGGTCTTAACAGTAGCGTAGCATTTGGGTGACTTGGTTGTTACCTTTAATTAAGTGTCAGGACGAAGGCTACTAGGACAATGGAATTACAACCGGGTCTGATGACCTCACACCAAAGTTATAAAAAGCGCCGTCTCGGGTTGAGCTTTGGATTGGGCATACTGACGTTCTGTTTATCGCTCGGTGCAGATATCCTGTTGGCGCATTACAAAGTGGAAAAAGCCCAGTGGCAATATAGCCAGCAAATCCTGCAGCAGTTTTCCGCCGATCTGAACAAGCTAGCCGTAGTTGGACAAACACTGAGCCCCCTATTAGAGCAACCTTGCGCTCAGGTTGAAGCCCGCCTACAACAGCAAGGTGCCATCTCCACCACGCTGCGTTCCATCATGCTGATTGATAACCAACAACTGTATTGCTCTTCCACTCTCGGCACCCAGCAGCATGATGTCAGCCAACGCTTTCCTGAAGTGCAACACGCCACTCCACATCTGCGTTTGCTGTCTGGTTCGCTCGATTTAGGCACACGACCATTGATGGCGCTATGGCTGCCACAACCAGGGCAAACAGGTAAAGGCATCATGCTGCTGTTTGATTTGCAGCAAGCGATCCGCTTTCAGTTACAACTCTCACACCCTTATCTATCGCGCGCGGCATTACAAATTGAGCAACAGGCTATTGTCGGGGGGACCTACAAAATCCTCAGCCAAGAGATGTTAGCCGAAACCGGCGTCACCAGTAACGGGCACGTACTGAGTACCCCAGTCAAAGTCCATGTCTACGCACGTCCAATGCGAGATATCATCTGGGATAATGCCACCAGTCACATTGCCGTCGCCCTGTTGCTTGCGCTCATGGTGGGTACCCTCACCTTCTCGTTCAGCCGTAAACATTTCAGTGTGCATAACGATCTGATCCTTGCGATGCAGCGCAATGAATTTATCATCAAGTATCAGCCGATTATTCAAAGCGATAATTTGCATTGTGTTGGCGCGGAAGTTTTGGTGCGCTGGCAAACCGCTAAACGTATCATTCCGCCGGATGTCTTTATTCCTTTGGTGGAAGAGCTAGGGCTGATCGTTCCCTTTACCCGTTATGTCATCGCCCATGTTGCCGACGAACTGCCGAAAAGCGCCCAGCTGCCCAAAGACTTCAAAATCAGTATTAATGTCGGCTCAGAGCACCTGAATAATGAACAGCTGTTTGCTGATATGCTGAAGTTCAAACATGCGCTGCCGGCGAATCTACAGTTGGTGGTCGAACTCACCGAACGAACCCCCATCGACATCGACGAACATGCCGAACAGTTGCAGCAGCTGCAACGTCATGCCATCAAAATTGCCTTGGATGATTTTGGCTCTGGTCACAGCTCACTGTCTTATCTTAAAAAACTGCACCCTGATTACATCAAGATTGATAAAACCTTTACCGCGACCATCGGCACTGAAGCCATCACCGCTACCGTGCTTAATATGATCATCGATTTAGGTCAGAAGCTGAATATCGCGGTAGTCGCTGAAGGAGTGGAAACCGAAGAGCAAGCTAACTACCTGCTACAACGCGGGGTGCAGTTTTTACAAGGTTTCTATTTTGCCCGCCCTATCTCGATGGCCGAACTGCAGCAGTGGCTCAATAGTAAAATTATCTACCCTCCGGCACATATGCCGCGGATTATGCCCATCGCTAAAACCGCCGACTCAGCACATGTCAGGCACAAAAAAGCGGACTAGGTTGCCCTAGCCCGCTTACTGATTGACGACAAGTGATTGGTGCGTATTTCTTACTGAATACAGTACACCGGATATTTTGTATTACCCAGCGCTGACAGAGCCCGATAAGCGGCTGATCAATACTTTGTCGACCTTAGTACCATCCATGTCCACCACTTCAAACTCATAATCCTGCCACTGACACTTATCCCCGGTACGTGGCACATTACCCAGCAGCAACATGACCAAGCCGGCTAAAGTGTGGTAGCGATAGGAGCGATCTTCCGGTAATACCTCCAGCCCCAGCAGCTCTTTAAGCTCAGCGGTTGGGATCAACCCATCCACCAACCAAGAGCCATCACTGCGCTGGACTATCCATGCCTCTTCATCCGGCGATTTAAACTCACCGGTGATCGCCTCAATAATATCTTTTTGCGTTACGATACCCTGCAAGTCACCATACTCATCCACCACAAACGCCAGCTTAGTATCAAAGGTTTGGAACTGTGCCAGCAAGTCCATGCCATTGATGGTTTCGGGTAAAAACACCGGCTCAAACATACCGTGAAACAAACTGACGCCATCACGATTGAGGTAGGTATTTTTTAGCAGCTGCTGCGCGGTGATCACCCCCACAATGTTATGCAAGCCACCATCTGTCACAGGGTATTTGCTAAAATCGGTATGTTGGATACGCGCGATATTCTCTTCGTAGCTCAGACGCGTGTTCAAATAGACGACTTCGCTACGGGGTACCATCACCGAGGAAATTTGCCGCGCATCGAGGCGAAACACGTTCTTCACCATCTTATTTTCCTGCGGCTCAATCACCCCCGCACTGGCCCCTTCATCCAGCATGTAGTGAATATCCTCCTCAATAGAGGCGCTACCATCTTTTTCCCGGATCCCGAGTAAAGACAAAATGGCCGTAGTAGAGACCGAGAGTAAACGCACAAAAGGGCTGGTTAGGGTCGCGAGCAGCATCATCAGACGCGCAACCAGACAGGCAATCCGCTCGGGATCTATCTGCCCAATACGCTTGGGAACCAACTCACCGATGACGATAGAAACGTAGGTAATGATGACAACCACCAGAACGGTGGAGAGATAATCGCTGTGGGCTTCACTGATCCCGATCCACCCCAGCAATGCTTTGATATAGATAGATAAAACCGACTGCCCGACAATACCGCTTAGAATACCAATAGAGGTAATACCGATTTGTACCGTGGACAAGAGCTTATTTGGATCTTGTCCCAATTCCATGGCGACTTTGGCTGATTTGCTGCCGGCTTTATATTTGTGGGCTAACTTTCCTTTCTTGGCGGTAATCAGAGCTATCTCTGACATGGCGAACACACCATTCAAAATGACCAACGCAAGAAGCGCCACTATGTCCATATATTCCTCAGGTTAATGTTATTGAGTACGTGGTTTGAACTTCTTATATACCAATAAACATAAGCCTGATACCAGTAAAACTGCGGGCACGGAGATGACAACTTTAAAAAAGACGGTTTCGTACTCCGTCGCCCATTGGGTATTACTGACGAAATATCCCAATGTCACAATCGGCACTACCCACAGCACGGAACTAATCAGATTGATGATGAAAAAACGCCACTGTGAATAGGCGGTGATCCCAATCATAGAAGGATAGATAGTGCGTACAAACGCGATGTAGCGTGCAATCAGCAACGTCAACGCGCCGTGACGTTCGATCAAGGCAAAGGTACGTTGCCGATACTTATCATCCAGACTTTGTACTAAGCGGTTGAATAACCGTGTATGCCCAAACAATCGACCTTGTAGATAGCTGAGCCATGAGCCCACACAGGCGGCAATCACCAATACCACCGCAAAGCCGGCGGGTAACACATCCAATTGAATCAAGGTACCGGTTAAAAATAACAAACTGTCGCCCGGTAAAAACGCAGTAGGAATAAACCCATTCTCCAGCACAATAAATGCCACTAAGATGGTACACACAAGTACCGAAATACTGGGATCCGAAAGGGTTTGCACATCCATATGGATGAGAGCAGTAAATAACTCAGACAATGACGACATGATAAGCTCATATAATTAGCGCACAACGAATGCATAAAACTACGCTCATCGCTGCAAGATGATACAGAGTGATTAAGCATACCACCCCCGGCGCCCCTTGAAAGCTACTATTACTTTACCAAATATGATTATTCAGCTATGTTCAGCGTTTATTTAGTTATGCGATAGAGGGCATAATGACGCCAAGCTTGAAGCATCGCTCTTTTTCTCGCGCCCTGCTGGCAAGTGCGCTGATTTGTAGTTTGTCCGTAACCTCCGTGTGGGCCGATCCGCCAGAAGGCAAAGGCCATGGTAAAGGCAACAGTCACCACGGCCATAAATCTAAACATCACAAATCTGAACACAAGTCTGATTTCTCTACGACGGATGCCTTGATTGCAGCCGGCATTACTGTTGCTGCAGCGCGTTCGCTGGCACTGAATAATCAGCTGATTCAATTTAGTCCGTTGCCGCCAGGGATTCAGAAAAACCTGATGCGCGGAAAGCCGTTACCGCCGGGGATAGCAAAGAAAATGTTACCCGTACCGTTTATTAAACAGCTGCCACACCATCCAGGTTATGAATGGCGCGCTGTGGGCAGTGACTTAGTACTGGTTGCACTCTCTACTGCAATTGTGGTTGATGTGCTGAAAAACGTCTTCGATTGATTGTGCTACCGGTAGCGGAAATCCACCAATTTCACCATGAAATTCATGTAGGCCCTCTTGCTTCCGCAAGGTGTAATCAGCCGGAATCGCTTCGGATGTCCCGCACTTAAACAGGAAACTTTATTCGTAACTGACTGAGAATAGGTCAGTCGAGATGTCACACCCTCCCTAATCCGTATGCCATACCAAACAGGTCTCGCGCATCGTGCAACCTATGACAGTACTCGCTAGTATAAATCAGGCGGATTTATCTCGGATGTCACATGCTTAATGGTGGTGTTAGGGCTTGTCACTCGATAGCACAGACTCGCACGGCTACGGTATCAGCGCTTAAATAGACTCGCAGAGGTATGGAGGGCTTCACTCAGGCACGCACTTTCCATGCACAACGTATGCTAATCATGCCTAGGACATCTGCTATCACGCAAATAACACCGGAGTTAAATCCAGCGGAATCGCCTCGGATGTCACACGCTTAAATGCATCATTCGCGACAGCAATGTAGAGTCAAAGCCCCTCATCGACTAGCCCTGTACACGCAAACAAGCAGAACTAACCGTAACGTGAACCATCAAGCATGGACGACATCGCTAAATAATCTGGCGGAATCACCTCGGATGTCACACGGTTAAATATGCCTATTCTAATCACCTAGACTCCCCCATCCACCAATTTCACTGTGAAATTGCCCGTTTCCACAGCGACGTAGCCACTGCTGCTTGGCATAGTCAATTTGACAATCACCTTATCCACGACAAGACTTCCCATATACAGCTCCCACATAGCAAACAGGTTGCCTATGCGTCATTTTCTTACCGGCCTTGGCTTACTGTTACTCTTATCAACGGCTAGCGCCCAAGCCACATCATCGGCGACGCCGACAGAGCAAAATCCTCATTGGTGGAATACCTTCACCAACAACATCGTACAAACGTGGGAAGAGCCACAACACTACGATCTGTATTTGCCGTTTCTGAGTTGGCATAACCGCTGGCTCTACGATGAGACAGACCATTACAATGAAATGCCATGGGGTGGCGGGTTCGGCATATCACGCTACAACGAAGAAGGTAATTGGCATGCCTTATATGCCATGATGTTTAAAGACTCGCATAACCACTGGCAACCGATTGTTGGTTATGGTTGGGAAAAGGGTTGGTACATGGATGACGACGAAGATGTGCGACTTGGACTCGGCTTTACCGCCGGGATCACCGCACGTAAAGATATGGGTAACTACATTCCGTTACCCCTCGTATTACCGCTTTTCTCCGCCAGCTATAAACAAATGAACCTCCAGTTCACCTATATTCCGGGCACCAAAAATAACGGCAACGTCCTGTTTGCTTGGCTACGCTACACATTTTAGCGTACGTGGATCACCCAATAGCGGGGTGTTGAATATCACACTCTTATGACGAACCTTAAAAGTATTATGAAGATCGAAGGCGAAAGAGAGTAAATCATCAACCGGTGTAGGATCTTGCCGTAGAATCGCCGTCAGTATTCTCACAATACGAACGGCGTATTCTAGGTTAGCCAGCGAGCACTTATGCCTGCAAGGCCTGCTCCAAATCAGCCAGTAAATCCTCGATGGATTCAATACCAACGGATAAACGGATCATCTCTGGCTTCACGCCCGCACGCTGTTGCTCCATCTCCGTGAGCTGCCGGTGTGTCGTAGATGCTGGATGACACGCCAACGACTTAGCATCGCCAATGTTAACTAAGCGTTTGAAAATTTGCAGCGCGTCATAGAAACGGATCCCGGCTTCGTAACCTTGTGCCAACCCAAATGAAAGCAATGCCGAAGGTTGGCCCTGCATATAACGCTGCGCCAATTGATAATGCGGGTGAGACGGTAAGCCTGCGTAACTTACCCACGCTACCTTCGGATGCGCTAACAAAAAATCAGCCACTTTACGCGCATTAGCCACATGACGCTCCATTCGCAGCGCCAACGTCTCTAATCCTTGTAATATCAAAAAGGCATTCATCGGCGATAATGCTGCCCCTGTATTGCGCAAAGGCACCGTACGTACGCGCCCAATAAACGCCGCCGGCCCAAACGCCTGCGTATAGACCACGCCATGATATGAAGGCTCCGGCTGGCTAAACTGAGGAAAGCGCGTAGCATTTGCCGCCCAGTCAAACTGACCTGAATCCACGATAATCCCGCCCAGTGAGGTTCCGTGCCCACCAACATACTTGGTCAAGCTATGCACCACTATATCGGCACCAAACGAAATGGGCTTACAGAGAATCGGACTCGCCACCGTGTTATCCACAATCAGCGGCACGCCCTGTGCGTGTGCGACATCCGCCAGCCCAGCTAAATCAGCGATATTGCCCGCAGGATTACCAATACTTTCGCAGTACACTGCTTTGGTTTTTGCATCTATTAACTTCGCGACCGACTCCGGTCGGTCATCCGCAGCAAAACGTACTTCAATACCGGCATTGGGTAACATGTGAGCAAAGAGGGTGTAGGTGCCCCCGTATAACTGCGGCGTAGCAACAATGTTGTCGCCAACTCCAGCAAGCGTCTGAATAGCATAGGTGATGGCTGCCGCGCCAGACGACACCGCTAAACCGGCGATCCCGCCTTCCAATGCGGCCATGCGTTTTTCTAACACATCGGTGGTCGGATTCATGATGCGCGTATAAATATTGCCTGGAACTTCCAGATTGAACAGCGCCGCACCATGTTCAGCACTGTCAAACTCATAGGCAACAGTTTGATAAATCGGTACCGCCACCGCTTGCGTTGCACTATCGCAAGCAAAACCGTGGTGTAGGGCGAGGGTAGCATCACGCATGAAACACTCCTTGTTTCGAACAATACAGTCAGGTCAATAATTATCCACTGTATGTCAGATAAGCCCGTGGCTCAAGCATCATATGCTACACAGAAAATGGGACAGGACAGGAAAATATATCGTGTACACTTAATCGCTTCTAGGGGAGACTAATAGACTCTCATATAGCGTAGATATAGGTTTAAATATAGATAATAGAAAAGGTGCCGACAGGCACCTTTCCCTACATCACAAGTATTCAATAAAGCCTAACCGACCCCTTTGCAAGAGATGAAATCCACCAATTTCACCGTGAAATCGCATCCCTTATTATTAAAGAGAGCGGAGCTCTTGCCGGCAGTTAGTCATGTACCAACGACTGCATTTCATCGGCCGCCAACATCAAATGTTTCATCAAAATGTCAACTTGCTGCTTAGACAAATCCGTGCCAGATACTTGCAATTTACGCCGGTAGTTATCACCTTGCGAAATGGTGGCAATCACCGAAGAGGTACCGACTTTAAACAGCGTCTCTTTCTGTTTAATTTCGCGTGCGGTCTCGCCTTTTTGCTTTAACTGCCGTGCGGCTTTACTGGCCTGATTCACCACTTCCGCCACCAGCTCTTCGTTTGAGGCATGACCAAAACGCTGTGTTTGACGGATATCCGCCAACTCATGGGCAATCAGCATCTGATCATCTTCAGTCAACGCCTGTGCTGCCGTCACCAGATTATTGATTTGAGCATAGGACAGAGCATACACATCCGGAACTTGCAGTAACCAAGGGCGGGGAATACGCGCCGCTTTTAAGATTCGCGTAACTGTCGCCGGTGAACGGCCTAATGCAGCGGATAACCCTTTCTGATCGGGGTACAGCCCCTCATCCAGCATTTGCTGCCAACGCTGAGCTAACTCCACCACTGACAACTCTTTCTGAGCATTCGTCGCTTCTGCAATAAACTCTGCATCCGCCAATGAGATCGGGCTTTCTGGCAGCAGGATCTTAAAATCACATCCCGCGTAAATACAGGCTTTACGGCGGCGTGAACCGGCTAACACATCAATCTTACCATCCGCATTCAAATTACCGATTGCAGGATAATACTGACCCGACACGGTCAGCGATTGCAAAATATCTCGCACTGACTCACGCGTCAGCAAAGATTGATCGCGGCCATTAATCGCCGGCACATCCGTCAATGCTTCAATGTCGTCATGTGGGATCACCCGCAACATAAAACGGCGTTGTGAACCATCTTTGAGATGCAACATGCTGCCTTCACCCGGCTTTTGCTGCTCCAGCAAACGGCGGTTTTCCTCAGTCAACGCATCCAGCTTTTTCTCCAACGTCTCGAGCGGAGACTCGGTAACCACTGGCGTACTATTGGTGGCAAAAGATGCCAAATCAAAGGAAGGACGTACACGTGCATTCTTAACCATGGTTTGCCTCTTTACGCCAGATATTCTGCATAATCTCTTCGAACTCAAATACCGCCTGCAAGCATTCCGCCTGCGCATTAATCAATGATGCTCGTCCGCCCGGATATTCACTCGGGCTCAATTCATAAATCGAAGACATCAAGCTGGAGCAATGCTTGATAGCCTCAGAGTGGGGGATCTGCCCTAACATCAAATCTTGACCAAACAGCTCACGTAAAATCGCTGCTTTTTGCTGATTCGGCACCGAACGCTTATCCAAATCAGTCATAATTAGCTTAATCTCAGACCAATGCAGTGGGCAATGCGCTTCAATGGCCGCCTTGATTTGCGGTAACACCGATAAGAAATCGCCAGTCGCATCAGTATCATTATGATCTGGCTTCACCGGCACAATCAGCACATCTGACGCGGCCAGTACGTTATAGAGCAAGAAGTTCAGCGCCGGCGAGGTATCAATCAACACCACATCATAATAAGGGGCGATCACCGATAACAGACGTGACAGCAGGGAATACGGCGAAGTAATTTTCCCATCGGCCAAACCGCGTTGCACCCAAGCTTCAAATAACTTGTCGGCAACCCCACCCGGCAACAGATCCAAATTAGGAATGTTGGTCTTTTTCAGTGCGGCAGTCACCTGCTGCGCCAACTCGCTATCCGGCAACGTGGGATCGCCGGCCAACGTCAGCAATTCCGATAATACGGTATCCTCAGTATCAATCTGCGGCGCCATATAGCCGGTGCACATATTGGTTTGACCATCCGCATCCACCACCAAAATCCGGTATTGGGTTTTCGCTTCAATCGCCAAACCGGTTGCCAGCGTCATTGCCGTGGTGGTTTTGCCCACGCCGCCTTTAATATTCAACACAGAAGAGACAATCATTCGCGAGGCATTGGCTTTGGCCTGCTGACCAACAGCTTCACGTAAACGGAACAAATCAGGTAAAGGCAGCGACCAACGGCACCCCACCATAGGCACATCTAAGCCATGCTGTTCACAAAGTTTCACCAATTGGCGATTATTGATCCCCAGCGCCTTAGCGGCTTCATTTTGCGTATAGGTTCGAAACGGCTTGCCGTTATGGGTCTGTTCATCGACAAACGCCGCAGATTTACGACAGGCAATCCGATAACGCGCTCCATTTTGCTCCAAGCGCTGCAGTTTTGAGTCCATCGCCTTCCTCGTCAAAGTGTCATCCTCTTTAATAAGGATAATGATTACAACACTTAAAGTACATTGCAACACTTTTGTGTTATTTTATCGTTTTTTCATTGCATATTCGTTTTTTTGTAATCTGCATCACTTATTGATTCAAGTAATCAAAAATCACATCTGATATAGCCAAGCGTTCTATTTCCATCAAGGCAAGGCAACCTACGTTAGCAGCTTGATAACATCACTTAGCACGAACATCATCAACAAACAGCAAAGCACGCTAAGCCGACACGGGGTTAATCGACTTCCGCCATCGCCCATTCAGCCGGAACAGCCTCGGACGGATCGCAATCAAAATAGCCTCACTAACCAGCAAATCAGGCGGAATCTCTTCGGATGGATCATGATTAAATTAGCTAACGTCAGCGAATGATAAAACCCGCGGAATACACTCGGATGGATCGAAATTAAACCCAGCCCCCCCCCCCCCCCCATGGTACAAAGGTCGTAGCCAGATAAAGCAAGACTCCACTCCATACACAGCCCGAGAGCGGCAAATATAGCTGCAGTCGTGGTTAAACAATCATCCACTCGTGCTGTATATAGGCATATAGCGCTCAATTTAGCCCAACAAGACCATCGCTAACTACATGTACGCCACATCGCCCGGGGCATGCTCGGATGGATCGTCGCCAAATTGACGAATATTGCAGAATAAACAGGCGGAATAGTGTCGGATGGATCGCGATTAAATGGAGAGGGATAGGGAATACATCACACCCACATCAAGCCCTCGCCATGACAAACCAGAGAAATGGGCTGATTTTAGCCATTATTTACAAACAACTTCACATTGCCATACGTGAAACCCACCAAGTTAAAACAAATAATTACTTATAGATCAATATATTGCAGTTATCAGAGTGACATTAGCTATGCTCGTCATCACATCAGATCGTGCGGAATAGCTACGGACGGATCGCAGTTAAAATAACGCCCAAAATCATCAGCGGATCACACCGCGCACAAGATCCTGCCGCGGATATACACCGATCCCTCCGCTAACACATCGACGGCCACCACGCTTTGCACGCAACGAGAGGCATAATCGTACCAATCACCGGCAAAAATGCGACCGCCATCAAATCCGCCGGTTCAATCAGCAATGACTTTGAAATTAAAAATGTCACACCGGCGGAGCAACTGCTAGACTACGCCGGTAACACCTAGCAACAAGCTCGCAGAGCGCGTTTGATTGACGAAAAAAACAGCGTTATTCACCCCCCATATCGCAGTGTGAAAGATGGCAGCTGCCGCCAAGGTGAAAAGGTTGGACACCGTCGCCAATAACCTGTTTACAGGCTGTGATACTTACGAATGGATCGTTTTTAACGTAGGGTGGATCGTTCAAAGAACAGAAGTGGATCGTCAGTTAAACAACGCGTGGATCGTTGCTAACAAAGGGTGGATCGTTAACTAAACAGGCGGTTTTTATTTGGATCGCAGTTTTTAATGTATTGAATAACTTAGCTTTTTAACGGTTACCCACAGTACCCATGATTTAAGATAAATAAGATATAAAGAAAAAAAGAATCAGGATATAAACAAACAATAAGTTTTTTTGGATTTCTAAAATGCTGATATACGATAACACACACTGGATTGAGCATGATCGGAGTACAAGTGAAGGTTCGCTGATCAAAGTGGAGCAGACGGATGCCGTATATGACGCGCTTAACCTGCCTAAATCAGCACAGACCTTTATCCAAACTATCTTGCAGCAGGCAAAACAACATCAGGATCACTGTGTCAGTGTTGCGGTGTTAACAGACAGCATGGCATTGACACGCGCCAGTGTGCGACAAGCTATTTCGCGCTTAAAAGAGCGCGGTTTGCTCATTGAGCAGGATAATTTTCAATACGCCACCCAGAAAAAATCCAAAAACAAACTGTATTTGCTACCGGCGCCGAAAAATGCACTGACCGATCAGCAAAATATGCCAGCCAAGAGCACCACGCCTTCTGCGGCACGTAAATATCCAGTTTCAACCTCACCTGTATACCCAGTGCGTCCACTGGACTTGAAACTAGAAAGCGTTTCGGTTATCCCCGATCATTCATTTTTTGGCTCATTGTTTGGTATGCCTGATAGCCAAAAAATCAATTTAATGAATAATTTACCACCTAATGGCTTCAACGAACGCTACTTTGAAAAACCTATCACGCTATTAAGCGATGATGATGCCATTACGGCAAAACTGTTTTTAACCACCGAATCGATGGATGGGGTATTTAACCGTTCACATATCCGTTTTTTGTATGCGCTGGTTTTTTTAAGTATTCGCTATCACATGGATATGAGTGGGATTTACGAATCCTCTAATGGGACCATCAAAAATATCACCCCAATCCACACCGATCACCTGTTGAGCTTGTTAGGGAAATCCGGTAACAAAGAAACCCGTGATGAAATCGTTAACTTATTCAAAAGAATAGAAAATACCAAAGTTGGAATTTCGTGCGATCAAGATTTGGGCGACGATATCAACATTCATAACACCTTGGCCCGTTTCTTCGAGGTTGAAGGGGTACAGTTTGTTCGACGTCGGATCCGTGGCGCGGATGGTGAATTTCTACGTAATGCTAAAGGTGATTATGTCTATAAGGATATGGCACCTCATCGCTATGACATCAAATGGCGCGTCTCCGTTCTGAAATCGATTTTCGAGCGCAAGATGTTCTATTTATTGCCGGTCGAGGTGATCAGTTATCACGACTTAATGTTCCGTTTATACCTGTTTTGTCGTGGCCAAAGTACGCATCGCAATCGGCTGGATATGGATTTATCCCTGCTTAATGAGCTATTGGCCCCCGATCTGACCAGCAAAGTCTTTTTCAACACCTTTGAAAAAGTGGTGGTGGCGCATTTTAAAGCTCGTCCTGATGACGGCAGCATCGAGGTCACCTCATCCGGTACCGGTCGAGGGCTGGAAAAGCGCACCTATATCCGTGGTGAATTTTCTGGGATCAGCGGTTACTTTATCTTTGAGCGCATTAAAGGTGTCTACTATATCAATTGCGCACTGGAGCTGGATGAAGACAAAATCTTCTTTTATTCCCATTCGGAAGGAACCCGCGCTAAGCTCAGCACCTTGTCTGGCGTGGAGAAACAATCGTTCCTGTCTATGCAAAAATTGGGGAATAAAGCGCCGGTACAGTTTAATAATCAACTGCCAGGCATTTCACATCGTTTAGAAGATGACGTTATTCAGCTCAATCCGTTGCCAGAGGATTTGAAGTTTAAAGCCAAACCTATCCAGAAAATCCGAATTGATAAGCGCCGCTTTTCACTGGCGATCACCGTGGGTAATGCGAAATTCAGTGTCTCGCGTTACAGCAGTGCAGAGACCTTACTGGCGGTGTGTGACCAAATTCACCGCTTGTCATTAACGCCGGTGGTGGAGATTAAAGAGCGCATTGATAATGCGATGACGGAAGTGGAAATGTTTGAGTCGAGCCAAGGTCTGATCCAGCCACAGGATCTGGAACAGTTGGTTTATCACGTGAGCCAAAAGGCGCAAAAAACCATTTCATTGGATGATATGGTCAGTGTCTTAACCACCAATACGCGTTTGCGTAAACAAGCGCACAATATGGATGAACAGATCTTTTCTGCGTTGGTGGGGAAATTTTAATCGATAAGCCATAACGAGCAGTTATCACTTTCTCTTTAGACATGACTTTTTACTGATAATACCCATCTGTATACAGATGGGTATTTTTCATTGCGGCTAGCGATCGCTATAGTTATCTACATCAAAAAGTTTATGTAGATAGCTATTATGCAAGCAAAATGGATTTTTCGCGTCGCGCTCTCTAGCTCTATGGCGGTTATGCTTTCCGCTTGTGTTGGCCCTACGCAGTTGGAAGGGCAGTGGAAAAATCCGCAATGCAGCGAATGTTTCCCTGCTAAATCCGCGTTAGTGGTCGTCGCAACGCCGAATGTGGTGGCGCGTCGTTTATTAGAAGATGAGTTGGCTAAACAACTGCGGCAACATCAGGTTCAGGCGGTGGTGTCATACCTGTATTTCTCTACGCCAACGAGCAATACAGCCGATAACCACAGCCAAGAGGTGTTAGCGCTGGCCAAGCAGCTGCATCTGGATAATATTCTAACGACTCAAGTCATGAAAGTGACACAGCCACAGGTTTACAGCGCACCGGCTCCGGTTTGGGGATGGAACAACTTCCCAGGTTATTATCAAGGCTTGTGGGCGCCGACCTATGATTTCCCTGCTACCGTTTATGTAGCACCAGAAATCTATGCGCAAACCACGCTTTATAATGTGCCGCATCAGAAATTTAGCTGGATGGGCAGTACGCAAACAACCCCGGTGGGTTATTCGATGGCGGCATTAGCCCAGCAAATGGCGGGATTATTGGTTGGCGAAATGGCTACGCAAAATGTGATTGGGCCACAGCAAGCCGATAGCTTGGCATTAAGCGCGCCGTAATGACGGAGAAAGAAGCTATAAAATGTGATTAATGTCATCTTTTATAGCTTCATTTGCGGCTTTTTTGCGCAGAAAGTGCTTTACAAGTCATAAAAATCTGCTAGCATCGGGAGATATTGAAGGTTGATATTAAGTCATTATTGAGGTTGCTTTACGGAATACAGCTGCTTTTCCCTCTCTCTTACAGCGTTGTTTTTTCCTCTCCTACACTAATACCTGATATCAATCTGAGCTGACTGAGTTAACCGCCGCTAATAAGTTAAGCGTGTTTTCAGCCGGCTGAGCGTCTTTTTAGACTACAACAGCATTACTGAAGTCACACGTTACATTAGCCCGGTTCTGTCTCCTGATAAGGAATTCAAGAGTATGGTACATACAGGCATTGTCCGGAGTTTTAGTCCGGAAACCCGGCAGGGGGTAATAACCTGCGATTTAGGGGGCGATGTTCATTTTTCTGCAGAACACGTCCATTGTAAAAAGTTGCCACAAACCGGTTATATGGTGGAATTCAAATACGATGAATCTACCGCGGGGATGTGGGCTATGGATATCAGATTCCTTTAATTTTTACCTGTATTCATCAGGTTAGGTATACGATCGCGGTACAACGATTAACACCGGATCATGTTAACCCTATAGTGAATAACAACCGTCCAGTAAAAAAACAAAGGTGGCTGATAGAATAAAAATTGTGAGGTAACATTATGAAACGTTCACGTTTAAGAACAAATTGGTTTTATTATCTGAAACAAGGTGCACCGACCAGCTGCACTGAAAACAAAGCATAAAAATAACATCGTGTTATAAAAAGTCTGCGTCGTAGAACGGTTTGGGCGACTCTAGCTTGCGCTAAGCCAAAGCGAGATAACCTAAGCATCAAGCGTAATTGTCCGAAGACAATTAACGACGCAGACCTAAATGTTTGTCTTCCTCAGTTTTTCTTTTCACACTCTTTTCTCTGCATTGATTTTCTTTCGGTACCGGCACCTATTTCTCCGCTGCGGTTATGCGGCGCAATGGCCATGGCTGTTTTATTTCGACTTCGCTGGTATATGACGCAGTGTTTGCCGTAAGATCCTGACTTATGATCTTTTGTGTTGTTCCTATAAATAAGACAGGTAGCAATCATGCGTATCGAACCTTCTTCCCGTTACTCTTGGTGGGTGAGACCTTTACTCTGGTTACAGAAACGTCATTACGGTGAAATCCTTAATCCTGCCCGCTTATGGGGGCGTAAGCCGGTATTGTTTTACTTGGTCGCCGGGTTTTTTGGCTTTTTAGATCGCAAATCCTCCCCCTTATCTGCGGAATTACGCTCCTTGGTCTGTGTTCGCGTATCGCAACTCAATGATTGTGCGTTTTGTGTGGATGCAAACGGCCTGAAGTTGGCACAGCGGTGTGGATGCGAAGAAAAAGCGCTGGCATTATCGCAATGGCATGACAGTGATTTATTTGATGAGCAGGAAAAAGCGGTATTTACTTATCTAGAAGCGATGACGATAACCGGACGTAAAGTTAGCGCCGAAATGATTGCGCAGCTGCAAACTTTTTTCGATGAGGATACCCTGATTGAGTTAACCGCGCTGATTGCTTTTCAGAATTTATCCGCCAAGTTTAATACGGCTTTAGATGTCCCCGCGCAGGGATTGTGCCGTTTACCGCTATCAAGCTCGGCCGCGCCACAAACCGCAGCTGATGCGCTCAACAGCGATTCTGCTGACGAGGCTAATCGACCCAAGTAATGGGTAGACTATGTATAAACTATGTATTAATTACCGCGCCACTCGCTTGCTGGCGCGAGGTCTTGCTGAAAACTTAGGTAGAAAATGAAAGGGATAGGAGAAAAATAAATCCGCCATTCCTTTCTTACTGGATATGCCGTAGTGTTACAGCCAAGTCTTAAACGCTTTTCGGATGGATATGCAATTGTGCTACTGGCCTTATTCAACCTATAGCCAGCTATGCCTGATATCATGCATAATCCTGTATAAGCCAAACGGGATTTACCGTTACAGCCAGATAAAGAACGCCACACTTTGATTCAAAATAAGAAAAATTCGCGGCTCTATGTTTAATGGCTATTTAATCGGGCTCACTTGCATTTACGCAGATTGCGTAGAATAATAAATTAATGCGATAGAGTTATCGTTATTTCTTCAATGTGGCTTCTTAGGCTATGTTTTTGAGCTCAGTTACTGTTTAATATACGATAAAAATTACTCACTATTACGCGTAGGATGAATCAAAATGAGTGAACAAGTTATCAAGTTGCTTTCTAATATCCGCTCATTGCGGGCATTCGCCCGTGAGCAGTGCACGTTAAGTGAGCTGGAGGATATGCTGGAAAAACTGTCTACCGTGGTAAATGAAAAGCGCGAAGAAATCGCCGCCAAGGAAGCAGAAGAAGCAGAGAAAAAAGCGAAGCTGGAAGCCTACAAAAAAATGTTGGCTGATGACGGTATTGATCTGAATGACTTGCTGGATATTGCGAGCAAAACTACCGTTAAAACAGCGAAGAGCAAGCGTGCCCCACGCCCAGCAAAATATGAGTTCTCTGATGAGAACGGCAATACCAAAACGTGGACAGGTCAAGGCCGTATGCCACTGGCTCTGACCAAGGCAATTGAAGCGGGTGCCAACCTGGATGATTTCCTGATTAAAGTTCAGCTGTAATCGCTAGGTGGTTTTTAGCCGTGAAAGGCCTTTTTATCGGTTAAGACAGATGACTTTTTGCGATCTGTTTTGAAAATAGCCCGGTAATTTGCACAGATATTTACAAACGCCCTGACATTTTTTAATGTACAGGGCGTTTTTATTTTCCGCGGTTGTTTCTCTGGCTGAACGAAACAATGGGGAAAGCCCAGACTGACAACGTGCTGAGGAGATATTCCTGCGCAGGTCAGCATACAGTCTACTGAGGGATCTGATGCAGACTTACGAATTTACGCTTCACTTGATGCCAACGGGTTTACCGACCGATGAAGAATTTGAGCTGTTTGATCGCCAGCTAAGCCGAGTCTGTTCAGATGCGTTATTAGTCTCCTATCAAGATCGTTGTTTTCTCAATTTTTTGCGTTTAGCGGAAAATGAACGCGAAGCGGTACTCTCTGCTCTTGAGGATATCCAGCAAGCTGGGTTTCATGTGTTGGAAGAAGATGCGCCTGAACAGGTGATAGTGAGCTATCTTCCTTGTCCTGCCTATTAGCACTCTGTAGCGTCTGACCGAACCTAGCGTTAGCTTGCCTCCCCATTGACGGCGCGGCCTTGCGATTGCGTGAGGCTCAGAGGCTAGCGTGAGAGATCTTTGCACAGCCCGATAAGCAAACCGCCGGATTCATTTCGGATGGATCGCCATTAACGGTGATACACGCTCAATGAAATGGCCTGCGAACCGCCTGTTCCGCTGCATTATTCTCCTGGGTTTACCCCATAAGCGCATTCTGCTGGCTGATATTCCACACTTTCTGGCGCTGCAAGCCTCTACGATCAGAACCAAGAAAACCGGCGGATTATCTTCGGATGGATCGTGATTATCTATAGATTGCGTGTCACAAGGTGAGGGTGTGGGTATAAGAATGTGCGTCTGAGCAGTATGTACGTACCGGCTTGTTGGGTAAGGCAAGCGTAGCCATAAACCGTAACATCCGCATCGTGTGCAGTAATCCATTCTTGGTATAGGCTTTAGAAAGTGAATTGGTAGATCTATAGCAAAGCCGTTTCGCTAGATGAGGGCGATTTGCTGGCGCGAACAGAGACTTCAGGCTGCACCAGACTCGTTCTTCAACATGATATTCAAGGAGTGACACCATGGGTTCGGTTAAATTTGTGGGTATTTCAGGCAGTTTGCGTCGTGCATCGTGTAACTCAGGCCTGTTACGCGCGGTGGCTAATGCGCTACCCGCAGAGGTGGAGTTTGAAATTGTGGATCTGCACGATATCCCGTTTTATAACGCGGATGTGACAGAAAAGCCGGCTGCCGTACAGCGGGTGTTGGCTCAAATTGGTGCGGCGGATGCGTTAGTGCTGGCTTGTCCGGAATATAACTATTCGATAGCGCCGGCGTTGAAGAATATCTTGGATTGGGCGTCTCGTGAGCCGGATAACTCCTTGCTCTCGGGGAAACCGGTGGCCTTGATGGGGGCGGGCGGAGGGATGGGTACATCACGCGCGCAGTATCATTTGCGTCAGGTGTGCGTGTTCTTGAATCTGTTCCCACTCAATCGTCCGGAAGTGTTTTCTAATGCTTTTACCGACAGCTTTGACGGTGATGGTAATTTGCAAGATCAGCGTATTCAGCAGTTGATCACTGATCAAATGCAAGCGCTGTTGGCGGATGTGAAATTACGCCGCGGCTAAGTCTACTGGTTCTGGCAAGAAGTTGGATAAACCAGTCGATTAACTGAGCGTGGCACTTAATGAGTTGTTGTGAGTGCCGCGCTGGTTTTGGTGGTGAATCGTTTGGCTTATTAGTATCGCTCAGCGTTCAGTTTTATGTCTTTAGTTATGGGTTATAGTTATGGCCTATTCCGCGTCATGAAGGTCAATGTCCGTTAGCGGGTTGCCAGAGTAGATCGTCGGCCATGCTCTGGTATAAGAAGTCGAGAAAGTGACGTAGCAACGGTGACATCTGCTTGCGGGTACTGTAGACCGCATACACATCCAGCTGTTTGGGCTCCCATGCGGTGAGCAAGGCGGTGAGTTGACCGTTCGCCAGATAAGGCGCAGCACTGACCAGCGGTTGCAAGCTGATCCCACTGCCTAGCACCGCGGCATCCAGCAACAGCGTTGAGATATTGCAACTTAAGTTGCCACTGACGGCAACGCTGCACGGCCCATCAACGCCGCTAAATTCCCACACACTTTTGCCAAAGTAGGTATAGGTCAGGCAGTTGTGCTGTGTCAGCTCCAGCGGAGAAAGCGGCGTGCCTTGGCGATGTAAGTAGTCGGGGCTAGCACAAACGACCGAGCGACACACCCCGAGCCGACGAGCCACCAAATTAGGATCGAGCTCATCTGTGATGCGCAGCGCCACATCGATACGCTCTTCTACCAGATTAACGGCTTTATCTTGCAGCAGGATATCGACCGAAACCTCGGGCCATTGCGCTTGATAGGCGCTGACGGCGGGGATCAGAAAATGTTGCGCCAGTGAATAGCTGCAAGTGACGCGCAGTTGCCCACGCGGTGCGGAGTTGGCATGTTGGCTCACTTGCTCTAAGGAGTCCGATAACGCGACCATCTGCCGAGCATAGCGCAAGGCCTCTTCGCCGGCGGTAGTCAGGCTTTGGCGCCGCGTCGTTCGGTGTAACAGGCGTGCACCCATCCAACGTTCCAACTCGGCCAGATAGCGAGTGACCATCGCGCGTGACATATCCAGTCGTTCAGCGCCAGCGCTTAAACTGCCTTGCTCTACGACGGCAATAAATACCTGCAGTGCGGTTAGCCGATCCATGAGGCTCCATCGTCATGTTGTGGGGGCAATATCGGTACGTGCTAATACCCGTGCACTAATATAAGAGCACCGAAATTCAGTGCCTAATATAAGCTGCCGCACCGCATCTCACCATCGCTGCGAATCGGCGGCCATTGTGGCGGTTCGCTCGTGGTTATTCAATGCCTTCGCATCTTGCTGTTTGGTGAGCCGTGCCGATTTGACACCGGTGGTTAGATGGCTCTTTTTAGCTGATGCTTTTGTGTTGATACCGATCGCGCTAAGCTGATCGCCATAGCTATGGCATCAAGCGGCATCAAAGCGTTGATGCTGGCAGTGTTGTTGGTGTCACATATCCTTGGAGGGATTATGTTGTATGGTAATACATTAATGCTGCGCGCTGTTGCTAGGCGTTCGGTGTTTACGCGAGCGCGTGCATGGCTCACGGCGAGCCTACTGTTGGCTGGGATGGCGGTGATGCCTGTGGCACACGGGGCGTCAGCCACTGCATCAGCACCAGAGCAAGATTGTGGTAATGCGGCCAATACGCTGGAAATTAATGCTTGCCTGCAAAAACAGCAGGAGCAGACGGAAGCGCAATTAAATCAGGTTTATCGTGAGGTGCTGGCGCAAATCAGTGCTGAAAGTGCGCAACCCGATAGCCCTGCGCAGATGAAACAGCAGTTTATTGCTGCGCAGCGGGCCTGGATCAGTTTTCGCGAGAAAGATTGTCAGGCGGTGTATACCTTCTGGTCACAAGGCACCATTCGTAATGCAATGTACTTAGGGTGTATGCGTTCACGCGCTGAGCAGCGCATTAAGGAGTTGCAAGAATATACCCAACCCTAGCCAGTAAACGCAGTGTTGCTGCAAATAGGGTGGCTGCGAATAGGGATGTGGAGAGTGTCAGAATTATGATGAATACAGGCATGCCGGTTGAGGCATCTATTGCGCAGGTACAGCACCTGTGTGAAGCCTTGTCAGATATTTTTGTCGATAATGTGGTGAATTACCACGCCATCGCCGCCCAAGCGCGTGCTTTCCCGACGGGACAGGTTGAGCAGCTCTTTTTTGAGTGGGTCGCGCCGGTATGCTATGCCAATGCGTTAGCGCCGGTGCCGTGCGTGTGGGCGGGGTTTGAACCGCAGCTGCTGTGGCAGGATATTTGTCATTATCGGCAGTATGTCACTGGCGGTGGCTGGCTACGCCGGCAGCGAGTGGCGCTGCATGTCTTTTTCTTACGTCAGCGCTTTGCTGCTGATTGGCGTGAATTACGGGGCTATTTGTCGTAACGGTTGCCGTAACGGCAGCGTTAGCTCGCTATTTCCCTGCGTATTTTATTGTCTCCATATCCTTTCTCTCTTTTCCCTTTATGTATCGTAGCTCATCTTGCGTGCCGCATTGGCGGCGCGACGCTTTGTGCTGCTGATCCCTGCGTCATGTTTATCTTCTCTTTAATTTTCTTTCTGGAGTGGTTTTGCGCTGTGGTTTTTGGGCTTGCTTAGTCGAGATAACCGGCTTGATTTCACCGCCAGAAGCCCCATCGTGCCTGCATTTGTTGCACGCTTAAGGCGGACGGCTTGATGTATAGGCGTAAAGACCACGCTTAGGACGATATGCAAAAGTATTAAGACCGTTTTTTTTAATTCATAAAAAAGCATGATTGAAGAATGGATAGGGCCGACCATGATTAGCTGTATGGCCTAAAAAGAATCGTCCATTCAACAGCTAATAAAAACGACACCATGTAAGTCCGGTTAGTGCAGGAAAACCTTGTATTTTCTTTCATTCCTAGCGGTGAAGGCGAGCGAGGTTACACCTAGTACTTTTGCATCAGTATATCGTCGTGGGCCATATCAAATGGAATTAAAGCCCATATTAATCATGCAATTAACTCGGCATGATTCGGGTCATTCCTTTCCTGTGCGTAAACCAACGGGGAGTGAATGGGAGTAAATCATTGAAGTGAAAAGGTAATGACGCATGGCCTCACAGTATGATTTTACCGTTACGCTGCATGATCTGGCGTTTATTCTGCAGCAAATCAAGATATCCGAGGCTGCCACCAACAGCGATGGCAGTGTTAATGGCGATGTATTACGCGAGTTAGTCACCAGCCCACTGTTGCCGTATGGCATTCGTACCGTGGATGGGTCGTGGAATAACCTGTTACCGGGGCAAGAGTTGTTTGGCTCAGCCGATCAGACCATGCCGCGGCTCACCGCACTAAACTGGCAAAACGCCGATGCGATGACCAGCTACACCCAGCTGGGCGGGATGGTGATTGACGCCGATCCGCGCATCATCAGTAACTTGATTTCCGACCAAACCGCATCCAACCCCGCTGCGCTGGATGCGTATAACACGCTGGCAGAGGCGCCCGGTGGCGGTACGATTTCCGGCAATAGCAGTTTGTCTATCCCCAACTTGTCGCCGGATATTGGTTTGTCGCCCGCCTTTAACGGCTGGATGACGCTGTTTGGGCAATTCTTCGACCACGGTTTGGATCTGATCCCTAAAGGTGGCAACGGCATTGTGTTTATTCCCCTACAGCCGGATGATCCTTTGTATGTGGCAGGCTCGAATACCAATTTTATGGTATTAACCCGCGCCGAAGTGGATGCCAACCATGAAACCAAAAACCTAACTACCCCGTTTATTGACCAAAACCAGACCTACACCTCCCATCCTTCGCATCAAATATTCCTGCGTGAGTTTACCGTGGTGGATGGCAAACCTGAGCCTACCGGTCATCTGCTGGGTGGTGCCAATGGTGGATTGGCCACGTGGGCCGATGTGAAAGCGCAAGCGCAGTTAATGCTGGGCATTACGCTGACCGATCAGGATATTTTTAATGTGCCGTTACTGGCCACTGACCGCTACGGCAACTTGCTGTTGAGCGAAAACGGCAAAGTACAGATCGTGACGGTTTCTGGGCTGGTGGAGGCCAGCGGTGGCTTGTTACCGGCAGATACGCTGCGTACGGGACATGCGTTTTTAGATGATATTGCCCATAGCGCGGTGCCGAAAGCAGGGCTGGTGGCCGATGCCGATGATGTGATTGGCGGTGAGCAAGCCCCCGGCACCTACGATGATGAGTTGCTGGCGCGCCATTTTATTACCGGTGATGGTCGGGGTAACGAAAACATTGGCTTAACGGCGGTGCATGCGGTCTTCCACGGCGAGCATAATCGGCTGGTGGAGCAGTACAAAACCACCCTGTTGCAAAGTAATGATGTCAATTTGATTAACCAGTGGTTGCTGCCAAATCACCAGATCACGGAGATCCCGGCGGACCCTAGTACCTTGCAATGGAACGGTGAATATCTGTTCCAAGCCGGGCGTTTTGCCACCGAGATGCAATACCAGCATCTGGCGTTTGAAGAGTTTGCCCGTACCGTACAACCGGCGGTAGACCCGTTTGTGTTCTCGAACAGCGCCGATATTAATCCGGCTATTTTTGCTGAATTTGCCCATGTGGTGTACCGCTTTGGTCACTCGATGCTGACGGAAACGGTCGCTCGTACCGATATGGCGATGCAAAGCGATGATATTGGGCTGATTCAAGCGTTCCTCAATCCGGTGGCGTTCAATCAGCTTAATGGCGCGACCGTAACCGATGAGCAGGCGATCGGGGCGATTGTGCGCGGTATGTCACGGCAAGTCGGTAATGAAATTGACGAGTTTATTACCGAGGCGCTGCGCAATAATTTGGTGGGATTACCGCTGGATTTGGGCGCGCTTAACATTGCTCGTGGTCGCGATACAGCCATGCCGACACTGAATCAGGCCCGTGAGCAATTTTTCGAGCTAACCGGTAACAGCCAATTGCGCCCGTACAGCAGTTGGGCCGATTTTGCGTCGTTCTTGAAAAATCCCGCGTCCATCATCAACTTTATCGCGGCCTATGGTCAACATGAGCTGATCCTTAATGCCACCACCCTAGAAGGTAAGCGCGACGCGGTTAATTTCTTACTGTTTGGTGATGGGGTATCGGCACCGCCGGCCGATGCGGTTGATTTTTTCAACAGCACCGGAGAGTGGGCGAGCCGTGAATCGGGCCTGAATATGGTCGATTTCTGGATTGGTGGGTTGGCGGAGCGGAAAAATCAGTTTGGCGGCATGTTGGGGTCGACCTTCAACTTTGTGTTTGAAACCCAGATGGAAATGCTGCAAGACGGCGATCGCTTCTACTACCTGAGCCGGACACAGGGCTTGAACCTGCTCAATGAACTGGAGGCCAACTCCTTTACGGCTTTGGTCATGCGCAACAGCGATCTGGGCCAAGATGGCTCGTCGCACTTGCCGGCGCACCTGTTCCAGACACCGGATCACATTTTTGAAGTCAATCGAGCGCTGCAAACCGAAGCTGATCCCACTTGGGGTAATGCCCTCAAAGATCTGCTGTTCCCTCTGTTGGTGCGCCGCGCGGCCACCACGGATGTTAACGGCGATGGGGCCGCGGATGGCGCTTACCTGAAATATACCGGACAAGGGCATGTGGTGCTGGGCGGCTCGGCGGGTAACGATACTCTGATTGGCGGCGAGGGCATTGACAGCCTTTGGGGCGATGGCGGCGATGATCGCCTCGACGGCGGTGATGAGGCCGACGTGGTACATGGTGGCGATGGCAACGACATCATCACTGATACTGGTACCCCGGTCGGCGGGGCGGATTTCCTGCACGGCGATGCCGGTCATGATGTCATCTTCTCTGGCAACGGTAACGATCTGGTGTTCGGCGGTAGCGGTAGCGACTTTGTGGTGGTAGGCGAAGATGCTCAGGAAGTGTTTGCCGGACGCGATAATGACTTTGTGCTGGGCGGCTCCGGCGGCGATCTGCTGCTGGGTAATGAAGGTGATGACTGGATGGAGGGCGGTGACGGCTTCGACACCTTAGCCGGTGAAAACTCGGAGTTGTTCTTTAACAGCACCATCATTGGTCACGATGTGTTGAACGGTCAAGGTAACGATACCGATTATGATGCCGAAGCTGGTGATGACATCATGTTCCAAGGTGTCGGCATTCAGCGCAATAACGGTATGGCTGGTTTTGACTGGGCCATTCACAAAGGCGATCCGAATGCCGCGAACTCTGACTTGGGCATTCCGATTTTCGTCAATCAGCCAGACTTTATTCTGCGTGACCGCTTTGACTTGGTCGAGGGACTGTCGGGCTGGAGCCACAACGATGTGCTGACCGGCTCTGATCGGCCATTGGGTACCGCACCGGTGCAGGGGGTACCGTTATCCAATAACTTGACCCAAGCCGGTGCTGATCGGATCAGTGGCTTGCAAGCTATCCTCGGTGTGACGCCAGCGGCTAATGCTGATGCGGTACTGTTCAACCCCGATGACGGCAGCGATATCTTGCTCGGCGGTGGCGGCAGCGATCGCATTACCGGTAAAGCGGGCAATGACATCATCGATGGCGATGCTTGGCTGAATGTGCGTATTGCGGTCAGCGGCTTTCCGAGCATTACCAGTGCTGACAGTATGAATGAGCTGAAATCGTTCATGCTGGCCGGTATGCTCAAGCCACATCAGTTGTCTATCGTGCGTGAGATCTTGCATGACGGAGCGAGCGGTGAAACGGATATCGCGGTGTACCGAGATCTCAGCACCAACTATCAATTCACTCGCATGGCAGATGGCAGCGTCCGGGTTGAGCATGCGACACCGGATGCCGCGCTGGGTCTCAATGATGGTACTGACCGCTTGCTCAACATGGAAAAAATGGAGTTTGGCAACGGTGAACAGCTCTGGATCACCGCGCAAGCGGCAACCGGTAACCTGACCATTGATAACCCATCTCCGGCAGTAGGTGATGTGCTACGTGTCAATCTGACCAATTTGCAAGATGGTAACGGGATTGCGGCGGCCGCGGTGATCACCTTGACCTGGCAGGCCTTGATTGCCGGTGAATGGCAAAACCAAGGCGTCGGAACGGAATTTACCGTGGTCGATGCTGTACTGGGTGCGCCGCTGCGGGTGGTGGCTAGCTTCACTGACCGGATGGGCGATGCGGAAACCCTGACATCAGGGCAAACCAGCGCCGTTCTGCCTAAAGATCAGGCCACTACCGGTGCGCCACTGATTAATGATCTGACCCCAACCGAAAGCCTGATGTTGACCGCCGTGGTCAGCGGCATTGCCGATGCGGATGGTTTAACCGGCGGGAATTTCAGCTACCAGTGGCAGATGAGTACCGTGAATGGCTTTGTTGATATTCTCGGTGCTACATCGGCGACCTTCACGCCTGGGCAGTCCGTGGTGGGCAGCCAGCTGCAAGTGGTGGTGACGGTGGTGGATGATGAAGGGAACGCACCGGTGGTGCTGACCTCCGCGCCGACCCAACCGGTGGGTGATCTGCTGGTCGGTAACAACTTAGCCAATACCCTGACCGGTACCGCATGGAGCGATATTCTGCGCGGTGAAGGCAGCAACGATGTACTGAACGGTTTGGCGGGTGACGATTTGCTGGTGGGTGGCGCGGGTAATGACACCCTAAATGGCGGTGATGGCCAAGATACCTTGCAAGGCGATGCCGGTAACGATCGTCTGGATGCTGGACTGGGCGCTGACGCGATGGCGGGCGGCAGCGGTGACGATACCTATCTGGTCGATCACGTTGGCGATCTGGTCACTGAAGCGCTCAATGGCGGCACTGACGTCGTGCAAACCACCCTTGGCAGCTATGTCCTGACCGACAATGTCGAGCAGCTGGTGTTCTCCGGTCTTGGCGATTTCAGCGGGACCGGTAACGGGCTGGCCAACACTCTCACCGGTGGCGCGGGTAACGATGCGTTGTTCGGCTTAGGCGGTAATGACCGGTTGCTTGGCGGAAACGGTAATGACCTGCTGGATGGCGGCGATGGCGTCGATAACCTGCAAGGGGGCAGTGGTAATGACACCCTCGTCGGCGGTGCGGGTGCGGATACCTTACTGGGCGGTGCCGGTGACGACATACTGGTTGGCAGCGCGGGTAACGATCTGATGGATGGTAATGCCGGTAGCGATATCTTCCAGTTTGGCGCTGGATTTGGTCGCGACACCATTGCGGGCTTCGACAGTAATCCGGTGGGGCGTCAGGATTATCTCGATATCAGTCTGCTGGGGATCAATGCCGGTAACTTTGCCAGCAGTGTTGGGATTGCCTCTAACGGTGGTGATGCGCTGATTAACATCGGCAGTAATAGCATCACGCTGGTGGGGGTTAATTCTACCACGATCTCCATTGATGACTTTATTCTGGAGATCCCAGCGCCCCCGGTCATCAATACCAGTGGAACGACCTTGATCTGAGTCTGTCTCTAGCCAACCAGCCCGTTGAGTGTTGCTCAACGGGCTGGATCTCTGACTTTTTGAGGAGAACAGCATGTCGCGACAGCATACACCGACTGAGCTCAAAGAGGCTCTGAAGGGGACCAAGCCCGCTTTTGTTCTGCTGTTGGTGTTCAGCTGTGTGATAAACCTGCTGATGTTGGCGCCGGCTATTTACATGTTGCAAGTCTACGATCGGGTGCTGGTCAGCAAGAACACCACCACCTTGCTGATGCTCACCTTGCTGGTGGTTGGGTTGTATATCCTGATTGCCATGATTGAATCAGCCCGTGCCAGTGTGATGATCCGGCTCGGGAATCGCTTAGATGTGAATTTGAATCAGTTGGTGTTCAGTGCGGCCTTCAAACGCAAAATTGCCACCGGTGATAACAATCCGGCGCAAGCGTTGGCCGAGTTGGCGCAAATCCGGCAATTCCTCAGTGGTAACAGCCTGTTTGCCCTGTTAGATATTCCGTGGACGCCCATTTACCTGCTGATTGCGTTTATTGTGCATCCGCTGCTTGGTTATTTGACCGCCGGTGGGATCGCAATTCTCTTTACCTTGACGCTCATTTCCGAGCTGGTGACTAAACGGCCTATCCAGCAAGCGCACGCCTTAACCATTAACAATGCGGGCAAACTCAATAAGCAATTACAAAACTCCGACGCGATTGAAGCGATGGGGATGTTGTCGGCGCTGCGTCATCACTGGCTGGAGCAACACAATAAAGTGCTGTTACTGCAAACCCAAGCCGCGGATAAAACGGCCAGCCTTAGCAGTATCAGTCGGTTCGTGCGGATCTTGTTGCAGTCTGTGGCATTAGGTGCCGGGGCATTACTGGTGATTGGCGGCTATATCACGCCGGGCTTAATGATTGCAGCTTCGATCATTTTGGGGCGGGCGTTGAATCCGGTAGAGCAAATTATTGGTAGCTGGAAGCAGTTCATCCAGTTTCGTAGTGCTTGGCAGCAATTGTCCACCTTGTTGCAAGAGTACCCGCAGCCCAAAGAGGTGCTGACGCTGCCGCGCCCGAAAGGTCAAATCAGCGTGGAAGGGTTGTTTGCTGCGCCTCCCGGTCAGCATACGCCATCGCTGCGTAATATCTCGCTCAACTTAGAGCCGGGTGAAGTGTTGGGGATTATTGGGCCATCGGCCTCGGGGAAAACATCGCTGGCCAAATTGTTGGTGGGAGTCTGGACTCCGCTGTCGGGCAAAGTACGTATCGATGGCGCGGATATTTGTCAGTGGGACAAAGCGCTGCTCGGGCCCTCTATCGGCTACTTGCCACAAGATGTGGAGCTGTTTGATGGCTCGATCGCGCAGAACATAGCCCGTTTTGGCCACACTGATAGCGAATTGGTGGTGGCTGCGGCGCAATTGGCGGGGGTGCATGAGATGATTTTGCGCATGCCGCACGGTTACGACACCTTACTCGGGGCCGGCGGCCACCAGCTTTCGGGCGGCCAGCGTCAGCGCATTGGCTTGGCGCGTGCGGTGTATAACAACCCTGCTTTTATTGTGCTCGATGAGCCGAATGCCAATTTGGATGACGCGGGGGAGTTTGCGCTGATCAACGCCATCAAGACCTTGCGCTCACAAGGGCAAACCACGGTGATTATCTCGCATCGCCCGACGCTGTTGGGGGTAGTCGATAAAGTGCTGTTACTGCGCGAAGGCGCGGTGCAGGAGTTTGGTCCGCGCGATCAGGTGTTCGCCAATTTGCGGCAGGCCAATATTCTCAAGCCGGTCGCCAGCGCGAGCGCCGGCAACGAACAGCAGCGGGAGGCCTGAACATGAAAAAGACCCATCCGAAAACGACTGGCCCAGTGGATACCAATATCTGGGCGCCGCTGTGGCGTGGAATTATCGTGATAGTGCTCGGCGTTGGGGGCTTTGTGCTGTGGTCGGCGCTGGCGCCGTTGGATGCGGGCGTCGTGGCCGATGGCACGGTGACGGTTTCCAGTAATCGCAAAACCATTCAGCATTTAAGTGGCGGTCGCGTTACCGATATTTTTATCGGTGAGGGGGAGGCGGTTAAAAAAGATCAGGTCTTATTGCGCTTAGATAAAACCCAGCTCGACATGCGTTACAGCGCCTTGGTGGCGCAATATGTGCTGGCGAAAAGCATTGAGGATCGGCTATTAGCCGAGCGTGATGGGTTAGCGCAGATCCCATTCAGTGATGCGCTAACGCAGCAATACTCCGGTTATAAGCGGCTAGCGGAAATTCGCCGTTTGCAGGCCAAATTATTCGATACGCGGCGCCAAACCGTGCAGGGTGAGCTGTCGATGATCCAAGAGACGCTCGATGGTTTGCAAGGGCAAATTGATAACCTCAATAAAATCAAAGGGTATCGTGAGCATCAATTCAGTTTGATCAATAAAGAACTGGGCGCGGTGCGCGCGTTGAGTGAGAAGAAATACTACCCCAAAGCGCAGTTGCTGGTGTTAGAGCGCGAGGCGGCGGAAATCTCGGGCAGTGTGTCGGAGGATATTTTGAATATCGCCAAGCTCAAATCTCAACATAATGAGCTGAAAATTAAGGCCTATCAGGTACATCATGAATATATTCGTGAAGTGGAATCGGAGCTGACCTTAAAACAAAAAGAGATTGCGATGCTCGAGGATGAATTGGTGTCGACCAAACATGAATTGGACAACACCGAGATCCGCTCACCCACCGACGGTATTGTGTTGGATGTGAAAGTCAGCACCGTGGGCGGGGTGATCCAGCCCGGGGAGCATTTGATGGATATCGTGGCCGCCGATCAGCCGCTGCAAATCGATGCTAAAGTGCCGGTGCATGCCATCGATAAATTGGTCCCGGGGTTGACTGTCGATGTACTGTTTCCTGCGCTCAACCATGCCTTGCTGCCGTCTATTCCGGCGCAGGTGTTGACGGTGTCGGCTGACCGCTTGACGGATGAACTGACCCAACAACCGTATTACTTGGCGGAAGTGCAAATCTCGCCAGAAGGTCAACATTTGCTGGGCGATTACAAAATTAAAGCCGGTATGCCGGCCAGTGTGACCATTAAAACCGGTGAACGTACCTTGATGAGTTATCTGTTTAAGCCGATGCTGGCGCGTTTGGAGTTGGCGTTTAAAGAGTATTGATGACGCGTGTTTGTATACTCATTGGCGGTATTTTTTCAGGTGCCGAAGGTCGGTTGAGCGGCTTTCGGCGCTTTCTGCACTTTAGGCGTTATCTTTTGCTCGAACCCTCCCATTAAAAAAATAACGCAGCGGCTCATTAGTGGCGACTTATCGCATTCATTGAGCTGTTGTGTTACTTTTTTCGCAGGCCGGAACGCTAGACTGAGCTTCGTTAACTGATAACGGAGAATCATCATGAAAGCAGCTTCCTTACTCACATTAATGGCCGCGGTTTCTTTTGGCGCTTCCGCCATGACCTTGAACAGTAGCGATATTCAAGAAGGCTCTCGGATGGCAGAGACTTTTGCCTTCAACGGGATGGGCTGTAACGGTGAAAACCAATCACCGCAGCTGACTTGGCGTGATGCGCCTGCCGGTACGCGCAGTTTTGCGATCACTGCGCACGATCCGGATGCACCAACCGGCAGCGGCTGGTGGCATTGGGTGGCGGTAGATATTCCGGCGACGCAGCATGCGTTAGCGCGCGGCGCTTCTGGGCACATTAAAGGCGCGCGCGAAATGCGTAACGATTATGGCTTTGTCGGTTACGGTGGCGCGTGCCCACCAAAAGGCGAGGGCATGCACCGCTATGAGTTTACGGTTTGGGCGTTGCCAACGGAAAAATTGGAATTGCCGGAAAACGCGTCTAATGCGTTAGTGGGCTTTATGCTGAACAGCTCGGCGTTAGGTAAAGCCACCCTGACTGCCACTTATGTAAATGAATAATTGATTGGGCACCTTCTTGTGTGCCACGGAGTGATGATGATGCGCCGGACACTGATCCAAGCCTCGGAATTCAAAGGGGTACGTAAACAACCTTTGCATAATGTGCTGATTGGGACACCGGCGATCATCTGGGTGACGCAGGGGGAAAAACAGTTGTGGTGGCATGACCAAACCTTGAGTTTTGCCGCTGATCATTGGCTGCTGATCCCCGCCAGTCAGTATTTGACCTTCGTCAACATGCCGCAGGCGGGCCAGTTTTATTCGCGGATGCTGACCTTGCATGCGGCGCCGCCTGCGGAGTGGTTGACGGACGCACCCTCGGCGCTCGATGCGCCGCGGGTGGCAGTGACACCGCAGTTAGCCTATTGCTTTGATTTGCTCTGGCAGATGCCTAAGCAAAATCTGGCTCCGGCCACACAAGCTTGTCTGCTACAGGCGCTGTATGCCGAATTACACGCGGCGGGCGCATTGTCGCAATTGTTTCCAACGCGTGTCGATTCAGTACGCGAGCGCTTGGTGACCTATCTGGGAGTGAATCCGGGGGATGAGCACCGGATTGAAACGGTGGCCGCGCATTTTGCCATGAGCCGCGCAACTTTGATCCGCCGCTTGGCCGCCGAAGGCACGACCTTCCGTCAAGTGCTGACGGAGGTGCGTATGGGCTATGCGTTGGGTTTGCTGCAACAGGCGCACAGCCAAACCGAGGTCGCAGTGGCGTGCGGTTATCAGTCGGCGGCGCGTTTTTCCTCACGTTTTCGCCAGCAATTTGGTTTAACGCCACGCCAATATGTGCAGACGCTCAACTGAGGCTGCCGAGTGGTGGTTTACTCGGAGCGTAACATCGGCAGCTTGGGTGATAAAACGACAGTAAGTAGTATATCCTTATACTTTAGCGGTGTTTGTCTGCTAACGCAGTGCTTATACTCGAAGCAAACTACGCTAATAATCTGGGATGGTTATGTCTTCAACCCCATCGAACGCTTCATCGACAACCCAGCCGAGTAAAACCGCGGCTTACTCCATTCTGGTTTTGATCATCGCAACACTGGCCGCCGGTATGCCGTATCAGGTGGATATTAAGATCCTGTTGCTGCTGGCGTTAACCTTCACGGTGCTGATTGCGATGCTCGATGGTTGGCGCTTTACGCTGATCATGGACAAAATGCGCAGCGGGATCGTGCGCGCATTTCCCGCGCTGTGTATTTTTATCCTGATTGGTGCATTGATCGGCAGTTGGATCCAAGGCGGGATCATCCAAACCCTGATTTTCTATGGCTTACAGATTTTAAGCCCAGCCTTCTTTTTACCGGCCGGTTTGCTGGTTTGTAGCGTGGTTTCGCTGGCGACCGGTACCTCATGGGGCACCGCCGGTACCATGGGGGTGGCGTTTATGGCTATGGGACAAGTGCTGGGGATCCCCGCGCCCATCACCGCAGGCATGGTCGTTTCGGGCGCGTTTTTTGGCGACAAACTCTCTCCGTTATCGGATACCACCAATCTGGCCGCTGCCGCCACCGGTGCCGATTTATTTGCGCATATCCGTTCGATGTTACTCACCACGGTGCCTTCTTATTTGCTCAGTCTGGTCGCATTTTATGCGGTCGGGCGGCATTACCATCTGGCGCAGAGTGCCAGCAGTACGCAGGTCAGCGAATTGTTGCAGGCGCTGCAACAGCATTTTGTGATTAGCCCATGGTTATTGCTGCCGATAGTGGCGGTGCTGCTGATGAGTGTGCTGCGGGTACCAGCCTTGATTGCGCTGATGGGCGGCGCCTTACTGGGTGTACTGTGCAGTGTGGTGGGGCAAGGTGACTCGGTGGCCAGTGCGCTCAATGCCATGAATAGTGGCTATGTCAGCCACAGTGGTGTGGCAACGCTGGATACGTTGCTCAATCGCGGTGGCATTATCAATATGATGGGCACCTTTGCGCTGTCATTTATGGCGCTGTGTTTGGGCGCACTATTGGATGAGTTGGGCTATTTGCGGGTGGCCATGCAGGGATTATTGCAGCAGGTGAAACGGCTGGGCTCGCTGGTGGCGTTGGTGATTGGGGCGTGCTTTGTCACCAATGGTTTGATGGGCGAGGTGTATCTGTCGATTATCGTGAACGGTAATCTTTTTCGCCAAGAGTTTGTCCAGCGCGGTTTGCAGCCGGCCATGCTTAGTCGCACCTTGGAAGAGGGGGCGACCTTAACTGGGCCGTTGATCCCGTGGACCACCGCTGGCGCCTTCATGGGCGGGGTGTTGGGGGTGTCGGCATTCGATTATGCGCCGTATACCTTTTTGAATCTGATTAATCCGTTGTTGGCGATTGTGTTTGCCTTTGGCGGGTTAGCGGTGCTGCGCGATCCCGCTAAGCCGATACCTTCTGAGCCAACAAAATCGAAGCTGAATTCTGCCGAGTAAGCGTTTTTATCCATAGCGGTTCATAAAAAGCCGGTCAGAGACTCTGACCGGCTTTTTTTGTTGGCTAATAGCGGTATCGGTTGTTGCACAGCAAACAGACCAACCAGCATTGTGAGCGCGACGACTAACATGCCGTATTCCGCATGCGCGATGTGGGTCGCGCAAGCGCCGAGCATAAGGGCGCTTAATCCCCAACAGGCTGCGCGGCGGGTGATGGCAAGCAGCAAACCTAACGAGCCAGCCACTTCGAGTGCGCCAATCACATACATCAATTCGTGCGGATAACCCCAGCGGTTAAAGGCAGCAATTTCAAAGGGCAAGCCAAGCAATTTTGCGGCGCCAGAGGCGAAAAATACGGCCAGTAATAGATAGAGTAAACTTCGCTGTCGAGTCATAAACGGGGCCTCTTATGGCGTTAACCCTTTGCTTATCGCGGGTTAACAAACAATAGGTGGCGCGGAGTCTGCGTATTGGCGATAGCGAAGACTCCGCGCCTTATGCTTATTGTGGGTTTAGCGCGCCTGCACACGTGTGCTGAGTGCGGCGGTGTAACGTGATGGTTTGTATCGCCACGCCCAAGAACACCAAATCTTTAAAGATGAAAAACTCGGTGGTGAGAACACCATCGACCACTTTCCATGCCCCCGGTAAGGTGAATAAAAAGCTGAGAGTCACTAAAAACGTGATGGTTGCTGCCCAGCCGCTCCAGTAACCAATCACCGGTTTCCATAACCCCACGACTAGGCCAACAGCGGTTAGGATCTCCAGCGTACCTATCAGGTTGGATATGGCTTGTTCAGAGGCAAAGTGATACATCCAGCTCATTAGCGGGTGGCTGGCAACCAGCGGTTTAATGGCCTGCGCTTCGGTTGGGGTGAACTTAAAAATACCGATCCACACCAAGGTGAGTACGACCCCCAGTAGCGCGAGTAGATAACCTTTATTGTATTGCGATAATTTATTGCAGTGTGACATTGCGCCTCCTCAATGGGTCATGAGCCCTGAGTGATTAATCCGTTATGTCAGAAATGCTGACGTTACCTGGGCTTACCTTTTCAGAGCTTGAGTTTGCTTGAGTTGCGAAGTGGGTTTGTTACCATGCGTCTTTTAAAATAGACCGGTCGTCTCAAAATGGATTTATTGTCACGCCTGCTGAGTCAGTCAGCGCCACAAACGCACCTGTTTTTTGCCGGTAACTTATGCGAGCGTTCGGAAAGCCGTGATTACCCTGATGGTGGGCACTTGCACTTGCTGCGTCGCGGTGAGCTGGTGTTGTCGGATGAGACCGGTGGGCGTTGGCAGCTGACAACGCCGACGCTGGTGATGTTTCCCAAAGGTCGCGCCCATCGCCTTGAGCCGCAGCAATTAGCGGGATGCGATCTGGTGTGCGCCAGTTTCTCATTAGGGCCAAATACGGACTCCCCCTTACAGCAAGCGTTGCCGGAGGTGCTGGTGTTACCGCTCAGTGAGGTCGCCTTACTGGAGCCGGTGCTCACGATGCTGTTTGATGAGGCCTTTGCGGCGCGCTATGGGCAAACATCAATGCTGTCGCGACTGCTCGAGATGCTGATCATCTTATTGCTGCGCTATATCGTGGCGCAGGGCTTGTGTCAGCACGGGATGCTGGCGGCGTTGTCGGATAGCAAACTGGCCAAAGCCATGTTGCTCATGCATGAGCGTAAAGATGAGCCGTGGACGGTTGCCTCGTTAGCGCAAGGGGCTGGGATGTCACGGGCGCGCTTTGCCGAGCATTTTCAGCGTCTTATCGGCCAATCCCCTTTGGCGTATTTAACCCAACTGCGTATGACGCAGGCCTGTCAGCAGTTGCTGCAAGGCCAGTCGGTGTTAGCGGTGGCGCTGAGTAACGGCTATAGCAGTCAGACGGCGTTTTCGCGTGCGTTTGTGCGTGCGATAGGAATGAGTCCGGCACGCTGGTTGAAAGCGCAGCAGGCCAAAACCGCGCATGATGCGCGCTTGCCGTTTAGCCATAACGGTAACGCTGACGCGCAATAAAAAAATCCGAAACTCTTAACGAGTTTCGGATTGGTATTAGCGCTGGCTTTTACGCCATTTTCTGTTGCATTACGAGGCTTGGGTAGAAACCTGAGTGGTTGGCTGCGCTTCTTTGGCTCGCGCTTCCTCTGTCAGTGAGGCTTCGTATTTGTTGTATTTCCACCAAGCAAAGCCCAAGAAAATCACAATCCCGCCTACGTTGTAGAAGATGATGGTCATGATGTCCGCGCCGGTTGGGAAGGTGGACGCCAAGAAGCCCACCGCAAAAATCATCATCAGTACTGAAACTACTGCAATACCGGTGGTACGTGAGCCCATTTTGAAGTCACGTGGCAGGTGATCCAGTTTCAAGCGCAGGTTCAGGTATGCCAGCATGATGAACAGCGGCGGCAGCATGGAGGCCGCAGCGGTCATGTTGATCACGGTGTTCATCAGATCTTGCGCGGTGTTTGAGCCCATGGTTGGGATCAGCATCAGTGGCAGCACAATCAGGTATTGGATCCACGCTGCGCGTGCCGGTACGCCATTTTCGTTCAGCTCAACGGTCTTCTTACCAAAAATGCCTTCAGGGATTTCAGAGAAGAAGATTTTCACTGGGGTCGCGGTCCACATCAGCAGTGAGCCGAACATGGCGGTGAAGGATACCAGACCGACAAAACGGTTCATCAATACCGCAGGTAGACCAAAGTAAGACGCCAGACCTTCGAACACTTGCACAGAGCCGCCGGTGTATTTCAGGGTATCACTTGGCACAAATACGTTAATCAGCAAAGAGGCGATGGAGTACAGCGCGCCGATGAAGATACCGGCAATGATGATCACTTTCACGAAAGACTTAGAACCGCCTTTCACGTCATTCACATATACCGCAACCGATTCCGCGCCACCCGCAGCCATAAAGATCCAAGTGGTAATACCCAAAAACGCCCAGCTGAAATCCGGGATCATGGCATCAACGGTAATCGGGTCAGCCGGCTGTACGCCACCGATTAACGCCGCGCCCGCTAACAGAATGTAGGACATCGTCAGCAGCAGCATCAGGGAGGAGGTCACTGAGGTGATAGGGCCCAGCATCTTAGCGCCATTGGTCGACACATAGGTGGCAAAGGCGAACAAAATCATGCTCAGACCGGTGGTTGCCAGCGGTGTGAGGATGTATTCGTAGCCCAAAAACGCATACGAGGCGTAGGCGATTACGCGCGGTAACAGTGAGGTGAAGAAGAACAGGTTCACGAACCAGTAGGTGTAGGCCGAAATGAAGGCCCAACGACCGCCGAGCGAACTTTTCACCCACGCGTACACACCGGCTTCGGAGTTTTTATTCAATGACACGAATTCCGCGATGATCAAGCAAAACGGAATAAAGTAAAAAATGGTAGCCAGAAAGAACATCGGCGCGGAAGCCAGACCGATTTCGATGTTGTTGTTGATGACATTGTTAAAGCTGAAGACCGCCGCAAAGGTGAGCGACAGTAACCCGAACTTACCTATCGTATTCCGTTTGGTATCAGACATCATCCATCTCCAGGATTGTGTTTTATTGTGGGCCGAAAGGGCAGGTGGCAGGGTAGGGACAGTCCTGCACCTTTCGGCTTTTTTGTTTCGGTGTTAGCAGTGACAAAGCATCGGGTTGTTACTTATTCAGGAAGTAACCGTCTTCAATGGTGACTTTCAGCACCACTTTGCGCACCTGTTCGCCGCTTACGCAGCGATAAGCACAGCTGTTGTCATAGATGGCGACTTGCCCTTCGCGCAGCTCGCGGGTTTCGCCTTGGCCGTGTAGAAATTCACGATCAGTCTCGTCGCGGTAGGCTTCCAGCACTGTCAGGTTAGCTTTAGGTGCAAACTCCACCTGCTCACGACCGGCTAAGTAGTAGTGCACATCGAAGTAGCGGCGATTGCCTTCAAAGCACTGCGCTGGGATGACACCGTCTTGCACCATGTACACCAGCGAGTCGCCGATGGAGTGCATCACGCCATCTTGAATGTTGCCGATGTTATTGATGGCTTCTACGCAGCGGTTCCATTTGCGGCCGTTGCGGTAGACTTGTTGGAACTGTTCCAAACTCTCTAACACGATCATGAATTACGCCTCATTCTCGGATGGGGTGGACTCGGATGGAGTGGCGAAGAAATCGGTAGCAAACTGATGCTTGGCCAGCGCCGTGGCGCTGCAATCACCGGCTTGTAACGGCATCAGGGTCAGGCCGTAGGCAAAGCGGTCCATGTACACGCGATAAGAGTCGAGCACTTCGCTGCCCCACGAGTTAGAGCCCAAGCCCATCACTTGATGGTCCAGATTCAGGGTGATGTATCCGCTCTTTTCCAGCTCGTTGGTGTGCTGGGCCTGATGCAGGTTCTGGTTGGTGTAGAACCACGCGCTGAAGTTGATTTCTTGCTGCGGTTTAACCAGCAAACCACTGCCATGGCGGTCAGTGAGCGCTGCCCAACGGGTGTTCTGACGGTTGCCGTTGTTTTGCGGGAACGGGTAGTTCTCGAACATGTCAGCCACGGTGGTGTGGTACACATCAATCAGGTTGGCTTGGCAGCTGTCTTGATAGTTCTCTTCTGGGCCGCGGCCATAGTAGGTCACTTGGTCAAAGTCAGCGTGAATGCCTAAATCCAAACCAATCACTGGGATGACGTGTGGGTAGTCGCCATAACGTTCGCCGCTTAACGCCACATTCAGTTGGCCTTGGGCATTGATCTGGTAGCGATAGGTGCAGCGCATGCCAAAATCAAACACCGGTGGTGCGATGATGCTGGTGGTGGTGATATTGATGACCTCACCACACTCGCTCACGTCCATCTGGCGGAAGTGCTCTTGCATGATAGGCAAGTGCGCAGGCTCCCACAGACCTTGATGCTCTTGCTTGTGGTTATCGATCATCGGTTTGAAGAAATTCAGCTTAGGTGCTGACTGGATCAGCTCTTTACCGTTCACCTGCCACGAGGTCAGCTTGCCGTTGACCTTGGAAAAACGCAGGCAGAAGTTATGTCCGCTGATGGTGTGTGACAGGCGATCTTCGCTGCGCTGCAAGGCGATCGCGTTGTGGTTGATGTACAGCGGCGCACAAGCGGTATTGGCCTTGAGGTTAAATTGATAGACCGCGATGTCGTGATTGGCGGCGCAGTATGGCGTGCGTGAATCTTTACGTACCGTGAAGTTGATAAAGGTTTCCCGCTCATCCAACGCCGGCAGCGTCAGTTGCACTTCGCGTTCGGAGTCTGCAGGCAGGCCGATCACTTTGAACTGCTGGGTGGCGAGCGTTTCCCCTTCAGCGCGCACTTCGGCGGTGATGGTGTAGTCATCCAGCGTGGAGAACCAGAACTTGTTGCTCACCACAAACTGGCCATTGCTGGCATCTAATGCGCGGATTTTCACCGGCGCAATCACTTGCTTGTACTCTTTCAGGCCTGGGCTTGGAGTTTGATCGGGGTAGATCAGGCCATCCATACAGAAGTTGTAGTTATTCGGGTAATCACCGAAGTCGCCACCGTATTTGTAGAAGGCGTTACCTTGTTCATCACGGGCGAAGATGCCGTGATCGCACCATTCCCACACATAGTGACCTTGGATGTGTTTGTGACGATAGAACACATTTTGGTATTCGGTTAAGCCGCCGGGGCCATTACCCATCGCGTGGGCGTATTCGCAGATAATGCGAGGCTTAGCATGCGGATGCTCGCCGAAGTGATTCATCAGCTGGGCGCGCGAGTACATGGTGGAGATCACATCGACCACTTCGGCGTCACGATCTTCTTCGTAGTGCACCAAACGGGTGTCATCCAACGCTTTGGTGGCGTGGTACATGGCGCGGATATTACAGCCATAACCGGACTCGTTACCCAATGACCACATGATGATGGAAGGGTGATTTTTCTGCGCATGCACATGACGCACGGCGCGATCAACGAACATCGCTTCCCACTCTGGATCATCGGTGATACGGCTCAGATCACCGACGTTGGCAAAGCCGTGGGTTTCAACATCGGTTTCGGCCATCACAAACAGACCGTAGATATCGCACAGCTCGTAAAAACGCGGATCGTTCGGGTAGTGCGCGGTGCGTACCGAGTTGATATTGTGCTGCTTCATCAGGATCAGGTCTTTTTCGACGCGATCCATGCCCACGGCGCGACCTTTGAGGTGATCGTTATCGTGGCGATTCACCCCGTGCAACATCACGTAGTGATTGTTGATGTAGAACAGGCCATCGCGCACCTTGATATCACGAAAGCCCACGCGCTGCGGGATCACTTCCACTGTCTGGCCATGCGCATCGCGCAGCGTCAGCATCAGGCGATACAGGTACGGGTTTTCCGCGCTCCACGCTATCGGATTGAATACATCGATAGCAAACGTGGTGCGGGCGCGCTGGTCGATATTCAGGTTATCGCAGCAGCCTTCGGCGATAATTTGTGCGCCATCATACAGGGCATAACCCAGGCTATAGCCTTGCGCGACGGTGGTTTGCAGGTTTTCCAGCTCAACATGGCAGGAGAGGGTGGCGCTCTGGTAATCAGAAGCAAAGTCGGTGCGCACGGTAAAGTCTTGCACATGCACCGGCTCTTTACCCACCAGATACACGTCACGGAAAATGCCGGCGGTCCACCACATGTCTTGGTCTTCGATGTAGGTGGAATCCGCCCATTGCATCACGCGAACTGACAACAGGTTTTCACCTTGCTGCACCAGCGCAGAGATATCAAATTCGGCAGTCAGGCGGCTGCCTTTGCTAAAGCCAGCATACTGGCCGTTGATGTAGATTTCAAAATAGGTTTCGACGCCATCGAATTTCAAGATGGTTTGTTGGTTGTTCCAGCCTTCGCCCAGCGTGAAGGTGCGCTGGTAAGCGCCGGTTGGGTTATCGGTCGGCACAAACGGCACATCAATTGGGAACGGGAACCCTTCGTCGGTGTATTGCAGGTCGCCGTGGCCTTCCATCTGCCACATGTTTGGCACGGTGATGTGGCCCCAATCGCGCATCGGCGCGGAATAAAACTCATCCGGCACCAGCAGTGGATTGCTGAAATAGTGGAAAGACCATTGGCCGCTGAGCAGCATAAAGCGATGGCTGAGTTCGCGCTGGAACGTCTGCGCTTTTTCAGGGCAGTCATAGCCAAAGAAGTAGGCCCGCGGAGCCATCCGGTTCTCATGCAGACGGTGGATGTTTTCCCAATTGTTCACGTTTTATTCTCCTCTCGGCATGGCCATTTCGCGTTGCTACTTAGGGCCACTTACCGATGTCATTCGTAAAAGCGGGTACGGATTCTTGAAAACATATTAGTAAAAATTTACTAAATAAAATCAGTAAAAGTTGTTTTACTTAAACGCGATCACGAAAACGGTGAGATTTTGAACATGGGCTGTGATCGGGATAAAAATTATCCACGTATTGAAGGGGTAAAAACGGTAGGGAAGAGGGGGGAGAAGATAAGCTGGCGAAAAGGACGTGTGGAGTGGGAAATGGCGATGCTTGCTGTGATATCTGCGCTGCTTGCGAGGAGGCGCGCAGCGCAATAGGCATGTGGTTTTTTGCGCGTTGCTGATGTTCGACAGTGGCGCCGTTAGCGTGTGGTGCCGCGTAACTTCAGCTTCGTTGGAACATACACTTGCAGTGGCAGAGCGCGGCCATCGCGCGCTTTTTCCACCAACATGTTGACCCCTTGTATCCCCATCATTTCGGAGTGGATACGCACCGTGGAAAGCGGTGGATAGGTAAAGCGGGCGGTTGGAATATCATTTACGCTAATCAGCGAGATATCGTGCGGGATCTGCAACCCGTGTTCCAGCAACGCGCGCAGTACGCCGATCGCGATAGAGTCAGAGGCAATAAACAAGGCTTGTGGCCGCTGGGAATGACTCAGCATCTCACGGGCTAGGTGGTAGCCGGAGGCACTGGAAAAGTCACCGCGATAGATATCGCTGTCACGCACCACGCCTTTTAGCTGACCGTATTCGGCAAAGGCCATTTCGCGAATATCGGCACGGCCGGGGGCATCTTGTCCGCCGATAAAGCCAATGCGGTCAATTCCCTGACTGATATAAAAATCAATCACTTCCTTGCTGATTTTGGCCAAATCAATGTCGACCGAATCATAGCTAGACTTATCATCGTGAAAATCCAAACAGCAGATATTGTCAGTTAACTGCGCCGCCCGCTGGATAACCGTGTGGCTGGTTTTACCCACCAGCAAGATCCCCGTAACCTTCTTTAGCTCTGGATCTATCCCACTTTCGTAGCTGTTGGTCAGCTGCAAACCCAGTTTTTCGCATTGGGTTTCAATGCCATGGCGAATCGATAGGTAGTAGGGGTCATTGATTTCGGCATCTTGGCGGTAGTTATACAGCGCCAGAATGTGGTGCTCGGGGATCGCCGCCACATGGGCTTTTTTGGCGCTGCTGGTTTTGTACTCCAGCTTTTCGGCAATCTCCAAAATGCGGTGTTTGGTTTCTTCCTTAACGCTTAAGGAAGGGTCGTCATTGAGTACGCGCGAGACGGTTGCCAGCGATACTCCTGCTTCCGTTGCAATATCTTTTAACGTGGCCATGTTGTTATCTCTGTCGCTATCTCGTGTTTGCCATTTGGCGGCGTAGCTTGGCTGTGTGCTTTAGTGTGGTGGCGCAGCACTGCATGTAAAACAGCGCGTAAAAAAGCACGTAAACAGCTCGCAAAGGCAGTCGTTAACGGCATTGTAAATTATGCCGCAAAATATGCATTCATTTTTAGTAAAACAGACAATTTATATCCGACTCGGTTTTTCACGTGTCATAGATCACACTAGCATGGCATTTACTGAATTAAATAATGTTTTAGTAAAATTTTACCTTTGCCATTTTGATCACGGAACCCAAATAGAGGGGTTGTTAATCTGGTCATCAATCACATGAACCAGACTGAGGATCGCGAGGGTAAGCAAAACGCTGGCTATCGAGGTATCCACAGTGCTCTGCCACCCGCCCAATGACGCTATTCGCGCGGGTAGGGCGGCATGACAGGAGAAACCCTATGCAAGTTACCTCTGCGGCGTTTGTCGCTGGGTTGGATCCGGCTAACGATCCACATCGCCGTTATAACCCACTGACCGGCCAGTGGGTCTTGGTTTCCCCGCATCGCGCGCAGCGCCCGTGGAGCGGACAAGACGAAGCCCCTGCCGTACAGGCGCTACCAAGTTATGAACCCAAGTGCTTCTTGTGCCCGACCAATACGCGTATTTCCGGCGATGTGAATCCTGATTACGCGGGCACCTATGTATTCAGTAATGATTTTGCGGCGTTGAAAACCGATACGCCGCAGATTAGCGCGCAAGATAACCCGCTGTTTCAAACCCAAGGGGTGCGCGGACTGAGCCGAGTGATCTGCTTTTCCCCCGATCACAGTAAAACTCTACCGGAATTATCCTTGCCGCAGATTGAAGGTGTGATTGAGACATGGAATGCCCAAATTGAAGAGTTGGGGAAAACCTATCTGTGGGTGCAGGCGTTTGAGAATAAAGGCGAAACCATGGGCTGCTCGCAGCCCCATCCGCATGGCCAAATCTGGGCGAACAGTTTTCTGCCCAATGAAATTGCACGTAAAGATCAGCATTTAGAAGCGTATTACCAGCAATATGGCAGCAATTTATTGCTCGATTATGTGGCCGCCGAGCTGCGCGATGGGGCGCGAATTGTTACGGAAACCGAGCATTGGGTGGCGTTAGTGCCGTACTGGGCGGCGTGGCCATTTGAGACCATGCTGCTACCGAAAGCGTCGGCGCGCCGCATGAGTGATTTAAGCGCGGCGCAGCGTAGCGATTTAGCGTTGGCATTGAAACAGCTAACCAGCCGCTACGATAACTTATTCCACTGTGCATTCCCGTACTCCATGGGCTGGCATTACGCACCGTTTTTTACCGATGGCCGTGACACCGCGCATTGGCAGTTGCATGCATTGTTCTATCCGCCACTGCTGCGTAGCGCATCGGTGCGCAAATTTATGGTCGGCTATGAAATGCTGGCGGAAACGCAGCGCGATATTACCCCAGAGCAAGCTGCTCAGCGTTTACGCGATGTCAGTGATATTCACTATAAAGACAGCGCGCAAGGATGATGATGTGCCGATAACACACGCGTGTTGTTCGCCAACAACTGAAAAATAGGAAGAGACCACTGATGTCAGAATTAACGCAGAAAGTCACCGCCGCGTTTACCGAGATCTTAGGCTACGCGCCGACCCATGTAATCCAAGCGCCAGGGCGAGTAAACCTCATCGGCGAACATACCGACTATAACGATGGTTTCGTGCTGCCGTGTGCCATTAATTATCAGACGGTGGTTGCCGCCGCGCGCCGTGATGACAATCTGGTGCGCGTAATTGCGGTGGATTATCACAACGCTCAGGATGAGTTTGATGCTACCTGCGCGCCGGCGTTTTTACCGGAGAAAATGTGGGCTAACTATATTCGTGGTGTGGTGACGTGTTTGCGTGAGCGTGGCTATCAGTTTGGTGGCGTGGATCTGGCGGTCAGTGGCAATGTGCCGCAAGGCGCGGGATTAAGCTCATCAGCGGCGTTGGAAGTGGTGATCGGACAGACGTTTAAAGTGCTGTACGGTTTGGAAATAAGCCAAGCTGAAATCGCCTTGAACGGTCAGCAGGCGGAAAACCAGTTTGTCGGTTGTAACTGCGGCATCATGGATCAAATGATCTCGGCTGAAGGGCAAGCTGGCCACGCGCTGCTGTTGGATTGCCGGACACTGGAAACCGACGCGGTAGCGATGCCGTCGACCCTGCGGGTGATGATAATCAACTCAAACAAAAAGCGTGGGCTGGTGGATAGTGAATACAACACGCGCCGTCGCCAGTGTGAACAGGCAGCGGAAATTTTCGGCGTACCGGCCTTGCGCGACGTGACTCTAGCGCAATTTACCGCGCGTGAGCATGAGCTGGATCCGGTGGTAGCACGCCGAGCACGCCATGTGATCACCGAAAATCAGCGCACCTTAGATGCCGCCGCGGCGCTACGTCGGGGTGATGTGGGCGCGATGGCCGAATTGATGGCGCAGTCGCATGCCTCAATGCGCGATGATTTTGCTATCACCGTGCCGGAAATCGATCTGCTGGTTGAGATGATCAAAGACGTAATCGGCGAGCAAGGCGGAGTGCGTATGACCGGTGGCGGTTTCGGTGGTTGTGTGGTCGCACTGGTTCCTCCGACGTTGGTGGAGGCAGTAACCCGTCGCGTAGAGGAGCGTTACAGCGCCGCGACCGGTCTGCAAGCGGATATTTATGTCTGTGAGGCCTGCGATGGGGCCGGTGTTATGGCCCGTCACTGAGGAGCGCACAGTGGATAAAGGTTCACAACATCACACTGGCAATGCGTCAGGGTTACCGGATTTGCGCCTGAGCATGACGCGCGATCCGGCTCCCGATGGGCGTCCGGCCACCGTTATCACCTTGCGCAATACCAACGGCATGCAGGTGGTGGTGATGGATATCGGTGCCACCTGGCTCAGTTGCCGTGTGCCGCTGGCCGGAAGTGGCTCGCGCGAGCTGTTACTTGGCCAAAGCAGCATGCCGGATTTTTTGTGCCAGCAGGCCTACATGGGCGCAACAGTCGGTCGTTATGCAAACCGGATTGCCGGAGGAAAGCTCCATCTGGCTGGGCGCGACATCCAGCTGAGTCTCAACCAAGGCAAGCATTGTTTGCACGGAGGGCGTGAGGGGTTTGATCGTCGTCGTTGGGAGATTGAAGCGCAGAGCGCTGATAGCGTAACGTTTTCCCTGTATTCACCGGATGGCGATCAAGGTTTCCCTGGCAATGTGCAAGTGTCAGTGACTTACACGCTCACCGCGGATAATCAGGTGGTTTTGCGCTACCGAGCGCGCACGGATCAGGCGACGCCACTGAACCTGACCAACCACGCCTATTTTAATTTGCAGGGGGCTGATGTGCCGAGCGTGGAAACGCAAGGTGCGGATGCTCGAGCTCATCATCTTTATATTGCCGCGGAGCAGTTTTTACCGACCAGCGCCGATGGCATTCCGCTCGGGGATTTTGCCGATGTGCGGCAGACCGGTTTTGATTTTACCCAGCGCAAATGCATTTATGAGGATTTCCTGCGCGACCTGCAGCAGCAACAGGTGCGTGGTTATGATCACAGCTTTATCTTTGCTCCTTCGCGTGACAAACGTCAGCCGGTTGCCCAGCTAATTAGCGCGGATGGCCGGGTGCAGATGTCAGTATTAACCGATAAACCGGCGCTGCAGCTGTATACCGGAAATTGGTTAGGTGGAACGCCCGATCGGCGCGGTGGCCATTATGCCGATTTTGCTGGTGTGGCTTTGGAAACGCAGTATCTGCCCGATGCGCCAAATCGCCCGCAGTGGGGCCGTGATAACGGTATCTTATCTGCCGATCAGGAATACTCATCATGCACGACCTATGCCTTTACGTTTGTATAAATCAACGCTAAGGGCTGCGGATAACTAGCCAATCAAAAACCGAATAATGAAATGTGGAGAGCTGAAAATGGAACGTGTTAAGTATGCTGATTTTGCCAAACTGGAGATCCGTACCGGTAAGATCGTGGAGGTGAAACGCCATGCCAATGCCGACAAGCTCTATATTGTGCAAATCGAGGTTGGCGCTGAGCGTTTACAGACTGTCACCAGTTTGGTGCCGTATTACACCGAAGAAGAGTTGCTCGGTAAGCAGGTGGTGGTGTTATGCAATTTAGAAAAAGCCAAGATGCGTGGCGAAACCTCAGAGTGCATGCTGCTGTGCGCCGAAACCGATGATGAGTCAGAAAGCGTATTACTCACCCCTGAGCGAGTGATGCCAACGGGCGTCAAGATTGTGTAAGAGTGAGAGGGATTTGAATAGACACGTGTTTTATATCCTTATTGACGGATTTTAATGGGTAATTTCTTGCCAAGAAGAAATAATCCCATTTTGTTACCTTTCTTAATTGACGAGATATCAGGACTAAGATTAATTGTCATATAAATATTGATGATTGTTTTGGTTCTGATATACTAAAAAAAGTTTATCCTTTTGTGCTTTCTCTTCTGGAATAGAAATGCTTATTTTCTAAATAAGTGAAAATTTTACTATTCCACCTCTTGTTTTCACATCCTGTTTCATCTGATTTTGATAGCCATTACTTATTATATAAATCGGTAATAACTATTATAGGATCTCCATAAAGCGTCGCTATTATCCGCCCCCTAAGCAAATTCAATTGCTTTTATAAAATCAATTTTCTCTATTTTAACTTAATGTGCTCTATGTGACTTAGCGTGTCATGTGGTCACGTGGCGCATATTTTATCAGACAGAAATTAGTATGATTTTTAAAAAGAAAATATGTGCGACCTTTATTTCATCAATATTGTTGGCATCACAAGCAGTGCATGCTAATTCAAAAACAGAGAATATATACGATATATTGAATGAAGATGGGATCGTGGTGGCTGGAGCGTTTGGCCAATCCAATGTTTTAGCATTATCTGATAGTGGCAATACCGCACTAGGATTTTCGGCACCCAGTATGTATGCGCCTTCAACTGATGTGGTGGCAACGGTATGGGATAGTAAAAAGGGAATGATTAGCCTGCCAAAATATAGTGGATACAGTGGGTTAAGTGCAGCACGTTCTATTAGCGGTGATCATCAAAGTATCGTTGGCTACCTTAGCCGAGAAACGGGCGGTGGGCGTGCAGTGTATTGGGATAATCAATATAACATTCATCTGCTAGATAACTTATCCAGTAATGAACATGCAAGCTCTGCTGCATTTGATATAAGCCGTGATGGTAATATTATCGTTGGTCATGCTACTACTGACAGTAATCTAGAATCAGCGGTGTATTGGACTAAGCATGATAATAAAGTGCATGCGCTTAATATGCCTGGTGATTACTCATCCGCGAGTGCCGTAAATGGCAATGGTACGATGATTGTTGGTAAAACCAATATTGGATCATCAGATATTAAACATGCCTTTCGCTGGACAGATAAAGGTGGTGTTGAGCTATTACCCAGTCTAAGTCGAGATCACTCTACCACTGCAAATGGACTGAGTGATACAGGTCGAGTGATCGGCACTGCAGAAACTAGCCCAACTACTCTTAGGGCGGTGTATTGGGATACTGATAATCAGATTCATGACTTAGGTACACTAGGTAAAGATAATCAAGGTAGCAGCCAGACGATTGGTATCAGTCGTCTTGGAACTGTGATATCAGGGAGTAGTTCTACCGATGATGGTAAACGGTTGGGATTTATCTGGAAAGAAGGCGTTGGCATGCGCTCAGTCAATCAGTGGTTGACTGATGCTCATGTGGATGCTGGCACAATGATAGCGAGTAGTGTGAATGCCATGTCTTCAGATGGTGCCACCATTGCAGGGCAATTGGCGGATGGCAGCGGCTATGTTGCTCGGGTTGTCACCATTAAAGAACCACCGATTGTGAAACCAGATGAACCAAAGCCAGAACCACCTATTGTAAAGCCAGAAGAGCCAAAGCCGGAACCGCCGACTGTGAAGCCAGATGAGCCAAAACCACAACCTCCGAGCGTTAAACCGGATGAACCTAAGCCAGACGGTGGCAGTGGTATTGTTAACGTGGATCAGGTGAATCAATCGTTATCGTATGTGCAGCAAAGCATGGAGTTACAGCGCCAAGCGACTGTGCAAGCGGCCGATAATGCCGATTGTGCGACCTTTGGACCTAACGGAATGTGCGTGAAAGTTAATGCAGACGTGCGAAATCGCAATGATGATATCGGCGAATACACTAACCCTTCAGCAACTATTACCATCGCCAAGCAGCTGCAAGAACATGGCCGCGCGGGGCTATCGGTAACAGAGTTACACAGCCATATCAAGAACGATATTGGCACTAAGATTGAGCAAACGGCACCGATCTTCACTGCCTTTGTCGGCTACGGCAACGATACGGATCTGGGATGGAAAGGTTACGCTGGCATCAGTGTCTTAAATGCGCCAGTGGATATTGATCGCGCCTATTACAATGGTGCTGATAAAGAGTGGGGTTATGGTAAAACTCGCGCCCGCTCATTGAACTATCAGGTACGTGGTGGTTATACCTTCCAACCTAATAGCCGTTATCAGGTGACGCCATTTGTGGCATTGAACTACAACGATACTAAATGGAATGGCTATCAAGAAACGGGTGATGGAGCGTTTTTAGCCGCGTTTAGCAATCAACGTAGCCGCGTTTCGACTCTGCACATTGGCGTTGATAACCAGTATCAGATTGACGATAAAAATAGCATGGGTATGACGTTGGGTTTGCGTAAAAACCTGCATACCAATAACAGTACAGGTAATGCGACCGTGCTGGATGGCTTTGGTGGCTTAGCAACCCAGTATCAGATTGCAAAGGTCGCTAAAGTGTTACCAGAGTTGGAAGCCAATTACTCCTATACGCTGGATAAAAACCAGAAGATCACATTGTACTCTGGTTATCGCGATGTGGGTTTTGGTGCCGGTGAAGTGAATGGCGGGATCAGTTACCGGATTAATTTCTAAAGAACTACGGCTAAAAGTATAGACCCAGAAATCATCTAAATGGCTCTGGGTCTTTTCTTCGATTTAGATTAAACATTATTCATACATGAATTTCGTGCTACATGGATGACGGTTAGTAAATAAAGAATAAGCTTCAATAAAATTCATCATAGAAGCACTTGTTTTTTGTAGCAAAGTGTTTCATCTTAGCTTCACCTAAGCGGTGACTGCTCCATCAGGATGTCTGCAGTCTATATATAATATCCTTATAAATCATTTTGTTGTGACGATTTGTGCCATGGTGGCTATTAGTTTATGGTTTTCGAATCAATAATGACGATGTGTTGTGTAATCTCGCAATACCCGACACAATATATGGATTTTTAAAGCAACATAATTTTATTTGAGAGTTTAGGGATGTCTTCTTTGAATGATTGCTTCTATTGGGTTGGCGGAGCTAATCCCTACCTGTTTGCGTTTTCTGATGTAAATCATATCCAGTCGGTTAATGATATTCCTGATGGTGCAGCTGGTGCTGTTTGCTTTGATTTTGATGATGAAGATGAGTTGCAACATGCATTAAAATTGTTTTTAAGTAAGCCTTATCGTTGGTCTTGGTGTATTTTTACCACAAAAAAGACGGAATTTTCAGCATGTGTTGCTGATGATATCTTTGAAGAAGAGTCTGCGTTTCGATTATGGCAAGAAGTCAAAGTAAAATTTAGAACGATATCAGATGCGAACTTGCTTAGCCCATTGGTTGGTTGGCTAGGAGTAAATCGCAAGCGCAGTGTTTTGCCACTAAAAAATGTTCGTACATCGTCACTTTATTCTTATCCGATTATTGAGTGTTTTTATCCTGATTTGCAATCAGCCTATAACTATGTACTAGCAGAAAGTAAGCGAGGGATTCTCGAAACTGATAATTTAGTCGACAGAATAAGAGTTTGTACTCATTGTCATGGCGGCCATCTTAATTATGTTGAGGTATGTCCTAGCTGTAATGATATTGATATTGATACGCAAAGCTCATTGCATTGTTTTACATGTGGCTATGTGGGTGATCAACAGCATTTTTTACGCAGGGGAAAGCTAGAGTGTCCAAAGTGTTTTACGCAGTTACGACATATAGGTGTTGATTATGATCGGCCACTTGAAAATTATACCTGTAATAGCTGCTCTCATCATTTTGTTGAGGCACAAACTGTTTGTCAATGCCTGACATGCTCAACAAAAACTTCTCCAGATAAGTTAATAGTAAGAAAGATCTATAAGTTTATGTTAGGTGAGCAAGGTGAGTATATTTATCAACATGGTAAAACTTCTCATGCTCCAGAATTATCAATTAAAGGTAAAGTGGACGTTGGCTTTTTTAAAAATCTGGTGTTGTGGGTAAACAAAGTCGCTTTACGTCATAAAGATTCACATTTGTTGTTAGCTTTACACTTACCATCCTTTAAACAATACAATCAACAATATGGTGAAAATAAACTCTTTTCTCTTATTGAGCAAATTACACTTAGATTAAGTGGTATGCTTCGCGATACAGATATATGTTGTCAATATCGGCAGGACATCTTATTAGTGTTAATGCCAAAAACACCAGAAGCAAGTTTACCAGCATTAAAACAAAAACTAACACAATTAAGTGGGCTCATTGAAGATGATCGTTTTGAGTTAAATGTATTTGCTTGGGGGCTACCAGAACCATCTCTTAATGATGGAATAGATATGTGGATCGAAAAAATTATTGGTGAAGTTTATGCTTCATGATAGCTGGATGTTACTACATCATTTTGTTGGGATGTTATTAAGTAACCATATTTTATGGATGCTTCTCTTCCCAGGAGTGATAGTTGTAGAGTTGCCTCTTTATCTCTTGGTTTTTACTGGGATTTTTAGATGGGCTTACAATCAGCCACAACATACAGTCAATCAATACCCTTCTGTAAGTATTGTGATTACTTGTTACGGCGAGGGTGACGCGATAGGCGTTACCATAGATACTTTAGCGGAGCAGTTGTACCCAGGGAACATTGAAATCTTAGCCGTTGTGGATGGCGCTGTGCAGAATAAGGCTACATATCTTGCAGCATTACACGGAGAGAGAAAATACAAAGGCCTTAAAAACAGAAAAGTAAGAGTCGTGCCAAAGTGGCAACGTGGTGGCCGAGTATCAACTCTCAATGCCGGACTTTCGGTTGCCACCGGTGACATTATCATGAATGTCGATGGTGATACTTCGTTTGATAATGATATGGTGATGACCATGGTCAGCGAGTTTTCTTCTGCCAATGTTATTGCCAGTGGAGGTGCATTACGTGTCAGGAATCATGATAAAAATATTCTGACTAAAATGCAGGCTCTGGAGTATATGCTTTCAATGCAAGCGGGTAAGACCGGCATGGCGAATTGGGGGGTGCTCAATAATATTTCTGGTGCATTTGGCGCTTTTAGGAAACAGGTGTTGTCTCGGGTTGGTGGATGGGATACTCATACCGCAGAAGATCTCGATTTGACGATGCGTTTAAAACAGTATAAACGACGTTATCCAAAGCATAAACTGACGTTTGCAACACATGCAATAGGGCATACTGATGTGCCAGATACGCTGAAAGGGCTTATATTACAGCGATTGCGGTGGGATGGAGATTTACTTTTTCTCTATTTACGTAAACATAATAAAGGATTGTCACCATCTTTGTTAGGATGGGGGAATTTTATCTTTATTCTTGTTTATGGAATAATGCAAAATGTGTTATTGCCATTCTTGGTTATTGTTTTTACTTCTTTCATTATTATTAGCTATCCTATCAAGTTTGTTTTTGCATTGTTTATGTTACTTTACTTTGTCTACTTAGTCTTTTCGCTATTACTTTTTGTTGCCTATATTGGTCTTATCTCAGAGAGAAAACTATCAGATCTGCGTATGGCGAAGTGGATCTTTGCTTATCCTATCTATCAGTTTTTAATGCGAATGGTAACAGCGTTTGCCATGATAAATGAAATTGTTCGGCGCAGCCATGAAGAGTCAAGTATGGCTCCATGGTGGGTGTTGAAAAAAGGGAAGAAATTCTAAAATGAAAGTTAATTTTCACTTGGATAAACAAAATAACCCACAAGCTGAAAATGGCGTTAAGGTTCAATATGGTGCGCCGAAGCGCGGCGGATATCGGATGCGGTGGTATATAATCTTAGCTATCGTCATCAGTCCTGTTGTATTGATGGCATATTATCTTTTCCGTTCGCAGTTTTTGATTACCGCGCCCGCGATTGTAACGTCAAACCCGATTACATTGACTGCACCACAAACGAGTGCCGTGTTGTCAATCGATGTAAAAATAGGGAGCGCAGTCTCGAAAGGGCAAGACCTTATTTTGTTAGATAATCAGGTTTTAAATAAAGAGATAAACTTTATTCACGAGCAGTTAGCGACATTGACCTATCATAATGATACTAATACTGACGTATTGTATCAGCAGGCCATTGCTAATACTGAGCAAAGTGTTAAAAAAGCGGAAAGCGCTCAGCGCAAATACGATTTTTATCGTGCAAAGGGACAAGTTTCTGATGTGGATTATACGGCGATCGTTAATATCAATAACAGCTTAAATAGTCAATTAAGTAGCCAGAAAGTGGCGTATGAAGATTCTCAGCGCGATTTACGCCAGATGCAATTAGCTGGACCGGTGGCACAAGCCCACCGCGCCTTAATGAAAGAGTTGGTGGTCAAGCAGGCAGAAAAAGAACGTTTGACGGCCAAAGCCCCTTTTGATGGGCGTATTTTAGATATCTTCGTTAAAAAAGGTGAGACAGTCAGTGCGGGTGCGCCATTGCTCACGATGACAACGAATACCCAACCGGAAGTGGTCGCGTTCTTAAAACCGAAATATTTGGAGTACAGTCAATTAGGCACAAAAGCTAAAGTGACCTATCCCGACGGTAAAGTGTATTCTGCGACAGTATCGGGACCGACGGAAACGGTGAATAAGTTACCGACTGAATTGCAGCGTCCTTTTGAAGGCCAACCAGCCTATTTAAAAGTTCGCTTAGCGTTTGATAAACCGTTAGACCGCGCTCGCTGGGTAGATGGTGTAGAAGTGGAAGTGACTTTCTAGTGCGTTGCGTTTTACTTCGTTTGATATGATAACGCATAAATAAAAAATCCCGGCAATGCCGGGATTTTTTTAATCAAGCAGCAAATCACTTAGCGCTTAACCAAGAAACCTGCGTTACGCATTCTGTCGACCACAATGTCTTTTTGTTGCGCGGTCAATGCACGCAGTGGCAGACGTGGGTCACCAGCATCGATGTCATGCAGCGCCATCGCCGCTTTACCGGCGGCAACACCACCGAACTCGACCAAGACTCGGATCAGTTCGATCACGCTGTTCATCCCCGCATAAACTGCTTCGTGGTTACCTTTTTGGTAATCAGCGATAATTTGCAGGAAGTGAGGAGCTGCGTAGTTATAGGTACTGCCCACTGCGCTGGTGGCGCCGACCGCTAATGCGCCCGGTAAGTGCTCGTCTACCCCGAATGGAATATCAAATTTGCCGCCGCATGCACGTAGGCAACGTTGGTATTCGTACAAATCTGGGCTGTTAAACTTGAGGCCGGACAGGTTTGGAATACGGGCATCGGCTTTGATCAGGAATTGCTCCATATCGAAGTTCACGCCTGACATGCCGGAGTGATAGTAGTAGAAACCTTTCGACGGCGCCGCGGCGGCCACAGTGGCACAGTAGGTGACCAAGTCATCCAGTGAGCCAGGCTTGAAGAAGCAAGGGCCAATGACTGAGGTCGCGAAAATATCGAGAGTTTCTGCGTGGCGAGTCAACTCCAAGGTGTCGACAATGCTGAGTGCGCCAGTATGGATAATCAGCTTCAGTTGACCTTGCGCCGCGCTCACCCAACGTTCGGCGATGGCTTTACGCTCGGCAACCGAACAATGGATCCCTTCGCCGGTGGTGCCGCAGATGTAGGCACCACGTACACCGTCACGAATCAGGTGAGCGGCAATTTTGTCGATGCTATCGAAATTTACGTTGCCGTTGGCATCAAAAGGGGTATGCGGGGCGGCAATCAGTCCGGAGAGTTTTTCCATCTTTCTGTGCTCCATGAAGTAAAACTTCATAAGTTAAGTTTATATCGGAGTTTTATTCATGGTATGGAGTAAAGCTTCATCGCGCAATCGCTATTCATCAAAAGCCGGCGGCAGATGTACAAACTGTGATTGGGATAACATCCTCTTCCTTGAGCGGTTAATGTGGTGACTTAGCGCTAATTTGGGGCCGATCTCATCCTTCTCACTGGAGCTTTACTTCACAAGCGCGGCGTGAAATGTAAGAATCAGATCAGGGATTTATGTTCATGATGTGGAGCAGTTTATGGTTGCCAAGCACCTGCCGGTAAAAACAGGAAAAGTTCTGGATATGATGGGAAGCCTGTTTGAAAGCATGACACCGTCTGCTCGCCGTATTGCCGAGTTTGTGCAGCATAATGCCGAAGAGGTGACCAAACTCTCCATCGCGGAGCTGTCACACAAAGTGAATGCCGGTGAGGCGACCATCATCCGCTTTTGCCGTTTGCTCGGTTTTAAAGGTTTTCAAGACTTTAAGATGGATTTGGCCATCGAGCTCTCTTCTTTGCACCACAGTGATCGCTCGATTTTAGATACCGACATCGCCCCGCAAGATAATGTGGAGCTGATTGGGCAAAAGCTGCAGCAGGGCATCAATAACGTGCTCTCTGAAACCTTAAATTTGCTTAGTTTTCCGACCTTAGAGACAGTGGCGCGCCAGATCCGTGAGGCGCGTGGGATCTATATCTTTGGCGTGGGCTCCTCTGGCATAACGGCGGAAGATGCGAAAAACAAGTTCATGCGTATCGGCTTTAATGTGGATGCGCTGACCAATAACCACTTTATGTACATGAAAGCCACGCTACTGCAGCCAGGCGATCTGGCGATCGGGATCAGTCACTCCGGCGTGTCGGTGGAGACCACGAAGGCGCTGCAGTTGGCCAAAGAGGCGGGGGCGTATACCGTAGCGTTGACCCACAATCCTAAATCGCCCCTGTGTGAGTATGCCGATGCGGTTCTGCTCAACGGTAACCGGCAAGGACAGATGCAGGGGGACTCCATCGGCACCAAGATAGCGCAATTGTATGTGCTTGATTTGCTGTATACCCTGCTGGTCAAAGACGATATTACTGGCTCGATGGATAAAAAACAGCGCACGACGCGCGCACTCGGTGTGTAAGCGCGGAGTCTTGCTCCGTGAGTATTGCTTTATGAGTATCGTTTCGTGAACGCCGCGGTTTGCTGCGCGCGTTCACCGCAGTCCTGATTCCTTGGCCATCGCACGCCGTTGGTGGAGGGAGTTTGACTTCTTTTCTTCCTTCTTTACTGTTCTGTTATTCGCTCCACGCCTATCGAACGGGTTTCTCTCTACTGGATTTTCGGTGGGCGTTGCGGTCAAAATCCAACCGTCTTCTCATTTTTTAGCCTCAGGGGAATCAAAACTGAGGTGTCCATCTCCATTTTAACTTGTCTTCTTTGAAGTTTAACTCCATTGGCAGTAGATTGAATTAAAACTTCATCTTCTGATTTATTCTTGGAGTTAAACTTTATGTCAGTTTATGCACACTCCGTTCTGGCCCGGCTAAAGACCGGCTTTGTTTCCTCATGCCAACCGGTGGATGACGGTCCGATGGACACTCCCGCCATTATTGCCGCCATGGCGCAAGCTTCGATTGCGGGTGGTGCGGTGGCGGTACGCATTGAGGGCGCTGAGAACGTTAAGGCGGCACGGACAAAAGTCGCAGCTCCGATTATCGGGATTGTGAAACGTGATTTAGCGGATAGCCCCGTGCGCATTACGCCGTATCTGGATGATGTCCGCGTGCTGGCTGAAGCCGGTGCTGACATTATTGCCATTGATGCTACCGCGCGTCAGCGTCCGGTTAGTGTTGCGGGCTTGGTGGCGGCGATCCATGAGGCGGGTTGTCTGGCGATGGCGGATTGCTCCGATTATGCCGAAGGCATGGCGGCATTCCATCTGGGCGTGGAAATTATCGGTACGACCATGTCCGGTTATGTCGGCCCTGTTACGCCTGCGGAGCCGGATCTGGCGCTGGTAACTGCGCTGAAACAAGCCGGATGCTTTGTGATGGCTGAAGGGCGTTATAACAGCCCGCAGTTGGCGGCGCAGGCGATTTTGGCCGGTGCGGATTGTGTCACGGTGGGCTCGGCTATCACGCGGATCGAGCATATTTGTGGCTGGTTTGCCGATGCCGTGGATGGGGCGAAAAGCGAACGTCACGGAGCCGTAGCATGACCATCTGTCTGGCTGTAGATATTGGCGGCACCAAGCTGGCGGCGGCCTTGATTGAGATGGCCGCGACCTCCTCGTCGTCTGCATCACGCATGTCTGCGCCACGTATTGTGGCGCGTCATCTGGCTGAAACCCGCTCATCGGGTGATCCGCAGGTGCTGACTGCCACCTTGACCGAATTGCTGGGGCCGCTGGCGGCTTCGGCTGATTACGTGGCGGTGGCGTCGACCGGCATTATTGATCACGGCGTGTTGACGGCGCTAAATCCACACAATTTGGGCGGACTGGATCGCTTCCCGTTGCAGAGCGTGATTGCCGATATCACCGGTCTTCCCGTTTACCTCATTAATGATGCGCAGGCTGCGGCCTGGGCGGAATATCTGGCTTACGAGCAGTCGTTTGCCGATCTGGCGTTTATCACCGTGTCGACCGGTGTCGGCGCTGGGTTGGTGCTTAACCATCAGTTAATCACGGGCGCTCGTGGCATTGCCGGACACGCCGGTCACATGCTGGCTGATCCGCAGGGGCCTACGTGCGGTTGTGGCCGTCGCGGCTGCGTTGAGGCTATCGCCTCGGGTCGCGCGATAGCTGCTGCTGGACAAGCGGTGTTTGGTACAGATTGCAGTGGCCTGCAGGTGTATCAACGCTATCTGCAAGGCGACGCGCAGGCGCAAGCCATTATCGAACGCTCTGCGGCTGTGGTAGCGGAGCTCATCGCTAACCTCACTATTACGTTGGATCTCGATGCAATCGTTATCGGTGGTGGTGTCGGGCTGGCAGAAAACTACATTGCCTTGGTGGAACAGGCGTTGGCACGCATGCCAGCACTCTATCGACCACAGGTATTACCCGCCCGTTGCCACACGGATGCCGGTTTAATCGGCGTAGCCCAGTGGGCCGCGGCGCACAGTCAGGCACAACAATAACGATTGCCTTAACCCTATACTCTACACAGAACAGAGGAATACTCATGGAGACGCATGCATTTGGTACGCTGAACTATCTAGTTCTTATCGGCTATCTTGCCGCGATTATGCTGGTCGGTGTGTATTTTGCGAAACGCCAAAAATCAGCGGATGATTATTTTAAAGCGGGCGGACGTATTCCAGGCTGGGCGGCAGGGGTCAGTGTGTTTGCCACTACACTGAGCTCTATCACGTTCATGTCTATTCCGGCCAAAGCCTATACCGGTGACTGGACATTTCTGATTGGCCAGTACATTACGATTGCGATTTTGCCTTTCGTGTTTATGTACTACATCCCGTTTTTCAGAAAGCTCAATCTGACCTCGGCGTATGAGTATTTGGAAAAGCGTTTTGATATTCGGATGCGCTTATTTGCCAGCATTTCGTTCATGCTGTTCCATGTGGGCCGCATCGCGATCATCACTTATTTGACAGCATTGGCGCTGATGCCGTTTGTGGATATGAGTCCTCTGACCATCGTGTTCCTGATTGGCGTGCTCTGTATCATTTACACCTTCCTCGGCGGTATCGAAGGGGTTATCTGGACTGACGTTATCCAAGGCATCATGTTATCCGGCGCGGCGGTGTTAATCTTCATCATGATCTGCTTTAAGGTCGATGGTGGGATCACCGAAGTGTTTGCGGTATCCGCCGCTGCGGATAAGTATTTCCCTGCGAGCCAAATGGGCTGGAGCTGGACCAGCAGCACCGTACCGGTTCTGATGATTGGTTTCTTCTTCTCTGGCTTGCAGCAGTTCACCGCCAGCCAAGACGTTGTACAGCGTTATATCGTGACTGATTCTATTGAAGAAACGAAAAAAGCGCTGATCACCAATGCCAAATTGGTCGCCTGTGTACCGGTGTTCTTCTTCGCTATCGGCGCAGCGCTGTATGCTTACTATGGCCAGCATCCAGAGCTGTTACCGAAGAACTTTAATACCGGCGGTATTCTGCCATTCTTCATTATCTCTGATATGCCTGCCGGTCTGGCTGGATTGATTATCGCAGCTATCTTTGCGGCGTCCCAATCCAGTATTTCCAGCAGCTTGAACAGTATTTCGGCGTGCTACTCGTCTGACATTTACAGCCGCTTTGGTAAAGCCAAATCATCAGCGCAGAACCTGAAAAGTGGCCGTTTGGTGACCGTGATTGCCGGTGTGCTGGGTGTGGTGGCTTCCACGTATCTGATTATGTCGAACGAGAGTGAATTGTGGGATGCGTTCAACAGCCTGTTAGGCTTGATGGGTGGCCCAATGACCGGTCTGTTTATGCTGGGGATCTTTGTTCGCCGCGCCAATGCCAACAGCGCACTGGTTGGGGTGATTGCCGCCGTGGCTTCCATCTTGTGGGTACGTTCGTTCACTGACCTGAACTTCTTCTTCTACGGTGCGATTGGCACCATGATGGTGGTCTTCGTGGGTTATCTGACCGCGCCACTGTTCAAGAGCTGTAAGCAGCCGGAGAATGTGGAAGCCCTGTCTTTATAACATGTGATTAATAGGGTAAGTCATTGAGTTGTTCTGACCCGAGTAAATGATTATCTCCTATCGGTCTGCTCACACACAAAGGGTGGCAGACCGTTTTTTTCTAGCATGTATAGCGATGTGAGAGTGCTTGCTATATATGGATGACGAGGATGTACAGCATGATTTTTGGTCATATTCAGCAACCCCACACTTACGCTTATTTGCCTGCAGCGCTTAAGCAGGCGATTCACTATTTGCAGCAAACCGATATGCAAAGCTTGCCGGTAGGGCGACATGATATCGAAGGGGATTTGCTGTATGTCAACGTGATGGCATTTGATACTCAGCCTGCCGAGCAAAAGCAGGCTGAAGTGCATCAAGAATATATTGATATTCAGTATCTGATCTCGGGCGCTGAGCGTATTGGTTTTGGGCTGGAAAATAGTGATAACCCAGTAGCGAAAGCCTATGACGCTGACAATGATTATTATCTGGTGGCGTCAGTGCGCGATGAGTCTGAGGTGCTGTTGGCGCCGGGTATGTTTGCAGTCTTTTTCCCAGAGCAACCGCATAAGCCGGGCTGCTGCATCGGGCAACCGGCGGCATTGAAAAAAGCCGTGATCAAAATGCATAAGTCGCTACTGTAAAGCCGTGACTGAGAACGTATTACTCAGATAGCTGAAAATATCGCGATAATATAAACGCGAGTGGTAATAAAAAAAACGCCTCCCATCCATCTTAGTGTGGCAAGGAGGCGGTTTTATTTTCACTGGATTAAGTTACAACACCATGGCAGCTAGCCAACCGAACGCTAGCATCGGGATATTGTAGTGGACGAACGTCGGCACCACGGTGTCCCAAATGTGATCGTGTTGCCCATCAATATTCAACCCTGCCGTTGGGCCAAGGGTGGATTCTGAAGCCGGAGAGCCGGCATCGCCAAGACCGCCGGAAACGCCGACCAACGCAATGGTGGCAATAGGCGAAAAGCCCAGCGAGATACAAAGCGGGACATAAATGGTGGCCAGAATGGGTACGGTGGAAAACGAAGAGCCGATCCCCATGGTGATCAACAAACCCACCAAGAGCATCAAGAATGCCCCCAGCGCGCGGTTAGAGCCGATAATGCTATGAATCGAGCTCACCAATTCTTCCACACCGCCAGTGGCTTTAATCACGGCGGCAAACCCTGAGGCGGCAATCATGATAAATCCGATCATGGCCATCATTTGCGCGCCATGATTAAACACATCTTGCGTATTTTTCCAGCTAATTACGCCACCGAGGATAAAGACAAAAAAGCCGACCATCGCGCCAAAAATAATCGCGCCGGTATAAATCTGCACGCCTAACGCCACCAAAATGGCCAGCAGTGAGACGGCAATACTCTTTTTATCGATGGTGCCGGTTTCCGGCTCGGCTTCCAATGTTTTGGCAATATCGTACTGGCGCGGCTTGCGATAACTAATAAATAACGCGGTCAGCAAGCCCAAAAACATGCCCAGGACCGGAAGAATCATCGCCTGATAAATCTGATCGGGCGATACCGCCATACCATTATCGACAATACTATTAAGTAAAATATTGTGCAGATAAATACTGCCAAAACCGACCGGTAAAATAAGGTAAGGAGCAATCAAGCCAAAGGTAATTGCACACGCAATGGCGCGTCGATCAATGTGCAATTTATCCATCACATGTAACAGTGGCGGGATTAAAATCGGAATAAAGGCAATATGAATCGGGATGGCGTTTTGTGACAGTAATGCCACCACCGTGACGGCAAAAAATATCACATATTTAAATAAACGCTTTTTATTGTCACTCGGGGCAACGCCAATGCGATGGATAATGGTGTTCGCCAATAAATCGGTGATCCCCGAGCGAGAAATAGCGACTGCAAACGCCCCTAGCATGGCATAGCTCAGCGCAATATTAGCGCCACCGCCGAGGCCATCGGAAAAAATAGTAATAGTTTCATGTAAGCTATGACCGCTCAGTAATCCACCGACAATGGCGGAGGTGGTCAGGGCGATCACAACATTGATTCTGGCTAAGCTGAGCAGCAGCATAACGAGAACGGAGACAATAACAGGATTCATATTTTTAATTGTTTGGTTTAACAAGGTGAGCAAACGCTGCGGTACAACAAATAACATCAATACATGTGATTAATTACTGCGTACGTAGCACAAAAAGATAAAAATGTGCGATGTTAACGTAGATGGATGTGAAGCAAAGTAGCCATTCCTTTTATTTTCCTACATTAATAAATTTAATTTGTTTTTTATAAAATGATAATTTTGCAAATTGCGTAAGAGAAACCGAATGACTGTAACGCAATAACATGCATAAGTATAGTGACATGCGGTTATTTATCTGGCACTGCGTAGTGAGTGAGATATTTTTAACCACCTCTCTTCATTGCCGATTAATACCGCCAATAAAGCGCTTCCCTCTTGGCGCATACCCTGCGATTTTCCTCGCTCTTAATCGCATAGGCCGCTTGGCATGCTCAATGTGTTCCGTTGATTGGCTCCCCAATTCTCACCATTCACGCCCTTAAATTACCGTTCGTCGCATAACCACATAGCGTGTCTTCGCACCTTGTACAGTGCTGCCATCAATACAGGATGTAGGAGTTCAATCATGCACAACCGTGAGTTACTGAGCAGAGTCATTTGTTGCGTGTATCTCGCAACGCCGGAGGTGGCCAATGCTGCGCTTTGAAGGCATCACCAAACATTATGCGTTGGGCAGTCGTGAGATTGCCGCGCTTAACGGCGTGAGTGGGGAGATCCACCGCGGTGAGATGGTGGCGCTGTGTGGGCCATCAGGCTCGGGCAAAAGCACCTTGCTGAATGTGTTGGGGTTACTGGAGCCACATTATCAAGGCGTGGTGACGCTTGATGGCCAACGTTATCCGCAGCACGCGCGTAAAGCAGCGACGTTGCGCCGCACCCAACTGGGCTTTGTCTTTCAGCGTTTTAACCTGATCCCCGTGATGACCGCATGGGAAAACGTAGCCTATCCCCTACAGCTCAACGGCTGTAGCGAGCAGGTACAGCGCCAGCGCGCGCAAGAAATGTTGTGCCGAGTAGGGTTAGAAACCGTGCTGCACCAGCGCCCGGATCATCTTTCGGGTGGACAGCAGCAGCGCGTAGCGATTGCGCGGGCATTAGTCCATCGCCCGCAGTTGGTGATTGCCGATGAACCCACCGCCAGCCTCGACAGTGAAACCGCCGCGCAGGTGGTTGGTTTGATGAAAGCATTGAGCCGAGAAACCGGCACCACCTTTGTGGTGGCTACGCACGATGCGCGGATGGCGCGGCACTGTGATCGCTGCTTGACGTTAGTGGATGGCACCTTGGTCGGGGAGGATTTGTCATGGGCCAGTTAACGGGGCGGCTGTGGCGCATTGCCGCTTTGAATCTGTATCGCAACCGGCGGCGCACGGTGTTGTCGGTGTGCATTATTGCCATCGCGGTGTTTGCGCTGACCAGTGCCGGTGGCTTTGGTTTGTATACCTATGATTCGCTGCGGGAATCGACAGCGCGTGATGTCGGCCATTTGACCATCAGCCAGCAAGGTTACTTCGCGCGTGAAGAAGAAACGCCGCTGGCCAATGGCCTGCACTTTACGCCGCAGATGAACCGGCTCTTGAGCGCTAATCCCGCCATTGTGGGTATTGGACCACGTATTGAGCTGACTGGGCTTATCTCCAACGGGGCGAAATCGACCATTTTTATGGGGCTGGGCGTCTTGCCGCAGGAGTTCACCCTCAAGGGCGAATTTCTGGATCTGCGCTCAGGGCATACGATTACCGCACCTATTATGGGCAATAGTGGCGCAACCGCCGAACAGGTGGACGACCCGCAAGTGATGTTGGGCGTGGATCTGGCGCGTAACCTGAACGTGCGGGTTGGTGACTCAGTGACCTTACTGTCGACCACCGCCGATGGCGCGCTCAATGCGCTCGATTTTCGGGTGGCGGGGATTTATTCCTCCGGCGTGCCCGAGGTGGATGAACGGCAGCTGTATTTGCATTTGAACGCCGCGCAGGAGTTATTGGCGTCCGATAAAGTCAGCACGCTGTCGCTGTACCTGCACAACACCGCCGCTACCGAGGCTGTTGCACCGTGGGTTAATCAGCAACTGACGGATCTGGGTTTGGCGCAGGCGTTGGAAGTCACGCCGTGGCAAAAATTGGCGTTTTTCTATAAGAAAGTCAAAGACCTCTACGATCGTCTGTTTGGCGTCATGGGTGGGGTGATGAGCTTGGTGGTGTTTGTCGCCTTATTTAACACCCTCACGATGTCCGTTACCGAGCGTACTCGGGAGATCGGTACACTTTCTGCGCTGGGGGCCTATCCACTCGACATTATCGGTGGATTTATTCGTGAAGCGGTGTGGCTGGCGGTGCTGGGCTCGCTGCTGGGGACACTGTTGACCGGCGTGACCAGCCTGACCTTGCAGTGGGCGGATGTACAAATGCCAGCCCCGCCTGGGCGCAGTGCAGGCTATCCACTGCATATTTACTTTTCGTGGCAGCTGGCTTTGCTGTGCGCAGCCGGTGTGATGGTGATTTGTGTGCTGGCGGCGTGGCTATCGGCGCGTAAAGGGGTTCGTAAACCGATTACGGAGGCGTTGGCTTATGTGTAACCTCATAGAACACGGCAACATGCGCGAGCAAAGCGGGCGTGGGCAGCTTGGGTGGTTCGGGAACAATGTGCAGAAAACGGCTCGCCCTCGGTGGCAAGGGGCGTTGCTCGTCGTGTGTACGGCGATCACGTTGTGCACTAGCACGGCCAGTTATGCCGATGATGTGGCAGCGATGGTGCGTGAGGCCGATCGCTATCGCTTGCAAAGTAATGCAGCCAAGGTGATCTCCAACGTCAGTTTGTATCAAGATGGCAAGTTGGATAAAACCCGTGAATATCACGTCTATCTGCGTGAAAACCGAGAATCATTGGTGCTGTTTAAATCCAGCGTGGAAGCGGGGCAAAAAATGCTGATGCTGGGGGATAACTACTGGCTGCTGATGCCGAAAAGTCGGCGTCCTATTCGCATCACCCCGATGCAAAAGCTGCTTGGGGAAGCGTCGGTGGGAGATATTTCAACCCTCACTTGGAGTGATGATTATCAGGCGCAAGCCGATGGCCGTGAAACGGTGACGCTGCCACAGGGCAGTGCGGTAGCCACCGAGCGTTTGAAGCTGACCGCGAAAACCCCCGGCGCTAGCTATCAGGCGATCACGCTGTGGTTAGCGCAGGGCAGCCACTATCCCGTGAAAGCCGATCTCTATGTGCAGTCGGGCAAATTGGCCAAGCAAGCGTGGTTTGATGTGCAAGGTGAGCGGGTGCGCAGCATGACGCTGCAAGACCGGATCCAAAACGGTAAATCGACCGTGATTGTTTATCAATCGGTCAGCCCTGAGCGATTAGATGATCGGTTTTACAATCCGGCGTATTTGATTCAAAACGGAGCGGGGCTGTGAACAGCAAGTTCGGTAGAGGCGCGCGGCGGATGTTCGGCAGTATGCTCTGCGCAGTAGGGCTCGGCAGTGGTTGGGCGCAGGCCGCATCACTGCCGATGCCGACCGCGGAATGGGATTGGATGCTCAGCGCCAGCCAAACTCAGCATCGTGCCACACCGTGGACCGACAAGCGTGACGCGCAACAAACCTTTGGCGCATTGCTCGATGTGCAAACGCGCTGGCAGCAATGGACGGGTCGCTTTGCGCTGGTGGGCGATCCGCTATGGCAAGATAATGCGCTGCCGAACAGCGCGGACACCGAGCTGGATCTCATCCCGTATGAGCTTTTTTGGCAAGGCCCGTTAACGCTGGGGGAGACCAAAGCGGATGTGACGCTGGGCAAAATCCGTCTTGATTGGGGCGTGGGCTATGGCTATCGTCCGTTAGATCTGTTTTTGCCCTATCAGCAAAATCCGCTCGGTATTCAGGTAGAAGAGGGGCCGGGTGTGGCGCTACTTTCGCTCTACGATGCGACCGGCGAATGGAGTCTGGTGGCCACCGATGCTTCTTGGGTCAGCGAGCAGCGCACCACACCATTGCAGCGCCAAAACCAGCAGCGCGGTGTGGGTCTGCGCCATTATCGCTTAAGTGGCGATAGTGAGTGGCAGGTGATTGGCTATGTGGATGATGTGCGCAAAGGTTTACTCGGTGCTTCGTGGGTGTCGGTATTGAATGCCAGTTGGGAAGTGCATGGCTCTGCGCTGTATCAGCGCCGTTACTGGCAATATGCACTGCCGCAGGAGAATCATCAGCCGATACAGCTCAAAGAGCAGCACGATGCGGGGCAAGCCCTGCTCGGGGTTAACTGGGCGGGGAGCAGCGGTCAAAATGTGATTGCCGAATACTGGTATGACGGGCGCAGCTGGCGTGACAGCCAATGGCAAGAGGCCTTGGCGCGCGTGGGCAGTTTGCAAGCACAACAACAGCCGGCATTAGCGGGGGCGTACGCACAAGGATTTGAGCACACCAACTTGATGGCGCATAACCTGTTAGTGCACTGGAGTTTGGATAAAAGTGCGTGGCGTAATTGGACTTGGAGCCAGAGCTCAGATTTGTTGTCGCGCGTCACGCCCACGCTTGATGTGCTGTATGCTCCGCAAGATGGTGGGGTCATGCTGACGCCGCGGGTGAATATCGAATTGCATGACTCGGGTGCGTCATCGAGCGCCTTGGAGCTGGTGGCGCGCTATGCCGGTGGCGACAGTCACTCGGTGTATGCCCAGATCCCCGATCGACTGACGTTTTTGCTTAATCTCAAAGGACGATTCTGATGCGAACCCCGTTTTGGCAGGCCGCATTCAAGGCGGTCAAGACCCCGCGCTGGTACAACGCCCGCAGTAGCATCCTGTTTACGACGCTATTTTGTGTGTTGGTGGCTTTGGTTACGCAGACCATCTGGCCAAGCCCCTTGATAGAGCACCTGATGATCAGCATCGGGTATGGTTACAGCTATCTGTTGTGCTCGTTATTGCTCTACTGGCGTCTGCCCAATTGGCCGCAGCATCGTCACACGCTGGTCGCGCTCGCCACGTCTATGCTGGTGGGCTCGGCCAATGCTTACGCGATGTTGAGCAAATATCCGCAGTTTGCGCATTTAACCGCGATGCGCCCAGTCGTGGTGTTGGCGTTCATCTTTACTGGGGTCTGTTCGCTCTATTTTTACCACCGCGAACAGCAGCGATTGGCGCAGCAAGCACTGGCCGAAGCGCGTCATCGGCAAACTGAGCAGGATAAAGCGCTGCTGTTAAGTCAATTAAAGCAATTGCAAAGCCAGATTGAGCCGCATTTCTTATTTAATACCTTGGCCACCATTCATGCGCTGATCATAGTCGAACCGCAGACTGCGCAGCAGATGTTGGGTAAGTTAACGGCGCTGCTGCGTGGATCGTTACGCCGTCACCGCCAGACCTTAGTGCCATTAGCCGAAGAGCTGGCGTTGGTGGAGGCCTATTTGGAAATTCAGCAGATCCGCTTAGGCGAGCGCCTGACTTATCACTTGCCGCAGGACAGCGAGCTGGGGCAACTCCAGTTCCCACCTTTGCTGTTGCAGCCGTTAGTGGAAAATGCGGTGGTGCACGGCATTGAGCCGAAAGCCGAAGGTGGTGAAGTGCAGATCTCTCTCTCACTGCAAGATGAACAGCTGGAGCTGGCGGTCAGTGATAACGGAGTTGGGCTGGCGCCGCACTTGAGTGATGCGGCGAGTGATGTCCATAGTGATGCGTACAGCGCCGCAAGCCGTGCGATAGCGGGCAGTCATATTGCGCTGGAGAACATTCGCCAACGGCTGGCCGGATTGTTTGGCCGCGCGGGGGAGCTGCGCGTGCAGCAAAATGCGCGTGGCGGCGTAACGGCTACCTTGCGCATTGACCGTCGGCAACTCAGCCGCTTACCGGAGGGGGAATAATGGAGGCACCCGTAACCGCAATTATTGCCGATGATGAGCCACTACTGCGCTTTCACCTTAATCAGGCTTTGGCCGAAATCTGGCCGACGCTGGATATCGTGGCACAAGCGGCCAATGGCTCACAGGCACTCACCGCCATTGAACAGCATCAACCGGATATCGCGTTTTTGGATATCAAGATGCCGCAACTTGATGGCATGACCTTGGCGCACCGCTTACAGACGCTGCCTTGCGTGCCGCTGGTGGTGTTTATTACCGCCTATGATGAGTTTGCTGTGCGTGCGTTTGAGGAAAATGCCGTCGATTACCTGCTCAAACCGGTGTCAGAGGCGCGTTTGCAGCAGTGCTGTCAGCGCCTGCAAGCGCGCATCGCGCGTAATCGAAGCGCCAGTCATCATGCCCAGCCGCAAGAGCTGTCGTTATTGTGGGATAAGCTACAAGGCATGCTGGAAAAACCGACCTACTTAACCTGGTTACGCGCCAGCAAAGGTGAAGACATCCACCTGATCGCGGTAGCCGATGTGCTCTATTTTCGCGCTAGTGATAAATATATCTCGGTATTTCGTGCTGGATTGCAAGGGTTGGAAGAGTACCTGCTGCGCATATCGCTGCGCGAATTGCTGGCGCAACTCGATCCTGCGCAGTTTTGGCAAATTCACCGCGCGGTGGTGGTGAATGTCGCGCAAATTGACAAGGTAAAAAAAGATCTCACTGGTCGCATGTTTGTACATATTGGCGAGCAAAAATTACCGGTCAGCCGCGCGCAGCAAGGGTTGTTTAAGTAAGCCGAACGCCATGCGCCCCAAGCATCAGGCACGCAGGTGGTGCAGGGAAGATGCGGATGAGCAGGCCGACTGAAGCGCATTGAAGTTCGGCCTGCGATTGGTTAACGCACCGTGTGAATCACCAGAAGATAGAGTCTACATAGCGATGACTCACGCGATTAAAACAGCATCTGTGTCAGATAGCCCATAAATACCGCCATACCGAGGATCACCGTCAAGAACGCCACAATCATTGGCGTTTTGAACATTGAGCGTAGTAACACCACCTCCGTCAGGCTTGCCCCCGCGCTGCCAATAATGAGCGCCATGACTGCTCCCATCCCCATGCCTTTAGCTAACAACACGGAGGCCAGAGGAATGACGGCTTCTGCACGAATATAAAGTGGGATCCCGATCAGGGCACTAAATGGAATCGCCAGCGGATTATTGGCGCTCGCATGCTCGGCAATCCAAGCGGTCGGAATGAAGCCGTAAATGAAAGAGCCAATCAGTACCCCGAGCAAGAGATAGGGCAACACCGCTTTAAACTGTTGCCATGCCTCTGCACCGGCTTGGGCAAAATTAATGTTGTGCGTTGATGCCTGCTTGTTCTCATTGCGTACGCAGCAATTCGCGTCCGTTTGCAGCGAAATAGCGTTTGTTGAGGAGGTCAGTGCACGGTAGGCCGGCGTGTTCTGAAGATTAAGGTTGAGCTGGTGCCGTTGAGTCATTACCGCTGATTTTACTACCGGCGCGCAGCACGTATTCGTTGGTGCACACGGGCTGGATTTTGCTGTCTGAGCGGGAATGATATGACGTTCAAAGCCCAGTTTATTGAGCAGCATGCTCGCCAATATCGAAACGCCGGTGGCGATGCTGGCGTAGAGTAACGTGACTTGCCCGCCAAAGGTCGCCCAAATCAAACCCACGATAATCGGGTTCAGCAGCGGGGAGACAAAAAGAAACGTCAACGTTGGCCCAAACCCTGCTTTAGCGGATAGCAATCCGCGTAGCATCGGGATGGTTGAACAGCTACAAAATGGGGTTAATGCGCCCAGTAGTGCAGAGATAGCATAGCCTTTACCTCGTTGGGCACCCAACAGGGATTGGATTTTGCTGTCGGGCAGTTTTTGCCGAATCAGGCTGACGCCTGCACTGATCAGCAAAAACAGAAGCGACAGCTCGAAAGCTAAAAATAAAAACATGTGGCTGGCATCTTGGAGCATGGTGAGCCAATGGTGCATGGGGCAGATCCTTACAAACTTAGTAAACTATATTTCTAAAATAATCGAAATATAATGGTGGTCAAGATATTTCTGGTATTATCGAAATATTACTTTATCAGAGGTATTGTGCATGCAACTGGAAGAGGCCGCTAAGGCATTGAAAGAATTAGGGCATCCCACTCGGTTGTTCATTTTTAAACATCTGGTCAAAGCTGGCGAGCAGGGGTTACCAGTCGGTGAATTACAAAAACAGTTAGCCATTCCAGCGTCGACATTGAGTCACCATATTGCCGCCTTGGTGTCGGTTGGGCTGGTTAAGCAAAATCGAGAGAGCCGTACCCTCCTGTGTGTATCGCAATACTCGGTGCTGGAAGACATCATTGAATTTTTGCGTGCCGAATGTTGTGTAAACAGTAAACAACACTAGCCATATCCAGATGGCAGTGTTCATGCGTTGATCGTTTCAATTATTCTTGTATAGTTGTAATGATGAGTTTGGCGATGATGACAAGAGCAAACGCGATGAAGGGCAATGCTCGTGTTGTCATCCATCTTGCTGGTTGCAATGAGATTGATGAAGGAATAGATCATGCGGCAAATTCAAGTCTTTGATCCTGCGTTGTGTTGTTCGAGTGGCGTGTGTGGTACCGATGTTGATCAGGCATTAGTGACATTCTCTGGTGATGTTGAGTGGCTTAAACAGCAAGGCGCAACGTTGCACCGCTACAATCTGGCGCAGCAGCCCATGGTTTTTGCACAAACTCCCGCTGTGGCGCAGTTCCTTGAGCTGTCAGGTGTCGAAGGGTTGCCTATCGTGTTGGTGGATGGGCACATTGTATTGACGGGGCGTTATCCAAATCGTACGGAATTGGCGCGTTATGCGGGCTTGGCCGCCGATGCTGTGGCCGGAACTGATACCGCAGCAACGGCTGGGGAGGAGAGCACTGCCGCAGGCAAAGTGGTGATTAAAGGGATCATTAAAAAGGGTTGCTGTTCAGGTAGCAGCGATTGCTGCTAAGTGGGTTTTCGATTGCGTGAATACGTTGCGCAAAGTCAGTAACCAAAGCCTACGAGCAAGGAGTTTATGATGTTCTCTTTTTTGACGAATCCACCGGCATTTCTCTTTTTTACCGGTAAAGGCGGTGTGGGTAAGACATCGTTGGCGTGTGCTAGCGCGGTGGCGCTGTGTGAGGAAGGTAAGCGCGTATTGCTGGTGAGCACCGATCCAGCATCCAACGTAGGGCAGGTGTTTGGTACCGAGATCGGCAATCAGATCACTGTGATTACGGCTGTACATGGGTTGTCAGCCTTAGAGATAGATCCGCAAGCCGCCGCACAAGCGTATCGTGAACGCATTGTCGGGCCAGTACGTGGCAAGCTCCCCGAGAGTGTAGTGCGCAGTATTGAAGAGCAACTGTCAGGGGCTTGTACCACTGAAATTGCGGCTTTTGATGAGTTTACTGCGCTCTTGACCGACCCTGAGCTAGTGTCGCAATACGATCATATTGTGTTTGATACCGCACCGACAGGGCATACGATTCGCCTATTGCAACTGCCTGGCGCATGGAGTGAATTTTTAGAACAGGGCAAAGGGGATGCTTCTTGCCTTGGTCCGTTAGCCGGGTTGGAAAAACAGCGTAGTCAGTATGCGGATGCGGTGGCGGCATTATCCGATACACAGCGTACCCGCTTAATTTTGGTGGCGCGCGCACAAGCATCGACACTGCGCGAAGTGGCGCGTACACACGATGAGTTAGCGGCCATTGGTTTGGTGAATCAGCAGTTGGTCATTAACGGCATTTTCCCTGCGGATGACGTCGCAGATGATCCACTGGCGCACGCAGTATGGCAGAGGGAGCAACGTGCTTTGCAGACAATGCCTGCGCAGTTAGCGGCGTTGCCGACCGATCATGTCCCGCTATTGGCCACCAATTTGGTGGGAATTGATAGCTTACGCCAATTGTTAGCCGGTCGTGCTTTACCTAGCGAATCTACGACGGCGTTGTTGGTGAGTGAATCTCATCCGAGTTTGAGCGCCTTAGTGGATGAGCTGGCCGCTGACGAGCATGGCCTGATTATGTTGATGGGCAAAGGCGGTGTTGGGAAAACCACATTGGCCGCCGCAGTAGCTGTTGCGTTGGCGCAACGCGGTCTACCGGTACACTTAACCACCTCCGATCCGGCTGCACATTTGTCCGAAACGCTGGCAGGGGAATTGCCGACACTGGAGGTTAGCCGTATTGATCCGCTGGTGGAAACTGCGCGTTACCGCGCTCAAGTATTGGCGACCAAAGGGGCGAGCTTAGATGAGCAAGGGCGGGCGTTGCTGGAAGAGGATTTACGCTCACCTTGTACCGAGGAAATCGCGGTCTTCCAAGCATTCTCACGGATTATTCGTGACGCAGGAAAACGCTTTGTGGTGATGGATACGGCGCCGACCGGTCATACCTTGTTGTTGCTCGATGCCACCGGCGCTTATCATCGCGAAATTGCGCGTCAGATGGGCGGTAAGGGATTGCATTTCACAACACCGATGATGCAGCTGCAAGATCCGAAACAGACCAAGGTAATGATCGTGACATTGCCAGAGCCCACTCCTGTGCAAGAGGCGGCGAACCTGCAAGCCGATCTGCGCCGTGCTGGTATTGAGCCATGGGCATGGATCGTCAATCATGCGTTGCACACCGAACTGGTACGTTCACCGTTGTTAGTGCAACGCGCCCATCGTCAGCAACCACATATTGATGCGGTGAAGCACTTACATGCTCATCGTTATGCCGTAGTGCCTTTATTGGCCTCAGAGCCGGTGGGGGTTGCGGCATTGCAAGCTCTCAGCCAAGGATCAACAGAGCATTCCAAGCCGTAAGATGGGAAAGTAGAACCCGTGATAATGACGGGCTCTCCCGCTAAGGGAAGAGCCCATTTTAAATGACCGCGTTGCTCTCGCTTCACGTTTACCTTCAGTGCTGCGTTTACAAGCTTTCGGGTGCGGGCTGCGGTATCAGGTTTTTTGTATTCTCTTTCCTGTCCAAATAACCACTGATGCGGGTGAGCAGCAACGCCACCAAGACCACCAGTGCGCCGACCCACGGGGTGTGCATTAAACCGGCTTTAGCCACAATCATTCCGCCTCCCCACGCGCCAAGTGCGATCCCGACATTAAAGGCTGCGATATTCAAACCCGATGCCACATCCACCGCATCTGGCGTGTAGCGCTCGGCCAATTTCACCACATACACCTGCAATCCCGGTACGTTACCAAAGGCAAATGCGCCCCAGATTAAGATCGTGGCCACTGCGGCCAGCGGGTTAAACGCGGTGATATTGAAGACCAGCAAAATCGCCGCTAAACCGGTAAAAATAAGGGTCAATGCCTTAATGGGCCCCATTTTGTCGGCCAGCTTGCCGCCCCACAGGTTGCCGACTGCCACCGAGCCGCCGTACACCAACATGATCAGGCTGATCATGTGCGTTGAAAAACCAGAGACTTGCTCAAGGATCGGGGCTAAAAATGTAAATGCAGTAAAGGTGCCGCCGTAGCCAAGCGCGGTGATGGCATACACCAACAACAAGCGCGGCTGGGTTAATACTTTCAACTGGGCGACCAGCTTGGTCGTTGGCGGCTGAGGCAGGTTACGCGGCACCAGTAGCATACTGCCGAGCAATGCGATCAAGCCCAGCAACGCCACAATCAAGAAGGTGGATTGCCAGCCGAATTGTTGTCCGATATAGGTGCCGAGCGGTACACCGGTGACCAACGCCACGGTTAAACCGGTGAACATAATGGCAATCGCGCTGGCCGCTTTTTCTTTGGGCACCAGACCTGTGGCGATGGTGGAGCCAATGGAGAAAAACACTCCATGCGCTAACCCAGTCAGAATGCGGGCCACTACCAGCGTTGGGTAGCCGGGCGCTTGCCAAGCTAACAGGTTGCCGATGACAAACAACGACATCACCCCCAGCAATACGGATTTCCGGTTCCATTTGCCGGTTAGCGCGGTTAAGACCGGTGCGCCAATGGCGACGCCTAAGGCATACAGGCTGACCAACAGACCCGCAGACGGCAGCGATACCTGTAAGTCATTGGCCATGGTGGGGATTAACCCCACAATCACAAATTCGGTGGTTCCGATGGCAAAGGCACTTAATGTCAGTGCCAGAAGAGCTAATGGCATAGTTGATCTCGTTAATTAATCGCGCTGGATAGGAGACATATCGCCGCTGTGTCGTGGCGGCAACGTGACAATGGCGGCGATTATGCGTGGCATTGTCTTTGCGAAAAATGGTGTAAAATTAAAATCACTTTTGTTGAAAATGAAAATATTGGCATGACGATGCAGACCCGCTCCGATGATTTGGCCATTTTGGTGACCGTGATTGATAGTGGCAGTTTTTCCGCTGCCGCCGAGGTGCTGGATATTCAGGTAGCGCGGGTCTCTCGGGCGGTCAGTAAGATAGAAAAGCAATTGGGAGTGTCGATTTTAAATCGCACGACCCGACGCCTTGAGTTGACTGACGAAGGGCGACATTTTGTCGATGCTGTACGTGCAGGCTTGCAGCTGTTGCAGCAGGCGGAGGAGGATTTGATTGCCCGTGGCGAGTTACCACGCGGTCATCTGCGGGTGGACGCGGCCAGTCCGTTTGTCTTCCAGCAACTGGTACCGCTGATTGGTCCGTTTCGCGAGGCCTATCCGGATATCACCTTGGAGCTGACCTCGAACGAAGGATTTGTCGATCTACTGGAAAAGAAAACTGATGTGGCGATCCGCATTGGGCGGCTGACTGATTCCACCTTACATGCCCGTCCGCTGGGGCGCAGTGCGTTGTATGTGGTGGCGTCACCGGAGTATTTGTGCCAGCGCGGTTTGCCTAAATCCGCCACTGAGCTTACGCAGCACAGTATCATCGGCTTTCTGGGCGCGAAAGCGTTGAACCAGTGGCCGCTGAAACAGTTCCCTAATTTGGAGCCGACCTTAACATGCAGCAATGGCGAGATAGTCCGTCAGTTGGCGCTGTCTGGTAATGGCATTGCTTGCTTATCAGGTTTTATGGTGAAAAAGGACATTGCCGAAGGGCGGTTGGTGCCACTGTTAGAGCAGGAGAAAATTGCCGGCTCAGAGCGTGAGCAAGTCAATGCGGTGTTCTACAAATCCTCATCCGTGGCCAAGCGGATCTCGGTGTTTTTGGATTTCATCCAGCCACGCTTACAGCTGTAGGGCTTGAGTGATCCGCAACTGTTTAGCCGTGAGAGCCGAGAGTGTAGATTTTTGTCATTTTGACAAAAATAATTTGTGGTTTTTGTACTCAATCGCTTGCCGATAAGCTGGTTACACTGCGGAGTCGATGAAAGGCTCATGCCGCGTGATTTATCGCCCCGCTTGGCCATTCGATAAACCTTCAACCGTACAAGGATCACCGCATGCCACAACAAACCACACAGCAAGCGTGGGGCTATCAAACACAACAATCTATGCCTCGGTCAGCGACGCCTCAATCCGTTGATCAGCCTGTTTATCCGATAGTGCAAATCACATTGCCGCGGCCTGAATTAGCGCCGGATGAAGTGTTGGTGGAAAATCAAGCCATCGGGATTAATCCGGTGGATTGGAAGTTTATTCAGGCCAACCCACTGAACTGGCCGGCACGGCACATCCCGGGCGTGGATGGTGCGGGGATTGTGGTGGCGGTGGGGAGTTTGGTTGACGCGGCGCTGATTGGTCAGGCGGTGGCTTATCACACCGCGCTTAAGCACAATGGCAGTTTTGCGCAGTTTACCGCAGTGAACATGCATCGTTTCATGCGGTTGCCACATAAGATGAGTGCCTCACTGGCGGCGGCGTTACCTTGCCCGATGCTGACAGCGTGGCAGGCCGCGGAAAAAATCCCTGTAAAGGCGGGGGCGCGCGTGCTGGTGGCCGGTTTGGGCGCGGTGAATAAAATTTTGGTGCAATTGCTGGTGCAGCGTGGCTTTGTGGTTGATGTGTTATCGCGCAGCATGAGCGAGTCACAAGCACAAATGCTGGGCATTCATCAGGTCTATCGCCAACTGTCGGCGGTCGACGCTACTTATTTCGCTGCATTTGATGCTATCGGGCCGCAAAGCGCGGCGCAGTTGGTACCGTTTTTACAGGCGAACGGCCACATAGTGTGTATTCAGGGGCGCATTGAGCAACCGGTGGATGCTCCGTTCACCCGTACCATTTCTTACCATGAAATTGCGCTTGGTGCGTTGCATGATTTTGGCGAGCAAGCGGCTTGGCAGACGTTAATGCTGGCCGGCGAAGCGTTGCTGGAGCAAGTGGCCAAGCACACTTTGCACATCACACCGCCGCACTGTGTGGAGTTTAGCCAATTGCCGCGCGCGCTGGCGCTCAGTGAGCAGAGCAAAGAAAAGATGGTGGTGCAGGCTAATTAAGTTAGGGTGTATTGGCGAAACCTGTGCTGGGCTGGCGGTGTATCGCCGTCCAGCATGGTGTGTGCTATCTCGCGATAAAACTCCGAATAACCCCCACATGCTTTCCCTATCGATTTTCCCTATCGATATTACCCCGCGCTTTGCTACCAACGACCAACTACACTTAATGTAGACGCCATCGAGATAGCTGGTTGGTTAGTACTGTTGAGTGTCGGAGGTGTGCCATGCGAAATCATCCGCTACTTCCCCCGGGCGAAGATCTGCGCCGTGCCGTGCGCTGGCTCAGTGAACATCATCAGTATGACATGGCCGCTATCGAAGAAGCCTGCCAACGCTTTGATCTCTCACCACTGGATGAGGAATTTCTGATCCAATTATGGCGCCAGCATGAGCCACATGAATCGTGAGGGAAGGGCATAGCTGCTCTGTTGGCTAGGCGTAACGTAAACGGTCTATTTCGCCAAACAGACACTCGACAAAGCGCATAAATAAAAAGGAGAACCGTAGGTTCTCCTTTGGGGTTGATTTGCTACCGCGCACTCATGCACGGGCATGGTTTAGTTTCGGTATTGCTTAGATGGCGGTATTGGCCGCTGACATAGCTGGTTTTACCGCATCCACGTTGAGGTCGGTTTTATGAAACCCGTCGTGCAAGTGGTAATAGCGGCGGTAAATCAGGCCACTGATGGTCATTAAGATAGCCGGTAAGCCAATCATCATGAACTCAAGGCCGATAATGGTGCTGGCCGATTGCACTACGTTAGGCACATAGCCAATCATTGATAGACCCACCCCGACGATAAAGCCACCGGCGGCGCCAGCAAACTTCACCAGCATGGTTTGTACCGAGAAAATCACGCTCTCACTGCGACGGCCGGTTTTGTGCTCACCGTAATCCACAACGTCAGCCAGCATAACGGTTTGCAGCGCATTGGCGATCCCGACACCAAATTTGATTGCCGCACCGGCCATACCAATCATGATGGCATTACTTGGTGCAACAAAACCCATAATCAGCAGCAGGATGCAGGAAACCACCGGGAATCCACAAGCAATCAGCCACAAATATTTTCTTGGCACTAACGTCGCAATGCGAGGGAATAAGAATACACCCGCCACTTCAGCAATACCTGCCACCATCATGTAGATAGGGAATAATTTAGCATCGCCTAAAGCGTAGGAAAAATAATAGATAGCAAAGCCGCCGACCAATAAGTTAGCAATTTGGAAACACAATACAGTGCCAATTAACGCTTTAAGTTGGTCGTTCTCGCCAATAATAGTGCGTACATCTTTAAAGGTGAATTTTTTGGTGGCTTGAGTGGTAACGGTTTTCTCTTTCACGTTACGTGCAATTAAAAATGCACTCAGAATAAACAAGACGGCAATCAGCATCGCGACATTAAAAAATCCATCGCCCTGATTACCATTGCCTAATTCACCAACAATGTGCAAACCATAAGTACCGGTAATAAACCAAGCTAAGCTCGCAAATAAACGAGGCCATACCACTAGCTTCTCACGCTCTTGGCGCGAGCTAGACAGCGCGGGGATCATAGACCAGTACGGAATATCCATAATGGTGTAGGTCAGGCCCCAAAGAATATAAGCGGCGGCCGCATAAAGATACAGTGCTGTGCCGCTAAACATATGGGTACTGAAAAGAGCCACTAATACGACAGCATTTAGTAAGGTGCCAATGACAATCCATGGGCGAAATTTACCAAAGCGTGAACGGGTATTATCCACAATCACGCCCATCATCGGATCGGTCACCGCATCAATAATTCGTGCAGCGAGGAAAATAGTACCAACAAACGCTGCTGATAATCCGGCAACATCAGTGAAGTAGAACATTAAGAATATGTAGATAGGAGCACAAGCAAAGTCTTTGCCCAATGCGCCAAGACCGTAAGACAGCTTAGTTTGTAGTGTAATTTTATCTGACATAATGGTTCCTTAGTGCCGAGCAGCTATGTATTCCCTGACTAGAAGTCATAACGTCAACGTCTCTGAGTTGTATTTTCGATGCTCATGCTACGCATTCGTGAGTGGTGATGTTGTGATCAAAAACCATTTTGTGGAAACGTTTTCAGTTGGATGCTGATAATGTGATGGAGGTAATAAATGTCAGGTGTTGCGCGGCGAATGTGACAGGTTAACTCACTGTTTTTACATGTTGGTACGGAGGCTTAATAGATTGACTTGTGGAAACGATTCCATCGTGGCGATGGCGCGTTGGCTCGGTAAAAAAGCCGCCCCACCGAGTCAGGGTGGGGCGGCAAAGGGATGGTGAGAAAGCTAGAATAAACGTGAGACGATAATAGTTAACCTAGGCGCTAATACGCTCGAATTTCACTAATAGCGCGGTTTCGGCATCCAAAATCGGCAGGGTTAACCCTATGTGCTGGCTCCAGTCGCCGGATATTTCACATCCTTCGCAAGTCCACTCTGGTTGGCGGTTCACGATAGCGTGATAATTACTCGGCTTATCCAGCAGGTACACTCGGTATATCGCATCGGGATCAAGACCTGGTACCCGTAAGTGACCACTGAGGGCATGGGTTGGCATTGCCAGTTGTGCCACCATCACCACTGCTTCCGAGCGATCTGGCGCAACGACCGCATGGATCTGATGGGCCGGATCATCACTGGGTATGCGCCACGTTTGCCCGCTATGCAGTAATGGCCGCAGCGATTTGTGCAATTGGATATAGCGCTCAAAGCCCTCTTTTTCGGCTGGCTCTTCTTTTACCGGATCCAGCTCAATGCCCATGTGACCAAACAGCGCGGTGATCCCACGAAATGCAATATCGTGACGGCGGCGGGTGCTGTGGCAATGACTCGCGCCGATATGGCTGCCCATCACTTCCGGCGGGAAAAAGTAGCTCATGCCGCGCTGAATGGTTTGTCGCTCGAGCGCATCGTTATTGTCTGAGGTCCAAAAGCGGTGGGTGCGGGTCAGCACTTCAAAATCGATGCGCCCCCCGCCTGCGGCACAAGACTCAATTTCCACCTGTGGGTGTTTAGCGCGCACTTGGTCTAACAGCGCATAATAACGCTCGGTTTGGCGATAGCCGGCCGCTTGTCCACCGTGCGCAGGCTGTACAATTTCGCGATTCATATCCCACTTGATATAGGCTATCGGGTAAGTGGATAAGAAGTGATCTAAGCGTTCAAACAAGAACTCGAATGCCGCTGGATTTTGTAAATCAATCACATATTGATTGCGGCCGGTGGGCTGCTGGTAGCCGTCAACGGCCAGTAACCAATCGGGATGGCGTCGATACAAGTCAGAGTCTTTGTTGATCATCTCCGGCTCAAACCACAGTCCAAATTCCATGCCGAGTTGATTAACATGCTCGACAATCGGCCGCAGTCCGGCAGGGTATTTGTCCTCACACAAGAACCAATCGCCTAAACCGGCTTTATCGCCATTGCGCCCTTTAAACCAGCCATCATCGATAATAAAGCGCTCTACGCCCATCGCGGCCGCTTGAGTTGCCATCAGCATGATGTAGTCAGGATCGTGATCAAAGTAGATCCCTTCCCACGTATTGAGATGGATGGGGCGTGGTTTTTGGGTCACTTGCGCCGGTAAAATCGCGTGGCGTACGTGAGCGTGGAAATGCTGGCTCATGCCATTGAGCCCACGGGCACTGTAACTGGCATACAACCACGGCGTGGTGATGCTTTCGCCTTGCTGGAGGCTAATCTCCCCCGGCAGATAGATAATCTCCGCCTGCATATAACGGCGGCCATCGGTTTTCACATCTACGCGCAGCCGGTGGTTGCCACTCCACGCAAAATGAAAGCCCCACACATCACCGGAGAGCTCATCAAAGTGTGCGCTACCGGCCACCAAGGCCGGATAATGTTCATGGGAGGTGCGCCCGCGACGGTTTTCTTGCTGGTAGCCCCCTTGTAGCAGCGGTTGCCGCACGGTTTGAAACTCGTGCACCCAGCGGCCATAGTAGGTCAGCAGCTCATTGGCCCGTGCCGGCAGTGGCAAGGTAGTGGCCAAGCGATTAACCTGATACTCACCTGCGTTGAGGTTGGTCAGGGTGTGGCGCGTTTTCACTACATCGTGTGCATCAAGCTGTAATTCGGTTTGTAGTGCTAAGCCGGCACGGGGATCAGTGCTGGTGATCAGCACACCGTTTCCATTCTGCGCAATATTGGTGATGTTAAATACCGGCGCCCAGTCTTGCCCATTTCGGTGACCTTCTACTCCGGGGCTGCTAAATACACCGCGCCCCAGCTCAGGCTGTAAGGTCATCGCCACATCGTTATCCAAGCGACCATAGGGAACTGGGCGTTGTAGCGCGATGCGCGAGCGCGCCATATCGGCGTTGACTTTCGGCCCCCAATGCAAGATTTCCGCATACTCGCCAAGCTCAATCATGAGCTGAGTTTCTGTACCGGTAAGCGTGATACGTTGTTTTTCTGTCATCTTTTTCGTTCCCAATGCCTCACGGATGTTGGCCTTACAGGCGAGGCCGTGCGGCGTGAATAGTGTGTTAACGAAACCTGTTCAGGCAATGGGGCCACCTGCTTGAGTCAGTAGCCCCAATTTGTAGCCTGAGACAGAGGGCGGTCAGTGGTGCGTGCGCGGTTTGATGCTGACGCGATACTGGTAGGTTTTATCGGTCAGCTGGAACGCTTGATGCACGCTCGGGCTCCACGAGTCATCACCGCCTACCCCCATATGCTGGTGGTCGATACAGACATAAATTTTGTCTTCCTCCCGCAACTCATGGGTGTGTTTGGCGGCGGCCAGATGCGTTTGTGCATAGCGGCTGACCGCAAAGTGGAACTGCCCACTGATCTCCAGTTGATTGACCTGCAATTTTTGCGTGTTACAACGTAATCCACTGTCGGTAGGGAAAATATACGGTGTGTGCATCGCGGCCAGTGGCTGGGTATATACACCCATGCGCGCGGCGGCTAATCGATCCGGATAGTTTTCAAACGGGCCCAATCCAAACCACGATACCGACGTTTGGTTATCATGCAGTGGTAATTGTAACTCGAGACCAATGCGCGGCATTGGCGGGAGGTGCTCTGCCAGTTGTACGTCGATGGCTAGTTGCATCTCGCCGCTATTGTGCAGGGTGTAGGTCCACGTAGTGATGGCTTGGACGACGCCGTTAAATTGGTAGACAAAGGTTGAACTGACCTGCGCGGTTTGTTGCAGCATTTCGCCCTGACAGCGGATGCACTCACGTGTCCACTGGTTGATGCCGGCCAGATCCCAGCGGCAAGCCCACGCATTCGGGTCGACATTATCCACTTCACTGATCCCGATATCGTTATCCAGTGGGGCGCGGAAAAAGTTATCGTGTGGCGCGGCTAAAAATTGCGCTTGGCCAGCGATGCGCCAGTCGGTCAGCAGACCGCTGTGGCAATCCCAAGTCCATTGCACCTGATTATCGACACTGCTGACCTGTAAGGTTTGCGCGTTACGGGTTACGTTGTGACTTAATTGCGGGGCAGGCAGCGCGTTAATGTGTGGCTCAAAACAGGGTAAGTGCAAACCAGCATGGTGGGTTAATGCAAATTGTTCACTGGCGCACACATGACCGGCGGGTGCCCACGGCGTGTCAGCTAACAGGGTGATGTCAGTATTGAGGTGATATACCGCCTGTGCTTTAGGCTGGAAGTGACATGGGATTGCCAGCGTCTGCTCGCTATCGGCGGCAAGGTTCAGTGCCACGGATCCGGTTTGGATCACCAGGCCATTTTCCAGCAATGACCAATGCAGCACTTCGTTATCGGTGGCGCGAAAGAGATGTTCATTACGTACCAGCAGCACGCAATCTGCAGCGCGTTGCTGTTGCAGCGTTACCGTCAGCATCCGCTGGCAGTATTTCGCTTCTTCCAAGGTCGGATGGATTGTGCGATCAGGGAAAACGAGGCCATTGATGCAGAATTGGCGGTCATTGATTTCATCGCCAAAATCGCCACCGTAGGCCCAGAAATGTTGCCCGTGTTCATCCCACTGGCTGAGCCCTTGATCTACCCAATCCCAAATAAAGCCGCCTTGCAGGCGCGGGTACTCACGAAACGCATCCCAATAGTCATTAAAGCTGCCCAAACTGTTCCCCATGGCATGGGCGTATTCACATAAAATCAGCGGGCGCTGCTCATTAGGCAGTGAGATCCACTTTTTAATTGGCCACTTAGGTACAGCCTCATCAGCAAGGGTGGTTTCTACGCGTGCATACATCGGCGCGATGATATCGGTAGCCGATGAGTTGGCACCGCCGCCTTCGTACTGCACAGGGCGTGACGGGTCAAAATTTTTCGACCACGCGTACATCGCATCATGGTTGCTACCATGCCCCGACTCATTGCCGAGTGACCAAATAATAATCGATGGATGGTTTTTATCGCGCAGCACCATCTGGGTATAGCGGCTCATGTAGGCATGCGCCCACTGAGGATCGCTGGATAAACGGCACATCGGCTTCATGCCGTGGGTTTCGATATTGGCTTCATCACACACATATAAGCCGTACTGATCGCACAGCTCATACCAGCGCGGGTGGTTCGGGTAGTGCGCGGTTCGCACGGCATTAAAGTTGTGCTGCTTCATCAGACAGATATCGCGGATCATGTCTTCTTCTGTCATCACATGACCCAAGGTTGGGTGATGCTCGTGGCGGTTGACCCCACGGATCAACAGCGCTTTGCCGTTGAGCTTTAATTGCCCATCGACAATTTCTACCTTACGAAAACCAACCTGATACGCCTCACTTTCAATGTGCTGGCCTTGCTCATCCAGCAGCGAAACCACCACGCGGTACAGCGTTGGCGTTTCTGCGCTCCATTGTTTCGGCTCGCGAACGTGCAGTGAATGGAATACCACATCACGCCATGAGCCGCGTTCATCAATCCGGCGATTATGTGGGCGTTCAATACAAGGTTCAGTGATAGGCTGCTCTCCTTCGAACAGCTGCACTTGCACTTGGTAAGTCTCTGGCGCACAGAGATGGGTTTGGATGGAAAGCGTACCATCGCGGTAGCAGGCATCTAAATCTGGGGTTACGAACACATCGGTAATGCAGTGCTGCGGCTTCGAGAGTAGGGTCACGTCACGGAAAATGCCGCTTAACCACCACATATCTTGGTCTTCTAAATAACTGCCATCACTCCAGCGCAGCACCATCACCGCTAGCGTGTTTTCGCCCGCAATCAAATAGGGGGTGAGATCGAACTCGGCCGGTAAACGGCTATCTTGGCTATAACCAACCCAGTGGCCGTTACACCACAAATGAAACGCGGAATTCACCCCATCAAAAATAATACGTTGGGTATTGGTGAGCTCGGCGTCAGTTAGCGTGAAGGTGGTGCGGTAACAACCGGTGGGGTTGTCTTGCGGCACAAAAGGGGGATTTACGTTAAACGGGTATTTCACGTTGGCATAAATCGGCTTGTCGTAACCGTGTAATTGCCAGTTCGAAGGTACGGGGATGCTATCCCAATGCGTATCATCGAAGTGAGGGGCGATAAACGCACCTTCTACCCATTCTGGCGCCTCAAATAATTTGAACTTCCACTCACCATTGAGCGAGCGGCGTTGCGCGTGCACGCCATCGCGTGCATCGGTCATGCTGCGAAAACTCGACAGCGGACTATGGGCTTGCAGGCAGTGAATATTGACCGATTGCGGGTTTTCCCAGTCACGCCGTTGAAGAATAGATGAGAATGCGTTCATTTTTTCCTGCCTAGTTTGTGTTACTGACCATATGCACTGCGCTATTTACGGCATGATTCACTGCTCTAAATGAGTGAGTGAAGAGCATTGCCGCTGGGGGATGGCACCATTTCCCTGCGTCTTGCGCATGCTGTCATCGTTAAAAGGTGTGATGCTCGCAGTGTATAATTTAATGGAAACGTTTCCATGATTGGGTTGGCATTTTTTCATCTGCAGGCCGAGCGCAGCATTTTTGTGTGATCTGGCGCATTCTTTTGGGCTGGATTTAGCCGGGAATACGGGGTTTTGACGACAGTTTGTAAGCGTTTTACAGGCCACTATTCACGACAAGAATCAAGGGATGTCTTGCTACGAGGTAATCCGTCATTTATGCGAAAATGGAAACGTTTACACATTTTGAGTTGGATCACGGACGCTACGCCATGCCGGTTGGTAGACTTTTACGCAATGAGAGCGGGGCTGTATGCCGAGGTGACGGCGAGGAAATATCCGCAGTCTGACCAGCAAATGGAGATGTGAACATGAAAGTTCTTGTGACGGGTGGTATGGGTTATATCGGCAGCCACACTTGCGTGCAAATGATTGCAGCAGGTATGGAGCCCATCATTGTCGATAATCTGTGCAATGCCAATCAAGAGGTGTTGCAACGCATTGAAGCCCTCACCGGCACACGGCCAGCGTTTCATCAGGGGGATATCCGCGATGAAGCGTTTTTGGATGCAGTTTTCCGCCAGCATGCGATTGATGCCGTGGTGCACTTTGCGGGGTTGAAAGCCGTGGGCGAGTCGGTGGTTAAGCCGTTGGAGTATTACGATAACAATGTCAACGGTACCTTGGTGTTGGCGCGTTGTATGCGTAAAGCCGGCGTGAAAAGCTTGGTCTTTAGCTCATCGGCCACGGTCTATGGCGACCCCGCGCAGGTGCCGATCACCGAACAAGCGCCGACTGGCGCGACCACCAACCCGTATGGGCGCAGCAAATACATTGTCGAAGAGTGCTTGCGCGATTTGTGCCATGCCGAGCCGGATTGGAGCATAACGTTGCTGCGCTATTTCAATCCTGTCGGGGCGCATCCGTCTGGTCAGATGGGCGAAGATCCGCAGGGGATCCCGAATAACTTGATGCCGTTTATCGCGCAAGTGGCGGTGGGGCGGCGCGAGAAATTGGCGGTCTTTGGGAATGATTACCCAACGGTGGATGGCACTGGCGTTCGCGATTATATCCACGTGATGGATTTAGCCGATGGACATATCGCTGCGCTTAACGCACGCGGTCAGCAGGCGGGGCTGCACATTTACAACCTCGGCACCGGCAAAGGCACCAGCGTACTAGAGATGGTGGCGGCATTCGGTGAGGCCTGTGGTCGACCGGTTGCGTACGAAATTTGTCCACGCCGCTCTGGCGATATTGCTGAGTGTTGGGCGAGTACGGACAAAGCCGCGCGCGAGTTGGGCTGGCAAGCGACTCGTACGGTCGAGCAGATGACTGCCGATACGTGGCGCTGGCAATCGCATAACCCTCAGGGCTATGCGAAGGACTATACGAAGAGCTAAGTGCATTCATACCGACCATCACGAGAGGCCACGCTCATTGAGCATGCGGCAATCTTGAACAGCGAAGATTGAGAACGAATATGTCAAACGTTGAATTTAATCCCGTGGATCATCCACACCGTCGCTACAACCCGCTGACCGGGCAGTGGATTTTGGTCTCCCCGCATCGCGCCAAAAGGCCGTGGAGTGGCGCGGATGAAAAACCGGCGTTAGAGACGTTGCCAAGCTATGAGCCAACCTGTTTCTTGTGCCCAACCAATGCGCGTATTTCCGGTGATAGCAATCCAGATTATACCGGCACCTATGTGTTCACGAACGATTTTGCCGCCTTGATGGTGGACTCGCCAGAAGCGCCGCCGGCGGAAAATCCGTTATTTCAAGCGCAAGGGGTCCGTGGTTTGAGCCGCGTGATTTGTTTTTCCCCAGATCACAGCAAAACCTTGCCGGAATTGCCGTTAGCCAATATCCGTGCGGTGATCGATACCTGGAATACACAAATCGAAGAGCTGGGTAAAACCTATGTGTGGGTGCAGGTCTTTGAAAACAAAGGTGAGGCGATGGGGTGCTCGCAGCCACATCCGCATGGTCAGGTGTGGGCCAATAATTTCCTGCCCAATGAAATTGAGCGCAAAGAGCGTCATTTAAAAGAGTATTACCAGCAATATGGCCGCAATCTGCTGGTGGATTATGTGCAAGCTGAGCTGAAAGACGGCAGTCGGATTGTGGTAGAAACCGAGCATTGGGTCGCGCTGGTGCCGTATTGGGCAGCGTGGCCATTTGAAACCATGCTACTTCCGAAAACCCATATTCGCCGAATGAATGAATTAACGGACGAACAACGCGATGACTTGGCGCTGGCCATTAAAAAATTGACCAGCCGTTACGATAATTTATTCCAATGTGCCTTCCCGTATTCGATGGGCTGGCATTATGCGCCGTTTTTCGATGCCGAGCAGGATATCGAACATTGGCAGCTGCATGCGCTGTTTTATCCCCCATTATTACGCAGCGCTAGCGTGCGTAAATTTATGGTCGGCTATGAAATGTTGGCGGAAAGTCAGCGTGATTTAACTGCGGAGCAAGCGGCGCAGCGCTTACGTGATGTCAGTGATGTGCATTATAAGCAGCAGTAATTGCAACTTGAGAGTGTAGAGCGAGGCGCTCGATGGTGGGATGAAGTATCACGATGCTAAATCAGGCATCACACCCCATCCCTCATTATTCTTTTTATTCTTCTTTGCCAGGAAATACGCGATGTCTGAACTGATTGATAATGTAAAAAACGCATTCAAGGCAACCTTGGGTTATGCACCTACACATATTGTTCAAGCGCCTGGTCGAGTGAATTTAATCGGTGAACACACCGACTATAACGACGGCTTTGTGTTGCCGTGCGCCATTAATTACCAAACCGTGGTCGCGGCGGCTAAGCGCGATGACAATATCGTGCGCGTGATTTCGGTGGATTATGGCAATGCGCTGGATGAGTTTGATTTAACACAAGAGATCGCGTTTCAGCACGATAAAATGTGGGCGAATTATATTCGTGGCGTCGTGAAATGCCTGTTAGCGCGCGGTTTTCAGTTTACCGGTGCCGATATTGCGGTGAGCGGTAACGTACCACAAGGGGCTGGGCTGAGCTCATCGGCCGCGCTGGAAGTGGTGATTGGGCAAACATTCAAGGTGTTGTTTAATCTTGAAATTAGCCAAGCGGAAATTGCGCTTAACGGTCAGCAAGCTGAGAATGAGTTTGTCGGCTGTAACTGCGGCATTATGGATCAGATGATCTCAGCCGAAGGTTCGCAGCAGCATGCCATGTTGCTGGATTGCCGCAGTTTAGAGACTACCTCGGTTTCGATGCCCGAAGAGTTGGTGGTGGTGATTATCAACTCCAACAAAAAACGTGGCTTGGTCGACAGTGAATACAATACTCGCCGCGAACAGTGCGAAGCGGTGGCGGCGATTTTTGGTGTCAAAGCGCTGCGCGATGTGACCCTTGAACAATTCAATCAAAAAAGCCATGAGTTAGATCCGCTACTACGCAAGCGTGCACGCCATGTGATCACGGAAAATTACCGTACGCTGGATGCGGCGCAGGCGCTCAGTCAGCACGATATGCAGCGAATGGGGCGATTGATGGCCGAATCTCATGCCTCCATGCGCGATGATTTTGAAATTACGGTTTCAGAGATCGACACCTTGGTGGCGATGGTCAAAGAAGTGATCGGCGAGCGCGGTGGTGTGCGCATGACCGGTGGCGGTTTTGGCGGCTGCGTGGTGGCATTGGTGCCGCACGATCTGGTAGCCAGTGTGCAAGCGGTGGTGGATGCCAACTATGAGGCGCAAACCGGTCTGAAAGCCGCTATTTACGTCTGCCAAGCGATGGATGGGGCTGGGTTAGTCGAGCGTTTATAAGTACAAGGCCAACATTGATTATGACTCAGCCTCTTTCAATCACCATGACACAGCAACCGGCTTATGATGGCCGGTTAGCCAAGCTGGTGGAGCTCAACAATGCGCGCGGCATGCGTGTTACTTTCATGGATATCGGCGCGACGTGGCTAAGCTGTCAGGTGCCGGTTGGCCAAGAAGAGCGTCGCGAGGTGCTGCTTGGTGTGAGCACTATGGCTGATTTTATGCGCCAGCAGTGCTACATGGGCGCCACCATCGGGCGCTACGCCAATCGCATTGCCCATGGCCGGTTTACCTTACAAGGCAAGACATTCCAAGTTTCTACTAACCAAGCTGGACATTGCTTGCACGGTGGCCTGCAGGGCTTTGATAAGCGCCGTTGGCACATTGCGGTGAAAAGTGAGCAGTCCGTAACCTTCTCTTTGCTGTCACCGGATGGCGATCAGGGGTTTCCCGGCAATCTGACGGTGCATGTGACATACACGCTGACTAACGATAATCAGGTGACCATCCATTACCGCGCTACGACCGATCGGGCAACGCCGGTTAATCTGACCAACCATGCTTATTTTAATTTGCAGGGAGAGCAACCGGTGCCGGATTGCCGTTCGCATTTCATCAAGATTGCGGCTGAGCAGTATCTGCCCATTAATGCCGAGGGGATCCCGCTCGGTCATCTGCAAGCGGTCGCCGGCAGCGCGTTAGATTTACGCGAGCAAGCCCAAATCGGTGAGCGGCTGTTAAGTGAACCACAGCAAATCGCGGTGAAGGGATTTGATCATTGTTATCTGTTCGCCAGTGGCCGCAAGCTGTCTGAGCCGGTAGCCGAGGTGGTGTCTGCCGACCAAAAAGTGCGGATGTTGGTGACAACCGACAAGCCCGCCATGCAGCTGTATACCGGCAACTGGTTGGCCGGAACGCCAGATCGCAGCGGTGGCGCTTACCAAGACTATGCAGGGCTTGCCTTGGAAACCCAGTTCTATCCTGACTCACCCAACCATGAAGAATGGACGCAATCTGACTGCATTCTCCACCCGCGACAAAAGTACGTGTTTAATACGGGCTATCAGTTTGTGGTTGTCTAGTGGTGATTAATGGTGGCTGACTCAGCGATTTATTATGTTGACGCTGGGTTTATAAGCTCTCGCACCATCGGTGTGAGAGCTTATTGCTTTTGGCCATTGTAACTGTATGTGGTGCGGCTCCTAGAGGAGAGTCGAGTGATGTGGCGATTATAAATTGATGGCCGAATTTCGCCGTACCAGCGTTGGGCTAAAGATAATCGTTTCATCTTCCACCGCTTCATCGCGTGACAGTGCCAGCGCTAAACGTGCGGCGCGTTCGGCCATCATTTCAATCGGGTAACGGATGGTGGTCAGGCTTGGCGTCACAAAACGCGCGATTAACCCATCATCAAAGCCAATCAGTGAGATTTTACCCGGCACCTCAATATCATTTTGGTCTAGCGCCGTTAACACGCCAGCGGCCATATAGTCGTTGTAGGTGACCACCGCAGTAATATCGATGCCTTGCGTGAGCAAATCAGTCATGGCCGCTTCACCGCCTTCGCTATTGGGCTCACCAAAGGCAATATAACTTTTCGGCAAGGTGATCTGGTTGTCATTAAGAGCGGCTAAGTAGCCTTGTAAGCGCTCATTGGCATCTTCAATTTTGTGCGATGAAGCAATACAGGCAATTTTTTTATGGCCGTGTCGAATCAGATATTCGGTGGCTAAATAGGCGCCTTTATGGTTATCCAAGGCGATACAGCGGTCAGCCAGTTCGGGGATATGGCGGTTAATGAGTACCAAGCCTTTGACTTCGTTGGCGTAGCTAATCAGCTCTTGATCTGACAAGCCTTTTGAATGCAGGACAATCGCTTCACAGCGGTTGTTTATCAAAAGCTCTAAGGCTTGCCGTTCATCTTGCGGGCTGTGGTAGCCATTGCCAATCAGGATATGCTTACCATTTTCACGCGCCACTTTATCCACGGCTTTCACCAGCGAGCCAAAAAATGGATCGGAGACATCGCCTACCAGCACCCCCATCGTATTGGTGCTTTGGTTAACCAAGGCGCGCGCCGCCGCGTTCGGACGATATCCCAGTTTGCTCATTGCTTCAGTCACCGCATCAATAGACGCCTGACTGGCTTTTGGCGATTTATTAATCACACGGGAAACCGTTGCAACTGAAACGCCAGCTTCCTTTGCGACATCTTTGATTGTTGCCATGAGAAACCTTTTGGTCCGAGAATTGTTAACCAAGGCATTAAACATGCATTGTGCGAAAAGTGCAATTTAAGCCGGGCGTTCTTCCAAAGAGATCGACTTTTACTCTCTGTATTTACTGATTTTTCTGCGCTTGGTAACGTTTTCACATTTTCAGTAAAACCGGCGTCATTAAAAGACGCCGGAGGGTAGGACAGCTCTCGCTCCGAGGCACTTGCTAAGCGCGGCGGTTATACCAGTAACTCACCGAGGAACAAGTAAGCGAACCCAAAATAAATAAAGACGCCAACCAAATCCATCACCGAGGTGATCATCGGTGAAGATAAGGTGGCCGGATCGGTGCCCATGCGCCGTGCGACAAAGGGCAGCAGTGCGCCAATCACGCCGCCGAGTACAGTACAGGTCAACATGCTTAAGCCGACGATCAGCAATACATCCAGCCCAACTCCTTTGCTGAAATGCGCTAACACCACTTCCAATATCGCGATGGTAACCCCGAGAGCGGCGGCGAGGGGCAACTCGCGCTTAATGACAAACCACACATCACGCCAGCGTAGGGTCAGATCGCCCAGCGCTATCGCGCGGATCACCAGTGTTGCAGATTGGCTGCCGGTATTGCCGCCCATGTCGACAATCGGTGCTAAAAATGCGGCCAGTACAATTACCTCTGACAAAATCGCTTCTTGAGAGGCCACGATGCGGTATAGCTTGGATATTGGCGCTGAATGTACAGGCGAACGAGGAGCCATCGCAATCATTCGGCTGCGGGTAAGACGGATAGTTTTATGTCCATTTAGGGTGTGAGCCCAGTGCCGGATGCTGTATGCAGCAGATGAAAAAGGCCGTCATGCTTAAGATTTTACGCAAACTTTACGCGTAGCCCGTCAGGCTTTATAGCCGCTTTACGCCACATTTTTATAGGCTTTGGGTGACCGATTTTTTTCGAATGGAGTCACTATGAATGAGCTTTATCTGTTGCTGTCTTTGGCGTTGGCCGGCTATCTGGTGCGAGCGCTTATTTGCTCGCATGAGTAAGGGAGCTAAGTGATCATGTGGCAACTTTATGTTTTCCCTTCATTATTTTTACTTCTGCTTTTAGCCCCTGCGCCGTGGTTAGGCCGTTACATCTACCGCGTATTTGAAGGTCAGGTGCACTGGTTGGCGATGCTGGAGCGTTTAACTTTGGCGGCTTGTGGAACCGATGGCCGTGAGCAAGATTGGAAAAGTTATACCTTCAGTTTGCTGGCGTTCAATGTGGCTGGATTTACGCTGTTGTTCATCATTTTGATCGCGCAAGGGGTGTTACCGCTTAATCCAGAACAACTGCCGGGCATGAGTTGGCAAATGGCGTTCAATACTGCCGTTAGCTTTATGACTAATACCAACTGGCAGGCTTATTCTGGGGAAAGTGCGCTGTCTTATTTCAGCCAAATGGTGGGATTAACAACCCAAAACTTTGTGTCGGCAGCGACTGGCGCTTGTGTTGCGGTGGTGCTGTTCCGCGGGATTGCGCGTCAGCAAACCACTCATTTGGGCAATTTCTGGGTCGATCTGGTGCGTTTTTGCTTGTATGTCCTGCTACCTCTGGCGCTGATATTGGCGCTCATTCTGGTATGGCAAGGCGTGCCACAAACCTTATCGGCGTACTTACCTTTTACTGGGGTTACCGGTCAGGAGCAAGTTCTTCCGTTAGGCCCGGCGGCCTCACAGATTGCGATTAAACAGCTTGGGTCAAATGGTGGGGGCTTTTTTGGCATTAACTCGGCGCACCCGCTAGAAAACCCCACCGCGCTGAGTAATTGGTTTGAGATGGTTGCGCTGCTGTCTGTCGCGGTAGCCATGGTGTTCACTTTGGGCGATTACACCAAGAACAAAGCGCATAGCCGTGCGCTGGTGATCACGATGGGCTTGTTGTTGGTGGGTGGTTTGTTGACGGTGTTGTATCAGGAAACCGCTGCCGATCCGACTTTACACGGATTAACCGCGCAACTGGGCAACTGGGAAGGCAAAGAGAGCCGTTTTGGCCCGATCCTCTCGTCTATTTGGGCGACAGCCACAACCGCAGCCTCCAATGGCTCGGTGAATGCCATGCATGACAGCTTTACCCCGTTAGGCGGTATGGTCGCTATGTTCAACATGCTGCTCGGCGAAGTGATTTTTGGCGGGATTGGCGCAGGGATCTACGGCATGTTGCTGTTTGTTCTGCTCACCGTCTTTTTATGCGGCTTGATGGTCGGGCGCACCCCTTCATACCTTGGCAAGCGCTTAGGTATTCGGGAAATGAAATGGGTGGTGGCCAGCATGTTGGTGATGCCGGTGGGGGTCTTGGTGCTCGGTGGGATCACCTTATTACTGCCTAGCTCGGCCTCCGTTATCGGCCATGATGGGCCACACGGCTTATCGCGTCTGATGTATGCCTACGCCTCGGCCGCTGGCAATAACGGCTCCGCCTTTGCCGGATTTGGCGCCGCCGATAACTGGCAGTGTATTGCTATCGGGCTGGCGATGTTACTGGGGCGTTTTGGCTATATCGTTCCGGTTATGGTGATTGCCGGTCAGCTGGCGCGCGCACCGCAAATTGATGCGGGGAATAGCGATTTTCCACTGAGTGGGCCGCTATTTATCACCTTACTGATCATGACGATTTTATTGATTGGCGGGTTGTCATTTTTACCGGTGTTGGCATTAGGGCCGGTTGCTGAGCACCTGATGCTGGGAGCATTTTAATCATGAGTAAGCCAGTAGTATTGAATCATTCGGCATCGGCGGCGCGTACTTCGCCATCGTTGATGTGGACGGCCGCGTGGGAGGCATTACGCCGTTTTAACCCGAAAGCCCTGTGGAACAATCCCATTTTGTTTACGCTCTGGTTAGCCGCCCTGATGGCAACCATCGAATCGATGCTCGGACAACCGATCTCCGGCGTAGAAAGCCAATTGGCTTGGCAGTTGACGGGTTGGTTGTGGCTGACCTTGTGGTTTGCCAACTTTGCGGAAACCTTGGCCGAAGGGCGTGGCAAGGCACGGGCGGATAGCTTAAAAGCCGGCATGAGTCAGCTACAAGCCTATAAAGTGGCAGCGGCAGGCTCTCGACGTGGTGAGTGGCTTGCGGCAACTGAATTGCGCAAAGATGATTTAGTGTTGGTACGCGCCGGTGAAACGATCCCGGCGGATGGCGAGGTAATCCAAGGGATTGCATCGGTCAATGAGGCGGCCATAACCGGCGAGTCAGCCCCAGTGATCCGCGAGTCCGGTACCGATAAAAGTGGCGTGACGGGTAACACCTTGGTGGTATCTGATCAAATTTGGGTGCGGGTTACCGCGAATCCGGGTGAAAGCACGCTCGATCGCATGATTGCGTTGGTAGAGGGCGCCAAACGGCAGAAAACCCCTAATGAACAGGCGCTGAATGCTCTGTTGGTCGGCTTAACGCTAATTTTTCTGTTAGTGGTGGTCACGTTGCCGTGGTTTTTAAATTATAACCAAACTCAAGTGCCACGCCTGTACCTGATAGCTCTGTTTATCACTTTGATCCCAACCACCATTGGTGGCTTGCTCTCCGCAATAGGGATTGCCGGTATGGATCGGCTGGTGAAATTAAACGTGATTGCCAAATCAGGGCGCGCGGTTGAGGCGGCTGGCGATGTGCGAACCTTATTGCTCGATAAAACCGGCACTATCACGTTCGGTAATCGTATGGCAGATGCGTTTATCGCGGCGCCTGGTGTCAAAGCGGAGCAACTTTACCTTGCTGCGATGTTAGCGTCATTGGGCGACACCACGCCGGAAGGAAAATCCATCTTGACGCTGGCGGGACAGCATGTAGCCATCCCGCAAAGCGAAGAGGGCGATCAGCTGATCTCATTTAGCGCCGAAACGCGTCTGAGCGGCTTAGATCGCGCTACTGAGCTCTACCGAAAAGGAGCTGTGGATGCGGTGCTCAGTTTCTTGCACATGACCCGTGAGCAAATGCCGGAGCCTTTGAGTCAAGCGGTCAATCAAATTGCACGCCAAGGCGGAACGCCACTGCTGGTGTGTACTGAGCGCCAGTTATTAGGGGCGGTGTGTCTTAAAGACATCATCAAACCTGGCATCAAAGCGCGTTTTCAGATGCTGCGCCAGTTGGGGATCCGCACCGTCATGATAACGGGGGATAACCCACTGACCGCGGCGTCGATTGCGGCAGAGGCCGGTGTGGATGATTTTATCGCGGAAGCAACCCCAGAGAAAAAACTGGCTTATATCCGCCAAGAGCAAGCTGGAGGACGCCTTGTTGCCATGTGTGGTGATGGCGCTAACGATGCGCCAGCCTTGGCGCAGGCCGATGTGGGGCTGGCGATGAATGAAGGCACGCAGGCCGCCAAAGAAGCGGGCAACCTCATCGATCTGGACTCCAATCCGACCAAGTTGCTCGATGTGGTGCAGGTCGGTAAGCAATTGCTGGTAACGCGCGGAGCACTGACCACCTTCTCGATTGCTAACGATGTGGCCAAATACTTTGCGATTTTGCCTGCACTGTTTATCGCCGCTTATCCGCAATTGGCCGTGTTGAACATGATGCAGTTGCACAGTCCACAAAGCGCCATTTTGTCCGCCATCATTTTTAATGCGTTGGTGATTGTGGCGTTGGTGCCTTTAGCCCTGCGCGGGGTTAATCTCTCCGGCTCGGCGGCGGTATTACTGCGCCGTAACTTACTGATTTATGGCGTAGGTGGATTAATCGTACCGTTTATCGGCATCAAGTTGATTGACTTGTTAGTCACCGCGCTGGGCTTGGTATAAGGGGATAACCATGATTGCAATACGCACATTATTGACACTGACATTGCTATTGGGCGCGGGTTATCCGCTTTTGGTGACTGGATTGGCACAGATGCTGTTCCCTTGGCAAGCCAACGGCAGTCAATTACACGCGGCCGACGGCCGGCTCATTGGCAGTGCGTTGCTCGCTCAACCTTTTAGCGGTGAGCGCTATTTTGTGAGCCGGCCATCCGCCAGCAACTACGCCTCGCTAGGTGGCAGCGCCAGTAATTTAGGCATGTCGTCACCGCTGCGCCAAGAATTTGCGCAGCAACAAGCTCAGCAGGGATTTCGCGATATCACTTTACTGACCCGCTCGGCTTCTGGGCTCGATCCACACTTACCGGTAGCCGCGGTGCAAGAACAAATTGAGCGGGTAGCCAAAGCGCGGAATATGTCACCGAATCAGCTGCAGAGCATGATTAAATCCCGTCAGGAATCAGGTATTCTGGGGCCTTCCGTCATCAATGTGCTGGAGCTGAATTTGCTCCTCGATAAGGATTATCATGCGGGATGATGTGCGCGCAGATGCGTTACTCGCCAGTTTGGAAAATGAGCAAAAAGGGAAACTGAAAGTTTTTCTGGGGGCGGCACCGGGCGTAGGCAAAACCTACGCCATGCTGCAAGCGGTGCGCGAGCAATTCAACGAAGGCACGTCCATTCTTATCGGGGTTGTCGAAACACATGGCCGGCGTGAAACGCTGGCCTTATTAGACAAGTTGCCGATGCAGGCACGAAAAACGGTGTATCACCGCAACCAACGCATCGAAGAGATGGATTTAGATGCATTGCTTGAGCAAAAGCCGGCATTGGCGGTGGTGGATGAGTTGGCCCATTCCAATGCACCGGGTAGCCGCCATGAAAAGCGCTGGCAGGATGTGCAAGAGTTGTTGGCAGCGGGCATTGATGTCTATACCACACTCAACGTCCAACATCTGGAAAGTTTAAATGATTTGGTTTGGCAACTGACCGGCGTGCGGGTTAAAGAGACGCTACCGGATCAAGTCTTGCTCGATGCAGACAGTTTGGTATTGATAGATTTGCCGCCCAAAGAGTTGCTAGAGCGGCTGCGCGAAGGCAAGGTATACGTGCCGCATCAGGCCAAAACGGCGCTACAGTCATTTTTTTCGCTCAATAACCTCACGGCATTACGTGAGCTGGCGATGCAAACCGCGGCCAGCCATGTGGAAGGAGATTTGCAGTTACAATGGCAAGCGGCAGGTAAAGCGACGCAACCTTTGCGTGGCAAATTGATGGTCTGTCTGGGAACGCAGCAGGGGATGGCGCTGGTGCGCTATGGGCATCGTTTTGCCCAGCGACGTCAACTGCCGTGGCTGGTTTTGCATGTGGATACGAATGGGCAAACCAGCGTTGAAACAGAGCAGGCGTTAGCGTTGGCATCGCAGTTGGGGGCAAAGGTACTCACACTATCCAGCCCGTCGGTCGCCGATGCGATTCGGTTAACCGCCGAGCAGCAACAAGTGTCACAATTGCTGCTTGGCAAACCGCATAAAATTCCGTGGCGGCCCTCATTAGTGCAATATTTGATTCGCGCTACGCAAGGGCTGGAAATTACGCTGGTGGATGTGGCGCAGACGGCCGATGTGGTCTCTAATCCTAAGCGCAAAGATAAGCTTAATGCCGCCGGAAAATGGCGCGATTATGCTATTTCCGCTGTGATTATGGGTAGTACCACGGTGCTGGCATGGCTTTTATCCAGTTGGCTGCCAGATAGCTCGATTCCATTGATTTTTGTGCTGGGCGTAATGACCACAGCCCTGAGTACCAGTTTACTGCCCGCGACCTTAGCGTCCATTTTCGGTTTTATTGCGCATAACTTGCTGTTTGTCGATCCGCTGTACTCATTAAAAGTCAGCCGACACAGCGATCTCCTTACTTTGTTGGTTTTGCTGATTGTTGGCATGACCGCGGGTCGTTTAGCATCCCGACAACGAAAACAGCTGATCAGTTTGCGCGAAAGTCAGCATCTAGGGAATGCGTTGTTAGCCCTTAACCAAGCGCTATCGAAAGCCAATAGCAGTGAAGAAGTGGTACGCTTAGGCAGCGAAGCGATTGCTGGAGCATTGCATATCGCAGTAGTGGTGCTGGATCAAGATTATCTGGAGCACAGCGGCAATAGTCTGGCTATCCCGGGGCAAACCGATAAAGCGGCGATTGATTGGTGTCTGGCTAAAAAACAAAGTGCTGGGGCGTTTACCGCTACCTTAAATGCGGCAGAGTCGCAGTATCATCCGCTGACCGATCATTTGGTATTAGGGATCCGCTTATTAAGCCCTCTTTCCGCCGGTGCCGAGCGCCAATTACAAGCCTTGTTATCCGATATGCGTGCGGCGCTAGCTCGTATCGATTTAGATGAACGCTTAGCCGACAGCCAATTGCAGGCCGAAACGGACCGCATGCGTGCTGCTTTGCTCTCTTCGGTTTCGCATGATCTGAAAACGCCGTTGGCGACCATCATGGGGGCTAGCGGTACGCTGCTAGCGTATGACGAAAAAATTCCGCCTGAAGAAAAAAACGAGCTATTACAGTCAATTCAAGAAGAGGCCGCGCGCTTGCGCAGCTATGTGCAGAATTTACTGGATATGACACGCATTGGCTCACCGGATTTTCAGCTCAAACGCGAATGGGTGGCGATTGAAGATCTTGTGGATGCCGCCTATCACCGCTTACAGGCCGCGTGGCGCCAACATAAATTGCTAATTCACATCGACCAAAATATTCCATTGCTGTATGTACATGGCGCGCTGATCGAGCAGGTATTGGTTAATGTGTTTGATAATGCGGTCCGTTATTCACCGGCCGGAACACCGATTGAATTTAAGGTCGTACTCGCGCTACCAGATATCATTATCGATATTATTGATATGGGCGCCGGTATTGCCGACGCGGATCGAAGTAAAATTTTTAACTTGTTTTATACCCAGCCGGTGGGAGATTGTGGCAGCCGCGGCACCGGCCTTGGTTTAGCTATTTCCCGCGCTATGATAGAAGCACATGGCGGCAAAATTTGGGCTTTCCCCGGCGTGAATAAAGTGGGAACCTGTATGCGAATCTCACTTCCTGTTGGACTTAACTCTCCGGAAAAATAATGGCTCATATACTCATTATTGATGATGAACAAGCGATTCGCCGCTTTTTGCGTATCAGCCTAATTGCTGAGGGGCATACGGTTACAGAAAGTGTTGGGGTAATGGATGGCATTGCTCAATTTCGCCACACTAATCCAGAATTAGTCATTTTAGATCTGGGTCTGCCGGATGGCGATGGGATCCAAGTTCTACAGGAAATTCGCAAACACCATCAAACCCCTGTTTTAGTCTTGTCTGCACGTGATTCAGAGCTGGATAAAGTTTCGTTGCTTGATACTGGGGCAAATGATTACATGAGTAAGCCTTTTGGTATTAACGAAATGATGGCGCGGATCCGAGTGTTGTTACGCCAGCGAATCGGCTTAGCCAGTAATACCGAATGCAGCTTCCCAGAATGTGGGTTAACCTTGGATATTAATAGTCACCAGGTGACCTTACATGGCAATGAAATTAATTTATCGCGCAAAGAGTTTGCCTTACTACAAGCTTTGATCAGTCATCCGGGAAAACTGCTATTGCAAACGCAACTACTGAATGATATCTGGGGACCGAGCCACATAGATGATACTCATTATTTACGTATTGTAGTTGCTAACTTACGCAAAAAACTCGGAGATAACTCTCAGGAGCCTATTTTCATAAAAACAGAGCCAGGCATCGGGTATTGTTTTATTGGAAAATAGTGTATAGAAAACGTGTGATTTTAAGAATATGCTCATGTTGTAATACTTTGTCTGGCATCTAACGTGGATGCCATTACTATCAATATCATCGTTATTTTCGAGTTGTCTCTTTACCCATTTTTTAAAACGATAATCGTCTTACTCCCACTGAATCTCACTTGTAGCCTTCTGATGCACCCTCGAGTAGCGTAATTGTTTCATCATAAGTTAAATAGATGTACGCACACTGATTATGTGTCATCTAGTCCTACTATGGAGCTGTTATGCATAGATTCTATTTATGAATAAGTTATGAATTGCTACCTACCCGTATTTTTAATAACTAACTCATTGTTTTAAAAGAGTTAAAAATTTTACGAATTTATTATTTTACTATCATTACTTTATACTGAAAACGCATGATGATAGAGGTCTTGGCACACGAGGAGAATGTTATTGATAGGAGTTGATATTTATGTATAAAAAAATGGTAAATAAAAATAGAGGAATTTCATTCGATTTAGAGACAGGTGTTGTTGACTATAAGATGACCAACGGGAATATGATGAGAGCAAGACTAGGCAAAAAGGATCGCGATGTTCTTAATTACTTGGTCTGTAACGTTGGGCGGATTATTTCAAAAGAAGATATTTTAGAGGCTGTCTGGTCGCATAGAATTGTCTGTGATAACACTGTGGCAGTAGCACTATCCAATATACGAAAAATGATCAAAAAAGCAGATGAAGACTGCTCTTGCTTAACGAATATATCAGGGGCTGGATATATTTTTGAACCCAGGAAATCTGGGTTTAAATTAGAGGCTAACTAGGCGTGTAGAGATAAAATCGTGCGAATTATATTTTCAGCGACGTTTTATTTAATGCTTTTTTAGCATCTAATTTACTCTAAAAAAGCGCATTGTATATTTGAGGTCGACATGTTTTACATTAAAGAGCTTTGCCCTAGAGACCAAGGATACAAAATATTTGATGTGTATTTACAATCGAGAGAGCTTGATGGAGAAAGTATACATGCTCTAAATGGTTCATGGATGTCAGAGATAAAGAATGAAACGCATATTTCGTTATTGTATGAGTTTCTTAGAACATCGCCATATGTAGATATGGCTGGAAGTAAGTTTTTCTTGAAAGTGGAGGCTGAGGTAATTCCATTCATTGCTGATAAATTGATTAGTGAATTAGTTTTACTACAATGCCATGGTGTTACGTTGGTTTTGGATATCAATACTCCTATCTCATATTATTCTAACAAACAGGCACTATATAAATATCTTTATCTGCTCAGCGATTATGGTTATGAGTTTTGCTTTAGTGCTTACGATTGGAAACGATGTTATCAGGAACAATTTTTTATAACTAAAGGTGTTTTTAAATATGTTAGAGTGGGTCCTCCGCCATTGAGTTATATAGAGTTTAATGCCTATTTGGATGTTTGCTTTATGATGAAGGAAGAGTATGGAATTAATATCATATTGGATTTTATTAAAAGCCGTGATGAACTAAATTTAGCATATTCGATACCTTTCTTTGCATTGGGCGTTAATTATTGAATGGATGGCTATTTAGCGTAAAGTTGTACGTAATAACGCAATGGTATTTTATGGTTTTACACTTACATAATATTATTAATAACGATATAGCTAGATCTATAAATAATATCTTCTGAGTTTGAGGTGTGTATGGATTACAATAAGGAACATAATTGTGAAGCTCATTATCTAACATTAAGCATTAGTGAAGTAATAAATGACTGTTATGCTGTGTTTCAGCCGATTTATAACATAGATGATATGAGCATCATTTCATTCGAAGCTTTGCTACGACACCCTATAGTGAGTACTGATGAGATCATTAATTGGGCTGAAAAATATGGCTATATGCATGAGATATTTGAGGTTATAGTCTCGAAGGCGATTAGTGTAATAATGCATACAGGGGTTCCTGTAACTGTGAATATTTCACCATCTCAAATAATATCAAACGCCAAACAAGTTGAAGGGTTATTAAATAACGTGATATCTAAACACAAGGTGCCTCAGTTTCATTTGAATATTGAGGTTACAGAGGCTGTACCAATTTCTGATATTGATGCCTTTATGGACGGTTTACATAAAATTAAAAAAATTGGTGTTAAGGTTTTTCTCGATGATTTTGGTGCGGGCCATTCGTCTTTCTCAATGTTAAGGAATGGTATTTTTGATGCAATAAAGATGGATAAAACAATAGTTCATAGAATAAGCAATAATAGATTAATGCAGCATTTTTTATCATCCATTCTCACATATGCATCAATGGTTGGTATGCATGTTGTCGCGGAAGGTGTTGAAAAAAAAGATGATTTTATAGTACTTAAGAGCATCGGTATATCCCTGGCTCAGGGATATTTATTTTCAAAGCCACTAGATCAAAACTCAACATTAAAGCTATTTTCAATCGAGGCTGATTATCAAAAACTGTAGCCAGTGTTAGATAAATGTTCAACATAATTATATATAGACAATCATTACTGTAAGAACGAATTACCAGAATCCTAATTTACCTACAAGATTGGTTTTGTAAATGAAGAATGATGGGTTCCTAACTAACACAAGGTCAAAATCTTTTTTATGTATATGTTTTGCTGAAAAGATAGGAGTGTCGCTGAGTCTAGCGTTTAACCCATCATTAAAGTTGTCGATGGGTTTACTTAACTCTTTTGATTGAATAACGAAAAATAATATATCGTCATTTTTTTTGGCTAGTACGCCACGATATAGTTTCTTCTCGCCCGTATTTTTATTCCATGCAATAGACTCTATATATCCCATTCTGCATGTGCTTAAATAGGTAACGCTTTCATACTTGGCCTCTGATTTGAAATCACACCCAAAACCATTTAAAAAAGGAAGGAGTACATAGATATTGATATAAATAAAACTAATTATCGCGATATACTTTAAACTCTGATGAATTATTTTTCTGGCCATAAAAATAAACTCCATCTTTTCCTTGTAGTAACGCTTTAAGTTTTTCAATTTGAGGGGTGTTTAAGAAAAATACGCCACATGCTGTTGTTTTTTCTGCTACTTCATAGCAGTAAAGATCGCCTGTATTTTGTCTGAACACAAGTGCTAAGTACATTATGAATACCGCATATAAAGCAAGTGCAATGTGCTTTACAGTGGATGACAACTTGTTCTTTATGCTTGCTGTTTGTTCATTACTGTAAGGTGCTAGCACATCATTATTAGTTGTTGGTGCAGACTTAAATTCTTCGTTCGAGTTCGGTGCCGAATAAACTTGTTGTATCTCGAATCCTGTCTGATGAATACGGTTTTCTATGAGGGATATATTTTCTTTATTGTTTGAAATTTTGAATGTGTTTGCATCTCCATGCAATGTATACCCACGCCCATGATTTGTTTCGATTGAAAAATCCGGGGTGGTATTTGAAAGTGCTCGTCTTATATTTTTAATGGCAACAGCTAATGAGTTGGGTGATACAACCTTTCCCGGCCAGCCTTCGCACAGTAAGTCATCTTTACTGGAAAAATAATTTATATTTTTAAGTAAAAATGCAAGTATGCTCGCTTCACTTTTGTTTAACCTTGCGATCCTTTTTGACTGCCATTTCAGCTCACCTGAAGTAATATCTAACTCTAACATCATAGGCTACTGCCATCGGTCGACATATTAGTAATAATACTCATTAATTGTTTTTTTTACAATCACCTGATTTTTATAAAAACGTAGGCCAAAGAAAGTCATGTAAAACGATGGTGAATCTTTTACTGTAAAATTTAGTCTTTAAAATCAATGTGATAATCCTTTGCTCTTCAGTGAATGCATCACTGATATCGGTATAGTCACTAACAAATTTTTTATTGTGTGAATGGTATAAGACTTGAGACTAACTTTAACTCAATCAACTACCCGTGCTTAGTCGTTTCTTAGACAATGTTTTAGATATTGGTCCGTACTAATATAACTATCTGTAGTATATGGTTAATTTAAGTGCATTTTATAATAAATTTATTATTTTATTATTGGTATGTCGAAGTGAATATCCGCGTATGATCATTGCAGGGAAGTCTACTGTTGGTGAACGCTAATGTCTGTGTTTAGATTGTCTACTTTTTATGAGATAGGCAGATTCACTCTGTATATTTACTGCATATTAATTGCATCCAGCACTATTGTGACTGCTGAAACAAAGAACGGCCTTTGGTCTGCAAATGCATATAATGTAGTGGGTGATGAACCAAAAAAAATTAATGCGCAGCCTGATCATAAACCAGATAGTTCGAATAATAATTTCACAAGTCAATCGTCTAGATTTTATAATCAAAAATTTTCGCCTGAATTTGATATAGCATCTATTCCTGAACTTGAAATTAGTGGGAGTAATAAAAATATTGATATAGAGATGCTACTCGCTGAGCAAGCTAAACGAATGGGTGAAGCTTATACGGGTTATACAATAAACGATGTTGACTCTAATATAACCTCAGGTGCGTATTTTACGGGACGTATTCCATCGAAACGTTTAGCCTTTGTTGATAATGAGATCGATAATGTAAAACGACAGCTAAAGAGCTCATTTGAGTTTGAAACAAAAAGTTATGTGACCTCAGCTTTTAGCGATTTTGGTAATGTTAACGTGGGATTGATGCTAGATGATTCTTTTGGACTGCAAAAATTCTCTATCGATATTCTTTCGTCGTTGAACGAATCTGATGGTAATCTGTTTTTTTTACAGGGAGGAGGACGTTATGATCGGCATGCTAACACCGCCGTGCTGAATTTTGGTCTAGGGCATAGGCACTTTTTAGGTCCATGGATGGTAGGCTACAATGCGTTTTTTGATCATGAAATTCATAATCACCATAGCCGCATTGGTATAGGTGCAGAAGCGTGGGCCGATTACACAAAGCTATCGCTAAATATGTATGCGCCACTAAGTAATTGGCGAGAGTCTAAAAGTGTTGATAATTATTTAGAGCGAGCGGCGCATGGTTTGGATATTAATGCGCGTTACTATCTTCCACAATACCCTAATTTATCTTTGTCCGCTAAGGTCGAGCAGTATTTTGGTAATGAAATTAGTATCGCTACGGATAAAAAACGCGTAGAGAACCCATATTCTGGAACTGTAGGTATTGAGTGGCAGCCGATGCCCTTGCTGAAGGTGGGCATAGATCATCGTATTATAAAAGGCTCAGCGAGTGATACTGTATTTAATTTAGGATTTGAGTGGAAGTTTGGTTCATCACTCAAAGATATGACTAGCAGCTACTCATCGATTCTCACTAAAAACCTGCAAGGCATGCGAACTGATATCGTTGAAAGAAATTATGATATTGCGTTGGCATACAAAGAGAAAGATCGCATCGTTGCTATTGAGCATTCATCGATCATTGGAAAACCCGAGCAGAGAGTTTTGTTGATGCCGCGAGTCACTATCTCGCATGGTCAGATTGTTAAATATGAGTGGATTTCACCAGATCCGCTGTTGAGTGCGGGAATTGAGAATATATATAACAAAAACAGCCAGCTCATATTGCCAAATATCAAACCGAATGAGTCCAGCATGTCTCATGTTTTTCCATTGTATTTATTTGTTACTGATGAAAAAGGGCGTGGTTATAAATCACAGGAAATTTCGGTGACAGTATTGGTTGAGCCGGATAGCAAAAATGATACTGGCATTGATGAGTCTGCTATGCCTATGGTGAGAAATCTGCGTATGGCAGGGAAGCTTGAAGTAGGCCAGATCTTAACAGGAAATTATCGATTCGATCCCAATGGTGGGCACCCCGATGATAGATCAACTTACGCATGGGGTTCCCGCGGTGAGACAGCCGCTAATGTACCTACAGGTGGGGAAGTGACTGCCACAGGTCAAATACCACCTCTGCAGCTGACGCTCGCGGATGTTGGTGAAATTAAAGAGTTGTCGGTGCAAGCACGTAATGGTTTAGCTATTACCGGTAATACCTTGACGGTGGATAGCAATATGGGCACTGCGGGAGGTGATGACACCAGTGGCGGGGCTGATAGTGATGGTAATGGTAAAACCGATACGGTTATCAATCCTGCGGTGGGTCCGCAGATAAGCAATCTACGTATTGCTGGCAAACTTGAAGTTGGGCAGGAGCTAAGTGGTAGCTATGTCTTTAATGCGAATGGGGGTAACCAAGAGGATAAATCAACTTATGCTTGGGGGAATCGTGGCGAGACCGCCGCTGATGTTACGGCTGGGCAGACGATTGTCGTATCAGGTCACATTCCTGTATTGGCGTTGACAACAGCAGATGTGGGCGAAATTAAAGAGTTATCGATACAGGCTCGTAATGGTCTGGCGATCACCGGTAATACATTGACTATCGATAGTTCGCTGGCAACGGTAGACGGTGATGATACGACAGGAGGCGGCTCAGATGGTGAGGTTGTTGATCCCAATAATATCCAGGTATCCATTAACTATGTTTCTACTGCCACAGAGTCAATTCATGGAACGACGGGTGGTACATACACGGGAAGTGAAACGGTTAGAGCCGTAGCAAATGTCGATGAGATGACTGCAATGTGTCAAATCGCTGGAGAATTATCTAGCAAGCCCTGTGATGCACGCTTTGAGTTGCGGTGGTATGTCAATGGTAATCAAATTAATAACGCGTTTGGTGCCACGTTCACACCGAGTTCCGCGGATCAGGGCTATCCGGTGGTGGTTGAGGCTAATTTAAAGCCGTGAACGTAATAGCAATAATCATCAATATTACTTCATAACGTTTGGGTGTAGTTAGACCTATGGATATCTTAATGGAAAGTAGAAACGTATTGTCGGTGATGATTTCATCATTATTTATGGCGGGGAGTGTTCATGCCGCGATATCTAACCCGACGCCATTAGTTGTTGGCCATAAACCTACACTGAGTTTTCAAGGTACGAAACCAGTGGCGATTCAGTTGGGTGATAGCATAGCTATTAATGAGACTGATTTTTTATTTGAAGATACTGATGGTGATATCGAAACTGCTCGCAGTTATATCTGGAAGCTAGATGGCGTTGCCATGGCTAACAGTACGACAACGTTTGATATTTTAATCACAGAGAGTGATTTAGTGGGTAAGCGCTTGACGTTAGAGGTTATTCCTAAAACCGTTAGTGGTGATCCGAATATTGGTGATGTACTGGTGGTGGACTATGGGCTTGTAGGTTTCAACGCTAGTGCCGCTCCAAGTATTAGTAATCTCGTGATGACGGGCTCATTGCAACTGGGGCAGGTTATTAATGCTACTTATGTATTTGAGTCAAATGGTGGTGATAATCGAGACCAATCAACATATCAATGGGGTCCTCTTGGCTCCACCGCTGCAGCTGTTAGTTCTGGGATGGCAGTGACTAATTCACAAGTCGTTGATGGATATTTGTTAACGCTAGGCGATGTCGGTAGTGTATTAGAGCTGACGGTTGAGGCAAAAAATGGCGTGGGTACTGTTGGTAATCAGGTAACCATTAATAGCCAAGCACTCACTGGCGGCGGAAGTGGCGGTGAAGTTATTGACCCAACAACAGCAAATATTAAAGTTGATTTTATCAGCCCTGCAAATGATGAGAGCCTTCATGGCATCGGTTCTAATGGACGCCCTGTCGTTGGTATTAGTCAAATGACGGCAAGCTGTAAATTTGAAGGTGCACCGGTTAGTGATTTTAGTCTCTGCGATACCAATACATATAATTTATCGTGGAAATCCACAGCGGACAATGGTATTACATACAACATTATTACTGATGGGGTTAATGGTGCAACATATATGCCGCATACTCGCCATCAAGGCTTAGCTATTGTCGCAGAAGCTAAAGTTAAATAATGATCGCATTCATTTTCTATGCTATCACCCAACGGCTTTAGCATAGTCAATTATTCTCAGAAGACGGATTGTATAGTATGGGGTATGGAATGTTTATTGACTATAAGAAAGTAATTCTGCTATTTGTTGTTATTTATAGTCACTCATTTTCATATGGCATGAATAGCTCTTTGACGCCGCCAGTGGTGGGGCATAAACCTATTGCGAGCGGTGTTAAGATAGACAATCTAGATCCAGTTTTTGGTGACCGATTATTTATGTCTTATCAATACAGTGATACTGATAATGATATGGAGTCTGCCCCATTAATAACATGGTACTACAATGGTAAGGAAGTTAAAAATCAAACCCAAGACTCTTATCAACCGGTATTTGACCCTGTAACGGGTATTGGTGTCGAATGCAAGGATGTTAATGTTAAAGTCGATGTTACACCGCGTTCTCAATCTGGGGACCCCAAAATTGGGGATAAACAGAGTTCGAGCGAAGTTAGGGTGAAAGTTGTATTTGATACTATTCCTGGATATATAAAACCATCGGCAGCTACTTTTAATTGGTCTCAAGCTGATGCTTATTGTAAAGCGCAAGGTGCTAGGTTACCTAGCGTCTCAGAATTGAAACAGTTATTTAATTCGTATACTACATCAACAAATAGCTACGAAATGAGTACAAAGTATGGCTGGCCTCTACAATCAGCTCGTTGTGGTGGTTCGTCCAATTCATATTGGGCGAGTGATTCTGGCTTGATGCCGCCCTACGGTGAGAAACATTACGATGTGAGTCTTTTTGATGGTAGTGAATTTATATCTATCACTGACAATAGTCCATATCATGTAGCATGTAAAACAGATTGATGCTTAAAAATTGTTTAACGTTTATATTGATGTGGATTTTGAATTTGTTTATTAATTTAAATAAAAATGTTGGCCTGACCTTTTGTAATGAAAATGCTCATGGTTAATAATATACTTTTGGTGATTATTACTTCGCTGTTTTTGTTCTCGTCAAGTGTTCACGCGGAGCAAAGTCTTCACTTATTGTTTCATATGGGAGTGGGGCTGAATGGTGAGTTTTATATAGGAGGTACATTGGAAAATAAAGGAGAGACAGACGTGTATGCTGGTTTCATCGTTGTAACACCGTTCGATAAAAACTGTCATCCCAAAAATCCACTGTTTTTACCCATTAGCGAGCCCATTAAATCGGGTTATAAGCAGGAGTTTAGAATTCCTGTTGAAGGCGAGCTATATGCTTATGAGATCAGTGCATTGCACGCTATGGATAGTCTATCGCGAAAGATAGCGGTTATTGATGATACAGCGATTATTATGGAAGGTAAGAAGAATAAGCATTTACAGCGTTGTCTGCAGGCGCGTGAAAATAACTAAAATTACTAGTGGAATTGATATTTTAAAAATTACTGCTTGGACGCTGTTCTTGATATATGCAAACACTTACCGATTTTTATTGAATTTCAATCGATTTGTTGACGAGGGGTGAGTTCAGGAGAGCTTAATTGGCGGAAGATCACAGGAGTTGAACCTGCCCGGGACTGCTGGCAGCCCCAACTGGATTTGAAGTCCAGCCGCCTCACCGGAAACGACGATCTTCCATGATATAGTCTATTGCATAGATGTATACAATATGTGCAGTAACGTGCTCAATTATAAAGATATTCAGGGATAATGCCAGAGCGAAATGCTGGCATTATTCCTGCGTGTTTTATGCCGGTGTAGCGGGTGCAGTTAGCGTATCGATAGTGGTGTTTACCATGTCAGCCTCATGGTGCGTTTCTTGACGTGCTCGCCCGATACTATTCCCTAAGTTTACTTCGTTAGTCGGTTGCTGCGTAAATGACATTTCTTCTGCAAGCGTGAACATCAGCGGATCGCGAAGTAGGTGCGCGTTGCCACGCCGGCGGGTAAATCCGCTGCGATCAAAGTACTCCAAGATCTGGATCGCCAGTTTACGGCCAATGCCGAGCTGATCGCGAAAATCGGCGGCAGATGTGCTGCCTTGTGTGGTCTGTTGTGTGCGAATGAGTTCAGCGCAGTGCAATAAGCAAGACTGCAAGCAGTAGCGATCAGGCACAATAGCGGTCACTTTGCCTTGCACGGCGGCGCTTTTAAGCAAGCTGCGCACGGCACTTTCTTCTAATTCACACGCGTGGGCCAAGTCGCGTACCCAGCACGCTGTATCAGCGAGTAGGTGGGGTAGGATGAGCGCCCATTGTTGCTGTTGCTGTGCATTGAAGCTGACGCTGTGAGTAGGCAGGTGCAGCCAACCTTGACGGTGTAATATCAGGCCGTCTTGTAGCAACTGGCGTAGCAGGGCTTCGGCGCAGCGGACGGGCTCGGCGGGCAACGCTATGCGCAGTAGACGACTGAGGCTGACACCCGGTTGGTCGGGATGTTGCTGATGAAATGTGCTGAGCGCGGTCAATAAACGCTGATGTAGCTCTGCTGCGTGTGTTGTGCTGAGTAGATGATCGCCGGCATGGATAACCTGTGCCTGCTGGCAAAGTTGCCTGAGTGTCTGGCTCGGTAGCTGGCGTGACCACACAAATTGAACAGGGTCTAAAGCGCCTTGGGTGAGGCGTAGCGCAAGTGCTTTGGCGTCATCGCTCAGAATCGATTGGTAGTGCTGCCAGAAAGTGAGTCGTTCGGGGCGGCGTTTGCCACGTAGCGGTGGAAATAAGTCCACCACGAGGGCTGCGCCCAAGGTTTGTCGAGCGCTGATGTCGCGCAGTAATAGGCAGTCTTGCTCGGTAAGCAGTAATGGTGTGTCGAGGCGTAATTCGGCGAGCGTTGGCTGTGTGGTCGAATCGGCGTTTGTGCTCGCCGGTTCACTCAGCAAGGCTAGTCGCCCCGTTACATGACTGGCGGCATGGTAAATATGCAGCGGCTGCCAATGGCTGAACGCGGTGGCGGGCGTTAGGCTGACAATTAGACGGTCACAGTATGGCGGCGCATCGGCATGGTGTGGGTTAGTGGTTGCGGCGCTGGCGAGTAACCAGTCTCCGCGCTGAATGCTTGCCGGATCCGTGCCGCGCAGGTTCAGGGCAATCCGCTCACCTGCGCTGGCACGCTCGGTTGGGCGGTTTTGTGCATGTAGGCTGCGCACGGTGACGGATTGTACCGTTACTTGCTGGCGCGCGCTGCAAAGTTGCAAGCTATCACCGAGTTGCACTTGGCCGGCAAGCGCGGTGCCGGTGACCACGGTGCCTGCGCCTTTGACGGTAAACACGCGGTCAATTGCGAGGCGAAAGGGTCTGTCTAACGCGCGCGACGCAGGGGAGAGGGTGCGCAGATGATCTTGCAGCGCCGCAATGCCTTGGCCGGTGGTGCTGGCGGTAATAAAAATCCCCATAGCATCTAGCCCATACTCAGATAAGCACTGCTGCACATCGTGGCTGACACGTTCGATACGCTCGGCAGACACTCGGTCGGCTTTGGTGAGCACTACGCTAAGCGTCGGAACACCGCTCAGTTGCAACAAATGCAAATGCTCACGGGTCTGTGGCATGACGCCATCATCGCAGGCGACTAACAGCAAGGCATGATCGATACCACCAATCCCGGCCAGCATGTTGGCCAAAAACTTCTCATGGCCAGGCACGTCAATAAAGCCAATCACGCGGCCATCAGGTTGCGGCCAATAGGCGTACCCCAGATCAATGGTCATGCCGCGGCGCTGCTCTTCGGGTAAGCGGTCAGCGTTAATCCCCGTTAATGCCTGTAACAAACTGGTCTTGCCGTGATCGACATGGCCGGCGGTGGCGATCAGCATAGAGCGCCTCCTAACAGGTTTTTTTCGGCTGTGGCCGTTACGGTTGTCACGGCTGAGGGGGCAGATTGAGTGTCGGACTGAGGATGAACCGGCTTGCTCTGCGATGCGGCATAGCGTTCACTGAGCTGGCTCAGGAATAAGGCTTCATCGTCAGGCAACAGGCAGCGAAGATCGAGCCATAAACGACCTTCCTGCAAGCGGCCAATGACCGGTAGTGGCAAGCGTCGCCATTGGTCGGCCAGTGTCAGTAAGGTTGCGCCACGTCCATCATGCGGGGTAAAGGTCAGTGCCCAGCTGGGTAAGCGGTCGAGCGGTTGTGAGCCACTGCCGATTTGTGAGGCGCAAGCTGCGGAGGCGATCGCAAAAGTATCAGCGAACAGTGGTTGCAAAATCGGGATTAGCCGCTCGGCTGCAGCTCGCATTTGGGATTGCTCTCTCGTCAGTAGGTGCAGAGCTGGCAGGTCACGGCGCAGGTGCTCGGGTTGCAGATACAGGTTCAAGGTGGCTTCTAACGCGGCGAGGGTCATTTTATCGGCGCGTAGCGCACGCTTGAGAGGGTGACGCTGTAACTTGGCAATCAGGTCGCGTTTGCCGATGATGATCCCGGCTTGCGGGCCGCCGAGCAGTTTATCGCCCGAGAAAGAAACCAGACTGATCCCTTGTGCGATCAGCGTCTGCGGCATCGGCTCAGCGGGTAGACCATAGGCAGTCAGATCAATCAGTGAGCCACTGCCCAAATCCACTGCGGTTGGTAACCCATGCTGCTGGCCAAGGGCGGCTAATTCAGCATGCGAGACCTCGGCAGTGAAGCCTTGAATGCTGTAGTTGCTGGTGTGCACTTTCATCAGCAAGCCGGTGTGTGGATTGATGGCTTGCTCGTAATCGCGCAAGTGGGTGCGGTTAGTGGTGCCCACTTCATGTAGCAGGCAACCGGCTTGGCGCATGACATCCGGTACGCGAAAAGCGCCGCCGATCTCCACCAACTCCCCACGTGATACCACCACCTCTTGTCCGGCGGCCATGCTGGCTAACAGCAGCAACACGGCAGCGGCATTGTTATTCACGATGCAGGCATCTTCGGCGCCGGTCAAACGGCACAGTAACTGGGCGACTTGTTGGTCACGATGGCCGCGTGCGGAGGCATCGAGATCGAACTCCAGTGCCGCAGGGTGGCGCATCACTTGGCTTACTGCAGTAACTGCCGCCTCCGCCATCGGGGAGCGGCCGAGATTCGTATGCAATACTGTGCCAGTGAGGTTAAAAACCCGCGGCGGCGCCAGACGGCGTTGTTGCAACGCATGCTGCAGCGCTTGTGGCCAATCGTCACTCCAATTTGGCAGAGAGTGGAGGGTTTGAATATGCTGGCGCGCCAGCTGTTGCAGTTGGCGTAATTGCTCGGTGATCAGGGTATTGCCGTAATGTGCCAAAAGAGGCTGGATCTGCGGGTGACGCAGCAGTTGTTCAATTGCCGGAATGCGGCGATACAGCGCACGACTAGGCTCTGCGTCTGTGACAGGTAAGTGGCTCATCCGTAAGTCCGTGTTTGAGTTGTGATATCAGGATGTTGCCGCATTTTAGCATATCTGTCAGTGCCTGCACGGCTTAGCTCCCATCTCGGTGTAAGCCGTGCAGGGCGGTAAAAGAAGAATTGTTATGACTATTTCTCCTCTTATTGTTGTCATCTTTTTGCAAGATAGCGGCAAATTCCCCAGCGTTGCGCTGAAAAATGTGCGCGGTTCAAATAGGTAATTATGGGTAGCTCGATTATGCTTAATTCAAGGGGGAGCAAAATAAAAAATAGGGAAGGCGTAAGTTGATGCCGTTAGTCACCGGCTAAAAATATCAACACCAGAAAGTTATACTCAGATTGGAAAATGGCTGCACAGTAAATTGCGAATAAGAATTAATTGTTTTTATGGATAAAAACAATATTGACGACAAGAGCACTAAGGAGAACGGTCATGGCGATAGCGGCACTGATTATCGAAGGGGAATTACTGCTGACCGAGTTGACCGCATTGGCATCTCAGTTTCATATTAAATCGGATGCGCATGATATTTTGCGTTATGAAACGGCGGCGATCCGCGCAGCATTATGTGTTTTGCAGCGTCATCAATCAGATCTTGAGGCATCAACTAGCGAAAGCCAATTGGTCGATGCTACGCGAGCACAAACTTTGTTAGCACAAGAATTGTTAGTGCAAGAAAGCGCGGGGGAAAGCCCAAGTCAGCAGCGCGAGGCGCAAATTACCGATAGCGAATCGGTACTGTTAAGCTTGTGGGGTGAGAGTATTTGGCATCAATTACCGGATGAGCAGATCTTGGTACAGGCGCGCCATTTTTGGGCTGCGTTCGCGCAGGTGCAGGCGGCCAGAGGGCACTAACTACGCGGCTTTGCCACGCATGAGGCTATGGATAGGGCCTAATCATCTCATTAGGCTTGTTTTGTCAATTCGTGGTTGGCCTGATCGGTTTCCATTACACTGAGCCGTTGCCGTTGCCGTTGCCGTTGCCGTTGCCGTTATTGTTATTGTTAGTGCCGCTATATGGGCGGTATTTATTATTTCACTGAATTGTACGCCATCATTTCTTTGCGTTACTTCTTGCATCGCCCAATTCAATTGTATGGCGACCGCATCGCTTACGTTAAATAATTTGTCACCTTGTTATTTATTTGCACCTTGCACACTTATCTATATATTCATTCATTTTCTCATTCAAAATAAAACAGCTTGCCTCATTATATTGAGGCGACAGGATAATATTTTTGACCTCACCAGCAATTATTTCCCTCAATAAAAATTACCGGCCAGTTTTTGATATCTATCAAGCCATGATACCGGTAACCCGTTTAGGGTATTTTTGTAAAAAAGGATTTCCATTTTAAATGGTTTATTTTGGTGTAGGCGATTTAAGGAGTGATATGAGCAAAGGTAATCCGGAATACCTGAATTGCGAGGTATCCAGACGCTCATTTCTTGAGATGGGCGTAAAAGGGGGAGGCGCATTGGCTGTGGCCAGTTCGTTATCGCTGCCATTTCAAGTAAACGCAAAGTCAGAACCCGCATTGGTGACCCGCGATGACGGGACCAAAGTTTCGTACAGTGCTTGCTTGGTGAACTGTGGCAGCCGTTGCCCGCTGAAAGTGCACACCAAAGATGGCGTGATCGTACGCATTGATACTGAAAATGGCATCAATGATGCGGTGATGGGCGAGCACCAGATCCGCCCTTGTCTGCGTGGCCGCTCAGTGCGTTGGAAGACCTATAACCCCGATCGCCTCAAAACGCCAATGAAGCGAATTGGCAAGCGTGGTGAAGGCAAGTTCGTGCCGATCAGCTGGGATGAGGCTACCACGATTCTCGCCGATAAATTGCGCTACACCATTGATAAATATGGCAATGAAGCCGTGTACTATCAGTACGGCAGTGGTTCTACCGGAGCCAACATTCAAGGCCGCAGTGCAGGCAAACGCTTGCTGGGATTGATGGGCGGCTTCCTTGACCAGTACACCACCTATTCGACCGCATCCATCGGTGTGATTGAGCCGTTTTTGTATGGTTCACCGCAAGCCAGTTTGCTCTCCGATATTCGCCATTCCGATTTTGTCTTGATGTTCGGTCAGAACATTGCCGAAACGCGGATGTCAGGTGGCGGTCAGATCACTGAAACATTTGATGCCTTACGCCAAAGCGGCGCGAAGGTGGTGATCGTTGATCCACGTCGTACCGATAGCGTGTCGGCGTTTAATGCCACGTGGCTGCCGATTAATCCGGGCACGGATGCTGCTTTGGTTGCAGCGATGGTACATACCATGCTGACCGAAGAGTTGATCGATGAAGCGCAAATCAACCGCTATGCCGTGGGTTTTGATGAAAGTACGTTGCCAGCCTCGGCACCGGCTAACTCAAGCTATAAGAGCTATGTGCTGGGTTTAGGCGCGGACAAAACGGTTAAAACGCCGGAGTGGGCTAGCCAAATTACCGGCATTGCACCGCAAGAGATCCGCCAGTTAGCGCGCGAGCTGACTGCGGCGAAAGCGGCGTGGATCTCACAAGGTTGGTCGGCGCAGCGGGCTTCGAACGGTGAGCAGACCGCCATGGCCATTATGTTGCTGCCGGTGATCACCGGACAGTTTGGCCGACCGGGAACGAACTCCGGTAACTGGGGCGGCAATGTTTCTTATCCACTGAAAAAACTGCCATTCAAAAATCCGGTGAAAGCGTCAATTCCCTGTTTCTTGTGGGCCGATGCCATCATGCACGGAAGTAAGTTCACCAGTAAAAACAGTGGATTGCGCGGCTCTGAGGCGTTATCGCAAAACATCAAGTTTATCTGGAGTTACGCCAGTAACGTGATGATGAACCAGCACTCTGATCTCAATTTGACGCACAAGATTTTGGAAGACGAGAGCCAGTGTGAGTTCATTATGGTGATGGATAACCACATGACCGCCACGGCGCGTTATGCCGATCTGTTGCTGCCGGATTGCACTTCGGTGGAGTCAAACGATCTGGTGGATAACTCCTATGCATCAGGGGCGTATCACTACTTTATCCGTCTGCAAAATGCCATTGAACCGCTGTTTGATAATCGCCCAAGCTACGATGTGTTTGCCGAAGTGGCGCGCAAACTGGGGATTGAAGAGCAGTTCACCGAAGGGCGTGATGTGAATGGCTGGGTGGAGTACTGCTACGAGGAAACCCGCAAGATGAATCCGCAATCGAATCTGCCGCCGTTTGCCAAAACCGATGGCATGGGCGTGGTAGACCGCCGTTTAGCGGACAGTAGCAAATATGTCGCGCTGCAAGATTACCGCAGTGATCCACAGGCTAATCCGCTGAAAACCCCGTCCGGCAAGATTGAGATTTACTCCGAACGCCTAGCGACCATTGCCCAAGAATGGACGCTGCCAGATCCGAAGTGGGACAAAATCACCCCCATCCCTGAGTATGTGCCGGTGCGCGAAGGGGTCGATGGCGATCCGGAGTTGCTGAAAAAATACCCGCTGGTACTCACCAGTTTCCACACCAAAGGTCGCACACACTCCACCTACCATTCGGTAGCGGTATTGCGCGAAGCGGTGCCCGATACCCTGTGGATTAACCCGCTGGATGCGACCTCACGCGGTATTCAGGATGGCGATCTGCTGGAGATTTTCAATGACCGCGGCCGGGTGCGGATGGCGGCTAAAGTGACACCGCGGATCCGTCCGGGAGTGGTCTCGATGCCGCAAGGGGCATGGCGGAAAACCAACAAAGATGGCGTGGATGTCGGCGGGTGTATCAATACCCTGACCACGATGCATCCTTCCCCGCTGTCGAAGGGGAACCCGCAGCTGACTAACCTGTGCGAAGTGAAGAAGGTTTAAGGAAAGTAAAACAGTATGCCTACTCAATATGGTTTTTTTCTGGACTCATCCAAGTGCACCGGCTGTAAAACATGTCAGGTGAGCTGTAAGGATGAAAAGGATCTGGATATTGGTCCGAAACTGCGGCGGGTTTATGAATACGTCGGTGGTGGCTGGCAGCAGCGTAACGGTATGTGGCAGTCCGATGTGTTCCACTATTACATGTCGGTCAGCTGCAACCATTGCTCGAACCCGACCTGTGTCACTGGCTGCCCAACTGGCGCTATGCACAAGCGTGCCGAAGACGGACTGGTGGTGGTCGATCAGGATCTGTGCGTCGGGTGTCGTTACTGCGAGATGCGCTGTCCGTATGGCGCGCCACAGTTTGATGCCGAGAAAAAGGTGATGACTAAGTGTGACGGTTGCTACACCCGCGTTGCCAAGGGCGAGCAGCCGGTGTGCGTGCGTTCCTGTCCACAGCGTGCACTGGATTTTGGCCCGATCGAGCAGTTGCGCGCTAAGTACGGCACGCAAAATGCGTTTGCACCGTTGCCGTCACCGTCGTTGACGCAGCCGAATTTGATCATCAAACCGCATCCGGATGCCCGCCCGTCGGGTAGTCAAGATGGTCAGGTTGCTAACACCAGGGAGGTGTGATCATGCATGAATTACCGCTGGTTTTTTTCACCGTCCTGACGCAAAGCGCGGTCGGTGCTTATCTTCTGTTGCTGTTATGGCAAGCGCGCCAGCCGGTCGGTAGCGATCGCTGCGCCAGCATCAAATTGCTGGGCGTCGTGGCGCTGTTTGCGCTCGGCGGCGTAATGGGCAGTGTGCACCTTGGGCAACCGCTGCGCGCGCTGAACATGCTGGCTGGCGTTGGTCGCTCACCGATGAGCAATGAGATTGTGCTGTCGGGGATTTTCATCGCTTGTGCGGGCTTAGGTGCGCTATTGCGCTGGCGTCAGGCTGCGCCGGGCTTAAGTCGTGCGCTGCTCGGCGTTGCTGTGCCGGTGGGGCTACTGTTTGTCTGGACTATCCCGCAAATCTATCAGCTGGATACCGTGCCGCATTGGGCGAGCGGGCATGTCACCTTGATGCACCTGTTGACCGTGTTCATTGGTGGCGGCGCACTGGCTTGCGCGCTGGGCGTGACATGGGCGCGTTGGGTGATGGGGCTGGGCATTGTGGCTGCGCTTACCACCAAGTTGGGCTATGCCGCGTTTATTGCCAGCAGTGGAGGCGCGGCCTTGGCGGCGGTGACCGGCTTATGGCAACTGCAAACCGCGCTATTGGCGCTGGCGTTGTTGCTGGCGGCGCGTCAGGAGCCGAAATGGTTACCGGCGCTGGTGGCTGTGGCGGTGATCGCGGCTGAGCTGTTAGGGCGCATTGCGTTTTACGACCTGTGGAAAATCGGCATGTAATCACGCGGACTTGAACGCTCGCTTGCAGCCTTGGCTGGGAATACAGAACAAGCGTGGCAAGCGATAAAGCGAGCACGGTGTAAAGCCATCGCGGTGTACGGTGTCCAATCGGGGTCGTACACCGCCTCAAGTGAAACGCAAACGAGCGCGAAACTCACAGAACGAGCCATGATCGGTGCATAGCAAGAGCACTCAGGCATCGAAAATCAAAAAATCTTGAAGGAAGCATGATGTCATCACTGGCGGTCATCCCACGACTTTTAGGGGTGTTGTTTTACTGTCCACCCACCGACCCGCAATTTCAGGTAGCGCTCGGTGTGCTGGATGAAGTTAAAGGTTTATTGCCGGCCTCTTGCCAAGCGCAAGCCGCGCCTTTGCTGCGCCAATTACCCATGCTGGATGAAACTTTGGTGTATCAGCACAGTGTGCTGTTTATTGGCCAAGGCAGCATGCCAGCACCGCCGTGGGGTTCGGTATATCTGGATCACGAAGGGCTATTGATGGGCGACAGTACCTTGGCCTATCGACAGTTTTTGCAGCAGTGTGGATTGCAATTTACCCCGCAGCAGCATGAACCGGAAGATCACTTTGGCTTGATGTTGATGACTCTGGCGTTATTAACCGAACAGCAGCAAACCGCGCAGGTGCAGCAGCTGCTGGCCGAGCACTTACTGCCGTGGGCATACGCTTATTTGGATGCGCTGATCGACAGTGGAGAAAGTGCGTTTTACCAAGAGTTAGGGCAGTTAGCGCGTATTTATCTGCATGATTTGGCGCAGACGCTGGATGTGACGGTGGCCAACAAGCCGCTATTTCGTTAAGTCATCTGTCTGTACGCCGGTAACGAACCTTGTTGGCGTGGAGATGAAAAGAGCCTGACATGAAAACCACACAACGATTAGCCGAGCGATTGGAAAACCCGCGCATTTTGTCGCGGCGGCGCTTTTTGAGCATGAATTGGGCCGCTGAGCGTCCTGTGGAGCCGGCGCCGAGTATGCCGATGCGGGCGAATGTCTGTCGCCCCCCTTACAGCGCCGAGGAGCGTGAGTTTCAGACCTTGTGTACCGGATGCGGGGCGTGTGTCCGTGCGTGTCCGGTGCAGGCACTGTCGCTGGATGCGCAGGGGCAAAGCCGATTTGATTATGCTGAGCGGTGGTGCGAGGGCTGCGCGGCGTGCGCACGCGCCTGTCCATCCGGCGCATTGCGCAGTGATCGCTCTTGGCGATTCGCAGTACGAGCCCAGATCAGCGCCCGCTGTACTCAGGCGCACATGGCGTGTGGTCTGTGCGCAGAGCAGTGTCCACAACAAGCTATCACCTTAACGGCAGGCCAACTGCCGCAAGTCGACGATAGCTGTAATGGCTGCGGACAATGCCGCTTAAGTTGCGATATGGCCGCAATAACCCTTTCCCTGTAAGCGCAGTTCGTATGTAGAGCCGCCTGTGGGGTGGCGCGTTTGCTCTGCATGTTTTTTCGGCTCACTCGCTGGCATGGCCACCGGGGATTTGCTGACAAAATCACCGCCATGGGGGCCGCTAAGGCCCGCAATTGCTGCGCTTTTCGCCGGTTGTTACATCTGTACGTATTTTCCCTCTGTTTTTTACACTTATCCCTCCTGTCTGCGGTATGTTAGCGCGCCAAGAACGCATACATTGTTCCGCTGTTTTTGGGTTCCGCTGTTTTTGGCTGACACAGCCTGAGAGCCTCGGCCTGCTTTAGCTGCCACATTGTCGCCTTTATGGGTGGCTGGGCGAATGAAAGAAAATGCATGGCGTGACATTGCGCCATTCGTTGTAGGTACGCAAGAGGCTCAGTGTCCGGCCGATAAAGCCGGTATTGGTTATTATTCACGGTGATCTGTTTTGAATATTGTTAGCAAACTTACGTTAGCCGCGCTGCTGGTGGCGAGTACCGCCCATGCCGATACCGACATGCCTTTGCGCGCTCCGCACATTGATGCGGCCTCTTGGGTGTTGATGAGTGCCCGTACAGGACAAATCCTGACGGCGGCCAATGAAAATGAGCGGCGTAACCCAGCCAGCTTGACCAAGTTGATGACTACCTATGTGGCCGAGCAGGCGCTGGATGAAGGACGCATCACCCTCAACGATCCGGTCACTATCGGCAACGATGCGTGGGCAACCCGCAATCCGGTGTTTAAAGGCTCCTCGCTGATGTTCCTGAAACCCGGCGATAAAGCGACAGTCAGTGATTTGCTGCGCGGGATCATCATTGATTCCGGTAACGATGCCTGCGTGGCGCTGTCCGATTATGTCAGTGGGGGTCAGCAACAATTTGTTGAGCAGATGAATGCCAACGTCAAATTGCTCAATATGCCGAATACCCATTTTGAAACGGTGCATGGTTTGGATGCGCCGGGGCAATACTCCAGCGCGCGCGATATGGCAGTGCTGGCACAGACCATCATCAACAGTGAACCGACCTATTACCCGTTTTATAGCGAGAAAAGTCTGACCTGGAATGGGGTGACTCAGCGTAACCGTAACGGTCTGCTGTGGGATAAAACCTTGCATGTTGACGGCATGAAAACCGGCCACACCGAGACGGCGGGTTACAACTTGGTCGCCACCAGCATTGATGGTGAAGGGCAACGCTTGATTGCGGTAGTGATGGGCGCGGCCAGCAGCAAAGGCCGTGAAGAGCAGGCTAAAAAGCTGCTGCTGTGGGGACAAAACAATTTTGAAACCGTGCAGCTGGCACAAAAAGATCGCGCGATCACCCGTGAAAAGGTGTGGTACGGTCAGGACAAATACGCGGAGCTCGGGGCTGGTCATAACCTGTTCTTCACCTTGCCAAAAGGGGCTGCACACGAGCTGCGTGTACGCTATACCCTGAAAGATAAAGACCTGAAAGCGCCGGTCGCGAAGGGTACTGAAGTTGGGGTGATTGAGTACGTGTATCACGATCAGGTGATCGGGAGTGAAAAACTCTACACGCTGTCGGCCGTCAAAGAAGCAGGGGTCTTCTCGCGTCTGAAGGATTTCGTTAGCCTGAAATTAAGCTGAATGTCGGTTTACGATAGACGCTAATGACAGCGATAAAAAAGCCGTCGCGCATCGTGCGCCACGGCTTTTTTGTTGGCGGCAACCGGTCAGTATACCGGCGGCGTGAACCGATTAGCGCAGGCGCTTGCCCTGTGCGTCGACCACTTGCTCGCCATCTTCTTTGCTGAACGCGCCGCGCTGCGCTTGCGGCAGGATATCCAGCACCACTTCTGATGGGCGGCACAGGCGAGTACCGATGGGCGTCACCACAATCGGGCGGTTAATCAAAATCGGGTGTGCCAGCATGGCGTCCAGCAATTGCTCATCACTGAACTTATCCTCGGCCAGCCCCAACTCGGCGTACGGCGCGACGTTCTGACGCAGCAGAGCACGAACCGAAATTCCCATCGCCTGAATCAGTTGCTGCAGCGTGGCTCTGTCCGGCGGGGTCTGCAGGTACAAAATTACCTCAGGCTCGATCCCACTATTGCGGATCAGCGCCAGCGTGTTTCGGGATGTGCCACACTCCGGATTGTGGTAAATGGTCACGCTTGAATCGGTCATGCTTTAACTCCTTGGGTCTGATAACGCTGTTTCATCTTCAGGGCAATATTCACCAGAGCAATCAATACCGGCACTTCCACCAAGGGGCCAATGACACCGGCAAAGGCTTGATCGGAATTGAGGCCAAACACGGCAATCGCTACGGCAATGGCTAATTCAAAATTGTTGCCGGTTGCGGTAAACGCAATTGAGGCATTCTTGTCATACGGTAAGCCGAGCTTTTTACCAATCAGGAAACTGGTAAAGAACATCAGAACAAAATAGACCACCAGCGGAATGGCTACTCGCAACACATCCATCGGCAGCTCAACAATCATTTCCCCTTTCAGGCTGAACATCAGCACGATGGTTGCTAGCAGAGCAATCAAGGTGATTGGCGAAATAGCGGGGATAAAGGTTTCGCTATACCATTGTTCCCCCTTGGCGTTAATCAGCCATTTACGGCTCAGATAACCGGCTAAGAAGGGGATCCCCAGATAAATCAGCACACTTTTGGCGATATCTAACATGGTGATATCAACCGCAAAGCCTTGGTAGCCCAACAGCGGCGGCAGCACCGTGATAAATAACCACGCCATGAAGCTGTAAGTCAGAATTTGGAACGCACTGTTTAGGGCGACCAGTCCAGCCCCGTACTCTTTGTTACCGCCGCCGAGATCGTTCCACACCAGCACCATGGCGATACAGCGCGCTAAGCCAATTAAAATCAGGCCGGTCATGTAACCGGGCTGATCGTGCAAGAACACCAGCGCAATCACGAACATCAACAGCGGGCCGACTAACCAGTTCATGATGAGCGATAAGGTGATTGCGGTGCGATCTTGGGTCATCGTTCCAATCGCCGCGTAATTCACTTTCGCCAGCGGCGGATACATCATTAAAATCAAGCCAATCGCCAGTGGAATGTTGGTACTGCCAATTGACATCGCCTCATTCCAGCTAGCGACTTGTGGGAAGAAATAACCAATGCCGACGCCCAGCGCCATGGCGGCGAAGATCCAAAGCGTCAGGTTGCGGTCGAGAAAACGCATGCGTTTTGTGGTGGCAAGTTCGCCGCAGGTGGGGGCAGACATACACACTCTCCGAAAAAATTGAGCCAGCGCGCACTAAAAGGCGGGTACGCTAGCGATGTTATTCAGGCTCTCAGGAATCGGCCAACGCCTTGTTTTCCTTGCTTATGAGCCGTTCGTGAAGACTATTTTTCTGTTGTTGTGCTGAGCGGCGGTAGCACGGCTTCACAGCAGCCAGCGCTTTTGCGCAGATCGGCGCACTGCTCAGGTTGGCCCTGACAACACTCTTCGGTCAGGTAGCCAATCAGATCCAGCATCAGTGGGATATTGGCGCGATAGCGTAAAAAACGGCCCTCTTGCTCAACCGAAACAAGCCCAGCGTGCAACATGGCTTTGAGATGAAACGAGAGGGTGTTTGGCGCCAGATCCAGCTCAGTCGCCAGTTGTCCGGCGACCATGCCGTTGAGTCCGGCTTTAACCAGCAAGCGCCAAACATCCAGACGAATGCCCGAGGCGAGCGATTCAAACACTTTGGTTGCGGTAGGTTTGTCCATACAAATTCTCTGCACTAACGAGTTATCATTCAACTATACAACAATTATTGAAATGATCAATCGAACGGCACCATATTGCAAAAAAGGGAAAAGGGAAAAAAAGCCTCGCCATGCATTTTGCATGGCGAGGCGGGATAAGACAGCATGATGGCGAGCTTATTGCCGAGCAGTGCCGTGCCGTTTTGTGTGGTGCCGTCAGTTTATCTGCTGAATTGCCGGCAACGCGTAATCGCTCAGCTCCGCCAGATACGGCGCGCCGTCAGCGCCAGGGCGGCTGACGACAATGGCCGCGACCAGATTGCCTAATTGCACCGCTTCCACCAATGGCAGACCGCTCATCAATCCGGCGAGCGTAGCGCCGCAATGAGCATCACCGGCGCCGATGGTATCGCACGCGGTGATCGACACCGGCATCACCTGATGACACTGCCCATCCGGCGAGCCGACCAGCGCGCCATCTTTGTCTTGGCGAACGATCAGCGGCACATGGTGCGCCTGACAAAATGCCGCGATATTCTGCGGCGTAGCAGGCTGTTTGAGCAGCTGCGCCGCTTCTTCGCGGTTAAGGGTCAGCAGCGCGCCGCGTCCAAGCAAGGTTGCCAGCACCTGCGGACACAGTTCGCTGATGCGCGGACCGAGATCGATAAACAGCTTCACGCGCGTTGGCAAATTGGTCAGCCAGCTCAGGAGCGGCTTGCCGTGGTTGCTGGCAATTTCATAACCGGAAGCATAAACCCACGCCGGCTCTTGTGGCAGCAGCGCTTCGAGGGCATCAGTATCCCAGAACTGTTCGCATCCCTCAACGGTAACAAAGGTGCGTTCACCGCTCGGCTCGACCAGTGCCAGACACCAGCCGTTATCGTGCTCGCGGTTACGCAAATGTACCGGCAGAGATTCAGCCTGCATGGCACGGGCTACCGCTTCGCCCCAAATACCGGTGCCGACCGGAATACCATTAATCAGCGGCATGCCTAAACGGGCTAATACGCGCACCACGTTAAAGGCGCAGCCGCCAATTTGACGGCCAGTCTCGCTAGCCACTTCATCGCCGCCTGAGCGCGGCAGACGCTGCATACTCAGCATCACATCGCCAAAGGCAGCGCCAATCACCATGACTGGTGTTTGTGCAGTTAGGTTCAACATCCTTTTATTTCCTCTTCGCTGCAACGAACAACAGGGCATACAGAACTAAACTCACGGCAAAGGAGATAAACAGCCCCAAGCTGGAGTCAGCAAAAATACCGATTGCTAGCGGCCCATCAATAAAACCGGTTTTGGTGACCAGCAGGCCGCTCAAGGCGCCGGCTAGCCAGCAAGCGAGTGGGCCTTTACGCAGGCCAGTATCACCGTACAGTGCCCGGTAGTCATAACCGTGCTGACGGCGCAGGGCCAGAAAATCGAGAATAAAAATCGCCGCCCACGCCGCTAAGAACAGACCACAGAAGATCAAAAAGGCGATAAATGGCCCCAGAAAATCACCGGAGACAAACAGCACATACAGCGCGACGCCCACGACCAATACCGCATCCAGCATCACGGCATGCGATTGGCGCAGTTTAACGCCCATGCTCAGCAGGTTCAGGCTAGCAGAGTAGAGGCTCAGCACTGCGATAGTGACGATGCCCGCTACGGCGGCGGCCAGATACGGGATCGCCATCCAAGTTGGCAGTAATTGGCCAATTGCGGCGATCGGGTTTTCGGTAGAGGCCAGATCGGGGATTTGCGCGGTCAGCAGGATCCCAGCAAACATCAGCAGCACCAGTGGCAGCGCAGCTCCAGCGACCACCGCCGAAAAGATGGAACCGGTGCTGGCGTCAGCGTGCTGATCGCGGCTGTAGTCGGCGCCGGCAATCGCCCAGCTGATGCCGGTACCGGCGGCGATCACGGAAACCGCCGGTAAGAAGCCGGTCAGCCAGTTACCGGATGGCAGGGCTAAAATCGCATTCCAATCGGCATTGGCCATCAGATACAGCACCACAATCAGCGTCATCACGCCAAAGGTGCGGGTGATCCACTTTTGCATCTGCAGCACGGTATCTTGGCCCAACATGGAGACCACCACGGTCAGGCCGCCAAACAGCAGCAGAGAAATCCCCGTGATCAGCGCGCTGGTTTCGATCCCCATGGCACTGAACAGAGCTACCAGCGTCAGGGTGCCGGTAACCAGATTCACCGCTTCCCAACCCATCAGGTTTATCCAGCAAAAGGCCGTTGGTGCGATATTGCCTTGTTTACCAAAGCAGACCCGAGACAGGGTCAGCGTGGTGGTGCGGCCCGTTTTACCGGCCACACTGGTGATCCCGACCAGCGAGAACGATGCTACGCCGACCAGCGCTGCCAGCACGGATTGCCAGAAAGACAGCCCGAACGAAACGATCACCGCCCCGTACACCACGCCCAGGATGCCGATGTTCGCGGCACACCAGACAAAAAACAGTTCCGCAGGACGCTTAGTACACTGTTGTGGCGGGATGAGGTTAATCCCGTCGGCTGGCGCGGCGCAGGCCGCGTCTGCAGTTTGCTGACTCATATTCACACTTCCTGTTGATGAAATTCCGTTTGACGGTATTGGGTCAATTGTTGCGCGTAGGCGGCCAAATCAATCTGATTGGCCTCGGCAATTAACGTGCGTGCTGCAAGTGGGAAGGCGTCCACGCCATTGAGCGCGCCGCAAATTGCGGTTGCCATCGCACCGATGGTGTCCGTGTCACCGCCTAAATTGGCGCACAGCTCGGCGCAGCGCATCGGCTCCCCGGCGGCGAGTTCGACAATCGCTATGGCCGCTGGCACGGATTCAATCACATCCATCCCAGAGCCAATCAGGTCGTAGACCTCATCCAAACCGGTACGCAGCCCTTCTTCGGCGGTGGCCGCAATGGCGGTAGATTGGCGCACCGATTGCAATGCCAGCTCGATGCGGCGTGCCAGTGAGGCGCTGAAGGTAGAAGCAAAACGAGTTTGTACTTGATGCGCCAGTGGCGGCAGCTCGCGGCAAATGGTGGCCCAGTCAGCGCCATCAATGGCGCGGCTGACTGCCCATGCGATCACCGCAGATCCGGCAATAGCGATATCGGATTTATGGGTCGGGGCACAAGCTAAGCGAACGGCTTCAATAAAGGCGTCGCGATCGGCGGTTGGCAACAAGCAGCCGACCGGCGCGATGCGCATTGGCGCGCCGTTGGTGACGCCATTGGCTTGAATATCGGCCAACGCCACGCCTTGTTGCAGGGCAGTTAATGCGCCTTTTGACGTTGGGCCGAGGATATTTTTATTGAAAGCATCAATCTTTTTGGCCCAGCGCATGATATGCGCGGCAATCGTCAGTGGATTTATCTGACCATTATCTTCGATAATGGCATCCATTAATGCAACCGCCTGACATGTATCATCGGTGAACTGACCACGAACAAACTCATTAGCGGCGATGTTCTCTTGTGGGCCATCCAGAAAATCCGAGATCCAGCCAAAATAGGCACGCACTTTTTCCCGTGACCACAGCTCAGAGGGCATGCCAAAAGCATCGCCGATGGCCTGACCGTATAGGCAGCCTAAAATACGTTGTTGTGCAAGCGAGGCAGAAGAGCACATGACAGTAGGGGTGTCCTTTATTATTTGCGTCATTGGTCGAGTGTGCACTGGGGTATTTGATTGTGTAGTCCAGTTGCAGTCCAGTTTGCTATTATACAGATCCAGTTATAGTCCAGTGTGAGCTGTGAAGCATTTTTACAGTGATGTTGCGTGGACCCAAAGCGTAAGAACGAGAACAAAATGCAAACCGTGAGTATGGAAAACCTGTTTGAGACCCTGAAATCGGGGTTAGCGTTGCAAAGCAACACGCCGCTTTATTTGGCATTGGCGCAGGGGATCCGTCAGGCCATCGAAGACAAATTGCTAAAACACGGGCAGGTATTGCCTTCCGAGCGACATTTGTCAGAGCATCTTGCGCTGTCACGTGCCACGATTGTTAAAGCGCTGGCGTTGCTGGCCGAACAGGGCTTGGTGGTCAAACAGCAGGGGAAAGGCACCGTGGTGCATACTCCGTTTAACTACAACCTGACCGGTGGCAGTTTTACTACCCAATTGGGGATGCACGGCGAATTGAGCGATCGTTGGTTGGTGCGTGAGCTGATCAGCGCCGCGCCAGCTATTGCCCAGATGATGGGGCTCAGTACCAGCAGTGAAATTGCCAAGATCCGCCGCGTGCGCTGTGTTGATAGTCGGCCGACCTCCGTGGAAACCACCTATATTCCGAAAGCTTTTTTGCCGCGCCCTGATTTATTAGAAGGCTCGCTGTATGCCGCGTGGCAACAAGCGGGCATTGCGCCGCATTCGCAGCAATATCAGATTCGTCAGGTGTTACCGTCTGCCGCTGATGCGGCGTTACTCGAATTGCCGGAAGGCACGCCAGTGCTGGAAGTCACTCAGCGTAGCTATGATGCGCAGCAGGTGTTGCTGGAAGTCAGCCAGAGTCTATGCCGCGCTGACTGTTACAGCTTTTCTGTCACCACGCGGGTCGACGCGCGAGTAGAGCATGTCGATCTGCCGTCGATGTAGAGTCGTCGATGTAGAGTAGTGGGTTGCGGCGCGCTTATCGCTGCCCGCCGTACAGGGAAGATGACAACAACAAAGGAGTGTAAGATGAACCGTGAATGGCAAAACATGTTAGCCGGCGAGTTATACGATCCGGCTGACCCGCTGTTGGTTGAGCGTCGCGCTCAAGCCCGTGCGCTGACCTTTGCTTTTAATCAGTGTCCGCCGTCAGAGCGCACCGAGAAAGTCCGGCTACTCAAATCTTTGTTCGGTAGCTGTGGTGAGCAGATCCATATCGAGCCTTCTTTTCAGTGCGATTATGGCTGTAATATTCATGTGGGCGAGAATTTCTACGCCAATTATCACTGCGTGATCCTGGATGTGGCTGAAGTGCGCATGGGCAATAACTGCATGCTTGGGCCGCAAGTTGGGATTTATACCGCCACCCATCCGCTTGATCCCGATGAGCGCAACAGGGGTCGCGAACTGGGAAAAGCGGTCACGGTGGGGGACAACTGTTGGATTGGTGGGCATGCGGTCATCAACCCGGGTGTCACGTTGGGTAACAACGTGGTGGTGGCATCAGGTGCGGTGGTGACGAAAAGTTTTCCCGATAATGTGGTGATTGCGGGTAATCCCGCGCAGGTGATTAAGACTCTGACACCAAAGGCGAATTAAACACGCCGATTCACCACGTCTACTACACTGCGCTTCCATAACCGCGCCTTCATACCGCGCGTTAAATTCAAACAAAAAGGGATGAACGCTTGTGCGGTTCATCCCTTCTCGTCATCGTCTTATCAATTGTCGCTTTTCACTTATTCACTGACTCACACTGCGGTGCCGATTATTGTTCGGTGAGTTGCAACGTGGCGATCACCGGCAAGTGATCGCTGACAGTTGGCCAATTAACATCGGCCCATTTACTGGTTTTGGCTGGGATCACCATATCTTTCACTTTCCAGCGCTGGGCGTTACTGGTGAAGATGTAATCGACGCCAATTTCTGGGTTATTGGCCGGCCAGGTGCGGTGATCGGCGGTCAGCGGCATTACCGGATTCCAGTATTTAGTCAGCTCCTGAATGCTGGCGGTTTGCGGCGTATCATTCATGTCGCCGAACAGCAATTTTATCCCACGGATCTCGATGGTGCGATCATTGAGCTCTTGGATTTGCTCGATACGCACCGCTGCGTTTTCTTTGGTATCCAGATGGGTATTGATTGCCACGATAGGCGCAGGGAAGTTGGGTGCATCAATTTCTGCGATAAACGCGATCCGCTGCTCGCGATTACCGGATGGTAATTGCACAATCTCTTTTGGCGTAATCGGGTATTTGGACAAGAAGGCTAAGCCGTATTTGCCGCCATCGTAATCAATGGCGGCGCCATAAATGCCGTACATACCGGTCAGTTTTTTCAGCTCGGCCAGATGATCAATATTACCGCTGCGCTGCGTTAATTGATCCACTTCCTGCAGCGCCATGATATCCACCTTGCTGGCTTTAATCGCTTTGGCAATTTCGCTGATGGAAGAGACTTTCGCCGCACCGATATTAAAGGTGCCCACGGTAATGGATGGGGCCTTTGCGGCACTTAATTCAGCATTCGCAAGGCCATTCAGGGCGCTGGCAACTTCACGGCTATTTTTATTGCTGTTAGCATTTCCGGTTTGCGCTGCGGCAGTGACGGAGAATAACAGAGTACCAATAACGAGCGCGCTGGTGGTTTTATTCATGATGTGATCCTGTGATGGCATAATAAAACATAATACAAATCTTTGTTGCTGCTCGGCCGTGATGCGTCTTCAAAAAAAGGGCTCTATATACAACAAGATGCGAGCTGAAAGGTGAAAGCGTTGCGTTGTTTAGCTTATTTAAGCTGAAAGCGGATGGAGGGTGACTGAGAACCGGACTCAGAGTACTCTTTTAAAAGATTCATCGTTTAGATGCAGCTCTAGCAGCACTATTGATAGGTGTTAGTGTAGCGGTGCATGTCGCGTCATCACGTGCACTCTGCCCGTGACGAGGATTGACCAAGACTCAGGAGGAGTAAGGTATGGATTATCTGTTATTAGCTATCGGATTGGTGCTGCTGGTGGTCGGCGCAGATGGCTTGGTTAAAGGTGCTGCGCGTTTGGCCGCCAGTATCGGGATCCCGAGTCTGGTGATTGGTCTGACGGTCGTGGCATTTGGTACCAGTGCGCCAGAGTTGGCGGTGAGCATTCGTTCGGCGCTGGCCGGACAGAGTGAAATGGCCATCGCTAATGTGGTCGGCAGCAATATCTTTAACGTCCTGTTTATTCTTGGCCTTGCCGCTATCATCACGCCGCTGGCCATTTCGCGCCAACTTATCCGGCAAGATGTCCCACTGATGGTGCTGGCCAGTATGCTGGTGTTCTACATGATCCGCGATGGCGTGTTGAGCCGTCTGGATGCCAGTATTTTAGTGGTGTTGCTGCTGGCCTATACCGTGTTTTTGTTTGTGCAGGGCAAGCGCACCGAAGCAACAGAAAGGGCGAGTGGCGCGAATAACACCGCAGCCCCAAGTGTCAGCGGCGCAGCGCTGAGCGAAGCGGCCAGCACAGAGCAAGATGATGAAGTGGATGCCCTGATCCGCGGCACGCATCCGACGTGGCAAAATCTGTTATGGATTGTAGGCGGCTTAGCCTGTCTGGTCGCGGGGGCAAACTTGCTGGTGAATAGCGCGGTGAATATTGCCCGTGCATTTGCGGTCAGCGAAGCGGTGATTGGCCTGACGATCGTAGCGGTTGGTACGTCACTGCCTGAGGTGATGACTTCGATTGTGGCCAGTATTAAAGGCCAGCGCGATATTGCCGTCGGTAACGTGGTGGGCAGTAACATCTTTAACTTGCTGGCGGTGTTAGGGGTTTCCGGTGTGCTGAGCAGCAATGGGCTGGCAGGCAATGAGCAGTTAGTGCAGCAGGACTTTCCCGTGATGCTGGCTGTCGCGCTGCTGTGTGTGCCGCTGTTTTTTACTGGCGCGATTCTCAGTCGCATCGAGGGCGCGCTGTTTTTTATCCTGTATCTGGCGTACACGCTGTTCTTGATTGGTGGTGCGCTGCATGCGCCGTGGTTGGCATCGGTACAAGGGATTATCGTTTATGCCCTCATTCCGTTGACGGTGGTGGTCGTGATTGGCTCATTGGTCAAAGACCGGTATGACAAACGGCAACTGAGCAAGGTGTCGGAATAGAATCTGAATTGCACCGAATGATTTTATTTGCGCGCCTGACTTCGGCGCGCAAAGGTATTGCTCGGGCATGAGCGGCCTTGGTGTTATGACTGCGCCAGTTTCCATTGCATGATAATTACGGGCGAGGATAGCTGGCGCAGTGATGGTTAGTGGGGGATGTGGCGGTCGGGTTTTAGAATCCAGGATTCGTTTTTAGCACAGAACCTGCTATGAAAATCAGCGGTGCCAAAACAGTTACGCCGTCACTTTCTCCGCCAGTTTAAAGCCGATATTCCCCACCACCAGTGACAAGCAAAAGGCCACCGGCCAAGCTAGCAGAAAATGTTTTGCCCAAGCGTGCAGCCACGTAAGTGAAAAACCCAGCTCAAGCAGGCTAAAAATGCCGGTCATTAAGCAAGCCATCATCAGGGAAATAAACAGCTGGGCAATAATTAGGGTGTGTTTCTTGTGCATGATCTCATCCGATTGTTGGATGGTGCACGGAAAAAGCAGACACGCGCACCATCCTCGTTAAAGGTTAGTGCCGTGGGTTTGCCGGGAGGCAACTGCATCTCGTTGGGCAACGAGGGCTGGAATAACCGTACCAGCCTTAAATCTTTTCGACGCGTCATCCTAAAAGTTCACGCCAAGTGAGTCAAGCGACGCACGGCGGGTTATCATTCTCGCTAACCGCCGTGTTATCACGAACAACCGGTCTACAACGAGCCGGCAGGAGACCGCCATGAATACCCCACAAAATCCGCAGCACACCGCGCTACATACGCAGATCCAAAACCAGCAACACTATTTTGAACAGACCTTTAGCCAGTTAAATGGGGCACAAACCACACTGCGTGATGTGGAGTTTGAAGCCTGCACTTTTAGCGAATGTGATTTCTCGGCGGCGCGCTGGCAAAATTGCCGGTTTATCAATTGTCATTTTATGCGCTGTAATCTGAGTCTGTTGGAGTTAACCGGCTCGCGGCTGTTTGGGATGACGTTTGTTGACTGCAAACTGATTGGTATTGATTGGACTAAAGCCAACTGGCCGATTTATCACCTTGATTTTGAACTCTCATTTCAGCGCTGTTTGCTGAGTGACGCCTCGTTTTTTGGTCTTACCCTGCATGAATTGCAGATGGATGAATGCCGTTTGCACGATGTGGATTTTCGCGAAGGGGATTTTCGCCAATCGGTTATGACCCACTGCGATTTTACCGCGAGCCAATTTATGCGTACTAATTTACAAGACGCCGATCTGAGTGACTCACATGACTTTGCGTTGAATGTCTTAGAAAATCAGGTCACCGGCGCCAAGTTTTCCCGCTATGAAGCCTTGGCGCTGTTGGAGTGTTTGGGTATTGAGTTAGTCGACTAAGAATCTCGCTTGGCTGAATTGCGAGTGTCAGTACGCCCGTGGGGCATGCGGAGTTTTCCATGATCTTAAACGTTGCTATTGCTCGGCAGATTGTTGAGCGCACCATGAACATTATCCACTATTCGGTCAACGTGATGGATCAGCATGGCCGAATTATCGGCTCGGGTGACCCATCGCGGCTGCAACAGCGCCATGAAGGCGCGATTTTGGTGCTCAATAACAATCGGGTAGTCGAGATTGATGAGGCAATGGCGCGCAGCCTCGAAGGGGTGAAGCCGGGGATCAACTTGCCCATCGTATTTAACCAGCAGGTGATCGGCGTGGTGGGGATCTCCGGTGAGCCGGCCTTGGTGCGCAATTACGGTGAGCTGGTCAAAATGACCGCTGAGCTTATCGTTGAGCAAGCCGCGCTGATGTCGCAGATCCAGTGGAATAAGCGCCACCGTGAAGAGTTGGTACTGCAACTGATCCAAGGCAGTGAGCTCAATGAGCAGCAGCTGATTACGATTGCCGAACGTCTGAATCTGGATCTGACCCAGCCGCGCATTGCTGCGGTGGTGAAGGTGTTGCCGCAGCCTGGTGAGTATTTCTCGCTTGAGCACTTACAGCAACTGGTGCACCTGCTGGAATACCCTGAGCGCGATAATCTGGTGGGGATCGTTTCTGTTGCCCGTAACGAAGTGGTGGTGTTAAAGCCGATTAAATTGGGGCCGGAGGGCTGGTCACGCGAAGTTGAGCAAAAACGGGTGGATAAACTGATCCGGCAGGTAGCGCGGGAAGGCAGCTTTAGTATCTGCATTGCGCTGGGCGACTATTTTCGAGGTGTATCCGGTTTGGCGCAATCCTATCAGACCGCTAAAGCGACCTTAGAGATTGGCGCACTGAACCCGGTTCCGAATCAGGTATTGTTCTATCAGGATCATATTGTGCCGGTGTTGTTGAGCGGTTTGCGTGATGATGCGTGGCGTCATCAACAACTGCTGCGCCCGCTACAGATGTTGGCGCAACAAGACCCGCGTGGGCAATTACTCAAAACACTGCGGGTATATTTTGCTCAGAATTGTGATTTAGCGCAAACCTGTGACCAGCTACATATCCACCGAAATACGCTGCGTTATCGCCTTGATAAAATTGAAAAGATAACATCGTTAAATTTCAATGAAATAGGTGATAAAACACGAATGTATCTGGCGCTTTGCGCTCCCGCATAAAATCCGCAGTTTGTGCGTTTGCACAAATTTGACCCTGATTCATCCCCCTTCATTTGTCCGCTTGCCTAAAGCTAAATCCTGTATCAGCAGGTAGAGTCGGCGCAACTTCAACACACTGACGGGAAAGGACGATGCCAGAAGTATCAACCCTTGGCGCTATCACCGCACTGGTGGTCGCCATCGCTCTCATTTTACGTAAAGTGCCGCCGGCCTACGGCATGATTATCGGTGCACTGATTGGTGGCGTGGTGGGCGGCGTCTCTTTGCCGGACACAGTGACGCTGATGATTGGTGGCGCGCAGGGCATTGTCACTGCGGTGCTGCGTATTCTGGCTGCCGGTATTCTGGCCGGAGTACTGATTGAATCCGGTGCAGCAACCTCGATTGCGGAAACCATCGTCAAGAAAGTCGGTGAGACTCGCGCACTGCTGGCACTGGCGCTGGCCACCATGATCCTGACCGCCGTCGGCGTGTTTGTGGACGTGGCCGTGATCACCGTAGCGCCGATTGCGCTGGCGATTGCTCGCCGTGCGGATATTTCCAAGATGGCAATTTTGCTGGCCATGGTCGGTGGCGGTAAGGCTGGTAACGTGATGTCACCGAACCCGAACTCGATTGCCGCAGCAGATGCGTTTAACGTGCCCCTGACATCAGTGATGGCGGCGGGCGTGATCCCAGGCCTGTGCGGTATGTTGTTGGCCTATTTCATTGCCCAGAAGCTGATCCACAAAGGCAGCAAAGTGCAGGCGCATGAAGTGGTGAATGTCGATATGAGTCGCTTACCGAGCTTTGGCGCGGCGATTGTCGCACCGCTGGTGGCGATTGTGCTGCTTTCCTTGCGTCCGATTGCCGGTATCAGCATTGATCCGCTGATTGCGCTGCCGGTCGGTGGCTTGCTGGGGGCGTTGGTGATGAAACGTTATCGTGATACCAACCACTTTGCGGTATCCGGTTTAACCCGCATGGCGCCGGTTGCGGTGATGTTACTGGGTACCGGTACGCTGGCGGGGATCATTGCCAACTCCGGTTTGAAGAATGTGCTGATTGATGCATTAACCTCTTCTGGTTTGCCATCTTACCTGTTGGCACCGGTTTCTGGCGCCATGATGTCACTGGCTACGGCGTCGACCACAGCCGGTACTGCGGTCGCCTCTAGCGTGTTTAGCCAAACCATTTTGGACTTAGGTGTACCGGCATTGGCGGGCGCGGCGATGATCCATGCGGGTGCCACCGTGTTTGACCACATGCCACACGGCAGTTTCTTCCACGCAACCGGCGGCTCTGTCCATATGGACATGAAAGAGCGTCTGGCGCTGATCCCATACGAGTCAGCGGTTGGTTTGATGATTGCGGTAGTGTCTACCTTGATTTTTGGCGTATTCGGTCTGTTTGTTTAAGAGGCTCATGATGAAAATTGTAATTGCTCCAGACTCCTACAAAGAAAGCCTGACGGCAATGGAAGTGGCGATGGCCATTGAATCTGGGTTTCGTAAAGTGTTGCCAGACGCCGATTACGTTAAATTGCCGATGGCCGATGGTGGTGAAGGTACCGTGCAATCTCTGATTGATGCTACTGGCGGTGAGATTATTCGCTGTCAGGTCACGGGGCCGTTGGGTGAGCAAGTCGATGCGTTTTACGGTTTGATGGGGGACGCACAAACTGCTGTGATTGAAATGGCAGCCGCCTCCGGCCTGCATCTGGTGACGCCGGAGCAGCGCAATCCACTGCAAACCACCACCTACGGTACCGGTGAGCTGATTTTGGCTGCCTTAGATCGCGAGGTGCGCCGCATCATCATCGGGATCGGCGGCAGTGCCACCAATGATGGTGGAATTGGCATGGCGCAAGCGCTCGGTATTCGCTTGTTGGATAAGCAAGGCAAAGAGATCGGATACGGTGGCGGAGCGCTGGCTCGTTTAGCGACGATTGATATGTCGGGTCTGGACCCCCGTTTAGCGCACACCGATATTGAAGTGGCGTGTGACGTAGATAATCCACTGTGCGGCCCGAAAGGTGCGTCGCACGTGTTCGGTCCACAAAAAGGGGCCACGCCGGAGATGGTGGCGCAACTCGACGCTAACTTAGCGCACTATGCCGATTTGATGCAGGCGCAACTGGGTTGCGATGTGAAAAATCGCGCTGGCGCCGGAGCAGCCGGTGGTCTGGGCGCAGCGCTGATGGGGCTGTTACAGGCATCTTTGCGACCGGGCATTGATATCGTGATGGATGCGGTGAATCTGCGTGATGTGGTGCGCGATGCTGATTTGGTGATCACCGGTGAAGGGCGTATCGACAGCCAGACCATTCACGGCAAAACCCCGATTGGGGTGGCGCGCGCGGCCAAGCAGTTCAACAAGCCGGTGATCGGGATTGCCGGTTGCTTGGCCAACGATTGTGATGTTGTGCACCAGCACGGTATCGATGCGGTCTTCAGTGTGGTGCCACGTTCGGTCAGTTTGGCGGAAGCCTTGCGCGATGCGGCATTCAACGTGGAGCTGACGGCGCGTAATGTTGCTGCGGTGTACGCGCTAACGCGCTAAACCGAATCGTACTCGTTAATAAACCCTGAACGGATCCGCAGATGATCCGGTCAGGGTTTTTCTTTTCCGTGCATCCTGCTGATTTTTTCTTTACCCCTGCGCCTTGCCTTGTGCTCTGTTGTATCCCTACGGTACATATAACTGCTTCTATCTCATTATAGGGTTAGCCGTAGTGCGGCTCAGGTAGCCAACATGGGCGGTTCGCGGATCACAAGAAAAGGAAGGCATGTATGCAGTATCACCAGTCAGCCGCGGTAGCGGATCTCGCCACCCACGCACAACCTGATTCGATGAAAACCATTGGGTTATTGGGCGGGATGAGTTGGGAGTCTACCCTCAGTTACTATAAAGCGATTAATGAAGGAGTACGCCAGCAGCGCGGTGGCCTCAGCTCGGCCAAAATTTGCCTGTACAGTGTCGATTTTGAGGAAATTGAAAAATTGCAGCATGCGGGCAATTGGCCGCAGACTGCGCAGATTCTCACCCATGCCGCGCAAGCGGTAGAGCGTGGCGGGGCTGATTTTCTTCTGATTTGTACCAACACCATGCACAAAGTGGCGCCGCAAATTGAAGCTGCGCTGTCTATCCCACTGTTACACATTGCCGATGCCACCGCTGAGCAACTGGTGGCCGATGGCATTACTAAGGTTGGGCTGCTGGGTACGCGCTTTACCATGGAGCAAGATTTCTATGTTTCCCGCCTGACGGATAAATACGGTCTGGACGTGGTAGTGCCGGATGCGCCCGATCGGCAGCAAGTGCACGACATCATTTATCATGAGTTGTGCCAAGGAATTGTGAAATCATCATCGCGTCAGCGTTATTTGGCGATCATTGAGCGCCTGCAAACCGAAGGCGCACAAGCGGTGATCCTCGGTTGCACCGAAATTGCCTTACTGGTGCGCCAACAAGATACGGACGTGAAGCTGTATGACACCACTCAATTGCATGCCGAAAAAGCCGTGGAGTGGGCGCTGGCGTAAACTTGCATAACTTATATAAAAAAACGCCCCGCTATCGTTCACGCAAGATAGCGGGGCGTTTGTTGCCAATGAAGTTATCGGTTATCTAATTTTAACCGATTACCCCAATACACGTGCGTTAACCGATGGTCATCAAACTCGCATTACCTCCGGCGGCGGCGGTGTTGATGCTGAGTGAACGCTCAACCCACAATCTTTCCAGCAGCAAGTTGGTTTCCCCACGTGCAAAGCCCTGCACGGAAATGATCGCGCCAGTGCGCTCGGCAATGCGGGCACACCAAGTGCGTAATTGATCGGAGTCACCGTGGAAAATCACCGCATCGAAGCGTTGGCTATCGAGTTGCTCAGGACTGGTTAAATCGATGACGGTACTCACCGCCGGGGGCAGTTTGCCGCGCAGCTCGCGTTGCAATGGATTATCTAACCACAAGGCGCGGCAGCCACACGCGGTGATGGCCGCCAGCTGGATCAGCGCATCCTCTTCATTGTCGGCGATACACAATACCCGCTCGCGCGCCAGCAAACTGTAGGTGTTACGTTCACCGGTTGGGCCGGTCAGCACGCGACGGCTACCGGTTTGCGCCAAGGTACGATATTGGCCACAAAGTGTGTGCAGTGCTGGGCGCGCTTGAGCCCATACAGTTAGCGCGGCATGCGCTTCTTGTTGCGATGTTAGCGCTTCAGGGGCTTGCGACGGGTCGCTTTGTTGCGCGTCCAATCGGCTCAATGTTGTCAACACTGCGTTGGCCGGACGGCTGGCGAGCAGGCGATACAGATAGAGCGGGCCGCCTGCTTTCGGGCCGGTGCCGGACAATCCTTCACCGCCAAACGGTTGTACCCCCACTACCGCCCCGACCATATTGCGGTTGACGTACATATTGCCTGCTTGCACGGTGGCGGTAACGCGCGCAATGGTCTCATCAATCCGGGTATGCACGCCGAAGGTCAACCCATAACCGGCGGCATTGATGTCGCGGATCAAATGGTCTAGCGTCTCACGGCGATAGCGCACCACATGCAGCACTGGACCAAATACTTCCCGTTGCAGCTCGCTGGCGCTGTCCAGTTCAATCAAGGTCGGCAAAACAAAGGTGCCTTGGGCGCGATCTTGCAGGTCTTGTTGTGCCTCACGAGCGGCTTGGAACACCGAGTGTCCTTGCGCTCGCAGCGTCTGGATATGCTGCTCAATGCCATTTTTCGCCTCGGCATCGATCACGGGCCCGATATCGGTACACAGCCGTTCCGGATTACCCACGCGGTATTCAGCCATCGCGCCCCGCAACATGGTCAGGGTGTGCTCGGCGATCTCTTCTTGCAGGCAGAGCAGGCGCAGCGCTGAGCAGCGTTGACCGGCGCTGTCGAAGGCGGAGGCCATCACATCGCTCACCACCTGCTCAGTTAGGGCCGAGGAGTCGACAATCATGGCGTTCATCCCGCCGGTTTCGGCGATCAGCGGCAGTGGGCGACCTTGTGGATCAAGGCGTCCTGCCAAGGCGCGCTGTAGCAAGCTGGCCACTTCGGTTGAGCCGGTAAACATCACGCCGCGAATACGCTCATCGGCCACCAGCGCTGCGCCAACGCTCTCGCCACGCCCAGGTAACAGTTGGACGACGCCACGTGGAACACCTGCATCCAGCAATAACTGAACGCCCGCAGCGGCAATCAATGGCGTCTGTTCGGCTGGCTTGGCTAGCACGGTATTGCCTGCCGCCAGTGCTGCCGCGATTTGGCCGGTGAAAATGGCTAATGGGAAGTTCCACGGGCTGATACACACCACCGGCCCCAGTGGGCGATGGGTTTCATTATCAAAATCATCGCGCACTTGCGCCGCGTAGTAGCGCAGGAAATCCACCGCTTCGCGCACTTCGGCGATAGCATTGCTGAAAGTCTTACCGGCTTCACGCACCAACAGCCCGAGCAGCGGTTGCATCCGCTCTTCCATCAATTGTGCAGTGCGCTCTAACAGTGCAGCGCGCTCTTGTGGCGGGGTGGCATACCAGATTGGCGCTTGCGACACGGCGCAATCAAGAGCGAGAGACACCTCCTTAGGGCTGGCTTCGCGGGTATGACCCACAATATCTGCTGGATTGGCAGGATTCAGCACTGGCTGTAACGCCGAAGTCGCTACATCATCGAGCGTGTTATGTGGATTTTCATTAGCCACGTCTTTATCTGTGGCGCCGATAAGCGGTAAGCCTAACCATAGCTGCGCTGCGCTCGATAGCAGGGCGGCGGACAGTGAGGCTAACCGCTGCTCATTGGCCAAATCTAACCCGGCTGAATTGAGGCGTTGGCCTTGCGTTGTGTTGATGTGTGTTGGGCTAATAGTTGCATACAGATCGCGTGGCAACGGAATTTTCGGATGTGGCAGACCAGGGCGCCCTTCTTTTTCCGCTAACTGTTCGGCGCTGGCCACCGGATCGGCTACCAACTCATCGAGCGGCAGTGAGGTGTCGGCAATGCGATTAACAAACGAGGTGTTAGCTCCGTTTTCCAGCAAGCGCCGCACCAGATACGCGAGCAGGGTTTCATGGGTGCCCACCGGCGCATAAATACGGCACGGACGATTTAATTTACCGTCGGCCACTTGGCCGACCACTTGCTCATACAACGGCTCGCCCATGCCGTGCAAGCACTGGAATTCGTACTGGCCGGGATAGTAGTTGTGCCCAGCCAGATGATAAATGGCCGCCAGAGTATGGGCATTGTGGGTAGCGAATTGCGGGTAAATCAGGTTAGGCACCGCCAGCAGTTTGCGGGCACAGGCCAGATAGGAGATATCGGTGTAGATCTTGCGGGTGTACACCGGATAGCCTTCCAGCCCATCAGTTTGTGCGCGTTTGATTTCGCTGTCCCAATAGGCACCTTTGACCAGACGGATCATCAAGCGCCGACGGCTGCGACTCGCCAGATCGGTTAAGAAATCAATCACCTGTGGACAACGCTTTTGATAGGCTTGGATCACAAAGCCGATGCCATTCCAACCTGCTAGCTCTGGCTCAAAGCAGAGTTTCTCCAGCAAATCGAGGGAAATCTCCAGCCGATCGGCTTCTTCGGCATCAATATTAATACCGATATCATAACGGCGCGCGAGTAAGGTCAGATCGCGCAGGCGCGGATAGAGTTCTTGCATCACACGATCATATTGCGCGCGGCTGTAGCGCGGGTGCAGGGCAGACAACTTGATTGAAATCCCTGGACCTTCATAAATACCGCGTCCATTAGAGGCTTTGCCGATACTGTGGATGGCTTGCTGGTACGACTGCAAATAACGGTCGGCATCCGCGCCGGTCAGCGCCGCTTCGCCGAGCATATCGTAGGAGTAGCGAAAGCCTTTTTCTTCTAATTTGCGCGCATTGGCCAGTGCTTCGGCGATAGTTTCACCGGTGACAAATTGCTCGCCCATCAGGCGCATCGCCATGTCCACACCTTTACGGATCAGTGGCTCACCGCTTTTGCTGATCATTTTGCTGAGCGCGCTAGAGAGGTGCGCTTCATTATGCGTAGAGACCAAGCGCCCAGTCAGCAGCAAACCCCACGTCGCGGCATTCACAAACAGTGAGGGACTATGACCAATGTGCGATTGCCAGTTGCCGTTACTGATTTTGTCGCGGATCAGCGCATCGCGCGTGGCTTTATCTGGAATACGCAGCAGCGCTTCCGCCAGACACATCAGCGCGACTCCTTCTTGTGATGAGAGCGAGAACTCTTGCAGCAGGCTTTGCACCATACCCGCACGGCCAGAGGCCGTTTTTTGATTGCGCAGCTTTTCTGCCAGTTGATAGGCCAGCTGGTGGATTTGCGCCGATTGCGTTTGCGGCAGGCGAGCTTGCTCCAAGAGCATCGGTACGGCATCGGTTTCACTGCGGCGCCAAGCCGACGTGATCGCGGCCCGATTGACCGATTGCGGGAGTACCTGTTCGGCAAAATCTAAAAACGGTTGCACCGGCTCAAGGGGCGTTGCGGCGTTTTGTCCTGCGTTAAGTGAGGCGTTATCCAGCTCATCGACGGCGTCACCGGCACCCAGTTCGGGGAGTTCTGCAAGGTTTTCCACCCGCTCCAGATAGGTAAAAATGGCTTGTTTAATCAGCCAGTGCGGGGTGCGATTTAATTTGCCGGCGGCACTTTTTAAGCGCTCGCGGGTCGCTTCGTCCAGCTTTACCCCCATCGTGGTGGTTCCCATCGTTTCACTCCTTGGTCGTCATGTTCTGTTGCGAGGCCTGTGTGGTAAGCCTGCTGAAGGTTACGCAGCAATATCCAGTATGTTGCAACTTTGTGCAACCGTAAGAAGTGTGACCTTCCCAGCAAGCCTGAAAAATGAATGAAATGTTAAAACAGATTGCGAGGGGTAGGAGTGTTGTCGAATGATGCAAGAAATAACCGTTATCGAGTTAACAAATTTCACGGGTGCAACCGATAAAAATGTGATCCAGTGCAACCAATTGATACGCGAGTGACTCAGCCGGCTGAAAATGGTTGTGAATAATGTGTTAAGTTGCGTGCGGTGAAAAAAACACCACAGGCAGGTTCTTTCGCCAGCTAACAATTTAATAATGGCGCTGCTTCGCTAAGCTGATTTGCAGCCTGCGAGGCTCACTCAGGAGAGCGTTTTCATGACCATAAGTACACCCATGCTGGTGACGTTCCTCGTCTACATTTTCGGCATGATCTTGATCGGTTTTATTGCGTGGCGTTCCACCAAAAACTTTGATGACTACATTCTGGGCGGTCGTCGTCTCGGCAGTTTGGTTACCGCATTGTCAGCCGGAGCTTCAGATATGTCTGGCTGGTTACTGATGGGGTTACCGGGAGCGGTATTTCTCTCTGGCGTATCAGAAAGTTGGATTGCTATCGGGCTGGTGATCGGCGCGTGGATAAACTGGAAATTGGTGGCCGGTCGCTTACGCGTGCATACCGAAATCAATAACAATGCGCTGACCTTACCGGATTACTTCACTAGCCGCTTTGAAGATAACAGCCGCGTACTGCGGATCATCTCTGCCGTAGTGATTTTGCTGTTTTTCACCATCTACTGTGCCTCAGGGATCGTGGCTGGCGCCCGATTGTTCGAAAGCACCTTTGGCATGAGTTATGAAACCGCGCTGTGGGCTGGGGCGGCCGCGACCATTTTGTATACCTTTGTCGGTGGTTTTCTTGCGGTGTCGTGGACCGATACTGTGCAGGCCAGCTTGATGATTTTTGCCCTGATCCTGACGCCGGTGATGGTGATTGCCGCGGTCGGTGGGCTGGAAGACTCACTGCTGGTGATCCAGCAAAAGAGCATGGAGAATCTCGACATGCTCAAGGGGCTGAATCTGGTCGCCATCATCTCATTAATGGGCTGGGGACTGGGTTATTTTGGCCAACCGCATATTCTGGCGCGTTTTATGGCGGCCGATTCGCACTACACCATTGTTAATGCCCGCCGAATTTCGATGACGTGGATGATCCTGTGCTTAGGCGGCGCGGTGGCAGTCGGCTTCTTCGGTATTGCTTATTTTGCCAATCATCCAGATCAAGCCGCGGCGGTGGATCAAAACAGTGAGCGCGTCTTTATGGTGTTGGCGCAATTACTGTTTAACCCGTGGATTGCCGGAATACTGTTGTCCGCCATTTTAGCCGCTGTGATGTCGACCTTAAGTTGCCAGTTGTTGGTGTGCTCCAGTGCGCTGACCGAAGATTTCTACAAAGCCTTCTTGCGTAAAAATGCCAGTCAACAAGAGCTTGTGTGGGTAGGGCGCTTGATGGTGCTGGCCGTGGCGTTACTGGCCATTGCGCTGGCTTATAACCCGCAAAACCGCGTGCTTGGTCTGGTGAGTTACGCCTGGGCTGGATTTGGCGCCGCGTTCGGGCCGGTGGTGTTGTTCTCGGTACTTTGGTCACGGATGACCCGTAATGGTGCGCTGGCCGGTATGCTGATTGGTGCCTTCACCGTAATTATCTGGAAGCAGTTTGCGTGGCTGAACCTGTATGAAATCATTCCTGGATTTATTTTGGCGAGCATCGGGATTGTATTGGTGAGTGTATTGGACAAAGCGCCATCACGCGCAATCCAAGAACGTTTTGCCAAAGCGGATGCAGAGTTCCATACCGCCCCGCCGGCTAAATTGCAGGTGGATTAAGTGGATAGCATGAGTTAATCATTCAGCAGCCTCTTAATATCAGATGTGAGAGGCTGCTGTCTTGTTAGTGGATTTAATTTAGTGATACGAGGGTATTGTTCAATTTAAAATTAGCCAGTGAGTGGGTTAACTCTTGTGCAAGTGCTTCAAGTTCAGCGATATTTTGCTGCAAGGTGATCGCATGCTCACTATGTGCTTCGTACACTTCACGAATCGTTATCATGTTGCTTTGAATATCATCGGTAACACAGCGTTGTTGCTCTGTGGCACTGGCCACTTGTGCCGTCATGTCATTGACTTTCCGAACGTCATTCACAATATCAGTCAATTCAGTGCCTGCTCGTTGTGCTTCTGTAACACTGAGAGTTGCTTGCTGGCTACCCGATTGCATGGCAACTACCGCTTGGCGAGCGCCTTGCTGTAAACGAGAGAGCATTTGTTCGATATCGTCAGCCGCTTGTTGAGTACGGCCAGCTAAAGAGCGTACTTCGTCGGCGACAACTGCAAAACCACGTCCAGTATCACCCGCACGGGCTGCTTCAATCGCGGCATTGAGCGCCAGTAAATTGGTGCGATCAGAAATCTGTTTGATTAAATTCAGCGCTTCTACAGCAGATTCAGTGTCTTGATGCAGGTTATTGACAAGCAAACAGCTTTGCTCAAGTGTCTCAGCAACTTTTTCAATAGCCACAATAGTTTGATCAACTTCTTTATCGCCTTGATGGGCGCGATTAATTGCTTGCTGAGTCGCTTGTGCGGTTTGCGTTGCGTTTCGTGCAATTTCAGCGATCGTTGCGGCCATTTCCGTCGCTGCAGTGGCTACTTGACCCACTTGATCAACGCCTCGAACCAAACCTTCATTAACGTCGGCGATAACGGCATTGGAATGACTGGCGCTGTGTGTCAACACACTGCAAGACTGGCGGACTTTGAGTAGTAATCCTTCCAAATGTTGTAAAAAATGATTGAGATCTTTAGCGATGGAGCCAAGTTCATCGCCGGATTGCCAGTTGACTCGGATCGTTAAATCATTGTCATTAACCAAGCGAGATAATGTCTGGTGTAGGGCTAAGAACCCTTGATGGATATCCCGTAATACTCGAACACTGACCAAGATTGTGATTAATATACAGGCCAATACAGTGAATGTGCCGAACCAAAAATTACGTAAACTTTGGTTTTGCATCAGCTCAACTTGCTGGAATATTTGCTCAAATAGCTGGTCTTCGCCTTGTTTGAGTAATTCAATTTTTTCGGTGCTGAGTGCAAACCATTTTTCAGGATTAACGTTGAAGTTGCCTGTCGACATCTGTTTTAGCGCGAGCTGCTCATATTGTTCGACTTCTTTCATGACTGGCTGATTCAATATGCGGTTAAGTAATGCTTGCTGTGCTGGAGTAGCAACCGCACTAAATCGTTCTAAGTAACTGTGTTGCGCTGAGAGCAGCGACATAAATTGTTGTAAGGTTGCTGGCGTAAATTGGTTTTGCGCAAAAACATTACTTAGAGTTGCACGCTCTAATCCCATTCGTTCTTTGTTTTGTAGAAAAGCGGCATATGCATTAGTTTGTAATGCAATTTCTGCATTTTGGCTGTGCAGACTGATCTCATCGACAACCTTTAGCAAGGCAGCGATTAAATCTGTGTAGAAAGAAACTTGTTGTGTAGTACTTATTTTTAGTTGACTAACCTGTTCTCGAATTGCGGGTAATTGCTTTATCTTTTGCGATATTTGTGCATGTGCGACATTTGAACGTTGAGATTGGAATCGGTTTAGTGCGGCATCAACCGCTTGTCGTTGCTGCGGTAAGGCATCAGAAAAGTTCTTACCGGAAGAACCCAGAAAACCAGCGGACATGCCACGTTCTTTCTGTAATTCATGGACAACCTGAGCACTGCTTTGCAATACGGTGAGCTGCTGTAGGGCTTGCTGCATTTTTCGTTCAGCCACACATTTGTCATATATATAGTGGCCAGAGAAAAATATAAGGGCGAATAATGGCAACGTGATTGCCAATAACATCTTCCTTGCTAGTCCTAAGTTTTTCATTTTCGCTCCTACGTCCAAAGATTTATATTTTCATCTATTGATAATTACTCGGTATGTGTGAATGGTGGCTGCCATTTATGTGATCTCACATCATAGAGTGCATTTTTATATTTAATGGTAATTTTTTATAACACTAACGTAGTTAAATTTCGAACATTTGTCGGTTGGCTTTTATCTTTTTGAGGATGTTATCAGCTTAGACAGTAATTATATGACGCGGTGTTATTTAAGTGTGTGGGGATGGGGGCTTTGATGCGTATATATGCTTGTCATATTCAGATATTAGTATTGGTTTACTTTGCCATGGCAATTGAGATATGGATTGTATAAATGCATGTGGTTGAATAAGGTGAGTGCGAAAATATAATTATTATCAATATGCTCTGGTATGACGGAACGATAGCCGATATGCAATGTATAAATGAGGAACCAGTATGTCATGTAATGCTTCGCAGATTCAGATTTCGAGCACAGCACCGCTAGCTGAAGGTGAGGTAGTGGCGGGGATCACCTATTGCCACAATCGCCCACTCACGACTGAGCAATACTGTACGTTATTGGAAGAAACGTCACTAGGCGAACGACGCCCTCTTGCCGAGCGTGAACGAATCGCAGCGATGCTCGAACATGCGGATGTACTGATCAGCGCGTGGCAAGGTGAACGGTTAGTCGGCGTTGCGCGTTCGGTGACGGACTTTTTCTATTGCTGCTATCTGGCCGATTTGGCCGTTTCTGAGCGTGTACAAGCTTGCGGCATTGGACGTGAGTTGATTCGCCAGACTTTCCATTGCTTACAACCGGGCTGCAAAGTGATTTTACTCGCCGCCCCACAAGCGGTGGACTATTACCCCAAAATTGGCTTTACCCGTCACAACAGCGCATGGTTGATGGAGGATGTCAGTGCGCTGCGTTGAGCGGTGAGTGCTCAATAACACCGAGATAAAAAAGGCGCTTTTTGCAAAGCGCCAACCAACACTGTCGTGGTGACAGTAGGGGATATCAAGCACCGCACTCTTACAGCCAAAAGGCGGTATAGCGTACAGGCGGTGCACTCAGGATTAAGGGATAAAACCGCAAGTATGACGTGAGAGCCTTACCTGCGATAGGCGGCTGTTATAGTTTGCCTTCACTACCACACATGCGGATTTTATCGATAACCACTTGCTTCATCGCCGCTTTACCTGGGGTGATGTATTTGCGCGGATCGTTGGCGGACGGGTTTTCCGCAAAGTGTTTCTTCACCGCATCAGCAAACGCAATTTTTAGCTCGGTCGCGACGTTGACTTTACAAACGCCCAAGTCGATACAGCGGCGGACCATCTCATCGGGCACGCCGGATGCGCCGTGTAACACCAGCGGAATATCCACGCGTTCACGGATCTTTTCTAAGCGGGCAAAGTCCAAGCGAGGTTCTGCTTTGTACAGACCGTGCGCCGTACCGATCGCTACCGCCAGAGAGTCAATGCCGGTGCGACGAACAAATTCGGCGGCCGAGGCCGGATCGGTGAACAGTGCGTCGGCGCTATCGACAATCAGATCGTCCTCTTGTCCTCCCAAACGGCCCAGCTCGGCCTCGACACTGGCATCAAAGCGGTTGCAATACTGCACGACCGCGCTGACCAAATCGATATTTTGCTCAAAGGCGTGATGGGAGCCATCAATCATTACTGAGCGGATCCCGTGTTCGACTTTGGTGCGAATATCGTCCAGCGCTTCGTGGTGATCCAGATGCAACACCAGTGGCATAGAATGCTTGTGCGCCGCCTCTTTACAGATGCTGACTAGATAATCGGTCCCCGCGTAATCATAGGTGCCGGGGGTTCCCGCCATGATCACCGGAGATCCCATTTCAGATGCGGTTTCTGCAATAACTTGCACGGTTTCCAGATTGTGGATATTAAACGCCGGTACGGCGTAGCCGCCTTTTTGCGCACGTTTCAACATTTCACGTGAAGAGATCAGATACATAATGCCTCCCGAACTGGTGCGCTGTCGGTATCAAAGACCAGACGGCCATTCACCCAGGTTTTTAAAACAGAAAAAGGAATTTGTGGGGCAGACGTGGTGTCCGCGTGATTGGCTAAGCCGGTAACGGCTACCAATGAGGCCCGTTTGCCGGCCTCTAAGGTGCCCATTTGGTTATCTAACCCCAGCAAACGCGCCGGAGTGCGAGATGCCAGCAGCCAAGCTTCTTCATCAGATAGCCCCAACCATTGGCGCAGATGATTCACGGCGCTGAGCAAGGTGAGGGTGCTGCCGGCTAAACTGCCGCTATCAGTCATGGCAACGCCATCTTGTACGGTGACTTCATACTCGCCCAGACGATAACGGCCGTCTGGCATGCCGGTGGCACGCATGGCATCGGTAATGGGTAATAGGTGCTGCTGACAACAACAATAGGCCACCTGCAGTGCGGCCGGATGCACGTGGTGGCCATCGGCAATGATTTCGGTGTAGCAACCGGGGGTTGTGAGTGCCGCGCCAACCACGCCCGGTTCGCGATGGTGCAACCCGCGCATACCGTTGTAGCAGTGCACCACGCCGTCAGCGCCGGCGTGCAGAGCCGTGGTGACTTGTTCATAGGTGGCATCGCTGTGACCGAGCATCACGCGAATGCCGTGAGCTTTGAGATAGCGAATACACTCCAGCGCGCCCGGTAATTCTGGTGCGAGGGCTACGGTACGCAGGTGTCCGGCGGCATCGCTTATCCACTGCGTCAGCTCGGCTAACGTAGGGGCATGCAAACAGTGTTCAGGGTGAGCACCTTTATGCCGAGCAGAGAAAAATGGTCCTTCCAGATAAGCGCCAAGTAGCTGCGCACCTTGGGTTCCGTGTTGGCAGGTTAGCGCGATTTGGCGTAGAGCACGCTGGATGTGTGGGGCAGGGGCACTGACCGTGGTAGCAACAAATGCAGTGACACCGTAACGACTGAAAAAGCAGGACATGCCATCGAGTGCCTCATGCGTGGCATCCATCACGTCGTGGCCGGCGGCGCCGTGCACGTGACTGTCAATTAAACCCGGTAGCAGATCGACGGCACCTAAGTCGGTGACGACACGGTGCTGCGCTGCGTCATACGATTCAATTGCGTCAATCATCCCGTGCTCATCGATGCTGAGGACGGCGTCGTTCAGCCACTGCTCGCCATGTAAAATGCGAGCGGCGCGCAGATGTTGCGGTTTAAATTCCATCTTCGGCGACCACTTCAGCGGGGTGTGCGTTGGGGGCCAATTCGTCGGCTAACGAGGTGATCCCGCGATGCCCACATTGCAGCGCCTGACAGCGAAACTCGGTCAGCGTGAGCTCGTCGCGCTCGAGCAGCATCTCGGCCACCATCTGTAAGTTGGTGCCGGTGACCACTTCGATATCGCTACGCTCTTGACTGAGTAGCGCGGCAGTACGAAATGGGGTACCGCCCAGCAAATCGGTCAAAAAGACAATACCTTCGCCAGAGTCATGGTTGGCAATCGCCTGACGCATCGCCTGCTCCAGTTGTACCGTGCTCATTTCGGCAGGGAAATCGAGCGCGGCAAATTGCGTTTGTTCGCCGATCACTTGCCGAATTGCGGCATCAATGCCGGAGGCAAATCCGCCGTGACCACTGAGAATGACTGTTATCATGACGCAAACTCCTTAACTGCGGGGCCGTGACCGGCCCCGTACGGCAAATCAGGAACGATTACAAAAAGCCCATAAAACGGCCCGCGATGCCCAGCGTGACGGTGACACCGATTAACTTCAGCGGACTCCAACCACGCTTGACCAAGGCAAACATGCAGAGGGTGTACACCAGTGGCAAAAATGCTGGCATCAGTTTGTCGATCACATCGGCTTGCAATTTGACCACCGCATCCCCAGCGACGATTTCGGCCGTGGTGGACAAGCGCACATAGGTGGCCACCAGCGCACCAATTACCGTGATCCCGACCATCGAGGCGGCATGGCTGACTTTCTTGGTGTTGGCTTTAATCAGTGGAATGGCGGACACCCCCATGCGGTAGGCGTAGTGCGCCAGACCAAAGCGCAGACCAAAGTGCACCACGTTAAACAGCACCAAGAAGAACACTGCCCCCATGATGGAGCCTTGCAGCGCCAAGTCAGCACCAATCCCGCCGCAAATCGGCAGCAGGGTGAGCCAGAACATGGCATCACCAATACCGCCCATCGGCGCACCAACGGCAATTTTGGTATTCTGGATACTGCTGACGTTCTGCTTGGAACGCTCCATCGCCAGAATAATCCCCATCACAAAGGTGACCAGAAACGGGTGGGTATTGAAAAAGCCCATGTGCCCTTGCATTGCTTTGGACAGATCCGCTTTGTTGGTGTGGATTTTCTTCAGTGCGGGCAGCAACCCATACAACCAGCCTGAGGCTTGCATACGCTCGTAGTTAAACGAGGCTTGCAGCAGTAATGAGCGCCAGGCCATGCGGTTGATATCAGAGCGGGTCAGTTCCGCACCAATTTCTTTATTCTGGTATTCATCTGCTGCGGTATCGGGTGTGGCTTTTGCCGACGCGTTGAGGTCACGCAGCTTACTGGCGTTGCGTACATTAGATTCCATCTTCATAGTCCTCTGCTGGAGCGGCGCTGGCCGGGGTTGGTTCGGATTTACGCATAAAGTCGATAATGGCCATGGCGGTAGCGGCGCTGGCGATAGCTAAAATCGGCAGTTGCAGCCATGCGGCGGCCACGAATCCCAGAATGAAATACGGGATATAGGCGTTTTTCATCATGATCTTCATCAGCACTGCAAACCCAATCGCTGGCATGATGCCACCCGCAATACCCAGTCCATCAATCAGCTCTTTCGGCAGGGATTCGACGATTTTCCCCGCATGTTCGGCACCCAAATACACAGGAAGGAAGGCGCACAGGAAGTAGAAGGTCCCGAGCACGGCCAGTGCGATATAGTTCACCCGCTCGATACCACGGGTATCGGCATTGCGAGCATACTCATCACACTTGGACATCACGGCGGACATGATGGAGAAGAGCAACGTGATCCCCATCTGTACGGCGACCGCAAACGGTACGGCCACGCCCACCGCCACGTTCGGCTCAACCTGCGTGGAGATAGCAAAGGTGGTACCAACGATGGTGCCGATGATGACGTTAGGTGGCTGAGCACCGGCGAGTGGGGCCAGCCCCATCCAGATAAGCTCCAGCGTACCGCCGACCAAAATACCGGTTTGTAAGTCGCCCAGAATCAGGCCCACCAGCGGGCCGAGAACTACCGGACGGTGGAAGTGGGTCAGTCCGTTAAACAGATCCAGACCCGCGAAGAAGGCCAAAGTGCCGAGCATTAAGGCCTGTAAGAGTCCTGTGTCCATAATCGCTGTCCTTATTAGAGTAGGGTGAAGAGGTCAGTGGCACTTTCTGTCGGTACTCCCTGAACCGTACAGGTCACGCCCAGTGCCTTGAGTTGGCGAAACTCTTCAATATCTTCGGCATCCACCGATACCGTTTTGGCAATCTGAGTTTTGCCTTCGGCGTAGTGCATGTTGCCGACATTGATTTGCGTGACAGGAACGCCGCCTTCGACTAATTGGCGGAAATCTTTCGGGGTGCGGCAAACCAGTAAGATGCGCTGGCGATCCGCGGCTTTGTGGATGGTGTCGATGGTTTTTTGCACGGTCCAAAAACGAATGGCGATCCCTTCGGCCAGTACCATCTCCATTAGGTTTTGCTGAATTTGGTCGGCAGCCACTTCATCATTGGCCACCACAATAATATTGGCGTTGGCAAAACCGACCCATTGCACGCCGACTTGCCCGTGTACCAATCGTTCATCAATCCGGCTCAATACGATATTTGGCATAGCGTTGTCCTTCCTTAAACCTGCTGATTTATGCAAATGCATCAAACGGATAAATCGTCACACCTTGTACAACGCGGTTAACTTCACCGGTAGGACACGGGTTATCAGGGCCTAATCCCAACTGCAGTGATTTCTCAAACGCCAACATTTGGCAGAACAAGATGTAGGGGAAACTGAGCCATGCATCACTGAGCTCAAGCTGGCCGAGCTCGATGCAATGCGCGGCTGGCATTGCAGTTTCTGACAGGGCGATATGGCGCAGCGCCTTCTGATCGCGCTGGATCTCGGCGTACAAATCGGTGTCATAACGGCGGGTATAGCGGTCAGAGGCGATAAATTGGATCACCAGTGCATCGCCATTAATGGTGAATTTCGGGCCATGGCGAAAGCCTAGTGAAGAGTCAAACGCTGTCATCACCTGACCGGCACTGAGTTCGAGTGATTTGAGCGCCGCTTCACGCGCCAGACCGGCAAAGGCGCCACTGCCAAGAACGATCAGGCGTTGGTATGGCAACTCAGCCAGCTCGCGTACCTGCGGTTGCCACTGTGATAATTTGTCGGTACACAACAGCGCAACCGTGTCGGCATGGTGTTGGATATCAGCGGCTGACAGGCCACTAAAAAGCGCCAACGTGGTCAGCAGCATGCAGCTGAAGCTGGAGGTCATGGCAAAGCTTTTGTCATTGGCCTCGGCCGGCATCAATACGCAGTGCGCTTGATGATGCGAGTGCGCCATGCGCGAGAGTGCACCTTCAGGATTGCAGGTCACAAACAGGTGATGGCATTCGGTCAGGAACTGATCGGCCAAGGTCACTGCCGCGACGCTTTCAGGGCTATTGCCTGAACGTGCGAAAGAAACCAGTAATGTCGGGCAATGTGGGTCGAAATACTGCTCGGGGTTCGAGACCAGATCGGTTGTGGCGATAGCGCGCACCTGATAACCGTTATGCGCCTGAATAAAGGGCGCTGCGGCTTCACCGACAAAGGCTGAGGTGCCGGCGCCGGTGAGAATAATGCGCAGTTGGGGACGACTTAATAATGGCTGTAAAAACGCAGTAATGGCCGGTTGCTGCTGCGCTAGTGCGGCACCTAGCTCGCGCCATAACCGCGGTTGTTGGCTGATTTCCCGCGCGGTATGCAGTGCATTATGGCTTTCTAGCCACGCAGGGGTATAGCCCAAGTAAGTGCTCATTAGATGGTCTCCTTGCTGATCACGGCAGCGGTGTGACAGGCCCGGGCATAGGTTTGTGTCACTTCCATAATCTTGTGGATCACGATGTCGGCCGGTGTATTGGCGATCAGGCCTTGGCGGATCGCGGCGGCCTGATTCGGCAGATACTGGCTTAATAGAGTGAGGGGCAACGGGCGAGCTTGCAGATGCTCAAACAGCGCCTGTCGTGCCGCTTGCACTTCTGGGTGGGTCCAGTAATAGCGAATGCGATCACTTAAGCTGTAAGCACAGTCCAGATATTGCTGGTGGCCTTTGCTTAAATAGTGCGAGCGCCAGTAATCCGGTTGTTCGTGCATAACCTGCTCTACGGTATCGCGCAGGTGAGCGGCTTGATGGCTGCCAAGCCATTCAATTTCAGCCTTGTCCAGCGCAAATAAGGCTTCGCGTAGGGCAAAGGTCAGTGCTGGACCAACTTTCAATATCGCAAAGTGATCGCGTACCAACTGCGGGTATACATCAGGGTTTTGGTAGTCAGTGGAATGGGCTTCAAACACGATGTCCGGCTGGCTTTCGATCATGGCGCTGAGTGCGCGCGCCGCCTGACTGTCGTAGTGGTGCACGCTGTGGTGATCGAATTCCACTCCCGGTTGTACGACTAAGCCAATCACCCGTGGCCAGACGCTAGCCAGTCCTTGTTCACTGAAGGCTTGATAATGTGCATCCAATGTCTGCAGCGCTTGTACGGGTGTGGTGACGTGCAGACCCTGCTCGAGGGCATCCACTGCGCCACCGGGAGTTGGAACTTCAGTGCCAATCACATAAACCGGTGCTTCGCCCCCAACCTCGCGCCATGCGAGTTCCGCGGCCTGACATAGCAGGGCGGCGCGGTCAGCCATCACAGCTTCCGATAAAGGTAAGACGTCATCAGCGCAAGGCATTGAGCAATCGAGGTGAATTTTGCGAAAACCGGCGCGCACATAGTCGCCGACCATCTGGGTGGAGTAAGCCATCGCCTGTGCCGCTGGTAGTTTTTGCCAGCAGTTCGGCCCCAAATGGTCACCGCCTAAAATGATCTGTCCACGAGGGAAGTGCAGGCGTTCGGCTAAGGTAAAGACATGCTGGGCAAAATCATGCGGGGTCATGCCGGTATAGCCACCGAACTGATTGACCTGGTTGGAGGTTGCTTCAATCAGCACCGGTTGCTGGTCAGCTGCCGCTTGACGCAGCGCCGCCTCCAAAACCAGAGGATGGGCTGAGCAAACAGCATAGATCCCCACCGGTTCGCCTTGTTTGTGGCGACGGATGAGTGACAGTAAGGCGTTCATGCGTGTTCCTGTTGCGTTAACTGGTCTGCAAGGATCACCGTTACCCCTAACTCTTGTAGGGCGCGGTGTACGTGGTGCGGGATCCGGCTATCAGTCACCAGCACATCAATTTGTGCGGCGGCGCGGATCATGCAAAAACTTTTACGGCCAAACTTACTGGAGTCGGTGACAGCAATGATTTGGCGTGACACATCGCACATGGCTCGATTAATTTGCGCTTCACCCGGATCCGGCGTTGTGATCCCACTTTCCAGATCGAATCCATCGACGCCGAGAAACAGCTTGTCGAAGAAGTAAGCGCGAATTTGCTCCTCGCCGTGATTGCCAATCAAAGAGCAAGAGGCGCGGCGCAAATTTCCGCCGACGACATGCAGTTCAACATTGTCGTTGCTGCTCAGCTGGTAAGCGGTATTTAAGGCATTGGTCATGACCACCAATTTTTTTTGTGTCAGGTACTGCGGCATCAGGGCAATCGTGGAGCCAGAATCGAGGATGACGGTATCCCCGTGGGTGATCAGCGCGGCAGCGGCTTGGGCAATGCATTGCTTGATGCTGCGGTTGAGTTGGTCTTTACGGTACAGCGGTTGATCAAAGGCAAAATTGGGGTTTAGGGTGGCGCCACCGTAACAACGAAAGACGCAGCCCTCTCTTTCCAGCAAATTCAGGTCATGGCGGATGGTGACGGCAGACACGTTAAATTGCTCCGCAAACGCATCTACCTTACCGGCACCGTGGCGGCGAATATGGCTCATAATGTGCTGTCGGCGCTCTGTACTGGTCATGGCTTCCATCCGGCGTGCAATGAGTTTCACTGTGTCCACCGAAACATTTAGTTTCGTGTTGAGAGATATTTAAACAGTGAATCTGCCGTAAAAGTGAAAGGTGGATCACAGGCGCTATTCTTTCGATTTTGGCGCTTTTAGCCTTTCACTTGGTGATAAGCGAAAGGTATGTGTTTCATTTGAGAGTCGGGCGTGAGAGAAGGAAAGTGCGTACCAATGCCTTTTCGCGTGTGGCACGCCGCAGGCAAAGTGAAAGCCGTGTTGAATCCTCGCAGCCAGTAAGGATTTCAAAATGTAACTGGATCGACTTCACACTTTGTATAATCTGATGATTTTATGTACCGAAATAGCATGCGATTATTCAGGGTAAAGGGGCTGGGAAACCTAGAGCATGAGGGAGAATATGTGAAGAAAGAGACGCTAAGGGAAAAATAAAACCGCTGGCCATGTATAACTGCTGTCGGCAAGGTTAGCGCTCAGCTATTTATCCCTTGAATGTGGGTGCAAGATTTTCATAGCAAGTTTTTCATCTATTGATGAGGTTTACGTTTAATCCACCAGCCGAATATCAACCCCTGCCGCGGATAACTCCTGATAGTAATCGTCTGGAATACCGCGATCAGTAATCAACATATCCAGCTGCTCAGGGCGGGCAATCAGACAAAAACTTTGCCGATTAAATTTTGATGAGTCGGTCACCGCAATAACCATACTGGCTGCTTCAATCATCTTACGGTTGATATCGGCTTCACCTTGGTGCGGCGTGGTGATCCCTGCGAGTTTGTCAAAACCATCGACACCGAGAAACAGCTTATTAAAGCGAAAACTGCTAAGTAGCGCCTCACCACAACTGCCGTGCAGAGAATATGAATTAGGCCGCATGATACTACCTGCAACCATCACTCGGATATGCTCACGATTTGCCAAATGGTAGGCAATATTGATCCCGTTAGTCATCACGGTTAATGACTGCTTGCCTGCTAAGTGCAGTGCAATTTGCTCGGTGGTGGAGCCGGAATCGAGAATTAACGTATCACCTTCTTGCACGAGTCCGGCGGCATAAGCGCCAAGCCGCTGTTTGATATCACAATAGAGCTGCTTCTTATCTTGCAAAGGGCGATCAAAGGCAAATTGTGCATTGAGTGTGGCGCCGCCATAACAGCGCGTTACACAGCCTTGTTTTTCCAATTGATTGAGATCGTAGCGGATAGTCACTGCCGACACACCATATTGGCGTACAAAGGTATTCACATCTCCTTTGCCGTGGGTGCGGATAAAGGCCAACATTTCAGCTCTACGTTGTGCGGTGCTCTGCATCGGTGGTCTTTTCCCTCTGACCGACATGCGTTGTCTACTATAACTTGCGAAAGTGTAATACAGCCAACAACACTAAAACAGAGGTAAGAATGTGATGTTCTAGGCACATATGTATGGTTAGCGTTATGTCTCACCGCAGCTCAACAGGGCGGCAAAAAACACAACTTATTGTCATCAACCTGCTTGCCCGTAAATGAGAGCCGGTGACGCGATAAACCATAGGGCTGAGATGAAATAACTTTATTTATTAAAGTCTTTATAATCAATTGATTATGGTTATTTTTGGTGTGATAAGTCTCTGCAGGCACAGATTCAACCCATTTCACTACATAGAGATAAACACCAAATGACGCAATTTTTTGCGCATGATTAGGATGATTGTGCTAAATGCGCAACTTTTGCTGGTTAATTGATAGGTTTACGCAACTTATTGCGCGCGCGTCGTGTACGCGATTTAATTGTTTTGATTAACCTATTGAATGTAAAGGATTTTAAAAGTTGGCACAGAGGCTGCTATAGGGGAGTGGCGTTAACCTATTTTATTTTACAGGAGTATTTGCAATGCCAACCCCATGTTATATCTCTATCGAAGGCAAAACCCAAGGTAACATCACTGCAGGCGCGTTCACCTCTGAATCCGTGGGTAACATCTTTGTACAAGGTCACGAAGATGAAATGCTGGTACAAGAATTCAAACATATCGTGACTGTACCTACTGATCCACAGTCAGGCCAACCATCAGGTCAGCGTGTTCACAAGCCATTCCAGTTCACCGTTGCGCTGAACAAAGCAGTTCCATTGATGTACAACGCCTTGGCTTCTGGTGAAATGCTGCCAACCGTAACCCTGAAGTGGTACCGCACCTCTGTAGAAGGTAAGCAAGAGCACTTCTTCTCTACCATTTTGACTGATGCCACTATCGTGGATATCGATTGCCAGATGCCACACTGCCAAGACCCAGCTAAATCAGACTTTACCCAGCTGATTCAGGTTTCTCTGGCCTACCGCAAAATTGATTGGGAGCACACGGTTGCTGGCACTTCTGGTGCTGATGACTGGCGCGCACCGATCGAAGCCTAATGACCAATGTGTCACTGTCCGTTTGCGCTGCAAGCGGACAGGTTACATCCCAAGTGACATCAGACTGTCAATAAATACAGTCTGTTATTTGCTTCGAACGCCATGGGTGTTCGAGGCTTTTTTGCTTTGCCATGCGGCTGTGTTGTCGGCGGCATGGCAAAGCATCATCAAGGAAGGAGAGGTGAATGGCGAATCAAACGGGATTGCAATTTACCGTCACAGTCGGTGAATTACCGGAAAGCACCTTTGCGGTTGCAGAGTTTACGTTGCATGAAGCCCTGAATACGCCGTTTGAGCTAAATCTTGAGCTTGCAAGTTTACAGCCAGATATTGATTTTGCTGCCGTATTGGAGCAACCGTGCGAGCTGTTGGTCTGGTTTGACGGTGAGATCCAGCGCCGGATCAGCGGAGTAGTCAGCCAATTTGCTCAAGGGGATACCGGTTTTCGGCGTACCCGCTATAGCTTGCAAGTGAAACCGGTGTTGTGGCGTTTATCTCTGCGCCATAATGCGCGCATTTTTCAGACTCAGACACCGCAAGAAATCATCAGCATCCTACTGCAAGAAGCGGGGATCACGGACTATGCCTTTGCCTTCAAAGATGAACATGCCCAGCGAGAATACTGCGTACAGTACCGAGAAACCGATTTAGGTTTTATGCAGCGTCTGGCTGCAGAAGAAGGGTTGTGCTGTTATCACGAATTTGAAGCAGGTAAACACCGCGTCATATTTGCCGATAATACTGCGGCATTACAGACGGGGCCGGCACTGTTTTTCAACTTGGCCAATCAAGGTCAGCAACATGGCCCGTTTGTGCGCCGTTTCCACTATGCCGAAAACGTACGTCCTGCAGAAGTGGAGCTCAAAGACTACAGCTTCAAAACGCCCGCTTATGCCCTGTCGCATAAAAAACAAGGCAGTGAACTGAGCCATCAGCGTGATAGTTATCAGCATTTTGATTACCCCGGTCGTTTTAAACAAGACCCGAGCGGCACAGCATTTACCGGCTATCGCCTCGATGCGCTGCGCGCCGATGCCATGACCGGCGAGGGCGACTCTAATGCGCCGCAATTGATGCCGGGTTGTGCGTTCAGTTTAAGTGAGCATCCAAACGGGATGCTGAATACCGATTGGCAAGTGGTGCGCATTACACATACCGGTAAACAGCCACAGGCGCTGGAAGAAGAGGGCGGTAGTAGCCCAACGGTTTACTATAACCAATTTTCCGTGATCCCCGCGCAAACACCGTGGCGCGCGCTAATGCCGCACAAGCCGATGGTCGATGGCCCACAAATCGCTACCGTGGTCGGCCCTGAGGGAGAAGAGATCTATTGTGATGAACATGGCCGCGTGAAATTGCAATTCCCGTGGGACAGATATGGCGCGAGTAATGACCAAAGTTCCTGTTGGGTGCGCGTATCTCAAGGTTGGGCGGGTGGACAATACGGCATGATGGCCATTCCGCGCATTGGCCATGAGGTGATTGTCTCGTTTTTAGAAGGTGATCCGGACCAGCCCATTGTCACAGGACGCACCTATCACGCGACCAACCGACCACCGTATGATTTACCTGCGCATAAAACGCGTACCGTGCTGCGTACCGAGACGCATCAAGGGGAAGGGTTTAACGAACTGCGCTTTGAAGATCAGGCCGGACAAGAAGAGATCTACATCCACGGTCAAAAAGATCTGAATGTACTGATTGAAAACGATGTGGCTTGGCACATAAAGCACGATGAGCATCGGGATATCGATAACGAACGGGTGACACGCATTAAGGCCAATGATCACCTGACCGTTGAGGGCGAAAAGCGCGATCAGATTAAAGCGGACTACTCCCTCACGGTTGACGCTTCCATGCACCAAAAATTAGGACAAGCCTTGTTAGTGGAGGCGGGTCAGGAAGTGCATGTGAAAGCCGGCATGAAAGTCGTGTTGGAGGCTGGTGCGGAGATCACCCTCAAAGTGGGCGGCTGTTTTGTCAAAGTGGATGCCAGTGGTGTCACGCTCGTGGGCCCAACCATCAAAATGAACTCAGGAGGTAGCCCAGGCTCTGGCTCGGGTTGGGGTGGACAGATGCCCATTCAACCGAATGACGTCGAGGTGGTCGCACCGCCGCCGCCAATGGAGCCAGCGCGTCAGATCCCGACCTTAAAATCGGCCGAGCCGGTTTGTGAAGTCTGTGAAGCTGCTGCACAGGGAGCCCAATGAGTTTTTCGTTACCTGAAATAGTCTTACACAAAGAGGAGCAACTTTACTTGCTCCTCGATGGTGGGCAAATCGCGCAGCTAGAGCGGTGCTTGTTCGAGATAGCGGATACCCCCGCATACCAGCCATTGTATTTGTATGCACCATGGGAGAGTTTGCGTGAAGTCTCCCCCTGTCTGGTCGTCGCTACGGAGTCATTATTGCGCTGGTATGCGGCCGAGTTTCAACCCAACAGCGGCTATTTGCTTGCCTCACCCTTGGCATTGTTACCGTTTGCTGAACGCCTACGTGGCTGGATTGAAGCGCAAAGCCCTTACGGGAGCCGGATATTGCTCAAACCAGCGCAACCAGAAGGCATGTATCGGCTTTTTCAGGACGATGATCCGCGCTTTTGGCAAGATATCACACAGGTGTGGATCCCCGTTCGTGAGCAACTGCAACCGTGCAGTAAGCTCATCTGGTGGCATAAAACCGCTAACTTACCTGCCGCAACAAAAATGCCACCACTGCGTGAGAATGCGCCTCTACGCCTGAGTGATGCCCAGTGGCAACGTTTGGGTGAAGTCAGTTGGTTAAATAGCCTTGATACGCTCTACCGGCATATGGGGAAATGGTTTCCTGGCCGATTGACCGAGCGGTCAGATCCCGCATTTTGGGTTGCTCAGTGGGCCACGCGGGCTTATCAACTGGCATTTCAGACGGAACGCGATCTCTTACTGTTTTTTAATGTATTGGGATTTTTGGGTGATGCATGGTGGGGAAGTGAGGAATACCCAATTTTGACGCAGTTGTTGACTGCGCCTTCCGCACAAACCCCATCGCAACGCGTGGAGCAGGCTGCCCGTTGGGCAGAGCAGCACGTATCACCATAGGAGTGAAGCTAAATGGATCAAGCCTCTCAAGAAAAACAAGGCGATAAGGAGGACAAGGTGGGCTCATCAAACCAAGGTAATCCGAATCAAGATGCATTGGCAGCCAGTAATCAAGACTGCCAAAGCCCTGCGGGTGTCTGCCCTTATAAAGGCCTTGAAATTGCGTTGGTTCCTGTGCGTTATGCATTAGACGAGCCTTTTAAAGCGCCTGAAAAGCAGCCTCACCCATTACCGAATAGCCATTTTAAAGGTCCGCTGAAACTTACTGGTAATGCCTATACCTTGCGCCAACTGCGCGATGGCTGGCTTTATGTCTATGATGAATCAGCACAGCAATTAGATGAGTATGAAGTTAAAGGTGACCTATTTATTAGTGAAACGAAGGGAAGTCATGGCTATCTGCTTTACCCGTTGAAACATACCGTCTCGCTAGTCTTTTCTCATCAGCGCTGGACGGAAAGACTAAAAAAAATCTATAGCGAAGATGAAGCCGTAGCGGGTGATGCCGAAGTTAGCGCAATACGTGGTAAAGCCTTGCGCAGCAAAGTCATGCGCAAATTTGAATTGATCAAATTTGCGCATCAGGGCTGTGAACACGCGGGAAATCTGGATTTGTTAGCTTCCCATATAGCAGATCTTGGATTACCCAATCAGGGCTTTGCCTCCACCTGTGCGCCCCTGAAGGCTCCTGAAGGTATAAGTCAAGGTATGCTTTGGGCTGAAAAGCCAGCAAGTACACCGGAAGCCCATAAAGCCGGTATGCCGGATATAAAAAGTGGAATGGTCGTTGCTCTGAATGATCTGATATCTGATATGCATGACCTGACCACTCGTCTTGATGATATTCATGTATTACATGAACAGCCCTTTAAAAACGATAATGATCGCCATTTATGGCAGATGGCTGGGATCACCCAAATGTTGGCACTGCCAGCTATTGCGGAAATTGAACTACCTGCAAAAGTTCGCGGAGATCAACTGGCTATTTTTGAATTGCAAAAACAATTGCAAGAATATCTCGTTACTCGTTATCAGTACGCAATGCGCCAAGGAAGCAGTAACCATTACATCGACTTGGGTGCAGAACAGACATTGTCGACGCAACACAAGGCGCTGAAAGATGCAGGGATCAATCCCGAAGCCTGGGGCGATTGGCAAGGTGTTCGTTTTGATAATGCAGTAAATTGGGCGGATTTGAAAAGCTTCATCGCACGTTATGCCAAAGAGATCGAGTCATTACGGCCACGTTGGGAGGCCACGTATGATGATGCTCTTATTGCTATGGATGCATTGGCTAAAAGTGGCTTATTGTTGGGTATTGATTGTGAGACTGAAGAAGCACATGTCTTCTTGTTGGCCTGTAGTCATCAATGGTTATTGGCTTTGCAGTTTTCTCCTGATCAAGAGCGGACAACTAAACTTACTCAACACTTAAAGCACAGCAGTTTACCTGCACTCGCGTATTACGGCTTTGAAGCCGATGTTAAAGCGGCTTTTGAACAGCAGACCGATTGGACTAATGTCGGCAATATTACTGCCGTTGGCAATATGTTGGGGGGGCTTGAGGGAATAGCTTCAGAGGCTAAGTTGAGTGATAGTAAAATTTTCGGGCTTCTCCATGAAGGGGCAAAGAAAATTGTCACGGCGCTGAAAGGGGCGATAACCGGTCCTGCTAAAGTGGTATGGCAACATACCACTGAATTGCTGCATCCGCATTTATTGCAAGGCGCAAAACTCGGCCAGGCGATACAACTTTTGGCTCTAGAAAGTGTGTATATTGCACAGGATGTGCGTATTAATAAAAATATATCGAATGATATAAATACGTTTGCAAGGGAAGTAAAAAACAACATATTGGTGAAATTGCAGTCAAGTACGGGTAAAACGCCTGACAACACACTTTTTGGCCGAATGGAAATGGCGGGGACTGAGTGGCGTGAGATCCGATGGCCAAAATTATTTTTAATGAGCGAAGATCTGCAAGCCAAGTTTGAAGGCAAGATGGAACTCTACTTAAAATTACAACAGAAAGGCGCGGCAGGTGCACAAGCCGCATCGAAGGTCTGGCGTGATTGGGGTCATTTTGGTGGTTTTGCTGCGCTCTTAAATATCACTAATCTTATTGTGGTGCTGGCAGGATATCAACAAAATCACCGAGCTCAACAAGGTGATCCACAAGCGCAACTAGCTCTACTTCGTAACCTTGTCTATACCGCTGCGTGGACGGGCAATGCCATTATTTCGGTAAAACAAGGTGCGATAGCACTACCGGAGTCATTGCGAAATAAAAGTTTAAGTATGGCAATGAAAGAAAATCCAGCATTAACCCAGCGTTTTACCGCAATGACATCGTGGATGACGGGATTTGGGACATTAGCGGCTGGTTTAGAGATGTTAGAGACGTGGGGAAAAATCAAAGATGATGCTAATGCTGAAGGAGAGCAAGTTGGTTATTTGATGAAAGCGAGTGGTCTATTTTTACAAGGAATGCCTAATTTAATCTCCCTACTGAGGTTATTACAAGGAGCAAGGCTGGCTACTATATGGGCGCCTTGGATGGTCGCATATATCGGCATTGGTACTATACTTTATTTGGTTGCAACTCTAATGTTAGCTCATTATGGTCTCTTACCCATTGAGCGTTGGCTAAAAAAATCGTCTTGGGGAGTGACACCTGATAAAGGATGGACGGCTATTGAAGAGTTTATACAATATGAGCGAATTGTCAAACAACCAGTCATTAAGCTCATCGGAAATAAGCTTGAAATAAAGATACCTGATTATGTGCAATCTATCGCGGTGCAGGGTTCGCTTCGCCGATCCCACGTTGCACAAAATTATCCTGCGGTCTATTTAGGTAAAGAAGAAGCGTTAACACTACGCTTAGTGAACAAAAAACCAGGTCAATGTACATTAGCTCTGCTCGCACATCTAGGTGATAAGCAACAGGGGGGCAATGTGAGACCTGTTGAGTCAGGAGATGAACTTACTCTTTACATCATGTACCCGAGTAGTGAAAGTTTAAGTGGTGAGTCGTTACGTTTCATTGCTCGTGGATCGTTAAAAACTAACCTTGTGATTACAGCTGAGGTAACATCAGGTTTTCCGGTGCAGGGTATAATAGTTGGATTGCATGCATAATGAATGAGATAAATACACAATGCTCTAATGAGTATATTCCTCATCCTAATGATCCTGTAAGCGATGAGTACATGGAGTTAAAAAATGAACCCGTATTATATGAATGGGAAATTGAAGTTCCAATGTATGGAGCTTGGTTTGTGTCAATGTTAGGTGGCGGAGTGGGTTTGCTGATAGCTGGGTGTTTTGCTTTATTTGGCGAAGAGAATAGTTTTGCTGGTTCTGTCTTGTTTTCATTGTTGGGTGTTTTTTCAATTTTGTTTATCCGCTATTTTGGTCATCCAAATGAAATTTTTCATTATTTCATAACGCCCAAAGGTGTTTACTATACGCAGCAAGGAAAGGTTTCTGATAATTTCTATCTAGTCATCAATATGCTAGGTTGGCTCTTGGTTTTAGTCAGTTTAGTTGCAGTAGCAGTTATTGGTCCTTTCGCGCTAGTTGGTGCAGGTGGTGGTGCTTTTATGGCTATGGGTATGACGAAAATGCGTGCTAAGGTTAGTCACTTGGGAGCGTACTTCTATGAAGGACCAATAGAAATGAGAGTGTATAGCAAAGGATATATGTTTGATACAATAAGTGAACCGTTCTCTATAAAATACCATTTGGAAATTTATTGTACTCCAGAGAACTATGAAAAAATAATTTCAGATATTAAGTCTTATTTGCCTAATCATACGGAAGTGAATCTTTCATCTCAAAGAGACTTTCTAAAATGATTGATACAATCACTAAAGGTTCGGATGAACACTTTCCTCATCCTAATGATCCTGTAAGCGATGAGTACATGGAGTTAAAAAATGAACCCGTATTATATGAGTGGGAAATAGAGGTGCAACAATATCAGAGTTGGTTGGTAAGTGTTGTGATTGGTGGAGGATTCTTATTGTTATGGATATGGACTTCATTTAAAGATGGTGAATGGTTTATATCGCCAAGCTCGGCTTTTCTTTTTTTAGGTGTGGTGTCTGTTTTTTCAGGCCGTTACTTAGCACTTCCTAATCAATTGTTTCATTACTCACTGACACCTAAGGGCGTCTATTATACGAAGCGAGATAAATTACCCGATAATTTCTATTTAGTCATCAATATGCTGGGTTGGCTCTTGGTTTTAGTCAGTTTAGTTACAGTAGCTGTTATTGGACCTTTCGCGCTAGTTGGTGCTGGCGGTGGTGCTTTTATGGCTATGGGTATGACGAAAATGCGAGCTAAGGTTAGTCACTTAGGAGCGTATTTTACAGCGGGTGGTGGTGAGCTTTATTTATACAGAAAAAGTTACGCATTAAAAGTATTCGGAGCATCTAACGATGTCTGGAATGTCGTTGTGTTGCACTGCCTACCTGATAACTTCGATCAGGTTTATAAATGTGTAAAATCCAGAGTGCCTGATTATGAGGAGAAAGAAGTGTTAACACGCAAAGAGTTTGGCTATTAATTATTATCATAGGTATTTACTGAACTCGACTCAAAGAACGATGACAATGAATGCGGGCTACGTCAGTGGATTGCGTATGATAGAACTCTTCGTAGGTACAACCAAGGGATAATAAAATGAATAATAAAGCAAAGGCAAATCCGTTGGCGTCTGCAGAACAAGGTGCACAACAGCTCGATGTGAGCATGTATGAAAACCTGACGTACAATGAATTTCAAGCATTACCGAAAGAGGAGCAACACCGAATATCCAAGTGGAAACGGCAACGGGTCATTGAGGCTCCAACCCTCTATGAATGGGATATTCGGGCGGCAACAATATATGGCTTTTATGGGTTAGTGTGGCTTGGAGTTCTTAGCCCCTGTATTGCTTTGGTTGTTCTCGCTGCCTATTTATGGACGGATGATAGAGGTTTCGCGGTGGGGCTCATCATCATGGCTTTTGCTATGACGTTGTTTACCCGTTACCTCTGGTTAGCCGACAAACAATACCACTATCGGCTTACCACTGAAGGATTGGTGACCACCGAACACGATGCGATTCCAGATGCAGCCTACGCAGTAGTACGGGGAATTGCATGGTTTGGAGTCGTGGTGTGTGTCGTCAGCGTGGCATTGCTAGGGCCAGCCGCTTTGGTGGGAGCCGGTGGTTTTGCATTGATGGCATTTTTCTTCACTGACTTTAAAAATGAAGAAACTACCTCAACGACAGACATCAAGCCTGGCTATCCGCACTTAATAAAATTGACACATAAAAGACCGTATATATATTGTAAGGCAGAAAAATTTCAGTTTGGATTCTATTCAAATGTTAAATGTTATTGTCATCCAGAAGATATGCATAAGATTCTTTCGCTGTTGATGGAGCAGTTACCGGGATCGGAGCTTGTTTTATTTAAAAATGAGCATGCCGTCAGAAATTCTGACATGCTCTGCCATGATGGTGAATTAGTTCAATTGTCAGACTTTGAATCTAAAAATAAATAGCTACGGAGTTCATGTTTTCTATTGCGCTTGTTTTTGGTGCGATAGTTTAATAACTAGTGACCTCGCTTTGTGCTCACCTATTTTCAGGCGTTTTCTGTGGTTGTTGAATGAGAAGCTGTGTAATCTCAAACGCTAGGCTGGAGATGATAAATAAATTTAGTTTTATATCATGTGCCAGAATGCTGAAAATTTCAGTAGTGAGTTATTATGTTTTATTGCTCGCAGCTAATTAAAAACCAACCTCGCGATTACAGTCGAAGTAATATCAGCAATATGTGATATGATGTAATGACTAAGGTGTTAAGAAATGAATAAAGTAAACAGTCAAGAGACGAATGAAAATGTTTCTAAACCTAATGACCATGTGAGTGGTGAGTTTATTGAGATTTCGGAGGATACTGCTCTGTATGAGAGGGAGGTTGAAATCCCTGTATCTAAACCATGGTTTATTACTCTTTGTGTTGTTGGTGTCATTTTACTTGTTAAATTCCTGTTTGCAGATCTTTGAGGCAATAACTGAAATATAGAGTGTTTCATTGCTTTCGGGTCATTAAGAATGTGATTACAGTGGGGGAACTTCAGGTTTTCCGGTGCAAGGTATAATTATTGGATTACATGCATTTAAGATATTATTTTTTTAATTGTCTTTTGGTATGGATATAACCTTTACCATATCGAGCGCAATTGGGCTGTGGCTAAGGCTGGTTTCTCTGAACTGTCGTGATTTGTTAAAAGTTCGACAATTAACCACCGCATGCCCTTGACAGCCGACATGGTGATTACCCCAGATCTGCACCCAAGCCAACAGCAGTCCCCCACTAAGTGACACGCATAGATACTCATCGCTTGCTCTATGCGGGTACATTCAATGAGCCGATATCATGCGTCGTACCCTATGTCTGGCACTGACTGCTGGGGCATCAAAAGCAATCAATACATGCTAGAAAATGGGCTTTCTAGTTTTATCTATAAGTCATCGCAACATCTTGCGCACATCATAGTGAGTTATGCTGATTAAGCAATAAATGCTGGTTGATCTGCTTTGTTTAAGCAATTTTTTACTTGGATTGTGCTTTTGCATTTGTTGCGCGACATAACCTATTGATAAATATAATCTAAATGTGTGGCAAGGAATTTGCTTATGAGAGGCGCTTGAGCTGATAAATCAGTAGTACTGCTAATTCAGTGTATTGCTGCTGACATTCCTGAGTTATTCAGCGCGGTAAATGAGCAGGTCACATGACTGAGCGATTTTCCGTGTGCCTCAAGCTGTATGTGACTAATGGTATTGATTGTAATGGGTTTAGATGTGGTGAGAACAATTAACATGAATTGGAAGTCATTAGGCGTTGTCGTTTGTGGTCTTTTTGTGAGCAACGTACATGCAGGTTTTTTTGATAGCAATAAAGCCAGTGATTTTAAATGCGGCAGAGAAGATGTTGTTTTGGCGTTAACATCCGCTATCCGTGATAATGCATTAACTCATGCATATGACTCAGTCGGTGAAATTGCCAACTTAAAAGGGGTAATGGCCTCTACAAAAATCAATGCATCTGAAGTTACTACAACAAAAACCGTCGATAATGAATTGACCTGTTCGGCAACAGTGTCATTTGACGTACTACCTAGTTTGCAAGTGGTCGCTGATTCAGTTCCTGTTGTCTATGATGACTTCATTAAAACACTCAAAAATGACTATCGTGCTATCTACGATGGTAACTCTGTTACGTGGAAAGATGTCACTTATACGGTGAGATTGGCGGATAATAACAAAGATATTTCTGTCAAATTAAGTAATGTTTTTTATCCTGCATATGGTTTGGAAAAGTATGCTGAGCTAGATGCTAATAAAGTTGAAATTATTAAAGCAAATGATCCTGCTACATTGGTGACCGCTAAGGCTGCTTATGAACAGGAAGATGCAAAATTAAATCAAATATGGAAGGCAATCCCACCCTCATTTAGATCTTCGATGAAAGATCAGCAGGTGTCTTGGATTTGGAGTAAAGATGAAACCTGCGGCCGAATTCAAGATACGGCGCTCACCTCGCTAACTATCTCACAAAAAGTTAGCATTTTTGAGTGCCAAACTAAATTAACCAAGGAGCGAATCAGCTTTTTGGGTGGGGCGAAATAGTACGCGGTAAGCATTTTAAATAGTTAGGTGGCTCGCTCTCTAACACTGTGATGTTAGTGGTTTTGATGAGAATTTGCTCATCAAGACCGCTAAAGATAGATCAAAACATCCACATTACTTTTGTCGATTAAAATAAAGAACCATCTAATGCCAAACACACAATACGGATACCTAAGCCTACTGTTATTTGTGGCCGGCAGCACATCACAGATGACATCTCTTAATGATCAACAGTTATTATAAAAGTTCATGTAAGGTCAAGGCGTGACGCAGTTTGACGTGACTAATCACTGCTCGCTAAATTCATGGCAGTTACAAGGGCTGGAAGAGGCTAATTTGGCAGGGGACACACCGGGCTGGCGACAGGCCAAACCGGTGGAGGACGATGATAAATATCCTTTAGATCGGAGCAAGATCACTGCACTGTTGCAGCCATTATTGAATTGATTTGAGATTAATTGATGAAAAAACCTGTATTACCTTTTTTTGCCGGACAGCACCGGCAAGAGCGCCTTAGCGCCCGCACTGTTTTTAGTCCGTTACCGGTCATGACCAATGTTCCACCTGTACGGCGAGCTGATTGGCTCACTAAAAAATGCGACCACTATATTGAAATAGGGGGGGCAGGCGGCTCTCTATTACAAACCCAATATTTTTATATGTTTTGGGTGTTAGGACTATTGTTTTTTGCGATGGTTTTTTGGGGCGTCCCATGGCGTTCTGGTGTTGGTATGAGTCATGGGCAAGGCTGGGTAGGTGTTTGGGCTGGGAACTATCAAGAGGTGTGGATCGGCCCAGGCCAGTGGCGAATGGAGTTCAGTTGGATGAATTTATTCGGCGCAGTTCTATTGCTGGGCATGGGGCCCGGTTTTGCGCTGTATATGACTGTAAAGCTGATTTGGGAGCATCAGCAACAATTGCACCGAGTGTTACCATTTCGCTTTCATCGCCAACGCCGCGAGGTGATGCTATCGCGCTGGGATAAGCGAGCTAAAAAAACTGAAGTGCGAATTTTTCCGTGGGAAGAGATGTGCGCCATGGTCGGGGAAGGTTCCGCAGTATCCACCAGTGGTGTAATGACGATGGCAACGTTGTTTTTTGGTATCAATTCCGATGAGAGACCGGGGCATTTTTGGTCAGGGATCAATGTCGGTACGCTGAGCAAAGAAATTGGTGCCAGTGAATGGGAAATGATCCGCCGCTATATGGATGAAGGCCCTGAGGCTCTTGATGAGCCAGCGCCAATCACCTTTAACGGCATGATTGATGAATTTTGCCGAGAGCGAAAAATACCCCGTAGTGCCTTCTCGCCATTGCGCCGTCTTTGGTGGGAAATGAACGGTACCCGTTTGGGTATTTTGCGGCTCAATATTCAAAGCCGAGTCCAAAAACGTTTTGCCGAGCGTTATTTCTCTGCCCATCCTGAGTTTGCAGCCTGGAGCGAGCCGCTGCCGCCAGAGCAATGGGTAAAACCGAGTGCACGTTTGGTGCGTTGTAATCAGCTATTAGCCGAACAATACGCTAAAGGTCGCACGATTTTCACTGTAGGTGATGTGCGCGAACTGTTGGGTGAATCCATCAGTGATGAAGCCGCACAGGCATTAGATTATTGAGTATATAACTATTGTAACGTTTTTTTTCGTTACTGTGCGGCTCAAAACATTGAGTCTTGAATTCTGAATATACAACTAATGTGAATATAAAGAACCATCCAATGCCAAATATACAATACGGATATCTAGGCCTACTGTTATTAGTGACAGGCTGCACATCACAAATGACATCTCTTAATGATCAGCAGCTATTACAAAAAGCCCAGCAAGGTCAGGGGCGAGCACAGTTTGAGCTGGCTACTCGCTTAGCAGGAAAAGCACAACCTGATTATAGCGCAGCGATGCGCTGGATGAAGCAAGCCGCCGAAGGTGGAGTGATGGCTGCTGATTCGGCAACACAAAGCCGCGCCGCAGCACAAGTAGCAACGTGGTATGAGCAAGGTCTGGGGGAGCCGAAAGACCCTGTCAAAGCGCGTTCGTGGTGGCAACAGTCTGCTGCTTTGGGAAATGCTCAGGCATCATGGCGTTTGGCGCAGCTCTGTCAACAAAACAATGATGACAAACTGGTGGCTGAGTGTGTGGATAGTTTGGAGCAAGCCGCGAAAGGTGATGTCATTGAGGCTCAGCGGGCACTGGCCCTGTGGTACAGTCAAAAATCCGAGGCATCTAAAGAAGCAATAGTCTGGTTGACGAAAGCCGCTCAAGCCGGTGACCGTAGCGCGCAGACCACACTAGGCAGTTTTTATGCGCAGGGGCGTGGTGTACCACGTAACCTTGCGACGGCAGAGCGGTGGTATGCCAAAGCCGCAATACAAGCCGATCCGCAAGCGCTGCTTTGGATGGCAGAACAGAGTAGAGGTAAAACCGCTTTTAGTTGGTATCAACAAGCAGCAGAAGCCGGAGCCGCGTCGGCGCAGTTGTGGTTAGCGAATGCCTATCTATCCGGCAATCAGGTGCCGGCTAATCCCGCATTAGCGCGTGAATGGTTGGTCAAAGCGGTGAACAATGGGTCACATGAAGCGCAATACCTGTTTGCGCTACAGCAAACAAGCGCCGCAGAGCGCGAACATTATTTAACGCTGGCTGCAGAAGGCGGGCTGGCTAAAGCCCAAGTCGCCTTAGGGCGTGCAAGCTTGCGCGCGCAGGCACTTAGCCAAGCGCGAGGATGGTTTGCTAAAGCGGCAGCGCAAGGGGATGTGGAAGGGCGTTTTGAATACGGTGAGATGTTACGTGCTGGCCAAGGTGGTGAGCATGACTATCACGGCGCTTATCAGCAATACCGCTACGCTGCGCAGCAAGGCAATCGCATGGCGCAATACCGTATGGGAATGATGCGCGAAGAAGGTTTAGGTGGGCCGCGTAATCGCCTGCATGCGTATGCATGGTTCTCGTTGGCGGCAACCGAAGGGATGGAAGAGGCGATCCAAGCTCGTGAAACTCTTGAAGGTATGATGACGCCGGAAGAGATAAAGCGAGCTCAAAAGTTGTCGCAATACTGGTTCAAACAGCAAGAGTCCGCCTAAAGATATTGGGCTATCTTTTGATAATCTAGTGATGAGGCTGGTTGGTTCAGGCGCTGAGGTAAGCGGCGGGACGACGGGAGAGCGCAATATCGCGCCATTTGGTGTATTCGCACTCCCGCCCAATCGCTAACATACTGATTACAAACATTAACTGTTTTGTCATAATTGAGTGCTACAGTGGTCGGCTGACGTTATTCATCGGGATTTTGGTTAACTTATGTCCTCAGCTGCCACTCCTTCGTTTCATCTTTTCCTGATTTTTCTCCGTCTTGGTCTGACATCATTTGGTGGGCCGGTCGCCCATCTGGGTTATTTTCATCATGAGTTTGTCGCTCGCCGTCGGTGGTTAAGTGAATTTGAGTACGCCGATTTAGTGGCCTTATGCCAATGCCTGCCCGGGCCGGCCAGTAGCCAGTTCGGCATTGCGCTGGGCTTTCGTCAAGGCGGCTATCTTGGTGCGCTGGCGGCATGGTTGGGTTTTACTTTGCCGTCGGCACTGTTGATGGCGGGAGCAGCGTGGGGAATCCAGCACTATGGGCTGTTACCCAATGGCTTTTTAATGAGTGGCCTTAAGTTAGCGGCGGTCGCCGTAGTGGCGCATGCGGTGTGGAATATGGGCTGGCAATTGTGTCGTACTCGCGGCACGCTGTTGCTTGCCGTGATGGCGCTGGCGGGATCGCTGATGATTGCGGATGCGCGTATGCAACTGCTATTCATCATATTTGGCGCGGTGATTGGTCGGTTTTGCTTGTCGCCCGCGGCCGTGGGCTTGCGTGAGTCTATTCCTAACTCCATTCTTAATACGGCTCCGTCGATGGCGGTACATTCTAGGGGCATGTCGCCTAGGCAGGGGATTGTTCTCCTGTTGCTGTTTGCGGCGTTGTTAGTGCTGTTACCTGCGTTGATGCTACTGGTGACATCACCGGCGTTGTCACTGTCTTCCGCCATGTATCGTGCGGGTGCCTTGGTGTTTGGTGGCGGGCATGTGGTGTTGCCGTTACTGGAGGCGGAGTTCGTGCAGCCGGTTGGTAGCATGTCAGCCGATCATTTTTTGGCTGGATATGCATTGGCGCAGGTGGTTCCTGGGCCGTTGTTCACCTTTGCCGCTTATCTGGGCATGAGCGAGCAGGGCGTGACAGGGGCGTTATTGGCGACCCTGATGATTTTTTTGCCGGCGTTTTTATTGGTCTTAGGTGCATTGCCGTTCTGGCAGGCGTTTTGCGCGCAGCCTCGTTATCGTGCTGTACTAACGGGCATCAATGCGGTGGTCGTGGGGATTTTAGCGGCGGCCTTATATCATCCGGTGGCCTCAAGTGCTATCCATCGTCCGTCAGAGGCGCTGATCGCCGTCGTTGGGTGGTTGGCATTGCAAAAATTGCGTTGGTCACCGATTCGGGTGATTGGCTTAACCTTGCTTTTGTATGGGTTATCGGTCGCGCTTTTGTGATTGCGATGGGGTTTATTGACTCTTGCTGAAAGGTTTCATTTACAACCCGTGCGGTGCGTGACGCTTTTTATCGTACTGGGCAAATACATGCGCTACCCTGCCGGCAGTTGATTATGTGTCAACGTTGTTTTATCACCCTTTTGCGTTTTGTGTTGTTTATTCCGCCGCAGTTCTAGACTGCGGCGGTTTTTTTATCTGCGTATTATCTTGATGATCTTGCCGGCTGAGCGTTTCCAGCCTTTCCCATTTCGCGGCTAGAAAGAGTCATTCCCTTTCAGATAAGCGGGTTAAGAAATGTTAGTGGGTATCGGCTTTGCCGGCGGCGTCAGCCAGTTTGGCCAGTTGCTTATCCCACCAATGTGGCGCTCTGTTTTCATCTTCGGCTCTCTCTTTACGGCGAATAGCGTTGCGTACCATCATGGCGCCAACCCAGCGAAATGGCTCCGGTGGGAAATAACCGCGGGGGCCACCAGTGAGCGCGCAGCGAGTCCAGTCATTATCTTCGTCACAAACCAACGCCGAGAGGATCTGTCCGCCGATCCAGCTTTGGGTAACGCCATTGCCTGAATAGCCAAAGCCATAAAAAATATTGGGATGCTGCCGCCATTGGCCAAAAAAGGGCAGGCCATCTACCGAGCGATCGGAGGCGCCACACCAACTGGCGGCAATCGGGGTTTTATTCAGGTGTGGGAAGAAGTGATACAGCGCTTGGCTGAGTGACTCTTTATAGCGGCTTGGTTGGTCAAATTCGGCCAAATGGCGGTTAGCAAAAGCAAAGGTGTTACCGCCTTTTCCTAACATCAAACGGCCATCGGGTGTAGAGCGGTAGTAGTAAACAAACGTGCGCCCATCTACCACACAGCGGCCATGATCCATCTGTTGCTGCTGTAATGAGGCAGGTGCTGGCTCTGTGATCACCATGTCGGATGACACCAACACAATGCTGCGCCGGAACTCGCGAAAACGCTCTGCCATGGCACTGTTAATCGCCAAAATCACTTGTCCAGCCTGAACTTGCCCTTGCGGGGTACGAATAGTGACTATGCTGCTCTGTTGGCTATTAGGAATTAACTCGGTCATCGGGGTACGTTCGTAGACTTCAATGCCCATGGCACGGGCTGTGTGCAAGAGGCCACGTGCCAGCAGCGCCGGTTGCACCGAACCAGCGTAAGGGCTGAAGTGGGCTTCTTTATGCTGAGTTGAGCCGCAGGTTGATGCGAGTTGTTCGCCATCAATGTGCTGCCAATGGTTGAGGCCTGAATCTGACAGTGCGCTGAGTACTGGCGCCATTCCCCCCTGTTGCGCCTGATTGGTGGCGGTATACAGGGTGCCTTCTAAGCGCAAGTCGGCGTGGATCCCGTGCTCATCACAAAAGTTGGCGATAGCGTGCACCGCTTGCTCGGAAGCGCTGACCAGCCAGCGCGCTTGTTGCTCACCAAATAAACGGCGTAGTGTGAGGTATTTTGCTGACCAGGTCAGCATACAACCGCCGTTGCGCCCAGAAGCGCCGGCGCCACACAGATCTTTTTCTAGCACCACAATGCGCCAATTTGGGCGCGCTTGGCGCAGCGCAATGGCACTCCATAGGCCAGTATAACCACCACCGACAATGCACACATCGGCATGCAGTGTTTCGCTAAGTGGCTGCGGATCAGGATAGCCTTCGCCAGCCAGTGCTTGTTCGAGCCAAAACGGATAAAACGGGGACGACATGACAATAACTCCTTTTCAATGTTTATGCATGCTGGCGCCAGCGTTGCGTGCGCTGAAGTAATGCGCGACTGGCGAGATGTTCGAGCAGCTTGACCCCAGCGGCGGCCAATAAAATCAAGGTCGCCATGGCGGCCGCGGCGGCGGTATTACCGGAGTCTTCCATGTTCAACACCGCGACCGAGGCGGGAATGCTATCACCGGCATACAAGAAGATGACGGCAGAGGTGGTGGTCATGGCATTCACGAAGAGGTAAATGAATACCTCCAGCAAGGCGGGCAGGCAAACGGGCAATGTGACGCGCCAAAAAGCTTTCCATGCCGGAATCCGTAGCGATGAGGCCACTTGCTCCAGCTCGCGCGGCAGCTGTTTCAAACTGGTCAGCAGCGTCATGTGTCCAACGGTGTAGTAGTGCATGACGCAGCACAACACCAACAGGGGCAGCGTGCCATACAACAGATTTAGCGGATTTGCAGGATGGTTGAAAAAGGCACTGTAACCGAGTCCGAGTACCATACCGGGCACGGCCAATGACAGCATCGCCAGCAAGTGCAGCACTTGGCGTAAGGGCGCAAAGTGACGACCTTTTTCCTGTGCCCACGCCAGCAGAGTCAGGATCAGGGTACCGGCCAATGCGGTGAGAAATCCCAACTTGAGCGTGTTGAGAAACGGCAACCATCCGTACACGCTGCCGCTATCAAAATCATAATTGGCGAAAGTGAGGCTCAGATCATAAGGCCAAAAACGAATCAACGAGCCGTAAATCGCCATGCCGGCCAATGCAATAAACAGCAAGGCTATCGTGGCACACCAGATAAAGGCCAAGGTATCGCGTACAGGGTGTGGCTGAGGGATATAAGGCACACTACGGGTGCTGGCTTGCTCTTGTTGCCGTGAACGTAGGCGATGCTCTAAAGCAAAACTGAGCAACGCCGGTAATAGCAGCAACACACTAGCTACCGCTCCCAACGTGAAGTTTTGCATACCAATCACTTGCCGATAGATGTCGGTTGCCAGCACACTAAAATTACCACCAATAACCTTGGCGACACCAAAATCACAGATGCTCAAAGTGAATACCGCAATCGCGGCGCTGAGTAAGCCATAGCGCGCTTGTGACAATGTCACGGTAACAAAGGTGCGCCACGGTGAAGTGCCAAGAACACGGGCCGCTTCGTACTGCCGCGCGTCGCTATGCCCTAACGCGGTTGTCAAAATCATCAACGCATGCGGAAAGCACCAAAATCCCAGTCCAATGGCTATGCCCAGAGCACCATAGATACTCTGCTCACCCAGTAAACCGCGCGCAATGCCTTGATTGCCAAACCAGTACATCAAACTGATCGCGGGCAGCAGTGATGGCATTAATATCGGCACTAAACCAATGAGGCGGAAAAAACCTTTCCACTGCATGCAGGTGCGGGTTAGTGCATAGGCGTAAGAGAAAGCTAAGGTAATGACGCTGACAGTAAGCACCAGACCCAGCCACAGCGTATTTTTAACAGACTGCAGCAGATTCGGGCTTTGTAGGTATTCGGCAAAATAGCGCAGCCCCGTCCAATTGCCTTGCGCGTCGCGCACACTATTGAGCAGCATACTTAGCAGTGGAAGTAATACACCCATTGTCAGCAGTGCGATGCCACCGATCAGCAACAGTAGTTGCAGACGTTGGTCGGGGCCACTGGCGGCACGCAGCTTTTGCCAGCGCAACCAGAGGGAATGTGACGCTGTAACCGGTGGTATCACCGGGGCATTCGCGGCGTCGACGCGGGTATCAACATACAAGGACGGGGATTTCAGGGATTGATCGCTCATGCGGCGCTCTCCTGTACTCGCGGTGCGCCCTCAAAGGCTTGCATGGCATCATCGGGCCAAGACAGCGCACAGCGCATGCCACTACGCCAGTGTGCTGCACTGGCAAAGGGTGCTAACACTTGAATGGTCTGAGGGCCGAAATAGGTCTCGGCCTGACAAAATAGCCGCAGCTGGCTGCCTAAAAACTCTATTTGCGTGATCACCGCCGGAAGCGCGCCAGCTTCGGCGGGGTGTAATTGAATTGACTCTGGCCGCAGCGCAATGCACAAACGACTCCCGGTTTGGCCGCGATTCGCCAATGTCAGCGGATGGGTATTGAGGCGAATTTGCCGTGGGCTGATGACCATGCATTCAAGAAAATTCATGCTACCGACAAAGCGGGCGACAAACTGACTGCTCGGGCGCTGATAGATGTCGCGTGCGCTACCGCTTTGGCTGATTTGACCTTGCTCCATCACCACAATGCGATCGGCCATGCTGAGGGCTTCTTCTTGATCGTGCGTCACCATGATGGTGGTGATGCCAAGGCGTTGCTGCAACGCGCGGATCTCGGTGCGCAAATGGGTACGCACTTGAGCGTCCAGTGCACTCAGGGGCTCATCGAGCAATAACAGTCCTGGCGAAAGCGCCAATGCGCGTGCCAGCGCCACACGTTGTTGCTGGCCACCGGAGATTTGCGCCGGATATTTGTGTGAATGTTCACGCAGGCCGGTCAGATCCAGCCATTTCAAGACGGTTTCGTGAATGTGCGCTTTGGGCAAGCGGCGATTTTCCAACCCAAAGGCAATGTTTTGCGCCACGGTCAGATTGGGAAACAAGGCATAAGATTGAAAGACAATGCCAAAATCGCGCTGCTCAGGGGGCAGCCACGTGATATCGCGATCTTGTTGGATAATTCGGCCGTTGTCCGGTAGCTCCAGACCGGCGATCGCGCGCAGCAGTGTGGTTTTGCCACACCCTGATGGCCCAAGAAAACAGACAAACTCACCCGCCTCAACCGAGAGGGAGATATCACGCAGTGCCTGAAATGCGCCGAATGACTTATTCAGGTGGGTGATCTGTAAATAGGGATGACTCATGCCGGAATACTCCTTTATTGGTATATACCAGTTTGCGGAAGGTATATGACCAAAGCATGACTGAAACATGACAAACCGATGATGGTACGGAACTTGGGGGTGTGGATGACGCGCTCTAGAAGCAGGCGGGAAATGCAAAACCGATCCCTTGTACATATAGCCACGTAATAAATTAGCTACGTTGTCACTTCGGGATCGGTCAGCGTGTGCGGCAAGGTCGAGCGTGAACAATCTATGTGTACACGCTCACTATGTGTAAATGCTCAGCCTAGGATGAAGGCACAATTACTGTTTTTTCGGCTCGCTCTTACCATCAAAGCGCTGGCTCCATTCCGTTAGGATCTGCGAGCGCGCTTGCGATGCCCACTGAAAATCATTTTTGATCATCTGTGCGGCGATATCCTGCGGATAACCTGGGTGGGCTTTGGCCTGATCGGGGCGAGCGACCACCGCAAACGATTTGGCATACAGCGCATTAGATTCTGCCGATGCGGCGAAGTCCATCAGGCGCTGCGCGGCGTTTTCACGCGGTGTGCCGGCGATAATCGCGGCAGCCTCCATATCCCAACCCGAGCCTTCGCTAGGGAAAATCACTTGCAGTGGCGCGCCCTTGGCTTTGAGGCTGGTGGCAGGAAAATCAAACGAAATCCCGATAACGGTTTCACCGCTGGCGGCTAACTTGCACGGTGCTGAGCCAGAGTGAGTGTAGCGGTCGATATTTTGATGCAGTTTTTGCATGTAATCCCAAGCTTGATCTTGGGGTTGGGTCTGCATCCAACCGGCGACACTCAAATAACCGGTGCCTGATGAAGCGGGGTTTGGCATCACAATCTTGCCTTTGTAGATAGGTTTGGTCAGGTCAGCCCAACTGGTGGGGGCAGGAATGCCCTGTTTTTGTGCTTCCACCGTGTTAAAGCACAGTGCGCTGAAATAGGCATCCAGACCAATCCAGCGCGGTTGCTCGCGCGCATCGCGAAAGCGCGCATCCAGCTGCTCGAGCCCTTTCGGCGCATAGGCGGCCAGCATGCCGGCATCATCAAGCTGGATCAGGCTGGTGGCCGCTAATCCCCATACCACATCGGCTACCGGACGCGCTTTTTCTGCCAGCAGACGGGCGGTGATCACTCCGGTCGAGTCGCGTACCCATTTGATACGGATATCAGGCTGTTGAGTTTCAAAACTGCGCTTAAGCTCCGCTAACTGCTCCGGCTCAAAAGCAGTGTACACGGTCAGCTCCGTTGCCGCCAAGGCCGGTGTGCTGCAGGCAATGGCCAGCATAGAACTGAAAAAAGTACGTGACAGTAACGCCGATATTGGGTGTGACATGAAATTCTCTCCCTAGATGGATAATTAGACTGGGTAAATTGGTATAAACCAGATAACTGAGGGAGAGGGTAGAAAAGGAATATGACAGCGGCGTGATCGGGGGATGACAACTTAGCGATCCGTACTGACAGCATCAATGACCGATACCAAAGCAAGCCTGTTATAGCGATGACAAAACCCGCTGCATCTCACGGCCTAATCGGCCGTATCTACTTCAATCTCTAAGCTGTCATGACGCCAGTATTCGATATCAAAATCCAGCACGCGGCCAAATTGGTCGTAGTTCAATCGCTCTAGATGCAGTGCCGGTAAACCGGCAGTTGCCGCCAGTAAGCTCGCTACATCATCAGGTAACGCCGTTGGTCGAAAGCGCACCTGCATTCTGGCATATTCCAGATTGTAATGGCGACGATAGAGTTCCGTCAGGCTCCCCGCCAGATTATGACTGAGCAGATCCGGCACTTGCTGCGGTAAGCAGTAGTTCTCGCAATAACAGACCGCCCGACCATTGAGAAAGCGCAACCGTCGGATCACAAACAACGTCTCCATTGGCTTCATTCCCAACCGTTCACGTAAGGCCGGCGGCACCGGCTGGCGGGCTGCATCTAGAACCTCGGTTTTAGCCTCGCCGCCTTGTTCGGCCACGATTTGGTGAAAGTTCGAGGTAACGCGTGGATTGAGTCGCAGGCGCGGTGGGCTAACAAACCAGCCACGGCGGTCTTGCCGATAAATTAGGCCGGACGCTTCTAATTGCGCCAGTGCTTCGCGGATCGTCACGCGGGTGGTCGAGAACAGTTCACACAGCTGACGCTCTGACGGCAATTTGTGCAGCCCGCCGGCATGGATCTGGCGAGTCAGTTCATCTTTGATACGCAGATACTGAGGTTTGGTCATGATGATCCTGTAAGTCAGCTAAAGGCTAGCCCGCGTCAGGCTGTCGTACTCAGGCCAGCATTATAGCCACGATTGCCCATGGCCGTATTGATGAATTTTTTGTTGCAGTTGCACTTGCCCCTTTGACGTTCCTGCCGACTCCCCGCACAATAAAAAACAACTGGTATATACCAGATTGGTATTTTCCATTAGCGCGACAACCTATCTCATTGCAGAGGGCATCAAAATGAATCACCCCGTGCACCAGACTGGACAGCAGCATATACGCGCTCAAGCGCCACAAGCGGATTATCTGCTGTTAACGCCCGGCCCGTTAACCACCACGGCAACCGTTAAAGAAGCAATGCTGTATGACAGCTGTACTTGGGATGTGGATTACAATCAGGGCGTGGTACAGCCGATCCGGCATACCTTGACGGCCTTGGCCGCCGCGCAAGATCCGGCGCGCTTTACCAGTGTGTTACTGCAAGGCTCGGGCTCGTATGTGGTCGAAAGTGTGCTGGGTTCTGCCATTGGCGCACAAGATTGTGTCTTGATCATCTGTAATGGTGCCTATGGCGAACGGATGGGCGAGATCGCCGCGGTGTTAGGGCTGGCGCATTACCTGTACCGCTGTGGTGAAACTGAATTACCGGATCTTGCTCAGATTGAGCATCTGTTACGTTGTCACAATGAGATCACCCATGTAGCGATGGTGCATTGTGAAACTACCACCGGCATGCTGAATCCACTCAGTGAAGTAGCGGCGCTGTGCCGTCAGCACAAATTGACTCTGATTGTGGATGCTATGAGCAGTTTCGGCGGGATCCCATTGGATATGGCGCAGCTTGGGATCCACTTTCTGATTAGCTCGGCGAATAAGTGCTTGCAGGGGGTGCCGGGCTTCGGGTTTGTGATTGCCGAGCGCGAGGCATTACTGCGGTGTCGTGGCCAAGCGCGTTCGTTGGCGCTGGATCTGTACGCTCAGTGGCACACCATGGAAACGCAGCACGGAAAATGGCGCTTTACCTCGCCGACTCACACGGTTTTGGCTTTGGCGCAGGCACTGCATGAGCTGATGCTGGAAGGCGGTATCGCTGCGCGCTATCAGCGCTATTGTCGTAATCAGCAGCTGTTGGTGCAGGGGATGCAGACGCTTGGCTTTACGCCTTTATTGCCCGTAGCGCTGCATTCGCCGGTGATCACCGCCTTCTATTCCCCCACCATCCCTGAATATAGCTTTGCTGATTTTTATCAGGCGCTTAAAGCGCAGGGCTTTGTGATTTATCCCGGCAAAGTATCGCAAGCCGATTGCTTTCGTATTGGCACCATTGGTGATGTGCATGAGGCCGATATTCGCGGCTTACTGCAAGCCATGGCGCGTGCAGTACCGGCCATGATGCCGGTGGTTCAAGATGCCACGATTTAACTAACCGCGATTTTATGAACTGCAAGCCAATGCTGCATTACTGCTGATGCAGCACGCTATTTCTCACTTTTAGATCTAAAGGAAAGGGCATGTCACAGGTAAAAGGATTAGTACTGGATTGGGCGGGGACTGTGGTCGATTTTGGTTCGTTTGCGCCTACGGCAATTTTTATGGAAGCTTTCGAGCGCGCGTTTGATTTCCCTGTGTCGTTGGAGGAAGCACGTCAGCCAATGGGATTGGGTAAATGGGATCATATCGCAGCGGTCGGTCGCTTGCCGGAGGTGGACGCACGTTGGCGTAGCCGCTTTGGTCGCCCGATGCAGGATGCGGATGTCGATTTGATCTACTCCACGTTCATGCCACTGCAAATTGAAGCGGTAGAGCGCTATGCCGACCTGATCCCAGATGTGTTACCGGTGCTGCAGCGCTTACAAGCGCAGGGTATTCGCATTGGTTCGTGCTCTGGCTATCCGCGTGCGGTGATGGAGCGTCTGGTGCCGGCCGCGGCCGAGCGCGGTTATAGACCGGATCATTGGGTGGCGACTGACGATTTAGCCGCCGGCGGGCGTCCGGGACCGTGGATGGCTCTGGCGAATGTCATCGCGCTGGGGCTGCCGAGCGTTTGGCAGTGTGTCAAAGTGGATGATTCTGCTCCAGGTATTGTGGAAGGGCGCAATGCGGGGATGTGGACTGTCGGCCTAAGCATCACCGGTAATGAGTTTGGAGCATCGTTAGCTGAGTTTAACGCCATGTCTGCAGAGCTCATAGCACAGCGTCGTGCTAGCGCAACCTCGCGTTTACAGCAGGCGGGAGCGCACTATGTGATTGACTCGTTAGCGCAAATTGAATCGGTCTTGGCGGATATTAATCGCCGGTTGGCTGAGGGTGAACGGCCATAATGCCGATACGGTTTACCTGATTGAATTAGTCTTTTGGAATCTCAGCGGGAGATAATCACACTGCCGCTGAGTTTTAGATTATTGAGTTTTTACTACAGGCGAGCTAGTTATTCATTGGTGCAGAACACAATCAATTAAGTCATCATCCAAATATTAATTCCTACATCCTATACGCGCCAAAGGCGCGCAAACATCATCGCTAAACTCTGCTTATCAGGATCTTTATTGCCTTTTCGCTACAGTGAAAAAGGGGAATAGCGCATAACATTTGGGTTTTGCACAAGCGGTACATCTGGCTGGTGTTGATGTAAATGGTTTGTTACTGTTATGCCAGTTGATTCATGATCAACCACAGCAAACTTCACCTATGTCAAGGAGGACATATGCTGACCGTTTATGGCGATCTACTGTCTGGCAACTGCTATAAAATCAAACTGATATTGCAATTGCTGTCGATTCCGCATCAGTGGCAACACGTGGATGTATTAAGTGGCGAAACACGAAGTGCAGAATTTCTAGCCAAGAATCCCGCCGGTAAAATTCCCTGTCTGCAATTGGAAAATGGCGAATATCTTTCTGAGTCGAATGCCATTTTGCACTATTTGGCGCAAGGCTCAGCACTGATCCCTACCGACCCATTAACGCATGCGCGAGTTTTGCAGTGGCAGTTTTTCGAGCAGTACAGCCATGAGCCTTGTATCGCCGTGGCTCGCTTTATCGCGCGCTATTTGGGAATGCCGGATAGCCGACGTGATGAATATCAGGCTTTACAAACGAGTGGTCGCCAAGCGTTATCGGTTATGGAACAGCAACTAACGCGCACGCCTTATCTTGCGGGTGAAGATTACTCTCTGGCCGATATTAGCTTGTACGCGTATACCCATGTTGCCGATGAGGGCGGATTTAACTTACGTGAATTTCCCCAGATCTGTGCATGGTTAGCGCGCATTGAGGCGCAGCCTGGTCATCAAACCATGGCGCAATGTTTAGCTGTCGCATCATAGAACCTTAAACACGGTGAAAAATCAGGCATACTGAGGGGAGAAGATTTAGTGAACTCTCCAGTATGAAAGGTACCGTTAACGCAATGGTTAAACAGCGTCTACAGAAATTACTGAAAAAATCGCCCACAGAGTCGGCGCAACCACGTATTGGTGAGCCGGTGTTAGAGGATTATGCGCGCGCTGAAGATTTCAACGAGCGCCGGTTTTGGCACAAGCTAAAAGGCGTGGCTAAAAAAGCCGGTTACAGTGTGCTGGAAAAATGCCTGTGGCTATATTACACCGCGCAGAAACCTGACACCCCGAAATGGGCGAAAACCGCAATTTATGCTGCGCTGGCGTATTTTGTGTTACCGCTGGATGCGATTCCGGATTTTATTCCTGGTATTGGGTATAGCGATGACGTCAGCATTTTGGCTTCGGCGTTATTGTCCGTATCGTTGTATCTGGATGTGAGCGTAAAGCAACAGGCGACGGAAAAGCTTTCAGTGTGGTTTGGCGACCGCGATGAATGAAGCAATATATCAGTGAGAAAAAAGCGGCATAAAGCCGCTTTTAAACTGGAAGGAGGGAAGAACTCACTCATTACTCACGCACAAGAGCATCCACCGGGTCAAGACGTGCGGCATTGCGTGCTGGCAAGTAACCAAAAATTACGCCAATTAAGGTGGCACTGCTAAAGGCCATAAACAACGACAACAGGGAAAATTGCATTTTCATGCTGCTGACCAGCAAGCCGAAAATCACACCAATCCCGAGAGACAACACCACGCCAATCAAACCGCCAACCAGTGAAATCATCACCGCTTCAATCATGAACTGCTGCAAGATATCACTCTGACGTGCGCCGACCGCAATCCGGATCCCGATTTCTCGCGTGCGTTCAACCACGGAAACAAGCATGATATTCATCACGCCCACGCCGCCAACAATCAAAGAGATCACTGCAATAGCAGAGACCAACAAGGTCATGGTCGCCGTGGTTTTCTTCACCGACGTCAAAATGGTATCACTGCTGTAGGTGAAGAAATCTTTGCTACCGTGACGACGAGTAAGTAACTCGGTCACGGCCTGTTCTGCTAACGGCGGCGACACACCATCACGCACACGTAGGGTAATTTGTGAAAAGTACGATTGCGTCATAACTCGGCTCATCATCGAGGTATACGGGATCCACAATGACAATGTATTACCTGCGCCACCCCAGCGATTTTCCTCGCGCACAACGCCAATAATTTGTAGTGGCATATTGCCCGTGACGACCACTTGACCAACCGGATCGGTTTTACCAAACAAGCTACGGACCGATTTTTCCTCAATTACCGCTACTGCCGCTTGCTGCGACAGGTCTTGGGCGTTAAATAATCGTCCTTGCACCAATTTCAGACCGGTAACCGAAAAAAACGTTGGGCTAACCCCAGACAGCGAGCCGCTTAGGCTTTTGTTGCGCCAGCGCACTTGCGCCGCCGACGTTATTTTCGGTGATGCACCACTCAAATATGGCTGTTCCTGCAACACCCGTAAATCACGTTCATTCAATGTGCGGATTGCAGAGGCATTTTCATCGCCCCAGCCTTTGCCGGGGAAGATATCAATCGTGTTGGTACCCATGGCATTGATGTCATCGATGACTTTTTGCCGTGCGCCTTGACCTAATGCCACCACACTGACCACCGCCGTGATACCGATGATAATCCCGAGCATGGTGAGAAATGTCCGCATCCGGTGGGCACGCATGGCATGCCACGCCATTCGAAATGCTTCTTGCAAACGGTCGAGCGTATTATTGCTACGTCGAGCTGCGGTTGTATCGGGTGTCAGCTCGGGTTGCTCGGAGCTAATGCTCTGCGTAATGTCATCTGCCGGTAGCTCGCGTAAGGGAGTATGTGTAGGCAAATTTGCAGGCTGCGCAGCACTATCACGGATCACGCGACCATCTTTTAACTCGATGATCCGTTCCGCATGGGCCGCAATCGCTGGATCATGGGTGACCAGAATGACGGTATGACCTAACTGATGCAGCTCTTTAAGGATAGCGAGCACTTCTTGGCCACTTTGGCTATCAAGTGCACCGGTCGGCTCATCAGCCAAGATCACTTCAGCGCCATTCATCAAAGCGCGCGCAATGCTGACGCGTTGCTGCTGACCACCGGATAACTGACCAGGCTGATGATGCATGCGATCCGCTAAGCCTAAGCGCGACAGAAGTTGCATGGCGCGCTCGCGTCGTGGCTGGCGTGCTTGGCCTGCATAGATCGCGGGGATCTCAACATTGGCACACGCATCCAGATGCGGGAGCAAATGATAACGCTGGAAGATAAAACCAAAATGGTGACAGCGCAGGTCAGCAAGCCCTAACGCATCTAAGGTCGCAGTATCTTGACCGCGGAAAAAATAGTGTCCGCTGCTCGGTCGGTCCAGACAGCCGAGCAAATTCATTAAGGTCGATTTACCCGAGCCTGAGGTGCCGACAATCGCGACCATTTCACCGGCATGAATCGTCAGATCCAAAGGCTGTAAAACCGTTACCTGCTGATCGCCGTGGCTAAAACTGCGCGATAAACCGCGTAGCTCAATCAATGGCGGCTGCATCAGCGATTCTCCTCATCTGACGGCATACCGTTTGAGCTTAGCAATTCACTGCCAATAATCACTTCATCACCGGCTTGCAAACCGCTGATAACCTCGGCATTGACATCATTACGCAAGCCTAATGTAATTGGTCGAGCTACTTTCTTGCCATTTTCTAAGACATACACTTCCGCTTTATCACCGCTAATCGTACCGGTGATGGCCGATAGAGGAATGGTCAAGACATCGTTGCGCTCGCCTAATTCAATGGTGACTTGTGCGGTCATCGCCACGCGTAATGTGTGTTTGGGGTTCGGCACCTCAAATTGTGCGTAGTAGTAAACGGCATTATTGGTGGTACCTGAGGTGGTCGTATTGGCATCATTAATATTAGTGGGTGCTAATTCGATACTGCGCAGCACGCCCTGATAGCGGGTATCTGGATCGCCGAGTAGGGTGAAATACACCGGCATCCCTGCGCGGATCCGCGCGACATCAGCTTCAGAAATTTGCGCTTTGACCGTCATGGTATCCAGATTAGCCAGTTTAAGCAGGGTGGGAACTTGCTGCGTAGACACCAAAGTCTGACCCTGTTTAGCGACCAAACTGAGTACTGTGCCATCCATCGGCGCCGTGATCCGGGTATAACCCAATTCAGTTTTTGCCGTTTCAACATTGATTTCCGCGGCGGTAATATCTGCCCGTGCGGTACTGACCTCAGCACGGCTCACTGCCTCGTTGGCGATCGCGTTGTCCAAATCGGTTTGCGAACCGGCTTGGCGTGCATAAATTTTTTGCTGGCGCTGTAAATTCAGAAGATTCAGACGTTGCTGCGCCTCGCGGGTTTGCAACGTCGCCCGTGCTTTGATGAGATCGGCTTCAGCTGCGGACAGTTTGTTCTGCGCCAATTTCGGATCTATTTCCGCCAGCAAGTCACCTTTTTTAACGCGCTGACCTTCGGTTACCAGCAGGCGTGTGATTTGCCCGGAGACCTGTGCACCAACATCCACTTGCTCATAGGCTTGCAGTACGCCAGTGGCTTGTACGCTTTGCTGAATATGGTGTTTGGCGACTGTAGTGGTCAGATAAGTCTGCTTATCGCTGCTTGGCCAAAATCCCCAAATAAGACTCACCAGAATCAGTAAGATAATCAGTGCAATAAAGAGTTTACGGCGAGGTGTTGCGCGACCCATAGTTGATTCATCATATATAACAGAGATGCGCCATTATACGGGTAGCCATGCCGGAATCGAAAGGTCAAAGATTCGGCAGGGCTTTTCGCTTGTCGTGACGTATGGGTTATAGTGAGGTATAGCCGTATAACCAGTTCAACGAAGAGGGACGTGAAGCTCGCTCAGTATTATCCGCCGATTCCTCTTGGCACTCTTGCACAACGATATTGCTATTTTTAACCTGTCGTTTAACCGACTGCAGTGCATTATGTGGTATTGAAGTGGTTGGGATTTTCAAAATAAAGGAAATACCTAACTCGCAGCCTTTGGCTGCCAGCTTGCGCAGTTTCTTAAAATAGACCGAGCGAAAACAAGCCGGAGTAGCGGCAAAAGAAACCGTCTTGATCGACATATTGAAAATGATATCCAGACTTTGGTATAGCTCGTCTAAATCTTGTGCGTCTTTAACCGGTTCGTCTGATTCACTCGGGGCAACGAGAGCTTGAGTCGCATGCGAAGCATGTTCTGTTGAAACATGACATCGCGTAATTTTACCCGATTGATCAAAAATCAATTGGTACGCCAGTTTTGATGGCGATGAGAGATGAGTATCTGTAGCCAAGATGGTATCCCGCAGCTTCTTGTTTATGGGTGTCACTTTACAGCGTAGCTGGTATTTTTATATATGCCACACCGTTACGTTAATCAGGTTTTGCTGTGACATTATTACTGCGAGTTACTGATGTTTATAGATGAGCAGGTGAATAGCGCTATTCACTCTATAAATAGATCCTTTTGCGGCAAAGCACGCTCAGAATAACATGATGATATGTAATCCTTTTCCTTTTTGGCACTCAACAGCATTACGCCAAAGCATAATTAGTATTATGCGAAGAATATTTATTCTGTTGTTGATGCATGTCAAACAACGTAGCTACATGACATTATGAATGCATCTTTAAAAAATATTTAAAACTAGCTGTCATATCATGTAGCTACTGATTTCAAATTACTGATGGATTTTGTCGACCAGATGTTTTTTTATAAAATCGGTGCACGTGACAGGTTTGCCAAAAAAATACCCTTGTAACAAATTGATATTCAGTGCTTGCAAGTGACGAATCTGCGTCATGGTTTCAACCCCTTCCGCGACCGTAATGAGCTTCAAGCGATTCGCTAAATCAATCACATTATCCACAATATGTTCTGCGGGAGAATTTTCTCCAATCATCTTGATAAACATTTGATCGATTTTCAGCGAATCGATGTGAAAGGTTTGCAAGTAGGAAAGGCTAGAGTTACCCGTGCCAAAATCATCTAGCGCAAACAAAATGCCCAATTCGTGTAATTCAGTGAAAATTTCACGTGTCATCGGGTTGTCAGTAATCATTTCACGTTCAGTAATTTCCAGCGCCAACGTGATCGCGCCTTGTGGAAAGGCTGCCAGAAAATCACGGCAATCAGTCACAATGTCTTTATTTTTGAAATGGGTATAGCTGATATTAAAGCCAAAATGAAAATTGGGCGGTAGCAGCGCTGCTTGCGCCGCGAAAATGGTACGCACCTGATGCATGAGGCTACGCGTCATAGGAACAATTAACGCACTTTCTTCGGCTAATGGAATGAACTGATTCGGCGGAATCAACCCTAATTGCGGATGTTGCCAGCGCATCAGTACTTCACAGCCATGCAAACCAAAGTCTTGGCTACGTACAATCGGCTGCATGTAAGGGACAAACTCATTTTGCTCTACTGCACGCGCCAGCATGCTAATCGGTGAAACCACTCGGCTGAGATAACGGTAAGTAATGTACGCGAACAACAACCCAATCAAAATAAAGACAGCGATACTGGCATGAGAGTTATTGATGGCGTACCAAAGCAGCTTACGACTGGAGATCTGCGTCAGTACCTCATACGGGTAGTGGTCAGACTCCATAACTTGGGTGATTTTCTTCTGTGGTAAAGGGCCGCTATACACAGCGCCATCAGCGGTCATCCACTTATTACCAATACGTACCACTATCTGTAAGTGGTTGCTGAGTAAATTCAGCGTCTGATGCAAATATAAACCATCAATACCCACCAGTACAGCAAGCCCTTCAGATCCTGTTTGGCGAAAGGCTACCAGCGGTGATCCCGGCGTTACTGAACTGCCATTCATCAAATACAATTTGCCTTCGTAATAATTGGCTAGCTCAAAATCAGAATTTTTTTTCCCTGATAGGATCGTGCAATAAATATTATTATTTAAAGCAATATTCACATTCCTGACATAAGGAATCGTGATTACCTGATAAAGCATCTTCTTTACCATGGCATCAGAACAGCTTAGGTCTGCTGACGAAGCGATATTGTTAGCGGCCTGCTCTGCTCGCTCAAAAATATAATCAAACTGGGTTATTGCAATCTGCAACCTACGTTCAGTTTCTTGTTTTAGTTCAGTTTTTGCTTGCCATACAATTGCCATCCATCCGACCGAAATCATCAGAATAAAAACAAAAAAGGCAATGACAATCCGACTAAGCAGACTTTTTTTAACGAGTTCAATCATTCTTTTTTAGCAAGCTAGTAAGAAAAACAAAGGGATCGAAATTTTTTATGAGTATACGTTAACAGTGATGTCTCTTCATAAGGTTTTCTGAAAGCCTGTTCAAACGGTTTAATTATTTGAGTTAAATAACAACAATCAACAATTAAATGGCACCAAACAAACCCCGTGTCGTCACGTGATTGACGATGTATTTCAATTTGTTTCTGCGATATTTAACAGTAAGAACTCAGGCCAAAGCTCACACATAAAAATCATGAAAAAAATAAGGTGCTCTAAGGCACCTTATTTTATAAATCATGGCTATGCATGCTAGTGCATTGCTGAATGCTATGGAAACACCGACATAAACAAGAAAGTAGCAAATAACACGATGTGGGTAACCCCTTGCATGAGCGTTGTTTTACCGGTGCTAATGGTTTGGGTGCTTACCAATAAAGTCAACGCCAGCATGATTGTCTCTTTGGTATTCAGCCCCAGAGTCAGCGGTTGATCCAGATAGATAAAAATTGCTGCAACAGTAGGGATAGTTAGCCCAATACTGGCCAATGCGGAGCCTAATGCAAGGTTCATACTGGTTTGTAATTGATTCGCTCTGGCCGCACGAAAGGCGGAAATACTTTCCGGCATTAATACCAAGGCGGCAATAATAATCCCCACAACCGCTTGTGGTGCGCCAATGATAGAAACAAACGCTTCTAATGTCGGAGAAAGCAATTTTGCTAAACCCACCACTGAGACTAAGCACACCAGCAACGCAAAAATATCCAGTACTAACCAGCCACCAGGGCTATGGCTTTCCTCTTCAATACTGACCTCATCTTCAACCGAGCTAAACATAAAATACTCTTTATGTTTAACCGTCTGAATAAAAATGAACGACAGATACAGAACCAGCGACACAATACCGGCAAAAGCCAGCTGCGATGATGAAAACACCGGACCATCCGCAGAGCTGGTAAAATTCGGGAGTACGAGGGTTAAAACGCATAAGGCCGTCAAAACTCCAATGGCCGTGCTCGCGCCACGCTCCTGAAAGCCTTGCTCATTATGGCGTACACCACCAATGAACAGGCAAAAGCCGATAATGCCGTTAAGAATAATCATTACCGCAGAGAACACGGTATCTCTGGCCAAGGTGAGATCGCCAGCATTACCGTCGCCACTACCGGATAACATGATAGAGATAATGAGCGCAACTTCGATGACCGTTACAGCCAGAGCCAGCACTAATGTGCCCAGCGGTTCTCCCACCTTATGCGCAATTCGCTCAGCATAGTAAACCGCAGAAAATACCGCGTACATCAAGGCGATGGCCGTGAATGCGATCATCAGGGCCGAGTCGCTTCCGGTAGCATAAACAATGCCCAATGCACCTAAAGAGAGGAGTGGAGAAGAGTGTTTTAGTTTTAGTTTCAATAGGTTGTCCTCAACGCGCGTTCATCAATTAAGGTTCACGGATCAAAACGGCAATGTACGAAGTAGAAATAGACGTTCCCAAAAACGCATACGTCACCCATGTCGGGCGTTCTTGGCTATTTGACAAGTTAGTTTGCATCGCCGCGGTCGTAAAGATGACCCAAGAGAGAAAAATCGCAATCAAACCCGCTTTGCCTTTATGCTGTTGTATTGCATGCATCAGAGTAAGCAACAAAATGAACCCCTTTCATCTGTTATCGTCAATAGCACTGATTTAAGCATATGTAAATCATCTGTGACACGGTAAGCTGTGATTACGTGATGTGCATTTAGTTGCGGTTTAGCTAATACACATGATGGTTACATAAGAAAGAAGACGGCACTGAGTAGTGGAATTGTTGGCAAGCAAGAGCGTCATCTTGCATTGGCGAGAATGAGAAAAATAGGGTTTTGCACGGGTTTATCATGCAAAACCCAAGAGACTTATTTTATACGTTCGTAGTTTTGTTGCATCTCTTCTGGCGCAATACCATATTCTCTCTCGGCTAAATAGCCATTTTTGAAAACCTGCATTCCTTTCGGATCCCAGCTAACTGCAATAGTCGCTGCTTTTCCATCTTGGCTATTCAGTAATTTCAAAATACGCTCATCGATCTTAATCGCTTGAATCGTCTTTATTCTTTTAAAACGCTCAAATTTAGTCGATGTAGGCAGCTCCCCATAAGTTTCTTGCCACTTATCTTTAGGAATTAACCATTCATTATAAATATTGCCCGCCACCGCAAAAGGCATCCGCGCGACAATCACATTGTCGGTGACCCTATTGGTGGTCTCCAGCTTGTAGCCGCCCTTACCATCAGAAACGTAAGTGGGAAATTGTTGCCCAATTTCAACCGATTGTGGAAGACGGCCTAACGTTACCGTGCGCTTTCTATAGATTTCAGGTTTTTCAAACGCTTGCATTATTTCTGGTACAGTTTTGATATCAATAGGAGTAGCAGAAAAAGCACTGAATGAGCAGCAGGCAAGCAGGAGAGATGATGCTATATATTTCATATCGACGCTCGTTATTGTTGTCTAGTAACCGTTTGCGTCGTGAGTCTAGCAAATGTTGATGAGTGACACTATGAATGCTATCTCGGTTGAAGAAAAGTGTGATCGTAATCATGTCGCATAAAAAAGCACCCTGTAGGGTGCCTTATATTCAAAATCCTGTGTGAGATATTATTCATCTTTTAATCTATCTGATGTACAGATATACAATATCCCAACCAAAATAAAAATAGCCAATGTATATATCAACGTATGCACTGAATTATCATGGGTCAGAATAATCGCTCGAATTATTGCTGTTATTGCAACGTAGACAAAATAGTGCAGGGGAAAGTGATATTTTGATTTGAAGTAGATAATAATCAGCGAAATAAATTCAAAGTATAAGAAATAGACCAGAATACCTTCAATAGAGTTATATGACGTATTGGCATTAAATAAGGAAAGAACCAGCTCGTACAGATCGCGGCACAAAAAGGCCAGCAAAATCACTGAAAGAACCAGCAGTGAAATGTTCAGTGCGACCTGTAAGCGCCCTGAGAACTCAACCGTATAGGCCGTTAATTTGTCTTTCATTAGAATCAGTACCTAGAAATGTGTGACACAAAGCGATGTCAGCGTATGCAATACTGTATTTGACAGGTAAAACGGCCAAAAGCATCCCACGTGAATGTAAGTAGGCACTTTTTTGTGTATCGACTTCAACATGGGTTGTAACCAAGCATAACCGGCTGCCTATCGGTGTTCAGCGTATAACCTAATGCGTGTTAGCATCAACACGAGTGACAATGTCACTTATTTCTAGCAGGACAAAAGATCCGACTAAGGTCCATCTAGCAAAACCACTAACACGGCAAATAACATAGGAAGCCAAGAGGCAAGAGCTTGCATTTGTGTTATTGCGCCGTGTTCGGCTTATGCCAAGCTACCCATTAAGTGAGAAGTGCTGTAGCAAACATTCAAGCAGCGACACAAAGCTCGCGGCATGCATGTTTTTTCATCATCCGCTCAGCACTATAATAACTTCATATAATGTAAATTATATGAAGTCAATGGTTTGATATGGTAAAATCTGACAAAGTTAGGCTAACCTATATCTATATTCGCGAAATACAATTGGTTTAAAACGGACAAAATATGGCCTTATCTCAGCATCAACAGGCGTTGTCGCAACTGCAAAGTTTCAATGCATTACCCGCGCATCTGCGTAGCATGGCGACCGCCCATCAGCAATTCACGCGTTACGCGGAAGATTCCTATTCCGCCAATACCTTGCGGATGGTGGACTTTGCTGAAAAACACTGGGCGCATTGGTTAGCTAAGCAAACAGATTTGCCGACCGAATGTTGGCACGAACAGCAGCTGTTGTTGTATCCGATTTGGCCCGATATTTTATGCCGCTATATTGATGAGTTATCGGAAAGCATGTCGCTTAACTCGGTACAGACTTACATCAATTTGTTGAATTTTAAGAATAAAAAACTGGGTTTTCCTTCTTTACTGCAACACACCCACGTTCAATGGGCCATGCGGCGCGCCACGAACCGCGCACTGGATGCCGGTGAGCAAATTGGTCAGGCACAACCATTTCGTTTGCATGATCTGGAGTTATTGCTACAGATTTTTGCCGATACGGACGATCCAAAATTGATGCGCGATTTGCTGCTCGTGTGGATCGCATACGAAAGCTTGTTACGCGAGTCTGAACTGGTCAACATTCGCTGTAATGATTTACTACCCGGTCGCCAATACAGCATTCGCGTAAGAAAAACGAAAACAACCAAAACGCTGGAAGATAATGAAGTCTTGCTGAGTGAACCCTGTTCACAGTGGCTACACCGCTATATGACGCATTTTGGCTTACCACTCTCGTCTTCTGGCTATCTGTTTCGGCGTTTGAAAAAAAATGGTGAGTTATTCCATAGCGAAGAGAACTGCAAAAAACTGTCGGGTCGCACTGTGGATGATATTTTTCGCTTCTTCTATTGGCAAGTTGATCCTGATGCTAGAGCCGAATTACAAAATTCAATTCACGCAGCAGATGCCTCTCGCTACCAAACGTGGACTGGTCATAGCGCCCGAGTCGGCGCCGCAATAGACTTGTTTGTGTACGGTGCTAGCGTGCATGAAATCATGCGCTTAGGCCGGTGGCGGAATGATCAAACCGTAATGCGCTACATTCGTCGCGTTTCAATGCAAGAATTGCCAATGAATCGGATGGTAACAGAAAGGCTGAAGCGTTGATGTGGTGTAAATCGTTAGGAAAATAAACTCGGGTAAGACACGAAACACAAAGAGGACAACGCGGATAGTGACTCCGCGCTATCCTCAAGCCTGCGTTTTATTCTACGACGTTATAGCCAAACGCTTTGTCGTGTACATAGACCAGTTTGCAGTGATCAATGTAGGTTGCATCGTGAATACGACCAGCTTGGATATAACCGGTTTCACCTTGATTCAGGATCAATAACTCACCGTCTTTTTCTAAGCCGTGCTCGCCTTCTAGGTAAAACTGAATTGACATCTTACCTTCAACAACCACCGTCATATCATCACCAGGGTGGAAATGTGGGCCTTCATAAACGCCCGCTTCCCACTGCTCCAACATCACATCAACCCCATCTGGATTCGTTGGGTAGGTTGAGCGAAAGGTAAAGCCTTTTGGTGCTTCGGGATCTGATACGTGGTTGCCCCAGATCTTGCTTGTTTCGGAGGTTAAGTCATGAAACTGCTTAGACATAGTTACTACTCCATGGTGATATCCCGGTAAAGTCACCAGAATATCCAATTGATTTGTTGTCTCTGAGTGTAGGATCAGATGCGGATTATTGAAAATAGAGAGATGCAACGGATTGTAAATCCTGACGAAATTATGAGAATAAACACATCTTTTTCCAGAGTTATGTGAATGTGCTAATGGGGAATCTAATATTAAACCACTTTGTATGATGACTTAATATTAATGGTGATGACATTGCAGCTGCGATCTTAATCGATAATTACCGACTAGCAGTCGTGGTAACTGAATGATTACTTTATAATTAGCCTCTTTTTTAATTTACCGAAAACCGGGCACGGCTATTTTATGACCCTCAGCCATGACATAAATCCTGAGTACACTCAGTATTATCATCACGCACGTGATCACCAGTTGCTGCGCGGCAGCAAAATTATCCTCTTTCTCAGCACGTTTGCGGCTTACTTTATTGCCTGGCATATCTCAGCCCAGCTCAACCTAAGCATCTGGGGCTACAGCATCTACACCCTGCTCTCTGCATTTATTTTGACTGGTTTACTGTGCGGATTCGTGGGCACTAAATTGTTACCCGACCGCGTTCATGCTCCGTTTTATGCTACCGTATGCGCCATTGGCAGTGGATTGTTGACTCTGATTGCGGCTCCACTGTTGGTCAAGGTCTATCCCGACCACATCCTACAGTTAGGGATTCTAAGCAGTAGTTTGCTTGCTGTGATGTTTTTCTCAATCTATCCACTTGCTTGCTACGCCCTGCTCCTACCTGCTCTTTTCAGTAGCCTCTTCTTTTTCTCCGATGCCGGTAGTAGTGGAATAACACAAGCACTGCTATTGATCGTATTGTTACCGATGCTTCAGTGGCAATTGCAACATTGGTTTAAGCGTGCAATACGCCATCAATTTGATAAAGAGCAATTACGCAAAGATTTGGATATTGCAGGTTTATTGGATCCCGTGTGCGGATTGAAAAACCGTAAATTCTTTGACCAAGCACTCGAAGTTGAATTAGCGGCAGGCAGACGCAATAGCACACCGTTAAGCCTATTACTCATCAGCTTAAATAACACCAAGCAATATGAGTACACCTTTGGCAAATATGCCGTTGGCCAATTGCTAGAGCGTGCTGCCGAATGTTTGCGCCGTGCATTATATCGTCCGCGCGATACGGCAATTCGATACGGCTATAATGAATTTGTTATCATGTTGCCGGAAACCATGCTCAGTGGCTCCACAATTGTGGAGCAGCGCGTATTACAGCAGGTAGATAACTTAGGTTTAATGGGCGTCGGTCAACCAACTGATAACAGTGTACATTTTTCTATACGCACACTTGAGTTACCGCCGAAAACACACCGTAACGAAGCGCGTCACGACATTAATAGCGCCTTTGCTGAGCTGCGTGAACAAGAGCTGAATGCACTCAACATCCCCACTATCGAATAACTCTCATCACGTTGTGTCTGCACGCTCTGTGCAGGCACTTTCATAATGATACATCACGTCATAAGACATATTTAATTACATTATTGGCGCGCACCCGCATACTTTTCATGCTAGAAAAAGCAAGGAATAAAATTCGCCAAAATGGAATAGATATTTGGCATTCAAAATATCGTCCAACCCGCTAAAGTGTAATGTTTACTTTACTAATCAGAATAATTACACAACGTATTTACACCTAGCACACACTGTTTCGGAAAATAATAATGTTAAGTCAACGAAAGAACCACAAGCTCGGCGTATTCCCCACCAAGTTTGGTCTGAGTAAACTGATTGGTTGTGTCATGTTTATTGTATCGCTGATGATGTTTTACCATTCCGGTAACACAGTGTTTCAGCATTCTGTACTGACAAATGACGAACTGACAGAAACGTGGGATTACGGGATATTAGGTGCCGCCTTTTTCCTGTTCAGTATCATGTGCTGGAAGAAAGTATTTATCTAATAGCCAGTCGCCTGTTACCGCACATCGCTACACATATAAAACTACATGTATAAAAAAGAAAAGCTGCCAGATAGACGTACCAGACTATCCGGCAGCTTTTTTTTCCTAAGTAATTACCCTAGCCAACCGTGAATAATTCGGCCCAATTCATCAACATCGTTGTACAGGTGATCATTGCCAGCAACCTCGACACAGGTTGCGTGCTGGCCAAGCAATTCCTGAAGCTCGGCAAATGTCCCAAAAGGATCCGCCGTCTGTTGAATTACCAGCATCGGCTTGCTCGCCGCCATCTCCTGTAGAAGCTGTTTGTCGCTTTCAGAGTACAGTGACAAGGCTACGCCAATAAAAATAACGTGATTAGCTTCCAGATTCGGTGATTTGAGAGATGCCAATGTACCGATTGACTTGGCTACTACCACGTCACAGTTTGCTTTTGGCATGTGCGGCAACTCTGCCGCTAGATTGAAATCAGCCTCTGGATGTTGCCAAGCAGTAAAGCTATGTACATAGAGATCCAGTGATGGGATCTGCGACGCATCGACTACTTCACGGATCCACGTTTTTGTTGCAGGCACTTTTCCTGGGATTGCAATGACTTTCATATGATTATCCTGTGCAAGATATACAGAAATCAAAAAATACAGGCTATTGATACTTAAGCATTTTTCTACATCTCTGTATGTAACGATATTAAACAGTTGATGTCTGCGCCGCATCATGGAATAAATCATCTCGTCACAATGAGAAAAGCTTTCTATGCTCTTTAATATCATTGCTTAATGTTTATACTGAAAGCGAGCAAGTTTGCGCGAGGGAACGTGATGCTTGGATTCAACACTATCAGAAAAAAGGTCATCACACTCTTTGTCGTCTATACCTTGCTGTTTCTCGGTATTATTGCGATTGGCTTTTATTTTTTTATTACAACCCCACTCTACTCACACGCGAAAGAAACTATCACCAATAAAGCTGATACCGTTTCGTTGCAGATTAACCAAGATTTAGACAGCCTACTACCAACCATCAACACGTTAGCCGATTTTGCCGCAGAATATCCGGCCAAAACACTTCTGAGCCAGATTACCCATACCCTGCTGACATCATTAAACAATAATACGTTTATTATCAGTGGCGGGATCTGGCCAGAACCTTTTGCTCTAGACCGCGATCAATATAAATCCTCCATTTTTTACAATGCCAATCACGCCGGCTATGAGTCTTTAGAGGACTACAACCACCCACAGGCACCAGACTATTTTCACGAGCCTTGGTATGCTGGCGTGAAGTATCGAGGGCCAAATATTGTCGAATGGTCAGATCCTTACACTGACCCTGTGACGGACGTCAGTATGGTAACGTTGTCCAAACCCTACTATGTTGATGATCAGTTTCGCGGAGTGGTGACACTCGATATTTCGCTGAAAAAGCTCTCTGAAACTATCCAAAAAGAACAAACCAACTTTGGTGGCCAGCTCTATATTATTGACCGTCACGGGCACAATATTTTAGGGCAAGACGCTATTCCCGATCCTAATGCTCTGTTAACCACATCTAAATCGCACAGTGGCGACTGGCAAATTTTAGCCACTTACCCAAAAGATAAAGTGGATCAGCAAGCCATTGCGATCATCAAAAAAATAATCTTTATTGCAGTCCCGATCACGTTGTTATTTTTGTACCTCCTTTATCAAGCAATCTCACGCTGGTTGGTAAAACCTATTGAAAAAATCACGCACGATTTGACCCAAACCAAACAAGATGTATCGCTCAAAAATCAATTTCTGCATGCCGGTGATGAAATGGACATCATGGTGCATGAAATCAACAAGCGGATCAGAATCCTGAATCAAGAGCGTTTAAATGCCATTCGTGCCGACAAAGTCAAATCAACGTTTTTGGCCAGCATGTCACATGAAATCCGTACGCCCATGAACGGCGTGTTGGGATTAGCCCAGCTGCTGATGAAAACTCCGTTGAACCAAGAACAAACTCAGCACTTGAATAGCCTCTATGATTCGGGGATCCACATGATGTCTATCCTTAATGACATTTTGGATTTTTCAAAAATTGAGGAGGGAAAATTAAAAATCGATCACTACCACTTTAACTTTAATGATGTGGTCGGCTCACTGGTATCCACCTACTCGCCGCTGGCAAAAGAAAAAGGGTTAGACTTCACTATCTATTCCTCGGTACCCAGTGATATTTGGCTGTTCGGCGATAAATCACGCATTCGGCAAATCTTGTTCAATCTGGTCAATAACGCCATTAAATTTACCGCAAAAGGTGAAGTGGCCATCTACTTTGATGCTGAATACCCTTGCCATACCTTTGCCGAAAATGGCTTTCGCTTATTTTTCCGGGTAACCGACACTGGGATTGGGATCGCCCCCGATAGCATTGCGACTATCTTTGACCCGTTTACCCAAGCGGACAGCAGTACCAGCCGAACTTACGGTGGAACAGGCCTAGGGCTGGCTATTGTGAAGCAGCTAGTTGAACTGATGCATGGCACCATTGATATTGACAGTACAGTCGGCCAAGGAACGGAGGTCAAATTTGATGTACATATGGCAATGGGCAAAAATCAGCGTCCGTTAAAAAGCCTTGCCGTCGGCTCTATGATTGACGATTTGAATATTCTTATCGTAGAGGATAATAAAGTGAATACGGTTATTCTGAAGACCTTTTTGAGCAAAAAAGGACATCAAGTAACCTGTGTAGAAAATGGACAAGAGTGTCTGGATTTGCTCGAGCAAGAAGCATTTGATGTCATTTTTATGGATAATCATATGCCCGTGATGGATGGGATCTCCGCCACCATGGCAATCAAAAAACATCCCAATCCTCGCATTGCAAACACCTTGGTCTTTGCTTGCACAGCAGATGCTTATAAAGAAACCAAAGACGCGATGCTAAAAGCCGGTTGTAACTTTGTGCTCACTAAACCGCTTAATGAACCGGTTATTTTTGACGCGCTTAATCAATTTTCCTCTGAACTGCAATTCAGTAAGATGACACGGTTCACAGGAAAGCATTAATTAAACTAATTTAGCTTGCACTAAGAATTGCTTAATTAGTTAAAGCAAATATGCGACAACTTGATTCATTAATCTATAGAGTTATTAATCGGCTGCAACAAAGGTTTGCTGAATGTGTATTTCACTTTAAGAAGACCCAATGTGTTATATTATTGCTAGGGAAACGTTTATCATGATGTAAAAGTCGTATTACATAAGCAATGGAAGGTGATGTATGCTTTTAGCGTTGATGAATGAGCTAAGTCCTATCGCAATAATACTGGTACAAGTTACCCTGCTGATCGGATTAATTTTATCTATCATGGAAGTTTGCGTACTTTTTACGCCTAAAATCATTACTGCTGCCCTCATACACCTGATGGTTTAATACTCAGGTCATCGCAAAATGCTTCATGCGTTGTCACCCGTATTGATTTTAAGCGTAAAAAAAGAAGTTCACCCAAGGGAGAACTTCTTTTTTATTTATCTAAATTAGATTAAGCAAATATCAATTAACGCTCAATCATCTGTGCACGCTCAGGGCCCACAGAAATCATTTTCACTGGCACGCCCATCAACTCTTCAATACGCAGCACGTAATCTTGTGCAGCTTTTGGCAAGCTTTCAAAGGTACGGCAACCGGTAATATCTTCATCCCAGCTAGCCATTTTTTCATACACTGGCGCTAATGCGGCAGTCTGCGGCCAAATTGGGTTAGCACTGTGGTCGCCATCATAAGCTACACAAATTTTCAGATCTTGCATGCCGCTCAAGCAATCCAGCTTGGTCAGTGCAATTTCTGTTGCCGCTTGGATCTCGATACCGTTTTTAGTTGCCACGGCGTCAAAATAACCCATATCACGTGGACGTCCGGTAACTGCACCAAACTCATTCGCCGCTTCACGGAATGCATCCTGATGCTCCATAGCAGTGATCAGTGTACCGGTCCCCACAGAAGAGCTGAACGCTTTAGCCACAGCAATGATACGCTCAGGACGCAGCGCTGGCAGACCACTACCAATACCTGCATAAGCACCGGTTACGTTGGAAGAAGTCGTCCATGGATATTCGCCGTATACCAAGTCACGACCAGCCCCTAACTGCGCTTCAAACAGCAGATTGTCGCCTTTGGCTTGCAGTGCTTTTAATGGCTCGCTTACGTTGCAAATCGCATCACGCCATGGCGCGGAGACATCCAGCAGCCAATCCGCCATTTCTTGGGCAGTTTGGGTAAACTCGAAATCGGGATACAGAGCTTTCAGCTGTGGCAGCTTCCAATCCAGCAGGAATTGGATACGCTCAAGCAGCACATCTGGTTGCTTCAGCCAGCCCAGCAGAATGCCTTTTTTCATCACGCGGTCGCCATAAGCTGGCGCAATACCCTGACGAGTAGAGCCGTATGCGCCAGAGCCCAGACGCACCTCTTCCAAGGTATCTTCCAGCGCATGCAGCGGCAGACACAAGGTAGCGCGATCAGAGATGCACAGATTAACATTCACACCGGCAGCCTGAATTTCAGCCAGCTCTTTAGACAGTGGCTCAGGGCTGATCACCATGCCTGGGCCAAGCACGGCCAGACAGTTAGGATTGAATACGCCGCTTGGCAATTGGTGCAGCTTGAAGGTACCGAAGCTGTTTACCACCGTGTGACCGGCGTTGTTACCACCCTGGAAACGGATACTGGCCGCCGCTTGGTCTGCCAGATAATCAACGATCCGACCTTTACCCTCATCACCCCAGTTAGCACCTACTACTACAACAGACGACATAATCAATTCTCCTTGAAAGCAATGAGGTTATCCTACGGCGGCCCCGAGAATTAGAAAAATTAATTATAATTATCAAACCAATAATTTTTCCATATGGGAGAGCATTTCTCGATATACTACCTACACGCAAGTATCAGCCCGAGAACAATACGGGCACATAGCCAGACACCAAGTTACAAGCGCCGGAGGCAATGATGCTGGATATCCACTGGTTGAATACCTTTGCTACATTGGCCCGATTGCAGCATTTTGGGCAAACGGCCACCGAGCTGCACATGACCCAACCCAATGTCAGCTTGCACATCAAAAATTTAGAACGCGCAACACGGGTAAAACTGATTGAGCGTAATCCGTTTCGTCTGACACAAGCCGGCGAACGGCTGCTGCTGAGCGCCGAAAACACCTTACGTGAATTGCAGTTATGTCAATCTGACCTCAATGCGCTGGGCGATTTTAGTCAAGGTACGTTGGCCATTGCCGCCAGCGATATCATTTCACGCTTATTGTTAATTCGCCCTTTTCAGTTATTTAAACAGCAGTTTCCTGGCATCGATCTGACCTTGTATAACACCACCTCGGATCAAGCCGCAGAATTGGTGCGTAGCGGTAAGGCCGACTTGGGATTTGTACTAGCACAAAAGCGCAGTGAGCCTTTGCATTTCACGCCGCTGCAACCGGTACAATGGTGCGCTCTGGGTCAAAATAGTGCCATGCTACGCGAGGCACCGATGCTACCGGATGCTGTGACCGCAACCCAAACAGCAGAGAGTCAAAGCCCGCAGCGTTTCGAAGGCAGGCTGGATAGCGCGTCTGACAGCTCAACCGATACCGCCACCAGCGAGTGTCCAACGCTAATCTTACTCGGACACGATACCCGTACCCGCGCGCTTATTGACTCGGCATTGCATCAATTGAGCTTGCCAACCTATCGGGTCATGGAAGTGGGCAGTGTTGATGCACAAATTGATTGGGCAGAGGCAGGGTTCGGCACTGCGATTGTGCCGTCTTTTTCATTGCGCCCACAACGCCAACTGACTTCGCCCACCGCCGCATTACCGCACTTTCCCGGCACCCGGTTAGGCTATATCGTGCGGCAAAACCAAATCTTGTCACGCGCTATCAAGCAGTTGCTGCAATGGGTGGATGAAGAGATCAAACAAGACATCACGCTGACGCTTTGAAAAGGCCGTACTCCTGAACAAATTTGTAATCTGCAGCTGCCTTGGCATTTTTACTGTAGAGGATGTGTGAATAATAAGTTGCAACAAGAGAGTGTTTGCAGGGGTGCCTAGATATCATTACCCTGCCAACAGTTGTTATACATTTTAAAATGGTTCCAATACCGGTAAAACGAGATCTTCAATGAGTCATCACATACACCATCTTTATCGTAAGATACGCGTTTATCTGCGCTCTCGTCCGCAGTTTTTATTCTCCCTATCAATGGCAGTATTATTTTATTTTGCTCTACTGCCCTATTTCTCGGCCACGATGCGTCTGACCTTTAGCTGGAATATTTTCGCGTGGCTTTATATCAGCTTCTTATTAATTAAAATTATCAACCGTAAAGGACGCGATATTCAACGAACCACGCGCAGAGAAGATGAAAGCGCGAAGATGGTGATCTTATTTGTGATCATTGGCTGCTGTATCAGCGTATTGGTGATGCTTCTGCAGCTTGCCACCGCAGGTCAAATGCACGGCGATGAACGATTGCTGCATTTGATGATCACCGGCTCGACCTTGCTCTCCTCTTGGTTGCTGCTGCCCATGGCCTTTACCATGCACTACGCCCATATCTTTTACTCCAACAACGATACCGAGAATCCGTGGTTATTGTTCCCTGATAACACACAAATCCCAAGTTACTGGGACTTTATGTACTTCTCATTTACGATTGCGGTTGCATCACAAACGGCGGATGTGTGTATTGGATCGCAAGAGATGAGGAAGGTGGTATTACTGCAGTCAGTGATATCGTTTTTCTTCAATATGGCGGTGCTGGGTATGTCTGTAAATATTGGTGCCAGTCTGTTCTAAATTGCGCTTTACCGTCCGTAAAGATTGCCGCTGATTACCACGCAGCACGCCCTTTCGATCATCAGGCAGGATGCGAAACACATCCTGCCTATTTCATTAAAGCCGATTATTGCTGGCGTGCCTGCCGGCCAACCGCCTCACCCAATTGCCATACGGCCATGGCATAATGCGTACTGTGGTTATAACGCGTAATCGTGTAGAAATTCGGTAATCCATACCAATACTGATAACCACTGCCCACATCAAGGCGCAGTAAGCTGGCTTCTTTGTGACCCTGTAACGAGCCATTTGGCGTCAAGCCTGCTTGGTTTAATGTGCTAACTGGGTAGCGCGTTTTAAAACCGTGGTCTAAATCTGGTGCTTGGCCACTGGCAGGGATCGCCACTGGCGCGCCTGGCGTCCAGCCATAACCGCGGAAATAGTTGGCGACGCTGAAAATCGCGTCCACCGGATCCCACAGGTCAACATGTCCATCGCCATTACCATCTACGGCATAGTTTTGGAAGGCTGATGGCATAAACTGACCGTAGCCCATCGCCCCAGCAAACGAGCCTTTTAAAGTCAGTGGATCTTTGCCTTCTTCACGCGCCATCAGCAAGAAAGTTTCTAACTCGGCACTGAAATACTCGGCGCGACGTGGATAGGAAAAGGCCAGTGTGGATAAGGCATCGATAATGCGCGTTTTGCCCATCACCCGACCCCAACGCGTCTCAACACCGATGATACCGACAATGATTTCTGGCGGTACGCCATACACAGCTTCGGCACGTTTGAGCTCGGCCTGGTATTGGTTCCAGAACTGCACACCATTTTGCACGTTATCTGGGGTAATAAACTTACCGCGATAACGCAGCCATGCACCGTTTGGCCCACTCGGCGGGCGTTTTGTCGGCGCTTGCTGATCCATCAGGCGCAGCACATAGTCCAGACGCTTGGTCTGTGACATGACACTTTCCAGTTGCTGGCGATCAAAACCATGCTCACGCACCATTTTGTCGATGAACTGCCCAGTCGCTGGGTTATAGGCATAATCGCCATTTTCCAGATACAGCGTATGCTCCGGTTGTAAAACAAAACCACCGGAATTGTGTTTTTTTAACGCTTCAGCCGCCGTTTCCGGCTCGATATTCTTGCTGCTACAAGCACTGAGAACCAGTACCAGCGGCAGCAGCGCAGCTAGTTTACGCATTGAGTTTCCGTTAACCCGATCTAATAACGATAATTACGGTTGGTCTTACACTGTAAAGGACTTAAGCACCGCGTGCCAAGCAGCAGCGAGTACGTTTGCATGAAACGTAAAGCTCAGCCGGTCATCAAGCTGTTCACAGCGTGTTTAGCACCCAGTCAGTAACGATGCCAAACATATCATGATAACTTTTCAGGTAAAAAAACAGCGCTATCAGCGCTACAGCCAACATCACAATTGCGCATGATTTTCGCACACTCCATTGTTCCGTCATACCCGTTCCTTTTTTTACTTTGCCAATTAACTAAAACCATACTCCTGCAAAAGAAAAATATGTATTTACAACGTGTATCATGTTGTAATTTGAGAGGTGCATCACTTATTAATCCAAGGCTGTTAGCCCAATTTAGATGACTTCAATTAACGACAGCACAATTATTCATCTTTTTGAACAAGCACCCTATTTAACAGCATTAAATCGGTCCTATTTTCTGCTAAGCGCTGACTTCGCTATAAACAATAAATCAGACATAAAAAAAGCAACTACCCGAAGCTAGTCGCTTTTTTTTAATAAATCTACGGTTATTTTATTAATAGCTGCGTGTCACTTCACCCAGCCGCTAACGTGACGTTGTCACTTACATGCTATCAGTTAAAACCCATAGTTAATCTGGAATGAAAAAGTATTCATATCACTGCCAAAGCTACCACCAATACGGGCAAACAACGGTACAGACTGTGATTGCAACGTCAGCGCCACCACGCCACTGGTGGCATTGATCGACTCTTCCAGATCGCCAGGGAGATCATATTCCAGTTTCAGGTGTTGATACTTCAACCCCGCACTGGGAATGAGCTGCATATCATTTTGCATATTGATGACATAGCCCATCTCAGGGGTAATATCGAACGCATTCACATTGACCGAATCAAAATCGTTGACGCTATAGAACACATCAATGCTCGGGCGTAAGCCGCTTTCCAACTCCGTAAACAAACGAGTACCCACCCCGTAGAGTAAGCCAGATTGTGAGTCATTGATCGACAATGCATCGTCACGATAGTCAGACTTCAGATTTGCCGCGCCCAGAGCCAGATAAGCTTCACTGAACTCATTACTCGCCCCCAACGTGGCATAATATTGATTCAGCGTGATATCACCGCTGTAATTAGAACCAGAATCACTGTATTTGGTGTAGTCATATTTAAAGCCGATATTCACTTCAGCCTGTGCTTGCACCGAAAGACCACATCCGGCCATCAGCACTGATGCCAGCATCCATGTTTTCACGTTCCGCATAACTCACTCCTTGTTATTTCACTGATCCACAGTAACAAAGCTGAGCAATGCGAAAACGTAAACGGCTGTATTTTGTGAGTTCTTTCGCTGATGTGCCGATACTGACTTTACATCGCACAGCAAGTTTCAGATCAACATCGCTTTACGCGAAATACTTTACTTAGTATGCCACAGGCAATAAAAAACGGCAGAATGTGTTTAACGCCCATAGGTGCCAATACCGTTCTGCCGCTTTAGTGAAGCTAAAATTTCACATCGGTTATTTAACTTCTTCAACCGGATAACCGGCACCACGCCACGCAAAAATGCCACCTGGCAAGCGATACACATTTTCGTAGCCTTGGTTTACTGCCCAAATAGCGGCATTATGGCTACGACCACAGGCGACAAAGCCACAGTACATAACAATAGTGCGGCTCTTATCTGGGCCCAGTAGCTCCAAGAAGGCTTGTTCGGATTGATTATCTTCGGTCAACGCCGCCCAGCTTTTGCCATCGGTAGCTTGTTTAGCGAACACAAAGTTTTTAGCCCCCGGAATGTGGCCCTTCTTGAAGCTGCTGTCGTACGGCATGGTATCGATAATGAGCATATCTTGTTGACCATCCAGGCGATTTTTCAGCTCTTCCACCGTAATCAACTGGTAGCCGCCCTGCTGCGCTTCACGGGCAAGCGTAACAGCCTGCTTCTCTGCCGCCGTTTCCTGCTCAAATTTATTATCAGAGCAACCGGCAGTGAATACCGAAACGGTCAGCAATGCCAATGCTGTCAGTGAACGCTTTTTCATCGTTATCTCCATGTTATTTTACTGATTCTCTTACTGTGTTTTGGCGCATCTAGGCGAGAGGCGCGTTTGAACCACATCAACAAGCACATACCGAATAAAACGGCATCGCGACCTAGCGCCTGGGGCAAACCACTTAAATCGGCTTGCCCCAAACAGCCACAATTGATGTCTAACCCAATAGCCATGCCATAGCTCAGCACGGCCATAAAAACCACCAGCAGCGCCATCATCCCAACTAATGCAACTTGCCGGCGACACAACACGCCAAGGCCAACGACCAATTCGGTTAGGATCAACAACCATGCAATAGGGGTAATTAGCGCAGGCAACACTAGACCAAATGCAGCAATCGTGAGTGCGAAGTCACTCGGATGCGATAGTTTTGTCAGCGCACTGACAATAAAAAAACCACCGCACAGGATGCGGCAAAATAGGATAAGTAGTCTCATTTATATGATTATACCGGAGAGTGATTATCACATAACAGATGAAACTCGACATTCTGGCAGAAAATTGTGGGGCTGCCGTTATATCAAAATCACACGAACACCAAAGGCCACACTAAACCGCGTCTTGCAAACGCTCTGGATGGGTCAGCACCACCGCGCGTCCGGGGCGCGTAAAGCAAACCAGCGTCAACCCGCATTGCAGCGCCGTTTCCCGAGCGAGCGTGGTCGCCGCCGAGACCGCAAACAAGATCTCCACGCCACACGCCGCCGCTTTTTGTACCATTTCATAACTGGCCCGACTCGACACCAGCAACACACCCTGTTGCCACTGTTGACGCGCACGCAACCCGAGCAACTTATCTAAGGCGACATGACGGCCAATATCTTCACATCCACCGAGTAATTCGCCCTGCGAAGAGAGCCAGACGGCGGCGTGCGTGCAACCGGTTAAATTGCCAATTAGCTGTACTTCACGTAGGGCTGACAAGGCGCTATCGATCTGCGACAGAGAAAACCGCTGGGTCATCGGCAAGCGCGGCAATTCGCGATGAATTTCCGCCAGCTGCTCAGTACCACAAATACCACAGCCGGTGCGCCCAGCCAGTGCGCGACGACGCGCTTTTAGCGCCGCAAAACAGCGGCTCGACAGTTCAATATGTACTGAAATTCCCTGACAGCTAGGCTCGATATCCATACCGTAAATATCGGCAGAAGAGCGAATAATGCCTTCCGATAAGGAAAATCCGAGCGCGAATAGCTCTAAATCGCACGGTGAAGCCATCATCACCACGTGGGAGATACCATTGTAGACAAGGGCGACCGGTACTTCTTGTGCCAGCAAATCCGCAGTCTCTTGCGCTAAATGTCCGCGGCGGTTCACGAGCACCTGCTCGACACCCGCGAGAAACGAGCTATCCGCGCTAGATATTTGGGCCGTGTAGCCGGCATCGAGAGCCACCGCCGATGACGAGGTTAAAGCATCAATATCCATCCGGTTGTCTTCCCTGTTTTTCTCACTCGCCATTTTCGCACTCGCCAGTTCCCTGAATCACCAGCGCTCAATAGCGAGCATTACGAGTTTGTTGGGTCTGGTTGGCGAAATAATACTATCAATGCATTCAGCATCACGCCCAATCTCAACGTAAATGCAGAAAATCCTGTAACAAGCTCTCTTTCAACCAACGCGCAGCCACACCCAGTGATTGTCCTTGATGCCAAAAGAGCTCCATTTGTAATCGCGGCGGGGAAGGCCAACATTCAGCCTCTAACTGCACCACCTCGCCTTTTGCCAGCGCGCTACCCAGTAAAAACTCCGGTACGGCCGCCCAGCCGAGTCCGCGCTTCACCAACTCTAACACTGCCCAATCCCCTTCCACCCACCACACTTGTGGTGAAAGACGAAAGCGATGGCGAATTTCCCCTTCACGCCGAGCTGCCACCATCAACTGCCGTGCGCCTTGCAAATCACTTTGGCTAAGTGAGGTACGCTGCGCGAGCGGGTGTGATGGCGCACACACCAGCGGTAGGCGGATTTGCCCTACAGGCACACAGCTAAGCGTCGAGTGTGGGTTGGGCTGTTCATAGCTGATCCCCAACTGTGCTCTGCCGCTGAGCAGCATATCCGTTAGGTCTTCCATCACGGGAAATAACAGTTCTAATTCAACATCGGGAAAGCGCAAAGCAAAAGCTTCCAGCAATGAGCCCAATTTCGGCAATAGCGAGTCATCATCCACTGCCAATGTCAGGCGACTCTCGACGCCGGCGGCCAATTCACCGGCTAGCGCAGTAAACCGATCGCACTGATTTAATATACCGCGCGCTTGCTGGAGTAACCGTTCACCGGCCGCGGTGAGTGCCGGATTACGCGCACGGCGATCAAAGAGTTGCACACCCAGATCAATTTCTAAATTCGAAATAGTGGTACTCACCACCGATTGCGCTTTACCCAAACGCCGCGCGGCGGCCGAGAAAGAGCCACACTCGGCGGCGGCTTGCAGACAGCGCAGTTGCTCCAGTGTCATGTTCATGCCGCGCTCCATATACCGATGTGCTTGTTTCACAAGAAATAGCCAATCTATCTATTTTAACGATAGTATCTAACTAACAACTATGCATTTTAAACGATAGATTAGCAGCCACATCGCTAACCAGAAAGAGAAAATACTATGCGCACAGGCTCCGATCGTTTACGTCACGCTATTGGTTTTGAACTCATTGGCCTTATGCTTTGCCCGCTAATCGCCAGTTGGGTGATGGGAATGCAATTACTGGAATTAGGCAAGCTTGCTATCATGTTGTCGGTGATCGCCACCGCATGGAATTATGTCTATAACCTGCTGGTCGATAAACTGATGCAAAAGGTGTTGGGACGCACGCAAAAGAGCTTGCCGGAGCGGGTCTTACATACGTTGGTATTTGAGGCCGGCTTGTTGCTGTTTGTTCTGCCATTGATTGCTTGGTGGTTACAGATTTCACTAAAACAGGCATTTGTGCTGGATATGGGCTTTGTGATCTTTTATCTGGTGTACGCGTTTTTCTATAACTGGGCCTATGATCGCATGTTCCCTATCCCAGCCGCTGCAACTGCAACTGCAACTGCCACAATAACGGTCGACGAACCCGTAACGCACGAAAAAGCATCCGTATTATAATCAGGGAATAAAAAACCGGTGACCCTGTATACATCAACACGGCACCGGTTTTGCTCATACGTCAATCATGCCAGCAGCATGCCAAGTGCGATTAACGCTCTAATAATGGGGCACTGCGGAAACTCCACATCCCCATCACGCGTAGCGCATCGCGGTAAATACCCAGCAAATCACCATCGGACACTTTTTGCAGCTCGGCCAGTGGCTTATCCAGCGCGGCGACTGACTCGAAGGTAATCCCCTGTGGCCCGGTTTCCCATGTCGCGATTTCCAGCAACGCTTGACCACGGCGCACATGGCTACCGGAACTGAGCAGTACAGCATGCTTAATGCGATGTTGAGTCAAGGCGTAGCGGCTATAGAGGGCATTATCAACGGTGGATGTGGCATAGTTGTCTTGCACAATGCGTTTCGCATCAATACCTTGCTTAACTAACCACTCTTGCATCAAACGTGCTTCGGTTTGGTTGTTTTGCGGCACACCACCGGTAACCACAATCAATGCCTGCGGGCTTTGCTTGGCCAGCACCAATGTTTTTTGCAGGCGCTGTATCAATACATCATGCATCGAACCATCTGGGTTTAGTGCATAGCCTAAGACCACAATCGCTGAATCTGCTCCTAACGGCTGCGGAAGCTGATCACGAATAGGCATTTTGCTGACCTTGTCCACCACCACAAACAGATCTTGCACTTTTTGGTAACGGGCCGGATTCAACGCTTTCAAACGCGATAGATGCTTATCCACCTCAGCTTCGTTACCTTTAAAACGTTGCCACGTGGCCAGATAGATATGCGCATCCAGATCATCGGGGGCTAAATCGAGGATCCGATTGAAAATGGCAATCGCCTGATCCACATCTTTATTATAGATGTAGGCATTTGCGGCACTGAACAGTAAATCAGCACGATACGGCTCTAGCTTATAGGCAGACAGTAAACGGTCCGCCACTATCTCCATATTGCTAGGTAATTTAGCCGTAAAGCCGGCGTGAGAAACACGCGCCGGAGATTTAAAGGCATCTACAGCCTGCTGTAATAATTGGTCAACAACCTGACGTTGCGTTACTAACTCAGCATATTTGGCCTGTGGCTGTAATGCCTCGGTAGCAGAAAACGCAGAAAAAGTCGGAGAAACTAATGCGACAGCAAGGGAAAGAGCGAGCAGACTGCGTGTCTTATTTTTCATATTACTCTCCTTATAATCATGACCCTCTCAGAATATAAGAATATCCCTTGGCTGGATGTTTATCGGATCACGCTTTACCTTCTGCTCGTTGATTAGATGTACCGATTAAAGCTCCACCATTAATAGAACACTTTGTTATTATTGATTTTCTCCTACCATTTAGTGATCATTGCGTCCACGCATAAGTATGCAATACTGTCTTGATAAGGCAATCGACACTGGCCACCAAAACAATCGCTTCTTTAACTTACTTTAATTCTCATCACTGGCTGTCTCTCGACTAAACAAAATGAGCCGATACTCGCGCTATCTTGGTTAGCCTAAGAAAATAAAGCATCATATCTTCACGCCAACGAAAGGAAAGGAAAGGAAAATAAGAGGGTAAAACTGGCAGTGAACTTAATTAGTCATATCAATATAACCAAGTAAAAATGGGCAGGCCATGATGTATATTTGGAAGTAAACGTTTTAAAACAGAAGCTTAATTATGCACAATAAAATGTTAAATTATGCACCTCAGTGGTTATTATCACTTATAACATTGATTGCAAATTCGTAATTTACGCGTCAAGCATTCATGAATCACAGTGAAAAATACTATGATTAGACTCACAGATATTGAAATTGATCGCATTTTCAATTGATATACTAGACAATGATTTGCATAATTCAGAGGTCTTCCCTATCAAGGCCGTTGCACTGATGTTAAAGAAAATAGTCAGCCGGACGTTTGACCTATTTAAACCACAGTATTTATTCAAAAACCTGCTCTGGCTGGTTTTATTTATCGGGCTGGGAATGATCGCTGAATATCTGTTTGAAAAAATGTTCCTTGTCCCTTATATCCAGATAATTATGTAAACTCTCTAAAAAAGGCTCGATGTTACCGGTATCAAATTAACAATTCACACATCGCAGCAACCACTTAATTACCTATCAATCCCACGAACAATAAAATAATAACCACGGTAACAAATAAGCCATTTCACCTATCGCTATTATTTTTGTTCTTCTTACCCAAGTTCCCTCTCAATCCTTTCACTTGCGCCCAATCACGCCACAGTTACATCACCTGACTACTCGCTATCTTCTGCATTGCACCCCAAGTGCAATTATGGCCATATTGCGCTATGCGGGTAGATTTTTTTACATATTTATCGCGCTGCTTATGCTTACATGTACTGTTTTCGCTCGACCGTAAAACTACAATGAACCACACTGAACTAAACAAAACCGGCATCCAGCACAGACCTACGGCATATACTGATACACCAGAGTGCCGCAACAATAACCGGCGACACATATGCGCCGCACCCTGCCCCCTGATGCCTAGAGTGAGAAGTCATTATGCAAAGTGAACGATCAACCAATTGGCCATACCCAACCATCATAGCTCACCGCGGTGGCGGTAAACTGGCACCAGAGAATACCTTAGCCGCCATTGATACCGGCGCGCGCTATGGTCACACCATGATTGAGTTTGACGTTAAGCTCTCACGCGATCTACAACCTTTCTTACTGCACGATGATACGCTGGATCGCACCACCAATAGCTGGGGAGTGGCCGGTTTACTGACCTGGGAGCAGCTACACAAGCTGGATGCCGGCAGTTGGTTTAGCCACGCCTTTCGCCATGAGCCACTACCGCTATTAAGCGAAGTCGCGCAGCGTTGTTTCCAGCACCACATGCTGGCCAACGTGGAAATCAAACCGACTACCGGTCAAGAACAGCAAACCGGTACCGATGTAGCTCGCGCCGTACAAACCTTGTGGGCCGGACAGCCCATTCCACCGCTGCTCTCCTCCTTCTCTGTAGAGGCATTAGCGGCAGCAAAACTTGCTGCGCCGGAATTGCCGCGTGGATTACTGTTGGAAGCGTGGGATGAAAACTGGCCAGTGTTGACCAGCGAACTGGAATGTATTTCCCTGCACATCGATCACCATGCACTGACCGAAGCACGGGTTAAACAGCTGAAAGACGCCGGCTTGTATGTGATGGTGTATACCGTAAACCAACCACAACGCGCGAAAGAGTTACTTGAGTGGGGCGTGGATAGCATTTGTACCGACCGTATCGATCTGATTGGGCCGGATTTTCACGTGTAATACTATCCGTAACATTCACTCTCATCGGTGTTGCGGCTAAGAGTCACACTTAGCCGCAACGCCGGTTAAACAAAGGGGACCGTGTCTATCGCGGTCCCCTTCGCTGTCGTTACATTGATAGTGCTAGATTGATGTCATTAGATTGATGACGACACCATGCCACTAGGAAGTCCAATTAAACGACGAACTTCGTGTTGCCAACCTTGTGGATTGCCAAAATAACGGCTAATCGGCAATACAATCAGTTGATTGGCAATTTCGATACCCACGGTTGGAAAGCCTTGCCCCTGTAAGCGCGCCAACCATGCTCGGCTTTCGGCCACATGCTCTTGCCACGCTACCTGCTGGTAAGCCTGTTCAAAATCTCTCAATACGATACCTTGCTCTGCGGCCAATAAGGCTAAACGCGCAGGATCGCCAACCCATACGCCATCACGATAATGCGTTTGCTGAATGCGCGACAGCATCTGTACACCATCGCCTTGCAGCTGTTGCACGGCTAAAATCGCGCGGATTGGTGGTTCTGAATCCAAACGATGGTTACTATCCAGCAGCAAGTGATTGAAATAGGCAGCGCCAAACGGCTGACCGGTCAACTCAGTGATGCGCTCATCATGTGGGCGCACATAATCGCGCAGCGCCTCCCCCATTACCGGCCGATTATCCGACGTCCACAATCCGCCCGCATGCAGGCAAATCTGTATTTCCGGCATCTGATGCAACACGTCGATTAACGGCGCGGCGCCATAGCACCAGCCACATAACGGATCGTAGATATAATGCACGACAGCTCGACTCATCTTTTCCTCCACTGGCCGCATGCTAAGTACAAGCGTGTTGCGCTATTCACACCCCACGCCCATACTGGCCGACTTTTCGGCATTACCACTTCATCTCACCGGTAGCAACTTTAGAGCCAATCGCTAACCCATCGTCCACTGGCAGTGCCGGATACGCTTTTTGCATCGCCTGCATCAACGCCGCAGAGCCTTTGACCTCGGTTAAGTTATGCTCAAAGCGCTGAATATAATCACGGGTAAACGTCACCGCATCTGTTCCACTCGGTACCTGCCCCAAGAAATGCCCAGGGATCACACGCTCTGGCGACAATGCCAGCAAGCGATTGAGCGCCGCTACCCACTCGGCACGGGCAGCAGGTGTTTGGCTATCGGCCATCCAGACATGTTGTCCTGCGGTCACCAATACGCCGCCGAGCGCGGTCTTGGTTTGTGGTAGCCACAAATAGGCGTTTGGCGTATTCAGCTCACGAATTTCAATGCGCTCACCGTCAACGGTCAGATAGTCGTCATTCAGCACCTGTGGCACTGTCACTTGCGCCGGTGCGCCTTGGCCTAAAATCGGGCCCCAATAGGCTAATTTGGTCGCATGGGTGGCTTTAATATGCTCAGTGACATGGGCACTGGCTAGCACAGGCACATCGGGGAACGCGGCTCGCACCGCTTGCAAACCAAAGTAATAGTCAGGATCACCCCCACTGATGTACACCGCTTTGAGCTTCTTACCGCTTTGACGAATCATATCCACCAGCGCTTGTCCGTCTTGCACGGAAAACTGCGCATCAACCAAAATCGCTTCATGCTCGCCGCTGATAAGCTCTGAAGAAACAGGGAAAATCGCATTTTTGCCTGGGTTATACACAGCTACTGTCAGCGGTGCCGCCTGCAAGTTTGTTGCTGCCATTAACGCCGCCCCACTCATCAACATTGTTGTTTTACGCATGATTCCGTTTTCCTTGTTTACGCCTTAATTGGGATGCATGCAGTGTATTGATTCGTGATAAGGACAAAAACAGCCTAAAAAGCACAACTCTGTTGCGCAAATCGAGCAAATAGAAAGAAAAAAACGCTACCTAGAACAACACCGATGCCATCATGCTGCGCGCAATGCCATTAAATACGTCAGACAGGAAAAAATCGGCAAAGTCGAAAAAATAGCAGATCAGCACAAATACAATTATCCGGTTTAGCATGTCACCTCCATCCCGATCGCAAGGCTGCAAATTATCACCAGCAATGCATCGAGTTGCATTAAGTGGGCTGCATCTTTACGCAACGGAGGGTAACAGAGTTCGACTATATGTAAATTTGTACACGAGCGATGCGCAACGTTATCCGCCCCGCAGTTCTAGAAATTTTTGATACTAGCGCGATCACAAAATCACAATGTCAGCGCGAAATTTGCACTAAACATGGGTTTTGCGATCGCGTCGCCATTATATTCGTGCCACAAACAGCAACTGACTGAAAATAAGTGGTATAACACTTGAGAGGCCTATCGCAAGGAACCCATTTCGAGCTACGTCAATGCGGTGCGATAAGCCAAGGGAGTGACACAATTAATGGATGAAACCTGAAAACATCAGGCAGGGAGGGCAACATGAAAGAGTTAATCAAATTGGCGGTATTTTGGGTTGTCGTCACCGGAGGGACTTGGGCGGTGTTTACATCCCTGTAAGAGAACGCGCTGATCTCGGTTATCTGCGGATAAAAGCAATTCCGAGCATCAATGAGAAAGGCTGCCTACGCAGCCTTTTTTTGTGTTTGTTTTTTTTATGCTTGATGTCTGCTATTACGAGGTTGGCATTTGATGGCAAATTTCTGCTTCCCTACAAAATAGCCAACTTAGCTTAACTCCATCTGCTGCTGATGCTGGGTTGCCAGCGGATGACGGATAGTCAGCGACATCCCCAACGCCACCACCAGCAGTGCCAGAATCAGGTAGAAGGTCGCCATAAAGCCGCCAAACAACGACGCCACCACTGAGCCGATAATGCTACCCAGACCAAAACCCAGATAAATCACCCCGTAGTTCTTGGTCAGGTTATTTAAGCCAAAGAAATCACTGACCAAAGACGGATAGACCGTAATAGTGCCACCAAAGCTAAAGGCTATGCAGGCAACAGCAGCAAAGAACAAGTTGGCATTCAGTGGTACAAACAGCAGCAGAGCCATTCCCGCCAGCGTAATCACTTGTGCCAACGAAATCACACGAATGCGCGGCATACGGTCAGATAAAATGCCCAGCACCAAACGGCCACCCAAGTTCGCCATCGCAATCACCGCCACGGCATTGGCGGCCACAACGGCAGGCAGGTTCACCATTTTCTCGCCGATATCTTTGGCCACGCCAATGACATACAAACCACTCATGCAGGCAGTTAGAAACATTAACGCCAGCATCCAGTACTGCGGCTTACGCATCGCTTGTGCCAGCGTAAAATCATGAGCTTGTTGCGTGCCAGCTGATTCTTGGCGCGCGGGTGCATCTTTCATTAACAGCGCCCCCAGCATCACCAGCACCATCGCCAGTAATCCCCACATCTTGAAGGTATTTTCTAGACCGGTGCTAGAAAGCAGCAATAAGTTAATGTATTTAAAGCCCAAACTGCCCAACCCATACGCACCAATAGCGCAGGCGGAAATCAGCCCCTTACGCTCAGGGAACCATTTCACACAGTTCGACAGCGTCATCAGGTAGCCCGTACCGTCAGCAAAACCCACCAAAATACCGGCGCACAGATACAGCATCATCAGATTGCTAGCATGGGCGGTGAGGAAAAATCCCAAACCTAACAGCAGGCCGGACCCCAAAGTCACCTTACGCACACCGAAGCGCTCTTGCAGTTTGCCAGCCAATGACGAGGCCACCGCCAACGCCAGACTCAGTAAACCGAAGGCAAACGCTACCTGACTTACCGGCTCATCCAGCTTGCTGGAGAGCTGCGCATTGAACAGGCTCCAGGTATACACCGAGCCCAAGGCAAATTGCGTGATAATGGTACCGAGCAGTGTCAGAACTCGGGTACGTTGATACTGTTGCGGACTTAACTGCTGCTGACTCATAAGCCACCCCTGATAAACCATGATGATTGTAAGAAGCGATAACTTCTCTCAGTGGTGGCACTATACGAGGGAAAACTCCCGCTCTGGCGATAAAAGGCATGAGCTGCAAAACGGGAGGAATGAAATGCAATTACAGACGCATCAGTTGTCGAAAGGCTTTGATGTTACTGCGGCTGACGGGAATTTCAGCGCTCAACTCGTGCAAACGGATCAAATAGGTGCTGTTAAACCACGGCACGATTTCGCGAATTTTGTTGATGTTCACACAATACGAGCGATGACAGCGGAAAAACCCGTCTGCCGGTAAGCGACTTATAAATTCGCTGATGCTCATTGGCATCACAAAGCGATCATCACGCGTATACACATAGGTCAGTTTTTCATCGGCCTCAGCATAGTAGATCTGCGCACACGGGGTGACGATAATGCGCTCACCTTTAACCAGATTCACAGTTTGGTTACGGTGTAACATCCCTTCGTCCGCCATCGTAGCCGATGCCCCTGCGCCTTGACCGACATGAACTGCCGCAGGTGACTCCGCATTAGCTGCAAGATTTGCTACTGCAGGCACTTTACGGGCTTCGATTTTTTGCAGCAGATGGGTAATGCGCGCTTCGTTATACGGCTTTAAGATGTAATCGAAGGCTTCCAGTTCAAAGGCGTCTACGGCAAACTCTTTATGCGCCGTCACAAAAATCACTTCCGGAGGATGTGAGGATTTACGCAGGTTTTTTGCCAGCATCACCCCATCAATGGATGGAATTTGAATATCCAAAAACACCAAATCGACATCGTGATCTTGTAAGTATTTAAAGGCTTCCAACCCATCTTCAAACTGAGCGGCGATATCAATTTTACTGTACGTCCGGATAAGATAGGCCAGCTCTTCACGCGCCAGATATTCATCCTCAACGATGATGGCTGTTAGCATAAATTTGCCTCCGGATCAGGTAAATAAAAACAGACTTCCGTGCCCGGCTCCAAACGCCGCAACTGCAGCCCAGCGCCGTACAACAGGGTTAAACGCTGATGGACATTGGTTAAACCAATGCTATCACTGCTGACCGTACCAGCCGCCAGATTATCTATTACGTCCTGACTGATGCCATAACCGGTATCCCGAACCGCCACTTTAACGCCGCCAGCCAGTCGCCGCACTTCCAGCGTTACTTTTCCCGGTGCGCTACGGGGCTGAATGCCGTGCAAAATGGCATTTTCCACCAGCGGCTGCAACAGCAAACTTGGCACCCGAATATCGACCTCATCCACATCAAACTCAACGGTTAGCTTATCGCCAAACCGCGCTTGCTCAATGGCGACATAATCACGCACTTGCTGCAACTCATCGTTCAAATTGATGAGCTCTTCACCGCGCGACAAGTTATAACGCAGATAATCAGCCAGATTAGCAATCAGCTCACGTGCTCGCTGCGGCTGGATACGAATTAGCGAGGAAATAGCATTCAAGGCATTGAATAAGAAATGCGGGTTAATTTTATTTTGTAATGCGGTAAATTCGGCCTTGCGAGTGGCTTCTTGCAGCTTAGCGATCCGCGATACTTCCATTTGGGTCGAGATAAGTTGTGACAATCCCACCGCCATTTCGCGCAGCGAGCTGGTAATACGATGAGTGCGGCGATAATAAATCTTCAGCGTACCGGTCACCGCGCCATTCTCGCGCAGCGGAATAATAATTGCCGAATGAAAATCAGACAGGTGATAACGCTGCAAATTGTTATTGATGATGATTTGCCCTGAGATCACCGCTTGCTGCGTCATGTTGCTGATGGTGTGGTGATCATCGAGCTCGTAATACTCTTTGCCGGCACCGGCATAAGCCAACACATCGTGGGTATCGGTGATAGCAACCGCATCGGCATCAATTTCTCGGCGGATGGTATCGCACACCTGTTCGAGCGCATCACGATGGATTTCGCGGAAAAACGGCAGGGTTTTATTGGCCACATCCAGCGCCAATTTGGCCTGTTTGGCGGCAATCAGCTCTTTTTCATCATCCAAATCTTGCACCAAGCGAATAATCAGCCCGATACACACGGTGCCCAAAATCATCGGTAGGGCAATATTGCGGACAATCTCAATACCTATCGCATGTGGCTTAGTCAGTAACAAGATCAGCAGCATGGTCAGCCCTTCACAGGCCATCCCCGCCAAAATGCCATACAGCCATAACCGGCTCTTACGCGCCCGATAGTGGATCAAGGTAGCCAGCAAACCGGCCGAAATACTGCTAAGCAGGCACGGTAATGACGTATAGCCATCAATATCAATTAGGTATCGGTGCAAACCTGAGATCACACCAGCTGGAATGCCAACCCACGGGCCAAACAGGATCCCTCCGCAGATCACGGCGATGATGCGCACGTTAATCAGCGCACCCTCTACGGGAATTCCAGTGTAAGTACTAAATACCGCGAACAAGCAAAACAGCACACTGACCAACGCTAGCTCAGTCGGCGAATGGCGCTGTTTTTGAAAAAGATGTTGAAACGGCCAGACCCGCGTTAGAAAAAACAGCGTCATCAGCATCAAGGCCGCGCGTTCAAACACGGCCAACAGCATCACCCCATCATTGGCTCCCACGACAGCCTCCTGTGAAACCGGTGCAAAACGCAAAGTGTATCAGCAACAAGATGCAGTGAGGAGCCAGAGTACGCGCTTAAATCCGATACCCCCACACTGCATCCATCAGCTTCACCATCAGCGCTTTGGATATTGCGTCAGGATCGCGCTCGGGCAAATACTCGACAAAATCCGCACCGATAAATCCCGCACACGAGGCCACCGAATGCACCAGATGCAGCGCTTCGCGTGCACTCAAGCCACCCACATTCGGCGTCGCACACGCGCGAAATAGACTGCCGTCCAGCGCGTCATAATCAAAGGAAAGGTAGACATGATCGTAATCGCGCTCCAGCTCACGACACAAACGGCGCACGACTTCGCCAAAGCCCAATTGCTCTATCAACGCCATGTCAAAACAGGTGATCCCCAAATCACGGATCAGCGCGTATTCACACGGCATCATATCGCGCACACCAACATAAAACAGATTAGTAGTCGCCAGCTCTCGCTCCACAGGCACAGACCAACCATGATACGGATAGCGATTCATCAGCATCGCCAATGGCTTACCGTGCAAGTTGCTATCCAGCGTATGGTTACAATCGGCGTGCGCATCCACCCAGACCACCGCCACTTTTTTATCCTGCTCCTGCTGATAGAACTGCAATGCCGCTTGTACGCTGGCAAACGCAATGGCGTGATCGCCGCCCAACGTCAATGGCACCCTACCGGCGCGATACTGCGTTAACAGCATCGCATGCAGATCTGCGCAATATCGCGCCAAGGCCTGATCTTTGAAGCCCCGTTCATCGGGCGCACCGTCAACCAGTTGTGCCAACAGCGCCCATACCTCAGGGCTAGGTAAGACATCACCGGCATCGACGATATCTGCGCCCCAGCGCGCATTTCTCACCGCCATCCATTCGCTCAGCCCCGGCTCACTGTCTGTCGACTCACGTAATTGCGCTGCCGTATTCGCGCGCGTGGTGACACAGCCCATCTGATTAAAAGGCGCGCCAACCAGCGCAAAACGCCGCTTGGTGTGCGTATCGGTAAGCGCCTCGCTCGACCTACTGGTGGTTTTATGCTGCCTCAATTCAATTTTCACCCACACCTCCTGTGCACTTTTCGTTTATGTGTGCTTTGCGATTACGCGCCTGACTTAGCTTGTACGCGCACGCCACACAGTTAGCCGATACCCATAGTGTTGTTCTACGCTAACACGGCAACCCATGTTGTCAGCTTGACGGAAACAATACGCACACAAAAATGCGGCCAACCTCCTGCACAGGCCGCCCGAGTTGCAGCCTGCGCAGTGTGACCCACCTCATAACGTGACCAAGAGTTTTATGTATGTATGGAGTGTCAACGCTATCCAACAAAGCAGCGACCGAATTCGGTGCTACGCTTTACAAAGCAGAGGGTTAAGAAATAAGGAAAGCATGTCATGGAAAGACAACTGACCACGAGCCCCGTCCCTGCCGAATCTGGTGAGATCTGGTTGGTCATGGACAGCCGCAGCATCGGTGGCATCGAAAACCATGTGTTTATTCTGGCAGACGAGTTACGCCGTCACGGATTAAATGCCGTGGTGGTACTGATGGCCGATTATGGCTCTAGCCCCAATATCAATCGCATGAAACGGCTCAATCTCCCCTATCGATTGTGCCAAAATACCCAAGATTTCCTTCGTCAATTAAAAGCCCATCCGCCACTGCTGTTACATTCACACGGCTATAAAGCCGGGATCATCTGCCGCTTGCTGGGCCGTTGGTATGGCTGCAAAGTCGTATCCACTTTTCACTCGGGGGATTTAGGGCGTGGGCGGGTACGTTTGTATAGCCTCATTGATCTGGCGACCGCTTTTTTAGGCCGCCGCATTGCGGTGAGCCGTGCTATTGCGCGCCGCCTCCCTCCGCCGGTTACGGTGATCGCCAACTTTGTCTCTCTCCCACCACGTGCCGCAGTACAACCGGAGCCTGCCTTTCGAGTCGGCTTTGTTGGGCGACTGAGCCATGAAAAAGGTCCCGATCTGTTTTGCTCTCTGGCCGCACTTCATCCACGCGCCGAATTCCATGTGTATGGCGATGGCCCCATGCGCAGCGCTTTGGAGGCCGATTATCTGGGCCATGTGGAATTTCATGGATTTTGCGCTGACATGAGTGAAGTCTGGCCACAGATTGATTTACTGTGCATTACGTCACGCGCCGAAGGGCTGCCACTGGCCGCCTTAGAAGCCATGGCCAATGGGATCCCAGTTTGCAGCTTTGCGATTGGTGGACTCGGTGACTTAATTACCCACGGTGACAACGGCTGGTTACTGCCGGCCGGCGATCTGAATGCCATGAGTCAGGCGCTACATGAGTGGCAACAATTACCAACGGCCGAATACCGCCGGCGACAGCAGTGTGCGCGGGAAACCATTCGCCAGCACTACACACCAGAAACGGCATTACCGCAAATTATTGCGGTATATCAACGCGCCTTAGGGCCACAAGCATCGCGCTTACACGGGTAATCGGTACGCCGCTAGTTATTAGCCATGGCCTGCTGCAACAGGGCTAACACCGGCGCGTAGGTCTGCTCGGCACGAAACGCGGCCGCCAGTGATTGTCCGCGCAGCCCTATCGCTGGGATCTGTGCCGGACTTAGCGCCAAAGTTTGCAGCTGCAGTGCCAAATCCTCAGCATCCATCGGTCGATATTTAATACAGCTAACGCCGTGCTCCAGTTGCTGATCCCAAAATGCGCCATCTTGCGGGATCAAGACGCACAAGCCCGCCGCTAACGCCTCCAGTACCGACAGCCCAAACGGCTCACGCTCACTGGTGGAGACAAACACCGAGCAACGTCGGCGGATGGCATCTAAATCCGCCGGCGCTTCATGCCAATACACGGTGCTCGCTTGAGCATTCGGCGCACGATTTACTTCGCGCGGCGCATCGGTCACCGGTAACAGCGTATCTTTGGGTCGCAAAAAGCAGATATGCGCCGTATAAGCGGCGACACATTGTGGTGATTCCAATGCCGCCAGCAGCACATCCAAACCTTTCCATTTGAGCAATGACGCCGCCCAAAACAGACGTAACGCTGGCGCATCTACATCTGCCGCCATTACCGGTGATGGCCAACGCTCCGCAGGAAGACCGTTATGTAATGCCAGCCAATGCGGGCGTTCAATACTGTCATCGCGATCACTTTTTATCATCGCTGTAGGTGCATCCGCTGGCGCTAATCGACGCAACGCCGCCTGCAGCGAAGGCGCAGCACCAGGGACATAAAACACATAATTGGCGCGCAACAAACAACGTGCACAAGTGCGTGAAGGCGCAACCGGCCCATGTACCAGTTGGACAATGGTTGCCGCCGGCCACACGTTGCCCAATGACACGGCACTGAGATACAACGATAAATCTACCCCCGGCCCAGAACCGCCCACCAATATCGCCCGACGCCCTAATCGGCAGCGCTGAACCAGCACTTGCAGCGCTAAGAACAAATGACGCGCAAAGTAGCGCCAGCCTGATTCGGCATTACGGCATCCCGGTAATTCATACAACGGCACGGTTTCCCAATGGGGCGAGTTTTGATCTGCATTCGCGCTATCGTTTTGCAAGTGATTTCCTGCCGCTGACTGCCAGCTAGAGGGATCGCGGGTCAGCACGGTTATCTTTACTGCATGCCGGTTACTCGCATCAGCCTTGAGCAGCCCTAATAACGCGCGATTTGCCACTTTCGAGCCGCCATTAAAGGCGATGGGATCGAGCAACAACAAGTGAGCTACTCCCTTTTTGCTGGCGTTGCTGAAATCTGGATCTGCATTATTTCGGCTTTCATGATTTGCGCTCATGCTGGTTTTCCCCCTAAACGCTGCTGCACGCGCTCACCTAGCCAGCGCAAGCAACTCCCGGCGCAGCGCCAGCCATCACGCCAATGCAAGGCACTCTTCGGTGTACGCAACAAATCCTGATAGGCCGCGCTGATATCCGCCACATAGCGCTGCACCGAAAATTGGGCGCGTACCCGCACTCGGCCTTGCTGACCTAACTGCATGCGTAGCCCAGGATTTTCATGTAATTCACGGATTTTATCCGCCAAAGCCTGCACATCGTCTGCGGGAACCAGTAACCCCGTGTCATGATCCAGCACCACCTCGGCGATCCCGCCCACATCAGGCGCTATCACCGGTAATCCCGCCCAACCGGCTTCAGCCAATACCAGCCCAAATACCTCTTCACGTGCCCCAGAGATAAATACGTCGGCACCACCTTGTAGCCAACCACCCACGTGCCCGTCTTCACCGGCCAGAAAAACCTGCTGCTGTAGGTGTAAACGCGCAATTTGCTCAGCCAACGCCGCCTGCTCTTCCCCGGCCCCCACGATCACCAACGCCACCGATAAACCGTTACCCTGTAACTGCGCCACAGCATCAATCAGCAAATCCATGCCTTTACGCCGAATGAGCGAGCCGACCGACAGCAACAGCAACTGCTCAGGAGCAATCGCAAACCGCGCCCGAATATCGATCGCCGGATGCGCAGCTAAACGCGCGGCATCAATGCCATTGGGGATCACTCGGCATCGATGGGCGAGCATGCCGTCAGCCAGCAAACCAGCAATCACCGGTTGGCTGACCCCGATAGCGAGCGAGACTTGGTGCAGTAGCAGGCTATATCGATCACGCGCCTGATAGCGCGCATGTAAATGCGCCAATAACGGAACGCCTGCGGTGCGTGCTGCTGGCACCATCCACTGACACGGGGCGCCGCTATTGCAATGCACCAAGGCAATCTGGTGTTTTTGCAGTAGTCGACATCCCTCTTGGTATAAACGCCAGCTAGCCCGTATATCCATACGCGGAGTCTCCCAACCGCCTAATAGCGTAAATGGGCTGTATTCGGTTTCGACCCCCAGCGCTTTTACGGCACTAAGCAGCGTACGACTGTTACTCCACACCACGGGCCGATACTGCGCGCGATCAAGGTGCGCCAGTAAATCAAGCAAGCAACGCTCACTACCGCGGATCCACTCCTCACCGTAGTGCACATATAAGAGATTAATGGCCATGGGATTGATCTCCGGTTGGCGGTGGCGAAGTGGAACTGTGTGAATTGGCCTGGTAAGAGGAACTCTGGTCGGTAAATGATGGTTTTTCCGACACGTTCGTTATCGCTTTTTCTACTCTCGTGTTTTCTTCTGCGCGCTTTTCTGCAACATGCTTTTCTATGGCGCGGATCCCGGCCACCGCTAAGGCCAATTGCAAATACACCGGCCAAGTAAAACCTTGCGTTAAAAAGGTGCCCGAGACACAAAAGCCCACCATGCTGGCTGCCACCCCATTAATGGCAATGGCTACGGGATAAGGCTCGGAGCGATCTAATTTCAGCGCAACGCGCCAGACATGAAATAAGGTGGTCAACAGCATCAACATGAAAACCGCAAAGCCGAGGAAACCGGTTTCCGACAGCACGTTAAACCACGTTGAATGCACCGCATGATTAAGCCCATCCCAATGTGGGCTGTAGAAATAGTAGTTGTAGTAAAAATTATTCAACCCGACGCCACGAAATGGGTGCGCTAATGCCATGCCCCACGCCGCTTCCCACGCATATAAGCGCCCCATCGCCGAAGCATCAATACCCTCTTCAGCCGCGCCGCCCGAGCTACGATCGCTGATCCCTGCAACGGCAAACAGCACCAGCAGCACCATCGCGGCAAGGGAAAAGAGCAGCATTTTGGACTTGATACGCCGATAGGCAAAAATCCCCATCACAGCGCAAATTCCCAGTAAGCCACCACGGCTTTGGGTAGCCACAATCGCCAGCAGATTGACAATAAAACCAGCAAATCCCAGCAAGCGATCCCATTTACCTGCTCGCGACTCTAACGCGCTCGCGAGAGAAAATCCGGCCGGAAACAGCAATACCAACGCCAAATCATTGGGGTCGCCCAACACCGAGCCCAATTCACGGCCAATCGTAACGCGAGTTTCCTCCACCAATCCGATGCCGGCACTTTTGTTATACAGCGCCACCGAACCCACCAAAAGCCCACTCAGAATGAATACTCGCGTGGCCATGGCAAAGTGCGCAGGTTTTTCCATCAACCAAGCAATGGCAAAGGTCATGGTGACGATTTTCACGTAGGTACCGTTCCACGCCGCTAACGCTTCACCACGATTAGAAGCGAGCAGCGCGCCGATCGTTACCAAGATAAAAAACAGCGCCAGCCAGGTAAACTCTCGGCACCAAAATGGCCGGATCGTCTTGGATATCAAGGTATGCCACAGCAATACCGCCAACGCGCCCACCGCCAACAACTGCGGTAAACGCAGTGGATTTAGCTGCGGGATCACTTCATGGATACGGAAAAACGAAAAAGCGACAAACGCTAACATCACCACAAACGGAAAACGCAGTGCAAACAACACCGCCAGTACCACGGCACCCAACACCGGCCCTAAGACCGGCAACGGGACAAACCACCACAGCAGCGCAGACAGCAGACAAAAAAGGACGCAAGCCGCCACGGCTTTCATACCGCGCAGCCCGTCAGTTACTGAAACAGGTGTATGCTCTGGCCCAGCCATAACGCCACCACCATCACGATAGCTGCACTCACCACGCCATACCAGCGGTATGGCAGATACAACAGTTTCTGGCTAAAGTACAAAAACAGCGTTGCTCGTAACCCATTCACCACAAATTGACTGGCAATGACACCGGCAACGCCAAAGTGTGGGATCAATAACGCATAACCCAATACCCCTACCGCGCTGCATAGCAGATGGATATTCATCTGTAATCGGCTATCACGCTGGCTATAGCAACCCACATTCATCAATTCAGATTGTGTCTTTAACGCCATCGCGGCCACCAGCCACGGTACCAATTTAATTGCTGGATGGTAGCTCTCGGGGGTCAGCAGCAAAATCAAGTAAGGTGCCACCAGCCCTACACCGCCCGCTAATAAATAGCCAAGCGCCGCGCCTAATTCGGCAAAATCGGCATTCTTTCGTAATCCACCAGTTTCACCGAGAAATTGAAACCGCTTGGGATACCACCACAATGCAAACGGCTGTAAAACCAGCCCTGCGGCTAACGCAAACTTTCCTGCTACCGCATAGTAAGCCAGCTCAGTTTCACCGGCAGCGCCAGCTAACCACCAGCGATCCAAGCCTGCAACTGCGAACCCTGCTAACCCACTGACTAAAATAGGGATTCCATAGCGCAAATACTGCATGCCACCACGCATTCGCCACGTCAATCCCGTGTTATGCCATTGCCAGCCGCCCATCAACAGCGCTTGACCGAAGGTGGTAATGGCTCCCACCATCACAACGCCTTCCACGCCCATCCCCCAGCGCAAACTCAGCCAGATAAACAGTGCCTGCACCACCACGCGTCCCGCGGTGCACAGGAAAAAAAATCGCGCCATGCCCTGCATGCGCAGCCATGCCAGCGGAATGCCAATCACACCCTCCAACACCACCGAGAGCAATGTCCAACGAACCAGTGACGCTGTCACATTTCCCGGTAGCCAGTGTGCAATTTGTTCGGCAAACGGCATCAACAGCAATAAGCCAATGAGTGCTATCAACAAGGTTTGGGTGAATAACACACCAGCGGCTTGCTGGCGCGTAGCCTCACTATCGGCTAACCCCGCAAAACGATACAACGCATCCACTAATCCCAACCCGAGCAATAAAGTACCGATGTTGACTAACGCCAGCAGCACTTCCAGTTGGCCATACTCCGCCGGCGACAGATAGCGCGTAAAAACCGGCAGCATGATCAAGGAGATCCCTTTCATCAAGATCAGGCCAAGACCATAAAAAAACATTTGCTGCAACGCGGAAGGCAGTCGGATGCGCATAAAAAATCCGTTAAACACGTCAGTGTGTATACTTATGTTTATAGCCAAAGACGCCAATTCACGCCTGCAGAAACTGGCTAAAAACGCAAAAGATGCTTAATCATTAAGTATTAGTCAGTATTCGGGAGCATGCCGCATGATGATCGTCCAGCGCCTCCGTCAATGGGCCAAAGCCGGTAACAGTCCACTGGCTCGCAATTTATGGTCGACCGCCAAAGCGCTGCGCACATGGTCCTGTCCGGTGATCCCAGCGATTCACCGTCCGCTGTATGCGCTGCATCAACTGCTGAAAAATTCGTTCGCGTCGTTCACTCGCATTTTTTACTGGACGCCACTGTTCAAAACCCGCCTCGCCCAACCAGCGCCACACTTATATCTCTACAGCGGCATGCCACAATTGATCGGGCCGCTGTATATCCAAATCGGTAGCCATTGTCAGATCAGCGGTATCTCTTCGTTTATCGGCCGACAAGGCACGCGTCCGGTCGAATTGCACATTGGTGATCGTTGCCATATCGGCTGGCAAACCACCATTGCCGTGGGGCGCAAAGTGATTTTGGGCGATGATGTATATATGGCGGGAAAAGTCTTTCTGGCCGGTTTCCCCGGTCATCCGCTCAACCCCGAAGAGCGAGCCGCCGGTCTACCAGAGCACGATGAGCAAACGGGTGATATTATTTTGGAAGACAAGGTGTGGTTGGGCACCGGCGTGATGGTTAATGCTGGCGTGCGTATTGGCGCGGGCACGGTAGTTGCCGCCGGTAGCATTGTCACCCATGACTTACCAGCGCGGGTATTAGCCGCCGGAGTTCCAGCCAAGGTGATTCGCGCCTTACCCGAGTCAGAGCCTATGCGCAGCACCGCGCAAGAAATAGACGCTGACACCACCTCGCCGTCAACCACCAATGCAACTTACTCGCAGGAAGACCCAACATGCTCCCGCCACTGATTGTTTTTGGTGAAGACTGGGGCGCCCATCCCAGCAGCACCCAACATCTCATCAAACGGCTCACTGCCGAGCGACCGGTGATTTGGGTCAATTCCATTGGCTTGCGCCGCCCAGGGTTTAACCGCCGAGATTTGCGCCGTGTATGGCAAAAATTGCGGGCGCTATTACAACACCAATTCGCCACGAAGCCCGCAACGAATCAGGCTGAATCCGCTCCGACAACAAGTGCCACCACTGCGCCCAACTCACCACCACAACCCACCGTTATTGCGCCACTGGCGCTCCCTTTACCGGGCGTGGGTTGGGCCAGAGCCATCAACCGCCGCTTATTGCGGCGCCAGATTCAGCGCACCTTACAACAACTGCAACTGACTGACTGCCAGCCGGTGCTCTGGTTATCATTGCCCACTGGCGTTGATCTGATCGGTCAGCTCAATGAACGAGCCGTGATTTATTATTGTGGCGATGATTTCTCCGCTTTAAGTGGTGTTGACCATACGGCAGTGAGCCTGCTGGAGCGCGAGTTAGCCGAAAAAGCCGACTTGATCTTGGCCGCCAGCCCCGCGTTAGTGCAGCGATTCCCTGCCGATAAAACCCAGTTATTGCCACACGGCGTGGATATCCGCCTGTTTTCCACCCCGCAGGCGCGCGCCGCCGATCTGCCTAGCGGAAAACCCATCGCCGGATTTTATGGCAGTATTTCCGAATGGATCGATACTGAGTTGCTGGCACAAACCGCTGAACGCCTACCGCACTGGAATTTTGTCTTAATCGGCCCGATTCAAACCGATATTGCTCCACTACACGGTAAGTCGAATATCTTTTTACTCGGCCCACGGCCGCATCACGCCCTACCAAGCTATGTGCAACATTGGCAGGTGTCTATGCTGCCTTTTCGTGATAATGCCCAGATCCGCGCCTGTAACCCGCTAAAACTGCGCGAATATCTGGCGGCGCAAAAACCGGTAGCCAGCACTGATTTCCCCGCGTTAGACGGATACCGCGAATTGGTGCATGTCGGCACAGATGCCGACCGTTTTACGCTAGCCATCCAACAGGCGGCGCTGGATGCCCCCGATACGCAGGCCTTTCACGACTGGTTGGCGCAAAGCTCGCCTGATTGGGAGGCCGTACTGGCATTAACCCAACCTCGCCACGCGCGCGGTGAAAGTGTCAGCCAACAAAGCTGGGAAGCGCGCGCTGACGACTTAAATCGTCTTCTCGACAGGCTGTAATACTATGCAGGCTAAACAGCCCTCAAGATGGAATAAGCCAGAATGGAAAAATCCAAATTGGGTGCGACAGATAATATCGCGCACACGGTGTCTACTCACACATGGGATGCCACAACCCTCATCGATCCTAGTGAGCGTAGTGCTGTGCGCAATGCTTATTGGCATTTCAACCTCTGCCCTCGCAACGCCCCAACCCGCAACCATATCGGACACACACACACTAGAGCTATTGAAGAGCTCTGGTTCTGAATCTAGCGCTGGCACTGTAAGTGACACTGTCACCCTCCCTTATGAGCAGCATTTTTCTCCAGCAACAACGTGGAACACTAATGATGATCTGGTCATTGAAGGAAACAATCCTTCTGATCGCCAAGCTCTGCTGGTGATCCGACTGGACGATGTGAATTCCACCGGATATTCCTCGCGCATTAATGAAGAGCGTGATATCCCGACGGGGCAATTTCGACTGCGCATCGCGCTGGCCTCGCTGCTAACAGCCGAAAAAAAACGCCCGGATCTGAGCCGCCTGACGGCTCTGTATCTGTTCACTGCGCAGCCACAAGGCATCACCTTGCAAAAGCTTTCGCTGCAACGTGGATTGCGTTTTGCCGATGAGATATTGGCTTGGGATTTCGGTGACAGCCAACGCGCCCCCTTCAGTGGCTTTACCCGCATCGGCCCACAAGACGTTCACTTGCAAGGACGCCCCACCGCCACCACCCGCAGCGGCAGCTTTGCGCCGTTTAATGATGGCTTACGTGGCGTGAATCAGATAAAAATTCCCCTCCCCGCAGGCCAATATCAGTTACGGCTGTGGAATCGCGATCCCGGCGAATGGGAATTACTTCCCCATCCATTGGAGCGGCGTGTACGCGTGAACGGCCAAGCCATTTGGGAGCAGCACCTAACACCGGAGAAATGGATAAAAGACATTTATCTGGCCGGCCGTAACCAAGAAGCACTACCAGCACAAACCACTCAGCCCCAGAGCATCGCCAACACGCAAGAGGCGGCTGCTCAACAACTGCTCCCAGAACAGCTGGGAAAATTGAGTACGCGCGTGGCGCATCCGGGCGGCGATCTAATTATTGATTTGGAAGGCGATTCCCCTGATGCCCAGTACATCTCTGCGTTACTACTGTGGCCAGATGCTCGGCGGCCTGATACATCGCCAAGCGCCGCTGATACGCCAACACCGGAGCAACAGCTGAGCCAAAGGCTGACGCAACTGTTTCATGAAAACTGGCATATTAACCCGCACCCTCTAGCACCGGAGCAAGCCATTAGTTTAGCGCTACCGAGCCAAGACGTGATGCCAAACCAAGGGGCAAATTCAACCGCTGCAGCTATAACCTTGCTAGGCAAGGTCGCCGGCAACAGTCATCTGAGTGTCGATCTCAAGCTAGATACGGCATCCTTGCCACACGCAGTTAACGCATCGCTGCACCTATCGCCGTTTGTCCCAGCCGTTGCTAAAAATCAGACTGACCGCGATACCTCCATAACCCCTTCAAACACCATCTTGCCCGCCGAGCTGCGCTGGGGGCAGTGGCACTGGGTTCGCGAACCGGCACAAGGTCACCAACTACACGCGTCCGCCAGTTATTTACGCACCGATCTGGATAGCGTTCCCCTTACACCGGCGAGCCCCCGCTACCTGCATCTGGTCATTAGCGTACCCGAAGGTACGCCTGCCGGAGACTATCAGGCAACATTACAGCTGCAAATTGGCGAGCAGCGCTACGCCTATCCATTGCAAGTTCAGGTGCTCGCGCTGCAACTGCCGGATATCCCAATCCCTGTTGGGGTATATTTGGATGCAGCGCCACATCTGAACTGGTTTGATGCAGAGCAAACTACACGACAAAGCGCCTGTGATTTACGTTGGCTAGCTAATATTGGTCTTAGCATCCCAGCCCCCGCACTGGCCACACCAGATGATCAAAATACCGCGCGTTTTGAGCGAGATTTACGGACCGCCATGCAGTCAAACCGCTATTTACCGCTGCTGGCCTACACCCCCTTAAAACGGCTGCGCGACAATCTTGGCGATAAAGCCGCCATCATGCATATCGCCGAAGTGGAGCGCGAGCATCCGCAGGTGCTGGCGTGGAGTCTGGCCGATGAAGCCGACAGCGGACAAATCCCCACCCTGCTGAGCTTTGCCCTAGAGCTACGTGCGCGCGTACCGGATATCCAACTGGCCGGCCAACTTAATCACCCCAGTCAAACGGCGCTACTGCCGGCCCTCTCACTGGTGCTGATCAATGACGGCTTTGGCGCTTCCGCGCACAACATCGCGCAATTGCAAAAAGAGGGAAAACAAGTTTGGCTGTATAACCTCGGCGCATCGCGGCTGGCGGCAGGCTTTTATCTGTGGCGCAGTGGCGCGCAGGGGTATCTGCAATGGCATGCCCGTATGCCGACCGCCGATCCGCTTAATCCTGTTGATGGGCGCGAAGCGGATTTTCAATTTTTGTATCCGCCGATGAACGTTTGTACGTTACCGGATACCGATCGCAGCTTGTTTGCATTACTGGAAGGCACGGACGATCTGCGCTGGTTACATTGGCTCGATAGCCAAAGTCAGCATATGGAAGCGGCTCGATTACTGCGCGACAAAATTTGGCAACGGATCCCTGATACTTGGCAAGCCGCGCAGCAACTTTCTCCGGCCCAATTGCAGCAGTGGCGAAGGGAAATTCAGCAGCTGGCCAACTAGATTCGCCAAATAATTGCTGAGCGATCACTTTATAATCACAAACTTTACATATAATGATTTACATATGTAAAACATAACGTTCTGTGCAATATATGTACACTGTGTTTATGTACTAAAAACTATGTACTACAAAAATGCACTACACGCAGGGATGATGCTTAACGTACAGATCACTCGCGCCAAACGGCATCACCGCGTTTAGCCATGAGCGAATTCAGCCGACTTATCGCAAGGACAGTGAAACCGTATGAACCGCCTGACGCAAACCGCAAGCTTGATGTTACTGCTGTGTCTGACAGGCTGCGCCGCCAGCACCAGCACATCGGGCGGCAAAGTCACTTTGGCTCAACTCGAAGCGCTGCGTGTTGGGCAGCAAGCCTATCGTCCAGCCTTTTCCGGCCACTATCCACAAAATGAAATTGCGCTACCCACTGACACCGAAAAACAGCTGCATCAATTTTTAGCCCAGCAAGATCCGTCGGCCATTACCGTTTCGGTTGGCAATAGCGCCGGCGATCCACTGCAAAGTGCACGTATCGCCCACCAGCGGCTCAAATATATTGAAAAAATGCTGGCCGCTCGGGCCATTGATGTCAGCCTGCAATACAAGCCTGATGCCGAGCCGGATAGCCTAAATATCGAGGTGGGCCGTGAATGACAATCTCTCCGTCTCTTTGTGCCTGATTTTTAATGGCGCATGGCGGCGGCGTTATCTGATTGCGATTCCCTTATTGCTGATGCCCATACTGGCAACACTGATAGGCTTGTTCACGCCCAAACAATACCATTCGCACACCACATTGCTGATTCAAGAAACCGCCAAACTGAATCCGTTTTTGGAAGACCTCTCGGTATCCACCAACCTTAAAGATCGCTTCGCGGCACTCGATAGCCTGCTACACAGCCGGTATGTGTTACAACGCGTTATCGAGGATGCGAAATTACTGCCCAAAGATGCGCCACAAAGCGAATATGACAGCAAAATTAATCAGCTTTCTGCCGCCGTAACCTTAAGTTTGGTCGGTAGCGATCTGGTGCAATTAACATTCAAAACCCAGCAACCGCAAGACAGTGCTGTGATCTTACAAGCCATCAGCGAACGCTTTTTAGAAAACGTTCTGGCTCCTGAACAATCCTCCATCAGCGGCTCGGAAAAATTTCTCAAAGAGCAAATCACTAAACAAGAGATAGAGCTAAACAAGGCCGAGAAAAATCTGGCCGACTTTAAACGAAGCCAATCCGCGGAGCTGCCGGATTTGTACAGCGCCAACGTGAATCGCCTGCATGCGTTAAAAGATAAAGAAGAGGAAAAACGCACTCAACTGGCCGGTGCAAAAGCGGCACTGGCGGCGCTACAAACGGGAATATCACAAGTCAATCCGGTGATCGCCAATCTGGAGCAGCAAATCGTTAATACCACCAATGAAATTGCCTTATTGCGTACCCGTTACACCGATTCACACAGCAAAATTCAAGCCGCGCTGTATCGCCTGCACCAACTCGAAGATGAGCGCCAAGCGCAGATGAACGCCATCCCCAAAATAGACAGTACCGACTTAAACCAACTGCTGAACTTATCGCAAAACAGCAACCGAGAACAAAGCAACGGCAACAACAAGAATGACACTTTGCTCGACTCCCAACTCAAAGAGCTGCAAAAAGCTGCCACCAGCGTCAAAGCGTTGCAAGAAGAGGTTAACAGTATCAACAAGCTGATCCGCGAATCAGAAGAGAGCGTAGGCAGTTTTGGTGATGTTGAGCGCCAAATGTCAGAGCTTGAGCGTAACTTACAGGTGCAACGCGAGCTATATCAGGATCTGCTGACACGCTATAAAAAAGCGCAGGTCACCGGCGCTCTCGGGCAATTTGAAAAAGGCGATCGGGTTAAAGTCATCGATCCGCCATTCATTCCGACCTCCCCGAGTACGCCGCCATTGATTGTCTTTATTTTGGCCGGGATCGTTGCCGGGCTGGGTATTGGGATAGGTTTTGCCGTCATCGCAGAAATTACCGACAGTACCGTGCAGCGTAGCGACAAGCTGACTATGCTGATAGGAGCGCCAGTATTAATACGAATTCCTTACAACAAGGAGATCGCTCACTATGCCAACCGGCCGGAGCAGAATCATCCAGATAGTTCAGCATCTCGCGCCGGGGGGCATTGAAACACTGGCGCTTGAATTGCACCGAACATTTCGGGAACAGCATGACAGCCTGCTGATAAGTCTCGAAGGCAATTACGCCAGTGCCAGCGCACATTGGCCACGGCTGACCGAATTTCAACACGAGCTGATCTTTTTAGACAAACAACCCGGTCTGCAACCGAGCTTACTGGCTCGCTTATATCGTTTGTTGCGCCAGCAAAAGCCGGATGTTGTACATACCCATCACATTGGCCCTTTACTGTATGGCGCGTTGGCTGGACGTTTGGCGAAAGTGCCTTGCTTAGTACATACCGAACATGATGCATGGCATCTGGAAAACCCCAAACGGCGCAAACTGGCCGCGCTGTTATGTCAACTCGGCCACCCTCATTTGGTGGCTGATTCAGAGCAAGTCGCGTCTGCCATGCGCCAGTATCTACCGGGTTGTCAGCCCGAGGTAATTCTCAACGGAATTGATACTACGCGCTTTACCCCAGCCGACCATCACAGCCGAATAGCTGCCCGGCAGGCGCTAGAATTACCCCTTGATGTCCCACTGATAGGCTGCGCCGCGCGGCTAGAGGCAGTGAAAGGCCACAGCAACTTGCTACAAGCACTCAGCCAATCACTCACACTGTGCCCATCGTTACATCTGGTACTCGCTGGCACCGGCTCACTCGATGCCGCCTTGCGTCATCAAGCAGCCGCGTTGGGGTTGCACGATCGGGTGCACTTTGCCGGCTTGCTCAGTGACATGACCGCCTTTTACCACACGCTTGATGGCTTTTGTCTGGCCTCACAAGCCGAAGGGTTACCCCTGTCGCCCTTAGAGGCACAGGCCTGCAACGTTCCGGTGGTACTGACCGATGTCGGTGGCTGCCGAGAATGCACCGAGCCATCTACCGGTCAACTGGTGCCTTACGGTGACATCCCAGCGCTGGCAGCGGCCTTACAACGCTGTGTCAGTCAGCCTGCGAGCACTGCGCCGCGCCAGTTTGTTGAACGCCATGCCAGCTTAGCGAGCATGGCGGCACACTATCTGCGCCTATACCAAATTAGTGATACGTCAGGAGCACGCCTATGTGGAGCATAATAGCTGATGTACTGTTTGCCCTGCTGGCCTTTTTGATTGTCTATCATCATTTGCTCTATCCGTTGCTGCTGAAAAAACTCAGCCGCCGCAAGCACTCGCCTGCACCTGATATTCCGCAACGCCAATATCGCGAACAAGCCGAAGATAGCGATTTACCGGATATCACCCTGATCATTCCAGCCTACAACGAAGCAGCCAGTATCGCCGATAAGATCCGCAACCTGGCGTCACAAGACTACCCCGCTGCGCACTTTAATGTGGAGATCCTGTGTGACGGCTGCACCGACAATACCGCAGATTTAGCCCGCTTGGCACACGCCGAGCCCGAGTGTCGCTGGTTGCCGCTGACCATCCGTGCGTTTAGTACCAACCGCGGTAAAATTGCGGTGATTAACGAGGCAATTCAGCGCGTTCAAACACCGATTGTCGCTTTCAGCGATGTATCCGCTTTATTGCCCGTCGATACCTTGTTAACCGCTGCCGTGCATTTCCAACAACCGGATATTGGGGTAGTCGGGCCGGGCTACCGCATTTTAAATGCCGGTTCACAGGGCGAATCCCACTATTGGCAGTACCAAACCCAAATCAAACTCTCGGAATCAGCCTTAGGCTCGGTACTCGGCATGCACGGTGCTTGTTATTTTATCCGCCGCGAATGTTTAGAGCCTCTGCCGCCCGATACCATTAACGATGACTTTATCCTGCCTATGCTGGCGATCAGCAAAGGCTATCGCGCCGTGTACGAGCCGCGCTGTCTTTCACTCGAGTTAGAAACCAGTGATAGCGCATTAGAATCGCGCCGTCGGCGGCGGATTGCGGCGGGCAATACCCAACAGCTATGGCGCTTGCGTCACCTACTCAACCCACGTTATCGCTGGGATGCATTCAATTTTTTCTCCGGCAAAGGGCTACGAGTCTTGATGCCGTTTTGCTTGGTGGGCGTATTTGTGATTTCACTGCTACGCGCGCCGCACTCGCTGTTTTTTTTATTGCTACTGATTGCACAACTTTGCGGCTATCTGACTATTATTATGGTTAACATGACACCTCGCTATGCATGGCCTTCAATTGTCAAAAAAGTGCAGTATTTGGTGAATGGTCATTGGTATAACTTGATCGGAGCCTGTCGTTATCTGGCCGGGAAAGAAAAAGGCCGCTGGTCTCGTGCCGGCGAACAGGGAGAAAAATGATGGGACACTATATTCATCCTGTCACTGCACAAGCCAAACGCGCCATGGACATTCTTGGTGCACTGACCGGAATCATCCTGACATTACCGCTGTGGCCGCTGATTGCCTTAGCCATCAAATGGGAAAGTCCGGGGCCGGTGTTCTTCCGCCAGCAACGGGTCGGGCGCATTTATCCGGATTACATCGAATTTTTTTACATGATTAAGTTCCGCTCTATGCGTCAGGATGCGGAAACCAAGACCGGCGCCGTGTGGGCAACGAAAAATGATCCACGTGTCACCCGAGTGGGCAATTTCTTGCGTAAAACCCGATTAGATGAATTGCCACAATTTATCAATGTGCTGCAAGGGGACATGTCCTTAATTGGCCCCCGCCCAGAACGTCCACAGTTTTGCCATAAATTGGAAGCTGCCATTCCCTTTTATGTGGAAAGAACCTACGGCATCGCTCCCGGCATTACCGGTTTGGCACAAGTCAGTCAGGGATACGATGAAACACTGGATGATGTAAGAAGCAAGCTGGCTTATGACCTCGCGTATTCACTGGCCCTCACCAGCCCGTGGAAATGGATCAAACTGGATCTCAATATTGTGTGGCGCACCCTGAAAGTCATGGTCGGGAAACGCGGACAATAACAAGGCAGGACAACACCATGAAACCGATGATGTATACTCTTAATAACTGGCAAGTGGTTACGCTGACCGGCGAGCTGGATGCGCTGTTTGTCAGCGAACATCGTGATGTATTTGAAACGCTAGCCGTGCGTGAAAGCAGTGTGTTGGCAGATCTGAGCGAGGTGCATTTTATTGATTCATCCGGCATTGGCGCACTGGTGTTTTTATATAAGCGATTGAAAGCTAAAAATTATGATCTGGCACTGATTTGTGATAACGGTCAGCCACGAGAATTGCTTAAACTGCTGCATATCGATAACACCTTACACTGCTACAGCTCGTTGAAGGAGTTTATTATGGCTAATAATGAATAATTAAAATTTTATTTATAATAAATAATTATATCCATTCGTTCCACAACACTTTAATGCGCTGTTTTGCAGGAACGCCAAATGAAATACTATCAATGTCGTGGGTTAGCGCTGTTTTTTTTGTTACTGGCCACCGGATGTTCCCAGTGGCCTCCCCACGGCGTTGGCGGGATGGCTGAACGGCGGCCGACACAATTACCTTCACCCTATGATTCTCCGGATAACCGTCACAATATCGAGAAAATTATTGCCTATAACAAAGAGGTCGAAAATAAACTCCATGTAATTCGGCCGCAATTGCAGCAATGCATGCCCGGTCGGCTGATGCAATTGGACCAACAGAGTATATTAATCCATCGCGAGCTGCATGCCCGCCTGTGGTACGATACCTTATATAACATTGACCGACTGGATAAAAATATCCAACAAACCACCAGTGATCTGAACCAATTACAACAAAAAACAGGATGCGGAAAATCAGCGGGATATACACTCAGTAAGTGGTCATTGCTGTAATTTTGCGCCATACAAGGAGAGTGGCATGTTGTGGCTGCGGACATTAAAACTCACGGGCATCGGGATTATTGCCCTGTTTTTCTCTTTTGCGCTGTATGCGCAACCTGTCGATGACAACATTAAATTGCGACCGGGCGATCTCATTTTTATTAATTTGCCCGGTGAAAGTGCATTTGAAAATCCCTTTCAAATTACCCGCACGGGTAATGTGCGTTTACCCGAAGTAGGCGAAGTCAACCTACTCAATCTCACCTTGCCACAAGCCAGTGACAAAATTCGGCAACGTTTAAAATCGGTCTACAAAGATCTCTCTGGTTTTAGTGTCAGTATCAAAGAGCGTTTATTGCTGATTAATGTCATGGGATATGTGCGCAAACCGGGCAATTATCAGCTGCCGGAAGAGGCCAATGTGCAGTTAGCCGTGGAATCTGCCGGTGGATTGGTGCCGGGAGCCCAGCTGAGTAATATTCAGGTGCAGCGTAATAACCAGAAATTAGCGTTTGACTACAAACACTATCTGGATACCGGTGATAGCAGCAGCATGCCGGCACTGCAGACACTGGATACCGTTTTTGTGCCCGCTTCACCGTTAACCGGTAATGTTCAGATTGATTTTGACGCCGCAACGCTGTCCAAAAGTGGCGATGCCGCCGATGCCCAGCGAGCAGTAAAAGTATTTGGTGAGGTCAATACCCCGGGGGCCTACAGCTTAAAATCCGGTGACAGCGTCATTGATATGCTGATGCGCGCAGGCGGCGTGACACGCTATGCGGGCGTAGAGCGTATCCGAGTAATTAGCGATAACCAACCCACCTTGTTTGACCTGAAAAAGTTTCTCGATACTGGCGATAAGAGTTTTCTGCCGACCTTAAGCCCCGGCAGTACCATTTTTATCCCCAAGGATGAAGAGCAGATTAAAAAAGGCGCCAGAACCGTTTATATCATGGGAGAAGTAGCCAAACCGGGGGCCTATGAAAGCCGTCCGGGTGATTCTTTTATGGATATTTTGGCTAACGCCGGTGGCCCTACGCGCTATTCGGAAAGTCGTCAAATTCGCATCATTCGTGCCAATGGCAGCATCGAGCCGTTCGATTTACAAGGCTATACCGAAGGGCTCACTAAGCGCGCCTTACCGCCAATTAACCCCGGTGATGCTATTTTTATTCCAGAAAAAACCGATATTAATGAAAAATCGTGGCTCAAGGTCGCACCAAGTCATGCGGTTATGGTGATCGGGCAAGTCAATAAGCCCGGCCGTTATGAGTGGTCAGATGAAATGTCGTTGCTGGATTTATTGGCCAATGCCGGTGGTCCGTCTGACAAAGCAGACACCTCGAAAATCCAGATCTTGACCACAGCCGGTAACGGGCAAGCCAAGCCGCTGTTTTTTGACCTGAATAATTTCCTGAAAAACGGCGGTAATCTGAGCCAAATACCGACCATTCGCGCAGGTTACACCATTACGGTGCCGCAACTGCCTAACGATCCGAAAGACAATAAATCGCAATGGGTGCAACAAGCGCCAGAAAACTCAATTTATATCATGGGACAAGTCGGCGCTCCCGGTCGCTACGCCTTTACCTCCGAGATGGGCTTTTTAGATATTCTGGCCGCCGCCGATGGCCCCACCGATAAAGCGGATCTGCGCAATATCCGTATCGTGCACCGTAACGGCAACACCGCCAACGTCAGTAAGTTGGATCTCTCGGTGTACTTTGAAACCGGCGATGAGAGCCTGCTGCCAAAAGTGGTCACCGGCGACTCGATTTATATCCCGGAAAAAGATCGGCTTTGGCTCGATACCAGCAAAGAGTCGACCGTGCGCATCATGGGTGCCATCGGTAAACCGGGGCGTTATCGCTTTAATGAAAGCATGACCCTGCTTGACCTGCTCGCAGAAGCTGGCGGCCCCACCAGCTCAGCCTATGTGCAAAAAATTATCGTCGCCAACTTATCGGAAAGCGGCAAAAACGATCAGGCGCGTACCTTCGATCTCCTGAGCTTTATGCAGCAGCCTGATTACAGCCGTCTGCCAATCCTGCGTGCGGGCGATACGGTGTATATACCGGATACTAAAGACAGTAATTGGTCGATATTTATGGATGGCATGCGCGATGTCTTTACCATGCTCTCGGTAGTGACCTTACTGATCAAGATCTGAGGAGCGCGCCATGAATACCAGCGAATACCACAAAGAGATCGATATCCTGTTTGACCGTACACAGGCCAAAGGTATTCGCTCGCTGGCTATTACGTCATCGGTACATCAAGAAGGCGTGTCCAGTACCGCACTGGCCTTGGCGCAACGTGGTGAGCAAGCGGGGTTGAATGTCTTGCTGCTAGAGCTCAACACCAGCTCGCCGATCCTGCCTAGCCTGTATCCGGGGATAATTAGCAAAAATTTCCCCGATATTTTCCGGATCTCCGCCTATTTTTCCTGTGCCAGTACCGTCGTACACTCCGCACTGAGTGATATCTGGCAGCGCAAAAACTTTATTGCCTTTTTGCAAACTCAGCGTGAACTGTATGATCTGATCATTGTGGATGTTCCGCCAGTCACCAGTGATGAAACCAAATATCTGCCCAGCGAGATCATCTGCTCCTGCTGTGATGCCACCTTGCTCTGTGTCTTGTTCTCCCGCACGCAAGAGTCGGATGTAAAAAGCGCCCTGAAAAAGCTGCATCACACGGAAACCCATATTTTGGGTTATATCGCCAATGATTGTTTTAATCCACCACTGGCCGATGAGCTGATCCGCGAAACATATCGGCTAGAAAGCTATGCTCCGGGGTTGATGGCACGTTTGCGTCGCCGACTCAGTAAATCCCATCTCCTTTCCCTGCGCATATAGGTTCTGCTATGAAACCGCATGAGTGGACATTTAAAAAACCGGCGACACTGGCTGCGATCCGTGAGCTACGCTCGCATGTGAATGCCGTGTTGAGTCGCCATAATGTGGCAGTCCAAGAGAGTCAGCACTGGCTACTGGCGGTATCGGAATTAGGCACCAACATCGTTAAACACGCGACACCGGCGGCCAGCTATATCCTGCTGACACTCTGTCTGACGCCCGAGGGGTGGAGTTTACGTTTTGAGGATGATGGTGGTGCGACCCAAGCACACACCGAGCCGAGTGCGCTTCCCGACGAGCTCAGTGAAAGTGGTTACGGCATTGCCGTGATCCGCACCTTGTTTGCGCGGGTGGATTATCAACATACCGCGGAAGGGCTCAATTTACTGGTGGTCGCCGCACCATTTTGTGCCCAGAAAAAACCGGTGATTGTGGTGGTGGATGATGACCCCGTGATCCGGCGCTTGATCCTAAGCTACCTAGAACATGAATACACCTGCGTGCCCTTTTCTGCCGCCGAAGATGCCATCCCCTATATTCTCGGTAATCAAGTAGACTTGATCCTCTCAGACATTGCTATGCAAGGCATGGACGGCCTGAGCCTGCGCAAAAATCTCTCCGGCCAACTAGAAACCGATATTTTGCCGTTTGTGTTTATTACCGGTGATGACAGCGGCCATGTTCGGCAAACCGCCGCGCGACTCGGGGTGGATGACTATCTGGTTAAACCGGTAAAAAAAGCGGCGCTGCTGGATATTGTCTCGCGAGTATTACAACGCAGTTTGCACCTGAAAAACCGCATCAGCCAACGGTTAGACCCGAAGGTGACTGCTGGCTTACGCCCGTCTCTACCCAGCCAAATAGGAAGTTACCGCTTGGCGGTAGAAAGTCGGGTAGCCTCAGCGGGCGGTGGCGATTATCTGCTGCACAATCACTCGTTGCTGCTACTTGGCGATATTATGGGGCACGGGGAACAGGCCAAATTCTTTGCCTATGCCCATGCCGGTTATTTTCGCGGTCTGATTTGCGGGCTGTATAAAAATGAAGGCGTGGATATTTTGCTTAATAGCCTGTCACAAAGCATGCTCAATGACAGCCTACTGAGCGGTGCGTTAACCACCTGCATTGCCGCAGAACTGGGTGAGCAGAGTGTTTCTCTGGCCTGTGCCGGTCATCCGCGACCTTGGCTAATTCAACCTGACAAAGTAGAGATATTGCCGATCACCGGCATGTTGGCTGGCATTGCGGAGGATACGCGTTATAGCAAGCTGGAGCTGACGCTCGCCGCCGGTGAACGGCTAATGCTGTACACCGACGGTTTATTGGAATCGCGCAGCCAAACTCGTGCTCAACTGTATCACCATGAACTCGAACAGCTACTCTTAGCCACGCTCTCGCAACCCATTGAGCAAGCCGCGCGGGCGATCGCGCAGTGGTTTGATCATCTGCACGGTGGCACGCCAGAAGATGATATGACGGTAGTGCTGATCGAGCACGTATCAACGGCCTAATCACGCGAGCCGCCGTCACTAAGAACTAAGAGTTTTTGGCATTCTGTTTAATACACGTGACTTACGTGCATACGATTTACTGTGTTGAGCGCACGGTTGAGTGCAGGGCTTAGTGCTCCGCTTTTTGTGCCTGGTATGCACCGACACCGGTGAGTTTGCGCACGGGGATAGGTTTACCCTCCGTTACAAAGACCCACGCCTCACCCGGGTTTTCATTTAAAAACCATGACAAGTTGCGGGTGGTTGAAAATAACCCGTAATCAATCACCATCAACGCGCAAGGCGGTAGCATGCCATCAGGATTGCGCATAGATTCCAGCGGCTGCTTAATCCACACATCTGGCGCGACCGCCATTTCCACTTGCACGTCTTGTGTGTCATGCACACTGATGCGCATCGGCTGCGGTTCGGCATTGGGCCACATAATCTGATACTCCCCCGCGAGCCAAGCACAAGAATTCGATTGCGTTTTAGCCTGAAGCGGCACACTCACACTGACGCCAATAACTATCGCGCATAACTCGCGCCATCCTAGCCGAACCATTATTGTGCATCCTTTATGTTAGTGCCGATTATGTTAGTGCCGATGTGGTAGCGGCAATAGCCGCCGTCTTCATCGGTAACAATCAGCTCGTCGCCCTTCTCATTGAGCATCACGTTCTGCCGAACTCCGCTAGCCGCATTACAAGAGGCAAAGTAGCGCCGTTTGCCGCTATCCACATCTAGCCAAAAAATATGATCGGGGTTGCTCCACTGCTCATCTGGATAGGTGCCTGCCAGAATGCGCCCGTCTGCCGACATCACCAACGTATGGCCGATCACTTCATCCGGAATGGCGATTTGCCGTTTACCGCGCGTGACTATCTGCCGCTCGGTATTACCGCTTAGCAGCGATTGTCCATCAGAGGATAATTCGATTATGACCAGATCTTGTGGTTTAACGCCGTCCGGTTTAGGCACCGGTACTGCGGTTTGCCCAGTACGGCTGAGCATGGCGATTGGCCCTTGCTCTTCACTCCACGCCTGCCAGATTAGGGCTTTCGATAAGGACCCATAGCCCAAGAACCAGCCGTCATCGGCAACGGTTTCAGTCTGACCAGCAGCATCACGGCGCAGTAAACGCGTCTTGAGTTGTGAGTGTTGGTCAGTCTCACTCAAGCCGGCCAAACGGGTCAATTGATCGCCAAATGCCTGCCATTTTTCAGGATTTTCCGTATCGGCGTTACTGATATACAACGCCCGCGCAGCAGGATGGTAGCCGTGCGTTGCATCCCAGATCCAACCGCGGACATAGTCTGACTTGCCATAGGTATAACCGGCGGCCTTTTTCCCATCTTGGCTGATGGCAAAGGCCCCACCGCCTTGGCTGCCGGGCAAATCAGCCGGTAATTGGCCGAATTGGTGATGCCGATGCAATAACGCCCGATCGGCCACGTAGGCATCCACGATCACCTCAGTACCATCAGCCGAGATCGCCCGCAGCACAACGTGATCGGGTGGCAATACGGTTAAGCCGCGCTCTTGATGCCAAATAAAACCTTGTGGCACCGCGGTGGCCGATTTGGCTAACAACCAGCCCCCAATGGTGGCACCCGTGGCATCCATGGCGGTGACTGCCGAAAAACGCGCCATGTCATCGGGGATCAGTTTTTGGCGATGCCCTTCGGCATTCATCCGCAGTGCATCCAATGAGCCGTGCGAGCCCGCCGTTAGCGCCAATACTTGTCCGTTTTGTGAAAAAAAGATCTGTTTCAGATTGGCATAGGTAAAGCCTGTCAGTGGGACACTGCGATTTGACTGCTGCCACCTTCCGCCGTGGAATGCACTGAGCTTATCGCCATAGCGCCATGCCGTCGGCAACAGCTCATCTAGCATGGCATTCAGCTCTTCTAGAGCAGACTCTTCCATGCCAGCAGCTATACCGGCAGAAGCGGCAAACTGAGACTGTTCTGGCGCAGATTCGCCCGAGGAGGCCCAAGCATTTGCAGTCTCACCCGTAACCGGAGGGACGGTGCGCAGTAACAGGCTCTGGCCATTGGCCGACAGCTTAACGGCATGCTCAGGCCCTTGTGACTGAATCGGAACCAATGATTTCGACGCCGTCTTGGTCGCGGCCTTTTCTTTGGCTAACGCCTGCTCTTGCCGAAGCGCAGCCAAGCCTTCTTCGGTCAGCACATCTTCCAAACGGATGACGTTGGAGGATTCCGACGCCCATACCGAGGACACCCATCCGCTCGCAGAGGCAGACAGACCGGCACTCATGAGCAAAACGCGCCATAGCGTACGGCGATTGAAGGTCATTGAACGGGAAGCGGCGAAACACGCCCTCCGTAAACGCGAGGATACAGGCATACATCATCCATAATGATTACAACGTAGCGAGTGTCACAGTGTAACCTGCTGAGAACTGAGCGCAATCAAATGCATATGCGTAAGTTCACAACAAATGACTAGCAGCGATAATCGGGCCGCCAGCGGGAGATTTCTTGTCCATTTTCATAGCGCGATTGCTGCCATAACGAGCCATCTGGGTGATACCAACACTCCAAGACCATTTTATTGGCAGCAAAGAGCATATAACGGCGCAGGTGTGGGCTATCTTCTGCCACATAGTCGTACATACACAGACGCTCTCCGCTGTCACTGTATTCACTGCACGAGGTCAATCCGCCTTGTTGGCCATACTCCATCCAGTCGCCAACAGGCTGGCCAGCGCGATATTGACCTATCGATTGTAAACGGCCATCAGGATAGAAATAGCGCTCCACGCCTTCTTCACGCCCTTGTGAATCAAAGGTTACCTCAGAGCGTAATGCGCCGCAGGGGTGAAAAAACTGCCACGGCCCAATACGCGTACCGTCAAGACATTCACCACGACCAAAGAGGATGCCTTTTTCGAACAATTCCGCATTACCGGTATAACGCTGCATGTTTTTCAACGTACCGGTATACACCACAATTTTATTGCTGCGAGCAGTCCATTTTATGGGGGTTGGCATACAGACGTTCACCCTCTGAGAGCTTGAGATAATGCGGTCATTCCAAAGCTAGCCGGTCATGATGCCAAGCATTGGAGGTTAAAATAAAACGCCATATCACCGATTACTCAGGATATGGCGTTATTCATTACACACATTGCGCAGGAAAATATGCCCACACAGTAATGTAATTCACAATTGTACCGTCAACCGCCGCAAACCAGATACTTAGCGGCTAACGGCTCAGTTTAATTCAACGCATTGATCAGCAAGATTTGTTGTTGAACGGCTTGCTTATCGCCTTCATTTTTAGCGGATTTGAGCTGGGAGTCCAATTGCTTCAGCGCGGCCGCTTTTGCTGTTGCATCGGCAAACAAATAAGGCTTCACATTAATCGATGCTGTATTGGTATAACGCCCATTTTCGAGTGATGGCACCTGAATTTCACCGCGGTTGAGCATATCGCGCACAATTGCCCGCTCGCGTTCATAACCAGATAAACCTTGCAATGACCAGCGTTGCTGCGGTTTTCCTTGATACTGGCCCTGCTTGACCTCTTCCAGATAGCGAATAGTCAAATTACGGATCGTGCCTTGCTCTTCACCAAATGCCGATTCGGTATCAAAAATTACCGGGAAGGATTTACCCTGCAATGGACCACCTTTTTTAGTCAGATGCCCCATGCGATAGCTATTCATCCCCAAGCGAATTTCAGTATCTGGCTGCACCACAGTGCCATCCGCCAGTTTCAGATTGGTGATCCGCTGTCCGACCGGTTGACGCAAATCGATGTTATAGGTCACGCCAGCGAAAAAGTCATTGGTGGAGTATTTTGATGAACGACGCGCTGGATTAAAGCTATATGTCACATCACCGTCTTGCACCGGATTAAAATAATCGGCGACCCATTCCATATACGCTTTCAGATCGGCGCCGGTCATCTGGTATACCGTAATTTCACCGCCGGCATATTGATAGTTATAAGCAATGTCTTTGGCTTTAATCGGCCCCACATCTAAGCGCGCTTTATCGTTATCAATCCCCAAGGCGATCACATTGGCTTTCGGCGCATAATAAAATGCCGCTTCTTGGAATAAGGCACTGATCCCTGAGTCTTGAACTTGTACTTGTGGGATCCCTTTTACTTCATCTTTAGGTACCAAATCACTACCGGAAAGTTGTGCGACCACGCGATTGGCATTTTCCCGTAATTTTTTATGATACGGCGCATACAGGCTTTCCAACGATTTGTCTGATGCCAGATCTTTAATCTTGTAGGTATAACTGTCTTTATCGATCAGCGTATATTTGCCGTTTTTCTCTTCAAATTTCAGATCAATGCGCGACAACGCACGACCATATTTATCTGGCTCGGTAATGATCACGCCATTGACCACCGCTTTATCAACTCGGACATGCATATGTCCGGCAACAATTGCGGCTAATTCTGGATTCCCTTTTGCAATATCGGTCACACTGGTATCAGCAATGTCATTTTCATTATCCAGCCCCATGTGTGCCACCAGCACAATCGCATCCACTTGGTCTTTAATCTTAGCGATGGTCTTGTGGACTTCTTGCGTAGGGTTGGTAAATGTCACGCCGCCCAGCCGGTCACTGCCCTCAGCAAAATGCGCCGTCATAGGAGTATCCATGCCAATAACGCCAATTTTTACGCCTTGCCGCTCAATAATGGTATAGGCCGGTAAAAATGGATTGCCATCAGCGCGCGTGATATTGCCACCCAGCGATTGGCCTTTGAATTGATCGAGCGAGGTTTTTAATACTGGTAAACCAAAATCAAATTCATGGTTTCCTAATACCCACACATCATAATTCAGGGCATTAAAACCCAACATCATGGGTGAAACAGGCTCATTCTTGAACGTTTCGACAAAATTACCCTGAATGGTATCGCCGGCATCCACCAAAATAACATTCGGTAGACTCTGACGTATTTCATTAATTTTGGTCGCAATTTGGCTTAGGCTACCCGCCAAATTGGCCTGATCAGCCGCATAGTCCCACGGCACAAAATGCCCGTGCAGATCAGAGGTGCCCAAAATACTGACTTCACGAATATCGCCATCCGCGGCAAGAACAGAGTAAGAGGAGGCTAACAGGAATAACCCTGCCACTGCTTTTAATTTCATTATAGTAATCGTAATTATTATGTGATTAATCGGAATGGATAAGCTTACGCCTGCGATAGCCGATGGTCTGTGACCAGTGCAAACAATTTTGCAAGCCTTTACCATCAAGCCACATCAAAGCGTGATATTCATCACCGATGATATTACCGCTCACCACTGCATTATCTGCACAGAGCAATAGAAAAAGGGTGGATTTCCCGACCAGAACCACACGCTATTTTCACGCCCCCCCAATAGCTTGCGCGCAGATTTAACACCCGCGCAAACATTGTGGTATTATTGCAACGTACCGCGCTGTCGTCAGGAGATGACCTGATATCGCTCGCAGCGCGGACGCGACAGGGATACGTTGCCGCAACATCACTTCATCTGCGACGCGAAGGTGTTTCCCCAACCTATCCCTCTGAAAACGCAAACTAAAAACGACCCTATAACCATTGCTTGATTACAACCGCAAGGAGAATCCCGTGCGAGTCAGCAGAAGACAATTCTTCAAGATCTGCGCTGGCGGTATGGCGGGTACTACGGTTGCGGCACTCGGGTTTGCTCCCGATGTAGCCCTCGCGGAAACGCGGCAGTACAAACTGCTGCGGGCGCGCGAAACCCGTAATACCTGTACCTACTGTTCGGTGGGATGTGGCTTACTGATGTATAGCCTCGGGGATGGCGCCAAAAACGCCAAAGAGACCATTTTCCATATCGAAGGGGATCCGGATCATCCAGTCAACCGTGGGGCACTGTGCCCGAAAGGGGCTGGCTTGGTCGATTTCATTCACAGTGAAAGCCGCCTGCAGTATCCGGAGTACCGCGCACCGGGCTCGGATAAGTGGCAGCGGATCAGCTGGGATGACGCCTTTACCCGCATTGCGCGCCTGATGAAGGCTGACCGCGATGCCAACTTTATTCCAACCAACGCCGATGGCGTTACGGTCAACCGCTGGCTGACCACGGGCATGTTATGTGCCTCGGCGGCCAGTAATGAAACCGGTTATTTAACCCAGAAGTTTAGTCGTGCGCTCGGCATGTTAGCCGTCGACAACCAAGCACGTGTCTGACACGGACCAACGGTAGCAAGTCTTGCTCCAACATTTGGTCGCGGTGCGATGACCAACCACTGGGTAGATATCAAAAACGCCAACCTGATCGTGGTGATGGGCGGTAATGCGGCAGAAGCGCATCCGGTGGGATTCCGCTGGGCGATGGAAGCCAAGATCCACAATAATGCCAAAATTATTGTGATCGACCCACGTTTTACCCGTACAGCGTCGGTGGCCGATTTCTATACCCCGATCCGCTCGGGAACCGACATTGCGTTCCTGTCCGGCGTGATTTTGTACCTGATGAACAATCACAAGATCAATCAGGAATATGTCAACGCCTATACCAACGCCAGCTTGCTGGTGCGTCCTGACTTTGGCTTTGAAGATGGCCTGTTCACCGGCTATGACGCGGAAAAGCGCAAATACGACAAATCCACATGGGCCTACCAGTTGGATGAGAACGGCTTTGCCAAGCGCGATCCTTCCCTGCAAGATCCGCAGTGCGTCTGGAATCTGCTCAAACAGCACGTCAGCCGCTACACGCCAGAAGTCGTCAGTAATCTGTGCGGTACGCCGAAAGAGGATTTCCTCACCGTCTGCCAACTGATTGCCGAAACCAGCGCCAAAGACAAAACCGCCTCATTCCTGTACGCCCTCGGGTGGACTCAGCACTCTATCGGTGCGCAGAACATCCGTACCATGGCGATGATCCAGCTGCTGCTGGGTAACATGGGGATGGCCGGTGGCGGCATTAACGCGCTGCGTGGTCACTCCAACATTCAAGGCTTGACTGACTTAGGCTTGCTGTCGCAAAGCCTGCCGGGTTACTTGACCCTGCCGTCAGAAAAGCAGCCAGATCTGCAAACCTACCTCACCGCTATGACCCCGAAACCGCTGCTCGAAGGTCAGGTGAACTATTGGGGTAACTATCCGAAATTCTTCGTCAGCCTGATGAAGAGCTTCTATGGCGATAAGGCCCAACCGGAAAACAGCTGGGGCTATGACTGGCTGCCGAAGTGGGATAAAGGCTACGACGTACTGCAGTATTTCGAGATGATGTCGCAAGGTAAGGTCAACGGCTATCTGTGCCAAGGCTTTAACCCGGTGGCCTCGTTCCCGAATAAAAACAAAGTGGTGGCCTCACTGTCGAAGCTGAAATATCTGGTGATCATTGATCCGCTAAACACCGAAACCGCCAATTTCTGGCAAAACCACGGTGAATTTAATGACGTCAATCCCGCGGATATTCAAACCGAAGTGTTCCGCCTGCCATCAACCTGCTTTGCCGAAGAAAATGGCTCAATCGTCAACTCGGGTCGCTGGTTACAGTGGCACTGGAAAGGCGCCGATGCTCCGGGCGAAGCGCTGGGCGATGGAGAGATCTTAGCCGGTCTTTTCAGCACATTGCGTGAGCTGTACGCCAACGAAGGTGGCGCATTGCCAGAGCAAGTGCTGAACATGAGCTGGAATTACCTGCAGCCGCATAATCCGCAAGCCGAAGAAGTGGCGATGGAGAACAACGGCAAAGCACTGGCTGACCTGCGCGATGCCGATGGCAACGTGATCGTGAAAAAAGGCCAACAGCTTTCCAGCTTCGCCCAATTGCGCGATGACGGCAGCACCAGTAGCGGTTGCTGGATCTTTGCCGGTAGCTGGACGCCAGAAGGTAACCAGATGGCGCGGCGCGATAACGCCGATCCGTCAGGGCTCGGTAACACTCTCGGCTGGGCGTGGGCATGGCCGCTGAACCGCCGCATCCTGTATAACCGTGCCTCTGCCGATCCGGCTGGGAAACCGTGGGATCCGAAGCGTAAGCTGATCAGCTGGAATGACGGTAAGTGGACCGGTATTGATATCGCCGACTACTCCACCGCCGCACCGGACAGCGGTGTCGGGCCATTTATCATGCAACCGGAAGGCTTAGGCCGTCTGTTTGCGTTGGATAAAATGGCCGAGGGCCCGTTCCCTGAGCACTATGAGCCGTTTGAAACGCCACTCGGCACCAACCCGCTGCACCCGAATGTGGTGTCAAACCCAGCGGCTCGTGTGTTCAAAGACGATTTGGCGGCCATGGGCAGTGCCAAGGAGTTCCCATTTGTGGCCACGACCTATCGCCTCACCGAACACTTCCACTACTGGACCAAGCATGCGCGTTTGAATGCCATCATCCAGCCTGAGCAGTTCATCGAAATTGGTGAAACGCTGGCCGCGAAAAAAGGCATTCAACACGGGGATACAGTGAAAGTCAGCTCCAACCGCGGCTATATCAAGGCCAAGGCGGTGGTGACCAAGCGTATTCGCACCTTGCAGGTCAACGGCCAAGAGGTGGATACCATCGGTATTCCGATCCACTGGGGCTTTGAAGGGGTCGCCAAGAAAGGCTTTTTGGCTAACACCCTGACGCCGTTTGTCGGGGATGCCAATACCCAGACGCCGGAGTTCAAAGCATTTCTGGTTAACGTAGAAAAGGTGTAACGGAGGAGTCTTATGTCATTGCAATCTCAAGACATTATCCGGCGCTCCGCCACCAGCTCTCTCACGCCACCGCCGCAGGTGCGTGATAACCAGCAGGAAGTGGCGAAGCTGATTGATGTCTCCACCTGTATCGGCTGTAAAGCCTGTCAGGTGGCATGTTCCGAGTGGAACGACATCCGCGATGAAATCGGCAGTAACGTCGGCGTGTACGATAATCCGGCCGATTTGAGTGCCAAATCGTGGACGGTGATGCGTTTTTCCGAAACTGAGCAAAACGGCAAACTGGAGTGGCTGATCCGTAAAGACGGCTGCATGCACTGCGCCGATCCGGGCTGCCTCAAGGCGTGCCCATCGGAAGGGGCAATCATCCAGTATGCTAACGGCATCGTGGACTTTCAGTCTGAGCAATGCATTGGCTGCGGCTACTGCATTGCCGGCTGTCCGTTCAATATTCCGCGCATGAATAAGGAAGATAACCGCGTCTACAAATGCACCTTGTGTGTCGACAGGGTTAAAGTCGGCCAAGAGCCCGCGTGTGTGAAAACCTGCCCGACCGGTGCAATTCACTTTGGCAGCAAAGCCGAGATGCAAGAACTGGCGGCCCAGCGGGTGGCCGAGCTCAAATCGCGTGGCTATGCCAATGCCGGATTGTACGATCCACAAGGTGTGGGCGGAACTCACGTGATGTATGTGCTGCACCATGCTGACCAGCCGACGCTGTATCACGGCTTGCCGGAAAATCCGCAAGTCAGTGACGCTGTGAAGTTCTGGAAAGGGGTATGGAAACCGTTGGCCGCGATCGGCTTTGCGGCGGCATTTGCTGCCAGTATCTTCCACTATGTTGGCGTAGGCCCTAACCGCGTCAGCAAGAAAGAAGAGGACGAAGCCGAGCACGACCTGCAGCAACCATCGCAGGATCAGGCCCATGACAGCACCTCCGAAAGCCTTAAAAAATCGGAGACACCGTCTAGCGAGCACAAGGAGGACAAGCCATGAGTGAGCCGCGCACCATTTTGCGCTACAGCGCACCGGAGCGGATCAACCACTGGGTAGTGGCCTTCTGCTTTGTGTTGGCGGCAATCAGTGGGCTGGGCTTGCTGTTCCCATCCTTTAACTGGTTGATGTCTATCTTTGGTACCCCACAACTGGCTCGCATCATGCACCCGTTTATCGGTGTGTTTATGTTTGTGGCATTTAGCCTGATGTTTTTCCGCTATTGGCGGCATAACCTCATCAATAAAGAGGATTTGCGCTGGGCGAAAAACATTCATCGTATTGCGATGAATCAGGAAGTGGGTGACACCGGCCGCTACAACTTCGGACAGAAGTGTGTATTCTGGCTGGCTATCGGCAGTCTGGTGTTATTGCTGGCCAGTGGCATTGTGATCTGGCGGCCTTACTTTGCGCCGTCGTTCCCTATCCCGCTGATCCGTCTGGCGTTGCTGGTGCATTCACTGGCGGCGGTGGGACTGATGCTGGTGATCATTATCCACGTTTATGCGGCATTGTGGGTAAAAGGGACATTGACCGCGATGGTGGAAGGCTTGGTGAGCGTGGGTTGGGCCAAAAAGCACCATCCGCGCTGGTTCCGTGAATGGAAACAAAAGCAAGCCGGACAAGACACGCGCCGTGATGCCTCTTGAGGCATATGGCGCTGCATGTCAGTCACCTATTCTCTGACATACTTGATGACATAACAGGACTCTGTTTTTCATGACAATTCGCATCCTTTCTCAGGAAGAACTGAGTACGGAGCGCGGTAAAACCTCAACGGTGGGCCAGATCCCACCGTTGCTTTTCTCCGCCCCCGCTCATCTGTACCGCCGCCGTGCCGAGCGTCTTAGCGCACTGGCGGTGAAACATCCCTTTGGGGATTACCTGCGCTTTGCGGCCACACTGGCCAATGCGCAGCACCATGCCCAGCATGACCATCCGCTACCGGAGGGCGAACGTCAGCAACTGGCGCATGCTCTCGCGGCGCAGCAAGCTGCGGCGACTGACAACTTGTTAATTTCCCCTGCGCGCGCCAACGCACGCCGCGCACTGCTGGCCCATTTGCCAGTACTGGGCGCTGATCTTGACCTGCGTGATGAAAGCAACCCCCATCGCCATTGGCAGCAATTGCTGCATGCCATCATTGTCGAGTTATTGCCGCAAGCCGATGAACCTGTGCGCAGCGTACTGGAAAATCTGGCTAAAACTTCGGCCGGTGAGCTAGATACCTTAGCATCCGCCCTGCTGGAGTATGACTTCAACGTCGTCGGTAGCGATAAAGCGCCCTTTATCTGGGCCGCGCTCGGGGTGTATCGCGCCCAGTGCGCCGCCGCGCTCAGCAGCCTAGGCCAAGCAGAAGCCGATTACGGTGAGGCTCGTCAGCATTGTCCGGTGTGTGGCTGTGTTCCGGTCTGTGGCGTCGTGCATCTAGGGACACAAGCCGGACTACGTTATCTGCACTGCGCACTGTGTGAATCCGAATGGCATGTGGTGCGAGTCAAATGCAGTAATTGTGAGCAAACCGGTAAGCTGGATTACTGGTCACTCGACAGTGAACAGGCGGCGGTGAAAGCCGAAAGCTGTGGCGATTGCGGCAGTTACATCAAGCTGTTGTATCAGGAAAAAGATCCGCAGGTGGAAGCCGTCGCCGACGATCTGGGAAGTCTGTTTTTGGATGCTCAGCTGGAAGAAAAAGGCTTGCTACGTAGCACACTAAATCCGCTGGTATTTCCCGCAGGTGAGTGACAAGATAGGCGAAAACTTGCGCAAGGATATGCCTATGAAACTGATTGGAAGCCATACCAGCCCGTTTGCTCGTAAGATTGCCATCTTGCTCCAAGAAAAAGGGGTGGCCTTTGACTTTGTTAACGATCCACCGGGCAAGCCGGAAAGTCGCGTACCGGATTACAACCCGCTGGGGAAAATTCCGGTACTGCTACCCAACGAAGGCGGCTGCTGGTTTGACTCGCCGTTACTGGCCGAATACGTTGAGCTGACGTATCCCGAACCGGCGTTTTTACCGGCCAATCCGTTGCATAGCCTGCAAGTGCGACAGCTGGAAGCCGCTGCCGATGGAGTAACCGATGCCGCCATTTTGATTGTGATGGAATTACAACGTCCGGCAGCAGAGCAATCGGTGGCCTTTATGGATAAACAGCGTCTGAAAATCAGTCGTGGATTGAATTTCCTCGAGCAAGCGGCCGCTAATCAGCAATTTTGCAATTTGCCACAGCTGAATTTGGCAGACATCGCGATAGTCTGTTTGCTGGATTATCTGCTGTTTCGTGAAGTGGATGTCCACTGGCCGAAACGTTGTCCGCATCTGCATGCGCTGTTTTTACGCCTCGGCGATCGTGCCAGCGTCATGACCACGCGCCCGCATAGCTGATAACGCTATACGCCAACCCGATAAAATCAGCCTCATACAGCCCCACTCGGGGCTGTATTCATTGCAATTCACCCATTCACTGACACAGCCCATCACACATTAGCTCTAAGCTCACGCGTAACCCAATGCTACTATCCTACTATCCATGGCCCATGGCGGTTATCTGAATAACGTTGATGTAAAGCGCTCTGAGTCACTCTCGAGCCCTCCCCCCAACGACTGATTTTAAAGAGCGAATAGGTTTATGCAGATCTTTTGTCTTGCGGCGAATAACAACGAAAGTACGCCAACCTCAAGTTCGTTGTGCGATTTTATGCAGCACATCTCCACCAAACTGGCATCCACGATTGAAAAGAAATTCAGAGCCTACCAAGCGCTCAATGATATTTATACTTGTAATAGTTTGAAAATATTAAACCCAAAGATTTGGGGATATAAAGGTACCATTTACAAATTACGCGTTGACAGTGGAAAAGAATCAGCGCGCATATTATTTATGCGTGATAAAAATAAAGACATCATTGTTCTACATGCCTTCTTAAAGAAAACACGTAAGACACCAAAAAAAGACGCTGACATTGCCATGCAAAACTTCACTGCGGCCTGCAACGGTGCAAAACTGCAATCTTTATTCACCGAGTAGATTATCTGCGCTGCGTAGCCGATTGCTGAATAACGCGGCTTGGCGGAGTAAATTGAACATCCCTGATGCTGCATACCACATCACGTGCTTATCTGCACCGCACCTACGCGCCACCAGACATGTAATACAATTAAACGCATTGTTAACCGCGAGGATACAAGATGAATCCATAAAGAAAAGAGTTGGAAAACTTAATAAAACATCTCATGGAAACTGCGAAATTTTATTGTTATCCCACGTCTTTTTATGGTCATTTCACATCTAAAGTATTGACGCTTAATTTTATCAGCAGTACTATGCGTCACACGTTCGGTGAGTAGCGCAGTCCGGTAGCGCAACTGGTTTGGGACCAGTGGGTCGGAGGTTCGAATCCTCTCTCACCGACCAGAATTATAAAAAGCCTGTCATTAAGACAGGCTTTTTGCTATTTATCCTCACCGTGCTTTATCTTCCCGCTTTTTATTTTTTCTCTATTTTTATTTCTTCTCTATTTTCCATCGTTCGTGATTGTTAATTGTTTGGCCAATTGAAATAGCACCGACAGGCTGCTAATGTGAGCAATACGTTGCATACATTCACTAATCAAGAACTACTCAAGAATAAATGATGAAAAAAACACTGATTGCACTGAGTCTGTCACTCGCGTCCTGTTTATCGCTGGCTTCTGTTTCCGCCCATGCCCAAGAGTTACCGACACTGGGCTCGTTGCAGCAGGATTCTGCCGCCAGCCAAGCCTTTACCGTGATGCAAGGCAAACACACTCTGCCTGCGTGGGTCAAAAAAGGCAGTACCGATTCACCAACACAAACAGTACGCCTTGATGGCAAAGAATATTGGGTATTCAGCGCCTGCAAACCGCATGACTGTGCGGCTGAACAACTGGCGATGCTGTACTCACCGCAAAGCCATACCATGGCCGGTGTGCTGTCACGCAGCAATGAAGACAGCACCGCACAACAGCTGACCTGGCTGAATGTCAGCGATGATTTATCCATTGATGGTAAAACGGTGCTGTTCGCTGCGCTCAGTGGCAGTTTAGCCAATCACCCAGACAGCTTTAACTACCAATAAGTGTTGCCATCTACGTTTTAGCGCTCAAGCTTAATTAACATGGTTAAGACCGCAAAAATCGGCGGCCTTAACCATCTACCGATTCCTCAATGTCTTCGCGAATGTCTTGGCGCGTAAAGTAATGCCAGCAATTGCGCCCCACACTCTTGCTCTTATACAGCGCTTGATCAGCTTGCTCGAACAATACTGCCGCCGGTTGCGGGCCATTTGCTACGCCCATACTCAAGGTTACGCGACAGCTATTTTCCCGCCAACGTAATGCGCGGATCACCGTCTGGAGTTGCTCTAATACCGAAGTCAGTGCGCGCCCTTGCAGTGGCAGTATGGCCGCAAACTCATCACCGCCGATGCGGTACACATGCGCCACGCCCAGCTCTTCGGCCAGCAAGCCAGAGACGCGGCGTAGCACCACATCACCAAAAGCATGCCCCCAGGTATCATTGATCAGCTTAAAGCGATCGACATCAATCAAGACCAGTACAAAGTGGGTGTTATGCTGCACGACCAGCGCCATATCTTCATCAAAAGCGCGGCGATTAAAAATTTTCGTCAATGGATCAAGACGTAAACTTAAATGATAGGTTTTATAATGCTCTTTAAGTACCGAAATACTTCTATCCACAAACCATGCATTGTGCGCTTCTTTATCTAACTGTGACGTTTGATTTTCTGATAACAGCGTGAACTCTTGCTCCACTAACCCTAACTCTTGGCGAAATATTTTAAGTAATGCACGCAATCCTAATGCAGAAAGCAATACAATTAAGGAGATAGGAATGACCAACATGACAAACTCATGCATAAATGCCTGCCGAAAATTATCCACCGGTACATAGATACCAATTTCCCAGGGCACATAAGAGAGTGGTTGGCGTAAAAAAATACCCTGTTTTAAGCCTTGTAAAGAAGAGTAGGTATTTTCTGCGCTTGGCAGCACCTTGGGCATCAAGCGCGGATTGATCACTGAAATAATATCGCGTGTATTTTCAGAGCCGTCATGGCGAACAAACAAAGTAATCGAATCATCGGCAACCATACGAGACAACAGCTTATCAATCGAGCTAAGTGGCATATCTACCATTAATGCGCCTAAGGTATTGCCTGAATCAGATGTGATGGCTTTACCGAGCGTCAGCACCCGAGTCGCCCCACTCGCTTCTACGTAAGGCCCAATCCACTGCGGTAAATAAGTATGTTGTTCAATCAATTGATACCACGGACGTATGGTTGCATCATAATGCTCTGGTTGAACCCATAGGGGATATGCATCAACACGTCCACTCATTGCGTTGTAGAAAAAGATATGATGATCTTCTTCTAATTTTATTTTATGTACGATTGGCCAAACATCGGTAAAGACCTGCCCTCCAGCAGCGATTTCCTGCTTATTCAGACGAGATTCTAATGCTTGAAGTTGATTTTCACTCCCGCGCACATGCTCATATAAATAAGAGTTCCCTAATGTGAATAATAAGTGTTTATACCCATTAACTTGGCGCTCTGAGTAAGCGTGGAAGTTTATAATGGCAATCGCAAACGAGATAATCAGCGTGATGAAAACAAGAATAATCATTACCTTGAATAGCAGGTAATATTTTTTCCTCGTCCGAATCGTGCTCTCAGCATGTGCAACCGTATTCATTCCTTGTTTCGGCATCACAATCCTGCTTATTATTTCATCCTTGACTAGCAAGTATTGCATGAAAAAAAAAGCCATCCTATTGAAAGGATGGCTAACGGTTTCATTCTTGACCTGGGTCAAAAATCACCCACTACAAAAGATACCACATGATAGAACTCAGTATATTTCTCTATAAATACAGAACAGACTTACAGAGAAATACTGACGAGACATAGCGAAAACCTGAAAACGCCCTCTCGCCATAGCGAAACAAATTTATTTTTTAGTTAAGCACCTCCGGATATTTCAGCATGTCTTTCTCAATACCGCTGATGATGCGATTCATCATCGCGACGGCCTCTACAGGGTAAGCCCCACTGGCTGACTCCGCCGACAGCATTAATGCACTGCTGCCATCCAGTACGGCGTTCGCCACATCCAAAATTTCTGCTCGCGTCGGAACCGGACTATGAATCATCGATTCCAGCATTTGCGTAGCCGTGATTGCAGGACAATTCATTGCTGATGCCAAATGCAAAATTCGCTTTTGCGCCGCCGGTAAGCGCGCTTCGCCAATTTCGACTGCCAAATCACCGCGCGCCACCATCACCCCATCAGCCTCATTGATCATGGCAATGATGTTGGCATCAGTATCCACCACTTCGGCGCGCTCAATTTTGGCAATAATTTGCGCTTTTGAGCCGGCTTGCGCCGTTAAACATTTAGCCTCAATAAGATCGGCCGGCGATTTAGGAAAAGAGACAGCAATGAAATCAGCCGCAATCTCAGTGGCGACACGCAAATCTTGCCGATCCTTTTCCGTCAGTGCTGGAGCCGATAAGCCCCCACCCAACAAATTTATTCCCTTACGATCTTTTAAAATCCCGCCTTGAATCACAGTAGTCAATGCGTGGTCATCGGCAATCGCCTCAACCTGCAATTGAATCTTGCCATCATCTAGCATTAAACGATCGCCGCAGGCGATATCCTGTAATAATTCAGGATAATCCAACGCAACACCGTGATGATCGCCCATCACCTGTGGATCGGCATGCAGCGTAAACGACTCACCATTACAAATAACCGCTTCACCAGCGGCAAAATTGCGGATCCGAATTTTAGGCCCCTGCAAATCAGCCAGAATTTTTACTTCTTGCCCTAAGTTCGCCGCAGCCACACGCACTAATGCCGCAGTTTTCTGATGTTGTTCTTGAGTGCCGTGAGAAAAATTCAGTCGAAATACATTCGCACCCGCCATAATAAGATCTGAAATCTTTTCCAATGAATTGGATGCGGGGCCTAAGGTGGCAATAATCTTTGTCTTGCGCATAAGCTAAACCTTACTGAGAAATAAGCGGCCACTGTTACCTTGACCGCTTATTTCATTACGTTTATTTCACGTTGTTGATGTGGCAGGTATTAATAATCAACGACTTTTTTGGCATTCCATACGGTCATGGCCAAAATAACGGATGTCACGGCTGCGCCAAGCCAGAAATATTTCACGGTAGAAAAATCATACATGGTCACGCCATTCACTTCAGAGGTTTTAATCAGTGCCGCAGATACCAGCTCTTGCGCTGATGCCGCTACATAAGAGCACAAACCGATGAAGCCTTTTACCGCACCAACCGCTGTTTTTGGCATCAGGTCGCAAGCCGTCAGACCCGCCAAGAACACCACCAAACCGCCAATCGCGTAACCAATCAGGCCCAGCGCAATTGCATCCATCACGCGGCTTTGTGGGCCCCAGAACATCAAGCACATACCACCGACGTTAGCCAAACCGTACAGCAGTGTTGGAATATGACGATTAGAGTGGAACAGTTTGTCGGAGATCACTCCGGCTAAGATAGCCCCGAAGAAACCGGCAATCGGGTAGGATGACATGGCAAAGCCAGCATCAATCAGGCTGTAGCCTTTTTGCGATTGCAGATACAGTACGGCCCAAGAGCTCATCGCATAACGCGAGACATACATCGCCGCGCAAGCAGCAGCAATCAACCATACGGTAGGCTGCTTAATAGCAAACAGCTGTGCCTTGCGGATCTCTTGCGGGTTAACCGCTTTTTTGATTTCGCTCTCTTCCCCGAACGCTTCAGCTGGGGTTGGCAGACCATAAGTTTGTGGACGGTCTTTCAACACGAAGAACATGCAGATAGCCGCAGCCAGTGTTGCCAAACCCGCGCCGATAAAACCTGCACGCCAGCCAAAATAGCTCACGACAGATGCAGTCAGAACCCAGGTGATCCCTTCGCCCAAGTTACGTGAGCCACCCCAAACGGAGTAAACGGAACCCCGTTGTTTTGGTGAGAACCATTGGAAAATAGACACACATGACGGTGCCGACCCCACAGATTGGAACCAACCATTCAGCGCCCACAAGCCGACAAAAAAGAAGGTTGCGGTGTTCATCCCCATCAAAATACAGGTGATGGCGGATAGCAACAGGGAAAATGACATGAAACGCCCGATATTGGCGTAATCAGACAAAAATCCGTTTGAGAATTTACCGATCGCATAAGTCAGCAAGAAACCGGAACCAATTACACCGAGCTCATCAACGGTAACAATACCCGCATCCAGCATCGGTTTTTTCACCACGTTTAAGCTCATGCGTGTTACATAGAACATGGCATAGCCAAACACCAAGCCGAGAAAAACTTGCCATTGATATTTACGGTAGATCTTTTTGATTTGCTCGGATGATGCTTCGATCACCGGCTTATCAGCTCTGGTCTTAAAAAAATCAAACATTTCATTCATCCCATTGTAATGAAAGTAACTAATGGGCTTCATAACGTATTAATCATGATCATCTCGCCACTCCAGGATTGGCATAGCTGGCGAACTAACGAGATAGCGGTGTTCCAGAGAGCGGGTTATGAAGCTGGGAGCAAAGTAAAATGAATGAGAAAACGAGACAAAAGCAGCAATTTGAGTCGCGATTGACTCAAATGTCATTTGTGGCGTGTCAGTTTTGGGAATAGCGATGCTGTGTTGTGTCAAATTTGCGTCGTATAATACAAACCAGCGTACCAATTTATCTCAACTTGTTTTTATCTTTACGTGTTTAATTTTTTATTCACTTACAAAACTTTGAAGTCATCCACAGAATGTACAGAGCAATAATTATAATTCGTCTGTTTGTTGGCATGCTATTTACGGCCATTTATCCAGCACCAGCCAACGCCAAAGAGCAATCACTGGCGATAATTACATCATTCTCAGAGGAAATTTCATCCGAATTGCTGGATGATTATCGACAGTATCGCCCCAGCGCAAATATCGATATTATTTATCGAAAAACGGAATCCGTTCTTCGTTTGTTAAATGATGGTCGGGTACAACCTGATGTTGTGCTCTCTTCGTCACCCTTTTTGTTTAATGCATTACAAAAAAATAACGGAATGCTAGACAGCACTCTATCTTTTATTCCGTTCGCCTATTCAGAAACCGTGTTTATCTATAATCAAGAATATCTCAAAAAGCTCAATATTACGCCACCAGACACATGGCAGGCTCTGGCAAAACCGGAATTTCATAGCCATATCACCATGAGCTCGCCCTCACGCTCCGGTACAACGCACATTATGGTCGAAAGTATCTTGCAACAATACGGCTGGGATGCTGGGTGGCAATTATTGTTAGAGATCGGCGGTAATTTACGCGGCGTGTCAGCGCGCAGTTTTGGCGTGTCTGAAAGTGTATCCCGTGGCGTTGTCGGTGTTGGCCCCGTCATTGATAGCTACGCACTCAAGCAACAAGATAAACTCAAATACATCACTTATCGTCCGATCCGCAAAGGGCCGATCATTCCGGTTTATTATGGCGTCATCCACAATAGTGCGAATAAAGCAGCGACACACGATTTCTTAGCCTATTTGCAACAGCTTTCCACCGATGAACGCCATGCGATGCGGGCGTTTAAAAAACACGCTATACAAACCAGTGAGCAATCACCCGAAAAACCCTACTCTGTCGATCAGACGTTGATGCTTAAGCGAAGCAATTTGGTCAAATTACTGTTTGATAAAACGATCGTGGCACATACGCCGATATTGCAACAAGTGTGGGGAGATATTCACCAGAAAGAAAAACGCCGTCTCACTTCCGCAGAACAACATAAAATTACGCAAGCAAAACAGCTACTTTCTACACCGATTATTACTCAGGCACAGTCAGAGTCGGCCCATGTGTTACAACTCGCGAACCTGCCGCCCCAATCCCATGAGCGAGTGATGTTCAGCGAATCACTCGAGAAAAAATTTCGGCTCAATATCGATAAAGCATTAGATATACTACGTACCATAGAGTAACTGATTATGCTGGCACACTTTCCGTTAGGTAAACGGCTCATGCTGTTTTGCCTATTACAATCATCACTGACTTTTATAACAGGCTGTATCGGCTATTTTGTCTGGTCGTCCTTATCCAATAACATCACGACCACACTAGCCAGTAACATTAGTGCCGTTAATGCTCAACATGAAATCGATACGCGAAGCAACCAATTGCTTTTATTGGTGGCGGATATCTCTAACGCTTCCGCAATTACAGATATCATTAGAAAAGAGCATAAAATTAATACCGTAGTCGCTGAACTTGAGAATCTAACGGATACGCAAGATACTCACCTGCGCGCCATTAATCAGAAAGTCAAAGCCCTGACTTTTGAACAAAGTAAATTGATTAAGCATAAGATTGCGCTCTCTAATCAATTGGTTAAAGCGCGTGATTTGATCAATGCCCTCCACTATGACGCAATAGAGGAAGCAAGGCCGTTACTGCAAGAAATCAGTTGGAATATCAACGGGCAAATCCATTACTCGCATACTAAAGAATCGGTTACCACGATGTTGACCGAGCTCTCCTATATGCAACAGCTAGTGATGGATGAGAATGAGCTGACGAACTTACTCAATGAAGTGTCAGCGGATAATCATCATCGTGATGTAAACCAAACATTTTTGTTTATCCAAACCAAAATTGATGACATCAACCGCTCATTGGAAGTGTTGAAAAGCTATCCATCAACGGTCTCCCATCGCCAAATTATCTCTGCCCTCTTGTTACTGGCCAAGTACAACGGGGAATTGCATAGCACCATAAATCAACTTAGAGCAACGGACAGTGAGCTAGCATCCGTTAAGAAGCGATTAAACAGTGCCATTACTGAATACAAAGCGCAGATTGGACAATCACTGCTCACATCAAAACATAAGCTGCAAACGCTTATCGCCACCACCAATGCAACCACTCAACAAGGTAATAAAGTCTTATTCATCATCTTACTGGTGACCACCTCGCTCAGCCTCTTTACTGCTGTGGTATTAATTAAAAAGCACTTTATTAATCGACTCAATGTGTTGAGCAGCAATATCAGTAAGGTCATCAGACAAACCGACTATAACATTGCTAAAATTGATGGCCACGATGAAATCTCAGCACTCAGTAATGAGTTACATGCCTTTTGTACTCAGATGAAAGAGATCCAGCGCCTAGATGCGCTGAATCTCATCAACAATACCCATGCCTGCATCATTACATGCAAAACCAATGGCTTGATTGAGTCGATCAATAGTAAAGCAGCTGAAGTATTAAACTATATCGATGATAGACCAAAAATGATTTGGGAGTTATTCTCCGATAAGAATCAGAAAATCATTCAAGCGTTGTTTGGTGATCAATCTGCATCACGCTATCAGCAAGGTCATGAAATTATCATTTCTCATATGCTCGATGCCGCGAGTGCCAATGAGACAGAATATTACTCATTTTACATAAACACTTACCAACAAGGCGCAAAAGATAAATTTATCATTACGCTGACTGACATTACAAAACAAGAGCTTAACCGGAAACGATTACAACGTCTGGTTAACAAGCAAACTGAGAGTTTACGGCGTAAAAATATTGAACTGAGGACAGAAATTCAACAACGTATTCAAATGCAGGATGACCTCATTCAAACCGCCAAAATGGCGGTATTAGGCCAGACCATGACCAGTCTTGCACACGAATTAAATCAGCCACTCTCGGCGATGAATATGTATCTGTATACCAGTCACGCTCAGGCAATTGAATCGGGCGATCAAACATTACAAGCCAGCATTGAAAAAATCAGCGCACTTGCCGAACGCATGCGCAAAATCATCACTAATCTACGCGCATTCTCCAAAAAATCGCCACAAGCTACCACCTTGACTGTTTGTGATGTCAATACGCTGGTACAAGACTCATTAGCCTTGGTTGAATCACGCGCGAAAAAGGAGCAATGCTCGTTATACAATCATATTCCTAGTAAAACTATGTGGCCGCTGAATCAAACGCATTTCGAGCAAATATTGATCAACCTCTATGTTAATGCGTTAGATGCGATGGCGGGGTCAACAAAGCCGGTTATTCACGTGGATCTGCTCGATTATAATACAGGTAATTTGACGCTGTCAGTTTCAGACAGTGGTAACGGATTTGCACCCGATATTGTTGAAAAGTTATTCACGCCATTTATCAGTACCAAAGAGGTAGGATTAGGCCTTGGGCTATCTATCTCCCGCTCTCTGGCCAAAGGTTTACACGGCGACATCTATTTAGCATCGGCATTAAATAAAGGTGCCATGATTATTTTGGAGTTTAATCATGACTAATATTTCACTACAAGATATCACTATCGTTATTATCGATGATGACAGTGATGTATTAGAATCCTATCGACATTTACTTAGCCTATCTGGCTATAAAGTGAAATGTTTTTCATCTCCGCACCGCGCCTTAGAGTTTATAACCGCTGACTTTGCCGGTGTCATCCTCTGTGATATCTACATGCCAGAAATGAATGGTATGGATGTGTTGCTTAAGTGCATGGAGGTTGATCCGGAACTGCCGGTTATGATGATCACCGGGCATGGCGATATTCCTTTGGCCGTCAACGCGATGACCAAAGGAGCTAGCGATTTTATTGAAAAACCGATAAACCCTCCGCTGTTATTGGAAAAAATCAAAACCATCAGCCAACAGCGTGTTGCACGTTTAAATCGTAAATATGAAATTAAGAAATCACTCAAAAAATCATTGCTCGGCAATAGCCCACAGATTAATCTCATCCGAGAGCAAGTATCCCTGTTCTCGCAAATGGACAAAGACATTTTAATCGCCGGAGAACCAGGCACAGGGAAAAATACGGTCGCTGAACTGCTGCTCGAGTTAAGTGCACGGCATGAACACCCACAGCTGATTTTCAATGCTGTCATTCACGATGAATTTGAACAATTCAAAGCGCAAATCAAGCAATGTGCCTATGGCTCATGCCTGATTATTAGCCCTGAGCAGCTCTCGTTACCGCACCAACAATGGCTTACGATGTTTCTGTTGGAAAATGATCGCGCCGAGGTTAAAAAGCTGCGCTTTATCTTCATCATTCAACATGATGCAGACTGTTTATTACAGCAAGGCTCTTTACTGCCTGAACTGTATTATTTTTTGTCGCAGTTTCGCATTACGCTACCCGCGCTACGCAATCGCAAGCGAGATATCAGAACATTATTTATCCATTTTGTAAAAAGATCCTGCCTTCGCTTAGGCAAAGAAACACCTGAATTTATCGATGAATATATCTATAAACTCGAAGCACATACTTGGCACAACAATATCCGAGAGTTAAAGCATGTTGCCGAGCTTTATGCCATTGGTATGGTGGATACCCTCAGTAAGCAGGCAGACAAATCGGTCGCGCCAGTCAGTGGCGATCTGGATGAAATGCTAAATGACTACGAACGCAAACTCTTAGAAGATGCGCTGTTTATCTTCTCCGGCAAGATCACTGAAACCGCCAACCATCTCGGTATTCCACGCAAAAAGCTGTATTTGAAAATGAAAAAGCACAATCTAGACAAAAATGCATTTAAAGCTAGATAGTTAAACCGGTTTTGTTGTCGTTTTCATCGGCTAGCGTTTTACTTTGCTCGCGCGTTAAAACGATACACTACGACACATTCACTTAAGTACCGTCACCTCCAGCAATCAATGCCCATGCTAGGGTATGGCAAAGAGTTAGCGTGATGCCGATATCGGATCACGCCTAACTCGCATTTCGAGGAGGTCTATTTGCTGCGAACTTTATTCTCATCACCGGTATCCGTGACCGAAACCGTGTTGGCCAGAGCGACACATGCCACACATACGACGCAAAGTAAGCCGCATTCGGTCGCAACTTTCACGTTAGAGCATTTATCTGGCCTTCCTGCTGCGGATTTCAGTACACCAGAGCGATTACTGATTTGGGCGGATGATGGTGACTTTGTTCTCGAGGTTAATCAGCAAAAGATCCTGTGCCGCAAGGGCGATGCACTATTACTCAATAGCGGCCGTCATTGTCGTTTACTGCCTTACCATGCACCACTGACACCCAATATGCACAGTTTAGGGCTTAGCGCTGAATGGATTGGTTCATTTAATCTAAACTACAACGCGTTAGCGCAGCGCCAAAGACACGCGCGTTTGCATGCTGCCGGTTGCCAAGATGTGTGCAGCTTACCTAACTTGTTGCAACAAGCGGTGCCGGAGTTTGTCTTAGGTCAATTGCTCGCCCCCGCGCAGAACTCGGTAGCCTATACCGCAACTCATACCGTAGAACATACGACTGAAGAGCAAGAAGATATTAGTGAGCAATTCCAAGCGCAAACGCTGGTGCACTTACTTCTCAACGCCTTAGTAAACCACAATCCGCAAGTGATCAGTATTCTGTGCGACCACGTAGGACAACCCTTAGCTAGCCAAGTGCGCGCATTAGTGATGGTCGATCTGAGCCGCAGTTGGAGTATCCCAGAACTTGCACAAGCCTGTCATATGTCAGAAGCGACCTTACGGCGCAAAGCCACACAAGAGGTTGGCTCGTTAGTTAACTTTATCCATGAAATCAAAATGCTAGAAGCGCTACGCCTTTTACGGCAAAGCGCACTACCGATCACCGAAATTGCCGGTAACTTAGGTTATGGCTCTGCGGCCTATTTTTCCTCCCTCTTCCACCAGCGTTTTGCTATGTGCCCAAGAGAGCTGCGCAAACAGCCACAATCGATGGAATAACCGATAAAGGCGACAACATCATCGTGGATTTTCGATGGCTTAACGTTTCTACAGATTACGTTCATCTCGCTAAAACAAAAGGGCGCGGATTTACCCCGCGCCCTTACCGATGATTGACTAAAGTGAAGCTAAATGTTTTCAGTGTTATTCCCCGCGGTATTCCACTCTGGACGGCGCAAGGCGTACAAAATAAACGGTACAGACACAAAGCCAATGGCGCCGACGATCAAAATCCCGACATACAAGGCCGCACTGCCGACCACAATTTGAGATGGCGGCATAAAACTCAGGATAAAGGCCACACCGGTGGCACAAAATCCGGCGCCACCGACTAACCACATCCCCGCTTTTCCCCCCGGAATTTGGTACGGACGCACCACCTCCGGCGCGCGGTAACGCAGCGCGATCGCTGCCGCAAACAGCAAGATGTACATCAGCAGGTATAACAGCCCTGACAACTGCCCTAAAATCTGAAATGCCGCCTGTACCGATGGCAAACAGACCAGCACAATCGACAGCACGCTGACAATCGCCCCTTGTAGCAACAAAATATTGCGCTGCACCCCATGACGATTAACCTGCTGCATCCAACGCGGTAGCATCCCTTCGCGACCCACCACCAGCAAACCGCTGGACGGGCCAGCCACTATCACGGTCACCTGCCCCAGCACCCCGATGGCCAACATCGCCGCCAAAATTTGGCCTAACCACGGACAGCCCATCGCGCTGAAAACCAGATCATAGGTATGCAGTAACCCTTGCACCAGATTCATGTCGTTATGCGGCAATACGGCGCTGATGGTCAGCGTCCCCAAAATCAGCACCACCACGGTGATTACCGCCGTAATGGCAATCGACAATGGGTAATTGCGCGATGGCTGCTCCAACTGACGCACGTGAACCGCATTGATCTCCATCCCTGAGTAATAGAGAAAAATACTGGCCGCCAATACCCAAGTTTGCCACTGCATATGCTGCGGCAACAGCCCATCCCACGACCACGCCAGATTCACCGGATGACCACTGGCGACATACCAAATCCCACAGACCAGCAAAATCAACGCGGGGATCAGCGTCCCGATTAAACCACCCAGCGCACTGATCCGCGAGGCCGATTTTACCCCGTGTAGCGTGATAAAGGTCGCCAACCAGTACACGGCCAATACCACCGCCAGCGTGTAATCTTTACTGGCCGCCAGTTCAGCATTGTGCGCCGGATAATTACCGGTATACGCCAAGGCCACAGCAGCAAAAATCAGCATGGTCGGAAAACAAATGGTGGTCGCCAGCCACTGCAAATAAATCGCTAACAGACCCAACCGCTGACCAAACGCCGCGCCAATCCAGCGAAATACGCCGCCTTCTTGCGGCCAACCGGTCGCCAGTTCGGCGGCCACCAATGACACAGGGATCAGAAAAAATAGCGCTGCAAACAGATAGAAAAATACGGCGCTGAGGCCATATTCCGACTCTGCCGCCAAACCACGCAAACTGACCACCGTGGTAATATTCATGAGTGCAAAAGTACCGGCGGTCAGGGTGGCCGCTACAGCACCGGTTTTAACGGCACGCATACATGACTCTCCTTCAATTGCGCAGAGACGACTTAACCGGCGATAAAGATCACCGGTTAAGTGCGTAACGTTATTGATCGTCTGACTCAGATTGGCAGTTCCACTGCGGTTTACGGCAGGCATAAATCCAAAGCGGAATGGCAAAGAACACCACAGTACCGATCAACAAAATCAGTACATAGGACTCTGGATTACCCACTGAGATTTGAGATGGTGGAATAAAGCTCAACACGCAAGCCACGACCGAGCCTAAAAAGCCCATCCCCGCGATGATCCACATCCCCAGATTACCGCCGGGAACGCGATACGGACGCGGTGTATTGGGTTGGGAGTAACGCAGGTAAATGGCGGCGGCAAACATCATGATGTACATGATGAGATACAAGATGCAGGCGAGTTGCCCCAAGATTTGATACGCCGACTGCACAGATGGCAGCACCACCAACAAAATGGAGATCACACTGACAATCAAGCCTTGGAAGAACAGGATATGTGACTGCACACCATTTTTGTTGGTCGCTTGCAAGAAAGGTGGCAAATAGCCTTCACGCCCAACTTGCAGCAAACCGGTAGACGGGCCCGCCACAATCGCGGTGATTTGCCCCAGCACACCAAACGCCAACGCAGCCGCCATCAGCTGACCTAGCCAAGGCATACCGAAGTGAGCAAACAATGCGTTGTAGGCCACCAGCAGACTTTGTACCAAGTTAATATCATTTTGCGGGATCAAGGTGGCGATACACAGAGTACCAAACACAAAAATCACCACGGTTACCGCCGCCGCACTGATAATCGCGATCGGGTAATTACGGGAAGGATTCTCGACTTCAACCACGTGTACGGCATTGATCTCCATGCCGCCGAAGAACAGGAAAATACTTGCCGCCAGTACCAGATTGTTCAGTTTGCTCAAATCAGGGAAGAAATCACTGGCTGACGCCACAAAGTGCACGGTATTACCACCCAGCACATACAGCACGGTCAGGATCAGTAGCACAGCCGCCGGAATAATGGTCCCGATTAGCCCCCCCAAGGTTGCCAACCGTGATGACGAACGCAGACCGCGCAGTGTCACCAAGGTTGCAATCCAATACACGCCCAAAATAATGCAGATGGTGTACAGGCGATTACTGGCTAATGAGGCATCACTCACCGGATGTGGGCCAATATAGGCCAGTGCCACCCCAGCAAAGATCAATACGGTAGGAAACCAAATGGTGGTCGCGAGCCACTGTAAATAGATAGCCACAAACCCCCAACGATGGCCAAATGCCTCGCCCACCCAGCGAAACACTCCGCCTTTTTGTGGCCAACCGGTCGCCAGCTCTGCGGCGACTAACGCCACCGGAATTAAGAAAAACACCGCCGCGAACAGATAATAAAACGCCGATGTGATCCCGTACTCCGCCTCAGCGGGCAGCCCCCGCAAACTGACCACCGTGGTAATGTTCATCACCGCCAAGGCCAGCACACTGATTTTGGCCACCGAGCGTCCGGCGCCAGTTTTGTTCTCAGAAGATGACATAGCAAATCCTCCGATCCCCTGTGGGGATCCCACTCCACTTCTGAACGTCCTGCCAGAAAAAAGGGAGCGTCCCTTTTCAGCACGCTCCCAGACAGGATCAACTCCCATGTGATGCGCCGTTATGCATTTTCCTCGGCCATCACTTCATCGCGGGCTGCTTGAACACAGTCAACCACATGCTGCATGATGTCCTCGGTAATAAAGACGTTCATTGGGAACGCTTTCAGTGCAAACACTTTGGCATCGGGATCAGCACCGTCACGGTTATATTCGGTGACGCGGAAACCGGTACTGAAGCTCAGATAAGGGGTGAATTTGCCATTGATTTTTTTGCCACTGCGGAACCAGTGATACAGTTTGTCCCCCACTTTCAAAGTCAGCTCGTTGTATTTCATCAACTGTGCTTTGTAAGCCGGATCGGTCAGTTCACGCTCATACTGCTCATGCGCAATCACATCACGTGGATAGACACGGAACAGAGTGACCAGACCGAAGTTATCTGGGTTCACGCAAACCATGTCGGCTTTTTCATGCAGACGTTCACGCAGATAGAACTGGTTCTCTAAAATGCCGCCCAAAATCGCTTGGAAACCTTCATAACCGAAGAACTTCAAGGTTGCCCAACCGGCCAAGGCACCGGTTGCCGCACGAGACACTTCTAAGGTGTAATCCAGTGGGTTGTACGGTGAACGAGGTTGCAAGTACGCAGAGCCTGGACGTTTCAAGATAGTTTCAAATTCACTGCTGTTTTTATATACGAAGCAGCTGCTGGCGTATGGAGTCCAACCGGCTTTGTGGAAGTCGATACCCACCGCATCGGCATATTTCATGGCTTCCAAGCACTGATAGTTGTGTTTGATAAATGGCAGCAACTCATCAGTAAATTCCAGTGGGTTAGCCACGAAATCATATTTTTTGAAGGTCAACCAAGACCAGCACACTACCGCATCGCAATACAGCAGTGCTTTGCCGTAAGGCTCAGCGTTTGGATATTGATCCAGCAGTTTACGCACCCCCGCCACTGGGTCAAAAGCGTTCGCATCGGTAGTCCCCATAGTACAGACCACAGACGCCACCGGTGTTTTCTCGGCTTGCAGCTGTTTTAAAATCTCTTCCAGATGAGCCAAATCCATCGCATTGGTTTCTGGATCGGTACGCACGGTGATGATGTTATCCATCCCCAGCCCCATCCAGTCAGTGCTGTTCAGCATGGTGTAGTGCGCTTGTTGTGAACAGATGACTTTGGCATCGGTACGAATACCGGTATGACGCGAATCAGGCAACACACGAGTCAGTGCGTATTTGACATGGTAAGTCCAGCAACCTGAGCCACCGTAGGTATACACACAACCGGTATGCAGTGGATTCCAACCAATCAAATTCCCCAGCATACCGGCACTTTCCAGCTCAGCGCGGTGCACGTTCCAGGAATATTCCCCTTCCAAAATGTTAGGTGAGAAAATCTCAGACAACACCGCAGCCACAATAGAGGCTGAGTTAGCTTGTGGGATCACGTTACACATGGTCAACGGATGACCCCAGTTTGGTAAACCTTCAAACAGTTTAGTGGTTTGATCGATCACTTCACCCACAGGAGTCATCCCTGGGTTCAGTTCAACCTGTTTAACCTTGTCAAAATCAATGGTTAACGCAGGATCGCTCCCTAAATAAGCTGGGCCCTGTGCATCAGGACGCAGTTTATTTAAATTGCGTACTGCGTGAGCGATCGATTCGGATAATGAGTCCGCACCTTCATTAAATGGAGACGGGAAAGAAGACAACATATCACGACGATATTTTGCCCATTTTTTATTGGCATTCAGAGAACCATTATGCTCGGAGCAGTTTGAGTGACAATTTTTCATTTTGACATCCTCATTGAGCAACTATTCGCATGTTCTATTTAAATATTACATCTTAAGACATTTAAATATTGGACATTTAAATTGAGTCGTATTGAACAAAAGTCTTGCTAGAGATAACGCTATCAACAAGTGCTAACCCATTCTTACCCTCACTCATTTATCAATGGCTTATTTATTAATGGCTCGTCATTTAATAAACCGCTAAACAAAACGTTTAATAAAAAGAAGAACCAAACTAACCAGAGCAAAAGCAATTATCGTCAACACCTATTTTTTAACTGCTTAACTGTTTAACTTTATATTCACGTCGCATCGCATGGGTTTAACGTTAGTCTCATCCCTACAGCCCAACAATAAAAATACGCTCAAGTTTTATTAATTTTCTGACTTGTTGGTGCACTTGGCGAGTTACGTATTAAAAACGGCTCTTCCCTCACATTACGTGAAAATTAACATCCACCTTACAAAAATAATCTAGATACATCGGATGTCATTTATTCTCGCCAGCTACAACTACCCGATACACAGCACAACAAATTGCAATACACATTTTTATTTGGACGCTTAACTTACCGGTATCCCGCTTCATTATTTTGTTTGATTGTTTTTATAGATAAGAATGATTGGTAAAACCTGACATCATTTCGTTTTAAAGAGGGCTATGCTGGTTCAGATTTTTAGCGAAGGAATGATATTCATGTCAGAACAAAAAAATGAACACAGCCATAAACTGACCACCGCATTTGGCGCGCCGGTACCTGATAACCAAAACGTAATGACTGCTGGACCGCGCGGCCCGTTGCTGATGCAAGATGTCTGGTTCCTGGAAAAACTGGCGCACTTTGATCGCGAAGTGATCCCAGAGCGCCGTATGCATGCCAAAGGCTCTGGCGCGTATGGCCATTTCACCGTGACCCATGACATTACTGCCTATACCAAAGCCAGCCTGTTTGCTGAAATCGGCAAAAAAACCGAAGTATTCGCGCGTTTCTCCACCGTAGCCGGTGAGCGCGGCGCGGCAGATGCGGAGCGGGATATTCGTGGTTTTGCGCTGAAATTCTATACCGAGCAAGGCAACTGGGATCTGGTGGGTAACAATACCCCGGTGTTCTTCTTAAAAGATCCGCTCAAATTCCCTGATTTGAACCATGCGGTAAAACGCGATCCGTACACCAACATGCGTTCTGCCAATAACAACTGGGATTTCTGGACACTGCTGCCTGAAGCGCTACACCAAGTGACCATCACCATGAGTGACCGCGGTATTCCGGCCTCATACCGTCATATGCACGGCTTTGGTAGCCACACCTACAGCTTTATCAATCAGGATAATCAGCGCTTCTGGGTGAAATTCCACTTCCGCACCCAGCAAGGCATCAAAAACCTGACTGATGCCGAAGCAGCCGCTATCGTGGCAAACGATCGTGAAAGCTTCCAACGTGATTTGCTGGAAAGCATTGATAAAGGCGACTTCCCGCGCTGGACCTTGTATGTGCAGATCATGGAAGAAAAAGCCGCTGAACAGTATCACGTAAACCCGTTTGACCTGACCAAAGTCTGGTCCCACAAAGACTATCCACTGATTGAAGTGGGTGTGCTGGAGCTCAACCGTAACCCAGATAACTACTTTGCCGAAGTGGAACAAGCCTCCTTCGCGCCAAGCACTATCGTTCCAGGAATTGGCTTCTCACCAGACAAAATGCTGCAAGGCCGCCTGTTCTCCTATGGCGATGCCGCGCGCTACCGTTTAGGCGTTAACCACCACCAGATCCCGGTTAACGCACCGCGCTGCCCGGTGATGTCATTCCACCGTGATGGCGCAATGCGCGTAGACGGTAATGGCGGTCGCACGCCAAGCATTCAGCCAAACAGCTACCAGCGTTGGGAACAGCAACCAACATTCGCCGAGCCACCACTGGCCATCAATGGCGATGCCGATCACTACGACCACATGTTGGGCGATGATCCATTCCAACAACCGGGAGATTTGTTCCGTTTGATGAGCGCCGATGAGCAGCAGCGTCTGTTCGAGAATACCGCTCGCGCGATGACCGGTGTGGACGAGCACATCAAGTGGCGTCATGTGTGTAACTGCTATCGTGCCGATCCGGCTTACGGGATGGGGGTTGCCACTGCATTAGGATTGGATATGAGCCAGTGCCCTCATCACGGCTGATCTCATAACGATGCTCATGGTCATGGCTATGGATGCCATGACCACAAGTTCTAATACCATAAGTGCTAACATCGTGAGTTCTTAACACAAGGCCCACCCGCTTTTGCGAGGTGGGCCTTGTTATTAGAGGTATGCAGTTACTCAAGACATGGTGCTATTAGAGACCGGCTTGCAACGAAATCGTTACTCAGATCCATAAAGACCAATCACCTTGGGTTATACGTCGCCACGCGGCGGCACTGGCAACGCGGCAAACAAGGTCTCGAGAATAAACGCCCGATCGCGCGCCAAACAAACCCGCTCAGGGAAATTCAGCCAGTTAATAATATAGCCATCAATGGTGCAATGCATAAAAGTGGCATAACGCGCCGCATCCAGTTCGGCGGGCAGTTGACCACAAGCTTTAGCATGCTCGAGTACCGCGCGCAGATCGCTGAAAAATCCCGCTGAGTGCTGGCTCATGTAGGCGCGGATGTCCTGATTATCGCTTTCCTGCACATCGGCGCTAAACAGCAGACGGAACATATCGTGCAACACCGGCTCCGAGACAATATTGCTCAGCACCGCATCCAAAAACTCACGTAACCGCCCGAGCGGATCGGATTCTTGCTCTTGCACACACGCGCGTAGCTGCGCCGCCAATGGCGTGCACAACTCTTCCCACAATTCGGTAAATAGCTGCTCTTTATTCGCAAAATGCCAATAGATAGCTCCGCGCGTCACGCCGGCCGCTTGCGCAATATCGGATAACCGCGTTTGTGCTAAGCCACGCTGGCAAAATTGCGCCAACGCGGTGTGCATAATGTGGCGCCGAGTTTCCTGTGCTTCTTCTTTGGTTTTTCTGGCCATAATCTGTTAGAGAAACGGAAAATACGCTCTGACAAGGCAACCCTACTCACCTGCCTCCACTATCTCGGCATCCTCACATTGCCCTCGTGTAACTCCGTGTAATAGCAGCTGACCAAATGAGATACAGCTCGCTGAATTTGCCATTGTAACGCAGTAATCCTGAATTTTCCGGCCGATTTATGTCTCATTATGTGTGACATGCTGCCTGTTAATTCACCCGCACCCGTTACATACATTCATGAATGTATGTATATTATAGATCCCGAACCAAGGTGCCAATCGGAAGCTTCTCCGTACGTGCCTACCATGGAAGACAGAGGCTGTAATTTTCTATGCAAACCATGCAAAAACGACCTTTCGCTTATGCCACGCTCCTGACCGTGCTGACGGCCAGCTTGCTGACCGGCTGTAAAGAAGCCCCTCCCGAAGGAGGACGCCAGATGCCACCAGCGGCGGTGGATGTTGTCACACTACAACAAGCGCCCTTGCAACTGACCACCGATCTCACCGGTCGCACCTCGGCGTTACGCATTGCCGAAGTGCGCCCACAAGTGAGCGGATTGATCCTCAAGCGTCTGTTCACCGAAGGCAGTGATGTTAAAGCCGGTGATGTGTTGTACCAGATCGATCCCGCGCTGTATGAAGCCGATGTCGCCTCAGCCAGTGCCGCGCTTGCGCGCGCCCAAGCCAGTGCCCGCACCGCAGACTTGCGTCTGAAGCGTTATGTCAATTTGCTGCAAAAACATTCCATCAGTAAGCAGGAATACGATGACGCCGATGCCCAGCGCAAACAAGCGCAAGCCGATGTGCTCGCTGCGCAAGCTAACCTCAAGCGCGCGCGCATCAATTTAGGCTACACCAAGATCACCGCACCAATCGGTGGCCGGATCGGCACCTCAGCGGTAACCGAAGGCGCGCTGGTCACCGCCCAACAGGGAGTGGCACTAACCACCATCCAGCAGCTTGACCCTATGTATGTGGATGTTCGCCAGTCCACCGCCGATCTGCTGCGCCTCAAGCAATGGGTCGCCAGCGGCAAAGTGACGGCGCAAAATCCAAACGAAGCGCCTGTCTCCCTGTTTTTGGAAGATGGCAACGCCTACCCGCAAGCGGGCGTGTTGCAATTTTCCGATGTTACCGTGGATGAAAATACCGGCATGGTCAGCCTGCGCGTAGTGGTGCCAAACCCACAGCAATTGCTGATGCCTGGGATGTTTATCCGCGCACGCTTAAGCGAAGGGGTACGTGAAAATGGTCTGCTGGTGCCACAAGTGGCGGTCAGCCGCACCCCTAAAGGCGGTGCTTCCGTGCTGGTGGTGGATAGCGATAACAAAGTCAGCCCACGCGATATTCAAGTCAGCCGCATGATCGGAACAGATTGGGTGGTCGAATCCGGTTTGAAAGCCGGTGAGCGCGTGATTATCGCCGGTTTGCAAAAAGTCGCCCCAGGCGCGCAGGTCAACCCAACTGACAAAACCGCCGCCGCCAGCCAGAGCGCGACGCCGGCTCCCGCCACCGAGGGCAGCAGTAACGGAGTAGCCCACTAATGGCCCGATTTTTTATAGACCGACCGATTTTTGCCTGGGTGATCGCGCTAGTGATCATGCTAGGCGGTGCGCTGGCGATTCTTAAATTACCCGTGGCGCAATACCCAACCATTGCGCCCCCCGCGGTCAGCATTATGGCCAGCTATCCGGGCGCCTCGGCAAAAACCGTGGAAGACTCGGTGACGCAGGTCATCGAGCAGAACATGACCGGCTTGGACAACCTGCTGTATATGGCGTCGCAAAGTGACTCGGCGGGGAATATTTCGCTGACCCTGACTTTCCAGCCAGGCACAGACTCCGATATTGCCCAAGTGCAGGTGCAAAACAAACTGCAACAAGCGATGTCGTTGTTACCGCAAGAAGTGCAGCAGCAAGGGATCCGCGTACAGAAAACCTCCAGCAGCTTCCTGATGGTCATGGGGCTGATCTCAACCGATGGTAGCCAGACCGGACAAGATTTATCCGACTATCTGGTCAGTAACATCAAAGATCCGCTCAGTCGCTTAAACGGCGTTGGTGATGTCACCGTGTTTGGTAGCCAATACGCGATGCGCGTCTGGCTCGATCCCAATAAATTGAACCGCGTTGGCCTAACACCAACAGATGTCTACAACGCCATTCGCACCCAGAACGCGCAAGTGGCCTTCGGTAGCCTCGGCGGTGCGCCAGCGGTGCCCGATCAGCAGTTCTCCGCCACCATCATGGGGCAAACTCGCCTTTCCAGTCCGCAGGAATTTGAAAATATCCTGCTGCGAGTCAGCGCTGATGGCGGCAAAGTACTGCTCAAAGACGTCGCGCGCGTTGAGCTCGACAGTGAAAGCTATGGCGCAGATGCGTTTTACAACGGTCAGCCGGTAGCCGCACTGGCAATCAAACTGGCTACCGGTGCTAACGCCCTGCAAACAGCGGACAGCGTGCGTGCCAAGATTAACGAGCTCTCGGCTTATTTCCCGACCGGAGTCGAGATCGTTTATCCGTATGACACCACTCCGTTTGTGAAAATCTCCATTGAAGAAGTAGCACAAACCCTGCTCGAAGCGATCGTGCTGGTATTCTGCGTGATGTACCTGTTCTTGCAGAATTTCCGCGCCACGTTGATCCCCACCATCGCGGTGCCGGTCGTTCTGCTCGGTACTTTTGGCGTCATGGCTGCGTTCGGTTTTTCCATCAACACCCTCACCATGTTCGGCATGGTGCTGGCGATCGGCTTGCTGGTGGATGATGCCATCGTGGTGGTGGAAAACGTTGAGCGTCTGATGAGCGAAGAAGATCTGTCGCCGCTCGAAGCGACTCGCAAATCGATGGATCAGATCACCGGCGCGCTGGTCGGGATTGCCTTGGTGCTGTCGGCGGTATTTATCCCGATGGCCTTTTTTGGCGGCTCCACCGGCGCTATCTATCGCCAATTCTCGCTGACTATCGTCTCCGCCATGGTGCTGTCGGTACTGGTGGCTCTGACCTTGACCCCAGCGCTATGTGCAACCTTGCTCAAACCGCTAAAACACGGTGAATTCGGTGCGCAAAAAGGCTTTTTCGGTTGGTTTAACCGCACCTTTGATGCTGCTAGCCAGCATTATCAATCTGGGGTGCGCAAAATCATCCGCCAAGCCGGCCGCTACGCCATTATCTATTTAGGGATGTTAGTGGCCTTGACCGTCCTGTTCATCCGCATGCCGACCTCCTTCTTACCGGAAGAAGATCAGGGCGTGGTGATGTCGATGGTGCAACTGCCGGTGGGTGCGACCAAAGAGCGAACCGAAGCGGTGCTGGCCAAGATGTCTAACTACTTCTTAGAGAAGGAGAAGGATAACGTCGAATCTGTGCTGACCGTCTCTGGCTTTAGTTTCGCCGGTAGTGGCCAAAACAGCGGGATGGCGTTTATCAAGCTGAAAGATTGGAGCGAGCGTCCGGGCGAAGCGCGCAGTGCCGATGCGATCATTGGCCGTGCGATGGGCTACCTATTCAGCATTAAAGAAGCGCAAGTATTCGCCTTCAACCTACCATCGATTCCTGAACTGGGTACCGCCACCGGTTTTGACTTCTATCTGCAAGATCGCGCCGGTCTGGGACACGAACGCTTAATGGCGGCACGTAACCAATTACTCGGCATGGCTGCACAAGACCCGACACTTACGCGCGTGCGTCCTAACGGAATGGAAGACACCCCGCAGTTAGATATCAACATTGACTACGAAAAAGCACTGTCACAAGGGCTAGCAATCAATGATATCAACACCACACTCTCGAGTGCGTGGGGCTCGGCGTATGTGAACGACTTCCTCGACCGCGGTCGTATCAAGAAAGTGTTCATGCAGGCCGACGCACCATTTCGGATGACGCCACAAGATCTGAACTTGTGGTATGTGCGTAACGCCCAAGGACAGATGGTACCGTTCTCCTCGTTTGCATCGACCGAGTGGGGCTTTGGCTCTCCACGTCTGGAGCGTTATAACGGCGTTCCGGCCATGCAGATTGTCGGGGAAGCCGCACCGGGCCGCAGTACAGGTGAAGCTATGGCGGCAATTGAGAAAATCGTGCAGCAACTGCCAGAAGGTGTCGGCATCGAGTGGACCGGACTTTCCTATCAGGAACGCCAAGCCGGCTCGCAAGCGCCTGCGCTGTATGCCATCTCCCTACTGGTGGTGTTCTTGAGCTTGGCTGCGCTGTATGAAAGCTGGAGTATTCCGTTCTCCGTCATGCTGGTGGTACCGCTCGGGGTGTTGGGTGCGATTTTGGCTGCCAACCTGCGCGGGCTGGAAAATGACGTGTACTTCCAAGTTGGCTTGCTCACCACCATCGGGTTATCGGCGAAAAACGCCATCCTGATAGTTGAGTTTGCCAAAGAGCTGTATGACAGCGGCATGCACTTAAGTGACGCAGTCGTGGAAGCGGCGCGCCAACGTCTGCGACCTATTCTGATGACCTCGCTGGCCTTTATCCTCGGGGTATTGCCACTGGTGATCAGTACTGGCGCTGGCGCCATGAGCCGTAACGCCATCGGTACCGGTGTGATGGGCGGGATGATCAGTGCCACAGTCTTGGCCATTTTCTTCGTCCCGATCTTCTTTGTGGTGATCATGCGTTACTTCACCAAGAAAGCGGTGCAGGAGTAAAATGCCACGCTAAATCATGATGACAAAAAGCCCGCATAAAATGCGGGCTTTTCTTTTTAGCCGCTTAAACGCTCACTAAAGCAAACTTACTCACCAAAAACGGCAATCTCTTTTTTGCCATCGTTACCAATTGCGCCGCGGTACATCCCGGCGGTGTTAAAGGCCATGGTGTAGTCACCTTTTGCGTCCAACACAATCACGCCGCCGCTGCCATCAATCGCTTTGACTTCATCCAACGCATTATTAGCTGCCGTCGCCAATGGCGTTTTATTGTATTTCACTTGCGAAGCAATGTTGTACGCCGTCGCCGTACGGATAAACTTCTCACCACTGCCGGTAGCCGACACCGCCACGGTATTGTTATCCGCATAGGTACCGGCACCAATCAGCGGTGAATCACCGACACGACCATAACGCTTGTTGGTCATGCCGCCCGTTGACGTACCAGCCGCCAGATTGCCCGCTTTATCCAGTGCTACCGCGCCGACTGTACCGAATTTGTAGTCATACATCAGCGGATCGTAGGTGTAAGCAGTTTTCCCATCGTGATCCAGCACCACTTGCTCTTTCTCAATGGCCTTTTGCAACTGCTTCCAGCGATGTTCAGTTCGGAAATAGGCCGGATCAACGGTCTCTAATCCTTCTTTTTTAAGGAAAACTTCCGCTCCGTTTGACACCATCAGCACATGTGGGCTGCGGGTCATTACGGTATATGCCGCATTAATCGGGTTTTTAATGGTGGTCACGCCAGCCACTGCCCCCGCGGCCAATGTCTTACCATCCATGATTGAGGCGTCCAACTCGTTGCGACCATCATGGGTAAACACTGCGCCTTTACCGGCATTAAACAGCGGTGAGTCTTCCATCACGTTAATGGCGCGCTGTACCGCATCCAAACTTGTACCACCGCTTTCCAACACTTTATAACCAGCCTGCAGCGCTTCATCCAACTTAGCCTTATATTCAGCTTCTTGCTGCGGCGTAATTGTTGATTTAGCAATGGTGCCGGCACCACCGTGGATCACCAAACGAATCGGTGACTCCGCAGCCAACGTAGCCGCAGAAAATAAGGAGGTTGCCAGCAAGGCAGAAGTGAGTAACGAACGTTTCATACAGCATCCTTGGTATGTGTTATTAGTCGGAAAGAAAACGATTTCGTCGCCAATATCATTCAGCGCACGAGACTGTATGATGTAACACGATTACATTGGCACTGTGGCGATAAAATGCACAAACTTTGAACACCCACTTAATTTTTCATTATTAAATAAGATAATTATCTTTTATTCACAAAGTGATATGCATACATATCAACTCTATTAATCCTGAAATATTTATGAATGAATATCACTTAAAAACAAAAATACAACAAGCGTGCACACGTATACACACATGCACTTACGCGCATGAATTACGTGAGCTCTAATAATTAACATGGGGAATATTGATGAACAGCAATCCGATTAATACAAACAGTAATCGTTTTAATACAAACAGTAATCGTTTTAATAAACTCCCCCTCAAAATTTAGTGGTTCTTGCATGGTTTTATTCATCAACGCTTCCCTTTTATCCATTATCTTTCACTTCGCGAATCATTAGCCCATAAAGCCTACGACGCCAGCAACTGAACACCTAATTGCCCAGCCAATAACCACATAATCACGCCCACCGTCAAATCAATGACTCGTTTAATTTTCGGCTTACGTAGCACAGGTGAAAACCGCGCAGCCCCTAACGATAAACCGGTAAACCACATGCAAGATGCAAGCAAACAGCCGAGCGCAAACCACCAACGTTCATGGCCAAGCAACTGATTCCCTATCGAGCCTAAGATCACCACTGTATCAAGATACACGTGCGGATTAAGCAAGGTAACCGCTAAGGTCGCCCCAATCACCGCCAGCCCTAACGTTATCCCCTGCACCAATGCAGACATAAATAGCTTCTCCTTCTTTAATGTCATCTTCACCATGAGCAGAATAGAAAACCGTGCTAGGTTAATAAAACTAATACTATTTATTCATCATTAGCCAAACTGATTGAGAAGGATGTGAGATGCGCGGACTGGACTATCAATGGCTCGAAGCATTAGATGCCATTGTGCAGCACGGTGGTTTTGATAAAGGAGCCCAAGCGCTGTTTATCACGCAATCGGCCATTTCCCAGCGTATCAAACAATTGGAGAAATGGTTGGCGCAGCCAATATTGATACGTGAAACACCACCAAAACCAACGGCAATAGGGCGACACTTATTAGGGTTTTACCGACGGGTACAGCTAATGGAATCTGAGCTGTTGCCCACGCTGACACCAAAGGGCGAAGATGAGCCGCTGCCCGTCGCAATTGCAACTAACGCAGACAGCCTAGCCACGTGGCTATTACCCGCACTCGCTCCCGTGCTGCAAGAGGGGCGAATTTTGCTGAATTTGATGATTGATGACGAAAGCCGAACACTCAAACGAGTGCGAAGTGGCGAAGCGATTGCGGCCATCAGCAGCGAACCTATGCCGTTAGCCGGCTGCATCAGCGATAAACTCGGTACTCTGGAATACCTTTGTGTTGCCGCACCGCATTTTATCAATCGCTACTTTCATGATGGTATTGACTCACTTAGCCTCACTCGAGCGCCTGCAATCGTGTTCGACCAACATGATGACATGCATGCAGATTTTCTAGCACAGCACTTTACCCTGCCATCCGTCAGCTGGCCACGCCATGTGGTGCGCTCTTCTGAAGCCTTTATCGCCTTAGCAACACAAGGGGTGGCTTACTGTTTGATCCCCGAAGTCATGATCCAACAGGAATTACAAACCGGCATGCTGGTCAATCTGATGCCAGGGAAAAGTGTGAAACGAACACTGTACTGGCATCGCTGGGCACTCGAAAGCGGTGTATTGGCACAAATCTCTCAGCAATGCATTGAGCATGCTCGGCGGGTTTTGGCGCAATAACGCAATGAAAATATGAAGACTTATCGAGAGCGAACTCTTATAAATAAGCACTCGCTCTCGTTTGAATTTAGCACCCCATAATTAAGCCGACACGCCATTCAGTTTGCTGATGCAAGATGCAAAGAGCTGCACACCGTGCGTTAATACCGACTCATCAAAATCAAAATCCGCCTCATGATGACCGGCAGCAATATCCGCACCCAACACAATATAGGCAGCCTGACCGCCACAATGCTGTACACGACGAACCAGTAATGTAGCGTCTTCACTGCCCCCAAATGATTTTTCTACTAGAGTTAATCCCAACTCCTCAGAGGCAATATTGGCCAGCAATTCGGTCAACAAAGGATCGTTATACAAGTCGGTGGCTTCACCTGCAACTTCATACTCAAATCGCAGATCAAAGCCAAGAGCAATCCCCTGCGCGATAGACAACGCACGCTCTCGCATAAATCGGTTAATAGCTTCGGTTTCACCCCGCACTTCCAACTGTAACTTTGCACATGTTGGAATGATATTCCGCCCTTCACCGGCATGCAGCATGCCAATATTTATACGTGACATCCCCTCACCGTGACGAGGAATGGCCAAAAGCTGAGTAACACAATGACAAGCTCCCGCTAGCGCATTGGCCCCCAAATGTGGATTCACTCCAGCATGAGCTGGCGCGCCATGAAACGTGAAATCAAGTTTCGTGGTACACAAAAAATCTGTTGGCGCGACAGCCACGCAGCCACTAGGTACTCCCATGCCAATATGTGCAGCGAGAAAATAATCGCTGTCATCTAAAATTCCCCCCTCAGCAACCGGTTTAGCCCCGCGGACGCCCTCTTCTGCGGGTTGAAAAACCAATTTTATTTTGCCGCACAACTGCGCTTTGGCACGCATAATCCACTGCGCTAAACCCAGTCCCATCGCAATATGACCATCATGCCCGCACGCATGCATATCGCCTGGGTGCTTAGACGTAAAGCCCACTAGAGCTGGAATATGCGACTCATCGTCTGACTCGGAAACCGCCACGCAATCAATATCAAAACGTAACGTAGTAATCGGTCCAGCACGGCCACTATCCCATACCGCAACGCAACCGGTCAGCCCATCCATCTCATCGAGCAAGGTTTGAGAGATGCCTGCCGCTTGTGCACGAGCCAGACTAGCCGCCACCTCATTATCATTACGACCTAAAATATACTCGCTAGACAAAAATTCTGAGGCAGTTAGCACATCCCAGCCCATATCACGTAGCTGTGTAATAATTTTGGCCGTGGTCATAAACTCACCCCAACCACGTTCTGGGATCTGATGAAACGCACGGCGCCATTGTTGTAATTGATTTAATTCAGACATAGGGCCTCCGTTTATAAGAAGAACAATGCAATAAATAATACCGCCACAATCATGCCTGGTGCGGTACGTTTAGCGATCTCTAAAGGGTTTACGCCAGCAAGACCTGCACAAACAATCGCAGCACCAGCCAGCGGTGACATGTTGCGCCCCAGTGCCGAAGCCAGCATAACACCTGCACCTAATGTATTTACTTCATAGCCGAACATATTGGCATGTGGCGTAACTGCTTCATTAAATGCAAAAGCTGTCGCATCACCCGTTCCAGTAATTAGCCCCATAAAAAATGGCCCTAATGTTCCTCCCCAGCGAGCGAATTCAGGAGAGTGAGTCAATACTTGAATAAACTCACGAATAATACCAACTGAAGTTAAGCCTTCAATAAATACTGCAGCAGCAATAATAATCCCCAGAATATTGGCATAAGATGAACCCATACCGTCAAAGAAACTGGTCGTTAAACAGCTTGGGCTAGATTTGCTGACAAATAGTGCGTACAAAGAGCCAATAATCATGGCCGCAGGGACACTCAATTTCGTACCGCCAAGCCAGCCTAACTCCGTGGCTACAAGTAATAATACCGGTAAAAATGGAGCTATAGATTTAAGATAGAAGAATGTGTCACGTGATAACTGGATCGTCGCTGCGTCACCATTGTCAGCATCGACATTTTTCTCTGGGTCAACATAATTAACTTCTTTCATGAATAGCGCGACAGCTGTCAGACAAATAGCACAAATAACGCCACACGCAATTGTGATAGGTGCATGGTAAAACACAAACTCCATTAAAGGCGTTTTTGATATATTGGCAATAAATGCGTTATGTGCCACACCAGGATTCAAATAAGCACCTAACGTACCGGATAATACAGCCCCGCCAGCAATCGCAGGATGAATTCGTGCAGCAATCAATAATGGGATCAGTGTTGCACCTACAGCTGCAGAAGCTCCCGCTGCGGAAGGAATTGCAATGCAAACGACAAATGTTACTGCAACTGCGGCAGGAATTAAGAATACGCCTAATTTAGATAACCCACGCGTTAATAACTGCACCAAACACACATCACATCCTGTGTATTTCATCACATAGGCAAACCCCATACTGGAGCAAATGGATTCAATTAAACCCGACGTAGTCATCCGCGTAGTGAATGCCGTAAATGCATTCATTGGCGATAAAGCTATCAGGCATAATAGAATACCTGCCCCTATCAAGGTGGTGCGAGTATCATATTGTTTAATCAATAAGACGATGGTCGCAATTAAAATCGCGATCCCTAAAATCAGCATCCACATACCAATACTCCCTCATTGTTGGCTCCACTCCAGTGTTGTTCGATTTTTGCCCATTAAATATTGACCCAGCGCAATAAACTTAAACGTGCAAAGATGCTATTACTCTTAGGGCTATCAAAAAAGCTGATAGGGGGGATGTAATGCGCTACCTGCCAAAAATGCAGCAAATTAAAGTATTTAGTGAGGTGATCCAGTGCGGAAGTATTCGTGCGGCAGCTCGCAAAATGAATCAGTCACAACCTACGCTAACTCGTACACTCAAAGAGCTGGAGTACCATCTCGGCGCTACATTGCTGATACGAACTAGCGAAGGTGTTAGTCTGACCGATGCAGGAAAGTCCTTTGCTATACGGGCACGTTTAATTCTGGAAGAAATAGAAAAAGCGGCGTTAGAGGTTGAGCAAATAAATAATCAGACCTATGGCAAAGTCGCATTCGGAATCTCATCCCTTTTTGGTGTAACCATATTAAATAACGTTCTCACTGACTTTAGAAAAGAACATGCCAAAACAGAAGTTAATATTAAGGAGGCACAACTTTCAACACTTCTTCCCTGTTTACGTGAAGGGCAGCTAGATTTTGCACTTGGAACGCTCACTGAAGATATGCCCTTAGGCGATTTTATTGCTGTAAGCTTGTTTAAAGCCCCATTCAGTATCGTCGCCAGAAAGAATCATCCGCTACAAAATTGCTCCTCACTAGAACAACTAGCTACGGCTAAGTGGCTATTACCTGAAACACAAATGGGATATTACCATTATATCCGCAGCTTCATTCCCTTTAATCACCCGGATAATCCTTACGCACCCGTTTTTACTGATTCTACCGTGTGCATTATGAATCTGGTTATGAATGATGATTATTTGACTATTTTATCGCAAGCTCGATTACAAGAACCGCGATTTAAGGGCGTTTTAAGTGCTCTTCCTATCAGTGAACATCTGTTACCTATTAGTCAATATGGGCTTATTTATCCACGCAAACGACCATTAACTGTTGCGGCACAAGCAATGGTAGAGCATTTTCGTCGACACTGCCAATCGCATAATTGGGCGCCACAGTCAATGCTAAGTGAAAATATAAATATTCAGTATCCATAGCAGACGGAGAAAAATAAACTTGGCTATTTTTATATAGCAAATAAACACATACAGGGAAGAGAAGGTAAGAGAACAACGGAAAGAAAAGGAACGGAAGGAAGCAAAGAATAAAAACAAAATTTCCAAACGCAAAAAGCCCATCCGTTAGGATGGGCTCTTCACTTATTTGATGCCTGGCAGTTCCCTACTCTCGCATGGGGAGACCCCACACTACCATCGGCGCTACGGCGTTTCACTTCTGAGTTCGGCATGGGGTCAGGTGGGACCACCGCGCTATCGCCGCCAGGCAAATTCTGTTTCTCTATCGCGTACACTACTTGTGTCTCGCGCCAGAGTTAAAATCTAAAAACAAGCTGTATAACTGATATGTTGTTCTTTGAACAAGTAACTGTGACTTCATTCATCCAACATCACTTTGGCGTTGTATGGTTAAGCCTCACGGGCAATTAGTACAGGTTAGCTCAACGTATCGCTACGCTTACACACCCTGCCTATCTACGTCGTAGTCTCCAACAACCCTTTAGGAGGCTTTAAGCCTCAGGGATGACTCATCTCGGGGCAAGTTTCGCGCTTAGATGCTTTCAGCGCTTATCTCTTCCGCATTTAGCTACCCGGCAATGCCACTGGCGTGACAACCGGAACACCAGAGATGCGTCCACTCCGGTCCTCTCGTACTAGGAGCAGCCCCCCTCAATCATCCAACGCCCACGACAGATAGGGACCGAACTGTCTCACGACGTTCTAAACCCAGCTCGCGTACCACTTTAAATGGCGAACAGCCATACCCTTGGGACCAACTTCAGCCCCAGGATGTGATGAGCCGACATCGAGGTGCCAAACACCGCCGTCGATATGAACTCTTGGGCGGTATCAGCCTGTTATCCCCGGAGTACCTTTTATCCGTTGAGCGATGGCCCTTCCATTCAGAACCACCGGATCACTAAGACCTACTTTCGTATCTGCTCGACCTGTCCGTCTCGCAGTTAAGCTAGCTTCTGCCTTTGCACTAACCGCATGATGTCCGACCATGCTTAGCTAACCTTCGTGCTCCTCCGTTACTCTTTAGGAGGAGACCGCCCCAGTCAAACTACCCACCAGACACTGTCCGTATCCCGGATTACGGGACAACGTTAGAACATCAAACATTAAAGGGTGGTATTTCAAGGTCGGCTCCACGCAAACTGGCGTTCACGTTTCAATGCCTCCCACCTATCCTACACATCAAGGCTCAATGTTCAGTGTCAAGCTATAGTAAAGGTTCACGGGGTCTTTCCGTCTTGCCGCGGGTACACTGCATCTTCACAGCGATTTCAATTTCACTGAGTCTCGGGTGGAGACAGCCTGGCCATCATTACGCCATTCGTGCAGGTCGGAACTTACCCGACAAGGAATTTCGCTACCTTAGGACCGTTATAGTTACGGCCGCCGTTTACCGGGGCTTCGATCAAGAGCTTCGCTTTCGCTAACCCCATCAATTAACCTTCCGGCACCGGGCAGGCGTCACACCGTATACGTCCACTTTCGTGTTTGCACAGTGCTGTGTTTTTAATAAACAGTTGCAGCCAGCTGGTATCTTCGACTGAGTTCAGCTCCATCCGCGAGGGACTTCACCTACCATCAGCGTGCCTTCTCCCGAAGTTACGGCACCATTTTGCCTAGTTCCTTCACCCGAGTTCTCTCAAGCGCCTGAGTATTCTCTACCTGACCACCTGTGTCGGTTT
>NZ_JAJNMQ010000003.1:0-39054 GCF_021368255.1 Plesiomonas sp. PI-19
TATGGGTATTTCCGGCGGCTGGTAATGCGTTTTCCTTTGTAGACTACTGTTCATTTTAATCGACCTTTTGCCGCCAGAAATGGCGGCCTTTTTCGGTGTTTACATGAGAAAATATATTGGTTTAAGCCTTGCCATTATTGGACTCCCCTTGTTGGGCTTATATTTATCCGGATGTATCTATTTTATGATGCAAGGCGGAGAAATAGGTGATGTCACGTTATTGAGCTTTATTCAACAATGGCAGCATTATCATGCTGACCCACAATATGAAAAATCGCTCAATATTGCCGCTATGGCGGGATTTGGCTGTGTGATATTACTGCCTCTGCTTATCGCGATGGCCGCCGCTCAGAAAAAGCCCTCTCTGCACGGTGATGCCCGGTTTGCCACCTTTCCCGAAGTCCAAAAGCAGGGCTTAACAAAACCCGGCAATCAAGATGATGGAAAAGGTATTCTCATTGGTCGCATGGGGCGCTTTTTTTTATATTATATGGGCGCAGCTTTTGTATTACTTGCCGCGCCGAGCCGTGGCGGCAAAGGGATTGGGGTGATTATTCCAAATTTGCTGCGTTGGTGGCACAGTTGCGTTGTCACCGACTTTAAACAAGAAAACTTTTCGATTACCTCTAAGTTTCGCGAAAAAGTGTTAGGTCAAAAAGTTTTTTTGTTTAACCCATATGCAGAAGATGGAAAAACGCACCGCTATAACCCGCTCGGCTATGTTCGTGATGGCCATTTGAGTGTACCGGATATTCTCGCCATAGCCGAGATTATCTATCCAACAAGTAGCGGTGACAGTACAGCGAAATATTTTGCTGCATTGGCTCAAAATCTGTTTTTGGGGTTAGCGTTATATGTGAAATATACGCCGAGCTTATCGTTCACTATCGGTGAGATAGTGCGACAGTCCAAGGGATATGGCAAGCCGCTCGATGAACACCTGACGGCAATCCTTGAAAGTCGTAAAGACTTACCTGATGCGTGTGTCATGGCATTACAAAGCTTTCTAGCTGAGGACAAAGAGCGTGGGCAGAAGAATGTGCTTTCGTCGTTCTCAGCCCCACTGATTGATTGGACTAACCCTATTTTTGATGCGGCAACCAGCGCCAATGATTTTGACCTCAACGCGCTACGCCGCGAACGAATGACGATTTACATTGGTATTACCCCCGATTACATCCCCGTGTCGGGGCGCATTTTGAATCTCTTTTTCAGTCACCTGATTAGCCTGAACACCAAAGAGCTTCCAGAGCAAAACCTCGACCTCAAATACAAATGCTTATTGTTGATGGATGAGTTTACCGCGATGGGGCAATCGGCGATTATCGGTAAATCTAATAACTACTTTGCCGGTTATGGCCTGCAATTACTAACCATTGTGCAAAACCCTGCGCAAATTTACGCACGTGAACCGGTGGGCTATGGCGCTGAAACAGCCAAAACACTCATTGGTAACCATGAAGCACAACTCTTCTACACCCCAGAAAAAGAGGATGCCGAAGCGTTGTCAGGCTTTTTAGGCAATATCACGGTAAAAGTGCAAAGCGAACAGCGCACCACAGGCAAATCTGGGCGCTCAATTACCACCACGGAAACGAAGCGCCCGTTAATGCTGCCGCAAGAGTTGCGGGAGATGCCCTTTAAGAATGAAATTATTCTTATGCGTGGGCAAAAGCCCATTTTTTGCGAAAAAATTCATTACTTCAAAGAGCCAATTTTTATTAATCGACTGAAACAGGTATCACCTTCACTGGCTGCCATTAAGGGTATACCGACCAAAAAGCAGTTGGACACGGCTATCGCTAAGGGAGAGCTGGCAACAACAATCCCGTTAATTACGTTGGAAAGTGAGCACACGACCGTATCGGCATTTGAAAGCCCACTGGATAATGTGGAAACGGTAATCCCCTCACCACCCGCAATCCAACTCGATATGACGGCATTTGATACAGAATACAGTGACAGTGATACCCCCGACTTTTAAAGGAGTGAATAAAGTATGAGCATTAATGTGTTTACCGCCTCCGGTCACGCTGGGTCGGATATGGAGTTACGTTATACCGGCAACGGCAAGTGTATTGGGCATTTCCGACTTCCAGTCAAATCAGGATTTGGAGAACGCGAAAAAACAACATGGATCACATGTCGTGTTCTTGGTGCGCGGGCAGAGAAATTAGCACCTTATATTAAAAAAGGGTGCTTAGTAACGGCCACCGGTGAGTTTTTTATGGATGAGTGGGTATCCGATGGAACAAAACATGCTATTCCATGTCTTTTGGTGTCTAATATGCAATTGCCACCACGGCAAGCAACATCAAATGCAGCCTCACAATCGCAAGATGAGCCACCATTCTTTGACGATGACAACATTCCATTCTGAATGAGCGCTCATTCAATACATTAATACAAAGAAAGAGGGGACAAGCCCCTCTTTCCCGCCAACTCCCTTTGTTACGCCATTAGTTGCTGTCAACACGAGAAGGAGTGTTACCCCTCCTCTCTTTCTGACGCCTTTTCTTTGTTTGCATTGAATCAGCGAGATAATTCTAGCAAAAAAAAACAAAACTAAAATATCACCACAGTTTCATATCAAGCTTAAACAATTGGTTAGCAACTTAATCTATCAGCTATGGACGCTCACCATATCAGGCGATAAAAAAATAAAGAGGGGCAAGCCCCTCTTTATTTGGCAAATCCTTTTGCTCTATCGCGTAGTCCGCATACGACACCGGGCAACGTATGCGGAGCGCATCATACCAATCATGAATTACCCATCGCAAGCCAATAATTCGACGTATTCAAAAGCAATTACAGTGGAATAACTGGCGGCTAACTGTAAACGACCTCTTATATACACAAATTACTCACACATAAACCATAAGTTTAATTAAAAGGATATATTATGCGTTTATTTATCGCAGAAAAACCATCCCTTGGTCGAGCCATTTCGGATGTTCTTGGCGTTACCAAGAAAAACAACGGTTACATTGAATGTCAGCATGGTGATGTTGTCACATGGTGTATTGGCCACCTATTAGAACAAGCAGAGCCAGAGCACTATGATGATAAATACAAAACATGGTCTCTCGACACCTTACCAATTATCCCTGATAAATGGGTTGCAATCCCCAAAGAGGAATCGAAAGAGCAGCTAGATATTGTTCTTTCGTTAATTAAAAAGGCCGATATATTGGTGAATGCTGGCGACCCTGACCGAGAAGGCGCTTATCTCGTTAACGAAGTCATTGAATATGCTGGGGTGACTCAAGATAAATGGGATAAGGCTCAGCGGGTATTAATTAATGATTTAAACCCTAAAGCCATCGAGCACGCCTTAGCAACAATGGAGCCGAACAGCCAGCATCAAGCCTCTGCAAATGCAGCTTTATGTCGCGCCCGAGCAGACTGGTTGCTGGGCATGAATCTGAGTCGTGCTTGTACGGTATTAGCAAAACGCCAAGGGCATCCCAACATGTTTACCTTAGGGCGAGTGCAAACCCCAACACTGCAACTGGTGGTAAAACGTGATGCAGAAATCGCAAATTTCAAGCCTATACCATTTTTTGATGTAGAAGCGACGTTCAGTGAAAACGGCACAGCATTTAAAGCGAAATGGCAAGTACCTGAGTCAGTCAGTGATGAAAAACGCTGCACAGATAAAGCGATAGCAGATGCCGTCATTTCCGCCGTAACAGCACAATCAGCGACTGTCACGTACTGCGAAACTAAACGCGCCACATCGCAGCCGCCGTTGACCTATTCGTTACGCTCACTACAAGAAGAAATGTCGCGCACTTATGGCTTTGGCGCAAAACAAACACTCGACCTGGTGCAGTCGCTCTATGAAACACACAAAATTGTCTCTTATCCACGTACTGACCAGCCTTATCTCTCCACCAACAAACGCGATGAAATCGACCTGATTCTGGGTAATTTGGAGGGATTACACGAGAGCGGTTTAGCTGAACTCGCAGCACAGGCTGATACTGCGTTAGTCAGTCCTGCATGGAACGACAAAAAGCTGGAGGGTGCCGCCCACACCGCTATCATTCCAACAACCCGCGCACCTGATTTGAGTAAGCTCACGGAGGATGAATTACGGGTGTATGAGGCCATCGCTTTACGCTATATCGCCCAATTTTACCCACCTGCCGAGGATGACAATACAGTTATTGAAATTCAAAGCGGAGAGCACCGATTTAAAACCAGCGGCAAGGTTGAAATCAAGGCTGGTTGGCGCGTGGTGTTAGGTAAAGAGAAAGAAAGCGAGGGTGATAACCAATCACTGCCAATGCTCGATGAAGGGGTAAGTATCCAGTGTGACGGCGCCAAGTTACAAGAGAAGAAAACCACCCCACCCAAACCCTTTACCGAGGGCACTTTGCTGACGGCAATGTGCAATATCGCCAAAGAAGTCACCGATCCAGCATTGAAAGCCAAGCTCAAAGAAACGGCAGGACTGGGGACAGAAGCGACCCGAGCAGGGATTATTGAAACGCTTAAAGAGCGGGGGTATCTCGACACAAAAGGAAAGAGCCTGATCAGCACAGAGCTTGGCCGAATGTTGATTATGGGCTTACCTGCCGCTATCCGTGATCCCGCTATTACCGCCATTTGGGAGCAGCAGCTAGATGTGGTGGAGTCTGGCGAATATAGCGTAGAGAAGTTTATGGCGGTGATGGAAAAAACCATTACTGGTCATATCAACGATCTTAAAAGTGGGAAAACCACCTTCTCCCTACCGAAATCCCACTATCCAAGCTGTCCAAAGTCGCCGTGCCAAGGATTCTTGCTGCCGTATGAAGGCAAAAAGGGTATGGCACATCGTTGCAGTATCTGCGAGACACGCTTTAAGGATGACAAAGGGAAACCGGGCGCAGAGATTAAAAAAATAGCCAAACTGGAGGTAAAATAATGGATATTACACACACAACGCAGCCTGATTGCCCTGAATGCGAGACGCCTGTACGTTTTGAGCTGATTGGTGATACCCTTTCTAAAGGAATCTCCGTTGATTTATCGACGGTGCTTGTCTGTTTATCACTAGCTGAACAAGCGGGGCATGTGCCCCCATTACCTGTGATGTGGTGGACAGAAACAAAAGGGCATCTGCGCTTAGAACTCCCTGAATTAGACTCAATACCGATAGAAGAGTAGTTGCATGGATGTATTCAAATTACGCCACACAGACATAGGTGACATACCATTAACTCGCAACAACTTTGAGCACCACACTCAACGTAAAATGCCATGGTTTGTCATAGAAGAAGGAGAGCAGCGTCAATTTGCAGTTTGCCCTTCATGCGACAATACCATTCAAATTATTCGCCTCTATGACAATAAGCAAAAACCTTACGGCAAACATTATATGAGCCGGAGGAAAAATGGGTTAGGCATTTACAGCATTGAAAATTATGAACGGTGCCCTTACGCCGCCAGAAATAGAGTTCAACGACCAGAAAAAACAAGCAGGAGGCAAGAGAGCGAACTCACACTAAAAATAAAAGAACTACTTATTGAGAATTTTGATCGAGTTATTTACTTGTTAGAAAAACAACTCGAGATGCGTTTCTCTAAAAAACTAGTAATAGAGATGATTAATGACTTTATTGCTGCTAAAGGTTGGCGGTACGATGGGGCAACCTTACAAAATATACCATGGATTTTTGCTTACTTTAGTCGTAGCCAATCACTATTTGGTCGCTATGTTGCCTCAAAGCCTCTTCAAGAAGCCATCAGTCAGCATTATCCTAATGCTGTTTGGGATAGAAACTATCTAAAAAGCAAGAGTGGGTATATTTCACCACGCTTTTGTTTTTTACATCACCAGCGTAGGGTTGTTGATCATCATTTAGAAGAAAGTATTATATTTTCCGTAAGTGATGATCAACAACAAATTATCTTTGAAAAAACATTACCTATTGAAGGGTGCTATTTTTCTAATCTAGTATCTCTGTCACACGATAGAGGATACCGCAATTGGGAGTTGGTAGACCTAGCCAAAGACTTTTTTAGAAACCTAATTTAATTACCACGCCAGACGTCATTATTTAATGGCATCTGGCAATGTTAAATTAGGTTTAACAGCTTGAATTTTAAAATCAAATGAAAACACTAAAAAACAAATCACCGTCTGCGAAACAGAAAAGCAAAACAATAACCAACCATCACCAACACCAATAAAACAATAGTATGAAATATACTATCTCCCAAAAATGCTAACCGGGTGTCGGTCATTGATTCTTGATATGGATTAGAAATGTAAATTAATGCTGGAATGAAGGCTACGTAAATACCAGCAGGAACCAATGGGTAAACGTAACGAAAAACCCACCTATTAACACAACAAAGCTTAAACATAACCAACAAAAAGGACGATACCAAGAAGAAAAACACCAGAGATTTCAGATAAATAAGTATTGGTATATTCATCCAACCATAAAGAACAAACAATACAATGCTGGAGAATATAATAAAATAAATAAAATGAATATCACTCAATCTATTTTGCATAAAAATTCAATAGCTACTGAATCATTTATTGTACCTAGTAAAAGGATAACAAAATGGACTTAAAGAAGTTTTATCTAATAGGGCTGTTTATCTCTACACTTTCCGCCTGCTCCGCTCCCACACCTCCGGCAATCAGTGGTAAAGCAGAGCCTATCAATCAGCAAACCTCAATAACACCGCTCGAACCTGTGGTTGTAACGGTGATGCAGTCAAAGCCCATCACGCGTCACTATCGGCTTTACTACCCATACAATATTGCCACCACCTCCCGCGATCCATTATTACAAAACACCATTTTGCCCGCAGCCAAAACCGCTGATCGTATTCGTATTTTGGGGCGAACTGATGGTCGCTTTCCTCCGTCTCAGCAAGATCAGTGGATAGCGGAGCGACGAGCTATCAATGTTCGTAATTATCTTGTTGCTCGCGGTGTTCCAGCTGAGCGTATTGATGTGAATTATGCCGCCGCCACCGATTATATTGCGGATAACACCACCAGTTCGGGACGACAAAGCAATCGCCGTGTTGATATTGAGATTATTTGGGAGCCATCAGCATGAAAGAATTTGCACTATTACTTGCCGCTTTTACGCCCGTATTTGCGCTTCCCTCTTATGCAGCAAGCGATGCGGAGTGCAGTATCTGGCTCTGCTTACCTTCCGGTTTTCCTTCCGGTTGTGGTGAAGCAAAGTCTGCATTTATCCAGCGCATTAAAAACCGAAAGTCACCCTTACCCAGCTTTTCTTCCTGTGCGCTCCCCGCGTCCGCTTTACCTTCGGGTACCCCCATCAGCAATATGACCGCAAAACATGGGATTGCTGCTGTCATGAGTTATTCCCGGCAATGTACCCAATGGGAGGTTAATAATAATGGGCAAACTGTATGCACCAAGTGGGAAATGAAGCCGGACAAAGTCATCAAAGGCACCAGTTGCCGAACCTATGGCAACAAGGACAACAAATACCGTCGCCCGAAAGGCTGCCTAGGCTCCGTGGATTGGGTGGAGACGTACATGGACGGTAAGCAATACGGTAATACCTATTACTACTAATTTAGCGGGCGTAAGCCCGCTTGAGTGGGGATAGCATGAAAAACAAACGTATTATATTTCGAGTCACAGAGTCAGAATATGAGGCTTTTAAACAGAAAGTTGCAGAAGCCAATATGACTGCATCAGAACTGCTCCGCACACGTATTTTGCAAGATGAATGGTATGTCTTGGCAAAACCACCAAAAGCCAGCGTAGATAAACGCGCTTTGCTGTATCTGTTTAATAAAGCCTCAAACAACATGAATCAAGTTGCACTCTTAGGCAATAGCGCCAATAAAGGTGGTGTGCTCAATCAAAAAACGTTTGAGCGCATATTAGCCGCCTTGATCGTCATTCGTGACCAACTCAAAGGAGGCCTTGCCCGTGTTGATTAGACCCGGAGGTGGGCACTCCGGTATAAAAGAGTATCTGGAAGAAGGCATTAAAAATGGACGCGATTATACACGGGATGAACTCGATTATCGCGTTACGTTAGCCGGAGATCTGCAAGCAACCCACGACATTATCCAGCAAATCGAAACTGACAGTGAGCGTTATTTACATATTACTCTTTCTTTTAAAGAGGACACTGTTCCCCACGAGCAGATGCAAACCATAACCGAAGAGTTTCGTCAGTTTGTCTTTCATGCTTATGAGGAGGATGAGTATTGCTTTTATGCAGAAGCCCATTTACCCAAAATAAAAACCCTTATCGATAAAAAAAGCGGCCAGCTTGTTGAGCGCAAACCCCATATTCACGTAGTGATCCCAGAGGTCAATTTACGTACCCATCAACGCATGGACCCTCTCGGTAAAATTGATCACAACACGCCTTATTTGGATGCCTTCCAAGAGGTCATGAATGAAAAATATGGTTTAGCCAGCCCCAAAGTTAATGTACGTGGGCGCTTTACGGAGGAAAGCACACTCCAATATGGCGAAGTCTTTGCGGGTGCAAATAAAACCATCAAACAACAAATTCTTGCGGACATCATTAAGCATGACATTCGCACCCCACAAGCCTTACAAACTCACCTACGCGATCAGGGCTTTCAAGTTAAAGAGCGTAACGCCGGTAAGCCAAACAGCTATATCAATATCAAGCTACCAACCAGCGCCAAAGGCGTAAATTTAAAAGACAACGTTTTTCAATCCACCTTTCTCGCATTACCGCCAGCGGAAAAACAGCAACGCTTAGTGCATACCCAAACAAGCCATTACCTTGAACCAGGACAACCCTACAAAGCCCCTGAGTTTGCACATGAAACGCTTGCGCATTGGTATGCACAACGCGCCGCCGAAGTACGCTTTGTTACACGGCGAAACCGCGAAAAATATCGCGCCCTTTCCCCAGAGAAGCAGCGCGAATTTCTAACCGAAAAACAGGAGGCCGCCCGTGGAGTCCCAACCCCAAATCGTGAACCTCAGCACCATCAGCGAGACGCTGAACAAAGTCTGCGCGCAGCAGGAGAGCATTTGTCTGATGCTCAACGAAATTGTCACAGTATTAAATCAGGAATCCGAAGTCTCACTCATCGACGAGCTATCCGAACTGTTCGCGCCGCTCTTCAACGATGTGAGCATTATCAAGCAACACCTCGGCCTGACACCATCCCAGCCCGACAACGCTGCGACAACCCCGTAAGCCAAACAGCCGATACGTTACGACAAGCCAAATCGTTACCAGAGCAAACCATCAGCGCTACCGCGCTGCTGAACTACGTGGCACGAACGCATGGCGTACAAACAAAAAAGTACCCTATTACGGTAATGTCTAACGGCCAAGAGCGAATTATGTGTGGTCGGCAAGCACGAGACCCTACAGCGTTTTTAACACAGGAGATGCACCTCTCGCTGCGGGAGACGCACAACTTACTGTCACGCGCTCAACACGTAAAAGCGCGTGATTGGGAGCAATTTACGCAAGAGTGGCAACCTAATTTACAACAACAACGCAAGGCCGCATGGCAAGCCCAAATTCAGCATGAAAAGGCACAACGCACAGAATTAAATCAGCATTACCGCATGGAAAAAAATGCGATTTATGGCGATGACACATTATCGCGCGCAGAACGAAAAGCGGCGCTATCCATTGCAAGAATGAATAAAGTGCTGGCCGATATGGCTTACCAAGAAAATAAAAAAAACGCGAGGGATCGTCTTAAAGAGGAATACCCATCTACACCGCAAGCACAATACCAACGTTTTGAACAACGACATCAAAAAACTGAGGGGTTTATTATGGAAAACAATATACAGGGGCAATTGGTTGACCATGGTGCTGCACCTTATGAGTTTAAAGAGGAGAACAAACAAAGCTACTTCATTAAGGTAAAGCAGCCCAATAATACGGTTCGTACTGTTTGGGGTACTGGGATATCACAAGCGGTTAAGAAAAGTCAGGCGCAGCGAGGTGATAACATCACGCTATCACGACAAAATAGTAGTGCCGAGAAAAAGCGTCCCCACGTAGAATGGGAAATCCATAAAGAAGCTCCAAAACATAAGCATACCCAAGAGACAACAACATCGCATATAACCAATAAAGAGCTTGATGAAAAATTACAAGCAACACGTGTATTAGTTCACTACCCAAAACTAAAAGAGTTAGGTGTTAGCCTTGAGCATATTCAAAGAACGGACAAAGGAGACAAAATTCACTATAATGATAAAGCGCTATCTGTTACCCAACTAATTAAAGAGACGCATGGTTACTCCACAAAGCGCATCAATGAGGAATTAAACTCACTTTATACAGAGCAAGAGCGTGATAAAGCGCGTGTTTTGGCGTATAAAAATGAATATATGGCAAAGCATCGTGAAACTATTTCACGAGAAACGCAAGCACAGACATCATCAAGCACCATAAATGAACACCGTATTACATCTCACGACAAAACAAAAACACATGCACCATTACCGCCAAAAGAGTTTGATGACATCACACATAAAATCGATCCAAAAGGCAATGTGAGTTATTACCTCAACCATAAAGAGATTGTTGTTGACCGAGGCAATCACGTACACACTTGTAGCAACGAAGATAAAGCGGTCGAAATTGGCTTGCGCCTCTCCATTGAAAAATTTGGTAAAACATTGGATGTCAAAGGCTCACCAGAATATAAAGCGCAAGTTGCAGAGATTGCCGCAAGACATAATTTAAAAGTTGAGTTTACCGACCCAGCAATGAATAAAATGCTGCAAGAAAAACAGGTACAACATAATAAGGGAATGAATATTATTCAGCAGGCACAAAACCAACGACAGAATCAGTCTCAATCGAAAGAATCGCAGATGCAACAGCAGCCCACCCCACAGAACAAGCCGGGGGTGACGTGGGAGCGATAACGAGCGCAACAGCGCGAGATGCACTTGGGGTTTCAAAGGGGTATCCCCCTTTGGCTCGCGGGATGTTGGCGAACCCTTTAGGGTTTGTCATACGTCCCCGTCGTGCCTATCTCTAAAACTGATCACCACCGCATCACCATGCGATCACCATCCAATCACCAAAAAAGAAGCATGCGCTCACCACGCATCACCACAAGGAAAGCATGGATCATCATTCCATCACCATGAAATCACCACAGGATAACCATCAAATCATCATGAGAAAGGAATAGAGATGAATGAACAGATTCAGAGTCTAAAAAATGCAATCCAAGAGCTAACCAAAACGCAAGGGCGATTACCTAAAAGCCTCATAATCGAAGAACTGTTTGGCAGCATAACAGAGGCCATGCACTCAAAAATAACATTAGAACTTTTGGTATCAGCCATGCAACAACAAGGGCTTGATATTACAGTACCCTACCTAAGAAACACCTTATACCGAATAAGAAAAAAGAAGAAAGAAAAAGAGATAAAAGTAAAAAACACACCATCAAACAGCATAGAAAGAAAAGTCACACCAACAGCACCAACAAAAAAAATATCCAACAAAGAACAGACTGAGTTCGATGACTTAACAAGAAAAATAGAATCATTTAATGCGGCTACTGGCTGGGTGGATAGGTACGTTGCTCTTGGTGGAGACATTAACGACATCAAAGATCAATCAGAGAGCCAAAAACGTCAAATGACAATGCAACTAAAATCCAGCATATCAAGAAAACTGCAACTCTATAAGTACTGACACATAACACCCACTAAATAAGAAATTGGATCGTAAAAATGAAAGTTATTGTCATCAATTTTTCCGGTAATGTTGGTAAATCTATTGTGGCACAACATCTGTTAAAGCCACGCATGGAAGACAGCAGCATCATTGCCGTCGAATCGATTAACTCAGACGGCACACAGGATGAAAAAATCAAAGGTAAAGCCTTTACTGAAATCATGGACAGGGCATTAGAGCATGAAAACGTGATTATTGATGTAGGAGCTTCTAACGTTGAAGAGTTTTTAAACCAGATGAAAAAATCCATCGGCAGCCATGAAGACTTTGATTACTTCGTGGTACCCACCATCAACAAGAGAAAGCAAATTGAAGACACCGACAGCACTATCGTTGCGCTATCTGATTTAGGTATAGAACCGCACCGTATTCGCGTTGTGTTCAATATGATTGATGATGACACCAATATCCCGCAGGCTTTTGAACAAATTTTTCAAAACAAGGATATGGCAACCATCAATACCGCAGCGGTTATCCATGAAAACGAGCTATTTAATCGACTGGATGAAGCAAAATTCAAAACCATCGCAGAAATTGTAAACGACGATACTGATTACAAGCAGTTAATTTCGCAGACCGATGAAGGCGACACCGCCACACGCCGAACCTATTCACGAGCATTAGGTATTCGCCGTCTCGCTATCGGTGTGCAGCGAATGTTAGATAACACCTATCGGGAGTTATTTCGCTAATGAATCATGAGTTACCCCCTATTTCAGCCCCCATCCAATCAGCACAATCCAAAGACCTTAAAGAAGCCTATTTAAGTGCCATGCTAGGTGAAGTGGTCTACCTACGTCGTAATATCAATAATATTCTTGAAGAGTCATCCTGCCGTATCGGTATGACACAAGACATTATTGAACGGCATTTAAATGCCAGCAAAGAAGCCTTAGATAAATACATCGTTGCAGCAAATGCGCATTTCACCAAAACCAAAGGTGAACTTAAAGAGATTGCAGCCAGTGAACTGCGTGACAATGTCACGCAATCACTGCTGGATGCTCATAAGCAGCTACTGATGAGCAATCCACCACGCATGAGCCTGCGCAATATGTTGGTTTCTATCGCTCTCTCAGGGCTTGTCGCTGCCATGATTGGCATCGGGGCGGGACTGTTGACCTTCCAGTTAAGCGGAGCCAACCGATTAACCCCCGAAGAGCAGCAATTTATTCATGATGGCCGTGCGCTAGAGCAAATCTGGCCACAACTGAGCACAACTACACGCCAAGAACTCCGTAGCGCACTCAAAAATTAATCCTCTTTCAACCCAAGGTAGCCACATTTCAGGTCGTGGCTACCACATCCGTAAACCTACGAAGTAACGAGTAAATCCCATGAAAAAAAGCCTTCTTGGCTGCCTACTGGCGGCCAGCTTGCTTGCACCTATGGCACACGCCGGTATTCCTGTCACTGTTGTAGCTGATGTACCAGGACAACAAGCACAACTCCAAAACTACGCACAAATGCTCAAAGAGTACGCCACGCTACTCGACCAACTAGAGCAAATGCGCCGTCAGTTTGAGCAAATGGAGAAGGATTACCAATCCATTACTGGCACCCGTAATCTGGGACAAATACTGAACAACCCCGAATTTAAACAGTATCTGCCTGATAACTGGCAGCAGGTCTACAGCAGCATCCGCAACAATGGCTACAACGGACTCACCGGCGCAGCCAAAGCCTTGCGCGATGCCAGCAAGATTTTTGATGCCTGCGCCCATATCAAAGACCACAAGGAGCGGCAAATTTGCGAAGCCGCATCCGTTAAGCCCGCGCAAGACCAAGCCTTTGCCCTCGATACCTTCAAAAAATCGGCGCAGCGCACCCAGCAAATTGATGGATTGATGGCGCAAATTAACCGCACCACCGACCCGAAATCTATCGCGGAATTAACTGCGCGGATTCAGGCAGAGCAAGCCATGCTGCAAAACGAGCAAACCAAAATGGATATGTATCTTGCCTCCTCAAAAGCAGAACAAGACCTGTTAGAACAACAAACGCGTGAGACCATCACCAAATACCGCAATTCTAAAAACTACGGCACAAAAGTTCCTCCAATGGACTTTAACTAAGAGGGAAAAACACTATGGATTTTGCAGTAGAAATTTTCTCCTACATTGGCACCAATATCGATAAAGCCACAGAGAAGTTTATTCTTGATGGCGTGAGAAACCTGATTGACTCCATCAAAATATTGGTCATTACTGGCGTTACGCTCTACATCATGTTTAAGTCTTATTTGCAAATCATGGGAAAAGCGGATGGCTTATTACGTGACACTGTTATTCATTGCATTATCGTTATCTGTATTACCAGCTTATCGTTAAATGCAGCCAACTATACTGCTTACTTAATCGGCGGCGTAGAAGCCTTTGCGGGTGGTTTATCTCATGCCATTTCAACAACTACCGGAATGATGTCTGGAATGCGTGACAGTGGAAATATATTTAATGTTTTGGATAAATTACTTATTAGCGCCATTGATCAAGCTACTGCTTGCTTCGCAAAGATGTCTTTGTGGAAAACTGAAACCTGGGATTGGATTTTCTCAGCGTTCGCAGTACTCGTATCGCTCGGCGCACTAACACTATGTGCCAGTGTGATCATTATTGGTTCAAAGTTTCTATTAACCATGTTACTTTTACTTGGCCCACTGTTTTTAAGTGCAGCCTGCTTCCCTGTCACACGCAGATATTTTGATAGTTGGGTTGGAAAACTCATGGAAAATTGCTTAGTGCAGGTTTTTGGTGTTGCTGTGACTACACTACTTATCTCTATTGTAGAACACTTTCTAAAGACAAACAGCCTTGGTCAAGGTGATGCCAATCCCCTCGCCATCGCCGCACAAATCACCATCTTATCTGGCGTGATGTTTTATATTTTGCGACAAATCCCCAATCTCGCAGGCTCGCTATCTGGCGGCTTTGCCTCGGCTTCAATGACATTGAGAGATGTACTCGACCCAGCAAGAAAGATGAAAGATTTTGTCAAAAACAACTATGATAATTACCAACAAAACAAAGAGAGACGCCGCATTGAAAATAACACCAATCCCAATTTAAACCAGATTCAAAAAGGTTACAATCATCAAAGTCGTGCGGAAATAAAACGAGAACAAATGATTAAAGATATGATTGCCAAACAAACACGAAAAAATATGTCCACTGCTAACGAATAAAACCGATAATAAAAAGGCTGGCAAGTGCCAGCCTTTTTATTTAACATGTAATATCATGGCACTACCGGCGCATACATACAAATTTTCAGCGCAGAAAACTTACCTTCTTTATCAATTGCAAACCTTTCTTTGTCTGTAATTTTATCATAATACTCTCCTGCGCTAGAAACCTTAACAAATGAGCTACAAACATTATAGTAATCTCGGTGATTAGGAAGCGGCCCCTCAAAGCCGTATTTATAATCCCCCGTACTCCATAAATCCAATACCGCCTGATTATAGTGGCGATAGAGTTTCATGTAGTCATCTTTACTCATGTCTTTTACAACTTTATCTAGTTGAGTTCGACTCATATCACTAACATCAATTACAGAATCCGCACTAGCAAAAACATTAGCAGAGAACAACGCCAGAGCAAAAACAACACATTTCTTCATCAGAAATTCTCCGAAATATTCGTAAAAACATTTAACTGTTATTTTATCAAGCACCATTAATCTGCGACTACACATTCTGTGCTAAAATGAGAACTTAATCAGGCAATAAAATAATACAACCAAGTGCATTAAAGCCCATTTATGGGCGGTTGGCTGGCGCGCAATCTGAAAGATTGCTGCACGCCTGCTTGCTCTTTGCAAAATATCCACAAATCCACATGAGACTAAGCCAGCGATAAAATACCCCAACAAAGGGTATTTTGAGCGGGAGCACCAGCAATGACGGGACAAGTCATTGCTGGGACGATTGTGGGGTTGTGGATATTTTGTTTCTGATAAAACGGGTTCAAGACCCGCTTTATCAGATAGGCGCGCTACAAATTAGACAAGTACCCCGCGATCTTAATTAAATCGTCCGCAGACAAGCCGGACAACTCCATACCATAGCCCCTGTATCCTTCATGGACAATACCGCAGATCTTCTTGTCGGTTTCAATTCTCGCCAGCTCGCTGGAGTTATACCATTTGGATACCTTCACTAATCGGGATAATACCCCGCGCAAGATCTCCGCTTGCTCTCGTTTAGCACAATACTTTTTGTGCATCTCTTCATACTTCGCGATCAGTACGGGTGCATTCATTAAAATTTTTCGCTTAATATCGCCCGCTATTGCGGCAGCGCTGCGTTCTGGTGATACGGTGCATTTCAAACGCACACCAAAATCACCGCATTTGTTATCTTTTAGCAACCAAAGAACAACATCCCCTCCCAATTATCACCAACAAAACAAAATGCCAAAAATTAGGGTTAATCATTCTGATCTGATATTCACACGCTTGCCGAATATCAATACGTCAATCAGCCCCCAACTCAGCACAGACGCGCACAAAATGTGAAAAATATTTTTTGTGAAATGTGATATTTTCTGTTTGCTAAGTTTCCTAGCACGTAGATTAATTTGTCTAACAGTGTTCTGTTTGGGGCACTCGCTCGTACTCTCCCATGTGCCCCACTTTTTTTCACAATTACGCCGCGCACTCCTCCGCATAACGCCATGACCAAAATCTCGGCTTGCTCTCGCTTAGCGCAATACTTTTGGCGCATATCCTCATGCTTTGTAATCAGCGTAGGTACATCCATTAAAATTTTTCACTTAATATCGCCCGCTATTGCAGCGACGCTGCGCCCTAGCGATACAACACGCACCCATCCCTAGCTCAGCGCAGATGCGCACAAAGTGTGAAAAATATCTTTTGTAGAATGTGTTATTGTTTATAGCAGCATTTCCTATCGTTGCATGATTTGTTATTTCTTTAATTTGTCCTGTTTTTCAGGGGCGAATTGTTTCGCCCCTTGTTTTTATACTGCTCTACTTTCTACAGCATAATATCTCCACGCTTTACGCTGACCACCTAAACCGTACATCTCCCGAATCTCATCTATAGTGTACTCTTTGTTGTTTTTGCGGCAGTGGTGCTCCTCTGGTCGGTAATACCAACGTCATTTTTTCGCTCATTTACAGTGAAAGGATTTTAATTTCTCACAATGCGCTTTCATCTCTCCATAAATCCACACCCAATTACCGATAACCTCAAAAACAATACCCGCCAACTGATTAAGCGCTGTTAATACCGCCTCCAACTCTTCGCCATAGTTATAACGCGCCTCCGGCTCGGTTGCTTGGTATTGGCTCAGATGCTCAATATTCCCCATCAACACCTCAAACGCCGCATTAACCGCCTTCATCAACTCCGCCCCTAATGGGTTCCGGTCTGATTGATATCCTCTCCCCCAAAGGCGGGGATTCCAGATTCACAGCATTGTGCCTAACGTTCATTAGAACAACGAGGACTTACTTACGCTTCACAGGATAACACCGCTTGCCCAGCGACTTTGATATTCATTGCAGCATTAACATCTCTGTCTAAGCGTGTTTTACACGCAGGACAAGACCAATTCCGAATATGTTGACCATGTTTTTAACGCTCAAACTTTCACAGCTAATCACTTTATTTTCTTTTATCAGCTTAGTGGTGAGCTTGTTGGTAAAGTCTCCGTGGCAATCGGCAATCTTTGCCTGAATGCGAGTGACCTTTTATCGGGCTTTGTGAAAGTTGGCAGAGCCTTTCTGTTTCTTGGAAAGGCGGCGCTGCGCCAGTGCCAGCTTTCTTGCGTGGTTCGCAGTGTGATGGGGATTACCCGACTTGACCCCGTCAGCGGTAATAACAAGATAAGTCAAACCCAAGTCAATGCCCGTGGTACGTTTGCTAACGGGCTGTAGGTTAGGCTCGAAACGGCACAGCATAGATACGAAATAACGGTCTGAGCTGTCTTTTATGATGGTGATTATTGTCAGTTCGCTGGGCAGGTCACGCGACCAACGAATATCAAGTGGTTGCTGGCTTTTGGCAATATAAATTTTGTCGTCTTTGTACTTGAACGCCGACTTGGTGAATTCCGCGCTTTGTCTGTTGTGTTTCTTTTTGAAGTCAGGGTACTTAGCACGACCTTCAAAGAAGTTTTTAAAGGCGGTTTGTTGATGACGCAGCGATTGTCCCAACGGAACGCAAGATACTGAATTCAACCACTCAAATTCAGGGAGTTTTTTAATTTCAGAGAGCTTAGAGCTAGCTGCGTTTTAGTTGATTTTTTGAGCGTCATGGTAAAACACATCGGTACGCCATTTAAGAATTTTATTGTACACAAACCGGACACAACCAAACGTCTGCGCAAGCAATTGAGCTTGTTCATGTGTTGGGTAAAGGCGTTGTTTAATGGCGATTTCTTTCATATCTCACAAATTACAGCATATTTGTGAGCACAAACGACAGCGAATTGGGACATGTTGACGCTATGCGTCAATCGCTATCCCTCCCCGCCATGAATGATGGGGTTTTCACGCGAGGTATTGATTGCTTGCTCCGACATTGCAAGCACTCCCGCTCAAAATACCCTTTATTAGGGTATTTTATCGCTAACTTAGTCTCATGTGGATTTGTGGACAACAAAAATGGCAATGTAAAACAATGCTACAAAATAAAGAGCAAACAATAACGAGCAGTAAGAAAAATCACAACATTACAAAACCAAACACAACAATTAACACGACTAGATTTCTTGTCGAATCAAACTCTCCCATGCTCCCCTACACTACCTAATTCCCACTAACCACATCCCTCCCAGAGCCGACAACTTAACCCTCAAGAAACAACACACCAACAAACAAGAAACGAAAACACAACGAGCAAATATAGCACAATAAGCAAACTACATATTGTCAAATGCTATTGTTACCATGAATACATTAATACATAATTACCACGCAACACTTTCGATTACCTCTGATGTTGAAGTGTGACCTCTATAAGGCAAATAGATATTACAAATCATACTAGGAGACTATCATGAACAGAGTCTACAAAGTTATTTGGAGTTATACAAATCGGTGCTGGATTGCAGTATCTGAATTAGGTCGCTCAAAAACAAAAACAAAAACTGTCAAGCTGGCAGTCATCGCTCTTGGGCTACTTTCAACTTCAGCTGCTAGCCTAGCAACTGAAACAATAACTGAAGACAAAGTCTATAATAGTAGCGAAACAGTAACGACAACTGACTACGATGTGGTTTTCGATAATAGCAACTTAGTTATAAATAATGGTGATGTAAAATACAAAACCACAGACCCGATCAGTGATATAGAGCTAACCTTCACTAACGGAAACCTTGTAGTAGCTGGCAATAACTCAAACCTCACAGTTGGTACTACACAGGGGATTATTTCGCTTGACGGTACAACATCAAAACTTATTGTTAAAGACGGCGCATCGATTAACGCATTCGGCCTTAACATACTAGCAGGTGAAGGAAAAGTAGTCGCTGATGGAGGCTCTTTAACTATTTCTGATAACATTACAGTCGGCCAAAATCAAGAGATATCCGTAACAAACGGCGGAAAAGTAGCAACATCAGGGGATTTAGTTCTAGCAAACGCGAATAATATAGCTTCTGGCGAAGGTTCAACAATAACAGCAAAAAAAAATGTTTATCTTGGAGCTAAAATATCCACAGCCATTACACCTAATGAAGCAAAATTGGTTGTATCTGACAATGCATCACTTAATGCACAATCTGTCATCATCAATGAAAGCTCATTCCCAACACCAAAGCCTACAACACTAGTAATTGGTGGTGAAGATATCGCCACTACTCCTGGTTATATAAACGCCAAAGAAATACTCTTCCAAAATGAAGGCGGAAAAATATTATTTAACCACACATCAGATAATTATAATCTCACATCATCAATAAGCAAAAAAGGCACTTTAGTTTTCAAGGGTGGGACTACAACACTATCTGGTGACAATAGTAAATTCAATGGGGAAATTGAAGTTAAAGAACCAGCCATAGCAAAGGTAACATCTCAAAACTCGCTAGGCACAAGTGCTATCTCATTAGATGGGACACTTGAAATAAATAGTAGTGGTGACTTTACTTTTACCAATAAAACAACCGGAACTGGTATGCTAAACGTAGATACCAGCAATAACTCTTTTTCTTTTAAAGATAGCGCCATAACTAACGGTTTCACAGGAAATCTTAAGCTGCTTAACACCCGCTTTGACCTTACTGGCACCAATACTGATGCGCTAGCCACCGCCGGTTTAATCGCCGGAAACAATAGCCTCATTACCGTCGGTGCAGGTAACCAATCCATCGCTCAGCTCGCTTTCGCAGGCGGAACGCTTAATTTCGGACATGTCCTTCCCGGACAAATTCAGGCCAATAACCACATTACGGTCGATAAAAAACTCGACCTAACGGGCAACGGCATTGTTCAAGTTGATAACAGCGGCGTTATTGATAACACCAACAAAAATATTGACCATAATCTCTCTCTACTTGAGCAAGACGACACCAATGCCAGCATAAAACTGGTTAGTCTCGGTCAAAATGCCACCCTTTCGGGTGACGCAAGTAAGCTGCAATTGCAGGATATGGCTGGCCAGTCTATCTCCAACGGTGTTCAACACACTGTCCAGCAAGATGGGCAAAATGTTGCCCAAGCTACCTATGATTACCACCTCACTACCGGTGAAAACCAAGATGGGCTTTATGTCGGCTATGGCCTGACTCAACTTGAGCTGCAAGGCAGCAATGATACCGCACTCAAGCTTGATGCCTCTGGTAAATCCGGCAGTGCCGCCACGCTCAAAGCAAAAATTACCGGCGCCGGCGATCTGCGCATTTCTGGGCAACCCGACAGCATCCTCTCTCTGTCTAACGGAAACAATGATTATACAGGTACGACCTATTTAGATGGTGGTACCTTATTAATGCAAGATGATCATGTCCTCGGTAATACCAATGCACTACGCCTGCTGGATAACACCACACTCGACATGAATGGCCACAACCAAACCGTCGGCACCTTAACTGCATTGACAGGCGCGACAGTCAATCTCAACGGGGGCACACTCACCATTGAAAACGGTGGTAGTGTGGAAGAAGGCGGCTTAACTGGTCAAGGAGCTATCAATATTAACGGTGGAATATTCGGTACTCTCGGCGCGAATAAAGCCCTTTCCGCAACCGTCACGCTCGCACAAGGTGCGCGCGCGCTACTTAACAATACCCTCGGTTTGGGGGTCGGTAACCTCGTTAACAACGGCATGGTTACTCTGCATCAAGCCGCCGGAACGCTCTACAATAACCTCAGCGGTAACGGTGCCATCGAATTAAACGACAACAGCAACATCACCTTAGCGGGTAACAACCACGCCTTCTCCGGTACCTTTGATATCGATGAACAATCCGCTTTAACCGCCTCTGCCGCTCAACAACTAGGAACGGCGCAGGTAAACAATCGCGGTAGCTTAACGCTAAATGCACAACATGACTGGTCTCTCGATAACCGCATCACGGGTACCGGCAGCGTTACCAAACAAGGTGCAGGAGCGCTGCATATAACCAACAATGCTGACTGGACCGGTGAGACCCATATCCAACAAGGCAATATGATGCTCGGCACCACAGATGCGCCGGTCACGCTCAATAGCAGCCACATCAATATTGCCCAACAAGGCATGCTCTCCGGTTTTGGCGGCACCACCGGTGATATAAGCAACAGCGGGACATTGTTCGTTGGCGCGCCAGCAAACAATGCGCGCATGCCGATCATGCCAGCCACATTTACTGTCGGCGGCGCCTTAAACAACAGCGGCACCATCGTTCTCGGACTGCCTGGCCGCTCCGCGGGTAATCAGCTGATCGTTAACGGTGATTACACAGGTAATAATGGTCACCTACTGTTAAATAGCGTCTTACACGATGACACATCAACCACCGATAAGCTGATCGTACAAGGTAATACGGCAGGCCATACCCAAGTACACATTACTAATGCCGGTGGTACGGGTGCACAAACGCTCAATGGCATCGAGGTGATCCACGTCCAAGGACAATCTGACGGGGAATTTAGCGCTAACCGTATCGTGGCTGGGGCTTATGACTATACCTTAGCCCGTGGTCAAGGGGCACAAAGTAATAACTGGTACTTAACCAGCGGCAAGCAAGAGGTACCACCAGTACCTACTCCGGAGCCAGCGCCAAATCATGACAATGATTTACGTCCAGAGGGAGGCAGTTACACCGCAAACTTGGTAGCCGCTAACACCCTGTTCCAATTGCGTTTGCAAGACCGCAATAGCTCCGCTGCCTATGGTGAAGAGCCGCAGAACACCAACATGTGGATAAAGCAGGTAGGCGGACAAAATCGTTGGAGTGACAGTAGTGGCCAATTAAAAACACGCAGTAACCGTTATAGCCTGCAACTGGGGGGGGATGTCGCTCGCTGGACAACCGGGGAATCTGGAGCTGTACGTCTGGGAGCCATGGCGGGCTACGGCAATGTCAGCAGCCATACCCGTTCATCACGTACAGGGTATCGTGCCGAAGGAAATATCCACGGTTACAGCACTGGACTGTATGCAACATGGTACGCCAATGATGAAACTCGTGAAGGCGCCTATCTGGATAGTTGGGCGCAATATAACTGGTTCAATAACACCGTCAAAGGTGACGAACTTCAAAGCGAGTCATATCGCAGTAAAGGTGTCACCGCCTCATTAGAAGCGGGTATTACGCACAAAGTGAAGTCACTGGATAATGGCGACGGTACAAAAAGAGATTGGTATATCCAACCACAAGCACAGGTTGTCTTGATGGATGTTCATGCAGATACTCACCAAGAGCATAATGGTACGCGTGTCACTGCAGATGAAGCGGCAAATGTTCAAACGCGACTGGGTGTAAAAACGTGGTTGAAGCAGACCCATACCCTGAAGAGTGGCCAAACAGGCGAAATCTTGCCATACGCCGAAGTAAACTGGTTACACAACCGACATGACTTTGGGACTCGCCTTGATGGTGTGACCGTTCATCAATCTGGAGCACGTGACATCGGCGAAGTAAAAGTGGGCGTAGAGGGACAAGTTAACAGCAGCATGAACGTATGGGGCAATGTCAGTGTACAAGCGGGTAATAACGGTTATAGCGATACTGCCGCCATGCTAGGTGTGCAATGGCGTTTTTAACATAAAACTGTAGTTATTATGAGTAACAAGCCCTGCGATATCTCTCGCAGGGCTTTTTTTATAATCAAACATACAACTACATATAATTAATCACTAGTCAAAGCACCAATAAAAATAGCCTTTAACATCGGACAAAGTTCACTCTCAGAATAGCTCTTTGAAAAATAAAATCATCACACCAGCACATTGCCATCGGTTTTATGACGAACAACGTAATGTGATATTCATCAATGAAAAAACAATGAAATTTAATATAAAAAACCTATCGGGAAATAATTAGCACTCTGAGAACTTTGGACTACATCTCGCAGTCCTTTTTTACCGTCTTTTTATCCCTCTATCACCTCACATTTAAATTCAGAAATTGTAACGCGCTCATCTGTACAAACACCGATGACCTTAGGAACAGATAGCCGTCTCTCACATTCATCACGAGTAAGTTTTGTTTTTGAAAAACGCACCCACTCTATCGGCGTACCACCGGGCTTGGTAATAGTCCCTGAAATTTTATACTTATACAAAATCCACCCCTAATATCAGCGAGGTTTTCTTATCGCACAAAAAGTCAAAACTAAAACAAAAAAATTTTATAGAAAGTGAGCGGTGAAATACACCATCGACATTCCTAGAGTTTGACATTTTGGACTGCTTAACGCAGTCCATTTTTTTTCCCCTCCCCTTTCGCCAATAGCGCAGCTCTTGCAGCCTGAACAGCAAAATTAGCCTTATGAGAATTTTTGGATCGCGTAATGATTTGCCAAATTAAAACAGATAAGTCATGCATAAATGAGTTAATACAAATACACACACAAACGGATATATTTATATCATCAAGTAGCACCGCCTTCCAGAGCACTCACGGTTACACTGTCACAAACGTGCTAAACATAGAAAAATCCCAGTTTGAGCACAAAAACAGGCTGAAATCACCGCCCCGCTAAAAGCAACAAATTAGCAACATAAAAAAGTGATGATCGGGAGGCGGAAAAGTGGATCTTTTGGCGGGTTAAGAGAGATTTTCGTATTGAAGCTGCAGAGCCAGATCACAAAATGACTGTTATGTTAAATAGAGGTGTTTTTAGGGAAATTTTCGTGCCAACAAGCACGAGCAATGTGAGGCACGGCGAAATGTCATGACAGGATAAAGCTGTGATAGAATGCGCTCGGGTGCTGGGACTGCTAGACGTGTTCCGGCCAACACCGAAGCCCAGATAGCAGAAAACCCCGACCCAGACTATAAATCTGAACCGAGGTTTTACTGTGATACCTAGACAATTTCATAGTAGCGCCTCACAACGTAGGAGGCAAGCTATGCCAAGAAAAGTTCTGTGTACACTGATTGTCTGCATGACAATCTTAACGGGGATTTACCTACTCAAAGATAGAGTATGTGAGTTCAGTTACCGACAAGGGCACACAGAGTTAACGGCAAAGTTTGTCTACGAAACGAAGTGAGCCAGCGGGGGCGTAAGCCCCCGTTTGGTGAAACTATGAGCCTGTCGGTTAACGCAGGTTTTTCAGCACCCATGCCTTCCAAACTTAAACAACAGCTTTAATCAAGAACGTCTCAATCGCCGTTCCCGCTTCAACAGCTTTAGCAATTGGTGCAGGCATACGTCCCTGCCCTGTCCACGTTTTCACATTACCATTGTCATCGAGGTATTCGTATTTCGGCGCACGCGGAGAACGTTTCTGAGATGGCGCTTTAGCTTTTGCTTCGCCATGCAGACTAATCAAGTCATCCAGAGAAATACCATCTTCGGCCAGCATCTTGCGGTATGCTTCCAGTTTCTCTAATCGCTCGGCCTCTTCCGCTTTTTTAGCTTCAGCAGCTTCGCGTAGCTCTTCAACGACAGTCGCTAATTTAGTGTGCATCTCTTCCAGCACAGAAAAATCCACATCACGAGCAAAAGCACGTAGGGAGCGAATATTAGTAAGGGTCTTAATGATTTCGTTGGTATCCATATTAGAAACAAAGTCCTTCTATGCAATAGGGTTATTAAATAGCAAGAGCATACCCATTACGGTATGGCCGTAAAAAGCCAGACTGGCTAAGCTCCACCAAAACTTGATTAATAATATCACGCCCGACATTACCAAAGTGAGCAGAAATACCGCGATGACTTGGACGCACAGTTTGCGTCAAAATAGCCTTCTTAATTTCTCGACATAACTGTTCATCACACTTGTCTGATTCAACATCATCATCCGCACACTCAAAAGCATTATCGTTCATCGCGTCTGTGTAGCAGTGTGTGCTCAGTGTGATTGAGTGTTCATCATTCGAAGTGTGTATTTCTGGCTCATTCTCACGCACCACACTTAATTCGGAGTCAGTGTGCATGAGTGTGGTTAAGTGTGTTTGAGTGTGAGTGCGCAATGCAGACAGAACAAAAACCAATAGCCAACTTGTTAATTCCAGCGCGCCCGCCGCAATGTAAGCGACATACATGCCATATCGGTCAACGGTAGAACTACCTTTAGTGCTCGCTTGCTCTTGAGATAGCGCATCAATCTTAGCCAGCAGAGCATTTACTTCATTAAGCGTTTTTTGAGACTTGGTGATCTGTTTTGTTTGTTGTTGCAGCACGGCCAAATTGCGCAATTCATTCACTTGATTGGTGTAGAGTGCAATTTGTTGGGTTAAACGCTGATGAACAGCGGAGTGTTGCTGACTAGCGATCACGCCAGACTCCAAGGACGCAACGGAGGCAGCAAAAGAGACCAGACTCAATGAAAGACTCAGCAGCAAAGCGAACAAGAAGGCGCAATAACGCTTTCGAGCCAGAAATAAGAATACAAAAGCAGGGGAGACACACTTGGTGAGGTCAAGCAATCCACCAATGGCCGCGGTAGTGATGGGTGCATTCACTGATTGCCCGATGGAGAACATAAAGGAAACAGTTAACCAGCCAGACAAAGCAGCAACTGCAACGGAAAGGGCTAGGCAAGCACTCTTCAAAAAGGTATTGTTCATTTGTACTATCCTATGAATGGTACACTTAAAACCCCAGAGGACTGTGGTAGGTTGCTGGGGTTTTATATACACCTGTGTAGTTGTGTAGTTGTGTAGTTGTGTAGTTGTGTAGTTGTGTAGTTGTGTAGTTGTGTAGTTGTGTAGTTGTGTAGTTGCGTATCCTAATCACCAAACTGCTTCAGTAAAGCTTTAATTTCCGATAGTGAGAGACTATCCGCATATCGAATCAAAGCTCTAACCATTTTTGATCGATCCAAGGGTCGGTTACCTTCTTCTACAACTCCTAAACAAATCTTGTTTAATGAAAAATTTGTTGGTTCATCAAAAGAAAGTTGAACTCTCTTAAAATTGTGTTTTTTATCTCCATCAACAACACCTTTATCAACTCGTCTTATAGTAATATCCTTCATTTCTCACCACTCAACTCTATAATTTCTTTCAGCAAACAACTAATCTCACCTTTAGCTTTAGAATCATTCCACTCATGAATAGTTTTATTGTTTGCGATGGATGTGCGATATGCGATTCTTTCGTGTATCACAGTTTTTGAAATAGTTGCTATTGATTCAACAGCTAGTAAAGCTCGTTTTGTATCTTTTAACTCATGACTCATTGGATTTGTGTGCGCAGAATTAATTACAACGAGAGTTTTTAATGTGCTATTTTCTTCTTTTTCAGCCTCAATTCTTCCCAGCCAGTACCCTAGCGCATTAAGATCAAAAGATGATGGTTTAACGGGAACTATTGTTAAATCACTTTCTCTCAATACGGAAACAGCCTCCTTAGAGTCTCGCCCCGCTACATCTACAATGATGTAATCAAAATGTTTTTCTTGATGCTTTAAATTCCTTACTTGATGGCTTAAAACTGGACATGACAGGCCAATATTTTTTCGTTCCTCAAAGAATTCAGTAACGCTTCCTTGTGGATCTGAATCCACAACTAATACTTTTGCCTCTGGATGTTTGGCTTTTAACGCTCCCCAAAGATGAACAACTAAATTTGATTTTCCGCACCCACCTTTGCGCTGCGTTACTGAGATTATGGGCATACTCCCTCTCTTGTGTAGTTGTGTAGTTGTGTAGTTGTGTAGTTGTGTAGTTGTGTAGAGTATACATTGTGCTCCATTGATAGGAAACCAGAAAGTAATCGTTACATGCTGATTTATACGCACGTATTACAAGGCAGGAGAGCAATTATTGCTTGCAGGATCATCAATGATCCTTTTTAAGCACCCAAATACGCAACAGGAAGAGTTTAGAGCCTTTTTTTTGATTTTTGCATGTCGGGGTATTACCAACGCATTTGGAATGCCTAGAGCGGATTGTCTTTATCTTTGTCTTTTTGAAAGCAAAAAAAATTTATTGCGCGCGGAGCGCAACGTGAAGTTATCACCATTGCTTGCAGAACGATTGTGGTAAAGCTGAGGACTGCTTGCTGTCCGCAGTTTTTCCACATGAGTGCTTCATGATTTTTTCGACAAAACCTTTTAAAACCTTTTTTTCTTTTAAAACTTAAAGAACTTAAAAATGCGTATTGCATTGTTTTTCATCGTTTTTTTTTATTAAATATGAGAGGGTAGGACGTGAAACATGAGAGGGTAGGACGTGAAACATGAGAGAATAGGACGTGAAACATGAGAGGATAGGACGTGAAACATGAGAGGATAGGACGCACTATCCACAGCTCGTATTGGGCGTGCAACTTTTTGTTTGTTGGTGAGAATTTTGGTTGGATTTTAGTCTGTTGTGTCTTTCGCGAATCCTTTTTGAATCCTTACCCTAGATCTAGATCGCATTTAAATATGAGAGGTTACTCCGTCAAACATGAGAGAAATTATTTTCTTCTCATGTTTAATGTGGTACTGTTTGTCTTGTTGTGATGAGTTTGGTGTAAATAGTGGGGAGAGTTATGTCATCCATGAAGATTAGTGCAAAAACAAAAATTAGGCATAGAAATGAACTAAATCAGACCTTGGCTCAATTACCTCTTCCTGCGAAGAGGGTTATATTTATGGCGTTAGCTCCAATTGATAGTAAGACGCCAATTGAAGAGGGGAGGGTTTTTAAGATTAGAGCGGAGGATTTATCCGCTGTGTCAGAGATTAGTCCGTCAGCAGCATATAAGCAGCTACAGGAAGGCGCTAAAATTTTAAAGCATAGTAGCTTGGTTCTTACGGGGGATGATGTTGTTGCGTTGGCTGGCGATTTGAATTTGCCCTATTCATCAAAGTATAAACCTTCGGATCTTGATTTATCCATTACAGATTTTTGTGCGTACTTTAAAAATGAGGGATTCCTTGAGTTGAGGTTTTCTAGAGCAATTGAGCCATACATATCCAACCTTATTGGAAATAAAAATAAATATACAACGCAGTTTTTTACCTCAACAATGCGACTGAGCGGGAAGCACTCTTTTTCATTGTATCAACTTATAAGAATGAACTATTCACGTTCAAAAGGAAAATGTGATTTTGTTATATCAATAAAGGATTTGAAGGAGGAAATAATCGCGTACACATTTAATTCTGATGGTGATATTGAATATTTATATCCAAGTTTTCCTATATTTAAGCGAGATGTGCTGAATAAAGCTATTTCAGAAATAGAAAAGAAAACAGAAATAAAAAAAATATTCGTTAGTGTGCATGCTAAGGAGGGGAGGAAGGTTAGCTCATTGAAATTTGAATTTGTGCTTGATGAAAGCGTTGAGGCTGAGGAGATTGATAGTGAAGCTGATTTGTTAAATTTGTTGAAAAATTGATAATTATTGTTCGCAAGATAGCGTAGGGCATGAAAACTCTCACCTTTTCATACCCTACTAACCAAATAGCCCTTGGAGGATTAAATGGCTATCACAAATCATAGTTGTTCATCAGTTAATAGCAACAACATTTTTTCTTGTGAGATGCAAACCCACTTATCTAGCATTTTTTCTGAGCTAACTTTACGTGAGTGTGAGGTTTTATATTGGTTTGCAATTGGTTGCACTATAGATCACATAGCGGAACTAATGGGGTTGAAGCCGCGGACGGTGACCTATCATCTGGATGGGTGCAAAGAAAAGTTGGGATGCACTTCTGTTGTATTATTGCGACCGATTTATCATTGTCGGTTGGAAACGGCACGTTTAGCTAAAAATAGCACAAAAAGATAAATTTCGACCTAAGAATTACCTTTTATCATTTCTTTGAATAAAAGTCACCTGTGGTTTTACCGCAGGTGACTTTTATTTCATTGGCTTTACCATTTCAACACTCTATTTTTAAAAGGTGGTTTTATGGGAAAAGAAAGTTCTAGTTTGGATTCTAACTATAATCGAGTTCATATTGGGTTTTCGATTTGTCCTGAGACGAACAGGTTGTTGACAGAAAGCGCTCAGCGTTCAAATCGGACAAAAAAGTCTGAAGCTGAGTTACGGTTGGCTGATCACTTGCGCAGGTTTCGTTCTATTTCTGAAGTCGATGATGTGACGCCGTTTTAAATACTCATGCCGATAATCGGCAATCATTGCTCTTTAAAAATTTAACAGCGACGAAAATCCAATCCTAAAGGAGGTTTATTCGTTGGATGAACGACGGGCATCGTGTCGCGCCTATGTGTAAAAAGCCCACTATCTGTAACTTAATTCACCCTATTTAGGTGAAATCACCAATAAGTGTTTAACCCAGCCCTTATCGGTGATTTCTTCTTTTGTTTAACTGTATAGAGAAAGGGGGCTCACTGTGCCGATGTCTGTTATTCGACACAGAAAATATCAAGCATACCAACAACAGCTTGAGGTATTTATTAAGCGAAAACGCATCTCTAATGTGGAGCGTGCGCTTAAACAATCCCTTGTCTTTGGGCGTTTTGATACGCCACCAAAACCTAAATCCTTTGCAACCATGCGCGAGTGATCACCTATGTTTGCATCCAAAGATCATCACTATACTATTGCAGGCGAATTAAATTACTTCTGCTCTGCCTTCTTAAACGATCAAGTAAGCTATCCGCGCCAATCCACGATTGAAAATGAACGCGATTTCACCCCGCACTACATCCAATCGCTGCAAGCGGGGCGCGTTCGGCGCCGTAGTCAATGTGTGGAAAAGGGGGGCTTATGACTACGGTGCGTTTTTATGCGTTGGTTATGGCCGCTATATTCTGTTGTGGTATCGCTTATATATTTTATGGCAATGCGTCCACAAAAGACTTAGAAATATTAGCCAATTCTGCCGAGTCGCTACAAGATGAAAAACTAAATCAAGCCATACGTGAAGCTTTGTCTGATGGGCACATTACTAATGCTGAGTTTAGCAAACTGAATATAATGGCTAAAAATATTGAGTTTGACATAAAAAGAGAATTAGTGGAGTCGAGAATTAAAATAATCACAGATGCATCAAAATAACCTTTATCATAGATACTAGCGTCCCATCCTTATTTTTAACAATCACCTAAAACTCCCTCTGTGTTTTTAGCGCAGGTCGTATTCGGCCTGTGCACACTGCCATTTCCGCTTGCGAGTGGAAATCGCGGTGTGCATTCGCACGCCTGTTGTTTTTATTATTTGGAGATAAACCATGATTGACATTGAAAATAATAAAACCTCACCTCTCTCTTCATTTGTTATGGCGCTCTGCATGACATTTGCATTTTTGCTGTTCTGCTCACCGGAGTTTGCTTATGCCGGTGGCCTCGATAAAGTGAATAACTTTATGGAGAATATCGCTGATATTTTACGGGGCGCGTCCGTTATTTCCGTTACCGTCGCCGTCATGATTTCCGGTTATAAACTTCTTTTCACTCAAGCCACGATCATGGAAGTGGGTAAGATTCTCATTGCTGGTCTGCTCATTGGTGGTGCAGCCGAAATCGCACGCTATATTGTGGGATAACCATTATGTCTGAACCCCTGTTTAAAGCCTGTACACGCCCGGCCATGATTTTGTCTGTGCCCATGAAGCCCCTTTTGGTTTCCTCTGGTCTGATCCTCATACTGGGTATGTGGGCGAACTACTTCGGGGCAGGGCTGTGGGGGCTGCTTCTGCTACTCCCCAATTACGTGATCATGCGCGTGATCACACATGTAGACGATGGCATGTTTGGCTTGCTTTGGCTGCGTTTCCTCTGTCGTCGCTACGACCGCACCCGCCGTTTTTACGGCGGGGCAACCGTCTACACTCCTTTGCCCTTTAAACGGAGATAATGTTATGGGTACATTACCTTCTGCAGTGGCACGGCATCACGCTACCGCTCTTGCTGACTTTATTCCGTACAGCTCCCACCTCGATGACACGACCTTGATCACCCGTGATGGGGCATTGTTACGGATTTTTCGCGTGGGCGGCTTTGCCTTTGATACCAAAGACGGCAACGAATTAGCCGCTACACATACCAAGCTGAACAATTTACTCCGCAGCTTACGCGATGAACGTGTCACACTCTGGTCACACGTCATCCGCCGTAAAGTGCGGCACCCACTGAGGGCGACGTTTGAAAATACCTTTGCTCAGCAACTGGATACTCAGTATCAAACGCTACTAGGCGATGACGTACTGGTTAATGAGCTGTACGTTACCGTATTACAGCAAGATGAAAGCATCATTGGCCGCGTCAAGCGCACCGCACCGACCTCTCCGGCGAAGATGAAAGCCTTACTGCAAGCGCGTCTTGCGGCGTTTGATCATGTCGCAGGGCAAGTACGCAACCACTTTCATGCAAAGCAGGAAAGGGACAATATGCCCGACTTTCCTCCGTTAGGGATTGAAGAGCATGAGGGGCGACGCTATTCACAGCCCTTAACGTTCCTCAACTTCTTACTCTCTGGGGAGTGGTCTCCGGTACCCGAGCCGCACGGTTTGATACATGATGCGGTGGGTGATGCTTGGGTCACGGTGCAGGGTGCTGCCAGCGAGTGGCACTTAGCGGGACTGGATATTAAAGAGTACCCCTTGGAGACCCACAACGGCTTATTAGATCGTCTGCTGTATGTCCCGTATGCCTTTATCCTGACGCAAAGTTTTGCGCTGATGCCAAAAACGCAGGGAGAAGATTTTCTCATTGCTCGGCGCCGCACCATGAGTAACGCCGGTGATGGCGCGTACCGACAAATTGCCGCGCTTGATGATGCGGTTAACGACTTAAAAGATGGGCATTTTTGTATGGGGGAGTATCACTTCTCTTTGATGATCATGGATCAAGATCGTGACGCCGTGCGCAAGCATCGTACTCATGCCATCAAAGTATTGAGTGATTGTGAACTCTTAGCCGTTCCCGTGAGAGTGGCCACAGATGCGACCTTTTTTGCTCAGCTACCGGGCAATTGGCGCTATCGGCCACGGGTGGTGGGGATCACCAGCCAAAACTTTGCCAGTTTGTCCCCTTTTCATAACTTCTTACTCGGTACCCAACAGGGCAATCCGTGGGGACAGGCAGTAACCCGCTTACAGACACCTTCGGGGCAGCCCTACTTTTTTAACTTCCACTACACACGCATCGGCGAAAACAACTTCAACAAGAAGATCGCCGGAAATACCCGCATGTTCGGTATGACCGGCTCCGGTAAAACCGTGGCCTTGGGGTTGCTTTACTGCCAAGCCCAAAAGTATCGCCAAGCAGGCACGCCTTTCAGCACGGTCTTTTTTGATAAAGATCGTGGTGCAGAGGTGATGATTCGCGCACTGGGAGGGCGTTATTTGCGCTTAAAAAATGGTGAACCCACCGGCTTTAACCCCTTTCAGATGGCACCGACACCGGAGAACATCACTTTTTTGGTCAATCTGGTGAAGCATTTAGTCACGCCACCGGATCGCGTGTTAGAGCCGATGGAGATGCATTCCATCGACAAGGCGGTGAACACCGTGATGCGCCTACCGCAAGCGTTACGGCGGCTTTCGATGGTGAATCAAAACATCGCCGTGGGTACCAGCCGAGAAGAGCAGCGTAACAGCATCAAACTGCGTTTAGCGCGGTGGTGTGCCGGTGGGGCATTGGGATGGGTATTTGATAACCCCACCGATCAACTGGATTTCAATGTTGCCCCCAATATCGGCATTGATGGCACCGCATTTTTGGATAATGACGAGGTGCGTACCCCTATCAGCCTCTATCTGCTGCATCGGATGGAGGAGGTGATTGATGGCCGTCGTTTTTGCTATGTGATGGACGAAGCATGGAAATGGGTCAATGACCCAGCATTCGCGGAATTTGTGGGTAACAAACAACTTACTATCCGTAAGCAAAATGGCTTTGGGATCTTTGCCACCCAGATGCCCGAATCCTTGTTGAGTTCACCGCAAGGCGCGGCGTTAATAGCCCAGTGCACCACCGAGATTTACCTGCCGAATCCCAAGGCCACCCGTGAAGTGTATGTGGAGCAATTGGGGCTAACGGAAAAGGAGTTTGCGTTACTGTGCAATCTGGATGAAAAAAGCCGGATGTGTCTGATTAAGCAAGGCGGCCAATCGGTACTGTGCTCGTTGAACATGCCGGGTATGAATGACGTGTTAACCGTACTCTCCGCCGGTACGGATGAATTACCGCTGTTTGAATCGGCGGTGGCCGATGCCGGTGACGATCCTGCGCACTGGTTGCCCCTTTTTCTACAGCGCGTCAACGCTGAGCGCGCCCGTAAAAAAGCGCAAGCGGATGCCATGCAGAGTGCAGGGCGCTCGCTTTAACCCTTCTCGTATTTCTGGAGTTAATCATGAAACTGCTGATTGTGGCGGTGTGCACCTGTCTGCTCACCGCCTGTGCTGCTACGTCCACTGGGACAAAACCCGACTATCGTCACGCCACTGTTGAGGTGATTAATGTTGCTCAAACTCAAACCCAATAATCCCGATGCAGCTCTGGATTTTGAGGCCAATAAAGCCGCGCTGTATGCCCGCTCTAATCGACGAGCATGGTGGGTGGCCGGAGGGGCGGTGAGTCTCAGTGTACTGCTTGGGGTGGCCTTAGCGGGGTTAGCCCCGCTAAAAACGGTCGAACCCTACACGGTGATCGTGGATAAAAACAGCGGCCAGACCGAAATCATGACCGTACTCCGTGATGGCACACAGGCGATCCCGGTGCAGCGCGCACTGGATGAATACTGGATCAGCAACTATGTGCGTTGGCGTGAAGTGTATGACTGGTACACCATCCAAAGAGATTATGACCTCACGTTGCTGTTCTCCTCCCCCCAAGTGCAAAGCGAATACAAAGCCATTTTTGAAGGCGAACAAGCACTGGATGTGCTGTGGGGTAAGCGCATGAAAGCCACGGTCAAAATTCTGAGCGTGGTGACAGATACCGATAAACAGATTGCCACGGTGCGCTTTGAAAAAGCCATCAAGGACACAGAAAGTGGGGGCGAAGGACAGCGCACGATTTGGGTGGCAACCCTCGGCTATCGCTACAAACCCCAATCACAACTCACGTTAGAAGAGCGCCGCCAAAACCCGTGGGGGTTCGAGGTGGTCAGTTACCGCGTTGATCCGGAGACCCTGCAATGAAAAAAATGATTATGGCCGGGCTGCTTGCTCTGCCGTGTTACTCGGCGTTGGCCTTAGATATTCCCGCGCAATCCCCCCGTGATGCGCATATCCAATACACCCAATACCGCGAAGATGATGTGGTAGCCATTACCGCCGGCATTGGTATGGCGACGCACATTATTTTTAGTCCTGGTGAAGAGATTGAGCAGGTGAAAATTGGCTTTGCCGATGGTTGGGAAACCGAAAGCGTCGGTCACCACCTGTTTTTAAAAGCGCGCTCGGCCAAAGCGAAAGAGACCACCGTGGATGAAGAGGGTAACGAGGTGGAGCAAGAGATCACCGTCCAACCCACACCCGCACAGTGGCGCACTAACTTATTAGTGGTAACCAATCAGCGTAACTATACCTTTTTGCTAACGCTCGGCAGCAGTGAGTCAGGGCGGCGCAGCAACACATACCGTCTGACCTTTGACTACCCGCAGCAGCAACATCGTCAGCAACAACAAGCCGCAGATAAGGCGGCGATCCAGCGCCGTCTGGCCGCCGCCCCCACAGTGAAAAATAACGACTACGTGATGCAAGTTGGCCGCCGTTCACGGGCAATCGCACCGGTTGCTGCCTTTGATGATGGCACCTTCACGTACCTGACCTTCTCAGGGAAAGGAGAGATCCCCGCCGTGTTTATGGTGGCCGAGGATGGCAGTGAAACGTTGGTTAATACCCATATCTCACCGGCTCGCCCTGATACGGTCGTCATTCAACGCTTGGCTAAGCAGTTTGTGTTGCGTTTGAACCAAGCGGTGGTTGGCGTGACTAACCGTGGTTTTCAGTATGCCCCAGTCAATCCGGCACAAGGCAGCCCACTTAAAGGGGTTACCCGTAGCGTAACAGGGGGCAGCGCATGAGTCAGGAGCAACAGGTCACCGCCCCCGAGCATGAATCGGATGCAAAAGCCGTGCTCAATGGGGGGCGCGGTGGACAAGCAACCCGAGGCAAGCAAGTGGTTTTCGTCTTAGCCTGCTTAGGCCTTCTGGGAGGACTGGGGTGGTATTTTTTAGCAGATAACCCCCCCGCCGCGCAGCAGAAAGAAGCGCCGCCGACCTCAACCTATGCCCAAGAGGGGCGACAACGACGCAGCGCGGTAGGAAAAACCTTCTCTTATGCCCAAGAGAAGCCCAGTGAGCGTAAAACCTTTGATTCGCCACCGGATGAACCCGCCACCGCAACCGCCGCTCCATCGAATAGCACACCAGAGACCGCATCTGAAACCCACACCCCAACAGACACACCACCGCCACCGGGAGGCGAGAAAAAAACGCACAGCGTCGTACAGCGCCGTGTCTTTTTAGATCGTAGCAGCTCGTCATTAAGCAGCAGTCAAGGCAAGGGCGGTAACAGCCAAGGGGGGTTGGGACTGGTACCGAAAACCCCAGCGACGGCGCAAGGTGGTGTCTTTGATGTGTTCGCGCAGCAGCAAGCGGCCAGTGGGGTTGGCCTATTGGCGGAAGGGGGCGGCGGTTCACTGGGTGCCCAGCTTGCACCGACACAGACGGATAGCCACGTCGCCGCCCGTCTTTTTAATCGGGACTACTTGCTGGCAAAGGGGGCATATATCGACTGCGTGCTGAATACCAGCTTGAACTCCACCGTACCTGGTATGACTAAATGCACCTTAACGCGCGACGTGTACAGCGATAACGGCGCGACCTTGCTGTTAGAGCGTGGCTCAGAGGTAACCGGCGAGTACCGCTCAAACCTAACCCAAGGGCAGGCACGGCTGTTTGTGCTGTGGGATCGTATCAAAACCCCGCACGGTGTAGTGGTTAATCTCGGCTCGCCGGGCACAGACAGTCTGGGCGGCGGTGGCGTACCCGGCTATGTGGAGACCCATTTTTGGCAACGATTTGGCGGCGCGATGATGTTATCGCTGATTGATGATGTGGCCGCTTATGCGGCAAATCGCAATAACAGCAATAACAACTTTGAAAGTTCGTCAGAAACGGCACAGAGCATGGCGGCCGAAGCCTTAAAAAACACCATCAATATTCCGCCGACCTTCTACAAAAACCAAGGGGAGCGCGTCGGGATTTTTATTGCCCGCGATCTCGACTTCTCCCGCGTCTATCAGTTACAGGTACAGCAATAAGATGATGAATACCTTGACTGTCCCACGGGCAGATACCTCGGTTTGGGCGCTGTTTGCGCCCTTATTACCGTGGTTAGACCGTGATGATATTACTGAAATTGCCGTTAACCGCCCCCAAGAGGTGTGGTTTGAGGCACACAGCCGATGGCAACAGGCCGCACTTCCGGCGCTGACGTTTGATCACTTGGAGTCGATGGCCATTGCCGTTGCGGCATTCAGCAACAATAACATCGATAGGACAACCCCGATTTTATCGGCGGTGCTGCCCGATGGTGCGCGAGTGCAGTTTGTCTGCCCTCCTGCCTGTGAAACAGGGACATTGAGCCTGACTATCCGTAAGCCGGGTAAAACAGCACGTACACTGGATGACTATCAGCGCGATGGCTACTTTACCCATTTATACCCCCTAACGGGCGCGCTATCGCCCGCAGATACGCAACTGCTCGAACTCAAGGCACACGGTGAGTTACAGCGCTTCTTTGAGCAAGCGGTGTTACTAGAGAAAAACATCGTGATAGCTGGCGGTACCGGCAGTGGTAAAACCACCTTTATGAAAGCCCTGATGGCGTGTATACCCCATCATCAACGCATTATTACCATCGAGGATGTGCCGGAGCTGTTCTTACCGAACCACCCAAACCGCGTACACCTGTTTTACCCCAGTGAAGCCCAACCTAATGATCCCGTGACGTCGGCCAAGCTATTGAAAAGCTGCCTACGAATGAAACCGGATCGCATTATGTTGGCCGAGCTGCGCGGAGCTGAGACGTTCGACTTTATCAACGTGAACGCATCGGGACATGGCGGCAGTATCACCAGTTGTCACGCAGGAAGTTGTGCGATGGCCTTTGAGCGGTTGGCAATGATGGCGATGGAGAACCCACGCGGACAAGCCTTACCCTATGAGGTGTTAATGCGGTTGTTGCATCAAACCATCGATATTGTGGTGCATGTGACCAATGACGTGCACTCTGCAGCCTGCTTAGGGCGACATATCACGGAGATTTGGTTCGAGCCGCAACGAAAGAATGCCTAATAACGGAAAAAGCCAAAGAGGATAATCCCCTTTGGCTTTCCCGTTGTCTGAGACGGTTACCGTTATTCAAATTCCATACAGCTAAGTACGCACATCTACTTACGCTACACATATGAATTTGAATACGCATGGGTAATGCGCCCGCGCATTTTAATTCACCGAATTAATGAATTAGAAGCATCCACTAATCACATCTTAATCATTCCGCATTTTTTGCAAAAAAAATGGCGCAGCGCCTTATGCACTGCGCCCGGTGAAGTCTTGCCGATGCACCGGCAAAGCACCGTGTTTGTTAACAATCAACCAGCAATCCATAAGGTTATAAGAGATGAAAAATAAAAATCAACGTCGCTTATCACTCTCAGTATTAACACTGGCCATTAGCGCCGCATTATCGGGACAGGTATGGGCTTATGCCGCAGGAAGTGGGGCAACTGACTCCGGTTTGCTCAGTACCGCTATCGGTGATGGAGCAAATGCCAGCGGAAAGTGGGCAACTGCGGTAGGTGAGAACGCCACAGTGAGCGGTGATTGGTCAACGGCTGTCGGTATGGATAGTAATGTCAGTGGGCAATGGTCAACGGCCGTCGGACAAAATAGCCAAGTGTCGAATGATTACTCAGTCGCGTTGGGGACTAGCGCAAATGCAACCGCTAACAGTTCGGTAGCGTTGGGTGCCGGTTCGGTAGCTGACCGTGATAAAACGGTTTCTGTCGGAACAGTGAACAGCCAGCGCCAAATCACTAATGTTGCTGCCGGTACAGAGGGAACCGATGCGGTTAATGTTAATCAACTGAATGCGGCCAAGAATGAGGCTATCAATTCGGCGAAAAGCTATACCGACAACCAGATCACGGAAAACAATAAAGTGATCAATCAGTCGATTACACAGGCTAAAAACGAAGCGATTACCACGGCAAACAACTATACGGATAACAAAATCCAAGAAAACAACATCGTCATCAATCAAAACATTGATGCGGCAAAAAATGAAGCGATTACAACCGCCAATAACTACACCGATAGCAAAATCACCGAAAATAATGTGGTGATTGATCAAAAAATTGATGCGTCAAAACAAGAAGCGGTACATACCGCCAACCAATACACAGATAAGAAGGTTGCTAACATTACCACTGAGGCGGTAACTGTTGCGAACACCTACACAAACCAACAAATTGCTGATAACAACAAGTATATCGGTCAGCACATCTCCGCAGCGAAGAACGAAGCGATCACCGCGTCACGTCACTATACCGACCAACGATTTAATGCTCTGAACAACAAGATGGATCAGGCGCATGAAAAATTAAATGCCGGTATTGCTGGCGTTTCTGCGATTGCGTCAATTCCATATATTGGCGGCTATAAATTCTCTTACGGTTTAGGTGTGGGTAATTATGCCAATGGCAATGCCATTGCCGCAGGTGTGCAATATAAGCCTGCGGACAATGTACAACTGCGCCTTAATGTTTCGTGGGATTCATCTGATAACGCGGTTGTCGG
>NZ_JAJNMQ010000004.1:0-37689 GCF_021368255.1 Plesiomonas sp. PI-19
TGAGTTTGTGACGGTGTAACATTGCGGCGAGGGTGAGTATTTATTAAATTTATTGGTACCCATAAAGAGCATGACAAAATTGATGCTGAAACAGTTGGTCTTGAGTAAAATATATGAAGATTAAATCAAGCCATTGGGGGTGTATGATTAATTCTGTTGGCGAGAACACTTTTGTTATCGGTTTTGTTTTGGGTTTTTTGGCTTGCTGGCTTTTTTTTCATATTGACGCGAAACTATCTGAAAAACAAAAAAATGATGATTAACATTTTATCTGTTGTTCATTGTTATGTGTGACTTATCTGTTTTAATCTGGCAAATCATTACGCGATCTAAAAACTCTCATAAGGCTGATTTTGCTGTTCAGGCTGCAAGAGCTGCGCTATTGGCGAAAGGGGAGGGTAAAAAAATGGACTGCGTTAAGCAGTCCAAAATGTCAAACTCTAGGAATGTCGATGGTGTATTTCACCGCTTACTTTCTATAAAATTTTTTTATTTTAGTTTTGATTTTTTGTGTGCTTGTCAAGCCTTGCTGATCTTAGGGGGTGGTTTTGCCTAGATATAAAATTACAGGGACTATTAATAAGCCGGGTGGTACACCTATTGAGTGGGTGCATTTTTCAAAAACAAAACTTACTCGCGCTGAATGTGAAAGGAAACTATCTACTCCAAAGGTTATTGGGGTTTGTACAGATGAGCGAGTTACAATTTCTAATTTTAAGTGCGAACTGATAGAACTATAAAAATGGTGGGGCAGTTTATGCCCCTTGGTGATTATGGATATTTTATTAACTGTGATGTAGTTTAATGTTGTTATAAATATCTTTGTGAGGAGGGCTATGATTAATAGATGGGTGTTTGTTGCTTTTGTTTTTAGGCTTTTAGTGTTGTTCTTTGTGTTTATCCTCCTTGTTGCAGCTTTGCTTACGATTTTCTCAGGCACGAATTACGCGAGTGTGTTGTTTGATTATGTGATGCCTAAAAGTCTATCTCAGATCTGGGGGAGCTTTATTAACTTTACTCCAGAGCCTTTTTTTCAGTCTGCACCCGTAAATAGACTTTATGACGTGATTGTTCGTATTGTTGGTGCTGTTTTATTGCTTGTTATTGCTAATGTGTTGTTGGTTGCCGCAATATGGTTTGATGAGAGTCTCTTTAGACGAAAGAGTAAGGGTTAATGTTCCACTTTTCCGTTGTCCACAAATCCACATGAGACTAAGCCAGCGATAAAATACCCCAACAAAGGGTATTTTGAGCGGGAGCGCCCACAATGACGGGGCAAGTCATTGTGGGGTCGATTGTGGAGTTGTGCGTCAACGTTTTCGCCCATATGGAATGGCAGTGCTTTTTATTTCATTGGGGTGTGTGAATATTTATACTGAATTATTTTATGGTTTGTTAATTACAGAAAAGTTCTTCAATGCTTTAATTTTCCTTCTTTATCCAGTAATATAGAATTGCCAGTTTGTAATGGTTAATTATCGATAGTGGATCATCGTTATACGCAGCTTGCATTTTGTGTTTGTGTGTATCTTGGTGAAGATTATAGTAATGAAAATATTTCTAATTATGAGAGCTTATCAACTAAAAGTGATTTACTTGATTTTATTTATGATAAAAATATAGCTGGCGTTTTGATTCAGTTTGCTACGCCTGTGCCAAGTAATTTTTCATTCTATGACGATGGTGAGTTCTCATCATGTGCACCTAGTTGGGGGTAACGTCTTGACATTTTTCTTATGGTAAATCGGTAGATGAAGCTATAAATCGTGCGATCTCTGTTCAAGATAAGTATTGGAATGAATGCCTTGAGAGAGCAAAGGCTGAATGCTAAAACTTGTCTAATTGTTAAAAGGGGTTTTTTTATGGTGTTTAATATCCCTATCAATATACTTTTATGTGCTCGTCAGTTCTCAAATAAGATTATATTGAGTGGTGAACAATCAAATTCTTTTCTGGTAAATTGCCCTGATGTTTTTTTTGATTTAGGCATTGAAGTGATATCTTATTCAACTATCAAAGATAGTGATGGAAAGGTAGTGGAGTGCCTTCAGCCTTCTGTAGTTGAGCATAACATGCAGTATTGGCCTATTATAAGCAATACAGAATTTGCACTAAACAATCCAAAATATATCAGTGCTGAATTTAATAGCTCTGCAATCGAACACCTATCAAGCATTGTTAAAACAACAGCGCCAGAGCTAAATACACTATTGGAGTGGATGAAAAAAAACAAAGCGGATAGTTGGTTAGTTGTTGGATTAAGTCATGCAAAATTCGCTGTTGCTGGTATTGATGTTGCAATAGAAAATATACACATTAATCTAAGCGAATATATTTTGGCACGATCCAAAAATGACCGGAGTGACTCTACTCACTGATTACATTATTGTGCTGGCTGCGACCAGCTCTCCCCCGCGCTTATCCCTTCTCTCGCCTGATTAGGCTTTCCTGTAGTACAGCAAAAGCAGGGGGCACGCTTCGGCTCCCCCGCCATGCGGGGTCGTCCGCTGGCATTCTGCTAACCGTTCATCATGAACGCTAACCAGAACGGAGCCTTTGTCTCCGGCTGACGCTGCCAACGGATGCCTAAAGAGCAAGAGCAGGCTTGCAGCAATCCAAAGGATTGCGCCGCCCAACCGCCGGACTTGATAGTCCGGCTATAAAGGGCGTGTGCTTCCTGCGTTCCCGCCGCAAGCCCACGCGGTTGCGCCTGATTCAGTCAATGGTCGGTTATGCCATGCTCCCCTAAGTCCTTTGCCGCTCGTCACCATACCCGCGCTTGTCCAAAAAACCAGTGTCCGCAAGCCGCGCTCTAGGCGCGCACTGGTTTTTTGGTCTATTCGCGCGGGTCTAGTGCCTTATAACGCGGCGAAGGTCTCAGGGAAGCATGGGTTAAGAACCGAGCACCGGACAAGAAATCAGGCGCAACGAGTAAGAGCTTTGCGGCTCGGAACTCGGAAAGCATGGGGTTTTAAAAGCAAAAGCAAGGAGGTGATAGGAAATAGAGAGTTTGGCGAACGCCAAAAATGAAAAAGGACTGCGGTAACAGTCCTTATCCAATAATCAACATATTGAGGCAAATCATTATGTCTAAAGAAATTATAGATACCGCGAAAAAAATTGCAAGCGGTAAAGCGGCCACCATTCCGGCTATGAAGTTCTACGAATGGGGCGAGTTTGTCCGGCTGATTAAATTCTATCAGGCGGCATAAGCCAACAATAGCGCCCGCAAGGGCGCTATTTAACCCCAACATTTTGTAGGAGTAAATAGCGATGAACGTACAAGAAGCATTAAACGTATTCGGATTGAGTGGTGATGATTTAACCGAAAAGCATGTCAAAGCCACCTATAAAAGATTAGCGTTGAAATTTCATCCAGACCGGAACCCATTAGGGGCGGAGTTGATGAAGGCGGTTAATGCGGCGTTTGATGTGTTGATGGGGAATATTGAGCGTCTAAGCCAATACCAAGCAACCGAGCCGGAGGCGCGTTATAACTACGGCGAGGAGTTGGAGGCGGTATTAACTGCGCTTAATCAGTTGGCGGGTATTGTTTTTGAGGTTATCGGTAATTGGGTTTGGATTTCAGGCGAGACGAAAGCGCATCGTGAGGAATTAAAAGCGCTGCGCTGTAAGTGGGCACCGAAAAAGGGGCGTTGGTATTACCGACCAGAGGAGCACCGCTGCCGCAGAAACAACAAAGAGCACACTATAGATGAAATTCGGGAGATGTACGGTTCAGGCGGTCAACGTAAAGCGTGGGGACGTTATGCGGTAGAGGAGCGCGCCGCATAATTAAAAAATGGGGCGTGAACTGGCGGACTGCGTGCGATTTACGCCCCGAAGGATAGGAATGCAAAGTATAAATGCAATAATAGGATAATGCATTTATGAAAGATATCACATTTCACAAAGAGTATTTTTCACATTTTGTGCGCGTTTGCGCTGAGTTAGGGGCGGGTTGGCGTATTGATGTTCGGCAAGCGTGCGAATATCGGATTAGAATGATTAACCCTGATTATCGGCATTTTGTTTTGTTGGCGATGATGGAAAAGGGAAGAATTATTATTCTTGGGTTGCTAAAAGATAACAAATACGGTGATTTTGGTGTGCGTTTGAAATGCACCGTATCACCAGAACGCAGCGCTGCCGCAATAGCGGGCGATATTAAGCGAAAAATTTTAATGGATGCACCTGTGCTGATCTCGAAGTATGAAGAGATGCACAAAAAGTATTGCGCTAAACGAGATCAAGCGGAGATCTTGCGCGGGGCATTATCCCGATTAGTGAAGGTATCCAAGGGGTATAACTCCGGTGAGCTGGCGAGAATTGAAACTGACAAGAAGATCTGCGGTATTGTCCATGAAGGATACAGGGGCTATGGTGTGGAGTTGTCCGGCTTGTCTGCGGATGATTTAATCAAGATTGCTGGGTGTCTATCTAATTTGTAGCGCGCCTATCTGATAAAGCGGGTCTTGAACCCGCTTTATCAGAAACAAAATATCCACAACTCCACAATCGCCCCCGCAATGACTTGTCCCGTCATTGCGGGCGCTCCCGCTCAAAATACCCGTTGTTGGGGTATTTTATCGCTGGCTAAGTCTCATGTGGATTTGTGGATATTTTGCAAAGAGCAAGCAGGCGTGCAGCAATCTTTCAGATTGCGCGCCAGCCAACCGCCCATACATGGGCTTCAAAGAAAAGGCCGCATTTGCGGCCTTTTTGTTAGTTAATTATGCGCTCAAATTCTTTTTGAGCTTCTTTCTGTTGCTTGGTTGGTAATGATTTTATTGTTTTTTGAGTAAAGTCTATTAACTCTGAACTTGACATTAAAACGGTTTTTAGTTCTTTATTAGCGCTTTGTATCTGGTTGTTAGCTTTCTCTTGCAAATAGAGATAAGCCCCTGAAGAAAATGCAGCTGATAAGGCAAGCGCTCCGCAAAAAGCAAAGCCAATCAATGTACTTTTCTTTAATGGCTTATAGCCAGACGCTTGCTTTTTAAATTCATCTCGTATTTCTTCTAAAATTTCTCTTGCGTCAGCGCGAAAACGCTCTTTAGCTGCGATGCCTTCTTCAACTATTCCATTTTTTTCATCTGCAATTGAGCCTGATAACTTTTGTATATGTTTTAGACTTTCTTCCTCTATTTTGTTCGCCACATCAGAAATGTTATTGATTCTTTCTAAATGTCTGTTTTCCGATTCGCTTATAACTCTTTCCCATCCGGCGTAGCAGGATTCGATATCAGATTTTATTATGCTAGATATTCTTTCAATGAACAGATTGCTTGAAACAGCAACGGCTAGAACAGGATCGTCGACACTAATTTTTTGTCCTGTTCTTTTGAATACCTCAATGAGAACATCTTTTATATCTTGTTGAGATAACGCTAGTACGTCATTGGTAGACGGATCTTGTTGTAATGTGTTATCACTCATGAATCACCTCAACATTGTCATAGATTGCATCCAGTTGAGTATATACATCATTGAAAACTCGCTTGAGGCGAGATTTAGCCATAAGTCCAAAATCATCAGATTCGAGTGCTTCGATTAGAGTCATGGAGTTTGATGTTAATTTTTTCACATCAGTATCAAAGGCATCGCTTTTTCTATCTTTTATTAGTACTGCGCCTGCAACAACATCTTTATTTAGTTCAAAGAAATTAGTTTCGTAAATATGTTTACCTGATAGGATTGGTTCACCTTGAAACTCATTAATCCATACAATAATTTTAGCTTTTGAGCCTTTTACTAAATTAACAAGACTTTCAAAGCCTTCTATTGTATCAGCTTGTGCCTGCCCACCAACGATAATGGTGTGAATGTATACATCTTGTTTGATTTCGTTAAACATTTCCATGACTTGGTTGTCATGAAAATATTGAAGCAAAGGAAGGAATGTTGATGCTCCATTATCAATAACAAAGTTAAGATCTCCTCCTTCGAGGATGGATTCAAACATGCTATCGAATCGTGATTGTACAACATTGTTATTCTCAATGATTTTGATTATGTCTGCATTGAGGCGCTTTATTTTAGCTGTTGTCGTGTTTACTGGATCAGTGTCGGCTACAACAACATTGTTTTTCTTTTTGTAATCAATAAAGTATTGCGCGAGTATTGATGATGCGAATGATTTCCCTACACCGCCCTTACCTTGTAATACGAAATTGATTGATGTATTCATATTTTAATCCTCATTTGTACTTGTCTTCAAATTTTGCCATTGTTGCAGATGCGTTGTGTTCTATCTTTCGTTCTTCCTCTCTTTTTGAGAAGAATCCCTTAATCGGCTTGGTATGTGATTCCTCCGTTCCCTTAATGCCTCCTTCTCGAATTATATCAGTAAGGTTTTCATTTTTAATGCCCGTTTTTTTGCTTTGTGATTTAGAACGATTTAATAATAGTTTGAAATAATGTAGTGTTAGTTTAGAGCCTTCTGTAAGGTGGTGATTTATCGCATTTGTTATAAGTTGATTGCTAACTCCTTTATTTTTGCACTCGTCAATAATCGATTTGTGTGAGTTGAAAACATGTTGCTTGCTGGCAATGTTTTGACTCATTGATTCGGCTATAGGTTTGACTTTCTCTAGAAGTTCTGCGTTTGTCATGATATCTCACTCCATGTGGGTATATACCGCAAATATAATAAATCTATTAATTGATATCCATGTGATACCTAAATGATTCCTTATTGATATCATTGCGATATCTGGTTGATATCCATGTGATATCTATGTGATACCTGATTGATATCCATGTGATGTCTTAATGATATCGCATTGATATCTATTTGCGGCTGAACTCTTTGCTAAACAAAGAGTTCAGGCACGAGACCGATGTTTACACGGCGCTCCGCGCCTTGTAACATCGTCGTGCCAAAGGGTGCTCCCTTTGAAACCCCTGACTGTGCGGTTCTACGAACCTTATAATTACGGTGGTGAGCATGGCTGTAGAAAGAAAAAATATCATTGCAATACGTTTAACTGATGAAGAGTATGAACCATTTCGAGTGTTGTTAGAGTCATCTAACATATCAAAGTCTGATTTTTTCAGGTCTCTTATTTTATCAAGAGTAATAGAGATTCCGCCACCACAAAAATCAAAAACAACAAACCAAGATTATAAGAAATTACTGTTTTATGTGAATAAAACGAGTAACAACATTAATCAAATTGCTAAGCGATTAAATGTTGCTAACAAGCGAGGTGTTGTTAGTGAAAGTACTTTCATTAAAGCTATGAATGCTCTGATTTCAATTCGCGATGGATTGTTGGGGGCGCTGAAATGATAATCAGGATTGGTGGTGGAAATGATGGCATTGCCGAATACTTAGAAAACGGCAGGAAGGCTGAGCGCGAGTTTACGAGAGATGAGCTAGATCAGCGTTTAGTTCTTGATGGTGATTTAGCTCTTACTAACTCTGTTATTCAGTCCATAGATAACAATGGTCAGGAGCGTTATCTACATATTACACTTTCCTTTTATGAGTCTGAAATTAGTGAAGAAAAGCTGTCTTCTATTACAGAAGACTATAAAAGGATGTTGATGACTGCTTATGATGAGCAAGAGTTTTCATTTTATGCTGAGGCTCACCTGCCAAAAATAAAGCATCTTATTGACAATAAAACGGGGGAGTTGGTAGAGCGAAAACCTCATATTCATATTGTTATACCAAGAACTAATCTGGTTACTGGTAAGTCAATGAATCCTCGTGGTAACTTAAAGGATTCATCTACAAGAAGTATGATGGATGCTATACAGGAGCATCTTAATTATAAATATGGATTGGTTAGTCCGAAAGAACGGGTAAGGGTTACAGATGACAACCAATCAAAAATTTTGTCTCGCGTCAAAGGCGATCTGTTTCGGGAGCGGCAAGGTGCTATAAAAAAACAAATTCATGATGACATGAATAAGCATGGTGTGAATAGTATAGAAAAATTCCACGATCTTTTAAAAAATTATGGTGATGTTAAAATAAGGAATGCAGGTAAAGAGAATGCCTACTTTGCTGTTAAGTTTCAAGGTGACGAAAAGTATACTAACTTAAAAAATCCATTATTTAGCAAGGAGTATATAGAGAGTCGTGAGCTTTCGATAAAAAAACCGAGCGTTACGGAAATACAAAAGAGAGTCGATGATTGGGTTAATCAGAAAAGTTTAGAAATTAAGTATGTTTACCCATCATCGGCAAAGCGTCGTCAAGCCTATAAATCAATTCCCAATAAAGATAAAAGAGATACGCTAAAGAGGATTGACCATGAGTACAGAGAAAAATTTCAACTTCCAACAGAGAGACGACGGGAAAATGATCGTCAGCGAAGTGTTGAATACTCTTCCCGAAAGTTTGTATCCCAAAGAACATTTGGCTTGCCACGTATGCCCGAATGCGGTTTGGTTTACGGATTGCGAGGACTTGAAGCATCCTCGACTAAGCGTGTTCTGTCAGATAATGCGGAGCGTGATTTGGCAAAGCGTGGAGACAGAAAAGAGGATCTTTGTTCGTCAGTGCGATGGGATGAACATCTTACAGGAGGAGTAAAATCAATAGCCGAATCCAGTGTTTTGCATGAGGTTATTTTTTCTCATATTAATGCTAAAGCACAGGAAAATGAGCGAGAGCTATTTTCTGAGATCAGGAAAAACATTGACCCAGAGAGATTTTTAGCGGCAGCAAAACAAGCATTCAACATTACACCCGAAGAGTACAAGATAACAACAGCAAAAGATGGCTCGATGCGAGTCAGGGTTGGACAAAGAAATATGAATGCGTCTGACTTTTTGACCAAGCACATCAATCTTCCTTGGCATGAGGCTAGGGAATTTTTACTCAAAGTGTACGCAGAGCAGCAATCTGGAAAAAAATATCAATTGGATTCTTCTCGTTTAACCGAGAGTGCGGTTAAAGAGCGGCTTGATTCTCTAAAATCGTCAAAGCGGTATTTATCACAATTCGTCAGCCAAGAACGGAGAGCTGTTTATGCTCAGATCAAGCAATTGCGTGCTGAGTTGCGATATGTGCCGAAGGAAGAAAGAGAAATCGCAAAGGGGGTGATTGCTTATGTAAAAATTACATCTATGGAGCGTATAGCCGAGAAGGAGCACGAGGCTAGAAATTTTATTAGTCAATACCATGCTAACTGGACTGAGAGTAAAGACGCAATGAAAACACTTGATAAGATCAAACGAATTATTATGACAAATGATGGTGAAAATACCATTACTTGCGGAAAAAATAGCTCGCTTGGACTTAAAGAGGCTATTCACTGTGAAAAACAGGTAAGAGAGTATATCAAGCTGAAAGATTTGGCCGTGAGTCGAACTGAATCGAAGATAGAGTACTGCGATCCTGAAAGCAAAAAAGCGGTCTTCATTGATAAGGGGTTGCGTGTTGTTGCAAAGACAGATGATAAAGCAGCCATTGGTATTATGCTTGAGTACGCCAAAGAAAAATTTGGTGGTTCGTTGAAGCTGAATGGCTCAGAAGAGTTTAAGCAACTGTGTGCTGAGGTTGCCGCAGAAAAGGGGATGAATATCATTATTCACCCAGACAAGTATCATCAGATCATGCAAGAGCGTAAGGCTGAGCTTGCCGCGAGCATTGAATCAGCACCGATGCAGTCAGATCTGGCAACCATAGACCAAAAGCGCGATAACGATAAAGCTGACAATGAGCATGGCGATAAACCATTGCCTAGCGAACAGAACCCGCTGGGCGCTAGTGCAAGCAGCTTTGATGAACTGAGAGATGTACCTGCATACTTGCGTAATCCAGTAGAAAAAGAAAAGACAGACGATGCTCACGTTGATCTCGCAGAGCAGAAAAACATCAAAGAGATTTTGCTGGATGAATTTGAGAAAAAACATGCAGCGCGAGATTTGGCGTTTAACCGTGAGTTTGAGCGAAACGAGATTAAGCACTTATCCGATGATGGGGCTAGAGAGTACTTGCAGGAAGCGCTAAACAGTCGGATGGAGCGAGCAAGTACAAACGAGAAAACAGAATCCGAGATGTGATTGTTTTAAGACCTAATGTTTCTATTAGGTCTTATTTTAAGCTTGAACAAGCGTAATTTTGAACGATAGGTGCTGAGTTATAGGGGGAAATAGATAGCCCTATTAGACAAAACACATTCGAGATCCTTTTGCTATCCTTTTGGCTCATAACTGTAAGTGATCCAATGGGTGTTGAATTTTTATGCGCAATAAACTAAATGATATTCATTTTGTTTGTTTCTTTATATTCTCCAGCATTGTATTGTTTGTCATTTATGGCGCAATGTCTATTCCGATTCTTGTTTATCTAAAGGCGCTGCTGTTTTTCTTTCTATCATCATCTCTGCTGTTGGTGCTATTTAAGCTATGTTATGCCAATAGTTGGCGATTTCGGTATGTCTACCCTTTGATTCCTATAGGGGTTTATGTGGCCTTTATTCCTGCATTGATTTACATGGCCAACCCATACCAAGAGGAAGTATCAGGCACACAATTGAAATTTTTGGGTGATGATGTGTTCCATATCGTTGCTTTATTATTTTTATTGATTGTTGGTTACAGTCTGGCTTTTATCATGCGAAGAAAATAAAGTGTTTGCTGGGGTAAATTTATTTATATGGCTATATTTACCCCATATAATGTGCAAAATAACTCACAGAGTTATCCACGTAAATTGTGGATAACTTTTTAGTGCTAGTTTAGTTATGTATGCTTGACTATTGATCACATATATAGCTGTCATAATCTGGTAGTGGGCCGTTCCTCCTAAAATCCTCTTCTCTATCATCTATATCTTCTTCTGCTTCCATGACGCTTAAATCTAAACTTCCTTTTAAGAAGTTTCTTGCATTACTAATCACCTCGATAGAGAGTTCCCGCTGGGTTCCTCTAATCATACCCATAGCAATGTTAATGATTTCTTTTATTTCTGCTGGTGTTGTTCTGTCAAGTGCTTTACCGAGTTCTTTATGGTCAATAGATACATCGTCGGGTAAATACATTTTGGCACATGCAGCGGCATCTTTCGTTCGGAACGCTCCAACTGAGATGACGCGATCAATGCGTCCGGGGCGTTTTCTAATCCGAGGATCTATTTTCTTTGGGTAATTTGTTGAAAATATGATGTATGTCCCCGCGGTATTTCTTGGTGAGTCAGCACCATCAAGAAAACTTAATAACCCTGCGTGTGCTCTATATAGCTCATCTACCTCTTCAGCAATAATAATGGTAGGCTGTTTCTTTTTCGATGCGGCGATACATACATCTTTAAAAAACACATCTGCATAGATGAACGAGTATTTATCTTGGTATTTAGCTGCTAACGCTTTGATAATGGTTGTTTTCCCTGTCCCTGGTGGCCCAGTGAAGAGGATTTTACGCATTCCTGCTTGTCCGTAACGGGTATAATAGTCAATATCTTCAAAAAATTGATTGAAGTCCCTTTCTAATTCATGAAATTTAGGATGTGAAGAAAATCGTTTTGCATCCTCGATTTCTTGCTTTCTGGCTTTTCCGTAATAAAAAATGCCATCGCGTGAAGTTGCGTCTGTTTTCCAGATTCCACGTTTTGGCAGCGAGTGATTTAACTTTGAAGTGCCTAATTCGCAGAGGGAATGGAGCATTGATATACTTTTCTGTGAACCTACAACATACTCCATTCTTACTTTAGAATTAAGAATAAATCGTATTATATGTACAACCTCATTATTGCCTAGGTGTACTCGAAATGCTCCCGAACCATCTTTAAACATCAACCTAGTTCCCCGACCTGACTTTACCATTACTGGTTGACTTCCCGCATGGACAACTGTTGAAGCTATAGGCTCAATATCTAAATTCGAGTATATCTTTCGCCTCTTTCTTTCTATAAAAATAGAAGTTAGTTTGGGGTAGTAATCAAAATCTTTCACAATCACGCCATAAACATCTTCACCATAATAGTCGTGATGAAATTTAAGTGCTTGATCCACTAACTTTGGTTTTCCCATAGTATTCTCAGTCGCAAGTTTTTTGTTAATTTTCCCCTGCGCTTTGCGCAGGAGAGATATATTATTTTGCAAAATCAAACTTTACTTTTCCGCCTTGCTCAAGCGTTAAGCTGGCGTTGAAAGCCTTCCCATTTTGGGATGTAAAACCTTTAATAACAGGGGTTTTCTTGTTTTTGAGTAAAGTAATGATTTGATTGTCGGTAAGTGTCTTTTTGCAGATTGTTTTGAATAGTTTGAATTGGCAATTTTTGCAGAAAACAACCTTTGCGGTGTTCGTGAGTTCACCCGTACAATCTGGGCAATTCACGTTAAAGCTAGGCTTTTCTGGCAGTTTTATATTTGTGACATCAATCTCCTTAATTTGGTCTGCAATAAACCATTCCAAGGCATCGAGGAACTGATCAACCGTCATTTCTCCACGCTCGATGGCTGTTTGCTGTTCATGCCAAAGTGCGGTCATATCAGGTGTTGTCGCGATTTTGGGAAGTGCTGCAATGAAATCAATGCCAAGTTGTGTTGGTTCGAGTTTTTTATTTTTCTCTACATAAAACCCACGACGTTTGAGCGTTTCTAGCATGGCCGCGCGAGTCGCAGGCGTTCCAATACCGCCACTTTCTCCCTTTTTCCCTGCGTCTTTCTCTTTGAGCAATTGCTTAATCTTTGGATCGGTAACGTATTTGGCGACTCTTTGCAGGTCTTTAAGTAATGTCGCTTCTGTGTAAAGCGGTAACGGCTTCGTTTTCTCTTTGGAAATCGAAATGTCCTCACATGCGCCATCATTACTGAGTTGCGCGAGAACGGCATAGGGCGTCTCCATCGCAATCTCGTTTTCGTTATCATCAGCCTCTTGCCCACTTAGTAATACAGACCATCCCGCATCCGTGGTTAGCGTTGCTGACGTGGTAAAGTTGTGGCCGCAAACGTCCAGATCAACTTTGCACTGCTTATATGTTCGCGCAGGCATAAACTGCGCTACATACTGCTCAACAATAGCGGTGTACACTTTCTTTTCATCCGTGCTCATCGCGCTGAGATTTGGCTGTGTTGTTGTTGGAATTATGGCCGTGTGTGCAGTGACATTGGCATCGTTAAACGCTCGACCTTTTTGATTTGGATTGATGTTTAACTCGCTCATGCTTGGAAACAAGTTTTTGACTATTGCGAGCGTTTGAGCTGCATCAGCGAATTGCTCGCTAGACAAATAATTACAATCTGAGCGGTTATAGGTGATGGCTTTGTGTTTTTCACGCAAACTCTGTGTGATTTCTAACGTTGTTTGCGCACTTAGCCCATGCTTTTTGCTCATAGCGGCTTGTAGATCAAGCAAGGCGAACGGTAGCGGCGCAAGCGTTTGTTTATCTTCTATTGCGTGCTTGGTAATGCTCGCTTTTTGCCCCTTACAAGCGTTAAGCACACCATTTGCAAATGCTTCATCAATAACCCTGTTCTTGTCATCGACGGGTACCTGTTCTGTAGGCTGGTAACGCGCTTTGAGGGTTGAGCCACTAAACGCAAATTGCCCGCTAATGCTGTAGAAGAAACTGGCTGAGTGATTTTTGTTGGCGAGATAGCGAGAAACTATCAATCCAAGGATCGGGGTTTGTACACGACCAACAGACAGGACGTGCTTCCCGCCATTTTTAGCCTGGGCTGCTAATGTATATGCTCTGGTCATATTGAAGCCGTAGAGCTGATCACCTATCGCACGCGCAAGTGCTTTTTGGTATAAGCCAAAAAATTCGCGGTTATCTTTTAAATTGTTGAGCGCTTTTTTGGCTGCGGCAACATTTAAATCGTTAATCAGTACGCGCTTAACAGGTTGGCTGGCATGACAAAACTCGATTACTTCATCAATAAGTAGCTGACCTTCATCATCGGGATCGCCTGCATTCACCAAAATATTCGCTTGGCTAATCAGTTTTTTTATGACATTGAATTGTTTTTCAGTGGTGGGTTTGGGTTGGTATTGATGAGGACGTAATTTAAGAGGTAAATCCGTCATATTCCATTTTGCATAAGAAGCGTTATGCGCTTCTGGCGGTGCTAGTTCAAGTACGTGGCCGACGCACCATGTCACAGCATCATTACCGCATTGGATGTAACCATCACGACGTTCAGCCTGACCAAGCGCATCAGCAATTACGGCACCAAGTGCGGGTTTTTCTGCGATAAACAGACGATTAATAGACATCAATTATCTCCTATTAATAGTAAAATTTTTCGCCGTATGGCTTTCCATCCATATAAGTCTGAACCCAACTATCGGTTGCGGTGCATCCATAGGGTTTCCATGTCACAACCTCCCCTTTACGGGTGATTTTTACGCAGCGCTGCCCGTCTAAATGACGACCATCAGGCATTTTGGCTGCAATGCCTTCTTTATAGGTAAGATCGCTCGGTTTATAGTCGCCGATTAGTTCATGCGGTATTTCCGACTCTTTTACGGCGCAACTGCTAAAGCTGGGTAACGGAGATTTCCGTTTTTTTATTCTGTTTAGAAATGCTTTTTTTGCTCCACCACATCCACTAGGAAAGCCTGTTGGTAGGCAAAGCCAGATAGCACACTCATCATTAGAGGCTGCGTGCGCGGCATTGGGGATAGTTGCATTGGTCATTACATAGGCAGTTAATAATGATGCTGATAATAGCCTTCTGGATATTTTCATGGGGAATCCTTATTCGGAACAATCAACAGTGTCGTGAACATCTAAATTAGGTTTATTCATAACGTTGCTAATACCCATTGCGCTTGCCTCAAATGTTTTACGCTCCTCCTCATTAAATAAATACGGTATGGATACTGGATTGTTTTTGGCGTAATTTACACGCTCCATAAATACAGGTTCTTCAAAGTAAATGATTTTGTTTGCAATGAACGGTCGGCAGTAATCGGATAAAATGATTTCCCGAACAGCCATGTTTCCAGTTTTGTTCTTGTGATCGCGTAACGATACTATTTCTTCAGGAAGCAATACGGCACGGCTAATCACATCATGATTACGTGAACGTGAGCTACCGCCTTTACCTGAACTGCGAGAGTCTGAGTGTTTCGTTACCTTCATGTCACGGACACCAATCTTTTCTGATATTGATTTTGCCGTGTCATTTATTGATTTTGGCGGGTAATACAGCTCCACACCGGTATTTTCAATGAAAGTTTCCGCCCCTTCTTTGCCATACATTTTGGGATCTTCAAGTTGCCCCTTGTTCTGTAGAATGAACATGAAGCGAATGTTGTATCCCGCCGTAAATCCGACTGCTTTTTGAATGATCTCTACACGCCCCATTGAGGTAAATTCATCCAATATTAATAAGCATTGGTATTTCAATTCTGGGTTGTTTTCTGGAAGCTCCTTTGTGTTTTCATTAACTAACAACGAGAAAAACAGGTTAACCAGTTTTGCATGGGTGACTAAGCTATTAGGGGAAAGTCCAAGATACACTGACATTCTCTTTTTGCGTAAATCACGCAAATCAAAGTCACTGGCATCTGTTGCGGCTGCGGTGACAGGGTTAGAGAACACGGCCATGCCATTATTAAAGTTAACTAATATTGATGCGCGGGTTCTATCTGCCGCAGACATAAACTTGCGGAAATACTGTTTTGTATCTTCACCAAGCAGCTCACCTTTTGCTTTAATCGTTAGATCCATCCATTTCTCAAGAGGATCGCCTGAGCTTGGTATTGACGTTTTGATTATTTGAGAGCACGCAACCTTTGTTGGCTCCACCTTCTCCATATCAAGAAGGTAAAGCGCCAGTCCTATCCACAACGAACTCGCAGATTCATTCCATGTGTCATTATCTCCCCCAGACATTGGGTACAGGATAGCGGCAATTTTTTTGAGATCGGTTTCGCGCTGTAATGGGCTACGACTCACGTAATCAAGTGGGTTAAGGCGGTGCGATTTAATTTCACCCTTACTTGCGGCACTCGCATTTTCGGCAAAGCCATCAGGCGAAAAGAGATAGCATTCATGCCCTTGTGATTGGCGGTATCCCGCAGAAAGGAAAAAGTTTTCTAACTTGATGTCAAGAACCACGATACTGTCGTAGTAGTTAACGCAGTTCGGGATAACAATGCCCACACCTTTCCCTGAGCGTGTAGGCGCATACAGGATTAAGAATTGCTGGCCGTAAAAATAAATATAATTGTTTTTGAATCGCCCCTTGAACATCTTACCAATCAGAATGGGCGGGTATTTCTGTTTGTCTCCTTTTTTGGGGAAGAAACCAGAACGCGCAAGATCCATTGGTGTTGCTAATCGAGCATCACCATAGATGATTTTTTTAGGTAGCAAACCAATGATCACTGTTACCATTAAGAACAGGAAAACCGCGTATGGAATGGCAAACCCTATCCAGCCAAATGCAATGATTTTTTTATAGGCGCTATCTTGACCAAATGCTTCGTTTATTTCAAAAAAAGTATTGAACGTTAATGATGAAGGGTGGACTCCTGCTTTATGTAGTTGCATGTATCCACCAAGATAAATTGAACCTATAGCGCATAACGCAAGAATAAATAACAAAAATATGGCAAGTACTATTTTTTTATTCATGGTGAGTTGCTCTTTAGTCTTCGCTTAGCAATTTGTTTTTTACTTCGGGTTCATAATAAATTTCGGTTAGATACGTTTTGTTGAAAAACAAAATTACATCTATGGATTTTTTAATAGTCTTCATAACCAAATCCATATCAAGGGTTAATCCAACCTCACTTTGCTTAACAATGCTTGCTAGTCGTGAAAACGAAGCGTAAGTATTGTTGGCGTGAATCGTGGTAATAGAGCCTTCATGCCCCGTATTTAGCGCCTCTAAATAGCTCCATGCTTCATCACCGCGTAACTCGGCCAAGAAAATATGATCCGGCTTTAAGCGCATACACGCTTCAATAATGGCGCGTGCGCTAATGCCGCCTTTTTGAAAGAAAAGGTGAATATGGTTAGGGTGTAACGGCAAAGTCATCTCATGTGTATCTTCTATGGTTGCATAGCGGCGGCTGGGTGGAAATAAATCAGCAATCGCCTTAGCTACCGTGGTTTTTCCTGAGCCGGTTCCCCCTACAATCAAAAAATTGAGGCGGTCATTAACCGCCTCTCTCAAAAACACGCCAATTTGTTCTGGGGTACCACGCGACAACGAATACAAATATTGTTGTCGTTCAGTCATTGATACCGTAACGCCAGAAGCAATAGCCGCCTTGGAAAAGCGCCCAGATTTTACATAGTCATCAATTGAGAATCGCGTCAGAGAAGGTTTGCGTATAGATATAGCGATACATTCAGACTCAGTGGCTGGCGGTGCAATGATTTGCCCGCGCTCGCCGTTCGGTAAAACAACCGATGCAATCGGATACTCCGATAATGAATACGTTAAGCCACTATAAATACAGAGCGCACTGGCGAGGTGTTCAAGGTTCTCATAGGTTGCGTGAGGGGCATCAATGACACGCCAACCATCGCGATCTTCATACCAGATTCGACCAGGCTGATTTATTGCTACTTCGGTAACGCCATCACAATCCAAAATGGCTTGGATGCCAACGACCTGTAAAAAATGCAAGGCCATCGCATCTTTTTTAAAGGTGTGCATAACCGCTCCTTACACGAGAAATCCCCGTGTCCGGTTTCCAGCACGGGGTAAAAGATTAACGAGACTCGTAAACGCTAGAAAAGTCGATATTGCGCGGGACAATTACTGTCAGTAATTCACCCTGATTGATGTAGGCTGTTGGAGGAATATTGATTGAATTTTCCAATGCAATTTCAGCCATTTTCTTACCGGTGTCACTGGTATTATCAAAAGTGATCCCGTTGCTTTCTGAGCCTGATTTAGCTAAATGCGTCGATGCCGCAGTTAATGAGTCATCAATTAAGCTCAATAGCATTGAATTGCCAAAACGCTCCCAGAAATGATTATCTATCCACGCTGGCAAGCCAGAAGCACCAAGGCCATCAGCACCAAGAGCATCAATGCGCACATTGATATTTCCATCTTTAATGTTTGTCCATGTGACAAAAACACGCGCAATGCCCTGTGCAATGGCTTGTTTTTGTTCACCAATGAGCATAGCGCCAGCTCTAGCCAGTAACATTTCACCGTTATCTGAATACACATCCTTGGTCAATTGGCACATCACCGCAGGACTTTGATACGAAGTGACGATTTTCGTTTTCAGAACGCAGCTAAGCGATGTGCCCGCAGCCAGCAACCATTTACGGTTTTTGATAACGCTCGCTGAACCATTCGCAAACGTGCTCCCCTGTAGTAAATCGTCACTGTCTTTCTCTTCGGTTTTTGGCTGGGTTTGGTTGTTCAAAACCACGAGGGTTTCCCCGGTCAAAATACGAAGGTGTTTAGGAAGAGGTTTGTTTTCGTCTTGCGGTGAGGTTGATGTGGAGGCTGATGGTGGTTGATTTTGCTTAATCTGCTCGACTGCATCTGAGTTCTTGGTAGCCTTTTCTTCCTCCTTCCGTCGTTCTTCTTCTTGCCGTTTTCGCTCAGCTTCTGCCGCTTTCTCTGCGGCTTTGCGTTCTTCTTCTTTCTCTCTATTGATCTCTTGCTTTATTTCTTGAATCCGCCCTTGTAGCCCTTTGTCTTCTTGTGTCGCGCGTTGTAATGCGCTGTTATCTGTGGATGCGGGTTTTGGTGGGATGTCTTCCTCAGTAGAGCGAGGCAAGAACTTGATAATGGCGACAATGAGAATAAAAACTGTCACACAGATTGATAACAAGATAATCAGTTTCTTTTTAGAGCCTGATTTTCCTTTTACTTCAATAATACCGTCATTTTTCATCGGTTTTCTCCTGACGATACTCGTTAGTTGATGATCCCTTGTAATTATAAAAACGAGGAACTATTGAGTCGGTACGAACATCCAAAACAGATGAGCCAAGGCGGAGCACGAAGTCATTAGATACTTCATGGATAACCATTGTGTTGTTTTCCATGTGCGTGTTCACAAGCATCTCTTTGTTATCGGCATTTTTTCGGTAAACAACGGGAAGATCACTTGTGTTAGCCCAGCGCATACACGTAAATTGCCCATCATCCCATATCTGATAGGGTGAAATGTTCATGCTGCCACGAACATAATATTTACCATTAATTTTTCCAGCGCTATTACACGGTATCTTTTTCTGAGTAGCCGATGGTGATGATTTTAACGGCTTTGGATAGGTAAATTTCAGACGATATGTCGGTAATCCTTTTGTTGACATCAAATACAGATTGTAATTCCGCTTGTTTGTCAGAACGACAACATTCGTATCTGGGTTATCTTCTACGATTGGTCGAAACAATACGCTATTTCGTAGAGTAGAGACAGCCCATGCAGCGGGATCGCCGAGTCCTATCCCATCAATGGTTTCATCTTCGCCAAACTCAACAACAGATACTGTCCCCTTTTTAACCATGACTTTGATAACGTCGTCGGCGTTATAGGTTGTTTTTTGGATGCGCTGATCAAAACGCGATCCAATTCCGACAGATGCAGCATGTACAGACGTGGCCGCAACGCCTATCAGTAGCGATGCGGCAATGCAGCTATATTTCATTTGGTGGTCTCCGGATCAACTCGATAGGATAGAACGTTAAAACCAAGTGGATTTAACAAGCGCTCGCCTTCTGTTTTGATTTCATGTTTAAAGTCAAAGGCAACGGTAGCAACCCAGTTAGTCGTAACGTATTCGTTAGCAGGCTCTCCGGCGCTAGTCAGCACGATTTTAGAGAAGCGAACTTGCGCCGTGTCTTCTTCCAAAAAAGTGACAGACTTGATTTTTGTCTTGATTTTGTAGTTGTCTTTCAAAACATTAAGCGGTGAATTTGGCGCAAGAATATTTCTGCGATATTCGGAGAAAACATTTGATGAAGACATAAGCTGCACGGTGTCATTCATCGTGCTAATGGTTTGCCAATCATATGATTCATAGTTAATCACAAACTGTGAAATCCAGTATTTATTGACAACTTCGTCATATGTTGCCTTCTCATTTTCGATAGGCTTGACAATATCGGTGTATCCCGTCGAATTATCAACCCGTATAGCATATGCCTCCACTGTTTTTAGCGGAGCCATTGCTGCAATGGCAAATGCTAAGGCGAAAATAACGGCTAGAAACACACATATCCCAATGCTTAATAAAAAACGCTGTTTTTTTAGTGAGTCGATATTTCCTTGTTCAAAGCTCTTTACCGCTTGATAGTAACTTTCATCCTCTTTCTTTGTGTCTACAACAGTTTTCATTGCGATTTCTTTTGTTTTTTCAAAATAATCGGCGTCGTGAGTGCTCATTAAAAAGTACCTTTCTTAATCGCTTCGATGTCAGTATTAATTACATACCATTTGCCTTTAGCTTGCGCTGGCTGGGGAGGATTTGTTGATGAACAGCCGAAAATAGATAGCGCGAACAATAATAGAATTGTTTTTTTCATGGTTATCCCCCTTTGATTGTGCCTTTTGCTAATCCCAATTTGTTTGCGGCATAGTCTTTAGCGCTATTCTTCATTTTGTTACCGAAGCCCTTAGTGACATTACTCACACCTCTACCTAATGCGCGCATACCGCTGGCGCGGGCAAGACCTGATGCAAAGCTATTTCCAGCGGATGTTAATCCGTTAATCCCCACGCCGCCTGTTAGACTTGAGCTAATAACACTGATTTGCTCGATGAGATAGATTGATACGGTGATGGTAAGAAATAGTAATACAACCTTACCTATGCCGAGAGCTTCAGGGTTTATGGCTGTTTGCTTTTCGATTAATGAAACCAGAAAACTAAATGAGATGGTGAAAAACACATTAAGCAATATGTAGTTTAAACATATACCGCACCAACTGGTAAACATCCCTCGGGTAACAGGAAATGCGGAAAAGCAGATAAAAATAACACCAACAGAAAGAACAATGCCTATTGCGAAAGTGGAAAGACACAAAAATACCGTGGCATAGTACATAAGTATTGCACCACCTATATAACCAAGCCCCCATGTAATGTAAATTAGTATGTTGCGACCAACATCAAATTTATTGGTTCTTTGCATCTGGATATCTAAATACATATCTAGCGAAGAACTCATTTTTTGCCACATGGCATCGACGCTTGTTGCTACATTCGGTTCGCCGAGTACGGCGGCAGATAATTCATTACCAGCATTTAAGACAAATGGTATAACGTAATTAGCATAGTAACTACCGCTATAAGTAAATACACTGATAACTGCCCACGCCATGATGTTCTTTGATACTTCGTTCATCAAAATGTCACGTTGTGAGTAAATGATATTGAATGCTACAAAGCATACATACACACCCAAGGCAGCAAAAAATACAGGGGATATGGCATGTGCAATAGCGCCTACATTTTTAGCAATGGATATTTCAACCAGATGTTTTATTTCGGTAAGCATATCCGATACAAACATAAGCCTTACCTCTATATGAAGGATAAAGGGAAACCAGAGCGGTAATGAAATGTATTTGGGAAGAGAAATAAAAAAACGCACTTTATGTGCGTTTTTGTGGGAGAGAAATTAAAGATTATCTTCCAAGAGATTTTTTAAAGAAATCTTGACGATCTAGCTCATCAATGGCTTCGCGAGCATTTTTACAATCATCACCAGAGAGAGCGCCTTTTTCACACTCAACCAATACCTTTTGCGCTTCTTCTTTGTGTTTAAGATAATAAGCGGTGTCTTTAGGTGGCTCCTTGCAACCAAACAACACAGCAGCAACAGCAGCAACAACAATAAACTTACTATTCATTATCACGCTCCAATTGTTATATTGTCTTTATTGACCTAGCAATCTGTTTAAATGAGCTTTTCTATCAAGCTTATAAATAGCTTCGCGGGCATTTTTACAATCATCACCAGAGAGCGTACCTTTTTCACACTCAACCAATACCTTTTGTGCTTCTTCTTTATTTTTAAGGTAATAAGCGGTGTCTTTAGGTGGCTCCTTGCAACCAAACAACACCACAGAAATAGCAACAACAATAAAATTACATTTCATTATCATCTACCTAGTGTCATTTTGAAAAATTCGCGACGTTCTTTCTCTTCACGCACTTTATCCATTTCGGCAAATTGCTTTTCTGCTAAATCATATTGTTTGATTTGCATATCAAGCGTCATTTGCTCCATTGCTAACTGATTAGCTAAATCAGATTTCTTTTGTGGTGTATCCGCAGAACGTAGATCACTCTGTAAGCTTTCTAATCGCTTTGCCCTATCTGATACAGCCTTATTAAAATTATCATAAAAGGCTATTTTTTTTAATAGCTGGTCGTATTTTTCCTGTGTTTTCGCATCTTCGCTACGGAGATTGTGCTCTTGCCTCATTGTTTCAAGATTACTGCCACTTTTCTCCGTTATCTTTGATAACGAATCCTGCATATAACTCGATACAGTATCGAATCCATGACTAAAATCACTGATACCTTCAAAGCGTCGCTTGGTATCTTCGCCAAATCGCTTAGCTTGTTCATATTCGCGTACCGCTTGATCCAGCGCGGCTTTAGCTTCTTGTGCTCGTGTTAAACCTTCTTGCACTGTTTTAGCTATGGCTGCCGCATCAAATACAGGGATACCTGATGCGAATACGGAAGTTGTACATAAGACCTGAGAAGTCAGAAGTGCTGCTAGGAGTGTTTTTTTCATCGGCGGCCTCAATTTTTCAATCGTTCCAACAGAACAGGTATCCACTCATCAGGATTATCCGATTTCAGCTCTGCACGAATTTTTTCACATAGCGTGATCCCTTCCATTGAGCCGGAAATAATAGGCAGAAAATCATCAAATCCGTACAAGTCCATTTTCGCAAAGCAGCTCGATCCACTTTGCTTGATTAGCATGGTGCGAGAACTTGCCCCTAACCGTTTCAAGCGCTCAAATTCCTTCTCACTTAATCCGATTTTTTTGTAGCCTTCATACTCAGCATCAGGGTTAGGTAGAAGAATTTTTGTTGGCGTTTGCTGCACAATCGGCGCGAAAATTTCGCACTCAATAGCATCCTCGGGAGACTGGCTAGTCAGCCACATCATTTCCCCTTTCATTCGCCCAGCTTTTAGCGCTGATTTAATCATTGCTGCGGTGAGAGGAAAGTTTGCAGGCATCCAAAACTCTTCAATAATGGACAGCATTAACTGACCATCTCGCTGCATTAATGTTTTGTAGAAGAACAAAATAGCCAACAATGGCTCACATGCAGGATGAACACCCTCTTTGGTTTTCTCAAGAATTACGGTGGTATCAAATCCGACCTTCTTATACGCCGTTGGGTTAAACGTATTTTGTGGCGAATCTACAGCCCAAGCGTACTGACCAGAGCCGCACCATTTCCCCAACCGAATTTTTAGCTCAGGATCGGAAATCCGGCTTAATAGCGTGCTGAGCCGCCGCATTTCACGGGGTAATAGCATTGTCGCATCGACGGCCTTAGCAAGATCTTCCGCTTGCGCATCCGTACACGGCTTGCCACTCTGATCATAAGCCAGCGTTTTAACGAAACTCTTGAGAAACTGCACAACTCTAGGCGCTAATTCATCATCAAGATCGCAGATTTGAAACGGGTTTAAGCCTGTGTATTCGCCCTCTTTCAACGTAAAGTATGTGCCACCGTATGCGCGTACAAATAGCTCCGTTGAGCGGTTGAAATCGACGACAAACATATATGGATCAAAACGCTGCAAGAATCCGGCGGCCACACCTTCAAGCGTTGTTTTACCCGTACCTGATGCCCCTAGAATTAAGGCGTGACCAGAGATTTTTTGGCCGCATACATCACGACCAGGCGCGGAGTAATGCGTATTCAGCCAGTACAATCCATCAGCAACGGTTTTTAATGGCATGATGGCTGAGCCATCACCGATGGGATTGCCTCTTTTTTTCCCGTGGCTGTAGTTATGCAAGCTAAACGTACATGCTAGATTGGTGATCGTTCGGCGACTATCCAGAGGTCGATTTTTGCTCATTGGCATGTGGCTAAAATAGCAATGCGCCCCCGCACTGTTTGTGCGGACAAAGCGAAAACCTTTACCGGAGCTTACGAACTCCGTTGAAACCTTAATACCGTTCTTACGAGCCTCATCAGCCGTGCGGCCAAACACAGTGAGTACACAATGGTAAGAGCCAAACAGTGTAATACCACTGGCAACCACTTCTTTTCCTAACACCAATTCACTTTGCTGACTTTCTGCGGCATCTTGTACAGATCCCATTTTGTTCAATTGAGAGTCAATGCGTTTTAAAGTTTTTGTTGGCGACTCATAGATGAACGACTGCGTAATGATGAACTCATAAGGCAGTTTTAATAAAAAGTCCCATTGGCCAACCTCGGTGAACATTGGAAAGTCTTTGATCACATAGTTGGTGGCAAAGCGCTTTTCATCGGATTCATTGTTGCGTAATTCAAGCGTGTCGAACCCAAAGAACCACTCAGAGTCAACGATTGATGATGAAATCGGTGTAGCAGACAAAGGGATGCGAGTATGCTTTTTGTTCAGCAAAAGTGATAAATAGTCAGCGACTTCACTAACTCGATTCTGATCAACGGATAAGGTATGTGCGCCAAATTTTCCAAGTATTGCCATTGCTTGATGAATGATTTCATCAATCCGTTCAATAGCTTCATTGATATTGGAGTACTTAACACCAAAAGTTAGGTAGTAGGTAGACTTAAAGAAGTCGGCGTCCTGAAAAAGCGCAATGTACTTTTCTGCAAACCTCCGCAGAAAATCACTATCAAACTGATAGTCTTCATCCAAACTAACACGCTCTTTGACAAGATGCGTCCAAAGATAGACATCCCCGTCTTTACCTAAATTCACCAGAAAGGTTTTTATGGACTCAAACTCTGAGGCTATCACCCCGTCAGAAATGCTTTCAAACGGCATCCCCTCGATAGCAATAGATGCTAATGCCTTTTTATCCGAGGTGAAAACAATATGCTTACTGACATGGAACTGATAGTCAGGATACATACGCATTACCGACTCTGTTCGCCCTTTCTTTAAAGATGGTAAAGTTAGCGTTCCCATTTTCTTAACCCCGTGGAATCAAAGCCAATAATCGAATCACCTTGCTTCAAGTAGATAAGACGACCTTTGAGATTCATTTTAATTACTTTTAACGCATTCGGGTCTTTATCGCATAACAACTTGACGCCAAACGCTATGAGAAATATACATCCAGTAAAAATAAACCCCTTAGCTCCAGCTACGGCAATAAATATAAATGTGCCAAACAAGCCAACAATGCCAAGCGTTAATAACAGCATGAGCGGAACCCCCATAACCATTGCTGGACGGTTTAAACCGTTATATGTTGCATATTGGTCAGGGTTTTGATTTTCTTGCATTGATATAACCACCGCATTTAAATAATGATGTTAAGCAGCCTAAATATTGGCTGCTCAACAAATGGCGTGATTACTTAAACAGGCCTAATGCCCATTCGCCACCGATTAAAGCACCACCTGCGAGAGCACAGTAGCCTAGAGCCATTCCCACATCACTCCAGTTCTTACGCTCCCCAAGAGCCATCAAGATGTTGTACAGAAGGTAAACAATCGCTGCAATACCAACAAAACTATAAAGCCAAACTTTAATGTCTGTTAAAGCATTGGTTGCTGCAGGTAAACCACCACCCGCAGCTAATGCAGGTGCTGCCGCCATGACAGAGCAAAGAGCACCCGATGAAATTTTTTTCAAAGTATTGAATGCTTTCTTTTTGATGTTTTTAATTTTATTCATTTTCAAAATCTCCAAATAAATCCCACGAATTGGTTTTGCTTGAGTGGGTTAATGGTTTATCAATGATTGCGCTTCGGCTTTCTCTTTCTTGCTGAGGTTTAAGGGCGGGGACTTTATAGGCTTTATTTCTAACTCGCTCTACATAGCTAGTATTCGAGTATTCAGCCTCTTTTTTTAAACCTCGAAACTCATTACCTGAGTAATACATTGAAATTGCTTTATCTAATCTTTCTTGCTCTGAATCTCCTTTTGCTTTCTCGTAGTTCTGCCTCAATATTTTTGCTCCGGCCTTGATGTTTTCACACGCATCAAATACTGTGTTGTTATCAAGTCCAAGAGCCTTAAAATTACCGCTATAAATCTGCATCAATCCCGCACTAAACTTTTTCCCCTCTTTGCTTAACGTATTGATATAACGAATGGCCGAAGCCTTATCAGAAAAGCTACGACTAATGCGGTCATCAATATTGGCAACGGCGAAAGGATTTCCGCTCGACTCTGTTTTTACAATTGCATCAAGCGTGACTGGTGAGATTTCAGGGGCGCACTGTTGAAAGAGAAGAGATAACGATAATATAGCGCTGGGTATCATCTTCCCCCTCCGCTAATTTTATTTACACTCAAATAACCGATAAAAAGGCCGCCATTTCTGGCGGCAAAAGGTCGATTAAAATGAACAGTAGTCTACAAAGGAAAACGCATTACCAGCCGCCGGAAATACCCATGCCGACAACCGCGTTATCAGATGAATCCCACGAAACATTAAGGCGCAGTTGTACATTGTCCGCAGGCTTATATTGCACACCTGCGGCAATGGCATTGCCATTGGCATAATTACCCACACCTAAACCGTAAGAGAATTTATAGCCACCAACATATGGAATTGACGCAATCGCAGAAACGCCAGCAATACCGGCATTTAATTTTTCATGCGCCTGATCCATCTTGCTGTTCAGAGCATTAAATCGTTGGTCGGTATAGTGACGTGACGCGGTGATCGCTTCGTTCTTCGCTGCGGAGATGTGCTGACCGATGTACTTGTTGTTATCAGCAATTTGTTGGTTTGTGTAGGTGTTCGCAACAGTTACCGCCTCAGTGGTAATGTTAGCAACCTTCTTATCGGTGTATTGGTTGGCGGTATGTACCGCTTCTTGTTTTGACGCATCAATTTTTTGATCAATCACCACATTATTTTCGGTGATTTTGCTATCGGTGTAGTTGTTGGCGGTTGTAATCGCTTCATTTTTTGCCGCATCAATGTTTTGATTGATGACGACATTGTTTTCTTGGATTTTGTTATCCGTATAGTTGTTTGCCGTGGTAATCGCTTCGTTCTTAGCCTGAGTGATCGACTGATTGATCACCTTATTGTTTTCAGTGATTTTGCTATCCGTGTAGGCATTTGAGGTTGTGATCGCCTCGTTTTTTGCTGCATCAATGTTTTGATTGATAACGATGTTGTTTTCTTGGATTTTGCTGTCTGTATAGTTGTTTGCCGTGGTAATCGCTTCGTTTTTAGCCTGTGTAATCGACTGATTGATCACTTTATTGTTTTCGGTGATCTGGTTGTCGGTATAGCTTTTCGCCGAATTGATAGCCTCATTCTTGGCCGCATTCAGTTGATTAACATTAACCGCATCGGTTCCCTCTGTACCTGCAGCAACATTAGTGATTTGGCGCTGGCTGTTCACTGTCCCGACAGAAACCGTGTTATCACGGTCAGCCACTGAACCGGCACCCAACGCTACCGAACTGTTAGCGGTTGCATTTGCGCTAGTCCCCAACGCGACTGAGTAATCATTCGACACCTGGCTATTTTGTCCGACGGCAGTTGACCATTGCCCACTGACATTACTATCCATACCGACAGCCGTTGACCAATCACCGCTCACTGTGGCGTTCTCACCTACCGCAGTTGCCCACTTTCCGCTGGCGTTCGCACCATCACCGATAGCGGTACTGAGCAAACCGGAGTCAGTTGCACCACTTCCTGCGGCATAAGCCCATACCTGTCCCGATAATGCGGCGCTAACGGCCAGTGCTAATACTGAGAGTGATAAGCGCATTTGATTTTTGCGTACCATTTCTTATAACCTTGCGAATTGCTGATTGTTTATTAACTTCTTGGTGTGCCGATTAACCTCGGCAAGCATTCACCGGGCGCAGAGGTCAATGTCTGCGCCACTTTTTTAAAGGCGTGCGAATGCACACCGCGATTTCCACTCGCAAGCGGAAATGGCAGTGTGCACAGGCCGAATACGACCTGTGCTAAAAACACAGAGGGAGTTTTAGGTGATTATTAAAAATAAGGATGGGACGCTAGTATCTATGATAAAGGTTATTTTGATGTGTCTGTAATTATTTTAATTCTCGACTCTACTAATTCTCTTTTTACGTCAAACTCAATATTTTTAGCCATTATATTCAGCTTGCTAAACTCAGCATTAGTAATGTGTCCATCAGACAAGGCTTCACGTATAGCTTGATTTAGTTTTTCATCTTGTAGCGACTCGGCAGAATTGGCTAATGTTTCTAGGTCTTTTGTGGACGCATTGCCATAAAATATATAAGCGATACCACAACAGAATATAGCGACCATAACCAACGCATAAAAACGCATAAAAGTCATAAAAACACCTCATTCAGTAAAAGTTTTTAGTTCTTTTACCGCCTTCTGCCTTTCTATTTCATTCTGTGCTCTACGCATTTTACGTTCAAGGCGTTTTGCCATGCCATTAAGTCGATAACACTCCATTCTTGTGATTTTCCCATCAGACAAAGCATCTTGTAGTGCTTGATTAAACTCAGGACTTTGCAGGAGCTTAGCATGACCTGCCAAGGCATTTAGTTGCTCCGTTGAAGCATCGCCACAAAACGTATAAGCCGTATAGCCACAACAGTAGATGATGACCACAACCACAGCATAAAAACGCACCGTAGTCATAAGCCCCCCTTTTCCACACATTGACTACGGCGCCGAACGCGCCCCGCTTGTAGCGATTGGATGTAGTGCGGGGTGAAATCGCGCTCATTCTCAATAGTGGATTGGCGCGGATAGCGTACTTGATCGTTTAAGAAGGCAGAGCAGAAGTAATTTAATTCGCTTGCAATAGTATAGTGATGATCTTTGGATGCAAACATAGGTGATCACTCGCGCATGGTTGCAAAGGATTTAGGTTTTGGTGGCGTATCAAAACGCCCAAAAATAAGGGATTGTTTAAGCGCACGCTCCACATTAGAGACGCGTTTTCGCTTAATAAATACCTCAAGCTGTTGCTGGTATGCTTGATATTTTCTGTGTCGAATAACAGACATCGGCACAGTGAGCCTCCTTTCTCTATACAGTTAAACAAAAGAAGAAATCACCGATAAGGGCTGAGTTAAACACTTATTGGTCATTTCACCTTAATAGGGTGAATTACTGACGAAGTTACAGATAGTGGGCTTTTTACACATAGGCGCGACACGATGCCCGTCGTTCATCCAACGAATAAACCTCCTTTGAAGTTGGATTTTCGTCGCTGTTAAATTTTTAAAGAGCTATGAAATATTAATTAACGGATTGCGTCATACCAACTGATGCAATTCGCTCAAACCTAAACAGGTGGTCTTGTAACCTAAGAGAGACTTCTTGACGAATAGAACGCCCTGACTCTTTGGCTGATATAGTCAAGCGCTCAAGCGTTTCGTCATCCAATGCCAGCTGAACAAATTTAAAATTAATTTTTTTTGTTTCCACACTTACTCCCATTACATATCGAAATAAATGGAATGGAATAATTATGAACTTGATAAGAACAAAAAAAAATAACTGCGATAGCGACGCCACCGCAGTTATTTTAAAGCAAGAGCGTTACAATACCCAAACGCCTGACGTTATACTTTTTAACATTTGATACATGTCAAATTGCACTCTGCTTATGTAAATAGCCCTCAGAGAGTCGGTGTTATTCACGCCAAACTTGATATACATAGACTCAATCCTAGATTTTACATAGCTAGGTTTTACATCAAGATATTCAGCAATTTCATGGCGTTGCATCCCCCATGACAACAAGTGCAAGCAGCGAACCTCATCCATTGTCAACTCTTTAAACAGAGCTGATACTAGGAGAGCATTGTTCTCAATGTTGATCTCTTTAGGGAAAGTCCCCATACTGTTATTGGTCATATACATCCTTATATGATCGCTTGGCTGGTTGCTGCCACGGTCGAATGTATCGGCAACCAGCCATCAAAAAGAAAGACCGTACTAGTTCTTCAAGAAAAGAACTAATGTTTTTATTTTCTAATAGAAACACAATCAGAGTCATCTATCTTACATCGCCATCCAGTTTCACTAGACAAATCAGAAAGAGACTTTTTTAATGTTTGTCTAAACTTCCATAACACCGCAGAGCTACCACACAACTCATGAATAGTCTCGACTTTATATGGATACGGATTGGAATGGGTACTATAGAATCCATGTAACCATTGGGATAATTGCTTACCCTTTAATCTATTTCTCTCGCTAATAGATAGCCCTGTCCACAAATCATCAGAAAATAGCTCAACCATTTTAGGGTTAAGGGATATAATAAATTCCTTTGAATCTTCGTCTCTATTTATTTCATCTAGTAAATGCCCAGAGTAATAAATGCGTCCATCACTAATTTCAACGAGAGACGCCGTTAATCTACGTAAACTATCACTTAACCAAACATACTGAGATTTACCGCAACTACGTTCAATTTTTTTCAGAAAATCATATGCAAAAAATCTAACTGAATCCCCCGCTGGATGTTTAGAACAGCGTCTAACACACTCCAAATAAACATCCAAGTCTGATTGATCTAATTGCTTCCCTGTAAATCTAATAGTTAATCCATTAATGGCTGCTTTTAATACATTATCCTCATACTTTCTCTCTCTGCCGACAACACCAAATAACGCACAGCGCAACATCATATTGGGAATTGCCCTTCTATTTACCCCAACATCTGGCAAAAAGGCATTTAGATTTACCTTTACATTTCGTAAAGTATAATCATCTTCCTTTTTAACTGATGAAACAGAAATCATTGCTTTTATTCTGTTCTGAAGTTTTACAGGTAATAATTTTTCAGACACACCTCCCTCCCCTAAATCTGAATTGCTCTTAAATACACTCGACGAACAGATGATTCGGAAGTACGCACCCCCTTCTCTTGCAAATGCTCACAAATCTGTCTGTACGAATACCCTGCTTTACGCATTGTCACAATGACCTCCTCCCAACCATCTAGTTTTCCACGCTCATACATAACAGGCTCTAACATATCTCCCCACTCATTACCAACTCATTCATTCATTCATTCATTCATTCATTTTATCAGGCGAAATTTTCAATTCAACCCCCTATCGGCATAGCAGGTAGAAGCTATCGGCATAGCAGGTATGTATTGCCTACAAAATAAAACGGCACCTAAAGACAACAGAAGCCCTCGTAAAAGAAACAAAACATCGGCTAAGTAAAAAACAAGCATAACTATCGGCATGGCAGGTAGGCGATGTCGGCATAGCAGGTAGAAACTATCGGCATGGCAGGTAGGCGATGTCGGCATAGCAGGTAGAAGCTATCGGCATGGCAGGTAGGCGATGTCGGCATAGCAGGTAGAAACTATCGGCATAGCAGGTAGAGTTGGAAACGATAAAATTCACATATCATTATGAAAAATAAGATAAAAATGAGGTATTGATATTTAATCTAATCTTTTATAATCAAAAGAAATAATCTTTTATAATCCACAAAATATGTGGATAACTTTCTATAATTATTCATTTTGCAAACAAAGAGGATCGCTTCGCCTATAGCAAATTGCGAACTCTATGCACTAGTGAACTTGGATGTGTATGTTCTACGGAGTTTTTGATCCTGCGGAGGATTTGTATAGGTGTTAAGGCTAAACAGTCTTCGAATTGTCTTTGCTTATTACACAAGGCATAATAGATAACCAGAGTCATGCGGTAGGAGGCATCCCGAAAGAATGCCTTGTGGAAAGCTTCGCGTTTTGTAGCTTTCTTCAAATGCAAAAACCCCCTGAAATCCTCGGTAACTTGGCGGTTTCACAGGATGTTCAGGGGGCTAACAGCAGGCTTGGCCTAAAAGGAATTATAGCAAATGCACTTCTCTATTCAACCTTTAGTTACCGCCATAAGTGCTGGGCGGTGTGACTAACGAGATCACGTTATCTTGCGCTACTAGCAAGACCCATCGTCATCATGTTCCGGCTTTTTCAGGTGTTGTTCCTCGCTGTGTAGCCGCTCGCCGCTTTGCTGCTGCGTTAAAGCACCATTGTTGGAATCGTAATCGCGCATTAGTACGCCATCGCCAAGATAGCGGTCGCCGTATCTCTATTCGCTCAGAACGTCGCCAGACATTAGATGCGCTATCTATGGCTCTCATTGCCTATTGTGACTATAGCCCTGAGAGTGACTATCTTTTTGAAGTATTTGCAAGTGTTGAGCAATTGGCGGCGATTACGGGACAGCGCCATCAGTGCGAGTCTGGTCGGGTAACGTATGATCCAACGTTGAACGCTTTAAAGCAGTTGGCTGATGCGCAGTTGATTATTGTTCAACATGGCCATGATCCTGATACTCGCCAACAAAAAGCAATGCGCATCTGGTTGCGTCCTGAGTTCTTTTTATCTATTGGTTTCACGCTCGGTGAAGTGCGCCAAATGCTCCACAATTTCCGCAAGTATATGGAGCGTACAGGGCATCGTCAGAGTGCAAAAGCACGCTATGCCGAGCATGTAATGCGTATCGCGCGCTCTAATGTTGCGAGCATTGATGATAGACATGCGCTAAAAGCGCTGCTTAAAAAATTGAAGTACCTCGTATTGGGAAATGCGGAAAAAGAAGCAGAGAAGCGTCATATAGAGCAAGCGGCTAAACAAAAGTTAGCGGCAGCTGAAGCTATGCGACGTAATCAACAACAGGATAATGAGTTGCGCGAGCTGCGTGCTCGTTGGCAAGCCGTTGCGGCGACAGGTACAGTCTCTAATACCGTTATTGAGATGCAGGTTCGTAAAGCGCACCCTGATATTGCCCTTCACTCTATCCAGTTCTATCGACTCTGTTTAGAGCGAAAATCGGGTTAACCTTCCCCCCTATCCAGCCTACAGTTTTCATTTCAGCGTAATTGCTGAGGATTCCCCGCATCTATCGAACTTATCTTGGCTGTTTTGCGCTCAAAAATGAGTGCTTGGTGACAGCGCCACAGTGAGAAAACATTGTCTGATGTACCACCAACACAAGAGGAGAACACTATATGAACAACTAAATTCGTAGCTTCCATAGTGTTTGTCGTTAAATTCGTTCTTAAATACTGAACATAAAGCCCTTTTATAAAAAAAGGGGGTAGCCAGCTAAAACGGCTACCACCCGTTTTCTGGCTACATAAATCCATCGCTTCGCGATAAGTTTCACCCCATTGCAAGCAATGGGGCCCTTCTCTCTCTAAACACACAAATACGTCATCTGATATAAAAATAACGGCACTATCCCATCGCTCAACCGCGCTACTAGCAATCTCTTCCCATTACTATTTGTGAGACCTTAAAAGCGCTCGGCAGGAGGCGGGGAACCTTTGCCGCTCTGCGCGTATGCTGTTCTACGGCGTATCAGCTACTGTGGTCACGATTTACCAATCAGCGCGCCTTACACGCCCTGTTATACAGGGCGTAATTACACTTTCCCGTGCGTAAAAGGTTTTTTTAAACAAGCCCCGCTTTCAATCAATCGAAAAACGTCAATAAATCACAGTCTCCCCCCATCTCCAGCTCATGAAGTCACAGTTTTTCCTAAAAACCACATCATGAACTCACACTTTTTTACTCACAGAATCACACTTTTCAGTCACCGGCTCACACTTTTGTTACGTAACCAATTGATTTAAAATGATTATTTAGGGGTAAAAAGATCTTTAAAAAGAAAGATCAAAAAGATCCTTAAAAAGGATAAGGCTGTGGATAAAGGGATAAAATCACAAATACCTATAAAAATTATATGGTTAATAAAGATCTCATTCCCCACTCATGTGGAAAAGCTGCGGACAGCAAGCAGTCCTCAACTTTCCCACAATCGTTCTGCATACAATCGTGATAACTGCATGTTGCGCTCCGCGCTCAATAATTTTTTTGTTCTTTACAAAAAACAAAGCAAAGACAATCGTCTGTAACCTCCCAAGCACATCAGCACGCATCAGCAATACCTAACCGTGCCAAAATCAAAAATAATGGCTCTAACAGCTTCCTGTTGCGTATTTAAGCTTCTGCAAGAATCGTTTCAGATCCAATAAAGCGTGATAGCGACATCTAATGTAGGAGATAGGAAGTCTTTGCTACTCTGCGCAGCTCTTTTGTGACTAACAGTTAGTTGATACGAATGCTCTGGGGTATTCCTAAAAGTGTCATCTGTTTCAGTGCGTTGACCATAGGATCTTCAATCTGTCTGTGCGTTATAGCTCCGCAAACTCAAGTGAGCGCTTAAAAGAGTTTTAGCAGTTAGCGGGTTTGAACTTTCACTTTGCCATAGCGACCGGATGCCAAACGAGTGTAACGCTCTTCTGCGCGCATCAACTATGGTAGTTACAACCCACTAATAGGTACGCTTAAGACCAATCAACGAAATAATACATATTAATAAGTATAAGTATTTATAATTATTAATATGTTGCGGTAAATATAACTTGGCGGTATCATATATATGTCATACAGCTAAGTAGGCATGATTTATGCAAAAATTAATCGTTGTTGGTAACACGAAAGGTGGTTGCGGAAAGTCCACTCTCGTAATGGCATTAACAGCAGAAGCTGAGCGTCGTCAACAAAAAGTAATTATAGTGGATGCTGACCCCACAAGTGTTTTAAAATTTTGGGCTTCAATTAGAGGAATCGAATGTAAACATGTAGCTTCTACATTAAATATATCTGATTATTTAACTACATTAAAAAATGAAAATAATGATGCTTTAATTCTTGTCGATACAGGTGGTTTCGATAGCAAAGCGGCTCGTTCTGCATTAACTGCAAAATGTACTGACATTGTTGTTTTTCCCGTAAAAACCAGTCCAATAGATCTTTTTGTTGTTCGTCAGTTTTTAAAAGATGCTTTGCCTTATATTAAACATACAAACCCACTTGCAGTTTTAATGGAGGCAGATCACCTAAAGTCTGCAACCGATGATATTTTATCAGCCAAAAAAGTGCTCGAAGGTTTTGGTGTTAAACCGCTAAACAACTTCACGGTTAAACGAAAAGTCTATAGAGAAAACTTCACTCGTGGCGGTGACCATTTAGCGAATATAAAGGCAAGAAATGAAGTCTCGTTAATATATGATGAATTGATGGGTGATTTAAATGGGTAAAATGTTTGATGACTTTGACAATGATGGTGGATTAGATGCTAGTGATTTCATCAATAAAACGACTCAAAATCATGGGTATGACGTAGCTGAAACTCAATCTAAATCCATCGTAAAAACCATTACTATAAATAAAGTGACATTAGATTATGCTGAGGAGATGCAAGATAAAGCTAAAGTCGATTTTAGTCAGATGGTTAGAGCTGGTATTTTGGCTCTATATCAAATGGATGAAGAAAAACGGGAGGCTCTTTTCAAGCAATGTTATGTCCCTAGAAATGCTGGAAGGAAGAAAAAATATTAATACATATCAATATTTATAAATATTGATATGTATCGCTAGTTATAAATATTTATTTGTATTTGTGCGTATTTACATTGAAGTGTGCCGCTTCAACATCCCGACCAAAGTTTGCTAAAGCGGCTTGTGATTCACGCAACTTGAAAGAAAATCACGATATGAACAATACCTTTTTGAAGAGTGCTTGCCTAGCCCTTTCCGTTGCCGTTGCTGCTTTGTCTGGGTGGTTAACTGTTTCCTTTATGTTCTCCATTGGGCAATCAGTGAATGCACCCATTACTACCGCAGCCATTGGTGGATTGCTTGACCTCACCAAGTGTGTCTCCCCTGCTTTTGTACTCTTATTTCTGGCTCGAAAGCGTTATTGCGCCTTCTTGTTCGCTTTGCTGCTGAGCCTTTCGTTGAGCCTGGTCTCATTTGCTGCCTCCGTTGCGTCCTTGGAGTCTGGCGTGATCGCTAGTCAGCAACACTCCGTTGTTCATCAGCGTTTAACACAACAAATTGCACTCTACACCGACCAAGTGAATGAGTTGCGTAATTTGGCCGCGCTGCAACAACAAACAAAACAGATCACCAAGTCTCAAAAAACGCTGAATGAAGTAAATGCTCTGCTGGCTAAGATTGATGCGCTTTCTCAAGAGCAAGCGAACACTAAAGGTAGTTCTACCGTTGACCGATATGGTATGTATGTCGCTTACATTGCGGCGGGCGCGCTGGAATTAACAAGTTGGCTATTGGTTTTTGTTCTGTCTGCATTGCGTACACACACTCAAACACACTTAACCACACTCATGCACACTGACTCCGAATTAAGTGTGGTGCGTGAGAATGAGCCAGAAATACACACTCCGAGTGATGAACACTCAATCACACTGAGCACACACTGCTACACAGACGCAATGAACGATAATGCTTTTGAGTGTGTGGATGATGATGTTGAATCAGATAAGTGTGATGAACAGTTATGCCGAGAAATTAAGAAGGCTATTTTGACGCAAACTGTACGTCCTAGTCATCGCGGTATTTCTGCTCACTTTGGTAATGTCGGGCGTGATATTATCAATCGTGTTTTAGACGAGCTTAGCCAGTCTGGCTTTTTACGGCCATACCGTAATGGATATGCTCTTGCTATTTAATAACCTTATTATATAGAAGGACTTTGTTTCCAATATGGATACCAACGAAATCATTAAGACCCTTACTAATATTCGCTCCCTACGTGCTTTCGCGCGTGATGTGGATTTTTCTGTGCTGGAAGAGATGCACACTAAATTAGCTACTGTCGTTGAAGAGCTGCGCGAAGCTGCCGAAGCTAAAAAAGCGGAAGAGGCCGAGCGATTAGAGAAACTGGAAGCATACCGCAAGATGCTGGCCGAAGATGGTATTTCTCTGGATGACTTGATTAGTCTGCATGGTGAGGTAAAGGCTAAAGCACCATCTCAGAAACGTGCTCCACGTGCGCCGAAATACGAATACCTCGATGACAATGGTAATGTGAAAACGTGGACAGGGCAGGGACGTATGCCTGCACCAATTGCTAAAGCTGTTGAAGCGGGAACGGCGATTGAGACGTTCTTGATTAAAGCTGTTGTTTAAGTTTGGAAGGCATGGGTGCTGAAAAACCTGCGTTAACCGACAGGCTCATAGTTTCACCAAACGGGGGCTTACGCCCCCGCTGGCTCACTTCGTTTCGTAGACAAACTTTGCCGTTAACTCTGTGTGCCCTTGTCGGTAACTGAACTCACATACTCTATCTTTGAGTAGGTAAATCCCCGTTAAGATTGTCATGCAGACAATCAGTGTACACAGAACTTTTCTTGGCATAGCTTGCCTCCTACGTTGTGAGGCGCTACTATGAAATTGTCTAGGTATCACAGTAAAACCTCGGTTCAGATTTATAGTCTGGGTCGGGGTTTTCTGCTATCTGGGCTTCGGTGTTGGCCGGAACACGTCTAGCAGTCCCAGCACCCGAGCGCATTCTATCACAGCTTTATCCTGTCATGACATTTCGCCGTGCCTCACATTGCTCGTGCTTGTTGGCACGAAAATTTCCCTAAAAACACCTCTATTTAACATAACAGTCATTTTGTGATCTGGCTCTGCAGCTTCAATACGAAAATCTCTCTTAACCCGCCAAAAGATCCACTTTTCCGCCTCCCGATCATCACTTTTTTATGTTGCTAATTTGTTGCTTTTAGCGGGGCGGTGATTTCAGCCTGTTTTTGTGCTCAAACTGGGATTTTTCTATGTTTAG
>NZ_JAJNMQ010000005.1:0-5546 GCF_021368255.1 Plesiomonas sp. PI-19
CTCACGTCTGATTTGCTTTCGCGTTTCGTTCCGTGCCGACAGGGAGCGCATTATAGGGAGACGCCGAAAAGACGCAAGGGTTAAATCACGTTTTTTATCGAAAAACGTATCAAGCGCGCACTTTGTGAACAAATCAAGCAGAGGGAGCCTAAAATCCATCCACTAATGCGGATAAAAGCACCAAGGTAGCCCTCCGTAACCGCATATCTGGCGTGAATTCTTTGCCTCCCCACGCGTGAAATAAAGCGGCCAAAGAATAAAAAAAGCCCAGCAAAAACGGCTGGGCTAGGTGGTCGATGAAATTGAGCTGATAAGCTGAAGGCTTATTTACGCTCTAAGAGTTGCATGATCAACCGGAAGAACAGCGGAATAAAGAAGATGGCGATAAAGGTTGCCGCCAACATTCCGCCAATCACCGGCCAACCTAATGCATGACGACTCGCCGCACCGGCACCGCTCGATAAGACCAACGGCACGCAGCCCAAAATAAAGGCCATCGAGGTCATTATGATGGGGCGAAAGCGTAAGCGTGCCGCTTCCAAAGCCGAGTCAAGCAGACTCATCCCCTCTTCATGCTTCATCACTGCAAACTCCACAATCAAGATGGCATTTTTTGCCGCCAAGCCGACCAAAGTCACCAATCCTATCTGGAAATAGACGTTGTTGGTTAAGCCAACCAGCCACGTGGCTAATAGTGCACCGAACAACGCAAACGGGACCGCGGTGATCACCGCGAACGGCAAGCTCCAACGCTCATATTGCGCCGCCAAAATCAAAAAGATCATGACGATACCAAAGCCAAACGCCATTGCCGCACTACCGGCCGCCGCTTTTTCTTGGTAGGCCGAACCGATCCACTCCAGCTTGGCATCATTACCGAGCACCTCGCTCGCCACTTGTTCTAACGCGGCGATAGCCTGCCCCGAGCTGTAACCGGCCGCTGGTTGCACCATGATTTTAGCCGCTTGGAAGATATTAAAACGTTCAACCAGCTCCGGACCGGTACTGTCACGTACCGTCACCAAACTGCTGAGCGGGATCATCTCGCCATTGACCGAGCGCACATACACATTGCGAATATCATCGCGCTTAGCGCGGTAATCGGCCTCCGACTGTAACTGCACCCGATACGTACGGCCAAACTGGTTGAAGTCATTCACATAGACTTGGCCAAACGTTGCCTGCATCGTGTCGAACACCGCGTTGATCGGTAAACCAAGCGCCTTAGCCTTTTCACGATCCAAATCCATGTAGACCTGTGGCACATTCGCGCGGAAGGTGGTGGTGACGCTGGCAAACTCAGGGCGGCTCTTCGCCGCATCCAAAAAACGCTGCACTTCAGCGGAAAATGCCTGCGTATCGCTGCTTCCCCGGTTCTGCAGATAGCCTTCTAATCCACCGGTGGTCGACATGCCCTGAATCGGTGGCGGATTGAAGGAGGCAGCAACCCCATCAGATTGCCCCATCATGCTCAAGCCTTGGAATGTTTTGGCCAAAGCAAAGGAGTCTTGCCCACTACCTTGGCGTTCACCCCAATCTTTCAACGGGATAAATGACAACCCACGGTTACTGACAATCGAGTTCGACAAAATATCGAAACCCGAGAAGGTCACTACGTTCTCAACGTGCGGATTAGCCATGATGATCTGGTCGAACTGATCCGCCACATTTTGCGTACGATTCAACGATGCCGCATCCGGCAACATAATCGACGAGATGAGATAGCCCTGATCCTCATTCGGCACTAACTCCCCCGGCACGCGAGCAAATAAAGCGTAGGTGCACAGCAACAGCGCCCCAATAATCCCGAACGCCACCCCGACTCGCCGATTCAAAAAAAACACGCCGCCGACATAACGCGCAGTTAAACGGTCAAACGCCTGGTTAAACCAAACAAAAAAGCGCGCTGGCTGATGATGGCCTTCTTTTAGCAGTACCGCACACAACGCCGGTGATAGCGTCAATGCCACCAAGCCCGATATCGCCACCGACACCGCCACGGTAATCGCAAATTGCTTGTACATGACACCGGTCATTCCACCCATAAAGGCCACCGGCAAGAACACCGCACACAGCACCAGAACGATGGCCACCACCGGCCCAGACACTTCCTGCATCGCTAGAATTGCCGCTTCTCGTGGCGAGCAACGCCGCTCTTTCATGATCCGCTCTACGTTTTCCAGCACCACGATCGCATCATCCACCACGATACCAATCGCCAGTACCATGCCAAACAGCGTCAATAGGTTGATGGAAAAACCCAGCATCAACATCCCAGCAAAGGTACCAATCAACGATACCGGCACCGCAATACAGGGGATCAAGGTCGCGCGGAAGTTTTGCAAGAACAGGTACACCACCACAAACACCAGAACGATAGCCTCGAACAGCGTTTTGACCACTTCTTCAATCGAGATTTTCACAAACTCGGTAGTGTCATACGGGATCTGGTATTCCAAATCTTGTGGGAAACGTGTTTTCAGCCGCTCCATGGTGTCGCGCACCGCATCGGCCACCATGACCGCATTGGCCCCCGGTTGCAAATACGTGAAGATCCCCACCGCCGGTTGGCTGTTGATCCGCGCAGTAACGTCATAGTCTTTACCGCCCAGCTCTACGCGCGCGACATCTTTAACCCGCACTTTAGATCCATCTGGCCGCGACAAAATAATGATGTTCTCGAATTCCTTCACATCCTCCAGACGCCCTTTGGTCTGCACCGTATAGGTAAAATCAATTGGGGCACTGGTCGGTTGCGCGCCAATCTTGCCGGCTGCAAACTGGGTATTCTGTTCACGAATGGCCGCAATCACATCCGCCGGCGTCAATTGTAGCTGTGCCAACCGATCGGGGCGCAACCAGATCCGCATGGCATAGTCGGTACCGCCAAACAACGTAATATCACCGATACCAGGAATCCGCTTAAGCTCATCAATAATATTCAGCAAAGCATAGTTGGAAAGATAGGTGGTGTCATAGCTGCCATTGGGGGATTGCAGCGTTAACACCTGCATGATGGAGGTGGATTTTTTCCGTACCGTGATCCCCTGCTTTTTCACCTCTTCCGGCATTTGCGCCATCGCAGCCGACACACGGTTATTCACGTTGATCGTGGCTTGGTCGGGATCGGTGCCAATCTCAAAGTAAATATTCAGGTTCATCTGACCATTGGACGCCGAGCCGGATTGCATGTAAATCATCCGTTCAACCCCATTGATCTGCTGCTCCAACGGTGCCGCCACCGTTTGGGAAATCACTTCCGGCGTCGCACCAGGGTAATAGGTCGTTACCGATACCACCGGCGGGGTAATTTGCGGATATTGCTCTACCGGCAATGCCCGCATCGCAGCCAAACCGCCCAGCACGATAATGATAGAAATCACGCTGGCAAAAATAGGTCGCTCGATAAAAAACTTCGAAAACATACGAACTCCTTATTTTGCCGCGCTGGCACTGACAACCTTCTGGCTAATCGCGCTCATCTCTTGTGCCGATACCGGCTGGATCACCACACCAGGGCGAGCTTTCATCAACCCCTCAACGATGTAACGCTCTCCCGCTTGCAAGCCACTTTCAATCAACACTCCGCTTTCCACCACCGCGCCCAATTTCACCGGTCGTGGCACCACCTTATTCTCCGCATCCACCACCATCAGCATCCGATCGGCCTGTGACTGCACAATCGCCTTCGCAGGCACCACTATCGCGTCTTTGCGCGTACCCAAATCAATGGTTAGACGAACAAATTGCCCCGGCAACAATACCCCGCGCTCATTATCAAAAATTGCCCGCGCCCGGATCGTGCCGGTTTTGCCATCTACGCGATTATCCGAAAAATTCAACTTGCCTACTTCCGAATATAATGAGCCATCAGCCAAACGAATACGGGTCGTCCAATCTGCCGCACTACGAGCTTGTATCGCACCGCTTTTAATACCACGCTCAAAATTAAGTCGGTCTTGTTCCGAATAAGAAAAATTCACGTACAAGGGGTCATATTGTGTAATGGTCGTCAGTAAGCTGTTATCACCTAAAGTTGAAATTAAACTGCCTTCAGACTGAGTGCTTTTACTGGCCATGCCATCAATTGGCGCGGTCACACGGGTATAACTAAGATTTAATTCCGCCTCTTTGACTTTTGCTTGCGCCGCTTGATGGCTCGCGATTGCCGCCTCATAACTGGCGATCACATCATCATAATCTTTTCGGCTGACAACTTGTTTCTTATATAACGGAATCACCCGTGCACGATCGGCACGCGCTTTATTTAACCGTGCACTCTCTTGCGCTAATAAACTTTTAGCTTGCTCCAGTGCCACTTTATAAGGCTCAGGATCGATCTCAAATAGTAAGTCCCCCGCGACCACAGGTTGCCCTTCCACATAATGGCGCTTAAGCAAAATACCGCCAACCCGTGAACGCACCTCAATTTCCCGATAACCGGCCGTTTCTCCGACCATTTCAGTTGTTAAAGGCACATCCTTGGCCTGCACAGTTTCAACCACCACAGGCACCACTGGTGCTACCTGTGCCGATGAGGCCGACTCATCACCACAACCAACCAAACTGCTGGCAAGGATGATCATTAATGCATGCTGTTTCCAGCGCACAGCCTTTACCACACGAAAAGTCATGTTACTACTCCGACTATCATTAAATAGCTACACCATAAAAACATAGCCACGACACTCTGATACGAGTGTTGGCTAAAGAATTAATAAAAATAAAAAGAGGCTTATATTACTAGGCTAGACAAATAACAAAGTTAAAATTAGCTTACTTTTGTGATGCAAACCTATTTTTACCACAAGACAATTAACAATGAAAAGCCAAGGATAGAGACAGTCACTTTATTAGTAATAACGAATCGACTTAAACACCAAGATTAAAGACATTATCATTCACATTCTAAATTAATTTACAGCAACTAATTCATTGCGTGAATATAAAACCATCTAAAACAAAATTCCAAGTAAGAGATTAATGAATAGATTCAATAGAGATTAATTCATTTAATAAAAACATAAATAAAGACATCAAACATCAACCGACAAATAAAGCATTTTAATTATCGTTATTAATACCAAGCAATATACCTACCTAACACAATGTCTCTTCTAAAAATAACGCGAGAAACACTCTAAAAAGGAATACAGAGATAAGAGATAAGAGATAAGAGATAAGAGATAAGAGATAAGAGATAAGAGATAAGAGATAAGAGATAAGAGATAAGAACAATACGGGGAAACATCGAGCACCACAAACAACAGCACAGCCTACTTAGCTGCATAAATCACTCATCAGCATCATTAGCCTACGGCAAGACCACACAGCGCCTTATGCTCTGGCGTCTGTGGCGGTTCTGACTACAGTTCTGCGCCCACGCCAGCCCGCCACAGAGAATAGAATGAACGAAAGCTGAGATAAAAAGGCAAACGGGGAATAACGCTGGGAAGGAAGAAGAGAGGATAAAACCGCAATGACATTAAAACCAAAATCCCAAACGCAAAAAGCCCATCCGTTAGGATGGGCTTCTCACTTATTTG
>NZ_JAJNMQ010000006.1:0-1759 GCF_021368255.1 Plesiomonas sp. PI-19
CATTCAGCCCGACATTATTTTGGGTTGTATGGTTAAGTGACTAAGCGTACACGGTGGATGCCTTGGCAGTCAGAGGCGATGAAGGACGTGCTACCCTGCGAAAAGGGTTGGTGAGCTGGGATGGAGCGCTATAGCCAACCATGTCCGAATGGGGAAACCCACCTAAGATAACTTAGGTATCGTTAAGTGAATCCATAGCTTAACGAGGCGAACCGGGAGAACTGAAACATCTAAGTACCCCGAGGAAAAGAAATCAACCGAGATTCCGTTAGTAGCGGCGAGCGAACGCGGAGCAGCCCAGAGTCTGAATCAGTGGATGCGTTAGTGGAACGGATTGGAAAGTCCGGCGATACAGGGTGATAGCCCCGTACACGAAGACGCATTGCTGTGAGCTCGATGAGTAGGACGGGACACGTGGTATCCTGTTTGAAGATGGGGGGACCATCCTCCAAGGCTAAATACTCCTGACTGACCGATAGCGAACCAGTACCGTGAGGGAAAGGCGAAAAGAACCCCTGTGAGGGGAGTGAAATAGAACCTGAAACCGTGTACGTACAAGCAGTGGGAGCACCTTCGTGGTGTGACTGCGTACCTTTTGTATAATGGGTCAGCGACTTACATTTTGTAGCGAGGTTAACCGAATAGGGGAGCCGTAGGGAAACCGAGTCTTAATAGGGCGAATTAGTTGCAAGGTGTAGACCCGAAACCCGGTGATCTAGCCATGGGCAGGTTGAAGGTTGGGTAACACTAACTGGAGGACCGAACCGACTAATGTTGAAAAATTAGCGGATGACTTGTGGCTGGGGGTGAAAGGCCAATCAAACCGGGAGATAGCTGGTTCTCCCCGAAAGCTATTTAGGTAGCGCCTCGGACGAACACCTACGGGGGTAGAGCACTGTTAAGGCTAGGGGGTCATCCCGACTTACCAACCCTTTGCAAACTCCGAATACCGTAGAGTGCTATCCGGGAGACACACGGCGGGTGCTAACGTCCGTCGTGAAGAGGGAAACAACCCAGACCGCCAGCTAAGGTCCCAAAGTCATGGTTAAGTGGGAAACGATGTGGGAAGGCTTAGACAGCTAGGATGTTGGCTTAGAAGCAGCCATCATTTAAAGAAAGCGTAATAGCTCACTAGTCGAGTCGGCCTGCGCGGAAGATGTAACGGGGCTAAACCATGCACCGAAGCTGCGGCAATGACATTTAGGTGTTATTGGGTAGGGGAGCGTTCTGTAAGCGGTTGAAGGTGTACTGTGAGGTATGCTGGACGTATCAGAAGTGCGAATGCTGACATAAGTAACGATAAAGCGGGTGAAAAGCCCGCTCGCCGGAAGACCAAGGGTTCCTGTTCAACGTTAATCGGAGCAGGGTGAGTCGACCCCTAAGGCGAGGCTGAAAAGCGTAGTCGATGGGAAACGGGTTAATATTCCCGTACTTGTGGTAACTGCGAAGGGGGGACGGAGAAAGTTAGGCTATCCGGGCGACGGTTGTCCCGGTTTAAGCGTGAAGGTGGAGAGACTAGGCAAATCCGGTCTTTCATTAACACTGAGGCGTGATGACGAAGCACTACGGTGCTGAAGTAGCTGATACTACGCTTCCAGGAAAAGCCTCTAAGCATCAGGTTACCAGAAATCGTACCCCAAACCGACACAGGTGGTCAGGTAGAGAATACTCAGGCGCTTGAGAGAACTCGGGTGAAGGAACTAGGCAAAATGGTGCCGTAACTTCGGGAGAAGGCACGCTGATGGTAGGTGAAGTCCCT
>NZ_JAJNMQ010000008.1:0-1180 GCF_021368255.1 Plesiomonas sp. PI-19
TCAGTCGAAGATACCAGCTGGCTGCAACTGTTTATTAAAAACACAGCACTGTGCAAACACGAAAGTGGACGTATACGGTGTGACGCCTGCCCGGTGCCGGAAGGTTAATTGATGGGGTTAGCGAAAGCGAAGCTCTTGATCGAAGCCCCGGTAAACGGCGGCCGTAACTATAACGGTCCTAAGGTAGCGAAATTCCTTGTCGGGTAAGTTCCGACCTGCACGAATGGCGTAATGATGGCCAGGCTGTCTCCACCCGAGACTCAGTGAAATTGAAATCGCTGTGAAGATGCAGTGTACCCGCGGCAAGACGGAAAGACCCCGTGAACCTTTACTATAGCTTGACACTGAACATTGAGCCTTGATGTGTAGGATAGGTGGGAGGCATTGAAACGTGAACGCCAGTTTGCGTGGAGCCGACCTTGAAATACCACCCTTTAATGTTTGATGTTCTAACGTTGTCCCGTAATCCGGGATACGGACAGTGTCTGGTGGGTAGTTTGACTGGGGCGGTCTCCTCCTAAAGAGTAACGGAGGAGCACGAAGGTTAGCTAAGCATGGTCGGACATCATGCGGTTAGTGCAAAGGCAGAAGCTAGCTTAACTGCGAGACGGACAGGTCGAGCAGATACGAAAGTAGGTCTTAGTGATCCGGTGGTTCTGAATGGAAGGGCCATCGCTCAACGGATAAAAGGTACTCCGGGGATAACAGGCTGATACCGCCCAAGAGTTCATATCGACGGCGGTGTTTGGCACCTCGATGTCGGCTCATCACATCCTGGGGCTGAAGTTGGTCCCAAGGGTATGGCTGTTCGCCATTTAAAGTGGTACGCGAGCTGGGTTTAGAACGTCGTGAGACAGTTCGGTCCCTATCTGTCGTGGGCGTTGGATGATTGAGGGGGGCTGCTCCTAGTACGAGAGGACCGGAGTGGACGCATCTCTGGTGTTCCGGTTGTCACGCCAGTGGCATTGCCGGGTAGCTAAATGCGGAAGAGATAAGCGCTGAAAGCATCTAAGCGCGAAACTTGCCCCGAGATGAGTCATCCCTGAGGCTTAAAGCCTCCTAAAGGGTTGTTGGAGACTACGACGTAGATAGGCAGGGTGTGTAAGCGTAGCGATACGTTGAGCTAACCTGTACTAATTGCCCGTGAGGCTTAACCATACAACGCCAAAGTGATGTTGGA